>NZ_JBJDSB010000009.1:0-14162 GCF_044987625.1 Desulfobaculum sp. SPO524 | reverse complement strand
CGCAGAAACTGAGAAGGGCCGCATAGCCTCTACTTTTCAGGCCTCCTAAAAATGGGAGGACTACCATGGCGTGTTGGGCTTTGGCGGTTAGGACGTCGAGTTTTGGTCATTTTTTTAGATGATTCATAATGGTCAGCAGTTCACGAAGTGGAGGGCTCTTTTGTGTGGCAGGATCACTACAAGCCCCGGTGTGATGCGGGGCTTGTAGTTGCGATTTGAGTCGTGCTGTGGTTTTTGAACATTGTTGTTTAGCTGTCCAGAAGTCAGTAACTACTGTGCAGTAGAGTTTAAGACTGTTTCTGTTTGCTTTATGCTTCTGCCATCGATTATAAATATTTTACAGGAGACCTCTTTCTTCTTGTTTGAAATTTCATCGTCGTAGTTTAGGTTGTATGACAGAATTGAAGTCGTCTCTAGCAATTTCTGTTTTCCTGTAAAGCGATCCTCTCGGTAATACCAATTTGATTCAATCACCTTAACATCGCATCCCACACCGTTCGGTGGACAACATCCGTACCCTTCGTTGGATGATGAATGAGCTGTATGGATAGAAGTCCAGTGCCCACTATCATAATAGGACAGCCTTCTTTCTAGTTCATAAGTCCCTTGTCCAGACGCGCTCGACACCATTTCTACTAATTCTTCATTTATAGGGGTGGCGTAGGAGCACCCCATCTCTTCGGCATGCTTCGATTCTTCGAATATAAGCAAGGCAACTTGAGAAAAATTTCGTCCTTGGCCTGTGAAATTAACATTAGCAATGAAGGCCTTCTTTTGATCTGCTAAGATGGGATATGAAGATAGTAGAATGAATTCTCCTTTGTCCTCGAAGTTGTTCGATATGGTTTCCTTAATGAAATCATCCGTTGTTTTGTTGCCAGAGCATCCGAAGCCAGCGAATACAAATATAAGGTATACCAAGGCGTATAAAATGAAATTGCACTTCACTTTAAGTTTTCCTATTCTTATTTAAAAGTTCCAGAGATGATATGATCAAAGCATAGCATCAAAGACCGTTGGTGCTTTTATAAATGATAATGTGTTTAACTTGCTGTCATATCTGGTAAATTAAGCATTTGTCTTGTTTGACTTGATAGTGCATGTGTATAGTTTATAAGGTGAGCTACATGCCGTCTAATCAAAAACATTACTTCAAATATGAAGCACCTCAGCTGTCAGCCGTGCTGACACGTCAGTATATCTCATCTTCTCTCCGCGAAGCATAGTTGCGATCTTATCTTTCCCCCAAATCTCAACACCATATCTCTCAGCCTTCTGGTAAACCTTTTTACTGATGCAGTCTGTGTTTGTGCACAGGATGAGTTTGTCGAATTTTTTGTTGAGCCGCGCTTCATATTCAGGGCGAGCGTTGTACGGTTCTAGAGCGATTTTTGCATCATCAAGTGCATTTTTTGTGCATTTGCACTGAATGAGGACGTTGGCACGTTCTGAAATTGTCACGACGTCGGCCCCGAAGTCTCCTGAGGCAGGAGTGAGGTAGCTTGCGCCGCCGAATTCCTTGGCTGCGAGCTCTGCAGTGAGAGCTTCGAAGAGCGTCCAGTCTATGGTGTCCAGCCAGTCTGCTGTGATGGGGGCGTCTGTTGGAACTTTGGAGCCGAACATGCCTTCAGTGTCGAAATCTTCAGGGGCGATTTTTGTTGGGCTTATGACGGCATCTTTGAGCTGGGTTTTGGCCGCAAGGAGCTGCTGGAGGTTTCTGTCGAACGATTTAAGGCTCGGGTGGGCGAGAACCGGGATATAGACGTGAACATCCTTTGTCGCGCCGATGCGGTAGACTCTGTCGGTTGCCTGCGCCTCTTTGGCTGGGTTCCAATGCCGTTCCAGGTGGATGACGTTGTTTGCCCCAACCACGGTGAGGCCAACACCTGCGGCAAGAGGGGACATGATTATAATCCCAAAGCCGGGTTTGGATTGGAATTCGTCGATGAGTTGTTTGCGTGTGGCCGCACCTTTGCCTGAGCGAGACGCAACGGATTTTGTCTCGCCGTTAACGACTTCAATTTCAACGCCGTATATGGCCTTGAGGTTGATAGCCAAGGCTTTTTGGAGCTTTTTGTTGATGGCAAAAATGATGACCTTTTCATCCCGCGCTTTGATCTCTTCCAGAATGCTCAGCATGAGTTTGAGCTTTTCGGATTTGAAAAGTGAGTTTCTCGCTTTCTGGGCGTTGGATGATGAAGCCTCAGGCGTTCCGCCATCGAGAAGGTCCGGGTGAAGCGATACGTCGCGCAGGCGTCGTAGGCCGGGCAGAATTGCCTGCTGGATTTTTTGGGTGTCGCCGGAAGCCTTGGCAGCGGTAACGCTTGCAATGACCGCGTCATAGCGTTCTTGCTGAATGCCGTTCATCATGACGCAGTAGCTTTTATCCTCACCGCCATCATGGATGATTTTTTGCGGCAGGCCGTCCAGTGAGTCTTCCTTGTTTCGCCGGAGCATCAACTCTCCAACGTGCTGGTAAAGCTGCTTGCCAACTGCCACGCGGGTGGCGTCCTTTTCTGTTGTGGTCGCCCTGTTGATTGGCGAAATGTAGGTCTTGTTGAACTCCTTGTATGATCCAAGGAAGCCCGGGCTGACGGTGTCGAAGATGGACCAAAAGTCCCGCAAGCTATTCTCGACAGGGGTGCCGGTGACCGCAAGTCGGAAGTCTGCTTTGAGCGCTTTCGCTGCGCGGGATTTCATGGCGTTAGGATTTTTGATGTCTTGAGCTTCGTCAAAGATGACCATCCCCCAGTCAACCCTGCTCATTGAGAATTGATAATCACGAAGGGTGTCGTAGTTGGTGAGGACAAGACGTCCGGGCATGTCCAGACGAAGGTTGCCAAATCCCTTACCGACTTTCAGCGAATAGCGAATTGCCGTCTCTGCCCCATCTTGAGTTTGATGAGCTGTGGTTTCGCGTCCGGCACCGTTTTGTTTGTACCTTGGCAAATCAGCATTGGCTTGCAGGATGACGATATCCTCGAACGGGCTGTTCTCGAAGACATTTTCGACTTCTTGGTACCAGTTTTCCAGAAGGACAACCGGGGCAACGACGAGCGTGGGCTTTGGCTTGCTCTGCTCCCGAATGATAGCTTGGTAGACCTGAAGCGCGGCAAGGGTCATGAAGGTTTTGCCAAGGCCCATGTCATCCGCAAGCAATGCGCCTCCGAAGCGATTCCGTTCTGGAAAGGCGAGGGCTTCACACGCGAGGCCAAGTAGCCAGCAAATCCCTTCCCGCTGATAGTTGAACGGCTTGTATTTGCACCCGTTACCGCAAATCGGGCCAGAATAAAGTTGGCATTTTCCTGCTGTAAGAGTGAGAAAGCCGTCTGCGACGTCCTCATCGTTGAGGTCGATCTTGACCGTGATGTTTGGCCCTGCCTGCGACTCGTTCTGTTCTTTGTGCGAGGCGGGTTTAACTGGGCGGGGGGCCTTCTCATCGACGTCAGAAATGGTTTTGCCAAGTACAGCGAGAGTGTCGCTTAGCTCTTCCTTGTTTGCAGGCAGGAGAATGGTTTTATCTTTGAATGAAATGGATGTGTCGCCTTTTGACGTCGCCAGCTCAACCTGCTTTGTAAGCTTTGCGAATTCCTCTCGGTCTTTTATGAAGTTGCCCGCATCCGAAAGCGTAAAAACATCGGGTTCGCTATCGGGGTCTCCAAACCACGTCATGGTTTGCGCGTCGGTTTCACCGAAATACGCCTTTTGGAAGACTTCTGCTCCATGCACCCTGATAGAAGGATTTTCATCAAGGTCAACAAGGCTGGCGTTGATGAACGCTGTGGGCTCTTTGAGAAACTGAAGCTTTTCGGCGGCAGGAATTTGCCTGTTTGATAGCACCTCCTGAACGCCTTCCATGCGCTTTTCATCCAGTAGGACAATTCGTTTGCCAATTCTCAGGGCTGTATTGTCGGCTCCTTCCAGTTGGCCAAGGCGCTCCTCAATGTCATTAGGCGCGTCACCCAGCCCAAAGTCTGGGATAAGGCGCAGGCTTCCGTCTGGGGCTTCCACAATGGATATGCTGACTTTGTCTGGCTGCTGAATGGCGGTGTCGTCGAAATGTCTCAGATCAATATGGACCCCGCCAGTTTTTGCCTGCTGGAGCGCGTAGACCGCCGCAAGGTTAGCACCTTCGGTCTTGTTATCCTCGGAGAGTGCTCCATGCTTTTGAATGGCAAACAGTGCGGCGTACTGCGATTCGTCAGGCAGATACTCTTCGTCTTCGCCAAGAATGAGGAGTGGACCTGCCAAGCGGTAGTGCTTCGTCCGTTGCTGGTTAGGGCGGACGAGGATGATTTCTAGACGAAATGATGGAGAGTAGCTTTGCCCACGAACCTCAAGCTCAAAGCGACCGGGCCATGGTTCAGGAAGGCCAAGGAGCATTCTGTCATCTGGCGCGAGGCGCGTTGCGACATCATCGGGAAGGAAGAACCCGTTGGTGACAGGTTCAGCCTCACCTTGTTCGCAGAGCATCTGAAGCGTGACGTATTGAAATTGGAGTGCATCGGGAGCGCTTCCTTTTGTGCACTCTTCGTGCTTCAGTGAATGGAAGCGGATGCCGTAGCCGGAAGGCTCGATATGGTATTGTTCTGCGTTGGGTTTGGAGAAGATGGAGTTTATGAATTTTTGCAATTTCATGATCGTATCATCCGGACGTAGTCTTCGCGTTCCATGATGTCAGATGGATTGATTTCGATACCGAGGCGTTTGAGCTGTTTGTAGGCTTTGCGTGGCCAGTTGCCGTTGTGGATAATGCGCGCGAAGTTGTCGCTTCTTCCGAATTGGTCCTCGTAGTTTTCCTGAAGGCCTATGCCGAGAGGGCGAGAGTATGCATATGTCTTTTCGTATTTTCCGGCCGGGCATTCGTCTGGGAGTTTATCTGCGATAGTGAGGGCAAACGAATGGGTGCCTTCAATGAGATGAACGTCCCCCATGCGGAAATAAAAGACAGTCAATTTATTGGAGTTGCTTCCTGAAAGTCTTATGAAGTGGGGAGGCTGCTCATCTTTAGTGAATCTGCTTTTGAGATATTCTTCTGGCTGTACTCCGAGGAAGAGTTGAGCGTCCTGAACGAGCTTGTTTTTGAAAAGTCCTTCAAGGAATTTTTTGCGTTTTGGAAACATCCTCCGCATATCTTCACCGCCTTTGCGTTCGGAAAATTCTTTGACGATGTCGAGGAAGAGTTCCATGTCCATTTTTGACAGCCAACTGCGCATCAGTGCAATTCGGTGGTTCCCGAATTTGCTCCACCATTGGCGGAAGTTTTGATGGCTGAACGGAACGCGTGGGTCGCCTGCGATGGCGAGGATTGTTTTGAGCCAAAGGTCGGAAGGTTCAAATCCTGCGCGTGAAAGTTTGTCAATGAGCGTCTCAATGATGGGGTGTCCAATCATGAGGTTATCTTGATATGGCGCCCTATGAACCTTGGCGGTACGGACTTCGTCGAGGATTTTATCATCCTCATTGGCAGTAAGCCCTTTGATGCGCTCTAGGTAGTATATATTCTGGCTGGCATCATAAAAGCGCGACTGGGTGGTCGGAATGCCGAGTCGGTCCGCCGAAGCAGGGAGAGTCCTGCCCGTTTTGCCTGTTTCGCGAACGAGCCA
Organism: Desulfobaculum sp. SPO524; assembly: GCF_044987625.1. Lineage (NCBI taxonomy): Bacteria > Pseudomonadati > Thermodesulfobacteriota > Desulfovibrionia > Desulfovibrionales > Desulfovibrionaceae > Desulfobaculum > Desulfobaculum sp. SPO524. Next base: position 8,556 of record NZ_JBJDSB010000009.1, on the reverse strand, counting down.
CCGGTGCCCTTCGGGGCTGATTATTTTGTTTGCATTGAGTAGAAGTTTATCCATGCCGAACATGAGCTGGTCCGGGGGGAATCTCTTGATTTGGCCTTTTGCGAATTTGCAGTAGGCCTCAAGCCCTTCCCCCATTTGGTCAAAGTGCTGGAAGAACAGCTGGAAGATTTCACGTAGGGCAAGACGCCCAACGCGTTTGTTGGGTGTCCTCTTGATGACCTGCTCGAGAGCATTGATAATGCGCGTATCCGGCGGAGTGGCCATCAGGAATGCAGGCTCATTTGTCCACAGGTCGACAAGCGGGCGGATGTAAGCCGGTCCATCGAAGAGGGCAGTGATGTCGTTACCAGCGAGGCCAACATGGAGAAGCTTGTCCCGCCTTTCACGGTAAGCGCCGGAGTTTTTTCCTGCCCTTTTGCAATAGTGCTCCAGATCGCGCGTTATGTTTTCAAAGAATGCACGGCTTTCTTCTGTCGCGATTTCTGGAAGATCGAGCGTTAGTTGTGGGAGGCGAATTTTGTGCATTATTCATCTCCGTAAAGGGGGGCGCTTACCTTATGCAGTTCCATTAGCGAAGGCTGCCTCGTCGTGAACCTGATGTCGATACGGCGGTTTTTGCGCATGGCTTCGGCAGAGTCCTCGACCTCGGCGATGCGGCGGGTGGCCGAATATCCACTGACGGAAAACAGCAGTTTGCCTTGCCTGTTTCTCAGCTCTTTGAGGGACTGCCCGTATGGTGTGTTCTCAATCCAGAATTTCCAGAGCGAGATGGCCCTGAGCGCGGACAGTTCCCAATTGCCCATCCGGTAACTTCGTGCACTGCGGCTGTCTGTGTGCCCTTCGACGAAGACTGTCTCCAGATATTTCCAGCGATTTTCGCGGGTGATTGCCTGAAAGAGCGCCTCTCCGATTTCTTCGGCTGTTTTCTTGTGTTCCGGCTCAATGGAGTATCGCCCAGTTTTGAAGTGGAAAGCCTGTTCTGGGATGCGGAGAACGGAGTCGTTGTCCGAGATCTCGACGTTGATTCCCTGCTGTTTGAGCTCCTGTACGATTTCCGTGAGTATGTCCGAGCGGGCTTTGCTGGCCTGCTTCAGCTCTTCGATATTTTGCGAGACCTTGTCTTCCATCTGCGCAAGGCGAAGGAGCAGGGTGGCGCAAGCAAGGATGAAGATGACAAGCAGGCCTGCCATGATATCTGAAAAGGACATCCAGTAAGGGTTGTCGCCTTCCTGTGGGGTAGAAGCGCGGCGTGGTGTTAGGTAGAAACTCATTTAGAAGCCTCGTTACGCTCTAGGAGCGCGCATCTCAATATTTTCAACCACTTCACCAATGGCTTCAACGGCCTGCTTGATGCTTGAGCAGAAGTTTTTGGTCTGGGAGTCCCACTGACTCATGCGGTCATTGACCTGACTTGAAACGTACTCACCGTAGTCCTTGAGCAGACGTGTAACCTGCGTGTCGAGTTCTTCCACGTGGGTTTCCATGGTTTCCTGAAGGTCGGCATAGTGCGCAGCGAGTTCTGTAAAGCCATTCTTCGTGTCTGATGTTGCGTGGTCGAGTGTCTGTATTGTGTTTTCAACGCTGGTTCTGACATCTTGGAGAGAAGCGAGCGTCTTTTCGATATTGCGAGCGACCGTAGCATTTTCGCTGAACAGACTGTTTGCGAGAGAGGTGCTTTCCGCGATGCTTTCGGAGGCGTGCTTGACCGATTGGCCGATCTCCGCGCCAAGCATTTTGAGGTTTGATGTCGCGGTAGCGAAGGCGTCGCTGGTCTTGTTCATGCGGGCGACGGTGGAGTCCATGGCCGAACGGCTTCCGTCAATATGATTCTGAAGAGCCGCTCCCTGCTCTAGCAGGCTGTTCGTGGCCTTGACGTGGTTCTCAATAGTGTTGTCGACGTATTCAAGCGCAACGGACTGCTGCTCCATGATGTCGTTTATTTGCTTGGTGAGAACCTGATGCCTGTTGTCCTGCTCTTCGGTTAAGGACGTCTGTGAGCTGTTGAGAGTCTGGAGGAATGTGTTCAGCTGACCGCCCATGTCGAGCAGGGCTTCCTGCACGGTTTCGGAAGCTTCGCCAAGTGACCCCGCCTGTTTTTCCTGAGCACTTCCCATTCCTTCAAGGAAGTCATGGAGCATCTTGGCAACCTGTTGGTTTGCCTCGTTTTGCGTTTCATTTTGCTGATTGAGGAGACTTTGCACGACAGATTCGAGCGCGCGGGTCCGTTCGTCTTGTTCTGCCATCATGGATTCCTGACGGCCCTCAAGCGCATCGAAGAACGTACGCATTCCGTCCGACATCTCTGAAATCGCTTCGCGGACGTCTCCAGACGCAGAGGAAAGCGATTCCGCCTGACGTGACTGCTCCTGTCCCATTGCTGTTGCGAATGTCTGGAGCATGTCTGCGATTTTTTGGTTGGTTTGCTCCAACGCATCGCCCTGATGGGCGACGAGATTTTTGACGGAGTCTTCAAGCGTTTTGGATCGCTCGTCTTGTTCCTTGCTGAGGGCGGCCTGTTGCTCTTTTAATGATATGAAGAAGTCTGACATGGAGCCTGTGAGGCCATTCATGGCGTCGCGGATCTCTTCTGCCGCGGTGTGCATGGCGTTACGCTGGCCCTCACCCTCGCGGCCCATTTCTGCCATGAATTGCTCAAGCAGATTTGCCATGGCTTCCTCGGAGCCTTTGGCCTGCTTGTTCGCAAGTTCTTTTGACACTTGAGCCATTTCTTCAATGGAGGGGACAAGTGATTCTTCGATCGTGTCTTTGAGCGTCGTGCCAATAGCTGTGGAAATGTCGCTGGCGGCTTTGGACATATTTTCGGCAATGGAGCCAGCCATTTCTTTTGAGAAAGAGTCCATGGACTCTTGCATACGATTGCCGATTTGTTCCGCGAGGCTGCCAAGGGTTTCGCATGATTCACGACCGTTGGAGCGAATGTCAGCAAAGACGCCCATGACGGGGAAGCGGGGGAAGATGTCATCAACACGGCTTTGAAGCGTGTTTATATGCCTCATGATGATGCCGTGGAGCCATTTTTCAAGGAAATTCAGGACAATACTGCTTCCAACGCCCCACACGGACGTTACAAACGCTACGGAAGCGCTCTGAGCGAGCAGGCGGATTTCTCCCTGAATTTTGGCAACGTCGCCGTCGAGGTTCAGGCCGGTTAAGCCAAGCTGGAGACCGAGGAATGTGCCAAGGACGCCAACACCAGTAAGGATAGCTGCGCCGGTTGGAAAGAGGCGGGAGTTGGCGATACGGCGGGCGAGAGTTGTGCCGTTGAAGAAGTGCTCGGCGTCAATGTTGTTATAGAGTTTTCCGTCGTACTCAATGAGGGTCTCGTCAAATTCTTTCCAGATAGAACCGGCAACAACACGCATCCATTTTGAAGAATTGGCGATGCCTTCTTCTTCTCTTTCGATGAGGCCCTGACGTTTGTTGATGACGTTGTCTTCTGTAACGTCAGTCAGCCCGGATAAATAGAATTTAACACGCCGATAGTAGCAGACACCCATCAGTACCGAAGGAATCAAAAAACCTAGAAAAATTACGATGATTAATCCAATGAACGACGCCGTAACCCCCTCTGTTGTGGTGAAGTCAAAGCTGAGCACAGGACCAATGCCTGGCCAAAAGGATCCCCAATCCAAAACCTGAGAAGACATTCCCCTCTCTCCTTATCGGAAAATGATTTACTCGAAAAAGGCAAGAGTATAGGGGAGAAGGGCTTTTTTACCTAGTAGAAAAAACATTGCAGCAGCAGTGGTTGTACTGCTCACTCGACATCGTTTGGCAGTGCTAGGCGGCGGAAGGGGGAGCGTCGCCTTTTGTTGGTTAGCCTGTGATTGGACTGGAAACGAAGTGCAAAAGATAACAATCTGAAATTTTTTGATAATTTATTCACTGTCGTTGGCTGATCTGTCCTCCTTCTCTTTTTTTCTGCATCATTTGCAATGATGAACCTTGTTTTCCCTTGACCTTCTGAGGTAATTCGATACTGTCTTCATCATGCCCAATGGAGACAAAATAATGAAGCTGTCCGATGTCGTCAGCATACTCCCCGCCCACCCCTTTCGGGGAAGCATTGAGGAAGTTTCCGACGGCACGGCCAGAGCTGTCCAGATGAAGGACATTGAGGACGACGGAGCCGTTGCGTGGCATTCGCTGGTCCGAACGGAGCTTTCCGGACGGCGTGAACCGAACTGGCTCCAGCCGCAGGACATTCTGTTTCTGGTCCGTGGCAGCAGAAACATTGCCGTGTTCCTCGATTCCGTCCCATTCCCCGCCGTCATCTCTCCCCATTTTCTGCTTCTGAGAGTCGCGCCCGGTGCTGACGTCCCGCCTGCGTTTGTGGCGTGGCAGATGAATCAGCTTCCCGCACAGCGCTACTTCGAGGCGTCGGCAGAAGGTTCCGTACAGCGAAGCATCCGCAAGGCTGTGCTGGCGGACCTGCCCCTTGTTATCCCGTCCCCAAGCACACAGCAAGCCGTTGTCCGCCTTGCCGCCGCAGCGCGGCAGGAAGCCGAGACCTACAGGAAACTCATTGCCAACCGCGAGCAGGAGCTTCGCGCCGTGGCATCAACGATACTTAACCGGTAAGCCCTTTAATAAGCTATTCAAAACCAATAAAGGATGTTCAAAAATGGTGAGATGCAAGGCGCAAAAAGAATCAAGGCCGACGCGTATAGGCGATACGCGAGGATTTGATTCTTTTGAAGCAACGCAGCAGATTGCCGTTTTGGGACGACCCTTTAATGAGGTAACAACATGACCCCCCGCATAAGTCAAAAAGAAGTCAACGACGCCGTATGGAACGCCTGCGATACGTTCCGGGGCGTGGTCGATGCCAGTGCCTATAAGGATTACGTGCTGACCATGCTCTTCCTGAAATACATCAGCGACGTATGGCAGGATAATTACGACGCCTACAAGGCCGAATACGGCGACGCGCCCGAACTCATCGAAGAAATGATGAAGAACGAACGCTTTGTGCTCCCAAAGAATGCCAGCTTCTATGCCCTGTATGACCGCCGCTTCGAGGCAGGCAACGGCGAGCGTATCGACAAGGCTCTGCACGCCATTGAAGAAGCCAACATGGGCAAGCTGAACGACGTCTTTCAGGACATCAGCTTCAACTCCACCAAGCTCGGTGATGACAAGCAGAAGAACGACATCCTGCGCCACATGCTGGAGGATTTTAACAAGCCGGAGCTGAACCTGCGTCCCTCGCGCATCGGCAATCTGGACATCATTGGCAACGCCTACGAATTCCTCATCAAGCACTTTGCGGCTTCTTCCGGCAAGAAAGCTGGCGAATTCTACACCCCGCCCGAGGTCTCCCAGCTCATCGCGGAGCTTGTTGCCCCGCAGGAGGGCGATGAAATCTGCGATCCCGCGTGCGGCTCTGCATCCCTTTTGATGAAATGCGCCAAGCTCATCAAGGACCGCTTCGGCAACCGGAAATATGCCCTGTACGGACAGGAAGCCATCGGCTCCACATGGGCGCTCGCCAAGATGAACATGTTCCTGCACGACGAGGACAACCACCGCATCGAATGGGGCGACACCTTGCGCAATCCGCAATTGTTGGACGGTGACGACCAGCTCAAGCACTTTGACATAGTGGTGGCCAATCCGCCTTTCTCCCTTGCCAAGTGGGGACAGGAAGCCGCTGACAGCGACCCCTTCGGACGTTTTCGTCGCGGCATTCCGCCCAAGACCAAGGGCGACTATGCGTTCATCCTGCACATGATTGAGACCCTGAAGCCGGGAACTGGACGCATGGGCGTTGTTGTTCCGCATGGCGTTCTGTTCCGCGCATCCGCCGAGGGCAAAATCCGCAAGCAGCTCATCGAGGAAAACCTGCTCGATATGGTCATCGGCCTGCCGGAAAAGCTCTTCTACGGTACGGGCATCCCCGCCGCCATCCTCGTGTTCCGCAAGAACAAGAAGGACAACAACGTTCTCTTCATCGACGCCTCGCGCGAGTATCAGGACGGCAAGAACCAGAACTTCCTTCGTGATGAAGACATCAAGAAGGTTCTGGATACCGCCAAGGCACGCGAAAGCGTGGACAAGTATGCCTACCTCGCCAGCCTTGAGGAAATCCGCGAAAACGATTTCAACCTGAACATCCCCCGCTACGTGGACACCTTTGAGGAAGAAGAGGAAATCGACCTTGAGGCCGTTCTGAAAGAGCGCAAGGAACTGAAGGCAGACCTCGCCAAGCTCGAAGTGGAGATGGAAGGCTACCTGAAGGAGCTGGGCTACGAACTGCCGTAGCTGGAAAATAGAGGGCGCCAGACCGCATCGCACAACAAGGAGGAAGTGACATGACCCGCCATTTGGTTTCATCACGGGCAATCAACAGCATCGGCTACGATGAAGGCACGATGCAGCTTGAAATCGTCTTCACTTCTTCCCCAAAAGCGTACACCTTTTGCGGCGTCCCTCTTTCCGTTTACCAAAGCTTCCTTACTGCTTCATCGAAGGGAAGTTTTTACAACAGCTACATCAAAGGCCGTTACCACTGCTAACGTTTTATTTCCTATGAGTACACGGAATGTAAACACACGCCGGAACAGAGAGGCCAGACCATGAGCAACGAGCAAAGCCTGCCGCCTTCGGTCCGGGAATCGGAATTGCTGCTCTACACCGCGCCCAGTGGCAAGGTGAAGGTGGAGTGCCTCTTTCACGGCGAGACCATCTGGCTGCCGCAAAAGAAGATCGCCGAGCTGTTCGGTGTTGGCGTTCCCGCCATCTCCAAGCATCTGAGCAACATCTTCGAGAGCGGCGAACTTGTTGAGGATTCAGTTGTTTCCATTTTGGAAATAACTGCCGCTGACGGGAAAACCTATCAGGTAAAGCACTTCAACCTCGATGCCATTATCTCCGTGGGCTATCGCGTGAACTCTTCCCGCGCCACGCAATTTCGCATCTGGGCGACGCAGCGGCTGAGAGAGTTCATCATCAAGGGCTTTGTGCTGGATGACGAACGCCTGAAAAACGGGCAGCACTTCGGCAAGGACTTCTTCCGCGAACTGCTGGAGCGCGTCCGCTCCATCAGAGCCAGCGAGCGCCGCATCTATCAGCAGATTACGGACATCTTCGCGGAGTGCAGTATCGACTACGATCCGCAGTCCGAAACCACGCGCAAGTTCTACGCCCACGTGCAGGACAAATTCCATTTTGCCATCACCGGACAAACCGCTTCGGAAATCATTCATGACCGAGCAGACGCGACCAAGCCGCAGATGGGGCTGACTACCTACAAGAATGCCCCGAACGACCGCGTGCTGAAATCCGATGTCATGATTGGCAAGAACTACCTGAGCGAAGAGGAAATCAAACGGCTGGAGCGCACTGTCTCCGGCTTCTTCGACTATATTGAAAACATACTTGAAAACCGTACGAGCTTCACCATGGCGTCATTTGCCGACAGCGTGAACCGTTTTCTGGAATTCAACGAATACCGAGTTCTCGAAGGCTACGGCTCCATCTCGCGCAAGCAGGCCGAAGCCAAGGCGTATGCCGAATACGAAAAATTCAATCGCGCGCAACACATCGAGTCGGATTTTGACCGACAGGTGAAGGCGCTGAAACGCGCCGGAAAGTAGCGGACAGGATATACAACGATGATGAAATATATCGTGAAGGGGTGGGGTTATGGTGCCTGAGGGATGGAAATGGACCACGATAGGGAACCTCAAGAAAATGGGGGCCATCATTCAAATTCAGGATGGTAATCATGGCAATAGTCATCCTAAAACAGAAGATTTTGTTCCAACTGGAATTCCATTCATAATGGCAAAGGATATTGGTGGAGGCGTTGTTGATCTAAAAAACTGTGCTTTTCTTGAGAAAGACAAAGCAGACTCACTCAGAATTGGCTTCGCTAAGCCTGGAGATGTGCTCATATCGCATAAAGGAACAATTGGGAATACAGCTATTGTCCCTGATTGTGAAAATTATATAATGCTCACTCCTCAAGTTACTTACTACAGGCTCAATTCCATATTAATTGACAATGTTTTTTTGGCTCAATCGTTCAGAAGTGCTTACTTTCAACACACACTTAAAGCATGGGCTTTTCAGTCAACTCGAAATTACATTGGAATCACTGCACAAAGGAAGCTTCCAATCCTTCTCCCCCCTCTCCCCGAACAAAAGAAAATCGCCCGCATCCTGTCCACGTGGGACAAGGCGATAGAGACCGTGGACAAGCTGATAGAAAACAGCAAGCAGCAGAAAAAGGCGCTCATGCAGCAACTGCTGACAGGGTTAAGGACCGACAAGGATAACTGTCAATATTACAGGGCAGATCAAATCTTTAAAAATTTTTCGAAAAAGGGAATCAACAATGTGCCTGTTCTTTCCGTCACTCAGGATCAGGGGGTTGTGCCCAGAAACGATCTGGAAAGAAAAATCAACATGTCACAAGATAATATCCACACATACAAGCTTGTTGAACAGGGCGATTTCATAATCAGCTTAAGATCATTTCAAGGCGGATTAGAGTATTCTCGTTATAACGGTCTTGTTAGCCCTGCTTAC
>NZ_JBJDSB010000008.1:0-59138 GCF_044987625.1 Desulfobaculum sp. SPO524 | reverse complement strand
CTAGCCCCCACCCCCCACAGGCAAGACCACAGTAAACCGCGTCCACTGCCCGGGGCTGGAATCTACGGAGAGGGCGCCGCCGTGGTTTTGGGTGATGATGAAGTAGGACACGGACAGGCCGAGGCCTGTGCCTATTCCCGTGGGTTTGGTGGTGAAGAAGGGTTCGAAGATTCTGCGGCGGATGTCCGGCGGCAGGCCGGGGCCGTTGTCTTCGATTTCGATGGCGACGCCGCCGGGGTCTTTGTGCGTGCGGATGGTGACTGTTGGGGTCTTATCTGGGGCATCCTCGTCCGCCATGGCCTGCGCCGCATTTTTGAGCAGATTAAACAGCACCTGTTCTATCTCGGTGCGGGAGCAGATAATGTCCGGTAGCCCTTCGGCAAAATCCCGCACAATGGTAATGCGCAAAAAATCGTAGTTTTTCTTGAGGTCATAGTCCTTGGTGGCGAGATCAAGCGACGCCTCGACAAGTTGCGTCACGCTGATGGCGGTCTTTTCGGATTTCCCCGGCCGACTGAATTCCAGCATATTAGCCACAATGTCCGCCGCGCGTTTGCCGGACTGGGCAATGCCGTCCACTATTCGCAAAATCTTCCGCGCTTCCAAGTAGGACTGCATCGTCTCTAAAGGACATCCTACCGCTTCAGCGGCTTGAATGTTCGCTTTGATATCAGGCGAAAAGCGGCGCCGGAGGTTCTGCGCTCCCTGTAGGATGCTGCCAAGGGGGTTGTTGATTTCATGGGCCATCCCGGCAGCCAGCCCGCCAACGGACATCATTTTTTCAGTCTGGACCATGATCTCTTCCATGCGCACCTGCGCGGTCACGTCGTCCATGCGCACCACCACCCCGCCCATTTCTCCGCCGACAAGGGGAAACATCGTCACGTCGTACAGTGCGAGAGGGTTACTGTTTACGCTGCGCCGTTTGAGCGTGCACGGACACTCGTGCTCTTCGTCAGCGCCGCGCACGATGGAGACAATATCAGGTTGTTCGGCAAAAAAAGCCTCCACCGGCCTCGGCCCACGGGACATGTCCGCTCTCTCGCCAAAGACTTCCCGCGCCTTGGTATTGCATAGCCGCACCACGTAGTCTTCATCTATCCAGATGAGCACCGAGGGCATGGAGTCGATAACGCTTTGGAAAAACGCCCGGGAGACGCGAAGTTCCTGCTCCCGCTCGCGCACTTTGGCCGACATACGCCCAAAGACTTTGTCGAATTCCGCAAGCTCGGAGTACTCACTTCCCTGCGCCGGCGCCGCGGGGTACTCCCCTTCGGCCACAGCGGCGAGCCCCTCGCTGTACCGCCGCATGGGGGCAATGACATTGGTGCGGAATTCCTTGGTCAGGGCAAGGAGCACCATCATAAACACACAAAAGGTCAAAAAGGCGATGATGACGCCAAAGAACACCACAGGCCGGAAAATGGTTCGCGCCTTGGTGGCTACCAGAAGACGCCATCCCGTCCCCGGAATATGCGTCAGCGTCCCAAAGTACAGCGTCTCCCCAGCCGTGTAGAACTTGGCCTCACTGGACTGCGGCGGCTGAGTAAAAATATCCAGCGAGCCAATGTTGTACTGCACCCGCACGAGCTCCTGATCCGGATGCACGATGAGATTGCCGTAGGCGTCAGTGAGGATAATGGTCCGCTCCGAGGAGACAAACCCGTAGATAAACTGCTGGAGGGCGTCCAAACTGAGTTCGGCCACAATCTTGCCCCCCGCATCCGTTGGGATGCTGGTAAAGACCACCAGCTTACCTGAATGCGGCGATATGATGGGCGAGGTCAACACATGCCGCTGCGTGTTGGACTGCGTGAGGTGAATGGGGAAATCCACGCCGCGGATGCCGCGCGGGGCAACGGCGACAATGTTGCCGTCACTGTCCAAAAAAATCAGACGTTCGAAACGGTCGAAGTAGCGCCCCAAGCCTTCAAAGGCGTCCTCAAGACCTGTTTCCTTGTCGCGCTGGGTCAGCATGGCAATGGTTTGCAGCACATCTTCGGCCCCGTCCATGTAGAACCCGACGTTCTTGGACAGGGAGCGTGACAACTGCCGCGTTTCGCGTTCCACAATGCGTAACTGGCTCAACGCTACAAGCGTCACCGCTAACGCTGTCAGCAAAAGCCCAGGGATAAGAATCCACTGGATGAGCTTTTTGCGAAAAGCAGCCGTCAGCGAGGCCCCATTCATTGCGCGCCCCCATCCACGGTGACAAACTCGCCGCTTCGCACCACAACGATGGTCCCCGTCCGCTGTACGTCGCCATATTCGTCAATGGCAAACGGCCCCATGATGCCGGAGGAAAATGTCATTCCGGGGATAATCTCTTCCAGCCCGCGCGTGCTGCCGCCGTTACGCCGGATAGCCTCGGCAAGCACCTGCACGGCCTCGTAGCCAAAGGCTGCAGCGAAGTTCGGCTCCCATCCAAAGCGCTTTTGATACCGCTCCTTGAATGCCTCATAATCAGAATTCGGGTTGTCCTCTGAAAAATGCACGGCAAACAAAATCCCCTCCACGCTTTTGCCGCCGGTCTGGATCAGCTCCTGCGTAAAGCCCCACATACTGCTCATTATGCCCCACGGCGCTTTGTACAGGCGGGAATACTGCGCAAAGACGGCAAGGTCGCGCGCGGCGGTCACCGCCACCACCACATCGGGACGCATGTCCTCCAAAATGGCGACCACGTCTTGCCAATCTACCTGCCGCTTGGAGTCCACAGGCACCGCGCCGACAACTTCGCCGCCAAGACTCTCGAAATACTCGGCAAAGGTGTTCTTATACGGCTCGGTAAAGGGCGCGTTGGAGGTATCCCAGATAAAGGCAACCCGGCGCTTGCCCTGCACCTTCACGGCGTAGTTGGCAAGGTTTCTGGACAGGTCGGTCAGGGTTGGGACCACGCGGAAAAAGTTGTCCTTCAGCCCCTGAATCCGATCCGTTGAGGTGGTGGGGGAAATGTAGACGACATCGTCGCCGTACTCCGCCAGCGCGACTAAGGACTGGGCACTGGTCATATGCCCGATAATAACGTCCACCCCCGCGTCTAGCAGTTCCCTATCCGCGCGGATAGCCCCTTCATCGGTGCTGGCGTCGTCACGGGCTATGAGCTTCAGCTCGCGCCCGTCCACGCCTCCTGCGGCGTTAATTTCCTCAATGGCCAGTGTGACGCCGTTGCGTCCTTGCACGCCCAAATCGGAATACTTCCCCTTTTGCGGCCCGGAAAAACCCACCACTATGGGCGAGTCCGAGCACGCCACCACAAGACAGGAGAGGAGCGCCACAACCACGCCATAGCACATTCGACGCAGCGCAAATGATAGTCCGGCCATACTCGTCCTCCTCGACGTGTTTGGTCCCTTATACGACTGTACACGGAACACCCGCCCTCTGCCAATTTCCTCCGTGGCAGGAGAGGCACACATCGGTGCAAAACGCAAAAGGCCCCCGTACGCGCATACGGGGGCCTTTGTGATGGAGGGTGGCGTCATGCTTCCCCTTGGAAAGCGTGGTGCCTAAAACTCCTCGGCGGTGACCACGACTTCCTTGTTGTCGTCAAAGGCCACGGAGTACGTTTTGCCGTACTTGAGGAGGAAATCTTCGTTGGCGATAAACGGCAAGTCGCCTACGGTGACCGCTTTGTCCTCGTCCTCGTCGGGTTCATCCAGACCGAGGCCGAGTTTGATCTTAGAACTGCATCCGCCGCCGCACTTGTATTCGCGCAGGCGCACGCAGGTGCCTTCGTCTTCGTCCTCCAGCATGGAGCGCAGGCGCTCCAGCATCTCTTCGGGAATGTTTACGCTAAACATGTGTTCTCCTCTTGATTCAAGTGGTTTGGGGCGGCGCTTCTAGGCCCGCCCAGGGGGTGTATCACGTACAACACAGATGTCCGCCACAGACCCGGGGAGGAAAACGAAGAGGTGGGAGGCGCTCCAGAAAAAGCGCCCCTTGCCAAGACAACAAGGGGCGCACAGAGCAAACCGACAAGGCACGCGGAAAAGGCTACGCTTCCAGCGCAGTCAGCTCCACTTCCTTGTTTTCGTTAAACTTCAGGGAATATGCGGAGCCGTACTTGTCGAGGAAATCCTCTTCTGCGGTGAACGGCACGCCGCTCACCTCAATCTGCACGTCTTCGTCTTCGTCGGGTTCGTCCATGCCCAGACCGAGCACAACTTTGGCGTGTCAGCCGCCACCGACCTTGTATTCGCGCAGGCGAACACAGGTCCCGTCGTCCTCATCCTCCAGCATGGAGCGGAGGCGTTCGAGCATCTCTTCGGGGATGGAAACGGTAAACATGTGGTTTCTTCTCCGTCTGTGTCGAATGATGATGGGTTACACAATCACGGGGTTCAGCCCGTGCCGTACAAAACGTTCCTGAACCACGGCCAACTCCTCGGGCGTATACTGCGCCAGTTCGGGGAGCGGCATGTTCAGGGCGAGGTATTTGCTCTTGCCAAACAAGTGGCAGGGCATAATTTCAACCTCAGTGCGGCCGTATTCGGCCAAAAATTCCGCCATGGCGGCGATGTTCTCTTCCGAGTCGTTCATGCCCGGCATAAGGGGCATGCGGATGCGTACTTCCGTGCCGGACTCCAGCGCCGCGCGCAGGTTGCGCAGGATGAGGGCGTTATCCACGCCGGTCAGGCGTTTGTGCTCGGCGGTGTCCATGTGCTTGCAATCAAAGAGGAACAGGTCCGCAAGCTCGATGGTCTTGTCAAAACGTTCCTCCGGACAGTAGCCGCAGGTATCCACGGTGACGTGGAAGCCTTCGTCATGAACAGCCTGCACCATGTCGAGGAAGAACTGTCCGCCGGAGGTTGGCTCCCCGCCGCCGAAGGTGACGCCGCCGCCCGAATTCTCGTAGTACAGGGCGTCCTTGAGAATGACGTCCATGACCTGCTCCACGCTCATCTCCTCGCCGGACATAACGCGGGCCTTGGACGGACAGCTGGCCACACAAGCGCCGCAGTGGGTGCACAGGTTCATGTCGCGCCCGAAGACGCCGCCCTTTTCGACAACCGCGCCGTGCTGGCAGGTGTCCTTGCAAGCGCCGCAGTGGGTGCACAGGTTCTCAAACACCAGCATCTGCGGCGATGTGCGCTGCGACTCGGGATTGCTACACCATTTGCAGCGCAGGGGGCAGCCCTTCAAAAACACCGTGGTCCGAAGCCCCGGGCCGTCCTGCACTGACATTCGCTGAATATTGTAAATAATTCCCTGGCTCATCATCGCCTCCGCAGATGCGTTAGAAAGAGGTGCGCCCCCGGGTCTCTATCCCACCCCCAGGGGCGCATATGAGGAAGCAGTGGAAGCACGGGCGGGTTCCCCACCTCGGTGCGAGAGTCTTCCCCCCGCCCGCGCTTCCGGTTCCGGTACTAGGATGCGTACTCGGTACGTTTGATGATCTCGTTCTGCACGCCCTTGTCGAGGCGGGTGAAGTAGGCGCTAAAGCCTGCCACACGGACAACGAGGTCGGAGTAGTCCTGCGGGTTCTCCTGCGCGTCCTTGAGGGTGTCGGAGCTGACGCAGTTGAACTGGATGTGCGATCCACCATAGTCGCAGTAGGTCTTGATGAGCGACACGAGCGTCCTCATGCCGTGCGGACCTTCAATGATGGAGGGCGAGAACTTCACGTTGAAGTGGTTCGCGCCGTAGCGCACGGTGTCAATGGCTTCCGCACCGGACTTGATGAGGGCGGTGATGCCTTCGTGGTCGGTGCCGGGCATAGCGGAGACACTGCCGTCCGTCAGTGCCACGCCGGACTTGCGGCCCGTGGGCAGCGCGCCCATGAGGGAGCCAAAGTAGTTGTGGTAGGACAGGGAGTAGGCGTCCAGCGGGGTGCGGTGGCCGAAGCAGTCCGGACCCTGCGAATGGTGGATTTCGTCCACGTCGCGGTAGAACTGCTGCACAACGGCCTCCACCTCGGGCACGTCGTTGCCGTGCTTGGGTGCCTCGAAGCACATCTTCTGGATGTCCTCGTAGCCGACAAAGTTGGCTTCCAGAGCTTCCAGCAGCTGCTGCATGGTCAGCTGCTTGGTGTCAAAGACAAGGTGCTTGATGGCCAGCAGAGCGTTGGCAGCGTCGATGCCTGCGGTCATGATGGGGTTCACCTGAGAGTAGGTGCAGCCGCCTGCTTCCTCGCACACGCCGTTTTCAATGCAACCATCGTACATGGCGGAGCGGAAGATGCTGGGCACAACCTGCACGCGCGCCATCTGGCTGAGGTCAGAGTGCTTGCGGGAGATGTTGAACAGGTGATCCAGCTGCTTCTTGGTGGCTTCGTACACGTCGTCGAAAGTCTCGAAGGTCAGCGGATCGCCGGACTCGACGCCAACCTTCTTCTTGGTGACGGGGCACTTGCCGTTGTGGAGCATCAGTTCCACAACCTTGGCGAGGCAGGGCTGGTCTTCCTGTGCGATGAAGCTGCCTTTGCCGCAAACGCCGGTGGACACGCAGCCGAAGTTGCCGCAGTTTCGGGCGTCCTCAAGGGTGATGCCGTTTTCGTACTGGGAGAAGCGGGCAAGGTTACGCTGGACAACCACATCGTTGTTGAGGATCTGCGGCTGGCCGGAACCACCACGGATGCACTCCACAACCTTCTTCATGTAGGAGTCTTTGAGCTTGGGATGGAAGAGCAGGGTCAGCGTGGGCTGAATGTTCTTCATCTGAATCTGGGTATCAAGGAGCAGTTCTTCCAGCTCGGTGCTGGCGTCGTTGCCGTTGGCGTCCACGCCGCCGATGGTGATGCTCTGCCCGGTGTGACCGGACAGGGTCAGCGCGTAGGAGTTGCCCTGATATTCAGCCAGTTCGAGGTGCTTAATCCACTGGAACTTGAGGAGCGTGAGCACCTGTTCCTTAGTGAGGCGGCCTTCCTCGATGTCCTTCTTGTAGAAGGGGTACATGTACTGGCCATAGCGGCCCGGAGAGGTGGCGCAAGCCATCTGCTCAATCTCAATGGCGAGGTGCGTGAACCAGAAGGACTGGATGGCTTCGCGGAAGTTGCGCGCGGGGTACTCAGGGACGCGGCGGCAGATTTCGGCGATTTCCAGCAGCTCCGCCTTGGCCTTGGGATCGCTCTCGTCCTCGGCGGTCTTTTCGGCGAGGTCGGCGTAGCGATGGGCGTGCGTGATGCAGGCTTCAAGGGCCACGATCATGGCGCGGTAGAGATCGTGCTTTTCCTTGTTCGCCAAGGTGGTGGGGCAGTTCTCGAAGCGGGAGCGGATGTCGTCAATGAGCCAGCGCAGACCCTTGTTGAGCACCATGGGGTAATCGGCAATGCCGGAACCACTGGCGACGCTGACGTTCTCGTAGTACATGCCGGCCTTGGCAAACTGCTTGGGATTGATGCCGTACTTTTCCTTGAACATCTTATTGTTCAGGTCGATGCAGGTACGGCCCTTCCAGCGCTTGTAGGTCTTTTCAAGAAGTTCCTGCGTCTCGGCGGGGATTTTCATCTCGCCAAGGGAGGCCATCTTGGCCATCTGCATTTCTTCCTTGATCCAGGCAACATTCCACTCGGGGTAAGCGTACACGCCAGCGCGGACGCCGGTGAGGGTACCCACAATGGGGTTGCCATCCAGGAAGATGTTCTTCTTGGTCAGCACGCGCTCGAACAGCTTGGCGCGAATGTAGTAGGTGGATTCACCGCGGAACTCTTCGTACACCTCGTTGAGGAACTGGAGGCGTTCGGGGTCCATGACCTGAGGGGCGGTCATCAAAAAGTCTTTGAGTTCCTTCACGCGGCTATCAGCCGTATCCCAATTGATGCCGTAACCCGCGGCTGCGGTCTCGGCAGGCTTATCACACGTACACGTCGTCATTTCCGTCTCCTGTTGCTGTAAAGATTATCCCTGAGGTGATGATCCTTGCGGAGCTTTCTTGCTTGTTCGATTTGGAACTTGCACGGGGTGTGCCAGAGGGCACAAGCGGCGTCGATTTGTAATTAACTATCTGTTTTTACAGATTTTATTGACTTTGACGTGCTTTACTTTTTGGGTGAAAAAAGTTTGCAATTCGAAAAATTTCTTTCTTTTTAAAAACAATTCTTTCATTGTGCTGGGGCCAAAAGGGTGGCAAAAGCGCTCCCCACCCACAAAAGTAGCAATGAGGTTGTGAAAAATGAACGTTGACCCGCTCGCCTTTACCAATGTGTCCCGCAGGGACGTCCTTACCTCCGCCATGCGCACCATTTGGGAGAATCTGGGCTTTGGTGTCGCCGTGGTGAATGCGGACGGCATCTGTGAATACATGAACACCATCCAGCGCCGCGTGGACGGGTTCAGCCGCATCCACGTCGAGGGTCAGCACATCACCAGCCTCTACCTGCCCTACGAACTGACGCGCATCCCCACCATGGAATGCCTTGAAGACGGCAAGCCCCTGCTCAAGAAGTCCTATTACTACAAGACGACCAACAACTATCTGGCCAGTACGGTGTCGGACTTTATTCCGCTGTTTCGGCGGGGGAAGAAGGACGGCGTTATCGCCTTCACGCTGTGGACGGGCACCACATCCGTGGCGAACAGAGCGCGTGGGTGCGCCGGAACGGCGCGCAGTTCCGGGAAAAATACCGACTGCTATACCTTTGATTGTCTGGTGGGAGATGACCCGGCGCTGCGCGAGGTCCTGGACGAAGCCCGCACGGCCGCGGCCACACCCTCACCAGTGATGATTTGGGGCGAGAGCGGCACGGGTAAAGAAGTCTTCGCGCAGGCCATCCACTCGGAGAGCGAGCGACGGAGCAAGTCCCTTGTGCCCGTGAACTGCGCGGCCATCCCGGAAAACCTGCTGGAGGGCATTCTCTTTGGTACGGCCAAGGGCGCGTACACCGACGCCCCGGACAAGCCCGGCCTGTTCGAGGAAGCCGACGGCGGCACCCTGCTCCTTGACGAGCTCAACTCCATGCCCCTTGGCCTGCAAGCCAAGCTCCTGCGCGTACTCCAAGAAAAGCGCGTCCGCCGCCTTGGGTCGCATTCGGAAATCCCGGTGGATGTGCGCGTCATCAGCATCCTGAACGAGGACCCGTTCACCGCCATCCAAAACGGCCTTCTGCGGCGCGACCTGTTCTACCGCCTCGCTGTGGTGGGCATTGCCGTCCCGCCCCTGCGCGAACGCAAAAGCGACATCCAACTTTTGGCGCGAACGTTTATTGGGCGCTCCAGTCTGCCAGCTTCTGGCAAACCCGTTGTTCTTTCCGACGACGTGCTACATATGCTGCAGGACTACGACTGGCCGGGAAATATACGTGAACTGCTCCACGTCATCGAGGGCAGCCTTGCCCTGCTGGGCGAACGCCCGGCCATTGAACGCGACTGCCTGCCCCGCCACTTCCGCGACGCCTACCGCACCGGCGTTTCCATCAGTGGCCCCACTCCCGGCGGCGCCCAGCAGCCCCAGCCCGCCCCGGCGCCCGAGCCGGAACCGGCCTTCTTCGACTACAGCACCGTGAAAAAGAGCAGCGTCATCCCGCTGAAGGCCTGCGTGCAGGAATATGAAACCCAGTGCATCCGCAACGTCCTGCGCCTCACCGGCGGCAACGTGGCCAAGGCCGCACGCATTTTTCAAATCACAGGTGCCGGACTGCGCTACAAGATGCGCCAGCTGGGCATTGAGGACGAAGAGTAACGGCGCCGCGCGCAGAGCGCGAACGGAAAGAAAAACGCCGGTCAGGCAGGACATCATGTCCCGCCTGACCGGCGTTTTGTTGTTCAAAAAACTCCCGCCTAGAGCACGGCGCGGCCAAGGCAGACCACACCGGCGAGGACGATTACGCCCATGAGCACCCGCCGGAACAGCCCCACGTCAATACGGCTGACCACAGGGAAAGAACACAGGGTGCCGATGATGGTAGCCGGAACGCCGTAGAGCAGGTAGTCCGCGAGGATGGGCGTATACAGCCCGGACGCCGCCTGCAGGCCACAGGTCATGCTTCCGCGGATGATGAAAAAGACGCCAAGGGTGCCGAGGAACACGCGGGGCGTCCAGCCGGTGTACAGGCCGTAGGCCCCAACCGGCGGACCATCAAAGGAGATGGCCGTGCCCAAAAGCCCCGCGCCAAAGCCCGCCGCGCCGCCGCGCGCCCATGATTCGCCGCGCTCGCCCGTCACGCGGAACGAGTGCTGCCAGTAAACATAATAGAGCAGCAGCGCCCCAACCGCTCCCTGCAGCATGGACCCGGACACCACATTCAAGATGAAGAGCCCGAGGAGCGCGCCGGGCAGTGAGCCCACAAGCATGGGCCACAGCGCGGACACCCGGCAGTGCCGGAAATGCATACACGCAATGCAGCCGTCCATAACCACGTTCAGGATGCAACTCAGCGGCACAAGCTCGTGCATGGGGATCATCAGCGCGGCAGTGGGCACAGCCACCATGGCCCCGCCAATGCCGCTGACGCCCGAGACAAACCCGCCCACGAACCACGCGCAAAAGACGAGGAGGAAAACCGGTTCAGGCATCTGCGCACCGTGACGACTCCGCCGCCAACCGGGCTTCACACTCCTCCAAGCTGTTATGACCAAGCTGGCGCATCAAAATCTCGTAGCGTTCGCGCACAAGGTTGCGCCCTGCCGCCTGCGCGTCCTTTACGCAGGCCTCATAGGCCGCAAGGCTTTCACCGGAGTAGGTTTGCAGCTCGCACCCAAGGTACAGGCGGAATCCCGGCTGGCCATCGGCTTGCACCACATGCGGAAAGTCCTTGGTCACCTCTCGTCGCCACGCGCATTCAGCATTGAGGATAATATCTATACGCGGATCCGTGCTCAGCTTGGGAATGCGGCGCTCCATCAGCGCGTATTTTTCCGTCATCAGATTGCGCCCGGCCTCCTCCGCGCGGCGGACGTCCACCGCATAGGCCACCAGAAAATCATCAGACAGCACAGCGTGAGTCATCTCGCGCATGAGGCGAAAGGACTCCGGGCGCTCCTGACACAGGGAGCGGCCACCGCGGCTGTGCACGGCCTGAAACATACGCAGTTCACCAGCAATAATATCGTCAATCAAAGCCTTGCGGCGTTCTTCGGTCATAGTCTTTTCTCCTGAATGGCACCGTTTTCTTGCAGCGCGAAGTAAACGCGTCGAGGACGGAACAAGCCGCCGCGCAAAGATTCATCAGCTCTCCCGGAGGGGAGGCCAACGCCCCGCGCCACACATGCGCAGAACCCAGCACAGACGAGTCCCACCGCGGACTCACGCCTTTCGCGCTGCCAATAAAAAAAGGTGGACGAAGCGCCCGTTCTCGTGAAATGAGTCACGACATCGCGACAGCAAACTTGGTGCCGATTCACCTCGTGTGCTTGCGCAAAAAAACTGCATTCCGCGCAAGCCCCACGTCGCCTGCTCTTTTCATGCTTTTCCAAAGCCCAGCACGACTGCCCACAGATTCCATCCGCCACGAAAGCCCACCCGTCAGCGAGAAAAGAATTTACGCAAATGAAAAGAAAACTTTCTTTCCTGAAAAGAATTTTTCCGCGCGCTTGACGTTCATATACTATGAACAGAAAATTATACAAGAATACCGGGATATTATGGTGATAGTGAAGTCTTTCACGTACTGGCATTCAACTTGCTGGTTTTGTCACAAGCAATTCGCGAATCTGCTGACTCCCTGAAGGTGATGACCTCGTAGAGACCCGCTTGTTCAACTCTGCGTGAGAGGCTCGCCATGCACCGCCCTGCGGTATGTCGCCACGACGCATGGCACACAAACCCTCGACGTACACCCGCTGTGCGTCTACGGCAGGCCGTCGCCCCCCGGCGCGACCAGCCGGCGGCACCCCCAACGTGTACGCCCGGACCTGCCCCAAAACGACCAAGGCGCCCGCACCACGGACGCCTTCGAGAGGATAGTCGTGTCACAAGATGAACAGTTAGAATTGCAGAAATCGCTTTCCCCGGCTCAGGTCTGGGCTTTGGCCCTTGGCTCCATCGTTGGCTGGGGATGTTTTGTCCTCCCCGGCGATATGTTCCTGCCCGAAGCAGGCATCATGGGAACCCTTATCGGGTTTGTTGTCGGCGCACTGCTGCTGTGCTTTGTCGCCACCTGCTACAGCTACATGATCAAATATACCCCCGTTGCTGGCGGCGCGTTCGCGTATGCCTACGTCGGCTATGGCCCCACAGCCGCCTTCATCTGCGGCTGGGCGCTCGTCTTGGGGTATATCGCCATTGTCTGCATTGACATCGCGGCCCTTGCCCTTATTTTCCGCTTCCTTTTCCCAGGGGTCTTTGCCTTTGGCCCGCTCTACTCAATAGCGGGCTGGCAGGTGTATACCGGCGAAGTGCTCCTGATGACAGGCGCAACCCTGCTCTTCGGCTTCCTGAACTACCGGGGAATCAGCTTTGCGGGCAAGTTGCAGGTGGTTCTGGCCTTCCTGCTCACCGTGGGCATCATCTCCCTGTTCGCGGGAACGGCCTCCATGGAAAGCGCCCAGCTCAGCAACCTCATGCCGCTGTTCTCGGAAAACCGCTCCCCCTTGGCGTGCGTCCTGCTCATCTTCGCCATCTCGCCATTCCTCTTTGTGGGCTTTGACACCGTGCCGCAGGCGGCAGAGGAGTTCAGCTTCAACCCTGCCAAAGCGCGCAACATCATGATCATCGCCATCCTGTGCGGTGTCGTGCTCTACAGCTTTGTGACCCTGTCCGTTGGCATCGTGATTCCCTACCCCGAGATGCTCGCCAAGATGGACGCCATGCGCGCCGCTGGTGGCACCGCTTGGGCCACTGGCGAAGTCGCCAAAATGGCCTTTGGCAAGTTCGGCGCCGTTGTCCTCTCCTGCGCCGTGATGGGCGCGGTCTGCACCGGCATTAACGGCTTTTACATCGCCACCTCGCGCCTGCTGCTCAGCATGGCTCGCGGCGGCATCCTGCCTAAGTGGTTCGGCGACATTCACCCCAAGTACCGCTCCCCCTACAAGGCCATCCTGTTCACCATCGCCATCGTGCTGCTGACCCCCTTTGCGGGCCGCTCCGTAGTGGCATGGATCGTGGACATGAGCTCCCTGGGCACCGGCATGGGCTACCTATTCACCTGCCTTGCTGCGCGCCGCGTGCTGCTGGGTTCCCCGGCTGAAGCCAACCGAGGCGTGCGCCTGTTCACTTGCACCATGGGCACCATCACTGCTGTGATGTGCATCTCCCTGCTGCTCATCCCCGGCTCCCCCGCCTACATCGGCGTGGCTTCCCGCTGGTGCCTCGTAATCTGGATCGCCCTCGGCGTGTTCTTCTACTTCTCCAACAAGTCCGAATGGGCCAAGCTCCCCGAAGAACAGCTGCGTAGCAACATCCTCGGCAGCACGGACATCCCGGTCTTCTTCGGCAACTCCGCCCCCGAGACCCAATCCGAAAGCCCCGCAAAATAACCGCCAAACGCCCGGCCACAGCCACAAGGCCACCGAACGTACGACGCCCCCGCATGGACTGCCATGCGGGGGCGTTTTTTGGACGGGAACCAGGCAAAAGAGAACTCAAGGGAGATGCCAAGAGCTTACCGCAAGCTATCTGGGCGAGCATTCAGCCTTTGGGCCGTACCCCCCTCAAGAGGCTTAAGCATGGTCGCTCTTCAAAACATCCGGCCATTTGCTTGCAAGAGCAATCACCTGCAAGCACTTGATTGCAGGTGATTGCAAAATAAATGCAAGCAAATGCTAGTAACTACTTGCAGGTGCTTGCACCTGATTGCAAACGCTTGCACCTGATTGCATTTGCAAGCGTTTGCTAGCCGTTGATTTTTCAAAGCGCATAACACGGATCAGATACTCAAATATATACTCATGACACCCTTGCATACGCAAAGAAAAGCCAATGTAACGTCTGACCCAAAGTGTTACAATGGCGTGAGGCCTCACGCCACTGTAACGCGGGGAATACCACACTTTGAATAGGTATCTTACGCCCTACGCGGTGTATCAATCCAAATACGAAAAATCGCCTTCACGCGGCCCACTCTCTCGCCAAAACCACAACTCCATGGATAACACCAAACGCCGCCAGAACTCCCCCCTCCCGCAGGCCCATCCTACACACAGAGGGGACATCGCCCGCCCAGGGCCCCCCACTCCCCCTAAAAGAACCCAAACGCCATTGGGTAGGTCGAAGTGGTAGAGAATCTTTGCCACGCCAGACAATATCCACACGAACGAAAGCCCCCCTACAGGAAATCCTGCAGGGGGGCTTTCGTTCGCGTGGATACTTTTACTTCATCGAGGAGAAGGTACCTCATCGTCGTCCATTTCAGAACGTTGAACTTCAAGTGGCTCTTGCTCCAAATCCAACGCCGCGCAGCTCAACATAAACGAAAGCATCTCGTCTTTATGTCCACTGTCATAAAAGCGAACCATCACTTGGTTAAACTCAAGCCGGCGCTTTGCCGGAACGCTGATCGCTTCGTATCCATGTGCCATAAGAACGCCGTTCATCATAAGCCGCGCGGTTCTCTTGTTCCCGTCCCAGAAAAATTGTGCCCGGGCCATATCGAGGAAAAGACTGATTGCCGCGATGTGGACATCCTTTTCCTTCTGGAAGGCCTCAAGCGCGCGCACCCATTCTTCTTCGAGTTCCTCAGCCTTGGGAGGAGTCCACTCCGAGCCATCAATGCTCACTTGGCCAGTTCGAAAAGCCCCCCACTTGGGGGCCTCATCGCGAGCGACAATCCCATGTAGGAGGCAAGCCGTCTCCTTGTTCACTTCGAACTGTTTCCGCTCCACAAGATGGATAAGCTTCTTCCAACTCTTCGCCTGCCTCACAACAAGATCTTGATCGCTCAGCTTGTAACCACCAACAGTTATGCCTTCCAGAAGGGTCTGCACTTCAAGGAACGTATACGGCGACCCTTCCAAGGCAACAATGTCGTAAACAATTCCAGCAATATGCCGTTTCGCCATAAATATGGCTTTTTCAAAATTCGGCAAAGGTTTGCAGCCTATTTTGCTTCCCATTTCCAGCTCCTGCCCGACTTCGGGCATCCTCTCTGAAAAAGCTATGTCATCTTCTTTCACATCACACGCTAGCAAATAACGCTGCGACTCTCTGAACGAATTGTGCCGCTCAGGAAAATTCCGCGCCGCCCCACCGCACTTTCGATACAACGGCTCCCATTCTGTTGCGACGGTCATGGCAATGTCTTCCGCAATTTTGACAGCATCGCCCCAATCCATTCCGAATGACTCACACAATGTAAGAAAACCAAAGTCAATGAGGAAGCCCCTTGAGGACTCCGCGGCTCGCTTGAGCAAACAACGCCCCTAGCCAGCCTGCACAGCATCTGGGCGCTCAAGATAACGGTGAGCGGGGCTGAACACGCTGTAAAACCAGCTCCCATCTTCAATGAACTTCAGTCACCTTGAGGGGCCCCACTCCCCCCTCGAGACTCAAATACACACTTGTCGCACGTGTTCGCACCGACCTCTCCCAAATTCAGAAATCCAACTCGTCGTCACGAGGATTCCTCACACGCTTTGGCAAGCGGCTCAGTTCGAGCAACGCGCCGTATTCATCGGTTTTCGGCTCGACGAGGTCGCCAATTTGTTTGTGTAATCCCAAGACCCAGAGAACCTGCGCGAGTATGGCCAAGCTTACTCGACCTTCGCCTTTCTCAAGCCGAATCACTGTCGCCTTGGACGTCAGGGCGCTCTCTGCAAGCTGCTGGAGAGTAATCCGGCGACGCTTGCGAGCAACACGAATATTCTGCCCCAGACGCTTGAGCTGGTATGCCAATTCAGGTGGCAAGGCCTCTTTCGCCAAACATTTCGGCATCGCCCCTCCCCAAAAGTTACGAATATAAAACTTAAAGCCACTATAAGTATCATATATGCAACTATAGGCAAATCAAGGAGCATGATTCCCAGCATACCCGGACCAATCGAATTTTCAGGTCTCCTGAAGATGGGAGGACTCGCCCCCCATCACACCTCTATCCGAAACTTCTCCATTTTGGCGTAGAGGGTGTTGCGGCCTATGCCGAGGGCTTTGGCGGTTTTGCTGATGTTGCCATCGTGATAGTCGAGGGCTTCGCGGATGGTGTCGGCTTCGCGTTTGGTCAGTTGGAATTCGCCGCCTTGCGGGGCGGGGGAGGTGGTGCCGTTCTGGCAACGCTCTGTCAGGTAGTGCGGCAGGTCGTCCGGGGTGAGGGTGTCCCCGGCGAGGTTGTTGACGGCGTGTTCAAGGCAGTTGATGAGCTCACGGACGTTGCCGGGCCAGTGGTAGCTTTTGAGGAGATGCTCGGCCTCAATCGTAAGCCGCGCCTCCGGAAGGCCGAATTCCGTACACAGACGGCGCAAGTGATGGCGCACGAGGAGCAGGACATCGTCGTTTCGCTGGCGAAGTGCCGGGATGGTGAGCTGGACCACGTTCAGCCGGTAGTAGAGGTCTTCGCGGAACGCGCCCTGCTCCACAAGGCCCCAGAGGTCCTTGTTGGTGGCCGCCACGACCTTCACATCCACCTTGCGCGGGGTATTCCCGCCAACGGGAGTGACCGCGCGCTCCTCCAACACGCGGAGCAGGTTAACCTGCATGGAAAACGGCATCTCCGAAATTTCATCGAGGAACAACACACCCTTGTGCGCTTCCTCAAACTTCCCCACCCGGCCCTTCTTGGCCGCGCCGGTAAACGCGCCTTCGGTGTAGCCGAACAGCTCGCTCTGGATAAGCTCCTCCGAAAACGCGCCGCAGTTGATGGCCACAAACGGCCCCGTGCTGCGCGGCCCTGCATTGTGGATGCCGCGGGCGAACAGCTCCTTGCCCGTGCCTGACTCGCCATGCAGCAAAATTGTGGACGGGGTTTTGGCGGCATTGGCCGCGCGCTCCACAACCTTGCGCATGGCCGCACTGGCATGCAGGACCTTTTCAAATCCCGGAACAGGGGCGTCCTTTTTCTGATGGATGGCCGCCGCGCGGGCCCGCGGACGCTGGACCTCGCTCACGGTGACGATGGTGTCGTTTAAACTGCCGTTGGCATCAAATATTGGTATCGCGCGGACAAAGAGGTCCGGATTGACAAAACACCGCAGCACAACAGGTTCGTTCATGGACGCGGACTTCATCTTTCCAAGGTAGGCGTCGTAGTCGAACAGCGTATTGCCCCGCCGGCCGCGCAGACTTTGGCCGGGACGGGCCAGCAAGGTTTCGGCCACGGAGTTGGAGCTGATGACGCGCCCTGTATTGTCCAAGGTGACAATGCCCATCATGACGGAGTTAAACATGGACGAGAACAGCGACGTCATTTTCCCTTCAATTTCGGAGCAATAGAACTGACACAGGCGCTGTTCCATGGCGCGCGCAGCCTGCAGGACCAAACTCAAGGACATGGAGTGGTCGGCGGTCTTCTCGCCGGAAATGTCGATGCTTCCCCACACACTGCCGTGCGGGTCGTAGATGGGGGCGGCTGTGCAACTCCAACTATGGTGGCTGCGGCAGAAGTGTTCTTCGCCGAACACCTGCATAGGCTGGCCCGTAGCCAATGCCGTGCCGATGGCGTTGGTGCCCACGCTTTTCTCCGACCAATTGGCCCCGGGCCCAAAGTTCAGCTTGTAGGCGCGGCGCAAGATCTCCTTGTCACCACATGTTCTGGCCACTCTGCCTTCAGCGTTGGTGATGGTTATGAGCAGGTCCTTGCCTTGGATGGCCGAATAGGTCGTATCGAGAATATCCGGACTGACTTTGTCGAGGACAGAGGTAAACCGCTCCAACTGCTTCATGGGAACGAAGTCCCAGCAGCTTCGCGGCGCTGGGTCCACCCCAAGGGCGAGACATCGGCGCCATGAATCCACAAGCGACGCATCCATCCCCCCATCCGGCAGCTTTCCCTTCTCCATAAACTGTTTCCAGTTCGTGTAGTCCACCCCCGGCTCTCGGCGCTGTGGGCGCATGGGCGGCGTCACCACATGCGACGCCGACACATCAGGCGCGGTGGGACGTATACCGAAGCTGTCACCTTCCCGGAAAAGCGAATACATGGATGGCCTCCATTTCGTCAGAAAGCGTCACTCGTTATCGATAGGCACGTGTTCACATCCCTATAACCAGACGCCTTCGTCAAGTGTTCAATTCTGGAACACTCTCCCCGACTATAAGAACCATATTACTTATAAATTACGTATAGTTATCATCATTTTCAGCGCCAAACTTGCGGGGGATCCTCTGTTGTCCCGTTCCCGAACAAATGGCGCTCCCTCTCGCCGCATGTCTCATATAACGCTCTGAAATATCAGTTTTTCTTTCCATGGCACCTCCGTTGCAATCCGTCATGACACCGACACGAAAATATTCAGGAGGAACGTCATGGCCCAACAAGTGATCATGCCCAAATGGGGCTTGACCATGAAGGAAGGAAAAATCGTCCGGTGGCTCAAGGCCGAGGGCGATGCGGTCACCGAAGGTGAGCCCCTATTCGAGGTGGAAACCGACAAGATCACCAACTCGGTCGAAGCTCCTGCCAGTGGTATTCTGTTTCAAATCATCGTTCCCGAGGGCGACGTGGCCGCAGTGCAAGCCCCTGTGGGCACCATTGCCGCCGACGGCGAAACCCCGGAACGCGTAGACGGCGGCGCGCCAGCGCCCACGGCCACTGCCGAGGCTCCAGCCGCCGACGCTGGCGCAAGCGCGGCAACGCCTGCTGGTGAAAAGGCTCCCGCCAGAGAGGACGGCTTCATCCCCGCCATGCCCGCCGCCCGCAAGCTCGCCGAAGACCTGGGCGTCGACCTCGCCTCCGTTGACGGCACCGGCCGGGACGGCGCGGTCACCAAGCGCGACGTACAGGCCGTAGCCGACGCAGGCGGCGGCATCAACGCCAGCCCCAAGACCATCGCCTTTGCCCGCAAAAAGGGCATCGACCTCAGCCAGATCGCCGGCACCGGCGACGGCGGCAAGATTACCAAGGCCGACATCCTGCGCGCCATGAACCCCGCCGCGCCAGCCGAACCAGCCCCGCAGCAGCCCGCCACGCAGGACACCATTGTGCCCATGGAAGGCGTGCGCAAAATCGTTGCGGACAACATGCATTCCAGCCTGCAAACAAGCGCCCAGCTCACCGTGTTTGTGGAGGCTGACGTCACGGAAATGGTCCGCCTGCGCGACACCCTGCGCCAGCGCAACCGCCGCAATCCCGAGTATCGCCTCTCCTACAACGACATCATCTGCTACGCGGTCTGCCGCGCCCTCAAGCGCCACCCGGTCATGAACTCCACCCTGCAGGACGACGGCATCCACATGCACGAGCACGTCAACCTTGGCGTTGCCGTCTCCCTGCCCAGCGGCCTCATCGTCCCCAATGTCAAAGAGGCCGACACCTTCACCCTTGAAGAACTCAAAACCCACGTCCGCGACGCCGCCGCACGCGCGCGTCAGGGCGGCCTGAACATGGACGAAATCTCCGGCGGCACCTTCACCATCAGCAACGTCAGCATGCTGGGCGTGGACGGCTTTACCCCCATCCTCAACCCGCCGGAGACAGGCATTCTTGGCGTTGGACGCGTGGTGGAAAAGCCCGGCGTCAAGGACGGGGAAATCGCCATCCGCAGCATGATGACGCTGTCGCTCACCTTCAACCACATGGTCACCGACGGCGCACCGGCCATGACCTTCCTGCGCGAGCTCGCAGACATGCTGGAAACCCCGGGCCTCATGACGGTTTAGGGAGACGCCATGTCACGAAAGCGATTCGCCATCGAACTCGGCTACGCCGCAGACATGCACGGCGAGGACATGACCAAAGCCGCCGTGCGCGCCGTGCGCGACGCCATGTCCCGCACCTGCCTGTGCGGCCTTGTAGAGATATGGGGGCGGGAGAACTTCCAAGGCGTGTACGTGCATGCCCAAGTGGCCGTCCCCGCGCCGGAGTGCGTGGACACCGAAGCTGTCCGCGCCGTCATCCCCATTGGCAAGGCCTCGGTTTCCGTCACCGCCGGAGGCATGAGCGCCGCAGGCATCGAGGTCCCCTGCTTCGGGCCGGGGACGAGCAATATTATCGTGGCGTGCGCCGCCCTCACCGTCAGCGTGGACATGGACAAAGCACATGCTCCAGCCTGCGAAGCATGCGCCGCGCCCTCACGGGCCGACTAACTCATCAGAGAAAAGGAGCGAAAAAATGGCTCTCAGCAAGAAGACATTGGTTCACATGTTCGAAACCATGAACAGGATTCGGTTTTTCGAACAGAAACTGCAGGAGTTCTTCGCCGCTGGCGAAATTCCCGGGTTCGTGCATTTGTATCTGGGCGAAGAGGCCGTGGCCACCGGCGCCTGCGCCACATTGACCAACAAGGACATGATCACCAGCACCCACCGCGGCCATGGCCACCTGCTGGCCAAAGGCGGCGACCTCAAGCTGATGATGGCCGAAATTTTCGGCAAGCAGACCGGCTACTGCAAAGGCAAGGGCGGCTCCATGCACATCGCCGACCTGGACCTTGGCATTCTTGGCGCCAACGGCATTGTTGGGGGCGGTGGCCCGCTGGCCGTAGGCGCAGCGCTGGCCGCCAAATACCGCAATACCGACGACGTGGCCCTGTGCTTTTTCGGGGACGGCGCGTCCAATCAGGGAACCACGCAGGAATCCCTGAATATGGCCAGCGCATGGAAACTGCCCCTCGTCTTCATCAACGAAAATAACGGCTACGGCATCTCGTGCCCGCAGTGCCGCTCCATGGCCGTTGTGGACATTGCCGACCGCGCCGCCGCCTACGACATGCCCGGCATTGTGGTGGACGGAAACGACGTGCTGGCCGTGCACGAGGCCGTCACCGAGGCCGTTGCCCGCGCCAGAAAGGGCGAAGGCCCCTCCCTTGTAGAATGCAAGACCTACCGCTGGCGCGGCCACTTTGAGGGCGACGCCTGCACCTACCGCTGCGACGAAGAGCTGGAAGAATGGATGGCCAAAGATCCCATCCCCCGCTTTGAGCAGAAGCTGGTGGAGAGCAAGACCCTCACGGCGAAAGAGGCAGCGGACATCAAGGAGCGCATTGCCGGTGAAGTCGAAGAGGCTGTGAAGTTTGCGCAGGACAGCCCCCTGCCCCCCGCCTCCGCGCTGATGGACGACGTGTACGCATAAGACGCAAGGTCAGCATTTCCGAAAAATTCGACCCAACGGAGCATTACAATGGCCGAAAAGACATATTTGCAGGCACTGAACGACGCACTGCGTCACGAAATGGAGCACGACGAGAACGTGTTCATCATGGGCGAGGATGTTGGACAGTTTGGCGGGTGCTTTGGCGTGACGCAGGGGCTGTACGACGCCTTCGGCAAAGAGCGCGTCATGGACACCCCCATCACTGAAAGCGCCATTGTCGGCGCGGCCGCTGGCGCCGCCGCGTGCGGCCTGCGTCCGGTGGCGGAACTGATGTTTGTGGACTTTATTGGCGTCTCCATGGACCAGCTCTTCAATCAGGCCGCCAAGATGCGCTTTATGTTCGGCGGCAAAACCACCGTACCCATGACGCTGCGGATGCCGCAGGGCGCAGGCATCGGCGCCGCCGCCCAGCACTCGCAGTGCCTTGAATCGTGGTTCATGAACATTCCGGGCCTCAAGGTCGTCATCCCCTCCACCCCCTACGACGCCAAGGGCCTGCTCACCAGCGCCATCCGCGACGACAATCCCGTCGTGTTTCTGGAGCACAAGCTCCTCTACGGCGTCTCCGGCGAGGTACCGGACGAGAGCTACACCATTGAAATCGGCAAGGGTGATGTGAAGCGCGAAGGCACGGACGTGACCATCGTGGCCACCTCCCACACCGTCCACGCATCCCTTGAAGCCGCACGCCAGCTGGAGAAGGACGGCATCAGCGCCGAAGTCATCGACCCGCGCTGCCTGCTGCCGCTGGACACGGACCTCATCGTGGAGTCCGTCAAGAAGACCAACGCCCTTGTCATCGCCCACGAGGCCGTGCAGTTCGCCGGCCCCGGCGCGGAAATCGCGGCCATGGTGGCCGAGGAGGCCGTGGAATATCTGGACGCGCCCATCAAACGCGTTGGCGCGCCCTTCTGCCCCGTGCCCTTCTCTCCGCCGCTGGAACAGCACTACATTCCCGGAGCGGACAACATCGTCTCGGCGGTGAAAGCAATCCGATAACTCGCGTAGCGGGAGGCGGCCCCGGCCGCTTCCCGCCTGCCATTTGGGCACGAAGGAGCCGCCTTGAGCACCGTAGGCATTCTGGCAAATCCGGCATCAGGCAAGGATATACGACGCCTCGTGGCCCACGGGAGCGTCTTCGACAATCTGGAAAAAATCCGTATGGTCCGGCGGCTCATCATTGGCATTGAGCAGGCGGGCGCGTCACGCATTGTGTATATGCCCGACGCCTACGGCACCGTCCCCCGCGCGCTGGAGGCCATTTCCCCATCCATCCCCGTTCAGGCCCTTGATATTCCTGTGCGAAACACCCAGCAGGACACCACCGCAGCGGCAAAAGCCATGCAGGACTGCGGCGCGGGCTGCTTGGTCGTCCTCGGCGGCGACGGCACCAACCGCGCGGCCTGTAAGGGCACGGTGGACGTCCCGCTCCTGCCCCTCTCCACAGGCACCAACAATGTGTTCCCCTCCATGGGTGAAGCCACCATTGCCGGACTGGCCGCGGGCATCGTCGCCACAGGGGCCTTTCCCCTCGCCGAGTGCTGTACCACGACGTGCATGTTCCATATCTATTTGGATGAGACGCGCGCGGATATCGCGCTGGTGGACGCCGCGGTCTACGACGACATTTTTGTGGGGTCCCGGGCGGTGTGGAATATGGACAAGGTGCCGCAAATATTCCTCACCCGCTGCGATCCCTCCTCCATCGGCCTTTCCGCCATTGGCGGTCAGCTGACGACCATCCGGCCGGAGGAACCCATCGGCCTCGCGCTGGAACTTGGCCGCGCGCAGGAAGCAACAGTCACCGCGCCCATCGCGCCGGGACTGTTCGCCACGGTTCCCGTACGCACCTCGCGCCGTATGCAGCCCGGAGAACGCTTCGCCATCGCCACCACGCCCGGCCTCATCGCCGTAGACGGCGAACGCGAAGTGGACATTCCACGCGGCAGCCGCGCATCCATCGCCCTCAGCACCGATGGCCCCAAAGTCGTGGACGTCCCACGCGTTATGGCCCTCGCCAGCGCACACGGACTTTTCACCCGATACCACACGCCCAAGCCCACACGCAGGAGAACAGTATGAGCACTCCACTCAAGGCCGCATTTTTGTTCATCGCCCCGGGCGGTTCGCCCTCCAAACACAAAGCCTGCGTCACAACCGACGAAATTGAGCTAATGACCTACGCCGTGAGCAACTACAAACACGCCGAATCGCTGGCGCGGTATCTGGTGGAACACGACGGCATTGGCGCCATTGAGCTGTGCGGCGGCTTTGGGCACGAAGGCGCGGCCCGCATCGCCAAAGCCGTCGATGTACCCGTCGGCGTGGTGCGCTTTGACGTCCACCCCGGACTTGGCGGGAAAAGCGGCGACAGCATCTGGGGCGGCGAAAACGACTAGCGCCCTTAACCACAAAAGCCCCGGCCAACCCAGCACACCGCGTGGGTCAGCCAGAGGCCTTCCGTCCTTCCTCAAACGCCGTTCACCTGCGCCGCCCTGCCCTTTCGGGACATGGGGGCGCAGGTGGGCGGCGCGTCTATTTCCCGTCCAAAACGTGCCGCGAGGGCACAAAACACGTGAATGTGCCCGTAAACACGCACTCGTCACCGCAGTGCACGTCCACATGGACCATCCGCTTTTTGCCGTCCGGCGCTTCCTCGCGCGCGATGGCGATAAGCTCGTCGCCAATGCGTGAGGGCTTCAGAAATTTCGTCTCCGCCGCGCCCAGCACAACATTGGGGTGGTTCACTGCCAGCATGGCGGCATAATCCGCCAGCCCGAAGAGAAAGCCCCCGTGAATGAGTCCGCTTGTGTCTGCGGCCATGTTCTCGCCGCAGATGAGGCGTACGCGGCTGTAGCCGTCCCTTATCTCCAGCGGCTCACCGCACAGGGCCTGATCAATTCCGTGATGGGTCTGTATATCCATGGATTCCTCCTGAGGGTCTTGTCTCCGCCATCTGTACAGAGACACGGGCCCACAACGCAAGACTTCCGGACCCGCTGTCCCACGGGTCCGGAAGTGTGCTGTGCCTCACGCATTCGAGAAGAGCTCACAGAAGGTGTCCGGCCGGCCAAGCGTGTGGTCCGGGGCGGGCGCGCCTGTTGTGGGCAGTTGGCGCGCCCGCCCGTGAATGCGACAACGCATTCTGCTGGAGGAGGGCTTATGGGGCGCTAGTCGAACAGGTCTTCCAGTTCCTCAAAGACGTACTTCATGTACATGACCTTGGGCGAACCGCCCATGGAAATGGCAAGCATGGCCGCCTGCATAATTTCTTCCTTGGTGGCGCCGTTGCTGGCCGCGCCCTGAATATGCAGGGAGATGCACATCTCGCACTGCGACATCATGGAGCACGCCACGTGAATGAGTTCCTGGGTCTTGTGGTCTATGGAGCTGAACTGGCTGATTTCCTTGGTGAACTCAAGGTACTTCGGAAACACATTGCCAGCATCCTTCTGCATTTTCGCCAGCGTCATCGCTGCCTTTTCTGCCGCGTCCATACTATCCTCCTAGGGTTTGATGTCATGCCTTTACTCACAATGAGCAAGGAGCGTGCCCGCGGAGGAATGTTGCAATTTATACCATATATTCAGTTGGTTATGCATTGAATACGGATATTCCCGCCCCTGCTCGGCGGTGTCCTGAAGGCGAACAATGCTCCAGAATGGAACACCCGGCAACTTGCGGTAGCGTCCAGAAATTTCGCGGCCAGCAGGGGGAACGGCTCTGTGCACCCCGTCAACGAAAAACGCCCGCCCCTACGCCGAGTGTGGCGCGGAGGCGGGCGGTGATGCATTCGGGAGTGTGCGGGCCGCAATGCATAGGAAACAGCGCGGGTTAAAACAGACAGCCGACAAGGGTGTCCCGGTCCACCCCAAGCATGTACTGCTCCAGCGGAACGCCGTCCAAAACCTTCGCCAGCTCACCGCGGTCGTGGCGGCATCCCGTGAGCTCGGCCTCAAGGTGACCGACGTCACGGGTTCCGAAATATTCTCCAAACAGCCGAATGCGGCGGATGACGCCGGACTGGACATCCACATGCGCCTCCACCACCCCGCCGGGGGTTCTGGTCGTCCGGCTGAAGCCGTATTTTGGCGAGGAGCCAAAGTTCCAGTCCCAGGTTCGGTACCGCGAGTCCGCAAGGGCCTCAATGGCCCGCACTTCCGCATCGGCAAAGGTCGCGGCATCCTGCGCGCCGCCGGAGACATCGGCCATAATGCGGGCCATACACGTTTCCACGTCCATGGATTCTGGCAGGTGGTCGGCGATATTGGTGACGCGCTTTCGCACGCTCTTGACGGCCTTGTCCTTATACTTTTCGGGATCCACGCGCAGCGCCCCCGAAATATCCGTCATATCCGCGGAGAACAGCAAAGTGCCGTGGTGGAGCACGCGCCCTCCGGCAATGTGCTGCGCATTCCCCGAAACCTTGCGGCCATCAATGACCAGATCATTTCGTCCGTCAAAGGAACATGTGACGCCCATGCGCCCCAGCGCGTCGACAATGGGCGTGGTAAACCGCAGGAAATCCAGCGCCCCGCCCCCGGCGTCGTTGGAGATGAAGGTAAAGTTGATATTCCCGAGGTCATGGAACACGGCCCCGCCGCCAGAGAGACGCCGCACCACGGGAATGTCTCGCTCACGGACAAAATCTTCATCAATCTGCGCCAGCGTATTCTGGTTGCGCCCCACAATCACCGCAGGGGCGTTGCGCCACAACATGAACACTTCATCCTGCGTGTTCATGAGCAGCCACTCTTCAGCCGCCAGATTATACGCCGGATCTGTGGACCTATTCATAATATATCGCATAAAGCCTCCTGCTCGGAATCTCTGCAAAACATGGGCCTTCCTGGTGCGCCAACACGCCTTCCCCGCGGCCGTATCGCGCCGTCTTTTGCTCCGCCGCGCGGGGGGCCTCTCCCGTGTCCTCAGTTGCCCCTTTTTTTGGCCAATTGGTGGCATATGGCACATGTGCACCACGGCTACGCCTCAGCCTGTAGGCTTGCCCTGCCTCCCCGCAAAGGGAGGCTCCACCCGAAAGAGCGCAAAAGCACCACCTTAGCCCTACAGTAGAGGACTTCCGGGAAAAATTCTGGCCGCTTTGCTCGCCGCGCAATTCTTCCCCAAATTCAATGCATACGGATATCACGTACCGGAAAGCCAAATGTAACACCCCGAAATCACTGACTCTTCAAACCGGGGAGAGTTGCCCCACCCTTCTTCACCATGATGAGGAAAAGATAGCGCCATGCAAAAAACCGCTTGACAAGACAAAGCATAGCCCTTGACTTTCACCCTTTTTAGGGGAACATATCCGTATCAATCCTAAAAGAGAGGAATTCCTGCATGGCCACCGTAATCTCGTTCTGCAACCAAAAGGGCGGCGTCGCCAAAACGACGAGCGTCATTAACATCGCGCATTGCTTGGCAAAATACCACGGCAAGCGTGTTCTGGTTATCGACACCGACCCTCAGCACAATGCCACGCTGATCCTTGGCACCATGTCGCCCTTTGACTACCCGCTGACATTTGCCAACATCATCCGGGACGAAAAAACCGAGATGGGGCTGTGCATTTTCCCCACCAAATATCCGCGCCAGTCTGAAAAGAGTGATTACCCTCGCCTCTCCCTCGTGCCAAGTAATATGGACATGTTCGGACTGGACAGCGGCGGCGTGGAAGCCAAAAACGCCTTCATCGCCCTCAAAACCAAGCTTACGCCCGAGGTGCACGAGCAGTACGACTACATCCTTATCGACTGCCCGCCAAATATCAACGTTGCCCTCAACAACGCCCTTGCCGCCAGCGACTTTTACCTTATCCCGGTCAAGTCCGAGGACTGGTTCGCCCTTAAAGGCATGCAGCAGCTGCTGAGCCATATCGACTTCATTAAGGAGTCCTTCAATCCCGATCTGGATATCATCGGCTCGCTCATCACCATGATCGACAAGCGTACCAAGCTATCCGAGTCCATGAGCACCGCCATATCCACCTTTTTCCGCGACGCCATCTTCGACGCCGCCATCCGCAACAACACGGCCATCAATCGCGCCACCTCGCGGCAGAAGACCATTTTTGACGACGACCCCAAGTCCAACGGTGCGGCGGACTACCAGGCCGTCACCAAAGAAATACTCCAACGCGCGCAGGAGTAACCCATGGCCGCAGGCTCCTCCTACTCCGATATGATCAAGCAGGCGAAGGAAGTCGCCGCGCAGGAAAAGGCGAAGAGCGCCCAGCGCTCCGCCAAGCGCAAGAAGACTTCGCCCAAAGAAGACCCCATGGCCGCCCAGCTCTTGGCGGACCTTGAGGACAATCCGTACCAGAAGTTTACCCACGATATTTCGGAGGACGCCACAGACGCTACCCCAACCCCGGCCGCTGAAGCGGCGCCAACGACACCGGACACACATCCGGACACCATACCGGACAGTCCGGATTCAACACCGGATACAAACCGGACAGGTGACCGGACAGTATCCGGAGAAAAAACCGGACAGTATCCGGTGTGTCCTCAGGACAGTCCGGTATCGCATACGGACAGCAATCCGGACACAACACCGGACACCCCCAAAGAGACCTACCGGGCACACACACCGGACACAATAAAGGACACCCAACAGGACACTAATCCGGACGCCACACCGGACACATATCCCGAACAGGATTCCTCCTCGCTTCTGGCCATGTTCGAACCGCATCAGCGCCTGCGTATTTCCGGCAAACGCGCTGAAATTCTGCGCCTGCTTATCGCCATATCCAAAGAGAAAGGCGACAGCATTATCACCGTAACGCTCAGCGCCATCGCCAAGCATTTCGCCACCAACTATGACTATATCCGGCACTCCATCACTGCGCTGGAAAAGAAGGGTGTGCTGACAAAACTCCAGAGCACCAAGCGCTCCGGCATCCAGATCAGGCTGGACAAGCCCCTCTGCGCCGAGTTTATGAAAACCATGTCTGCGGACCCTGTACCGGGCACGCTATCGGGCAACATACCGGACACACCAAAACATGACGATACCGGATACCAAACCGGACACATAACCGGACAAGGTGTCCGCTCTTCCAATTCCCCTCTATTAGTAAGTAAGAAAGAAACTTACTTGCAGAGGAAAAAGCCAGAAGAAAGCCTAGAGGAAAAAGAGAGCGCGACCACATGGGGGATGAGCTCTGACACGATCGCGGCCGCATGGCCTCACCTCGCTAAGGCAGGGTGGACCCGAAACCAGATGCGTCAGCTTAGGCAAGTCTTTGAAGGCCGAGGCATCGACTTTGCCCCCTTACGGCAAGCGCTCAATCACGCGGAATGGGAATTGTCCACCAAAGGACAACTCTCGGACAAAAGCGGGACGACCGTAGCCAATCCCGTGGCGTGGCTTTTTGGAGCCCTCAAAAAGACAGGGTACTATGCACGCCCTGAAGGCTACGAAAGCCCACAGGAGCAATACGCCCGTGAGCAGGCCGAAGAAGCCCAGCGCATTGCCAAGTATCGCAAAGCCGCCGAGCAGGTCGAAAAGCAGGATGCCATGGCTACGGCTATGGAGTGGTATCGGCAGTTGCCCGAAGAGGACCAGAAAAACATCCTCAAGCGCCAGCCCGGAGGCGGATCCATACCGCAAGAGCCTTGGATTTTACGCGAGTACAAGCGCATCATGAAAGATTAAGCCAGAGTACGTGGTAGGGCCTTGAGCCGCAACAAGGAGCACGCATGGCACGGTTTCTCAAAAAACGGCGACATAAGGCGGGACAATCTCCCGGCGCTATTGTTTTCGTGGGTGAACGCAAGATTGAGACGCCGCGCCTTCGGGTGATGGATTTTGACACGGAAGGTCTCCGCGAGGCCGCTCCTGAACGCTCTGACGAGTTGGCGCACTATTGCGGTCTGAGCTCAACCAGCTGGGTCAATGTGGATGGCGTTCATGACGCGCAGCTCCTTCGCGAGATGGGAGAGGCTTTTGCCATTCCGTCTCTCGTCCTTGAGGACATTGCCAATACGGGGCAGCGCCCGGTCTTTGAGGCCTTTCCGGATGTGCTTTTTGTGTCGCTTAAGATGCTCTCCCTGGCTGAGGACGGCGTCACCGTGCGGGCGGAGCAGCTCAGCGCCGTGTTGACCCCAACGTGTGTGCTGACGTTTCAAGAGCGGCCCGGAACCATTTTCGAACCTGTGCGGGACCGCATCCGTAGGCCTTCTGGCCGCTTGCGGCGTCTTGGGCCTGCATACCTGTTGTACGCTCTCCTCGACTGTGTGTTTGAACATGCGCTGAGGGTGGTGGAGACCCTTGGCGAACGCATTGAAGACCTTGAAGACGACGTCCTCAGCGATCCCGGTCCGGAGCTTCTGGAGACGCTGACAGCCGCCCGGCGTGAGATGGCCTATGTCCGCAAGGCTGTGCGCCCGGCGCGCGAGGTCGTGCTCAGAATGCTGCGCAGCGACAGCGACCTTATCCCGGAATCCGTCACCCCCTATCTGCGCGATCTGCGCGACATGGCGGAGCAGACCGTGGACGTGGTGGAGGTCTACCGTGAGATGCTGGGCGACCATTTGGCCGCTTACAACATGGCTATGAGCAACCGGCTGAATGACATCATGAAATTCCTGACCATCTTCTCCACCATCTTCATTCCCCTGTCCTTTCTTGCCGGAGTCTACGGCATGAACTTCGACGTGATGCCCGAACTGCACACCCGGTATGGCTATTTTATTCTGCTGGGCATTATGGGCACGGTTGCCGCCGGGATGCTTGTGTATTTCCGCTATAGGAAGTGGCTGTAGACCCCCGCTCCCCCCCCCCCTTTTTTTGACGAGAGGGTGTCCCGTGGTGGCGGTGCGTTCACTGTGAGGGCATGCGAGAGCTGCTGCGCTCATTGTTTATGGTCGATATTTCTTTTCCCACCTGCCACCGAATTCTCATCATTTTTGACGGAGAACGCGTACGTTTTCAGGCCAAATCAGGTGCCACTCGTTGAGTGGTTCCCACTTTGCGATTACGTGGTGTTTTTGTCTGTTTTTCGGCAACTGGTGATCACGATCAATATGCTGGTATACTTGGCTAAAATGGAAAATTCATTTTCCTAAAAAAACAGCTTTACATTGGGGGAAATCTGTCTATTTTCCATGCCGCCCCAATCCGCCTTGGGGACATCCATTCACATGTTACGGAGTGTTGCCGGATACTGTGTCCGGTACGGTACAGCGATGATTCAGACAGATTCGAAGAAGGCGACCACGGGCTTTATCGCATTGCTCGGGGCGTACTTCATTTGGGGGACTCTTGCTCCCTATTGGAAAAGCTTGTCCCATATTGACATCTACACGGTGCTTTCCCACCGTTTGATATGGCTTGTTGTGTTCACTTTTATCGTGCTGCTTCTGCAGGGACGTCTCGGCGAGGTCCGGGCAATCCTGAAGGATCGCAAAACCACAGTGCGCCTCGCCCTGTCTTCGGTGATGTTCGCCCTGAATGCGCAGACGTTCTATATTGCGGTGAATTCCAACCGCGTGCTGGAAGGGAGCCTTGGGGATTTTCTGACGCCGCTTATGACAATAGGCCTCGGCTGTCTCATCTTGCGTGAGCGTCTCTCCGTGCTCCAGTGCCTTGCTGTGGTGTTGCCCTGTTTGGCGATGGTTTCCAGCTTTTTCACGCTTGGAACCGTGCCGGTTATGGCGCTTATCATTGGGGCGTCCTTCGCGTTTTATGGGCTTATCCGCCGCGAAGTAACGGCCAAGCCGCTGCCGAGCATGTTGGTGGAGAGTTTTACCCTGCTTCCACTCGCCATCACGTATCTGGCGTATCGTAAAGCCACAGGCTTTGAGGTGTGGGGCGGGGCCGATGCACCGACGGTACTGCTCATCATGGGCACCGGCGTTGTTACTGGTTTGCCGACGCTACTTTTCGCCCTTGGCGCGCCGCATGTGCGTATGGCGACCCTCGGCATCATTCAGTACCTGTCGCCGACGCTGATCTTTCTGATGGGCGTCCTTCTGTACGATGAGACGCTGAGCCTTTCCACGGCGCAAACTTTTGCCCTGACGTGGACGGGCATCATCCTCTATACCTTTGACAGCATGAGGGAACGCCGGAGGAATCGCCGCCGGCTGCATCCGCCAAAGTCGGCGCATGCCCACAGCTCAACGTAATGATTCAAACCAGCCCGCCAGGTTCGACCCGGCGGGCTGGTTTCGTTTGGATTTATGGCTTTGTGTTGAGGTCGATCTCGTTCAGGACGCGGCCGGGGTGCCGGGGCGTCAGGTAGGGGCTTTCGTCGTAGATTTGTGTAGTGGTGATGTCGCTGTGTCCGGCGTGGCGGGAGACGTCCTCAAGGGAGGCGCCATGCTGCCGGAGCATGGTGAGGTTGGTGTGACGGAAGCTGTGCGGACCGATACGGCGGCCTTGGAGGTTGTCACCGAGCGCGCTGTGCACGATATGCTTGACGATGCGCCAGACGTGTTTGGATGTAATGGGCGAGATAAGCTCACCAGCGCGGCGTCTCCGGCTTCCAAAGACAGGAAACGCCGCAAGCCCCGGTGCGGAGCTGTAGGGGGCTACACGGAAGATGTGAAAGCGGTAATCCATGAGCGCTTCCATAAGCGGATCGGGAACGTAGACCTCGCGTTCCTTGGCGCCCTTGCCCCGGATAACGAGCAGCGAATAGGCGCGCTCTGCGCTGCCCCGCCGCTTTATGTCCCCCCATGTCAGCCGGACGGCCTCAGCCGCGCGAATGCCTGTGTACCAGAGTGTTTTAAGAAGGAGCACGTCGCGGGACGGGACGTTATTGTCCTTTGTCCACGTCATAATCTGTCGCATTTCTTCCAGCTCAAGAACCTTCGTATGATGCCCGGGGCGCTTGTGCTCTTTTGGCGCTGGGATATTGGCGGCGGGGTTGCGCTTCAGCCACCCCTCATTGAGCCAGTAGGCCTGCATGGATTTGAGGGTGGCCAGGCGGTTGGTCACGGTGCCCGCGCTGATGCCTTTGCTGCGTTGCCGCCTGAGGTAGGCGGTGATGGCGTCGCTGGAGAGGGCGTCAAATCGCGCGCGACAATCGTTGAGAACGTCGCAGATATTGAAGCTGTAGGTCCTGATGGTTTCGAGAGAACCCGTGCGGGGGAAGACCTTGGTGGTGAGCCAGATAAGGATGGCGGCTGTGTTGACGTCGACACGGACGGAGCTTGCGAGGTAGTCCCGCACAGGGAGACCCTGACGGTTCAGGTCCTCAAACAGCGCGACGATGTCCCGCGCCTTCAGGGGGACGAATTCGTCGGTCCAGAGGCGAACGCCTTGCGATTGTGGGGGGAGATGGTGCGTCATAAACGGTGCTCAGTGGTGTGGATTGTGGTGTACAATTTTGGCGGCAGAGGGAGGGGTAAGACGGTTTACGGCTTCTCTTCGTGCCTCAGAGCTTCTACGGGTGGGCGGAGTGCGTCGCATGATGATTTGAGGTTCTGACTCCCCTTTGAGCTTCAGGTTTTGGGGTTGAGGGCTCGAAGTGACTTTGTTTGAGAGTTTTTCTTCTCCTACTGGCTCAATGGGGGGGGGCGTGATGAGATGCCGTCGTGCTTCCGCCGTCGTGATGCTTTGCCTACAACCTTTAAGCGCACTAAACGCGTTTTATGCGAATAAATCCACATTTATTCGCATTGAGTGGTGTGCTGTGAGAAGGTGCTTGTGTTCGTGGGGGTGTCTTGATGTGTAGATGCCTAGCTAAGGGAGAGGGGGGGGCGATAAATGCGTTTGCCATGAGACGGGGTGGGATGGCACTTAGGTTTGGAACTTAGAATCCGGATACTATACCGGATATTTTTTGTCTGTGAAAGAGTGCCGTTGTGGTGTTGTGACCGGTTTATGTGTCCGGTATTGAAGTGGGGCTCTACTTTTTTCTAGCGCGTGATCTCGAAGTATTTGTTTGTTTTCGGAGTGTTCTTGGGATTTCTCGAAAAGAGGGAATTGATGTGGAATTAAAATTCCGGACACATAAACCGGAGTTATATACGGTCTAACTGTCCGGTGTTTGTGTCCGGTCTGGTCGAGGAGGATCGTTCTAGGAAATGTGCCCCTCTTGGGGAGGGGGGAGTTCTTGACCCTCAAAGATGAACAGAAGCCTTATCTCCTCAATAAGCGGCTGATGGGGTGAGAGGGGGAGCTCGTTGTGGCGGAGGAGGGCTCTGTGTCTGAGAAATCTCGCCGCGGCCATCTTCGCGGAGTCTTGTGGCGTTCCGCAGGTCCGTAGGCAAAGGGCGCTCTAGCCTTCTAGTGAAGAGGCTGATATGTTTCCCGATAGAGGAGCACGCACAATATCATGGCCAAAACATCCACCATTATTCCGACGGTAGCGGAGTGCCTCGCGGCACATCCGGACATCCTGCTCGGCATCGTCTATGGTTCCGCTAGCGCGGGGACCATGCGGGCGGACAGTGATGTGGATGTGGCCGTTCTCGCCGAAGCGCCGCTTTCGCTTGAAGCGCGGCTGGATATCATTTTGGAGCTGAGCCTTGCCCTTGGCCGCGAGGTAGACGTCATTGACCTCCACACCGCCCATGGCCTCATTCTCCGGCAGATTCTGACAAAGGGAGCAGTCGCCCTCAAACGTTCCACAGTGGCCTACGCGCGCCTCATGAAGCGGATGCTTTTCGACCACGCCGATATGGAACCCATGCGCCGGACAATCGTCCACAACAGCTTGCAGCGGGGATTTTGATGGATACAGACGTCATAGGGCAGAAGCTCGTTTCGCTGCAGCGCTGCATTCAGCGCGTACGGGAGAAAACCCCGGCCAGCGCGGAAACGCTCGAATCCGATTTCGATTTGCAGGATATCATTGTCCTGAACCTGCAACGCGCAGTGCAAATCAGCATCGACATCGCCACCCATATCCTCGCTGAGTCCGACGCCGTCCCGACCACCATGGCCGAAGCCTTCGTCATGCTCCACCAGCAACAGGTCCTCTCTAAAGAGGTGGCTCAAAACATGGCCCGAAGCGTCGGCC
Organism: Desulfobaculum sp. SPO524; assembly: GCF_044987625.1. NCBI lineage: Bacteria > Pseudomonadati > Thermodesulfobacteriota > Desulfovibrionia > Desulfovibrionales > Desulfovibrionaceae > Desulfobaculum > Desulfobaculum sp. SPO524. Next base: position 25,101 of record NZ_JBJDSB010000008.1, on the reverse strand, counting down.
TGCGCAATGTCGCCGTACACGAATACACCACCCTTGATTGGAACGTGGTCTACGCTGTGGCGAGCACGCATCTTGAGGATTTTACGGCGTTCGGCAAGGAAGTTCGGGGATGGATGACGCAGGATGAAATTCGATAGACTGAAGGGGACTTGCGAGAAGTGAAGCCTCTCCCTCTGAAGTGACAAAAGAGTAAGGAAGAATATTCGTGGAGAAACACGCGACGTGTCTGGTAACCGGCTGCGCCGGTTTTGTCGGAAGCCATCTAGTGGAAGCATTGTTGCAACGCGGACACTACGTCATAGGGGTGGATAACTTCTTCTCTGGGTACCGCCAGAATATGGCGAATTTCGAAGAGCACCAGAGGTTCGTCTTCTATGAGGAGGACATTCGAGCTTCGCAGCTTTTAAAGCGTTTACGCGACGATCATCCTGAACTCTCAGTGCTATACCACCTCGCGGCAATTGTGAGTGTCCCGTATTCAGTGGAACATCCCGAAGAAACTCTCGAGGTCAACCTTAAGGCCTCCCGCAATCTGTACGAAGAAGCCCAAGCGCTCAATTTTGAGACATTCGTTTTCGCAGGGTCAGCAGCCGAGTATGGAGAGGCGGCTTCGGTGCCGATTCCCGAGAATGCGGCCACGCCTTATGTCGAACACGCGAGCCCGTATGGAGAGGCGAAGTATTTGATTTCGAAATGTATTGAAGAATCTTCCTTTGGTACATCCCTTCGGTTCTTTAATATCTATGGCCCGCGTCAGGACCCTTCTAGTCCATATAGCGGCGTCATCTCGAAGTTTTTAGACTGTAGTCTTGCTGGGGAGCCTATGACGGTGTTGGGCGACGGCAATCAGACCAGAGACTTTATCTATATTGAGGATGTCATCCGAGTGTATCTTGCAGTCGCAGGGCTTGGAGATGGAGACCTTTCTCCTGTTCCAGGCGTTTATAATGTTGCGACAGGCATGGGCATATCGATTTTAGAGCTTGCTGAGACGGTTGGGGCGTTGACCTCCAATACGAAGGGAGTGCTTTTTGGCCCGCCCCGCGCTGGGGATATTATGCATTCGGTTGCTGATATTACGCGGTTGGAAAAGGCAATAGGGCGTTTTGTCCGCTATTCTTTGGATGAAGGTCTTCGCCAGACCCTCCCTGCCTATGCGCGTGTGACGCCTGCTCCCGCGCCGGTATAACGAGGCATGAGCATGCGCAATCTTACCATCTAAAGAAGGCCGCCCGGCATTGCCGGGCGGCCTCTTTTTTGGACGATATTGCGCCTGCTAGAAATGTTTGATGATACTCGTCACCGCGCTGATCCCAGAAAGCAGGAAAATCAGCGGGCGGGTGAAGCGGCTGTCGATGTGGCGGGTTATAAGGGTGGACAGCAGGAAGCCGATGACCACCGCCGGCGCGAGGATGCAGGCGAGGAGGACTTCGTCGCGGCCGATTTTGCCGATGGAGACAAGGGCAATCTCGGCCATGATGATGGAAAGCAGGCCAACGCAGGCAAGGGTGCCGCGCAGGCGGGGGCCGGGTTCGTTTTGCAGGGCCAGGGCGAGGGGCGGTAGGCCAACGCCACTGATTGTGCCCATGAATCCGCCGATGATGCCGGCAGAAAAGAGCACGCGCCGGTTGGGCGGTACGGACAGTCCTGCAGCGCTGATGCCCACGGCGACGAGGATAAGCCCGCCCAGCAAGAGCGCCGTCTCCCGCGCGGGCAGCGAGGTCAGCAGGGCAGCGGCAAGGCCGGTGCCGAGAAGGTACCCCACCAAGGTTCGTTTGACGTTAGTGACGTTCACCGCGCTACGTTCCTTAAAGACCATCAGCGCGCACACGAGGCTGACGAGCAGCACCACGGGGCCGGGTAAAAACATGGGATCCACCATCACCAGCAAGGGGCCAATAAGCAGAGCGAGGCCAAATCCTGCCACACCCTGACTCAGTGCCCCAAACATCACTATGCAAAACGCCAGCAGGAGCTCCTGCGGCGCGAGTTCCAATCCAAACATATCTCTTCCGTCTTCTTTTTGAGGAGTTCATACAGCCCGCGCGGTGAGGCGCGGCGGACTCGAAGCCCTACGGGAGAAGTCAGGACGTTGCAACCTGTGGCGTACGGGATTTTCAAGCAGCAACGGGGCAGACACCTCCTTGCCGCGCAGTAACCCGTTGAGAGACTGAAAAGTTTATCAAGGGCGGCTCCCTCCTGGTGTTTGGGAACGCATTGACGAGGTGGGGCGATGGCGTGAACACCCGGGCTACACGCCTCCCCTTGTCTGGCGCTGCGGGAAGGGCGCGTGCGGCGTATGGGCGAAGGCTTGATCCTTTGCACCACGTTTCCACGGCAGGCGGCCCAGAGCAGTGGATGTGCCCGATCAAATGCGTGCTCATTTTCCTGTTGACAAGAGGCCGTGAGCAGCAGTAGTCAACTCAAAAGTTCAACGCATCAAACTTTATTCAGACACTCACACTCAAGGGCTTTCCAGACTCAGCGGAAGGCCAAAGCAATTTGGACCGAACCCGGAGGGGGTATGGATTCGCATACACACGATTTATCCCGCCACACTTCTGTTGAGAATGAAAGTCATACTCACGAAGGCAAGGCAGAATTGTTTCGCATTGCGCTGTCTACTGAACAGCGCCAGAAGTTTTTCGCCAACGAAGGCGTCGACCCGCTGACGCAGGCCTTTGACGCCAAGCTTGCCATCCATGCCGGATTTGGTGGGAGGCCTGTCCCGGAGGCAAGCCGAGCCGAGGTGCTCGCGGGGCTGTGGGCGCATCCGCGCAAAGGCAAGACCGCGGCTTACATTCACGTGCCGTTTTGTGAGACGCACTGCTTGTACTGCGGGTTTTACAACCGCGCGTACCGCTCGGGCGAGAGCGCGCGCTATACCGATGCGCTTTTGCGCGAGCTCGCCATCTGGCGCGAGGCCGCGCCCACGGACACGGCGCCCATCCATGCGGTGTACTTTGGCGGCGGCACCCCGACTGCGCTTGAAGCCCCGGACCTGCGGCGGCTGGTGCGCGGCGTGCGCGAGGCGCTCCCCCTTGCAAACGACTGCGAAATCACCGTGGAAGGGCGCATTCATAATTTCAGCCCCGAGAAAATGGACGCCTGCCTTGATGCCGGGGCGAATCGCTTTTCCCTTGGCGTGCAGACGTTCAATACCGAGCTGCGCCGCTCCATGCGCCGCATTGCGGACCGGGACACCATTATTGAGAGCCTCTCCCGCTTACGGGATCAGGATCAAGCCGCGGTTATTATAGACCTCATTTACGGTTTCCCCGGACAGTCTTTGAATGATTGGCGGAAGGATATTGAGCAGTTCCTTGCCCTCGATTTGCACGGAGTCGACCTTTACCAACTCAACGTATTCAGGGGCAGCCCACTCCATGACGCTATAGAAAAGGGCGATATGCCTCCTGCCGCAAACATCCCCCAGCAGGCCGCAATGTTTGTCGAGGGCGGGCGCATCATGCAGGAGGCCCACTACCGCAGGCTTTCGGCTAGCCACTGGGGGCGAGATACCAGAGAGCGCAACATCTACAATCATATGATGAAAGGCCCCTCGCATTGCTTGCCCTTTGGGCCAGGTGCGGGCGGGAATCTCTTTGGGCACTTCCATTTTGTGAAGAGCGATTATGAAGGCTGGCACGAGGCCATAGCCCGCGGGCAAAAGCCAATTGATATGCTGGTTGGCCCTTCCCCCAACGCGAAGCTGGACAAGACCCTCGCCGCCGCCTTTGAACTCTGCCGCGTGAATCTTGCCCGAATCGGCAAAGACTTCGGTTTACCCCTTGCCTCAATTGTTTCGCCTCTCACCGAGCAGTGGGAGCGGGCGGGACTGGTCAGCTGTCGTAATGGATGGCTGGAGCTGACCACCGCCGGAGAATTTTGGCAGGTGACCATGGCCCAGCTCATGATTGATTATCTTCATCTCTCTAGTGAAGAGGAGAAAGCTTCGTGACTCCCAATTTATCCCCATACCGTACCGCCTCCGCCGCGCCGTTTCGTGCGCTGCTGGTAACGGCGGGGCTGGTGTTGCTGTCCTGCGTGCCCGCCATGGCCGCGCAGGACGAGACCCCCACCGTCCAGCTGGAGGGTATGACCGTGACGGCCACCAAGGCTGAACGCGATCTCAAGGACGTCCCCGCGTCGGTCTCCGTGCTGACGCAGGAGGATATCCGCCGTTCACCGGCCAACACCGTGGGCGACCTGCTGCAGGATATCCCCGGCGTTGAAGTCTTTGACCAGTCTTTGGCTGGAGCCAAACGCATTATGATGCGCGGTGAAAGCGGTTCCCGCGTCCTTATCCTCATTGATGGCCAGAAGATATCAGAACAGAAAAGCATGGATGGCGCGGCGCTGCTCATCGGCGCAGACCGTATTGAACGCATCGAGGTCATCAAGGGCCCAGCGTCGGTGCTCTATGGCTCTGAGGCCATCGGCGGCGTGGTGAACATCATTACCAAAAAGGGCGGGGACCGGACCCTGCAGGGGGAATCGACCCTGACGTATGACTCGTCCACCGAGGGCGTTTCGTCGTACCTATCGTTGTTTGGCTCCTCCAAGGGCTTCAACTATCGCCTGTCCGGCACATGGACCGACCATGGCGACCGCCATACCGCCGATGACACCCTTGAGGATTCCGCCTTTATGAACCGGGACCTGAGTGCATTTCTCAGCTACGACTGGGACAAGGTGACCGTTGGCGGTGGCTATGAAAGCTATTGGAGCAACATTAATTCCGTGACGCCTGAAGGCACCGAGGATGACGTTCTTACGTTTTTTGATCTCGACGTACCTGTCTGGGAGCGTGACAAGGTGAACGCCTTTGTGGAAGCGCGGGACGTGACGGATTTTCTTGCTCGAGTGCGTCTGGACGGTTTTCACCAGTACAGCCGAAAGCTTATGCATAACAATATGGACCTGCATATTGCCATGGGTCCGGGTATGGCCATGGACCGCTCCATGCGCCAGACCACGGAAAACAAGCAGAATACCACGGGCTTCACTCTGCAGACGGACTGGACCCCGCATGAGGACCATTATCTTATTGCAGGCGTTGAAACCTTGTATGACTCCCTCGACGCCACCACGGACAATACCACCACGGTGGATTCGCCCATGCCGCCCCCTAGCGGGACACACACGGTGACCACCACCAACTATGAATACGACGCGACCATGCAGACCACCGCGGTCTTCCTGCAGGATGAGTGGGCGCTGCCGGCGGACTTCGCCCTCACCCTTGGCGCGCGGCAAACGTGGGTGACCTCCGAATTGGAAGACACCAACAACCCTGACCTTGACGAAAAAGACACCACGGATTCCCAGCCAGTGTTCAGTGCAGGGCTGACCTATGGCGGGTTTCAAGACCTCGCGCTGCGCGCCCAGTTCTCGCAGGGATACAAAGCGCCGAACCTGCAGCAGCTGTACATAGGCACGGTGCATGGTGGCTCTCAGCCCACTTACCCGAATCCGGACCTCTCCCCCGAGACATCCAATAACTATGAAGTCGGCGCGCGCTATTCCGACGGCGCATTGATGGTGGATGTTGCGGCCTTCCTGTCCGAAGCCGAGGACTATATCACGACCACCTCTGTTACCGGCGGTCAGCAATTTGATAACGTGGATGAAGCCGAAACCTATGGCGTGGAGTTCGAAACGTCCTATAGCATTGCAGCATGGCACCTGACGCCGTACGCGCAGGGGACATGGATGAAGCGCGAGTTCACCTCCGGCGGCTCGTCCACCTTCAAGACCGGGCACCCCGAGTTCAGCGGACGCCTTGGCGTGCGGTATGACCGGGACTTTACGGAACGTGGTCTACGTCTGTACGGCGATCTGTACGCACGCGGGGCCGTTGAGGCCAAGGAGGAACTTTCCTCCGGCGACGTGAATACCTACGCCCCGTGGGAAACCCTCAATCTGTCCATGGGCTGCGCCTTTGGCGAAGAGCGTCAGCATTTCGTGAATGTCAGCCTGAACAACATCTTTGACCGCAAATACTCCATGGCCTCGTCCTCCATCGACGAAGCCGGGATGAATGCCGTGGTGAAGATTGGCACGTCCTTTTAGTTGAAATTGAGAATCAAAACCAATACACCCATCCGTAGGCCGGGTTGTACGACCCGGTCTACGGAGGTGACACGCATATGAACACACATCCACCCGATACAACCAAACACTACTGGGAAGTCCGCGAGCTTGTGGTCATCGGCATTTTTGCGGCCATTACCAAGGTATCAAGCCTACTCGTGGCCCTTGCTGGTGGGGGGATGAACCCGCTCTCCCTCATGCTGAAGAATGTGGTGTTTACGGCCCTCATCATCGTTTTGCTTTTCAAGGTCCGCAAGTTCGGCGCACTGACGCTTTTTATGGTGGTGGGGGCGGTGTTCTCCATGTTGCTCATGGGGGGCGGTTTTTTCCTGCTGCCGGTGATGCTGCTGGCCGGTCTTATGGCAGAAGGGTGCATTGTTCTTTTGGGCGGCTACGGACGCAATAGGAATATCGTCCTTGGCGTTGCGATTTATGACATTGTGTCCAAACTTCTCGCCGTTGGCGTGTCCTACCTCTATGTCCGGGAGCAACCGCAGATGCTGATTGTGACGGGCATTATGGTGGGCATTGGCTATGTTGGCGCCATTGCCGGATTGTTTGTTGGAACCGCCTTTGTGAAGGAGCTGCGCCATGCAGGTATCGTCCGCGCCTAGCGCTGGCCCGCACCACTCCGTCGTCCACAGTTTGGACACCCGCACCAAGATGGGGCTGAGCCTTGTCGCTTCCGTTGCTGTGCTCGTGCTGAGCGATCCCGTCTCCCTTGGGCTTCTTGTTGCGGCGAGTACGCTCTATGCCCTCGCGCTTCGCCGGTATACCGCTGTAGCCATCTGCTATGGCCTTTTCATCGTGCTCAGCGTTATGGCGTACGGCTTTATTATGGGAATGCACTGGTTGTGGCCCAAGATTCCGGCGGCGGAACCGGCCAAGATGGTGATCCCTTTTATGCGCTCGCTCGTTATGGCCAATGTGGTCATGGGGCTGGCGCTCTCGTCCCGGGTTCAGAGCATTCTGACTGCACTGAAAAGCCTGCGCCTGCCGTATTGCATTTCCATCCCCACAGCGGTGATGATTCGTTTTATTCCGTCCTTCCTGACGGACATGAAGCAGATTGCCGAAACTATGCGAACGCGCGGGCACCGGCTGACGCCGCTTTTACTCATCACCCGTCCGCGCATGACTCTGCGCCTCATCCTCACGCCCATGCTGTTTCGCGCGCTGCGTACTTCGGACGAGCTCGCCATTGCGGCAGAGCTGAAAGGCCTTGGCACCCGGCGGCGCATCACGCCGTACAAAACATCCCACTTTTCCCGGCGCGACGGCATTGCCGCTGTTCTCGCCGCGCTGCTTCTTGGTGCGGGCGTGGTCCTGCATGTTGCCGTGGGCAGCCCCTCTGGAGCCATGTTCTGATGATACGACTGAGCAATGTTACCTACACGTATCCGTTTCAGGCCGCGCCTGCCCTGCGCGGTGTGTCCCTGCACGTTCGCCCTGGCGAGGCCGTGCTGTGCACAGGGGCCAGTGGCTGTGGCAAGTCCACGCTTATACGCGTTGTGAATGGTCTGTGCCCGCATTCTTTTCAGGGGACGCTTTCAGGCTCCGTCACTGTTGCCGGAGAGGACAACCTCTCGCGTCAGCTCCACCGCATCTCGCAGGACGTGGGCACCTTGTTTCAGGATCCGGAGCAGCAGTTCTTTGCCCTGAACGTTGAGGACGAAATAGCCTTTGCCCACGAGTGGCAGGGCGTCGCGCCTGAGGACGTGCGCCGCCGCATTGATGCGGCAACGCAGGAATTTGACATCACGCACCTTCGTGATGCGTCGGTGCATGATCTTTCCGAGGGGCAAAAGCAAAAGGTCGCCCTTGCCTCCATCATGTCCCTTGGACCGCGGATTTTGATTTTGGACGAGCCCACGGCAAACCTTGACCCGGAGTCGACCCGCGCTCTTGCAGAGAAGATTGCGCGCCTCAAGGCAGCGGGCATGGCGATCCTTATCGTTGACCACCGTTTGTATTGGTTGGAAGGCGTGGCTGACCGCGTAGCCATCATGCAGGACGGAACCATCGCTGCGGAGTGCCCGTTTGAGGCGCTCAGTGATGATCTTGTCTCCCGCTATGGCCTGCGCCGCGCGAAGGTGGCGGATACGCGGGAAGCGCTTGCGGACGCGAGTACAGGCGAACCGTTCGTCTGCGCGGAGGGACTGCACTTCGCCTACCGCAATGGCCCTGAGCTGTACGGCGGTTGCTCCCTCGCCATGCCGCGCGGGGTGACGGGCATCCTCGGGGACAACGGCGTTGGCAAGACCACCCTTGCCCGCTTGATGACAGGCCTTAGCGCCGCGAAAGCAGGGCGGATCACCATTGGCGGGACGCCGTGTGCCGCGCGCGACGTGTTGGCCCGCGCGAGTATTGTTCTCCAGAACACCGATCATCAGCTCCATATGAACACCGTATGGGCGGAACTGGATATCTCCGCGCAGGATATCCCCAAAGCCGAACGCCGCCGCCTCATCGAGGACCTTTTGCGGCGCTTTAACATTACCCATTTGAAGGACCGGCATCCCCAGTCCTTGTCCGGCGGGGAGAAACAGCGCCTTGTCATCGCCTGTGGCATGGCCAGCCGTCCGGATATCCTTATCCTTGACGAACCCACAAGTGGCCTTGACGGTGAGAATATGCGGCTCATTGCCGACGCCGTTACGGCCGCGTCGCGCGGTGGTGTGTGCGTTATGCTCATCAGCCATGACCTCGAACTGCTGGGTGACGTATGCGATTACGCCCTCCGTTTGCCCCTTGCCGCGCCAAAATCAACACCGACCACCACTCAGGAGACCTGCTATGTTTAACGCCTCCGTCTCGGACGACACGCGGCGGCAGATTCACGACGCCGTTGCCGAAAACCCAAGCATCATGCTCCACGAGCTGGCTCAGACTTACGGCCTCAGCGAGGCCGAGGCCTGCACGGCCCTGCCGCTGGAGATGCGCACCTTTGCCCCGGCAGAGCGCTTTGAAGACGTGTGGAAGGCCATGACGACATGGGAACGCACCACGTTCATCCTCTCTGGCCCCTCGGCTATTGCCGAGGTGAAAGGAAAGCTCCCCAAGGGCTTTTTCGGGCATGGGTTCTTTAATCTTATGGAAAAGGACAACCCTCTGGGCGGGCATCTGCGGGTAGATGAGCTTGCGGCCATCTGCTTTTTGACCAAGCCATTCTTTGGGCTGGAGAGCTTGTCCGTGCAATTTTTCGACACAGAGGGCCGTCCGATGTTCGCGGTGTACGCCGGGCGCGAAAAGCGGGAGATTCTTCCCAGCGTCAAGGACGCCTATATGTCCCTGCGTGAGGAGGTGTGCCAATGAAATCCCTCGTCGTGTATTCATCGCTGACCGGGAACACCGAGCGCGTGGCCCGCGCCGTCTACGAAGCGCTTCCCGAGCCGAAGACCATTGCCCCCGTGGCTGATGCTCCTGACCCTGCTGGGTTCGACTTTGTGGCTATCGGCTACTGGGTGGACAAAGGTATGCCGGATTCCCGCGCGCAAAAGTTTATGGCGACGGTGCAGGGCGCCCATGTGGGGCTCTTTGGTACCCTTGGCGCGGAGCCGGATTCCGATCACGCCAAGGAGTGCATCCGCAAGGGGGAGGAACTGATGGCCGGGAATACCGTCCATGGTTCATTCCTCTGCCAAGGGCGCATTGACCCAAAAATCATCGAAGCCATGCAGAAAATGGCGGCGGACGTGCACCCCATGACGCCGGAGCGCATAGCCCGCATCAAGGAAGCCGAGAAGCACCCAGACGAACAAGACCTTGCCAATGCGCGCGAGGCCTTTGCCGGCATTATCCAAAGCGCCAAGGAGGCCATGGCCCATGCGTGAGATGACCGCCGAAGAGATGCGCCTTATCCTCGACCGCTGCAACTGGGCGACGATTTGTACCTGCTCCGAAAGCGGCGCGCCCTATGCTGTGGAGGCGACGCCGTACCGTGACGGGGATGACTATTGCTTTATGATCAATCCGCGCGGCGGAACATGGACGAATGTGCAGGCAAACCCCAACGTGCTGCTCAAGTTTACCCTGACCAGCCGGAATCTGTCTTGGTGGGCTGGCGTATCCTGCCATGGAACGGGGGCCTTTGAGCATGACCCGCAGGCTATACGGGACGGCTTTGCCGCCCTTGGCGAGATTATGGGGCAGGACTACAGCGCGGCGGGGGAGCGTTTAGCCGCAACGCCGGAGCGTTCCCCGCTCTTTCGCGTGCGCCTTTCGGATATTACAGGCCGGTGCAGCGCCGCGGAAGGTGAAACCCTGACGGGGAGCACGCTGGACGCGGCGGCAAACGGGTAAAACCCTTTTCCTATGAATACAAACAGGCTCGCGAAGCAGAGTTCTTCGCGAGCCTGTTTGCGCCTGAAGCCGGGCGGGGATGACGCTGGTCAAAAAGGGTGCTGGTTTTGTACTCTTGGGGCGGCGGTTTAGGTGTCGCCCTCGCGCTTCCCCGGGTGCGGGTCCTGCGCCATGATGCGGGCGTATTCGTCCTGCCAGTGCTCCCACGGCAGACCGCTGCGCTCAATGTACAGGACAAATTGCCCCAGCCGTTTGATGACGGCGGCGTCCACGGCGTGTTCCACCTTGCAGGCGACGGCGTCGGCGTGGCCCGGCTCAAGCTGCAGGACGCGGTGGAAAAATTCATTCAGGATGAAATGCCGGTGCGCGATGTCCCGCGCGATGACCGCGCCGCTTTCCGTCAGCCGGACAAGGCTGTACGGCTCGTATTCAATAAGCCCCCGCGCGGCAAGGCCCTTCAGGGCGCTGGTGACCGAGGAGCGCGACACGCCAAGATCGTCGGCGATATCCCGCGAGCGGGCCGCGCCGAGGGTTTCCTCCAGCTTGAAGATGGATTCCAAATAATCCTCCTGCGTGGAGGTTAGTACTGGCGCATTCTCGGACAAGGCAGGCTCCTTTGGCTTTGCGGCGGACGGATTCACGGCCCGGAAAGCGGGCGCTCAACAGAAGAACTTGGAAGCAGGCCACATGAACGACACCACGCAGCACTCCCCCTCTGATGTGTCCATATCGACACTTTTCCCGTTTTTCAAACCCTATACGCCCCGGCTTGTCGCTGGAGCGGCCTCAAGTGTTGTCGCTCGGGTGTGCGATCTTGCGCCGCTGGCCATCGTCGGGCCGGTGATGGATAGTGCCGTGCAGGGCACGGGAACCCCCGCCAGCTTTGCCATGTACGCGCTGTTGATCCTTTCGGCTTTTGGCGGAATGGCGGTCTTTCAAAGCTGGAGTGACTATCTCCTTGGGAGCATGGCACAGAAAATTCGCCATGACCTGAGAATGCACCTTTTCGAGCACGTCCAGAGCTTGGATATGGGACGGCTTGAAACGCGCCGCAGAGGGGACATCCTGTCCATCATCTCCGTGGATGTGGATTCTCTGGAGAGCTTTTTCGCGCAGACCACGGTGAATATGGTGCGCATCGTGGTGGCCTTTACCGGGACCTTTGGCTATTTGGCGTGGCTGAATTGGCGGCTGGCGCTACTTCTTGCCGCGCCGCTTCCGTTGGCGCTTCTTGCCGTCAGGATATTCTCCACGCGCGTGCGCCCTAAGTATATGCAATCGCGTCTGGCCATCGGGGCGTTCAATAGCATTTTGGAAAACAGCCTGCACGGTCTGCCCATTCTGCAGGCCTACAACGCCGAGCGTCACGAAGCCGAGCGTCTGCGCAGCGAGTCCGCCCGCTACCGCGATACCGCCATCTCCGCGGCGCGGACTCGGGCGTGGTTTATCCCTGTGGTGTACCTTGTGGCGGGCTTGTCCTACGCCAGCCTCATCGGCGCAGGCGGCTGGATGACGACCCTTGAGGGCGGCCCGAGCATTGGCGATTATACAACCTTTGTCCTCATGGCCATGCGCCTTATTGTGCCGGTCTTCGGCCTTGGCTTCATCGTGAATCAAATCCAGCGGGCGCGCGCGGCGGCAACGCGCATAGCGGACCTGCTGGAGACGCGCCCAGCTATCAAAGATAGCGCGGACAGCGTGCCCCTCGTTGGCGTTCCGGAATGTGTGGAACTGCTGGACGTGAGCTTTGCCTATCCGGAACGCGGCGAGGCACTGAGTAGGGTGAGCCTCACGGTGAAGAAAGGCGAAATGCTGGGTATTGCCGGTGCCACGGGCGCGGGAAAAAGTACGCTTATCAAACTGCTCCTTAGGTTCCACGACCCGAAGAGCGGAGAAATACGCATCAACGGCATGCCCCTCACATCCCTGACGCTGGCGTCTGTGCGCCAGCATGTTGGCTACGTCTCGCAGGATCCCTTCATCTTCCACGGCACCATCGCCGAGAACCTCCGCCTCGGCTCGCCGGATGCCGATATGGCGGCTATCGAGAATGCCGCGCGTCTTGCCGGAGCGGACGAGTTTATCGAAACACTGCCAAACGGCCTCGATGAAATAATCGGCGACAGCGGCCAGCGCCTGTCCGGCGGACAACGCCAACGCCTCTCCCTCGCCAGAGCCCTCCTCAGAAACCCCGCCATCCTCATCCTCGACGAAGCCACCTCCGCCGTGGACGTCATCACCGAACGCCTCATCCAAGACCGCATCGAACACCTCCGCCCAGACCGCATCACCATCACCATAGCCCACCGCCTCTCCACCATCCGCACCGCCGACCACATCGTGGTCATGAGCGGCGGATGCGTTGCGGAACAAGGACGCTTCGAAGAACTGGTGGGCAGAGGTGGGGCGTTCGGGGATTTGTGGGCCGCGCAAGGGTGATGGGGAGAGCTCATAGCAGGCGGGGGCTAGGGATTTTTACCTTTGAATTCGAGAAAAGGAGTGGTAACGAGGGCACTCATAGAGAGATTCATATGTATTGATTACATAATACGACCCTGCAACCTCCTCAGAAAAGCACGATGAAAAAAGCACTCATTACTGGAATCACCGGTCAGGACGGGGCCTACCTCGCTGAATTTTTGCTGCGCAAGGGATACGAAGTCCATGGCATCAAGCGCCGCGCCTCGCTGTTTAATACGGACCGGGTCGATCACCTCTACCAAGATCCCCACAACGGAGAGCGCAATTTCTTTCTCCACTATGGGGACCTCGCCGATTCCAGCAATCTCATCCGCATCATGCAGGAAGTGCAGCCCGACGAGGTGTATAACCTTGCGGCGCAGAGCCACGTCCAGGTCTCGTTTGAGTCGCCGGAGTATACCGCCGATGTCGACGCGCTGGGCACGCTCCGTTTGCTTGAGGCCATCCGTATTACAGGCCTCGCAGAGACAGCTCGCTTCTATCAGGCCTCCACGTCTGAGCTCTTCGGCCTCGTGCAGGAAGTCCCGCAAACGGAGAAAACTCCGTTTTACCCCCGCTCCCCGTACGCTTGCGCTAAGCTCTACTCCTATTGGATTACGGTGAACTACCGCGAAGCCTACGGCATGTATGCATGCAACGGCATCCTGTTCAATCACGAATCCCCCATACGCGGCGAAACCTTTGTCACGCGAAAAATCACCCGCGCCCTGTCCAGAATCATGCTGGGCCTGCAGGACTGCCTCTACCTCGGCAACCTCGACGCAAAGCGCGACTGGGGCCACGCACGGGACTATGTCGAAATGCAGTGGCTCATGCTCCAGCAAGATCAGCCCGACGACTTCGTCATCGCCACAGGCCGCCAATTCTCTGTGCGAGACTTCGTAAACGCCGCAGCAGCCGAGGTTGGCTTGACGCTTGATTGGCAGGGAAGCGGTGTCGAAGAGATTGGCATTGTTGCCGAAGTCGATACCGCCCAGCTTAGCCACGCCGCTGGCGGCCGCAACGGCCTCGATTGCCCCGTGAAGCCCGGCGACACCCTCATCCGCGTCGACCCCCGCTACTTCCGCCCCACAGAGGTGGAAACCCTACTTGGAGACCCCGCCAAGGCCCAGAAGCAACTTGGGTGGACACCGAAGACCAGATTTGAGGACATGGTTGCCGAAATGGCGCGGGAGGATTTGGCGCTGAGTATGCGCGATGCGGTGTGCAAGGTGGCGGGGTTTAAGGTGTTTGGGCATGGAGAGTAGCGTTTTGAGCTTCATCGTCGTTTGATGTGGAATTGACCGACCTCAAACTGAAGAAATTTTTGCTTTAGGCTCGGCCTTACCTAGCCCTGGAAAGTTATGAGCCAAGGTCTTGATACCAAGCATACGCCAACTAAATACCGACCTGGAGGTCGGTGCCGATCGGGGAGCGCTGTATCCGTGTCCCAAATGCGGAGCCGCGTGCAAGGCTCATGACTTCAGGGAATTCACGTGGCGGCCTCTCAATTTCTTCCAGCATCACTGTTATCACCAAAGCCGTTGATGACGTCAGAAAGCTAGAGGCGAGGCAGTCAATGTTCCGGACCACACCCGCTAAGCCGTGCTCAAGGGCGCCGAGACAACGCACGCAGAATCAGGAGAGCGTTTTCCTGGAGTTCGTCGAGCAGAATTTCGCTACCGCCAAGTGGCGCATCCCCCATTTTCTCAAGCATGCTAACGAGTACGCTGTGAACTGCCCGCTAGTGGAACCTGTGCGCGGAGCATTGGCCTGCTTTGAGAGGCACTTGCCACGAATCCTTCATCGTTGAAATTTCTTGCACACCAATGCGCGCCCCGAAGGGTTCAATGGCCTGATCCAAGCAGAGAGGGGCAGAGTCTGGGATACCGGAACGTGGAAAATTTTATCACAATGGTCTACCTGATTGCGGCCCCGATTCAGGAAGTCGTGGCCTTATGAATTTCACGTCAAACGACGAAGGACCCCAAAAGTATGTCTGATTCTCAACGCTTTGTTCTTAATACCCGCACTCCCGATTCGGCGGGCGCACTTGTATGCATTCAATCGTTAGGCCGGTTGCTAAATGAATCCGGCCGCTCTGTTACTTTTGGCGACTGGGATAATTATAATCAATATGATGTCGTCATTTTTATGGCTCACGATGCTGAAATTGATAAGGTTCGCTCGCAGAATCCGGATATCAAGATCGGGATTGCGGACCCTAAACCATCAGACACCAAGTCTCCACAACAAGCAGATTTCTTACTTGTAAGCTCTATTGAACAGCGGGAAGTCTTCCTTAAATACAATCCAAATATTTTTGTCTACTATATGTTTCCTGATTTTTCTGCAGAAAGAGTTGTTCATACAAATAAAGGATTTGTCACCCTAGCATATCATGGCAATAAGGTTCATCTTGATTGTTTCCAGTACCATTTGACGCCTGTTCTGAACGAATTGGGGAAAAGGCACACAATACGGCTTAAAGCCATTTACAACGTCGAAAGATTGGGTTTGTGGAGTCATGGACGGCCTGATCCGGATCTCTGCCCAGTAGATGACCTACAGTGGTATCCTGACTGTTATGTTAATTATTTATCTGATATTGATATCGGTATAGTGCCGCAAATGTCTCCGTTTCCTGTATCTATGCATGCAGCAAAGCTCTTTCCGCTGCATTACAAAAGGTGGTTGCTTTCCCCTCTCGACCACATGAGCTACTACAAGTCATCTGCCAATCCGGGGCGTATTTTTGTTTTCGGAATGTTCGGTATACCTGTTGTGTCCGAAGCGATCCCGTCTACAAGCTCGCTGTTTCACGATAATATCAACGGGCTTCAGGTTCTTACGAAAGAAGGATGGTATGATGCGTTAAACCGCCTGATTTCATCAGCACATATGCGAGCTGAGCTGGGAGAACGCTTATATGAACAGGTTGTGTCAAGGTATTCAAAAGAGCAGACTTTCCAGCGGTTTCTCAGCTTTCTGCAACAGCCGTTGCAACAAGCAATCCCTGATTTACAGCTTTCTATTAGGCGTAACAGTGACGCTCTGTTTCATGATTTTGTAAACAAAGTAAAAAGAAAGTTCTTTAATTAGTATGCAGGAGTTGAGCTGATGAACTGGGGCGACGTATCTGCTCGGAAATTTAACACATGATTTTGAATTCATATCTGGCGCTTTTGACGGATGTGCTGGGAAAGATTAAAAAAAAGCTTCATTCCCATATCGTTAGGGAAAGCTTGCTGACAGGTGTTGTTCAGGTCGCGAGGGCTTTCGTTGCACTATTGCTAACTGCATTTCTTTCACGACATCTTTCCCAAGAGGTATTTGGCCAATATCAGTTGATTTTGTCATATCTCGGTGTGGCGACGATCTTTAACCTGCCAGGTATGTCTACCGCTCTCCAGCGGGCAATATTGAATGATGCTGATGCGTTTATCAATAAATCGCTTTCAATTTCTTTGGCCACAAGTGTCGCCGGTGCTTTGGGACTTTTTGTAGTTGGGCAGGTGATTAATTCGTATAATGCCGAGCTCGGGTTTGCATTAACCGTAACAGCTATATTGCTGCCTATTGGCGGTCTGGATAAATTTGACACCATTTTGCTGGGACGGCAAAGGTTTATTGCCTCTCGGGTCATCGCTCTTGGAAATGGTTTGCTTCAGATGGCATTAATAGGTTGTACTGCATGGCTTACTAAAGATTTGCAGTGCATTCTTGTGGCCTTCTTTGTCTCCCGCATTCTATCAGTCTTGATAGGATGGTTATTTGCCAGAAAACTTCGGCATAGCCGTTCTGCAGACCCTGCTTTCATGAAAGAGCTGATTACTCAGGGGTGGAAACTTTCGCTGCTTGGAGTGCTTGGTCAGTGTCTAAACTATGTCGATCAGATCATTATTGGTTCGCTAGATCCTTCAGCTTTGGCCTTGTTCCATATCGGCGGTTTATTGCCAAGGCGGATACGTGAACAGTTGAAAGGGATTTTGGTTGTCCCAATCTGTTGCTGGGCTACAGAGTCCGCCGCTTCAAATATTCGTAAAATCAAAGACAATGCTATAAATTTATTTCTGATTGGTATTGCCTTGGTTGTCGGGCTTTATTTTGTATTGCCATATTGTATCCCCATGCTGTTTTCAGAGAAGTATACGGAAGCAATATGGATTGGACAATGGCTCTCGCTCATCCTTGTTCTCAATCCTTTTACGGTTGTGGTCTGGAGTTATGACCAGTATCAGAGTAATGGAATGCACTATGCTAAGCAGATAACATTTGTCAGAGTGTTTACTCTGGGACTGCAATTTGTTGTTATCCCAATTTATCATCTTGAAGGGGCTGTTGCCTGTATGCTGGCCAGAGAGACCGTTTCGTTCGCATTGGCTGTATGGCTATTGCGGCATTATCTAAACTCTACAACGTCAAAGATTAACTAAAATGTTCGCAACTCTTGGACGAAAAGTTATAGGCCGCCTTCGCCGGCGCAGGTTTATTCAGCATTTGACAGGCGGTTTTGAAGATTTGAATCGCAAAGCGCTGATATACTATAAGACAGATCCCTACTGGGATCCTTGGGCTATAAGCGAGTACTCACATACGAACAACTGGGAGATAGTTCAGCTCCAGCGAATTCTGAATAGACTGGGCTTTTCTGTTGATGTGATTGATAGAAATTGCGAGGGGTTTGTTCCAAGAAACGACTATTCGCTTTTTATGGGGCTTGGGGCAGGTAATTCGGGTAAGCACTTTTCACGAATCGCGGAGGCTCTCCCCGATGCGGTGAAGATCATGCTTGCAATGGGGCCAGCTCCAGACTTGTCCAACGAACTGGTGGTGAATCAATATGCGCGCTTTGCCCAAAGAACAGGGATTGATGCTCCACCGATGAGGACCGTTGAGCATGTGATTGGTGACGAGTTCGCCAGAATCATGGATCATACAGATTATGTATTTGCTTTTGGCGAGGCCCACTGTTTTTCCGCCAAAACATATATTCCTTTCGGCAAGCCTGTACTTCCGTTATATCCTGCCATAAGCCCGCAGGTGGGTTTTGAAATTGATTGGATGAAAAGCAGAAAACTCAATAATTTCTTGTGCTTTGCTGGAAATGGTTTCATCTGCAAAGGTGTCGATTTGTTGGTAGAGGCTTTTTCGCAAATGCCCGATATGAATTTGACTATTTGCGGGCCAAAAACAGAGCAATCCTTCTTCACAGCGTATAAAGAAGTAATTGCGGACTCACCGAATATCTCTTTTGCAGGTTTTGTCACGGTTGGTACTCCACTGTTTCGTGAGTTATGCGCACAGAATGCCTATGTTATTTTTCATCCAAGTAAAGAAGCGTGCGCAACATCAGTCGCAACGTGTATGCGGGGTGGCCTGGTGCCCGTGCTTAACTATGAAGCGGGTATTGATATAAAGGATTATGGCTATTTGATTGAAGGGGGAGATGATCCGTTATCCGCAATCTGTGACGCCGTAACATGGGCGTCAAATTTGGACAGAGATCAGTACGTTGCCCGTTCTCTACGCACATTTGCGGATTCTCAAAAATACAGTCAAGAAAGTTTTACAACTTCTATGACCAAGAACCTTGTTCAAGTAGTTGAAGATAATTTTCATAGGTTTTCACGAGGATAACACAATGCTACGCCGTATAGCTCTTTTGTTGAAAAAGAAGTTGGTCAATGTTGCGGGTTCTAAGCCTGATCTGCTTTCAATTCCGGACGATGTCAGCTTTGCCGCTATAGATGGCACTCCTGTCACTGCTGGCGGTTATGTTTTTTCCGAATTCGGGATAAATTCACGGAAAAATTCGATTTTAGGTATTTCGCAATGCCGATCTTCGGTCATTAAAATTCAAATTAAAGAGGAGCCGAATAAGGCAAATACTCTTGAGCAGGAAGCGCAGTTCCTTGCCGAACTAAACGCCGCAGACTGCATTTCAGCCCCGCGGCTTTTGAGCACTGGTTCTCTTGCGCCAAGCGAAGTGCCCTTTGCCTCGTTCGGACTAGAGCGCAAACAGGAAAGCGAACGGTATTCGTACATTATTATGCAGTATATACCGTCTGCTTCAACTGTTTCAATTGCAGATGTTCTCCTCGCAATTGTTGAACAGCAAAAGCTGGGCTACTTCCACGGTGATATTAAGCCTAATAACGTGCGCTTCGATCCTGAACAGAAAATATGTATATTGATAGACTACGATCAGAGCCAAAGGCTGACTCAAGAGCAGCGTGATATGACGCCTCATGAATTTCTTCTTTGGGCCATGGGGCAAACATTCCGCGATTCAAGTTCCAAGGTTAAAATTGATGCTTTGCACGATGAACGGAAAAGGAACGCGTATTTTAATGGGAATGCGTTCAGGATTGATTCCACCACTCTTTATAAAGAACAAATGACGACAAACAGCGAAAGCGGCGTGTACCATTCGTTTGCGACGCCGGATGTTTTTGCTGACGGTTCTCGTATTCTTGGCACAAGAGAACAATGGCTTAAAAAAATAGCAGTGACCCCAGATGAAAAAGTACTAGATGTAGGCTGCAATGGCGGTGTTGTATCTTTCTATATGCATGATCGTGGAGCCTCTGTGACCGGAATTGACGTCGATCAGTGTATTGTTACGGCAGCGCAAATCTTAGCTAATATTTTTAATAAAAACGTTTCATTTTCAGCGCTTAATCTTGATGATGCCGAAACGCTTCCGGAATACGATACGGTTTTGTTATTTTCGGTTATTCATCATACAGAAAAGCTTGAGCGAAACTGTTCCCTCCTTGCAACACGGTGCAATCGAATACTCATAGAATGTCGTCTTGTGGAAAAGGGCAAGGGTCCTCGGGGTAAACACTGGAAAGATACTTCAGAGTGGAACTTCGAATCTATCGAAGACCTACAGAAAGGTCTCGAAAATCTATTTGCTCCCCACAAGGTGGTTCGCACCTTTGGCCCCGGAGATAAAGGGAGGTTCCTTTTTGAGCTTATAAAGGACTAGTTGTGGTTTGGGGAGCGTTTGAATGGTCGAGGGGAGAGGTTTCCCGCCCGGATAAAACGCATCTCGCACCGTCTCCCCAACAACACCAGCAGCATAAGAAGGCCTCCTAAAATAAGGGGAGGACTACCGGATCAAAATAGTGGAAAGATGACTTTTATGAAATACGCAGTAGAGTCTGAAATTCAGAGTGATATATACGGAACATACGAGGCCTTTGCCGGTGAGCAGGGACAAGTTAGTCCTCCAACTGTTTCTATTATAATGTCTGTGTATAACGGAGAAAAATTTTTAGCCAATTCTATTAAGTCTATTCTGGCGCAGTCTTTTCCTGATTTTGAGTTGTGGGTTGCCAATGATGGCTCTCAAGACGACTCTTTGTCTGTGCTTAAGCATTTCGCGAGGATAGATGCCCGGGTTCGGTATGTTAATCAGGATAATATAGGGCTTACAAAGAGTTTGAATCGTATGTTGCGGTTGATATCAGGTAAGTACATTGCTCGACTGGATGCAGATGATTTGTGGTTTCCGGAAAAGCTGGCCTTGCAAGTTAGCAGAATGGAACAGAATGCAGCGCTTGGTGTTCTAGGTACCGGAGCCATCTATATTGATGCTGCGGGTATGAATACAGGGGTTGTGAAAACCATAACCGGTGAAAGAATAGTCAGGCGTACTCTTGCATGCTATAATCCTATTCTCCATTCCTCTGTCATAATGCGTGCGAAGGTTGTTTTAGTGAATGGTGGATATGACGATCGGTATGACTGCGCACAGGATTATGATCTATGGTTACGTATGGCGCACTCATGGGCATTGGATAACCTTTCGCAACCTTTATGTGCCCGGCGGATTACCTCTGGTATGATTTCTTGTACTCGCTTGCGCCGTCAGCGTTTTTTGGCATTGAGGTCAAAGTTTGCCCATCGTTCTTGGAAATTCGGGGGCAAATGTTTTTGGCTGTACTGTTTGAAGGATCTGCTGGTGGTCTTGTTGCCTGAATATTTTGTGGCCCGGTTGAAGCAACTGAAGCAGGTCCGTACAGCGGGCAGTACATCCACGAGTTAGGTGTGAAGGTTCTTCTTATTTCATCACGGGCAGACTGGGGCGGCGGGCCTGAGCATGTGTATCAGCTTGTTCAAAATTTACCCAGTCAAATTGTTCCGTATGTAGCCTGTCCTTTGGATGACACTCCATATGCTGCACTTTTTGCCCTAAAGCTGGGAGCACACCGTGTCGTGCATATTCCGCACAGGAAGTTCACACTGGGCGCATTGCTCCATCTTTTGAGTTTTTGCAGAGCGGAACGCATAGAATTACTGCATTCTCATGGTGCTGGCGGGGGAGGGTATTCTCGTTTGCTTTCGCGCCTGCTTCGAATTCCTGTTGTTCATACCTATCATGGGATTCACGTCAAAAGCATGCGCCCAGTGAAGAAATGGCTCAGAGTTGCTCTTGAGTTTATTTTGGGTAAAGCGACAACAGTAGGAATTGCTGTTTCCCCTTCAGAAGCTGCATTAATCAAGAAGTATAATTTGATAGATGCCGATCGTATTAGTCTTATTGAGAACGGAGTGGTTATTCCGGATGAAAGTGTGGTTTTATCTAGTTCTGCTCCTCATCGCATTATTCATATTACCCGCTTTGATCCCATTAAGAACACGCTATTTATCTCTGACGTGTTAAAAAGTTTGCAGGAATTGGGCCGAAATGAAGAGTTTGTTTTTGAACTCCTCGGTGATGGAGAAGAGAGGAAAAGGCTGCATGCTGCTTTGAGATTGGGAGGTTTTGATGACCAGGTGGTTTTTCATGGTTTTCAAAAATTCCCAGATAGTTTCTTTACAGGTGCTCTTTGCTACTTTTCTTGCTCCCTTCGTGAAGGAATGCCTTTGAGTGTTCTTGAGGCTCAAGCTGCAGGACTTCCCGTTGTCGTTTCGGATGTGGAAGGAAACAATGATCTTGTTAATCATGAAACTACTGGGTTGTTGTTTAGTATAGACAACGCGGATTCTGCCGCCAGACAGTTGTGTCGCTTAGCAGACAATTCGTTATTGGCGAGTTCATGTGCAGAACGTGCAAGGGCAAACGTGGAAACTAACCACTCTGTACAGAAAATGGCAAAGTGTGTCGCTTTGATATATAAGAAAGCGATGTTGTAAAGCGAGGGTAGTGTGGGAAAGCTAATATCTCTGTTAGATAAAATTCCAGTTAGTATTGATGTGTTATTAGATGTCATGCTATGGTTGCACAATACTAGCTATGCAATGGCAAGCAGGCTTGCCGTTCGTTCTGAGGGGATGCATCCAAAGCTGAGGATTCAGCAATACTACTTATGGTTTTGCTCTCATCTTAATGGCAGTGTGGACGTGCTGGATATTGGTTGTGGAAAAGGGTTTCTTGCTAAGCAAATGGCGTCTGTCGCCCGTAGCGTGACAGCTGTGGATATTGTTGAAAGCAACGTACAAGAAGCGATGAAGCTTCATAGTCGTGACAACATTACTTATATCCATGCCGATGCAACCGACAAATCGATTTTTAACAGACGATATGATGTGGTTGTATTGTCAAATGTGTTGGAGCACATTGAATCCCGTGTTTCTTTTTTGTTGAGTGTAAAAGAGCTGATGTGCCCTGACGGTTATATTTTGTTGCGTGTGCCGATGTTTGATCGCGATTGGATTACCCCTTTTAAAAAAGAGCGTGGTCTGGAGTGGCGGTTGGACCCTACCCATTACACTGAGTATACAATGGCAGACTTGCAAAAGGAGATGCGAACAGCTGGACTTGAAATGAGTGCTGTTAGCGTCACCTTTGGAGAATGCTATGGCGTGGTACGTGCAAAATGAAGAAGTTAACGCTTGCATTGTTTTTCACTAGAGGCGTATCACTACACCAATGGGTTGCCCAGGGGCTGTTTACAAGGGAAAAGGCACTTTATGAGCGTTTACTAGCAGAAGGCGAAGCAACAAAAATCATTTTCATTACTTACGGACCAGATGATTCACGGTTGGCAAAAGAGTTGAAATCGGCAGGGGCGCTTTCCGTTGGCATTGATGTCATATCTCTTCCGTGTTGGTTAGACTGTAAGCTTGGGAAATTTTTATGGTCCTTCGTTAGTCCTTTTTTTATGCGAAAACAGTTCTCTAGTGTTGACGTTGTAAAAACGAACCAAATGGACGGTGCTTGGGCCGCTGTATTGAGCAGCTGGCTGTATCGTAAGCCGCTATACGCGAGAACAGGTTATTCGTGGTCTTTGTTCGAAACAGGAACCGGCTTTGTAGGCCGGGCACGGCGTAGGATTGCCGCCCTCTGTGAAAGATTTGTTTATAGAAATTGTACAGTGGCTGCAGTAAGTAGTGAGCACGACAGGGTTTTTTTTCTGCATAAATATCCCTTTCTTGCATCACGTCTTTATTCGTTGCCAAATTATATTGACTGCAGTTTGTTTAATAATGAATCTAACGTAGAGCGTCGAGATAGAGTGATCTTTGTTGGCCGTCTGAATCCGCAAAAAAATTTGCTAGAAGCTATCAAGGCGATTTGTAAGTCAGGAGTAGGCTTAGATATTGTGGGTTCTGGAGAACTTGAAGGCGAATTGCGAGCATTTGTAAATAAACGTAGCGCTGATGTGACGTTCATTGGTAACACAAGTAATTGTGATATGCCCTTTCTCCTCCGACAGTATCGCTATTTTTTACTTCCATCGCTTTACGAGGGTATGCCAAAGGCCTTGCTGGAAGCAATGGCCTGTGGTTGTATTTGTATAGGTACCAATGTCCAGGGTATAAATGAAGTTTTGATAGACGGAGAGAATGGAATTCTTGCGGATGGGGTTAACGCTGATGCAATTAGCGATGCTTTAAGTCGCGCACAGTTAGCTGCAGATTCAATGGGAGCTGCTGCATCAGAATATATAAGGCATAAATATTCGCTTAATTCTGTTGTTCGTCGGGACTGTAGTATTTTACGCTCTATTGCGACGTTGCATGAATAATACAATCTGCGAGAGTCCAGGATTTCCGCACCGTTAGTCGCCTTCACTGGCCGGCAAAACGGTAATCCTGCTACAGAGTTGGGGACACGGAGTTAAGCCACTATCCTGACGAAATCAGGAGACGTGGCTCAAAACTCGCATGGTAGTCTTTCCGTTTTTAGGAGGCTTGGAAAAGGGAGGTTACCTTGCAACGAGGTTGAGTGGTTCTTCCGCAAGTCGAAAATCAGTCCTCCTTAGTTTTGCCGCTAACTGTTTCGAACAAAAGGGACCACTTCTGTATAATGTGTCCTACTCTTTCCCCTTTGGCATGTTGCTTGTTTGCTTTTAGGATAGCGTCAACACCCCTTAGACATATGAGAACGCTTGAGATAATCTCCGTAGATTCTTTTTGCTTATGCGCGACCAACACTTCGCTTAATGCTCTTTTAATCAGCTAAAATGCATGAAGGTCTTGGATATTATGCAATTCTTTGATCATGAAAAAAAACAGATAATTTACGTAAAGAAAGCTGCCTCAAAGGAATATTGGGATGAACTCTGGGGGGGTAAGTTTGATTTAGAAAAAATCGTTCCAAGCCCTTTAACGTCTTGGGTGGTACAGCAGACAAAAAAACACATTACTGCTGGAAGAGTTCTTGAGGCAGGTTGCGGGCGTAGCCAAAATGTTTATTCCCTTCACCGTGCTGGATATGATGTCGTGGGCGTCGATTTTGCTCCAAAAGTTGTTAGCTATGTTAAAAAACACAGCCCAAATCTTGATGTACGCCATGCAGATGTCCGGAAACTCCCTTTTGCAGATGAAGCATTTGATGTCTATTGGTCGATAGGGGTTATCGAACATTTTATAGAGGGGTACGATAAAATCATAACTGAAATGGATAGAGTACTTACCCAAGGAGGGTACGCTTTCATTACTTTTCCAGCAATGAACAGATTGAGGCGTCTTAAGGCTCGGCTTGGAAAATATCCCGAAGTATCAAAGGCCACTAAGGAACAGCTAGATAATTTCTATCAATTTGCTTTAGAACCAAACGATGTGATCACAATTCTTAAAAATCACTCCTACTCTATCGTTGAAAAATTTTACTTTGATGGTACAAAAGGGATTAAGGATGAAATTCCTCTTTTGGGCAGCATGTTGCAAGTAATTTATGATGGCAAAAAAGGATGGCGCTATATCAAAAAAGCAATTGATTACACGTGCTCTCGACATGCAGGACATTGTATATGCTTGATTGCTAAAAAGCATAAGTAAAAT
>NZ_JBJDSB010000007.1:0-68101 GCF_044987625.1 Desulfobaculum sp. SPO524 | reverse complement strand
CCCCAGCCGAAATCCCCCGCTTAATACAGTGCGGGAGTACAAAGCCGTCCGAAACCGGACTGAAAGGCGGCGTACACAATGTACTCAACCTCTCCTTCTCCCTCACTCGTCAAGGCGACAGGTCTTCCTTCAACGGATGTCTTTCTCCAAAGTGTGCCCCTCCTGCATAAGTGTCTCACCAAAGAGGAGAGCTTTTTGGGCGCCGCACATTCGTATAAGGGATGAATATCTTGCGACAATTTCGATTCACTGAGCACCAGACTTCCCGGCTTCTGCACGAGGCCGAGAACGGGATTTCCGTGACCGAACACTGTCGCAGGATCACCCATTGTTTACGCTCCCCGGATCAAACGCATCCCGCACCGCCTCCCCGACGAAGACCAACAGCATAAGCAGGCCGCCGAGCACGGCGAAGGCGGAGAGGCCTATCCAGGGGGCGTGGATGTTGGCTTTGCCTTGGGCGAGCAGTTCGCCGAGGGCGGGGGAGTCTGGAGGGAGGCCGAAGCCGAGGAAGTCGAGGGACGTGAGGGTAGTGATGGAGCTGTTCAGGATGAACGGCAGGAAGGTGATTGTCGCCACCATGGCGTTTGGCAGGATGTGGCGGAACATGATGCGCGCGTCCGAGACGCCGAGCGCCCGCGCGGCTTGGATGTAACTGAGATTTCGGCCCTTCAGAAATTCCGCCCGCACCACGTCCACGAGACCCATCCAGCTAAAGAGCAGCATGATGCCAAGCAGCATCCAGAACGTTGGCTCAACAAAGCTCGCCAAGATGATGAGCAAATAGGTCAGAGGCATTCCGCCCCAGACTTCCATAAAGCGCTGTCCCGCGATATCCAGCCACCCACCATAGTACCCAAGCAGCGCTCCCACGCAGATTCCGATCACGGCGCCAAAGCCCCCTAGGGCCAGCCCAAAGAGCACAGACAGGCGGAAGCCGTAAAGAAGCCGGGCAAAGACGTCGCGCCCGCTGTCGTCGGTTCCAAGCAGGTTCTCCCGTGACGGCGGGGCCGGAAACGGTTCTGCTACAGTGCGGTTGATGGTTTGGTAGTCATAGCGCACCGGCGGCCACAGCATCCAGCCATCGTGCTCAATAAGCTGCTGCACTGCTGGGTCGCGGTAGTTCGCCGGAGTGGCCAAGGCGCCGCCATAGGCGGTCTCCGGCTGCGGGCTGACAATGGGCACGTGAATTTCGTCCTTGTAGATGACAAGAAGCGGTACGTCGTTGGCGATGAGTTCCGCGCAGAGGCTTACGGCAAAGAGCGTCAGGAAGATGCCAAGGGCCCACTTCCCGCGTGAATTTCTTTTGAATTTCGCCCAGCGGGCCGCCTGTATGGGACTCAACTCGAATCGAAACATCATGAGCCTCTGGAATTGACCGCGCTAAAATCAATACGCGGGTCGACGAATGTATAGGTGATGTCGCTCACCAGCTTGATGACCAGCCCAAGCAGGGTTGAGATATAGAGCGTGGCGAACATGAGGGGGTAGTCGCGCTGCATGGTGGCCGCAAAGCCCATCTGGCCCAGTCCGTCCAACGAGAAAATAACCTCGATAAGCAGGGAGCCGGTGAAGAACATGCTTATGAACGCCCCTGGGAATCCCGCGATGAAGATGAGCATGGCATTTCGGAAAACATGGCCATAAAGCACGCGGTTTTCAGTGAGTCCTTTGGCCCGCGCTGTCACCACATACTGCTTGCCGATTTCGTCCAGAAAGCAGTTGCGCGTCAGAAGTGTTGTCCCGGCAAAGCTGCCAATGACCATGGCCAGCACCGGCAGCGTCATGTGCCATGCGTAGTCTACAACCTTTGCCGCAAGGCTCATGTCGTCAAATCCAGGCGACACCAGCCCGCGTAAGGGGAACAGATCCCAATAGCTCCCGCCCGCGAAGAGGATGACGAGCAGGATGGCAAAGAGAAACGTTGGCACGGCGCTGGCCGCCACCACGGCAAAGCTGGTCCATGCGTCAAAGGACGAGCCTGCGCGGATGGCCTTGCGGATGCCGAGTGGTACCGAGACGATATATGAAATGAGTGTGGTCCAGAGTCCGAGGGACAGCGACACAGGCAGCTTTTCACGCACCAGTTCAAGGATGGACTTGTCCCTGAACAGGCTGTCCCCAAACTCGAACCGCGCAAAACCGCTGAGCATCATCCAGTAACGCTCCAGCAGGGGTTTGTCGAAGCCGTAGTACCGCTTAATCCGCTGCTCCAGCTCTGGGTCCAGCCCCCCGTCTGAGCGGTAGGTCCCCATATTGTCCAGCGAGCTTTGCACGGTTTTGATTTCATCCTGCCCGCTTGCTCCCGCACGCTCTAAAAGAGAACGCTCCTCCCCCTGAATACGGGCTAACATCTGCTCCACCGGGCCACCGGGGCACAACTGAATCACAAAGAAATTCAGCGTTAAAATGATAAAAATTGTCGGCACAACAAGCGCGAGACGCTTGAGAAGATAGTGCATCATAAGCCGCCGCCCTCCTGCTCGGCGCTTTCGCACCACCACGTGTTGACCCCAAACGCATACCGAGGCAGACGCTCTGGGCGTTTCAATCCTTTCCAATACGCAATGCGGTAAACGTTGGATGCGCCGGTTGGAATCACATACTCACCCCATAAAAGAACGCGGTCCAACGCACGGCACGCCGCGACACGCTCGGTACGGTTGGGGGCGCTGATAATCGCGTCGACCAAAGCATCCACCGCCGGGTCGGCAAGACCGATGACATTTCGGCTACCCTCCATGTCTTTGGAACTGGAATGCCAGTAGAATCGAAGCTCGCGCCCCGGACTCAGAGTGTGCCCAAAGCCCATGGAAATCATATCGAAATCAAAGACTTTGCCCTTGCGCATATACATGGCGGTGTCCGCAACGAGGATGGAAAGCTCAATGCCAAGCCGCTCCAGATTGCGGGCAAAAGGAAGGGCCACGCGGCGTATGGACGCAGAGTCCGTCAGGAGTTGAAATCGAAAGGGCCGCCCGGAGTGCCCGTCCACAAGAACGCCGTCGCGAAGGACGTATCCTGCCTCTTTAAGAAGCTGGGCCGCGCGGAGCAGATTATGGCGGTTGAAGCCGTTCTCCTCTGCAACAGGAAATGTGTGCTCCGCCGTAAAGACTTCTTGAGGAAGTATGGCTCGAAACGGCTCCAAAAGACGCAGCTCCTCTGGCGACGGCAATCCCTTTGCGGCAAGCTCCGAGTTGGTGAAATAGCTTGTGGTGCGCGGGTAGGCGCTCCAATAGAGTTGTCGGTTGACCCATTCGTAGTCGAAGGCGAGGACAAGAGCACGCCGGACACGCCGGTCTTGAAACATGGGGCGGCGGGTGTTGAAAAACAGCCCTTGAATGCCTAGCGGCTGGGCATGGCGAAAACGCTCCATGACGATGTCGCCACGGTCAAAGGCTGGGCCGGTATACAGTGTCTTCCAGCTTTTGGCCGAGTGCTCCTCGCGGATGTCGTAGTGTCCGGCGCGAAAGGCCTCCAGCGCCACGGTGGCATCACGGAAATATTCATACCGGATTCTGTCGAAGTTATAGTGCCCGGCACAGACGGGGCGGTCTTTGGCCCAGTAGTCTTTGACCCGTTCGTAGACGATGTTCTCCCCCTGCGAATAGGACGCAATCCGGTAGGGACCACTTCCGACAATTGTCCCCATCATCGTATGCGCGCGGTCCTTCTCCTTCCAGAAATGCTCGGGGTAAATGGGCATCCTGCTGGCGATAAGGGCCACTTCCCTTTTCGCGCCAGGTGCGAACTCGTAGCGAACCCGCCGTTCATCAACAGCCTTCACAGCGGTAATGTCCGAAAAAAAGCGCTGCAGCGTGCTGCCAATATTCTCCATGGTCGCGGTGTAGGAAAAGACCACATCGCGCGCCGTGATCGGCGTTCCGTCATGAAAGCGCGCTTTGGGATGGATGGTGAATTCTATCCATGAGCCATCATCGGGGATGATGATGCTGTCCGCCACAAGGCAATACTGCGTAAAGGGTTCGTCGAGAGACGTTGTCGTCAGGCTGTCATGAAGGAGTCCAAAGCCCGAAGGGAGTTCGCCTTTGGGCGTGAAGGGATTCATGCTTGTAAACGTGCCTATGGCATGCATACGCACCTCGCCCCCCTTTGGCGCCTGTGGGTTGGCGTAAGAAAAGTGCGTGAAGTCCGCGGGCAGTTCAGGCGCATCGGCAAGGGTTAACGCATGGGTTATGGTTATGCCTTGTGTTGCCCATGCCTGATGCGCCGTAAGCGTGAATGCCGCAAGCGCCACTGCGGCGCAGCAGGATAAAACAAAACGGTACGTCACAAAAAACTCCAAAACCCCGGCCTGCCGCTTTGCAGCAGGCCGGGGCGCTATAGTCCTAAAACTCGTAGGAAACAGCGGCCTTGATGTTCTGGCCAACGTCGTACCCGCCCGCAGAATTGCGGTAACGGACGTCAAACAGGTTATCCACGCCAAGATCGACACGGAATCCGTCAAGGTCCGCAATGCGTGGCGTCCATGTCAGCCCTATGCCGTGAACGGTGTAGGGATTGTAGACGATGGTATCGTCGCTAAACATGCTGGACGTCTTGTACGTGCCCACAAATCGGGACTTCCAAAAAACGTTCAGGTTATGCTGTGGCACGTCGTACCCTGCCCGCAGGGAGAGCTTTTCCGGGCTGCCGCCAACACGGTCGCCGGTGTCCTCGTCCCAGCCCAAGGTCTTGCCGTACGAGACGGAGAACGAGGCGTTTGCCACGGCATATTCTGCTTCAACCTCATAGCCGAAGCGGTGCGCGCTGTTGATATTGACGCTCTGGTGGTGAATTTCGCCCATGGGCGGCGTCGCGAAATCTTTGACCATCTGGGGAGCGATAAGGTCGTCCACATCCTCGCGGAAGTACGTCGCTTTCAGGTGGAACGGATCATTGTCGGTAAAGAGGCTCTCAAAGCCCATGTTGAAGCCCATTTCCCACGTTTCCGCCGTTTCCGGCTCAAGGTCGGGATTGGGCAGCACCCGAATCGTGACCGGCGGCATAACATGATCCATGGCAAAATAGATTTCATCCAGAGACGGCGGTCGGTAGGACTGTGCATAGGTGCCGTAGACCGACAGCCACGGGAGCACCTTCACCTGCGCGGTGAACTTAGGCGTCACCTTGCTGTCCTCCTGATCATCCGCAACGCCAGAGTCGGACACACGGCTGTATGAGGTGAAGCGAAGCGCAGGGATAAGAGTCACGCGGTCAAAGAGTGTTATCTCATCCTGCACAAACAGACCAAAGTCCTCAGCCGTGGCATCGGGCCGCGACGGGTCTGGCTTGCCGAAGTCCGTGCCTTCCTGATGGTCTTGGTAGTAGTCCACGCCATACGTGACAGCGTTGTGCACGACATCGCCCATGCTAAAGCGCGACGTGTTCTGCAAACTGCCACCGTAAGAAGAGAATTCATCCTCCAGCTCACGCATGTCATTGATAAACTCATTGGTGCGCCACTCGCTCTGCAGGGTGGCGCGCAGGTCCACCCACTGCGAATCGTCGGGGCGAAGCTCATAGGTACCGAGGAGGCGGTGCTGCTCTTCGGTATGCGTGCTTATGTCACGGCTTTGAGCAAAGCGTCCCTGCGAATAGTTATAGGACGCAGACAGATACTGGCTGTCCGTCGGGCTGGCCGAGACCTTCAACATGCCGGAACGCGAGTGGCCGTTGCGGTAGGCTGTATCCTTGGTGGGTGAGGGATTCGTTGTGTGGATATCGCCAAAATCGCGGTAGACACCTTGGCCAAGCACATCCCACATCCCCTGTCTGCCATAGAGCGCAGCGGAACTGGCAGTCTGGCTTAAGCCAGACTGATAGCCAGTCTTGAAGCGCGCACCAAAGTTCTCGCCCGGTTCCAAAAGGTCCGAGGCGTCCTTTGTCCGCACCGAAATGACGCCCCCAATGCCCCCGCTCCCGTGCAGGACAGAAGATGGTCCGCGCAGCACTTCCACTTCCTTGAGCATTTCGGGGTCCACAATTAACGGAGAATGACCAATGCCGGACTGCGAGGAATAGTTTTGCCGCGCGCCATCAATTTTAAAAAGAGTCTGGTCGGCATCCAGTCCGCGCAGCGAGGGTTTTTGAATAAACGGATTTGTAGGGTCCGAAAATTCAACGTTCGGCATCCCCTCTAAAATATCGCGCAGAGTCCGGGCCTGCTCCTGTTCAATGCGCTCAAGACCATACCCGACAACTGAAGCTGGTGCGTCCGCCGCGCTGCGCTCCGTGCGGGTGGCGGATATGACCATACGGTCAAGCGTTGCTGTCGGGATGGTGGCGTTTTCTTGCGCCGCGTCTGCTGCGCTCTTTCCTGTGGGCGGCGTGTCGCCTGATGCCATGGCCGATCCGGCTGCGATAAGCACAGCCAGCATGAATGCCGCCATCGTGGCGGTAAATTTGGACGTCATATTCCCTATCTCCTTACGAATGTCCGAGAAAGAAAAGTCCTCTACCGTTATCGCGACAGCGCCTCTTTCCAGAGACGGAACGTCTCAGGAAAACGCAGAGGCTCTGCGCTGCAACAGTGAGGCAGGGAATACACTTCGTACTGCTTGAGTGCGGGAACGGCGTCGCGCAAGTGAGGATTGGCGGCCACAGCATCACGCAGAGCGCGTTGCCCGACCAAGGGGTCTCCCGTTAGGACGATTGTATCCGGACGCATGGCTTCAAGATCCAGCGGTTCCTGTATGATTTGAATGCCATCCATAACGATTTCCGTATCTGGCGAAACTTGCGCCGCTCCGGCATTCTCACACCCGAGGGGGGCAAGAATGGTCTTATCAAGATGGCACCCCGGGGTTTCGAGCAGAAGATAGCGCTCCGGACGCTGCGGATTGGTGATGCCAAGCAGCACGAGCACCCGTCGGCCTAATATGGGCTGGTCCGCGTACACGGATTCCATGTCGCGTTCATAGGCTACAGCCAGTTTCTCGGCCGCCTTCTCGCGCCCGAAAACGCGTCCGGCCTCGCGTATGGCGTGAGGCACTCCCTTTGTGAAGTCGATAATCTCGACATTCAGCCCATTCTCCCGAAGCTCCGGAGCAATACTTGCGGGGTTGGGGTCGCTGTCGGTGTGGGCAATGACCACGGATGAAATGTTCATGCGGCGGTAGGCGGAATAGAGCAGCTTTCGCTTGGGCCCCATCACGCACAGGATGCATTCCAACTGCTTGGCAAAGGGAAAGGCAGTCTCCACCATGGGCATCTGGCCGCCAATCATTCCCTTGGCGTAGCAGCCAAGCGCCCGCGCCACGTCGGCAACATTATCGCCAATAAATATAGAATCACAGAGTGTTGGGCCTGTAGACATTGTTCCTCCTGAATGCTCTTGCAATGATTTTGATTTTCATAATCAGCAAACAGCGTGCCAGAAGGCAATGCGCAAAAAACAAGCACAGGCAAGGGTTTTGAGACGATGGAAGACGAACGGGACGGCCCAGATTGGGAACTTTTCTTCCCGTTTTCCACGCGAAAGAGCTTCCAACCCATGCCAGCCCAGCGCTCTCAGCATGTGGGGCCAATCCACCCCATGATGGGGCGCTATTCTCCCGTTTTCCCCTTTCGCTTCAGAGAGTAGCGCTGCATCTTATCGTAGAGAGTGCGGCGGTCGATGCCGAGGCGGCGTGCAACGGCTGTGCGTTTCCAGCCACTGGCATCCAACTCCTTGCGCAGGATGTCCTTTTCCACAGCGCCAAGGCGGGACTTCAGGGTGCCGTAGGTGGGCGGCTCCTGCGGATGTTGGTCGGGAAGGCTTTGCTCTGGGCCCAAAAGCTCCGCAGGAAGCTCGCCAAGGGTGGCGTAGCGCATGGCCACGTTGCGCAGTTCACGGACATTGCCTGGCCACGGGTAATCCATAAGCCGGGTCAACGCCTTGCCCGGAATGGGCTGGGTGCATTCGGCTTGCTCAAGAAAATGCCCGAGAAGAAGGGGAACATCCTCCCGCCGTTCGCGCAGCGGGGGAATGGTGAGGGGCAGAATGTTGATACGGTAGTAAAAATCGCGGCGCATGGCTCCCTTGGCGACCATCTCGGCAAGATTGCGGTTGGTGGCCGCGACGATGCGGATATCCGGCGTCAGCACCCGCGCGTCACCAACAGGAGAAAAACCGCCGCCCTCAATGGCGCGCAGAAGTTTCACTTGTATGGGCTGGGGAATCTCACCAACTTCATCAAGGAAAAGCGTTCCCCCGTCAGCCTGCTCAAGAAGCCCGGCGTGGGAACGGTCCGCACCGGAAAAGGCCCCCTTGCGGTGGCCGAAGAATTCGCTTTCCATCAAGCACTCGGGGATGGCGCCACAGTTCACGGCGATGAATGGCCGGTGTGCCCGCGCGCTTGCGGTATGCAGGGCGCGGGCGGCAAGTTCCTTGCCTGAGCCGGATTCGCCCTGAATCAACACACACTCCGAAGACGTGGCGGCCTTACGAATGGTTGCGATGACTTCCCGTATGCCACGCGATCGCCCAATAATGCCCAGTTCCACAAACTCACCAGCCGCCGTGGTCGGTTCCTGATTGGCGGCGCTATCCACCAGCGCCTCAAGCGCTGACGCCTCAAACAGCACACCTTCGATATGGGCAAGATTTCCATCCACATCATACACGCCGCGCCCTGTGTCGATGACATAGACGTCCTGCCCTTCGTCCGTCCGCAAGAGGTACCGAAAGGCATATGACGCCCGGCGGCGCTCGGCATCGGCGATGGTGGCTCGGTAGCGCTCCACGTCGCGTGGGTGGACCATCTCCTCAAAGGACAACGGCACCCCATCCATCAGGTGCGCCGCATGGGTCCGCAAAAGGGGCAAATAGCCATCATCCACATGGAGCAGCGTAAAATCAGGCGCGGGAGCGCGTTTATACCCGGTGCCCCGGACACCAGATGCAGGCACGACACAGCTCGCATCCCGCGCACCGGGACGCCCTGCCAGTGAGACGGGGCGGTAGAAGCTCGCGGTCAGGCGCTGGCCCCCAAGCATGAGCGAAAAACTTTTCGCAAGAAGTGGTGCGGCGTCATGATCCTGCAGCGGAGAGAGGACATCAACGCACCATCCGTCGGCCCCAAGCCGCCTTTGCGCCTTGCGTGAAAGTGGCGCGTGGTGCTGCCCAAGGTGCGGAAACGGACGCGGCGCCGTGCTGGCCATCTGAAGCAGGGAATTCTGCTTTGTCCCAGGGACAATGCACACAATTGGCGCCCCGCCGCCATCATGCAAAACGCCCCGCTCCCCAAAGACGCCGAGCAGCCCTGCAAGGCGCGCGGCGCTGGCATGAACGCACGTCCGAGGCGCGGAAGCATGTTCCAAAAGAAGAAGCACGCCGGTGGACCGAAACGCCGCAAGCCCGCACCGAACACTTTGAAACCGCCAACACGCCGCCCCAATGCGGAATGTCGTCGCATAAGCCGAAACAGTGTGAGACAAGGCAACATGACGCCGAAGCGCCGGATAATCGCCTAAGGCATCGTCAATGGACGCCCCTACGCTCAGCGCCTCGCTCAATCCTTTGGGGAGCCGCTCCGGTCCGGCGATATGCCGGACAAGGCCGTCCATATCCATGTACACAGCCCCAAAACTACAGGGCCACAGGGCGCCCCCGGGCGGACTTGGATGAGAGGGAAAAACAGTGTTCTGCATGAGGTGGTACCGATTGCGCGTTTACAATTTGAAAATGACTTTGAATTTCTTTCTCAAATACGCGTCAATAGGCAATTCCGGCGCGGATGTCCAGTGGAGGGCACACGGGCGCGCCGCCGCAGCCGGCTTCCCGGCGCTCACTCTTCTGGCGGCATCAGGCGGCACCGGACAAGGCCTCCCAGCTTCCATGGGGTGGAGCATGGCTCCGCCCCGTCTTTTTTCCCTCGTGCTGGCCGGGGCCATACATCCCCCCCTTCCGCCACAGCACACGCAAAACGCCCTGAGACATTCTGTAACGTCTCAGGGCGTTTTGCGTCCAGCTCCAGTGGCCCCCTTCCTGCGGGGAGGGCTTACACGGCGGAGCGCATTTCGCGCATCAGCTCCGCGGGGCTTTGCCCGAAGTGGCGCTTAAACTCGCGGCTAAACTGCGAGGTGCTTTCATACCCCACAGCGTCGGCGGCAAGGTAGGCCTTCATATTCTGCTGCACAATAAGGTCGCGCGCACGGCTCAGGCGGATTTTCTTCAGGTAGCGCAGGGGCGAGTCCGCAGTGATGTCCTTAAAGGCCTTATGAAAGGCCGAGACACTCATATGCGCCGAGTCCGCCATTTCCTGCACGTTGATTTTTTTGGCGTAGTTGCCTTCCAGCAGGGTAATCACCCGCGCCACCTGCGAGTAGGTGTTGCCGCCCTTGGCAAGGGAATACAGCACCGGGGCTTGGCTGCCGCACAGGGCGCGGTAGTACATTTCGCGCACCAGCCCCGGCCCGAGGATGCGGGCCTCCCGCTCTGTGCGTAGCGTCCGCAGGAGCTTCACCGCCGCGTCCTTCATGTCCTTATCCATGGCGGAGGGACCAATACCCAACGGCGACTCGCCGCCGCCAAGCTCGATGGAGCCGGGGCGCTCGTCCATCTGGGTTATCAGATCATTGAGCTGAGCCATGTCGAGGTCAATATACAGCCCAAGGAGCGGGTCACGCTCACCGGGGAAGGACTCGCACTCAAAGGGCATGGCCACGGATGTGACAAGATAGTTGTCCGCGTCGTAGCGGAAAAACACCCCGCCGAGCGTTCCTTCCTTATGCCCCGACGCCACGATGCAAATTCCAGGATTGTACAACATTGGCCTGCGCCTAACGTGCTGGGTATCTTTAAAAAAACGTACGCCCGGCAGATGTGATTCAACGGCGCCGCCGTCGTTTGTTGCCATTTCATAAAGCAATTCGACAAGTTCTGACATATGGCCTCCCTCCTTGAGTCTGCTCATCCTCCAGACACCACTTTGCGCCGCAGTTCAAGCCTCTCGCGCCATCCAGAGAGGATTGGGCAAACTTTTGAGAGAAATGTGTGTTCAATCCCACGGGGGATGCCCGTAAAAATGACTCCATCGAACACACGAAAAAGCACAAGGAGTGGGGAATGAATTTCGAATTTCACAATCCGACTCGAATCATTTTTGGCGCGGGCAATCTGGCCCGGCTTGGCGGGGTCGCCCGCGAATACGGCGCAAAGGCCCTCATTGTCACCGGCGGCGGCAGCGTGAAGAAAAGCGGTGCGTTTGACCGCGCAGTGCAAAGCCTTACGGCCGCAGGTGTGGCCTATGCCGAGTGCGACGGCGTGGAGCCGAACCCGCGCATCACCTCCGTTATCCGCGGCGCGCAGACCGCCCGCAGCCAGGGCTGCGACGTCATCATCGCCATCGGCGGCGGCAGCGTTATGGACGCGGCAAAAGTCATCGCCGCCGCCACGTTCTACGACGGCAACCCGTGGGATATGATTCACCATGGGCAGGCGGATGTCCACGTTCCAGACAAGGCCCTGCCCATTATCACAGTACCGACACTGGCGGCCACAGGGTCCGAGACCAACTGCGGCGCGGTGATTACCAACGAGGAAACGAAGGTCAAATCCTTCATCCAAAATCCCCTGCTCTCCCCCAAAGCCGCCATCATGGACCCCGAGCTTACCGTCAGCGTGCCGCGCAACCAGACGGCCTACGGCGTGTGCGACCTCATCACCCACGTGACCGAAGCCTACTTCAACGGCATCGACAGCACTCCCCTGCAGGACCGCTTTGCCGAGGGCGTCATCCTCACCGCCATGCAGTGGGGCCCCAAAGCCATCGCCGACGGCGCGGATATTGAAGCGCGCACGCACATCCAGTGGGCTGCCGCTGTGGCGCTCAACGGCTGGGTGCAGGTGGGCACCAACGGCGCCTACCCCGTGCATATGCTGGAGCACACCCTGTCCGGCCATCATGACGTCACCCACGCGGCGGGCCTGTCGGTCATCAACCCCGCGTGGATGCGCTTTGCGGCCAAGACAAACACGCCAAAGTTCGTCCAGTTTGCCCAGCGCATCTTTGGCCTGACGGCAACCTCGGAGAATGATGTGTCCTGCGCGCTGGAGGGGATTGACCGTTTCGAAGCATTCCTGCGCTCCATCGACTGCCCGACCCGGCTGAGCGAACTGGGCATCGACGACGCCCTTTTGGAGACCTACGCCCGCGACACGCTGCAAATCATCCACGATGAAGACGGCAACCTGCCCGGACGCCCGCCCATGAGCGTCGCGGACATCGTTTCGATATTCCGGTCCGCCTTGTAGGCGCACGGCCACGCACCACAGCCCATGCAGGAGGACGCCATGCGCGCCGCATCACTGCTCGCCGGAAAAGGAGCGGCCCTGTTGCCGGTTCTGCTTCTGGTCCTTTTCACAACCATGGCCCATGCGGAGGACATCATGACCTGGGACAAAACGTACGCACAAAGTAGTAACGTCATCCACGAGAAGGTGGAATTTCATAACCGGTTTGGCATCTTCATCGCCGCCGACATGTTCAAGCCCAAGGACTTCGACCCGTCAAAGGGCTACCCCGCCATCATCGTTGGCACGCCCTATGGCGGCGTGAAGGAGCAAGGCGCGGGCATCTACGCCCAGACCATGGCGGAGCGCGGCTTCGTCACCATCGCCTTTGATGAATCCTACAACGGCGAGAGCGGCGGCTTTCCGCGCCAGACCTCATCCGTTGAAGGCTTCGTCGAGGACTTCCACGCCGCCGTGGACTTTATGGGAACCCGCCCCTACGTGGACCGCGAGCGCATTGGCGTCATCGGCATTTGCGGCAGCGGCGGCTTTGCCCTCAGCGCGGCGCAGGTCGACAGGCGCATCAAGGCCGTGGCGACGGTCAGCATGTATGACATGAGCCGCGTGAAGGCCAATGGCTGGATGGACTCATGGACCGAAGCGGAGCGAAACGCCTACCTCGACGAACTCGGCGAGCAGCGCTGGCGGGAATACGCCGGCGGCGAGGTCAAAACACTGGGCCTGCCGGAGACCATAGACGAGAATACCGACCCCATCACCCGCGAGTTCTACGGCTACTACAAGACGGAGCGCGGCCAGCACCGCCGCTCGTCCACGCACTTCACCATGACCAGCGACATGGCCTTCATGAACTACAAGCTGCTTGACCGCATTGCGTCCATCTCGCCCCGGCCCATTTTGTTCATCATCGGCGAAAATGCGCACTCCCGCTACTTCAGCGAGGATGCCTTCAAACAGGCCAACCAGCCCAAAGAACGTGTAGTCGTCCCCGGCGCCAACCACGTGGACCTGTACGACAAGGTGGACAAAATTCCCTTCGACACGCTGGAAGACTTCTTCACTACGGCCCTCAAATAACCACACGCGGCAACATGGCGTATACTGCGCCTGTGTTTGCTCAGCAGGCGCCGGGAAAATCCCGCAAGGCCCTGCTCATGCACCAAAGAGAATCACAAAAGAAATAACCCAAAGCCCACGGAGGCCATTATGAGTCATTCCTTCAACGGTGAAGGCATCTTTCCCACAGGCAGCAAAAATGACGCCTACGCCAAGTACTTCACCGGCACCAGCTACCTTGAAATGCTCTCGACAGAGGGTGTGGTCATCGGCAACGTGACCTTTGAACCGGGGTGTCGCAACTGGTGGCACATCCACCACAAGGGTGGCCAAATCCTGCTCGTGACGGGTGGCCGCGGCTGGTATCAGGAAGCCGGAAAACCCGCCCGTGAGCTGCGCCCCGGCGATGTGGTGCACATTGCGCCCGAGGTCAAGCACTGGCACGGCGCGGCCAAGGATTCGTGGTTTGCCCACGTGGCGGTGGAAGTCCCCGCCGAAGGCGGCTCCAACGAATGGGTCGAACCTGTCAGCGACGAGGAGTATGACGCACTGGACGCGCGCTAGGCACGGGGCGCCCCCTCCACAGCCCCCCCTTCCAGACGCACCACCCCAAAGCGCCCACACGGCGCGGACAACCACCAACACTCTGCCTGCAATGCACGGAGGCCGATATGACCATAAGGACGTCCGCATTTGCCATCATTGCCCTTGTTTTCACCTTCGGCCTTGCATCCGCAGCGGAGGCAACCATGACCACAGACCGCACCCCGGAACCAGCCCTTGATGCCCAGCAGCAGGCCATCGTCACCATTGCCGCCTTTACCGCCAGTGGTGACACGAACCGGCTGACCCCGGCCCTCAGCGACGGGCTGGACTCCGGGCTGACCATCAACGAAATCAAAGAAATCCTTGTCCAGCTGTATGCCTACACGGGCTTTCCCCGCAGCCTCAACGCCCTTGGCGCGTTCATGAACCTGACGCAGGAGCGAAAGGCCAAAGGCATTCTGGACGCGGAGGGCAAAGAGGCCTCGCCCCTGCCCGCCGACATGGACCGCGACGCCTACGGCGCCCGCGTCCGCGCGGACCTTGCCGGGCAAAAGGACATCCCCACAACCCTTGCGCCCTACCAAGAGTTCACGCCCATTATTGATACGTTCCTCAAGGAGCACCTGTTTGCCGACATCTTCGCCCGCGATGTGCTGACGCATCAGCAGCGCGAACTGGCGACCATCGCCGCCCTGGCAAATATGACCGGCACCGAGGGGCAGCTCTTCTTCCACTTTGGCGCGGCCATGAACACAGGCCTGACCGCCACGCAGATGCACGAGTTCATCTCCGTGCTGGACGCCAAAGTGGACAAGGACCAGGCCCGCAGCGCGCAGGCGGTGCTGGCCAAAGTCCTGGCCCAGCGAAGCACCTAGGCTCCACACGCGCCGCGCCCGCCACCGTGTCCGCCGCAGGACTCATGCCCGCGTCGGTCCGCAGCACTGCGGGCCGACACCCCCACCGAAAACCCTTCGGTATTGCGCGCATTTGGGGTAAAGTCGGCTTGCACAAACAGCCGATGCACACAGGAGATGCGCCATGCATATTTGCGAAATCCCCCCGTCAGACGCGCCCCGCTCACTCCTTCTGCTGGCGGACCCGTCCGAGGACAAACTCGCGTCCTATCTGCCGCAGTCGCGGTGCTTCATCGCCCTGCCAGAAGATTCGGACCCGGAAGTCTTGCGAAATGCCGCCTCGGGCCAAGATGCCCTTGGCGCATGCGCGGTGCAGCCCTTAGCGGATGGCGGATATGAGCTCATGAGCATTGCCGTCGCCCCGGAGCATCAACGGCGCGGCATCGGCTCCCAGTTGTTGCAGCATGTCATCGGCGTCTTCCGCTACAGCGGCGCCCCGCGGCTGGAGGTGGGCACCGGGAGCTTTGGCTACCAGCTTGCGTTCTACCAGCGCCACGGCTTTCGGGTAACGGCCATCGACCGGGATTTCTTTGTCACCCACTACCCCCAGCCCATCTTTGAAGACGGCATCCAGCTTCGGGACATGCTGCGCCTTACGCTGGAACTGCCCTAGTCCGCCCAGAAGCCCCGCCCGGCGCCCCTTGGGCCACCGCGTGCTTGCCCATCCCCCACGCATAAAAAAACTCCCCAGACAGTAATCTGTCCGGGGAGCCTCGCTCTGGCCGTATGCGCACCTGCCAATGCAGATGCTGGCGGCGTGCGGCGCGGCGCTCTCGCCGGCGCACGCTGCGCCCGTTATTTGAACCAGGAGTCGACCAATTCCGAATTGGCCTCAATCCACTTGGCCGCGCCCTCTTCGGGGTCGCCGGTGCGCTCGATGGTGGCAATGAGTTCTCCAAGGGTGCTATCAGTCATGAACCACGAGTTCATCCAGCCCAGAACCTCGCCAAAGTCCTTGTCGAAGCCCTTTCTGGTGATGAAGAAAATGTCGTCGCCTTCACCGTAGACGTTCTTCGGATCCTTCAGGTACTTGAGGTCAAACTTGGCAAAGGCGCTGTGCGGGTTCCACAGGGTCACCACCACGTTCTTTTTGGCCTCGTACGCGGCCTTCAAAACGCCCAGCATAGCCGGTTCCGAGCTTTCCACAAAGTCGTACTCAAGGCCGTATTCCTTCAGGGCACCGCGGGTCATCTCGTTCAGGCTGGAGCCGGAATCAATGCCGATGATTTCGCCGTCGAACATCTCTTTGTTTTCGGCAAGGTCGGCCAGCGAGTCGATGTCCACATAGGAGGGGACCACCAGCCCAAGGCTCGCGCCCTTGTACCAGGCATTCTGGATGTCAAAATCCTTGCCGTAGCGGTCCACAAGAGGCTTATCGGAATTGGGCAGCCACACTTCCAGCCCAACGTCCAGCGAGGCATTGGCCACGGCGCTGTACATAACGCCATTGCCCACCTGCGTCAGCACAACGTCATAACCGCGCTGTTCCAGCAAAATCTTCCACATGTTGGAAACCGCGACATTCTCGGCCCAGTTGTTCACGCCAAACCGAATCGTCTTATCCTGCGCATTGGCATGCTGCGGAAAAATGGACAACACACAAACCATGGCGACGAGCGCGCAAATTCCTTTCAGCCTCTTCATACATTCACTCCTTGTCTTGGTTTTGCCTTTTGATGGGGGGCCCAATTTTTCCCCACGTTCCACGGACACAGCGTCCTCATAATTCTGGCAGGGCGTCCGCCCAATGCTCAAAAAATCTCACTCTACAGCCGTTGAATCAGGTACAAATACAGCGGCAAGCGGCTCCACGTTTTCAGTTGCTTCAGTTCAAACAGCGTGCGCGCTGACGGCGGGCTCAGACACAGGGGCGACATATACACCGTCCCTTTCACCTGCGCCGGCCCACCAGCCGCACCGACCAACTCCAAAAACGCCGGGATATGCCCCTGCGGCAAGGCCTCGTCAAAAACGAAGTTCGCCGTGCATTCAATGGACGCATGCCGCGCATTCAGCTCCTGCATGCGTTCAAAACAGCGGGCGACCTGCGCGCTGCGCAGCGGTTTGCCGATGAAGTCCAGCGCCAGCTGGTCCACGGATTCCAGCCCCACGTTGATGTACACCGAGGCCCCGCAGCTCCCAAGGCGGTCAAAAAACGCGTCGTCCTTCGCCAGCAGCGACGTCACACTGCCAAAGAGGAACACGCTCGCGCCCTGCATGTAGGACCGGTCAATCCCCAGCCGCTCCCGCGCCTGACCGATTGCCCACAAGATTGTGTCGTCATCGGCGGCAAGGGCGTCATGGTCGCCAAGAAACACCGCGTTGTAATTGACAAGGTCGCGCCCATACAGCGCCGCAAGCTGATCCAACTGGCTCGTTATGTCCGCCCGCGACCGGGTGCGGAAGGGCATGGTGTTTTTCACCGTGCAGAACCGGCATTTATACAGGCAGCCCTGCGAGATATTTAGCGGAATCACGTTGTAGTCCACATGCCGCGCATCCGGCGGCAGAACCGACGCGCGCCCGCCACAGGCCGCAAACAAGCGCTCGGCCTTCTGGCGCAGCCGCTGCGGGGTCTTGCCCGCCGCGCGGCTCAGAAACTCGCGAAACTGCCGCGGCAGATCGTTGGCCGCACGCCGCACGGCCTGCACTTCTTCAAACCAGCCGTCCACCAGCCCCTGTACCGCAGGCATGGCAAAGGGGTCGGAGCCAAGGATGGCGTTGGACGCGTACGGCAGGTTCGGCAGATAGTATTCGCCGAAGGTCTTGAACACCTCGCTGTACGGCTCTGGAATTCGGAAGGATACCTGCGCGGGGAACGGCGATTCCGTCAGCGTTTCCCACGAGCCGCCGTAGCCACCGGTGGAGTAGTACACCCAGTCGTCCCCGGCGGTGCGCCGGAGGTATTCAAGGTCGCTCGGCCATGCGCCGCCGCGGCCTTCGGCCCGGACAATGTCGCCCTCAAGGTTGAACACCAGCC
This sequence comes from Desulfobaculum sp. SPO524, assembly GCF_044987625.1. NCBI lineage: Bacteria > Pseudomonadati > Thermodesulfobacteriota > Desulfovibrionia > Desulfovibrionales > Desulfovibrionaceae > Desulfobaculum > Desulfobaculum sp. SPO524. Next base: position 50,367 of record NZ_JBJDSB010000007.1, on the reverse strand, counting down.
GCGCCGTGGGGGTTTCCACCTCGTTATACAGCCCGTAGGTCACGGGTCGGCGCTGTTTGACGTAGGCGTTCTCGCCCCGCCTGTTCAGTGTGATGCGCAGGTCGCCGCGTTCCAGTACTTGCGTGTCCAACCTTTGTATTTCTGGCTTCTGGGTTTCTGGCCTCTGCGCTTCCGGCATCTGACTCTTTACCGCTTCGTCATGCATTGTGCCGCCCGGCCTTGCTACTTGAGCAGTTCGTCTTCAAAGGGATAATGCGTCAGCAGCGTGGTGCCGTGCTCGGTCACCAGCAACTGTTCCTCCAGCTTCACGCCCTCGCGGCCGCCCTGCTCACCAATGTAGGACTCCACACACAGCGTCATATTCGGCTGGATAACGCCGTCGTATCCCGCGTCCGGAAAGTCCGCGCGGTGGTACAGGTAGGGATATTCGCCGGACATGCCCACGCCGTGGGCGGACAGGTAATAGCGATTGGCGTGGTACTTTTCCGGAATGTCCCACGCCTTCTCGGCGTACTCGCGAAAGGTCATACCCGGTTTGATGATGCCAATATTGTGCTGAATCTGCTCGTAGGCCACCTTGTACAGCGTGCGCTGCTCCTCGGTGGGGGCGTCCGGTCCGGCGTGGAATGTGCGCGAAAAGTCGGAATAGTAGCCATGGCAGCCCACGACATCGGTATCAAAGCCGATGAGTTCATTCTCGCCGATGACCTTGTTGGCCGACTCCTGAAACCACGGGTTGGTGCGCGCGCCGGAGCTGAGCAAGCGGGTTTCCACATAGTCGCCGTTCAGGGCAATGATTTCCTGATGCATCACGGACCAGAGCTGATTTTCCGTAATGCCGGGGCGGATGGCGCCGCGCATTTTGCCTGTGGCCTGCTCCGTGGCCTGCAGCGAGGCGATAACGCACTTCAGCTCCTCGTCGGATTTGATGCAGCGCGCCATTTCCACCGGCTCCTGCGCGTCCACAATGGGGACGCCCTGCCGCGCCATTTCAATGGCGACACCGGCGTTCATCCGCTCCAGCCCAACGCGCAGGTCCGGCCCGACCAGCTCGCGCATAAGCGCTATCATCTTCTGCGCCCACTGCGCCTCGCGCTCGCGGATGTGCGGCCCGGCGGCCACGAAGCTGGCTGTCTCGGCGGGGCGGACTTCATCAATGGTTTCCAGCCCGTCAGCAAGGTGCTCGCACCCCGTAAATTCAAACAGAATGCTCCTGTGCTCCGTCAGCAGCAGGTAGCGCGAAGGCGCATTGCGGGCGGAAAACACCTGCATATTTCTGGCGCCGGTGGCGTAGCGGATGTTTACCGCGTCCGACAGAATCAGCGCATTGACGTTGTATCGCTTCATTTCGCGGCGCACGGAGGCCAGCCGGTACTGACGCACCGCCTTCAGGTCAATGCCCGCGCTCTCGGGCGCGACATCAACGAGTTCCGGCCAGTTCATATACTGATTCTCCGTGTGCCATTCTATAAGAGCCATGTGTGTCTTCTCCCGGTGTATCGCTCAGCGCGGGGCTGCTTCGCCCCGGCGTTGTGTGCTGTGAACGAGGAGAACCTATACGCCAAGAACCTGCCTGCACAGTGAGAACCTATCCGAAAAACGTATAGGTCATAGACAACGCCCGCCCGCGCGCGTACGTTGCCCGCAGACCTCCCCCGGGAGCACGGAGGAAAATGCATTATGATTTCATTCAATTTCACGCACCTGCAATGCTTTGCCGCTGCGGCGGAGACGGGGTCGTTTTCGGCGGCGGGGCGTCGCCTTGGCAAGGCGCAGTCCGGCGTCAGCACGGCTGTGGCCAATCTAGAAATCGACCTTGGCACCCAGCTCTTCGACAGAAGCCGCAAGTACCTTCGCCTCACCAAAGAAGGCGAAGCCCTGCTACGCGACGCCCAAAGCGTCATCCGCGGCGCGGAGCGGCTGGAGGACCGTGCGCTCTCCTTCTGCGCGGAGGAAGACACGCACATCCGCATCGCCCTTGATGAAGCCCTGTATCCGGACTTCATCGAACACGTGCTTGGTCCTTTTGAAGCCCGCTTTCCCTTTACGGAACTGGACCTGCTGACGGGCATCTTCAACGATGTTGAGGACTATGTGGCGTCCGGCATGGCGGACATCGGGCTTGTGGTGAGTGCGGGCATCCCCAAACGGCTGGAGACCTACACCCTGCTCTCGTACCTGCCTTTTCAGGCCGCGGCGTCCGCCACCCATCCCCTTACCCGCAAGGAAGGGGTCACCCTCGGCAACCTTGAGGACGAGCGCCAACTCGTGGTCACCAGCCGCGCGGCGGAAAAGGACACCGAGGTCACGCACTTCAGCCAAAAGCGTTGGCTGGTGGACAGCTACGCCACGTGCGCCGCCCTTGTGGAGCGCCGCCTGGGCTGGGCCTTTTTCCCGGCCAGCATCCTCGCCACCGTGATGGCGGAGCGCAACATCGTCCCCATTTCGCTGGAGCTGGAACTGCGCGAGCATGCCTCGCCGCTGTACCTCATCCGCTCGCCGCACAAGACCTTGGGCAAGGCCGGGCAGTGGCTCCTGCGCGAGCTTGGGGACTTCCATAAAACGCCCTAGCGCCACGCGGCCACCCGCCCGCACAATTTGACACCACGGCCCGATTGCCCCAGAACAACACAGTCTTCATCCGGCACGGCTCCCTGCCGTCCACCGTCCTATAACCCAAGAGGCATCATGCGTATCCGCCACATTTGTGTTTTGACCCTGCTTCTTCTGCTTTGCGCCGCGCCCAGCTTCGCAAGCGACGCCCGCGTTGTCGGCGAAGTCTCCACGGAATGGAAAATGCTCGGCCCCGACCACACCATCAAGATTTTCTCCTTTGACGACCCGGACATCCCGCAGGTGACCTGCTACCTGTCCCGCGCCATGAAGGGCGGCATCAAGGGCGCCTTTGGCGTGGCAGAGGACAAAGCCAGCTCGTCCATCACCTGCGTGCTGACGGGCAAGGTTGACGAAGCAAAACTCCGCAAGCTGAAACAAGGCGAAGAGGTCTTCTCCCAGCGCGCGTCGTTCATCTTTAAAAGCATCAAGGTGGTGCGGTTTATCGACTTTGAAAAAGGCGTCATCACCTACCTGACCTACAGCCGCAAGGTCATCAGCGGCTCCCACAAAAACTCCGTTGCCGCCGTCTGCTACAAGTAGCGCCCGGCGCGCCGCGCCCATACAAAAAGCCCCCATCTTGGGGGCTTTTTGTATGGTGCACCACGCGTGTGCGGGGTTCGCGCATTGCCAACCCGGTATATAACTTGCTTGCTCTTCCTCACGCGGCGCGCCCGTCAGTTTCCCGTCCATATTGCGCATCCGCAAACACACAAGTCCAGTGAGGAACCATGTCCGCCCTGCACCCTGATTACCATATTCATCTGGCAACACAGGCCCTCAAGGCCCACGACGCCACGACGGCCTACGCACACCTCAAAACCGCCCAAGTCCTCGCCCCGGACGCCGTAGACCACGCCCTGCTCCAGCGCCTGCACGCCAACGAAGCCACACGGAAAACCATGCCTCTTCCTACCTATGTCCGTTTGGAACGTGCGGCGCAGGTTATCCGGGACCTCCACGATGCGGACAATGACGAATTCTCCGTCCTTGATATTGGCGGGGGCAAGGGGCTGCTGTCCCACTTCCTTGGCAATGCCGACTATATGCTGTGCGAGCCGCAGGAAAATACGCTTTTGGCGCACACGGTGCAGCAACTGGGGCGAACCTTTGACTTTGTCGTCTCCGTCCATGTTCTGGAGCATGTCCCTGCTGCAGACCGGGCCCAATTTCTGGCGGACCTCCTTGCCCTTGCTGGACAGGCCGTTATCCTCATTGTCCCCATTGCGGTAGAAGGGTTCGACAAGAACGAAGTTGAACGCCTGATTTACAAACACAGGGGCGCTCCATGGGCCAAGGAGCACCTTGAATGCGGACTCCCCTCCCGCGAAAGCATCCTTAAACTGGGCGAACACGTTGGCGCGCAGGTCCACGAATATCCCGGGGCAGATGGGCTGGCGAGCATGCTGGGCTTTTTCTTCGATGATTTGGGAGCACTTTCCCGGAACCCTGCCGTTACCGCATATTTCAAGGATGTTGACGCCTTTTTCAAAAACAACACCCATTTGTTTCAAGCCTCCGTCCCTACTGGTGATCACATCTTCGTCTTCACCAAAGACGCCTAAAGACGGACAGACGTCGCAATCACCTCCGCATATCAAAAAGCCCCTCCTTGAGGGGCTTTTTCCGTCCCACCGCGTCAACGGCGCCCCCCGATGGACGCGCCGACCTACAAAGGCCAGTGGCTGGCGGCTTTTTCCCGCCCGGTTGCGTCCTGCCGGGATTCATGTGTATGTCTAGGTGATTCCATGTTCTTGGCGCGCCACGCGCCAAGGGCAACACGCAGACAACACCGACAGGACATACACATATGACACAAATGCCCATGCCCCCCGTCACCACAACGCAGGACAACGCCCTGCGCCGGGTGGGTTTTGAATACGAGATGGCAGGACTCACCCCCGACACCGCCGCCGACTGCATCATCAGGCTGTTCGGCGGCCGCAAGGTGGAGCGCAATCCCTTTGACATCACCGTCACGGACACGCCTTACGGCGACTTCGCCACGGAGATGGACGCCACGCTCCTCAAGAACCAAAAGTACAAGACCATCCTTGAGACAATGGGCCTCGACATTTCGAAGTTCATCGACGAGGACAGGCTGGACCATCTGGTGCTGGAGACCTCGCAGAACATTGTGCCGTGCGAGATAGCCACCCCGCCCCTGCCGCTGGACAAGCTGCACGTGGCCGAAGATTTGCGCCAAGCCCTGCACGAACAGGACGCCAAGGGCACCAAGGCATCCATCCTCTACGCCTTTGGCTTTCAGATGAATCCCGAAATGCCGGAAGTCACCACCGAGGCGGCCCTGCGCTATCTGCGCGCCTTCCTGCTCCTTGAGGACTGGATGAAGGAAACGCTGAACGTGGACCTTACGCGCCGCATGACGCCCTTTGTGGATTCCTTCCCCGAGGACTACAAGGCGCTGGTTCTGCGCCCGGACTATGCCCCGGACCTCCAGCACCTCGTGGTGGATTACCTGACGCACAACCCCACGCGAAACCGCACCCTCGACATGCTGCCGCTGTTCTGCTTTATGGACCGCTCCATCCTGGAGGCGGCAACGCTGGACATGCACCTCATCAAAGCACGCCCCGCCCTGCACTACCGCCTGCCCAACTGCCTCATCGACGATCCAACGTGGACCGTGGCGGCGGAGTGGGACATGTGGCTACACGTGGAACGCCTCGCCAGTGACGAAAAGCGCCTTAGCGAAATGGCCGAAGCCTTCATGCACCTGCACGGCACGCCCCTCAGCGCGCTGACCCGGCCATGGGCCGCACATGTGCGGGAGATGATGGAGTAGCCATGCGCCCGACTGTTTGGGTCACGGCCCCGCGCCGAGGCGGCTTGGGGCCGTGGCTGTTTACATGGCTCTGCCTGCGGCTTGCCGGAGCGCGTCCCATTCGGGTCGTGCCCGGCGGGCCGTTGCCGGACGCGCCCATGGACGCGCTGGTCATCAGCGGCGGCGCGGACGTGGACCCAAGCCTCTACGGCGAACAGCCCGCCCCGCCCCCGCATGTGGCCCCGCACCACAGGCGCTACTGGGGCACACGGCTGCTGCTTTCGCCGTTTATCTACATCCTGCGGCGGCTTCTCAGCCTCAAACGCTCCACCTCCTCCGGCAAGGACCGCGACGAGCTGGAAACGCGGCTGCTCCACCGCGCCGAGGACCTGCGCTGTCCGGTGCTGGGCATCTGCCGCGGCGCGCAGCTACTCAACGTCTTCCACGGCGGCACCCTGCACCGCGACCTCGAAGCCTTCTATACGGAGACGGTACAGATGCGCACCATCCTGCCGCGCAAATCCGTCACCGTGGACCACACCACACTGCTCTACCGCCTTGTATCCTCCCGCCACCTGTGGGTGAACGCCCTGCACAAACAGGCGGTGGACAAGCTGGGGGAGGGCATCCGCGTGTGCGCGCGCGAGGACAGCGGCGTCATCCAAGGCGTGGAGCACACCGGACGCGACTTTGTCCTCGGCGTGCAGTGGCATCCTGAATTTCTCTACCACCTGCGCGCCCACCGGGGCATCTGGCGCGGGCTGGTCCGCGCCGCAAAAAAAGAGGGATAGCCGTCTCCGGCCATCCCTCTTCACTTTCATCTCTCGTCGTTTTCGCTGCGCTATCCAAGAAAACGCGATGCCCCCCACAGCACGGCCCACACCGCGCCGCCAATGCACTGCCCAAGGAGCGGGCGGCGGCAGACGGTCACAGGCCCCATGGCTGCGCCGATGGGCGTCAGGCGGGCAAAATCGCGCGCCAGCCAGCTACTGGCACTCACAATCAACGCGCCAAGGGCCACCACATCAAGCGCGGACAGCGCTTCCGGCAGCATTGGGAGCGTCACGCACGCGGCAACAGCGCCCATGCCTAGGCCCTTGTAGGTCAGCCTGCCGCCGGGCAACACGGGCAGCAGAAGCGGTACGGCCACACTCCCCGCGGCAAGAGCGGCAACAGCCGCCCACACCACACCCAGCATCCGCGACCACGCGGCGTCAAAATCAAACACATCCGGCCCCATGCCCGACAGCACAAAGGCGACAACGGCAAACATCGCAAGCGGCCGTAGCAGCGCGTGCAACTGGCGCGGAATGCGCACCATGCGTTCGGCCAAAGTGAAGGTCGTTTCCTGCATGGGCACGGTGGCGACGCCGCCGTTTTCAAAAAATCCCTGCCAATCCTTGGTCCGCCGGGGACCATACACCAACGAAAAACCGCTCTGCCCCATGACGACATCCGCATCAAGGCGGTGCTCGACGGACTGGGGCACATACACACGGCGGTGGCTGACCACATCGTGCAGGCGCGAGGCCCGCACCGCGTGCACCAGCGCCGGGACGGAATACAGATGACGCTCGTCAGCCTTCCATGAATCCTTGCGCGTGGCGTCAAAAACAAGCAGCCACGCGTCAATGCCGGAAAGCTCCTTGCGCAGGACATCAAAGGACATTTTGCGGTTCGGCACGGCCAGCACCGGGGCCTCCTCGTCCGGGAACCCCACGCAGTACAGCCCTGGGGCCACAACATGCGAGGCCCGCAGCACGCCAAGCCCGGCAAGGACCATCTCGCCCATGTCGCGCAGAGAGAGATAAGGCTTCACCCGCGGCACATGGCGGCGGCCAACCTTAATAAATTCCTTTACAAAGGGGCACAGGGTAAACCCCGCCCGCTGCTGCGGCGGAAAGTCCACGCGTGTGTGCGGGCCCTTGCCCGGTTCCTCGCCCCAAATGGCGGCCCGAGGATCAATGAGACAATACGCTCCTTCCATGGAGGACACGTCGTCCTCACGCTTATGGATTGTGGAGTATTGCTCCTCATTCTGTCCCATTCTGCTTTTCCTTCTCAACCACCGCACTGCGGTGACGTCTGAACAACTCTCGTCGTCATATGCGCTGGCGAGCGTATCCGCCCGCACAAAAAAAGAACGCCCACACCACGGACGGCATCCGCCATCCGGGCACGGTGCGTCGTCTTCAGGCTTTTCACTTGGCTTCGGCCCGGGGCGCTGTGGCCCGCTCGGGTACGGCCGGGCACTCTCGTCCAGCCTCCGCCACGATTCGTCTTTGGCGGCGCAAAAAATTCCTTGGCATGCGTGCGTTGTCTTCCGCATGCCGGACGGGGATTTCCGGGCTCGTTCATCTGGGGGCTTGCCTCCAGAAAACCTGCGGCACTGCGCGGCCTGTGCGGGTGTGGCACCAAGGCCCGGCCGCCGCAGTATTCACCGGACATCCTCCTGCATCGTGCCTTGACGATAGACGCTCCCCAACCTTCCGTCAATATGAAGCAATCCCCATCGCAAAAAGGCCCGACCGGATTTCCGGTCGGGCCTTGAAGACGGGGTCTGGCGGGGCGGTTAGGCTGTCGCCGTTGCCTCCGCGTCGTCCTTCTGCTCAACCGGAGCCGCCATGCGGGGCTTGGCGTTCAGTTCCTTCTCCTGCGGGAACACAGGCAGGTAGCGGTAGGACAGGGACAGAACGAGCATGCCGTAGGCGACAACGCCAAGGCAGGGTGCCCACTCAGCCCAGTTCGGGATGTAGTTGTACCACTGGTCAAAGGGCATAACCGGGATAGCCAGCGCCTGAACGGTGAAGACGTAACGGTTGAGCGTAACGCCGGTGCAGTTCAGGATAGCGGCGGTGTACAGCAGGCCCGGAGTGTTGCGGAAGCGGGGCACCATCAGCAGGATGGCGGGCAGAACGCCGCACAGGCCCAGCTCGATCCACAACAGGCTTTCGCCGTAGCCAAGGCCGCTGTTGAACATCTGATCCCACGTCAGGCCGGAGCGCGGCAGCACATCGGCGGCCCAAGCCCAAGTGTCGGCAAACTTGAAGAACAGGTACAGGCACAGCATGGTACCGCCGATGCGGCACATGAGTTTCTTGACCTTGAAGTCCACAAGGGTCTTGCCGGTGAGCAGCTCCATGATCTTCACGACCAAGACGGAGAAGCAGGGACCAGCAGCCACGGCGGACAGCACGAACAGGAAGAACGTCCACGGCCAGATAAAGAACCCATCACGCAGGATGTAGGGGCGGCCGAAGAGGACGCCGTACATGCCGCCAAGGGAACCCTGGTGGAAGGTGGACAGGAACGCGCCGATACCGGCGATGAGCGGCATAACCACGTGCAGGTTGTGCGCGAGGTTGTGCAGGTAAGGAATCTCGTTGAGCTTCCTGTTCTCAAGGATGTTCGGCACAAACTCAATGGCCAGCACCATGAGGTAACAGGTGATGCAGAACATCACTTCCGTCAGCATGGAGTGGACGTTGGCGTGCCAGTAGCCGAACCACGACCGCAGCGGCTGCCCCACGTCCAGCGCCAAGACAAGCATAGCGCCGGAGTAGCAGATGAAGCCGACAATGACCGTGAGGTTAACAATCTTCTCAAGCTCCTTGATGTCGAGGATGTACTTGAGCAGACCGGTGAAGAAGGCTCCGGCACCGAGGGCGATGACCGCAAGGTCAAACGTGATCCACAGGCCGAACCCGAAGTAGTTGTCCAGAGCGGTACGGGCCAGTCCGTCCGGCACGAGAATCATAAAGAACTCGTACAGACCGGCGGCCAGCAGCACACCGACGAACCCGAGCCAAAGCAGGAACTTGCCAAGCGAGCACCGCTCGACGCCTTCAGGCCAAAGAGCTCTATCCATTGTGACCTCCATTGCCGTGGGCTACGGGGCCCGGTTCGTTTTCAAGGTAGTTGTCACCCTGTCGACGCACCCACTCGCGCTTACTCATGTAGTACACCTGCGGGTCGGTGCCCAGGCGCTCAAGCAGGCGGAAGGTGTAGGGGCTGCGAGCCAGCTCGTACACCTTATGCTCGGGGTTCTTCACATCGCCAAAGGTGATGGCGCCGGTGGGGCAGGCCTCGGCGCAGGCGGGGATGTAGGCATCCTCGGGCAGCGCGTTCGGGTCCTCGCCAGCCACGCGGGCGGCGTCCTTGGCGTACATCCAACGGTGGTGGCAGAAGTTGCACTTTTCCACAACGCCGCGCGAACGCACGGAGACGTTGGGGGTCAGCTGCTTTTCCATGCCTTCGGGGTACACGGGCTGGTCCCAGTTGAACACACGGGCGTGGTAAGGGCAGGAGGCCATGCAGTATCTGCAGCCAAAACAGCGGGGGTAGATCTGGCTGACGATGCCGCCGTTTTCGTTTTTGTCCGTCGCCGTTGCCGGGCAGACGGTCACACAGGACGGCATGCCGCACTGCATGCACGGACGCGGCAGGAAGGCGCTGTCATGCGCGCTGCCCTGCTTGCCGTTGGACAGTTCGTAGATGGTGATCCACTCCAGCTTCTTGAAGCGGGTGGGGAAGCCCTTTCCGGCGATGCGGTCAAGCTGCTGACGCTGGGGGGCGATATTATTTTCTTTGTTGCAGGCCACAGTACACGCGCCACAGCCCGTGCACTTGTCTATGTCGATGACCATGCCCCATCTGATCGGGAATTCTTTGAATGCTGACATGATGCGTTCCTCTTTTTATGCGTGGGCGATCTCGACCAGGGTCTTGGACCATGCGGTCATACCGGTCTCGGGCTCGTCGGTTGCGGCGAGCAGTTTGAAGGCATTATCGCCCAGACCGCGGGAGAACTCGTCCCAAGCGGTATGTCCAAGGCCCAGAGGAGCCGCCACAACACCGGTCATCACCTTCTCCGTGATGGCCACCTGAGCGGTCATCTTGCCGCCGGGGCCGGAGAGGCGGACCGTCTGTCCCGCCTTAACGCCGCAGGAGCGGGCCGTCTTGGCGTTCATCTGCACCATGCAGTCGGTTTCGCGCACGGTGGAGACGTTCAGCGGGGGAAGAGCGACCTTGTCGGTGCCAAGGTTGGTCTTCACGATGGGGGCCAGCGCCAAAGCGCCAGTGCCCATGGTGGCCGGACCGTCAATGGCACATGCGGCCAGATTCAGCTGCTTCGGCGCGCTGCTGGACGCGGTGAAGGTCTGTCCCCTCTTGAGGCCGCGCCAGGATGCGCCAAGGGCTTCTGCCTTGGCCTTGAGCACCTCGCGGAAGTTGCGGTAGCCAAGGTCCATGCCCAGCGTACCGGCAAGGCTCAGGGCGACGTCCGCGCCGTGGCGGGTGTCGAAGGCCTTCTTCGCAACGGGGGTGTTCACGTTGTAGGTGGCCTCAGCCGCGCCGTACGGGGTGTACACGTCGTCGTAGCGTTCCACGGTCATGGACGCGGGCAGCACGAGGTCGGCCTCGGCAGCGGTCTCGTCCATGAAGGAGCTGATGGTGGCAACGAAGGGCACGTTCTTCATGGCGCCGCTCAGCTGCTCGGGCAGGGCGTAGGCCGGGTTGGCGTCGTAGACGACCATGGCGTCCACGCTGTCCTTGCCGGCGGCAACGCGCTGCATGAAGCCAACGAAGTCGCCTTCGTACATGGCAGAGCGCGACACGGCGCCGGGCACCACAACGGGAGCGTCGGCAACGGCCTTCACACCGCCGGTAGCGCCGACGCGGCCCAGCAGGGCGTTGAGGCCGAGGGCGGCAAGCTGGATGCTTGCGCCGCCACCGCCGAGGAACTCAGAGCCGGCGACCACGAGGGGACGCTTGGCGCCTTTGAGTTCCGCAGCCATGCGCTGCAGGTCGCGGGCACGCACACCGGTCTCGCGTTCAACGCGGGCGGGGGTGTAGGCCGCAACCTTGCGGGCAAAGGCGTTAAAGCCAGAGAAGCTGGCGGTCATGCCGTCCTGCACCAGCAGGTTTGCCAGACCAAGCGCGATGGGGGCGGCCATGCCGGGGCCAGCCTGCACCCACTCGTCACAGACCACGGCGGTGTTGTTCTGCACCGGACCGGCGTAGACGTACTTGGCCGTGGCGGGCTTGCCGGAGGGATGGGTTGCGGAGAACGCCTGCGCGTTGCGAACCGCCGTGCCGGAGGACTCCAGCGCGTCGGCGCTCAGGAACAGGACGTGGTCCGCGTTCTCGATGTCGTACCCGACCTGACCTTCGCCGCCCATCATCTTCCACGCACGCGATGCGCTCTGCGCTTCGCCGTTGGTGAGGAAGAACTGGCCGTCAAGGTTCGCCACCAGGGCGTTGAAGATTTCACTTGCGGAGCCGGTTTCGTCACCGCACACGGCAGCGACTTTGCCTTTGGCCGCGCCAACCTTCTCGGCCAGCAGGGCTTCCGCCTCGTCCCAGCTAATGGGCTGATGGCCGGTTGCCGTCTTCTTCATGGGGGTCTTCACGCGGGAGGGGCTGTACAGCAGCCCGACTTCCGCCGCCGCCATGGAGGGGATGGCACCTTTGCCCAGGGGATGGTCGGGATTGCCGGCCACACCGATGGGCTGGCCGTCTACAGTGGCGACACGGATGCCGGCACCGGAGGGGTCCATCTTGGATGCGAGTTCAGAGAAATATATAGCCCTTTTGGGGACTTTAGGATTCCACTTCCAATTCTGCGTCCAAATCGACACGTCGTCCGTCAGCTTCCACGGAATGGGGGTAATCATCAGCCCAGCCGTGGCACCTGCGGAGAACGTCAGGAAAGCTCTTCTATTCAACATTACGCCACCTCACTCTTAACGATGACAGACGTAGCAGGCGTTGCTCTGACCGCTTTCGGCATGGCAGCGCTCGCATTCCCACATCTTCATTGTTCCACGGCTGTAGGCCGGGTCCACACCAACGCCACGGCCAAAGACGATCTTATAGCCGCCGTTGGAGTAGTCCGTGAGTTTGTTCTTGTAGTACGTGGGCGGCGTATCCGACGTTTCCATGTCCGGGTGGCAGGTCGTGCAGTCCATGTCCTGGTGCGCGGCGTGCGAGAAGTACACGTTGTCCGGCTGGTACTGGTAGATCAGCCATTCCACTTCCTTCTCCTTGTTCACGTACTCCTCAACGAACTTTTCCTCGTCGGGGTCCGTGCCCAGCACGTCGTAGTGACAGTCCGCACAGGACTGCGTGGACGGGATGCCGCTGAACGAGCCGTCTTCCTTCAGGTAGTGACAGTCGTCGCAGAACATGCCCTGGTCTTCCACGTGCACGACATGGCTGAACCGGATCGGTTGCTGCATCTCGCTAAATAACACGCGGGGGAAGACCCACCATCCTACAAAGAGCATCGCCACAAATCCGACGAAGAATGGCAACGCCCCTCCACTGCTCGAAGATTTTTTCACCATGTGCTCTCGCCTCATCCTTAGGTAGAATGTTTTGACCGCCGGGTCCCCCCCGGTCTCTTCCCGGTCACGGGAAACGACTGCCCTAAGGCCCTCGCCACAGCCCCAAGGCAGACGCCCCACCCCAGGCACCAAAATGCCGGGGGTGCGATTTCCGCCGTGGGACAAAAATCCTTAAAAATTCCCATTATGACCGAGGCAGTTCTAGGCATGAGAACCTAGACGTGTCAAGGCCTAATGAAAAAATTCACGAACCGCGATTTCCGTTTTAGCTGACGTCCTTGGAAGCCTTTATCCGTCCGTATTCGTCGTCAAACCGGACGATGTCGTCCTCCTCCAAATACGGCCCGCTTTGGATTTCGATAATTTCCACCGGAACCTTGCCGGGATTGGCAAGCCTATGCATGGACGTCTTGGGAATATCGACGGATTGGTTTTCGTACAGGAGCATCTCGTCGTCATCCACACGCACCTGCGCGGTGCCGCTGATGACCACCCAGTGTTCGCTGCGGTGGTGGTGCTTTTGCAGGGACAGCTTGGCCCCGGGCAGCACCTCGATGCGCTTGATTTTATAATGCGGGCCTTCCTCCAGCACGGTGTAGCTGCCCCACGGGCGGTGCACCGTCACGTGCGCCTCCACAAGGGAGCTGCCCTCGCTCTTGAGGGTCCCCACCACGTCCTTGACGCGCTGGACCTTGTCCGCCGGACAAATAAGCGTGGCGTCGCGGGTCTGCACCACAATAAGCCCCTCCACCTCCACGGCGGCGAGCTTGCCCCCGCGCGACAGAAGCAGGCTGTCCTTGCAGTCCAGATTCAGCACATCGCCGCGCACCACGTTGCCGTTTGCATCCTTGTCGCCAAGGCGGTGCAGGGCCTCCCAGCTGCCCAGGTCGTCCCAACCAAAGTCCGCGCGCACCACGGCCTGCTGACCGACCTTCTCCATGATTCCGTAGTCCACGGAGATATCCGGAAGTCCGGCGTAGCCATCCACCAGCGCACGCTCGCCCCGCTGCTGCCACCACGCGTCCAGCTCAGGCTGAAACTCGGCCACGGCATCCATAAAGGCCTTGATGCTGAACACGAACATGCCGCTGTTCCAGTAGTGCTCGCCGTCCGCAAGGTAGCGTTTGGCGGTCTCCAGATCCGGCTTTTCAACAAAGGCCGCAACCTCGAAGCCCTCATCCCCAAGAGACGCGCCGCGCTGGATGTAGCCGTAACCCGTCTCGGGATAGCCCGGCGTCACGCCAAAGGTCACAAACCAGCCCTCGCGGGCAAGGGCCACGCCACGCTCCAAGGCGTCGTGCCAGACCTCGGGCTTATGAATCATATGGTCGGAGGGGAACACCGCCACCACTGCGTCGGGGTCGCGCTCAAGGGCGCGCTCCATGCCCAGCATGATGGCCGGGAGCGTGTTGCGGCGCATGGGTTCGGCCAAAACCTGACCGTCCAGCCCCGTGTCCAAAGTGCGGAGCTGACTGCGCACTTCAAAGACATGCTCCTCGTTGGTGACGACCCACAGGTCCTGCGGATCAAATATGGACAGAGACCGGGAGACGGTCTCCTGCAGCAGGGTCTGCTCACCTGTGAGGGCAAGCAGCTGCTTGGGGTACAAACTGCGGGAATACGGCCACAGCCGCGTCCCCGAACCACCTGCCAAAACGATGGCCTGACATCCCTCCAGCCGTTTTGGCGCGGGGGTCTGCTCTGTCATGGATGCTGTCCTTGGGTCGAGTGTTTGAGTGCTGTTGTCTTCCGGCCGTTACGACGCGGCGTCAAACCGGAACGGGGAGGCAAAATCCCTCAGCCGTTGCAAATGCGTATCCTTGTCGGAAAGGATAGGGTCCTGTTCCGGCCAATCAATGCCAAGGTCCGGGTCGTTCCAAAAAATGCCGGAGTCGCACTCCGGCGAGTAGAAGGCGTCCACCTTGTACTGGAACTCCACCTCGTCCGTCAGCGTCAGATAGGCGTGGGCAAAGCCCTTTGGGACGAACATTTGCAGAAAATTCTCTTCGCTCAACGTTTCGGCGTGCCACTTGCCGTAGGTGGGCGAGCCAACGCGCAGGTCCACGACCACGTCGTACACCGCGCCGCGCGTTACGCGAACGAGCTTGGATTGCGCCGCTGGCGGCGCCTGAAAGTGCAAGCCCCGCAACACGCCCCGCTTGACGGACCGCGCGTGGTTGTCCTGCACAAAATCGACCTCTATCCCGTGCTCGGCAAAAACCCGGCGGCTCCAGCTCTCAAGGAAAAATCCCCGTCCGTCGCCATGTACTGCGGGCTTGATGATGAACAGTCCGGGAAAACCGGTCTCCTGAATTTCCACTTTTTTTCCTCCCGACATAAGAATGTCAAATCCTTACCCGAGTTTGTGGCGTGACACAACTCGCGCGCACCGCGTCCCCCCTTCCGGACGAAGGTTTGACACGACGATTCCCATCTGCATATATCCCAAGCAGCTCACCTCAGGGACTGCGGCGCAGCACCACCTCCAACCATCACCTTCGGGACGGAGTAGACGGACATGCACGAGCACCTGCCCCCGGAACGACTCCTTGCGCGAGACGAGCGCCTTCGCGAGGAACTTCAACGCGTCACCCGCGAACGCGACGCCCTTGCCGCGTCAAAAAGCCAACTCGATTCGCTGCTTGAAGCCTCTCCATACATTTTTTATTCCGCTCCGTTCACCGCCTACGGTGCCATCTCCGCCGTCAGCCCCAATATCACCAGCATCCTTGGCTACACTCCCGATGAGGTTGTCGCCGACCCGGACTTTTGGCGCTCCCGCATCCATCCGGACGACCCCGCCCCTGCCGTTACGGCCAAGCGTCTGCCCATTTCAGGGCGGCACACCGCCGAGTACCGCTTCCGCCACGCGGACGGCTCGTGGCGAGTGCTTCGTGATGCAATGACCCTCAGCGCCGGGGACGGCGAAACAGCAACCATCACCGGCACTATTACGGATATAACGGACGACGTGGCGCTTGCGCCCAAACCCAGCGCGCCCTGCTCGCAGGACGCCCCGTGCAGCGCCCCGCGCGACGCCGCAGGGGAATGCCACTTTGCCCTCTCCCTCGCCCGGCTGGAAGACCTCCTCTCCAGCGCGCCATTCATCCTCTATTGCGTTCTTAATACCGACGGATTTCCGGGACTATACGTCAGCCCCAGCATCACGGACATCCTCGGCTACACGGTGGAGGAAGCGACCGGCAGTACGGAGTTTTTCCTCCAGCACATGCATCCCGACGACCTTGGCGTCATTGACGTGGAGGACGTGCTCCAGTCCCTTGGGCACCACATGGTGGAATACCGCTTCCGCCACGCCGACGGCACATGGCGCTGGATTCGTGATGACATGGTGCTGACCACCACGGCAGACGGCGAAAAACGCATTGTTGGCCTAATGATGGACATCACCCCGCAGCGCGAAGCCGCCGTCCGGATGAAGCGGCACGATTCCTTCTTCAAAGCCATTTTCGACAGCTCGCCGTCGGGCATTCTCATCACCAACAAAGACAGCTTCATCATCGACGCCAACCGCAAAGCGGCGGAGATATTTGGGTATACCAAAGGGGAGCTGTTAGGGAAACATCCAGACGACCTCACCCACCCAGACGACTACGCCATCACCCGTGAAATGATCGACTCCATGGACAGCGTAAACGCCTCGTGCACGCTGGAAAAACGCTATATCCACAAAAATGGGCAGCCATTCTGGGCGGATGTGCGCGTCAGCGCCATTTACACGGCATCCGGGACCAAGGAATACGCCATCGTCACCATTAACGACGTGACGGAACGCATACATGCGCAGCAACGCCTGCGCCGCACCGAAGAGGAAAAACACACCATCCTCTCCACCATTTCGGAAATCGTCATCCGGCACGACCTGTCCCACACCGTGCTGTGGGGCAACGAGGCCGCCACGCGCTCGCTGAACCTGACGCAGGATGACCTTGCCTCGCGCAAGTGCTACGAGCTGTGGCACAACCGCACCGCCCCATGCGAGGGCTGTCCCGTACGCGAAGCCATCGACACAGGCGATCCCATTGCGCGCGAGATGGCCACGCCGGACGGGCATGTGTGGTTTGTGACGGGGTACCCTGTCTTTGATGCGCAAGGCGCCGTCATCGGCGCCATTGAGGTGGCGCGCAACATCACCGAACAGAAATTCGCCGCAGAAGCCCTGCGCCGGTCGGAGTCGGAAAAGCAGCTTATTCTGTCCACCATCACGGAGACCGTCGTCCACCAGACCGCGGACCGCCGCATCATCTGGGCCAACTCCGCCGCTGCGGACGCCGCGGGGCGCGAACTGGACGACATGGTCAACAATGCCTGCCACCGCATCTTTACGGGCCGCGACACGCCATGCCCCGGCTGTCCGGTGGAGCGCGTTCTGGAAACGGGTACCACCATGCGCAACGAAGTCACGCATGCCGACGGCTCCATCTGGGAGGTACAGTACTACGCCCTGCGCACAGGTGAGGACGAGCACGGCAGCATCCTCAAAGTCTCCCGCGAAATCACGGAGAACAAGCGCATAGAGGACAACCTGCGCCGCGCCCGCGACCTGGCGCAGGACGCCAGCACAATGAAGACGGAATTTCTCGCCAATATGAGCCACGAGCTGCGCTCGCCCCTCAACGGCGTGCTGGGCATGCTGGATGTGCTGCTGGATACGGAACTGGACTACGAGCAGCGCGACTGCGTAGAAACCGCCCTGCAAGCCGGGGAAGGCCTGCTGACCATCATCAACGACATTTTGGACTTCTCCAAGTTGCAGGCGGACATGATTACCCTGTCCCACAACGAGTTCAATCTGCGCCGCACCATCCGCATGGTTATCAACACCTTTGCCCAGCAGAGCAAACGGCAGGGGCTGACCATCGGCTACACCGTGGACGACTCCATCCCCAAAATGATCATTGGCGATGAAGGCCGCATGCGCCAAATCCTGTTCAACCTTGTGGGCAACGCGGTGAAATTCACCAAAAAGGGCAGTGTTCGGGTAGACGTGCAGATGCTGCGCAAGGCCACGGCCCCCGGCTCGGCTCGTCTGCTCTTCACCGTCACGGACACGGGCATCGGCATCCCCGAGGACAAGCTGGAAACCATCTTCGACCCCTTCATTCAGCTGAACTGGGGCAAATCGCGCAAGTACGAGGGCACAGGCCTTGGCCTTGGCATTGTCCGCCGCCTTGTCTCCCGCATGGGCGGCATCATCACTGTGGACAGCTGCGTGAACAAGGGCACCACTGTGGACTTTTGGGTCAACATCGCCCTGCCGCAAAACACCACTCCCAGCCTTTAGCACGCCCCAAACGCAATCAGGCGCCGCCCCGGATACGGGGCGGCGCCTGATTGCGCGTATGATTCAATCCCGGCATGCCGGGGCATCACCTGCTAGGCAACGCAGGGCGTTGCGTTCCACACGATGATAACCGCCAGCACGAAGAGCGTCCGAAAAAGCTGTTTCATGGTGCGTCCTCCTCTGTGAATCTGGTGTTCATGCGAGGGCAGTCATAAGCGTTGCTTACGCAACAGTCAACCCCGCATTTGCATTTCTTCCCTTCCCCTGCGCTGGTCCATTCCGCGAAAATCCGCTCCCTCGTTGCCTCGACGAGAATCATAGTGGTATAGTTGCCTCCTCAACCTTTGACCAAGGCAGGCCATCGCCACCATGCCCGCACCACGACACCGCCCACACCCGCGCACCAGCCGCGTCCGCGCCCTTATGGCGGCGCTGGCGTGTGTGGTCGTGCTGTGCGCCCTGCCTGTACGTGCGGCGGAGGTGTCCTTCTTTACCGCCGCGCCGCCAGCCCCCGGCGAGGAGTCGCGCCTTCGGGCCGCAGCGCGCCAAGGCGACAGCGAGGCGCAATTCCTGCTTGGCTTTCTGCTGGCGGGCCGTGCGGAGCGCGAAATGCGCGAGGGCTGGCACGGCAAGGGGCGCATCCTGTTCAAGGATGCCGCAACGTGGCTGCGCCGCGCCGCGCGGCAGGACCACCCCCGGGCGCAGTTTGCCCTAGGCTACCTGCACCTGCGCGGCCTCGGCGTCCCGCGTGATGCCGCCCTTGCGCGCAAGTGGCTCACCACCGCCGCCCGCAAGGACATCCCCGATGCCATGCTGCTGCTGGGGACCATGGACATGCAGGGCGAAGGCGCGCGGCAAAATGTTCAGCGCGGCACAGGCCTGCTGGCCTCGGCCGGAATGGCCTTTGCGCGGGAGCGGCGCTTTGACCTCGCCCTTGAATCCGCGCGCCGCCTCAGCGCATTCCGGCCCGGTCATCCGGCGGTAAAAGTCATTGTGCAGGAGGTGGAGCAGCACGGCACCCAGCCCGAATCGCCCGACACGCTGTCCACGGGCACAGGCTGGCCCGTGGCTGAGGGATACGTTGTCACCAATTTGCACGTGGTGCGCGGACGCCCACGCATCGACCTGCTGCTTGAGGACGGCACGCGTCTGACGGCGTATGTGGCCGAAGCCGACATGCAAAGCGACCTTGTGCTGCTGGGCGTTGAGGACCCGTGCACCCTGCCGCCGGCCCTGCCCCTTGCGGCCCAGCCCCCCGGTCTTGGGGCCAGCGTCTTTACCATCGGCTTTCCGCAGGTCGCCATTCTTGGCGCCTCGCCCAAGCTCTCAACCGGACGCATCAGCGGCCTCAAGGGTATACAGGACGACCCGCGAACCTTCACCATTTCCGTCCCCCTTTCCAGCGGCAACAGCGGTGGCCCGCTGGTCAATGACCGTGGCGAGGTGGTAGGCGTTGTGCAGGCGGTTATTGACGCGCAGCATGTCTTCCACACCACGGGAGAATTGCCCGGAGAAATGAATTACGCCCTGCGCGCGGATTTGGTCCGCAGCCTCATTGCCCGCGCGCCGCGCCATACGGCAGGACTAGGTGGACGCATCAAATCCATCTTTGGGATGGGGTGCCCCGGCACGCTGTCCACGGGCGAGCGGTCTTTGGAGGCCCTTGCCAGCGCTATCCAGCACTCTGTTTTGCTGGTTGTGGCGCGCTAGCCCTTCGGCGACAAGGAGTCATCATGCGCCTTTTCCTCTTGCTTCTTTTCGTCGTGTGGTCCGCGCCCGCACAGGGCGCGGAGCCGCTGCGCCTTCTGACGTGGCAGGGGTATGCTCCCCCGCGCCTTGTGGAGCGCTTCACGCAGGAAACAGGCATCAACGTCTCGGTGACCTATTCCAATAATGAAGAGATGATTCCCCTGCTGCGCGCGCCCGATGCCCCCTTTGACCTCGTTCAGCCCAGTCAGGACCGCATCGCCGGGGCGCAAAAGGCCTATGGCCTGTACCAACCCATCGACCTCTCACGCGTCAAGACCGAGCTGTTTGACCCTGTCCTGCTCTCGGCCACACTGCACCACACCAGCATTGGCACAACGCCCTACGCTGTTCCCTTCTGCTGGGGGACGTCGGGACTCATCGTCAACACGGCCAAGGCTCCGGATGCCACGGACTACGACGCGCTCCTCGACCCCGCCTACAAAGGGCGCATCAGCTACCGCCTCAAACGCCCCACCCTCATCGCTCTGGCGTTCAGCCTCGGGGAGAACCCGTTCCACCTCTACGGCTCGCCACAGCACTACGAGGACCTCATCACCCGCGCGGCAAACCTTTTGATGACCAGCAAACCCCTTGTGGCCATGTACTGGAACACCGCCGACGAACTGCGCCGCGCCCTGCTGGACGGAACAGTCCACGTTGCTATGGGCTGGGACAACGACGGCTGGGCGCTCAATGACCAGAATCCCGACATCACCTTTGTGGTGCCTGCCAGCGGCGCGCTGGGCTGGATGGACACCTTTGCCATTCCGGAAAAGGCCACCAACATTGACGGCGCCTACGCGTGGATCAATTTTATGATGCGCCCTGAAAATGCCGCCGCATTCTCCAATTTGGAATTTTTCCCCACGGCCTCACGCCACGCCCACCGCTATCTGGACGACCGCATCCGCGTCCACCACACCCGCACCTACACCCAAAACGCAATGGCAAACATCAAATGGTACCCGCCCGTCTCCGATGAGCTGGAATCCATAGAGGCCAAAATCCTCGACAGCATCAGGCGCGCCCGTTAAAACCACGCCAAGAACACCCCGCAGACGAACCGCTCCGCCTGCACGCACCATACGTCATGCCAACCACACACCACATATCCATCGCCATCCTCGCCGGAGGCCGCGGAGAGCGCCTCGGCGGCGTGGACAAGGCCAGCCTGCGCCTTGGCGGCCGCACCCTGCTGCAACTCCAGCTTGATGTGCTGACCCCGCTGTCCACAGACATCTTACTCGTTGGCGCGGCGGATGCGGATACGGACGCGGCGCCCATCCGCGCCGTGCCGGACCTGCTGCCCGCATCCGGGCCACTCACCGGCCTGCACGCCGCCCTCAGCCATGCCCGTTACGAGCGAATTTTGGTCGTCCCATGCGACGCGCCCTTCCTGCACCCAGCCTTGCTGGAGATGCTCCTGAACGCCGCACCGGACGCGCCCGCCGTCGTCCCTAGGGGCGAGGACGGGTTTTGGCATCCACTGCTTGCGGTGTACGCCCGCGCCATCCTGCCGGATATTGAAGCCCTTGCCGCTACGGGTGTGCGGCAGGTGGTGCGCCTGTTTGACGCTGTTGCCGCGCATCCCCTCTCCTTTGACGACCTGCGGCGCGTGGACCCGCAGCTCAGCAGCTTCTTCAACATCAACACCCCCGGCGACCTGCGCGACGCGGAAAATGGCATCCACCACAGCGCCGGCCCCTCCCTTGCGGCCAAGCCCCGCCGCTGGGCCTGACCATGTCCGCATCCTGCGCCGCTGCGCTTTTGCGCCATGCCCCGGCCGCCCTTCCGGCCCGCGCCACTGCTCCTGCGCGCCCAGCCTGCTTCGGCGGCAACGCTCCCGCCCGAGCTGCGCATGGCCCCGTTCACCACGCCCTCGCCCGACAAAAACATGCCCGCACCCGCGCGCATGGCGATGTGCTACAGCTTGACAATTCACCCGCACCGTGCTTCCACACCCGCCATGGAGAATGAAACGGAACACATGCTCCGCCCGGTGCGTGGCCGTCTGGCACCAAGCCCGACGGGGCACCTGCATCTGGGCAATATTTGGGCGTTCCTTCTCTGCTGGCTGGGCGTTCGCTCACAGGGCGGCCGTCTTGTCCTGCGCATGGAGGACATCGACCCGGAGCGCTCCCGGCAGGCCTACGCCGACGACATCATGCGCGACCTTGAGTGGCTGGGCATCGACTGGGACGAAGGCCCGGACTGCGGAGGCCCCTACGCGCCCTATACCCAAAGCGAGCGTCTTGACCGCTACGCCGAGGTTATCGAGCGTTTGACCGCCGAGGGGCTGACCTTCCCCTGCTTCTGCACCCGCAAGGAACTGCGCTCGCTGGCGTCCGCCCCGCATGTGGGCGAAGCCGGACCAGCCTACCCCGGCACCTGCCTGCACCTGACCCAGGACCAGCGCGAGGCGCGCCGCGCCGCTGGCCGCGCCCCGGCCCTGCGCCTGCACGGCACATGTGAAACCATCGCCTTCACGGACCGTATACGCGGCCCCATCTCCACCTGCTGGCAGGAGTGCGGCGGCGACTTTCCCATCCGCCGCTCCGACGGCGTTATCGCCTACCAGCTTGCCGTGGCTGTGGACGACGTGGACCAGCGCATCACACAGGTGGTGCGCGGCGACGACATCCTGCACTGCACGCCCCGGCAGCTCTACATCCATCAGCTTCTTGACGCGCCAGCGCCTGAGTACGCCCACGTCCCCCTCGTTCTCGACGCCGGGGGTGAGCGTCTTGCCAAGCGCCACAAACATTTCGAAATCCGCGCCCTGCGCCAGGGCGGCGCCCGCGCGCAGGCCATCATCGGCGACCTTGCCCACAGGGCTGGTCTGGCTCCGGCCGGGACCACCTGCACCCCGCAGGACCTTGTGCACGGCTTCACCTTTGACGCCATCCCCAAGGCCCCCATCGTCCTAGAACACGACATCGAGGAGAGGCTGACCCGCATGGTGTAACGCGGCACTGCGCGCCAGAAACGCCGTTCGCCCGTACCGGGCGGATGCACTGCGCCCTACGCCACGCACCTGCACCATCCACAACGCGCCATGACCGCCCAAACAGTTGCCGACGCAACAAGCGGGCCGCCGCGCACGGGTCAGGGCTCCCCATACCGGAGGACCAATGCGACATCTCCGAACGTTTTTTCTGCTCATAACCCTCATCCTGCTGCCCTGCATCGCCTCGGCAGCAGACACCGACCCCATCGTCGCGGGCTGGACGGAATACGTCCTCATCATGCCCCCGGACGACTCCGCGGAGCTGCTGATCCACGCCAAGCTGGATACGGGAGCCAAAACCTCATCCCTGCACGCGGAGGACATCCGTGTGGACGAGGAGGAAGGACGCGTCCACTTCACCTATGTGGACAAGGACGGCGCGCGCACGCCCATGACCTGCCCGCTCATCGACTTTGTCCGCATCAAGCGCCGTCCGGAAGGCTACCACCGCCGCCCGGTTGTGCGGATGCTGATGCGCTTTGGCGACAGGACCATCGAGACGCCCGTCAACCTTGCGGACCGCTCCCACTTCACCTACCGCCTGCTTGTGGGGCGGCGGGTGCTCAGCAAGGGCATCCTTGTGGATTCCTCCAAAACCAACATTCTGCCCAGGCCCAAGGCCGGACTGTAAGGACACCATACCGTGAATACGTTTCAGCACAGGTTCCTCGTGCTGCTGCTGGCATGCACCGGACTCGCCGTTTTTGCCTACAAGGTCCACGTGCTGGGCTTTCCCCTGTCTCCGGACGAGACCTCCCCGCTGTGGAAGGTGGAAGCTCATGTGGCGTTTGAGGGAACGGGGCAACCCGTCAAGGTCCGCCTGCAGACGCTGGACCGCGTCCCCGGCTTTGTCGTCACGGACGAGCACTACATCGGCGGCAACTTTGGCCTGCACACCACCGAGGAAAACGGCAACGCCGCCGCCATTTGGAGCCGCCGCCGCGCCGCGGGCAAGCAGGACATCTTCTACTACGCCACCCTGCGCCCGGACCCCAACTGGACATGGCAGCCCTCCACGGAGTCCCCAACCCTGACGGACCCCGGCTTTACGGAATCCGAGCTCAAGGCCGCGGATACCCTGCTCAGTGAAGCGGGCATGCAGTCCGCCGACCTTGAAACCTTTGTCCCCCTGCTGATGAAGGCGCTGCTGCACCCCGGCAGCGACCCCAACGCCGCCTACCTCCTGCGCGAGACGGACAGCCGCCTCGACGCCGTAAACATGGCCGTGCGCGTCTTGCACCTTGCGGGCATTCCCGCGCAGGCGGTGCACGGCATTGATCTGGAAACCATCAGCGGCGCATCCATCCGCCACTGGCTGGAAATTCACGACGGCAGTACATGGCGCATGTTCGACGTGGCCAACGACCGCTTCTCCACCCCCAAGCACTTTGTGCCGTGGTGGCGCGGCGATGCCTCGCTGTTGTCCACCATGGGCGCGCGCAAGGCCACGGTGCGCCTGTCCGTGGTCAAGGACAGCATGAGCAGCCTTGGCGACGTCCGCAACCGCCTGTCCGCCACGGGCAACGCCCTGCTGGAATACTCCCTGCTCGGCCTGCCCGTGCAGGCGCAGGCCATGTACCACATGCTGCTGCTCATCCCCGTGGGCGCGCTGCTGCTGGTGTTCCTGCGCAATGTCATCGGCTTCAGCACCTTTGGCACGTTCATGCCGGTGCTTATCGCCCTCTCCTTCCGCGAAACGGAATTGGTGTGGGGGCTGTCGCTCTTTTCGCTGGTCATTGTGTTGGGTCTGGCGGTGCGGCTGTATCTGGAGCACCTGAAACTGCTGCTTGTGCCGCGCCTTGCCAGCGTGCTGATTGTGGTGGTTCTGCTCATGGCGGGCATCAGCATCATCACCTACAAGCTGGGCATGCCGCGCGGCGTTTCGGTGTCGCTGTTCCCCATGGTCATCCTCAGCATGACCATTGAGCGCATCTCCGTGATGTGGGACGAGCTTGGGGCGCTGGCCGCCATCAAGCAGGCGCTGGGGTCCCTTGGCGTGGCCGTGTTGGCCTATCTGGTCATGGTCAACGACCTTGTGGGGCACCTTGTGTTTGTGTTCCCGGAACTGTTCCTCGTCCTGCTGGCGCTGACGCTGCTGCTGGGACGCTACACCGGCTACCGCCTGATGGACCTTGTCCGCTTTCGGGCGTTTTTGACGAGGTAGGCGCATGTTCTGCAATCCCTTCAGCCGCCTGAAGCGTGCCGGCGTGGTGGGCATGAACCGCCGCAACGCGGACTACGTGCTGCCCAACAACCCGCGCAAGCTCTACCCGCTGGTGGACGACAAGGTCATCACCAAGCACCTTGCCCAAAAGGCGGGGCTCAAGGTGCCCGAACTCTACGGCGTCATTGAAGCCCCGCACCAAGTGCACAAGCTGGGCGACATGCTTGCGGGCCGCGACGCCTTTGTGGCCAAGCCCGCGCGCGGGTCCGGCGGCAACGGCATCCTTGTCATCACCGGACGCGTTGGCCAGCGCTTCCAAAAGCCGGACGATTCCCTTGTGGGGCTGGACCATGTGTCCTTTCACGTCTCCAACATCCTCTCGGGCATGCACAGCCTTGGCGGCATGCCGGACAAGGCCATCATTGAATACTGCGTCCGCTTCGACCCCGTGTTTAACGAAATCGCCTACCAAGGTGTGCCGGACATCCGCATCATCGTGTACAAGGGCGTGCCCGTTCTTGCCATGCTGCGCCTGCCCACCCGCGAATCCGACGGCAAGGCCAACCTGCATCAGGGCGCTATGGGGTGCGGGGTGGACATCGCCACCGGCGTGACCACCACCGCCGTGTGGAAAAACGCCACCGTGGAAACCCACCCGGACACCCTGCGCCCCATCTCGGGCGTGACTATCCCCGGCTGGCGGGAGCTTCTCCTTCATTCGGCTTTGGGGTACACCGTGACGGGGCTTGGGTATCTGGGCGTGGACTTTGTGCTCGACCGGGACTGCGGCCCCCTGATGCTGGAACTCAACGCCCGCCCCGGTCTGGCCATCCAAATCGCCAACCTGACGGGGCTGCAACCGCGTCTGGACAAGGTGGACGCCGTCGCCGACCGCCTGACCACCGAAGAGGAACGAGTGGACTATGCCATGCAAACCTTTGTGTAGACTCACCCTTGCGCTGGCCCTGTGCCTGCTGTGCGGCTGCCTGCGCCTGTCGCCGCAGCCCGAGGCCGCGCCGGCGCCGCCGCCCATAGACGTGCCGCCCATCCCGCGCGACAACGAAGTGCGCTTCGACGTGGACATCATCGGCATGAACAGCGAAACCACCCTGCGCAAGGTCCGCTTTGCCACCATGCACAAGGGCGAACGCCGCTCCGTGCAAAACGGCGAGGACCTCCTGCGCGTGGGGCGCTACGACGAGGAAGTGCTGACCCTGCCCAAGGTCCGTGCCTCGCGCGATTTTCACATCGTACTGGACGACGGCAACGGCACCACCTTTGACGGCTACTCCAACGTCACCTACGAGTGCCTGCGTGTGGACGACACCTTTACCACCATGCTGCTGGGCGGCGTGCTGGGTATGGTCGCCACAGACGGCCGCCTGAGCTCCACCTTTTACATTCCGCTGGATTCCCATGGGCGCTACCGCGCCGTTACCGGACGGGTGGAACCTGCCGGCGTGCACTTTGACCCCATCCAGCGCACGCGGGTTGTTGCTAAGTCCGAACGGCAATACGCCCTGCGCTACCTGGGCAAAAAGGGCATGAAGCTGGAATTCCAAATGCGCGAAATCTGCGGCGGCAGCCGCCCCCGCGTGGTCAGCCGCCAGCATATCTTTGTGCCCCTTGGCACCACACAGACCGAGGTCGCCGGGCACCTATTCCGCATCCACACGGCCACGCCGGACTTTCTGGACGTGACCCTTGTGCGCTAAGCCCGCCGCCACACCACAACGCCAAACGGGGCCGCCATCACACAGATGGCGGCCCCGTCTTTTTGTGTTTAAACGTGCAGCACGCTACAGCCCGCGCACAGCCTCCAGCAGCTTGCGCGCCTTTTCAAGGTCACTGCGGGCCTTCTTGTGCCACGGGTTGGCCTGCAGGGTCAGCTCCCACGAGTCCACAGCCCGCTCAAGCTCCTCGTTGATGTAGTAGTTGACGCCCTGCAGATAGAGCGGCTCGGAGGTCTTGTCGAGGGCCTGCTGCACCTTGCCGGTCAGCTCCTTGGTTGCGCGGTAGTCGCGCGGCAGGTTGCGCAGCATGTGCATGGCGCGCACGTTGCTGCCGTCGCTGATGAACCCTTCCGCCAAGCTGTAGTAGGACTCGCGCTGAATCTCCAGAGCCTGTTCGTTGTCCGGGTCCAATTGCAGAATTTCGTTGGTGATGGAGACCACGGTCTCATAAAGCCCGTTACCGAACTGCAAACGCGCCATGGACAGAAGCGGCGTGATGCGGTCCGCCGGGGTTTCCTGAATGGCAACCTCCACCGCTTCCGCCTCCGGTTCGGTCATCATCTCCTCCTGCGCGGGCTCAGCCGGGGCAACCGGCGCCGCCTGCGCCACAGGCGCAAGGGAAATCTCAATGCGCTGGGCCAAGGCCTCGGACAGAATGGGCAGCTTCACCATCTCGCCGGGTTCCAGAATGTCCACCACGGACTTGTTGTTCACCTTGGCGAGCAGAATCTCTCCACCGGGGTTGCCGTATTCACGCTCCGCAATGCGGCGCAGGGTATCGCTCTGCGTCAGGGTCAGTTCGCGGTGCGTCGGCGGCGACAGCATCGCCTTCAGCTCCGCGGCCACCTCGGGAGACGGGTCGTACCTCAGGGCCTCTACGTACGCATCGCGGGCCGCGGCGCGGTCGCCTCCGTCACGGGCGCTGCGCGCCTTCGCCAGCAATTCCGCCGCCCGTGCGTCCATGTTCTTTTTGGCCTCCTGCGCCTTGCGGCGCACGCCGGGGGCGCGGCGATTCAGCGTTCCGGCAATGCGATACAGCTCCAAGGCGCGTATCCACTGCCCCTCCGCGGACGCGGCGTCCGCGCGGGCCATCACTTCCGTCACCACGGCGGCGTAGGGATCATCATCGCCAGCGGCAAAGGCGGCCTGCAAGCCGTCCACCATGGTGCCGCGCTCCGCGGCGTCCACACCAAAGCGCATCACCTCGGCGTAGGCGTCCATGGAGATGTCACCCGGCATCCTGATGCGCGGGATGGCGTAATTGTCCACAAAGAACGGCGACACCCGCTCCTCCATGGTAAACGCGCCGCGGAAGCCATTCTTGCGCAGCAGTTCCACCACGGCCTCATTCATGGTGCCGAAGGGATAGGCCAACCACGAGGGCCGCTGTCCCAGTTCGGCCTGGAAGGTCAGCGACGCCACGGTCAGCTCGCGGTCCACGTTGATGATGTAGTCCTCAAGGGTTTCACCGCCCATTCGCCGCGCAAGGTTGCGCAGGGTCTTGGTACGGTGCTCAATCGCCATCCCCGCATCGCGCATGGTGCGGATGCGCTCCCACGACAACGCCCCGGCGCGGTCGGCCACAAGGTCCGTACACACGAAAACCGTGGCCGGAAAGCCAAAGCGCTGCAGCTCATCAAAGGCAATTTCAAAAGTATTTTGCCCCACGTCGTCGATGGTGATGAGCACCGACCGCTCGGGGATATGGTCGTCAAATTCGATAAAGCGAACGAACTCCTCAAGGGTCAAAGGCGTGATGCCGTTGTCCTTGAGGTATTGCAGCTGGGCGCGGAAGCGGTCTCGCTTCATGGAGAACACATCGCTGGTCTGCTCGGAAAACGCGCTGTAGACCAGCACCGGAACCGTCTGGAATCCGCCGCCTTCGCCCAAGCCGCCACGGTACAGCGGCATCAGCGGAATGGTGACAAAGCTGTCCGGCGACAACGTCTCCACCCCGTTGAATTCCTCAATGATCCAGCCCTTGCGCGCATCGTCCAGATACCGCAGGGCCAGCGCCTGCGGCGTATCCCCCGCGCGCGGCGTCACCACGGCGTAGGACCGCGACGACCGCGTGGTGGAGACCACTCGGCTCCCGCCCACGGCGCACGCTCCAAGTAGCCCTGCAAGCACACACAGCACCAGTACCCGACTCCATACGAGACCCCACCTGCGACTCATGGCTCCCCCTCACTTCTTGGTCGGTCCGGGCTTGCCCACCGGACGCGGTTTGGCTGGTTCCTGCCCCTTACCCGCTTCGGGCTTTGGCTGCTGCGGCGACGCGGGCTTCTTGGGCGCGGGTTGCGCCGTGCCCGCAGGCTTTTGCGCAGGGGCCGCACCCGGCTTCCCCCCGGGTTTGGGTGCGGGCTTGGCGGCAGGCTTTCCTGCGGGTTGAGCCGCCCCCTTCCCCGCCGGCTTTGCGGCGGGCTTCGGCGCGGGCTTTTGCCCCGCCCCGCCAGAGATTGCCACGGGCCGCGCCTTCTCGGGCGGCGGTCCGGCCACGCCATCGCCGGAAAACATCTTGGGCGGCCGCGCAGGACCATC
Organism: Desulfobaculum sp. SPO524; assembly: GCF_044987625.1. Taxonomy (NCBI): domain Bacteria; kingdom Pseudomonadati; phylum Thermodesulfobacteriota; class Desulfovibrionia; order Desulfovibrionales; family Desulfovibrionaceae; genus Desulfobaculum; species Desulfobaculum sp. SPO524. The sequence goes on along the minus strand of NZ_JBJDSB010000007.1, from coordinate 21,124 downwards.
ATCTGGCCCCAGCACACGGTCCACACCGTAGGGCTGCAGGGGCTTGGCCTTGCCCTTCACCATCTGCGGCTGCAGTTGCGTCACTTCCACAAAGTCCTTCACCGCCTCAAAAGTGGTTTCGCTGACAACAATGCTGCCCGGCCCCGCAAGGGAATTCAGCCGCGAGGCCACATTCACGGAGTCGCCGATAACGGTGTACTCCATGCGCACCTCGGAGCCGATATTGCCCGACACCACGGTGCCCGTATTAATGGACGCGCCCACGCGGTTGAGGATGGGGTTAGCCTCGGACGCGCGCTTGGCCAGCTCCTGCTGCATAGCCCACGCCGCGCGCACGGCGTCCTGCGCGTGGTTGCCTGTGGAGTCCGGCAACCCGCCAAACACGGCCAGCACCTCGTCGCCGATGAATTTATCTATGTACCCGTTGTGCTGGCTGATGTTCTTCGCCGCTATGTCAAAAAACTCGTTGAGCTGTTCCACCACCACTTCCGGGTCGTGGGATTCCGAATACTTGGTGAAGCCGCGCACGTCCGCAAACATAATGGTCGCATCGTTACGTACGCCCTTCAGCCACATGCTTTCCGGGTCCGCAAGGATCAGGTCGCGGATGGTGGTGGACACATAGCGCCCAAAACTCTCCCGCATGATGGACTTGAGCCACAGCTCGTGGCTCATGAAATTAAACGCCTGCGCCAGGTCGCCAAACTCGTCCTTGCGCTTAAAGTCCACCTTGTGATGGTAGTTGCCGCTCGAAATCTCACGCGTTGCCACCACAAGGCGGGAAATGGGGCGGGAGAAGTTGGTCCCCAGCAGCCCGGCCACGGCCATGCCAGCAAGAAAGAACACCACCGTCACCACGTAGATGAACAGCTTTTCGCGCTCTATGCGGTCTTCGATGAAGTCCAAGGACAGGCCAACATGCACCTTGCCCAGCACCTTGCCCTGGAAGGTCACCGCACGGGTCAGATTCAGAATCTGCCGCCCGTCCAGTGTGGAGCGGCGGAAATACGAAATATCGCCTTCCTTCGTCTCCGGCCCCACCCGGCCGGGCAGGGCCAAGGCCTTGCCCACGCGGGAGAGGTCGTTATGTGCCATGGTCACGTTCTCGCGGTCCACAATGGCGGCGTAGAGCAGGCCCTCCACCTCCGTCACCTTCCGCACCAAGGCGTTCAGGCGCAGTGTATCGCCATTGAGGATGGGGACTTTGGCCTCGTCCACAAAATACGTCAGGCTGATTTTCCCCGACTTGATGCTTTCCTCATAGAGGTTGTTCTCCTGCCGCTGCAGCAGAAAGTAGCTCAGGACGAACATGGAGAGGAGAAGGAAAAAGGCAAGAGTGACGGAGAGCTTGAACCGGATGGGAATACGCAGGCGGCCAAGGAAGGTCTGCTGGACCTGCTCTTCAATGAGGGCGTCGATGTCATCGCGCACCGACTCGGCCTTAATGCCGTAGGCCGCGTTGACGACCTCCAGCACGCGTGGCTCCTTTTCAAAGCCGAGGTCCACCACCAACTGCGCCAGATTCGGCACATCCGCGCCCGCCATCTGCGCGGCCTGCTGGCGCTCCACGGCCTTGGCAAGCTGCGCCTCGGTGATGACGCCCTCGCGCGTGAGCACCTCCCCAAGCAATACGCCCGGGTCGGTCATGGACCGCATCCTCTGCGAAAGACCACTCCAAAAGGACATAAGGCTCTCCTTAACCAGCCGCGACAGATTCGGCGGTGTCCGGGCACCCCGCGCACAACGGAAAGGTTCATCCACTCTCCAATAGAAACAAATTTCGCCTATAACGCAAGAAATCATCCCCGTCGCGGGGGGAGTGCGCGCGGCGGCAAAAGGCGGGCACAGGCGACGTTTCACGGGCACTCCCCCACGGCCCATGGGCGTAGCCTGCCGAATTTATGGCGCAAAAAAGCGCCCCGCGCAGGTGGCGCGGGGCGCTGAATCAATCTCAAACGGTCCTGCCGACAACGCGGCAGCAGCACTTATTCAAAGGTCAAAAAGTTCGCCATGATGACCTTGAGACCAAAGCCTGGGAAATTCACCCGGTATTTGTCGTCGGATACGGCGGCCACAATCTTGCCCCGGCCAAAGATCTTATGGCGGCAATAGCCCAGCTTCTTGGGCGACACCGGGCGCGCGCCACCGGCATCCGCCGCGGCAGGTTCTGCCCCGGCGCTGGGGGCGGCGGCCATGGCGGGCTGCGGCGTCTTCATCTGGCTGATGCTGCCGGAGAAGTTCTCGCGCCACGCCTCAAAGGTTCGCTCGGGCAGCTCCGTCAGGAAGGGGCTCTCCAGCGCAGGCTCGCTGGTATGGTTGTACTGGTTGTAGATGGTGGCAGGCACAAACAGGCCAAGGTACTTCTTGGCGCGGGTGCAGGCCACGTACATCAGGCGGCGCTCCTCTTCAAGCTCATCGGAGCTGTTGAGCGCATGGCGGGACGGGAACCGGTCCTGCACAAGGTCGATAACCAGCACGGCCGACCACTCCAGCCCCTTGGCCGAATGCACCGTGGACAGAACAAGGGTGTCCTCCTTGCCGCGCTCGTCGTCATCCTGCGGATTTTCTAGGCTTATGTCGCCAAGGAAGGCCTCCATGTCCTTGTACTGGGTGGCGATGCGCTCCAGCTCATCAAGGCCAGACTTGCGGCGGGGGTAGTCGTCCGGGTAGCGGCGCTCCAGAATCGGCTCGTAGAACTCCAGCGCGCGGGCCAGCATGGCCGACGGCGTGCCGCCAAGGGCGCGCTGGGTGTCGAGGAATTCCAGCGTTTCGCCGACCTCGGTCCACCGCTTGCGGACCGTGGCAAGGTAGCCGTCATTTCCGGTCATGACGGCGGTATAAATCTTGGTGACGGTCTTTGGCCCCACGCCCTTGATATGCGACAGCACGCGCTGCCACGAGGGGATGTCCGTAGCGTTCTGGGCAAGGCGCAAATAGGCCAAAACGTCCTTGATGTGCGCGGCTTCGGAGAACTTCAGCCCGCCAAACTTCTGGAACTTCACGCCCACCTTGTTCAGCGCCACTTCCACAGGATAGGAGTGGTAGCCCGCGCGGAACAGCACGGCAATTTCGTGCAGGGGGTACTTTTTGGAGAGTTCCAGCACCTTGTTGAGCACGGTGTTGGCCTGCGACTTATCCGACAGCGTACGGATAATCTGGGGCTTCGGGCCATCAGGAATATCCGAGAACAAATTCTTGCGGAACTTCACCTCCGCCTGCTCCAAGATGGCGTTGGTCAGGTCCAGCACCGGCTGGGCCGAGCGGTAGTTCTGTTCCAGCCGGACGACCTTGGTCCCCGGAAACTGGTTCGGAAAGTCCAAAATATTGCGCACATTCGCGCCGCGGAAGGCATAGATGGACTGCGCATCGTCGCCAACGGCCATGACATTGCCGCCCTCCCCGGCAAGCAGCTTCACAATGCGCGCCTGCACGAGGTTGGTATCCTGAAACTCGTCCACCATGATGAACTTGTAGCGGGAGCGGAGCATGTCCCGCGCGGGTTCGTGCTCGCGCAGCAGGCGCTCCAGCCCGAAGAGCAGGTCGTCGTAGTCCAGCAGGCCGTGTTTTTGCTTAAAAAGGGAGTACCCCTTGGCAAGGCGGTCAAACTCCTCCTCGTACTTGGCGAGGTGGAAGGCCTCATTACGCAGAATGTCCGAGAGGGGCTGCTCTTTATTGCGGCTTTTGCTGATAAGGCCAAGAAGCGTGCTGCGCTTGGGGAAGGAGCGGTCGCCCTTGCCAAGGCGCATGTCGTTCTTGAGGTCGCGCACAATGCCTTCGGCGTCGGACTGGTCCATAACCGTCAGGCCGTTGGCCGCGCCCAGCGCCTCGGCGTAGCGGCGTAGCCAGCCGTAGGCAAAGGAGTGGAAGGTTCCGCCCGTTACGCCCCAAAGGCCCTGCTCACCCAGCAGAGTCCCCGCGCGGTTGAGCATCTCCTGCGCGGCCTTGCGGGTGAAGGTGAGCAGAAGGATGCTTTCCGGCGCGTAGCCGCTCTGCACGATGTTGGCCATGCGGTAGACGATGGTGCGCGTTTTGCCGGAGCCTGCGCCGGCGATGACCAGCACCGGCCCCGTCAGCGTCTCCACGGCCTCAAGCTGGGCCGGATTCAATTCGTTCTTGAAATCTATCATAGTATCCAAATGCGGTGGTGTCGTTGTTGCGGCGGTGTGGCCGTGCCTGTGTGGACGACGCGCGCAGCGCCGGGAGGCGGTCCTGCGCGGCGGTGGCAGGACGGGCGTCAATACTGCGTTCTGGCCCCGAAAAAGTCCAGCACCTGTTGCCCCACATCGCGCGGGGAGGCCGCAGGACGGCCAAGGCTGTCGTACACCACAGCGCCATCCGCCGTATGCGTGCCGCGCCGTCCGTGGAACCCAAACACCTCGCGCCCATCAAATTTGGCCGTCAGGCTCATGCCGGGCATGGGCTCGCACACAAGGTCCGGCGCGCTGGCGCTGAGGGGGCCGTTATACAGCTCCTCACGCAGGTGCACGGCGCGCAGCACCGGGCGCCCCTTGTAGCGCATATCCAGCAGCATGGTCCGCAGCTCCTCACGCACGCGCAGCGCATCCGCAGGGAGGAGGCGCCCACGGCCAAAGCGCTCCGCCGTGTGCAGATAAATGCGCCCCGGATCAAGGGCAAAGGCCCGCGACGCCGCGCCAATGCAGGTGGCGTCAAGCTCCGAGAGGGGCTGGCGCTCCATCTGCAAAAAGCCATGGGCCATAAGCCACGAATTCATGTCCACTTCCGTCTCAAGGGCCGTGAAGCCATGGTCGGCCATCACAAGCAGGCGCTTGGGTTCTGGCAGGGCGTCAAAGCGCTCCAGCAGCGCCCCGGCAACGCGGTCCAACTGCCGCATCAGCTCGCGGCATGGCGTGTGGAGCGGGTGTTCTGCATCCTCTAGGGCAGGATACAAAAAATGGAACAGGCGGTCCGTCTCCGTCAGCACAAAGACGAAGGCGTCCCACGCAAGGTCGCGCCAGAACAGGTCCAGCGCGGCAAGGCGCGAGTCCAGCGTGGCAGAAAGCTCGGCAAGGAGCACTTCCGGATCGTCCTTCCCGCGCACGGTGTCGGCCTCCAGCCGGTAGCCCATGCCCGCCAGCTGTCCCGCCAAAAACGGCGGGAATACGGCCCGCGACAACTCCGGCGCCACAAAGCCCGCCACCATCATCCCACGCATGGGCCGCGCCGGGTAGGTGTTGGGCAGGTTCACCACGCGAGAGGTCAACCCGCGCTCCCCGAGCGCGTCGAAGATGGTGGGCGTACGCACCGCTGTGGCGTCGGTTATGGCAATGGAATACGTCGCCGGGTCAATACGCGTGAAGCCAAAGACGCCGTGCGTCTCCGGTCCCGCGCCCGTGGCGAAGGAGGTCCAGTTCACCGGGGAAAGCTCGGGAAGCTCCACACGCATACTGGCGACATGGCCCGACAGGGCAATGCGCGCAAGGTTCGGCGTCACGCCCTGCTGCGACAGCGTGCGCAGCAGCTCCAAAGGCACACCGTCTAGGCCAAGAACGACTACTCGTCTGCGTTGATTCGTCTGCATGGTATGGGGACGTACCACAGCCCCCGGCAGGACGGAAGTACCGCCCTAGCACATCGGGCGCTCCGCGATGCACTCCCTGACGATGTCCACAAAGCGCAGGACCAACGGGTCCTTTTCGTCACAGCGCCACACCAGCGACAACGATGGGCTGGGCAAATGCTCCCGCAGCGGGCGGACCACAATTCCCGGCGTATCCCCAAAGGGAAGCGGCCGGTAATGGATGGTATAGCCAAGCCCGCTCGCCACCAGCGCAAGGCCGGTCTGGACCCGCTCCACGACCTGCACAACATTCATCTCCACCCCGGCGCTATGCATAGCGTCGTGGATGGCGTCATGCCACTGCGGGTGCTGGCAGCGGGGGAACATAACCATCGGTTCGCCATCTAAGTCCTGAAGCGATACCTCATCACGCGCCGCAAGGGGATGCCCCTCCGGCAACACAACGGACTGCCTCACGCATCCTTTGTTGAGCGGCGTGCTCTCAAAGAGCGTGTCGCCCTCGGGCACATAGCTCACGCAACCGATATCAAGACGCTTTTCGCGCATCAGCCGAAGCTGCTTTGCCGTGGAACAATCCTTAAGATGCAGCGACACACGGGGAAACTCATCGTGATATTTGCGCAGAGCCAACGGGATGGGGGTCAAATACATCCGGACCACCGCCCCAAGACGAAGCTCCCCCTCCTTTCCCGCGCCCACACTGCGAACGCGCTGCACCGCCCGCTCCACAGAGGAGAGAATCTCCACCACCTCCGCCTGAAACACCTCCCCGGCGCGCGTCAACTCCACCTGCCTGCTCGTCCGCGTAAACAGCTCAACCCCAAGCTCTTCCTCCAGCTGACGGATCTGCTGGCTGAGCGGCGGCTGAGACATATTCAGGCGTTTGGCGGCGCGGCCGAAGTGCAGCTCCTCAGCAACAGCCAAAAAGTAGCGTAAATGACGGTGCTCCACCGCTGATATCCCCCACGTCTTGATTCATGCAAAGCCGATATTGGACCGTTCTCCTCGGAAACCTCATATTGGTATCCATAACACGAACCGAGGAGGAAACCATGTCGCAAAATATATCAAACATGCCTTTTCACGAATCAATCCGCCGCCACGCCGCGGTGCTGACTTGTGCCCTCGTCCTGACGGTGGGGGCCATCCTGACCTTGCCCGGACAGGCACGCGCCGGCGAAGAAACCCTTGTAGCCATGGACGCCCGAGGCGTCATCTACACCCTACAGCCCAAGACCGGACGCCTCGAATGCGCATGGCAGGACGCCACCCGCACAGTGCTCGCCACCGGCCTGCCCGCCGAAGCAAACGCCATCGCCGTCGACGCGCAGCGCACCGTCTACGTGGGCACGGCAACCGGAAGCATCTGGGCCGTGAGCGCCCGCGGGACCACACGCCGCATCACCACCACAGCAGGCCCCATCAGCGACATGCTCACAGACCGCGACGGCAATCTCATCCTCGCCCGCCCAACCGGCGCCATCCACACCATCAGCCGCGCGAGCATGCTGCCAATCACCAGAAAACATTGACGCCACACCACCCCTCGGTATAGACAAAAGCCGCACATGCCCGGGTGGTGGAACAGGTAGACACAAGAGACTTAAAATCTCTCGCCCTCATGGGTGTGCGGGTTCAAGTCCCGCCCCGGGTACCAAAAACGAAATTAAGCGTTTACGACGATTTTTTTAAAATTGTTGTGAACGCTTTTTTGTTTTTTTAGCAAGCTTATCCCCATTCTCTCCCCACTTCTGTCATTACTGTGCTCAGCGAAGCCCTAATTGAGAAGATGATGTCATTACTTTTATCCTAGGATGATTGCTTTCTTTAAGCTTTTTAGTCCTAAGGATTCGTACGTAATGAAGAAGTCGAAAGTGCCTCTTCCGAAAATTTTATTCAGCTCTTACGACTGTAGATGCCTTTTCTGTTTTTGCAGGGGGGGGGGAATCGCCCCATCGAAATCATATTCAACTTGTGCCTGTACAGGCAATATGCCTTTCTTTGACAGGTAGGCGGAGTTCATAAGCGAAAACCTTTTAAGATGCACAGGGCAACAATGAGAATCGGCAACCTTGCGTGTATGTAATATATTTAATATCCTTCGGCGGTTATGACGTCGCTAAAGAATTTACCTAAGTTGCAGTATGGCAAGTAGTAACTTCTGACGGTTTCAGTCTTAATCTCACAAGCTGTGTGTAGTGTAAGGGGTGTGAGTTGCCGAAGCCAAGCGATGATGGATTGCTAAAATGGTAGGCGTTAATTGAAAAAATGGAGTGAGTTCGAAATATGATTTTTCTCTCCCATAATCATAATGATAAGGTAATTGTCGAGCAAATTGCTATTCGCTTGAGAGACACATTCGGACAAGAGAACATTTTTTATGACTCATGGTCGGTGCAGCCTGGGGATGGAATAGTTGATAAAATGAATGAAGGGCTAGGTGCCTGCAAACTTTTCTTATTCTTCGTGTCAAAGAATAGCTTGCAAAGTAACATGGTAAAATTGGAGTGGCAAAATGCGGTAGTGAGGGCTACTGGTGGTCATACTAAGATAATACCAGTAAAGTTGGATGATTGCTTGATGCCACCAATCTTATTGCAAAGCCTTTACATTGATTTGTTTGGGCAAGGGATTGAAGTTGCCTTACGACAAATCGTGGATGTCGCATCAGGGAGAAATACATTTAACCATGGCCCTCAGAAGTTCTCTAACCTCAGATCATATGTTTATGAAGAAGGTGGCAAGAGTATTGTAGAATGCAGGGCTGAACATTTTATGGAGCCTAAATCGAATTTTTTATTTCTTGTGGAGAACGATAAGTCAGATCTTCTTTTTAATTGCAGAAGTAGTGTGATGGTTCACACCGGATTTCACAAAGGCATAGAATTCAAAAATGGAAAAATATTCAACGGTCAGACGATGATGGTAGAGAGCGCAACTGTTCCAGGGTTTCCTTTTGTTGTTGATATTATTCCACAAAATGCATCTTCTGTTCAGCTAGCAGGGGTAATGCATGAGAAAAAGAAAAATTACTGGGAGATGATACCTTTGATTTGCCATAAGCCAAACGATTAAGCGATGGCTTGTTCAAGCAAGCTTTCCTTATGAGACTTGCTGTGTATTGGATGCGAGGAAGATTTTGGTGACTTAAGTCGCAAGGTGTGGCTGGCACGTCGTATAATAATGATGGAGTCGTTGGGGAGATGCCAGAGCTGTATTCAATACTGTATAGAGATAGTATTCACTAATCACCATGCGGACTCAAGCCTCTAAATTTATTTAATAAAACAATATAAGCTGTTGATTTTCTTGTCTTTCAGATGAGACTTAAAATCTCTCGCCCTCATGGGTGTGCGGGTTCAAGTCCCGCCCCGGGTACCAGTGATATCAAGGGGTTACCGCCCATAAGGCGGTAACCCCTTTGTCGTGTATTGCTTTTTGCTCCATAAAGTCATTGCTTGGCGCTTCGCAGCGTTTATACGGGGCAGAGACCTTTCTTTGTCGTCCGCCTAAAGATTGTAAATTTGCTAGGGGCTTTTCATTCACGAAAAGCCCCCCTTTGTTCTCTGCGACAAATCGCCCCTCACCTCACTTGGCATACAGGCCAATTGATACAGAACTTTCCCCCGCCCCCAGCCCCCTTTCAACGATTGCTTCTCATCACACCACGCCAAACACATACAGAAAACTCCATAGTGACAGCCTGTCGATATTTGTTTATCTCTACACGCAAAAAGGAGCTGTTTTCTATGACAAAACTTTCTCGCATCTTCGCAACTGTGTGTATTGCCGGCATCATGCTCATTGGCGCCGGGTGTTCGTCGAACCCCACTGTGGATGCCTCTTCTAAGTCGGCATTCAATGAGTCCGTGAAAGAGATTCAATCGTCCTTGCCTGAAGAAAAGCGCCAGGAGTTTCAGGAAACTTTGACTGGTATGGCTATGCTTGTCGCTATGCAGACGGGTGGCGATCAGGCAAAAATGCGGAGTTTCTTCGATGGGATGGATTATGACGCCATCATGAAGAAAGCTGGAGAGATGCGGCGGGAGATGAACCAATAGTCGACGTGCTGTGACCCAAGCTCTTTTTACGAGACGTTTGCTGGACGAAAAAAGAGCCAGGCAAGGCGCCATGTATTCCAGTGTCAGGTTGCCCTGTACGGTTTTCGTTCACCAATTCTCGATTGCACTGCAGAAATACGACTCATAACAAAGAGGCGCCCAAGTGGCGCCTCTTTTTCTGTTTAAGCCCCTCCCCTCACGGCGCAATGCTCCGCACATACTCCACATCCCGGCCTGATATGCGCAGGAGGACGAGGGGTTTTTGGGGGTCTCTTTGGCCGTTGTAAGTGATGGTTCCGGTGACGCCGGGGTAGTTTTTGGTGGAGAGCAAGGCCTTACGCAGGGGGATGGGGTCGGTGGTGCCTGCGCGGGTGATGGCGTCGGCGAGAAGCATCATTGCGTCGTAGCCGCAGGGGCTGCCGGTATCAACGCGGGCGAGGGCGTCTTCGCCCATTTTCTCCTTGAGCAGGCGGACAAAGTCTTTGCTGGCCGGGCTTTTCTTGCCCCAGTGCCAATGCGAAAGGTAATAATTTTCGCCGGTGAGCGGCTTCATGAACGGGTACTGCTCCACCGCAGTCCACCCGTCGCCGCCCATAAACGGCATCTCAAGGCCCATCTGTCGCGCCTGCTGCAGGAGCAGCCCGGAATCACGGGCGAATCCCGGCGAAACCACAACATCCGGCGCGGCCTGCCTCACGCTATTGATGATGTCCGTAAAATCGAGGGCGGATTGCAGGTACTCCTCCCGCGCGACAATAGTTCCCCCACGGGAGATAAAGCCCCTGCGGAAGCGCTCCGCCAGCCCTTGGCTATAGACCTCGCCCGCAATATTTATGGTTGCCGCCCGCCGCGCGCCCAGCTCCTCCCACGCCACGCGCACAAGGGCATCGGCCTGTTGCTCGTCGGTATAGCACACGCGGAAAATGAATTCCCCCGCCTGCGTCACGGACGGCGCGGTCACTGTGGTGCCCACCATGGGGATGCCCGCCTCTTCGAATACCGGGGCCATGGCAAGGGCGTCGGAACTGCGCGATGGACCGACCACCGCCACAACGCCCATCTGTACAGCCTTGTGCGCCGCCTGAACCGTCCCTATGGCCGAACTCTTATTGTCCAGTTCAATGAGTTCCAACGGACGCCCCAGAATTCCGCCGCGCTCGTTGATGATGCGTGCGGCAAAACGCGGCATAAGGTAATCTGGCGTATTTTCCTCGGCAGCTGACCCTGTATGCGAAAAAATCGCCGCAACGCGGATTGGCTCCGTGTCCTGCGCCACGGCCTCAACGCGCTGTCCCAGACCGCACACCAGCCAAACTCCCAGTGCCCACACCACTACACCCAGCCAGCCTGTCCTCGTCCACATCGCCGCTTCTCCCCGTTGCAATCTTCTCAGAATCTCCAGCATACGTGGCAAAATGCACCCGCGCAACACCCGGCACATTTTACGCGGGACCGTAACAAAAAACGCGGGCAGCCTTTGCTGCCCGCGTTTCGGGTCTCACTTCATTTCCAATTGTTTCCCGCGCCCGGTTTTGCCCGCGCGCACCGGCCAAGCGGTCACTCCTCCTGCTGCTCCATCCGCTCCAGACGGTAATACAGCGTGCGGAGCGAGATACCCAGCTTGCGTGCGGCGTGGGTTTTGTTGCCGCCGCAGCCCTCCAATACGCGGAGCACTTCCGCGTTATCCGGACGCTTTCGGCGGGTACGCCCTGCCGCCTCCGGGACAGCCTGCCCACCGGGCGCAGTGCTTCGCGGCGCGGCAAAAAGGTGCACAAAGTGCGACGGTTCCAGGGTTGGCGCATCGTGCATGAGGGTCACCCACTCCATGGCGTTTTTCAGTTCGCGCACGTTCCCCGGCCAGTGGTAGTCCAAAAGCGCCTTCTGGGCGCCATCACTTATGTCCGCAAAGGCGCGCCCGCGCTTGCGGGCCGAGGCATCAAGGAACATTTTCGCCAAGGGGACGATATCCTCCCGGCGCTCCCGCAACGGCGGGATGATGATTTGCCCCACGTTGAGCCTGTAGAACAGGTCCCGCCGGAACAGCCCCTTTTCCATGCGCTCTTCAAAATCAAGGTTCGTAGCCGCGATGATGCGGATATCCGTCTCGTGCTTTTTCAGCCCGCCCACGCGGTAGAATTGGTTTTCCTCTATCACGCGCAGGAGCTTGGCCTGCAGTTCCACCGGAATTTCTGCAATTTCATCAAGGAAGAGCGAGCCGCCCTTGGCAATATCCAGCTTTCCGCGTTTGCCGCGGTTCGCGCCGCCGGTAAAGGCTCCCGGCTCATAGCCAAAGAGCTCGCTCTCAAAAAGATTCGGCGAGATGGCCGCGCAGTTGATGCCCACAAAGGGAAGCGTCGTGTGCTCGCGCCCATAGTGGACGATTTTCGCCACAATCTCCTTGCCCACGCCGGTTTCGCCCTGAATGAGCACCGGCACGGAGCGGTCCGTATGGTACTGCTCCGCTTGATGCACCACCTGCCACATAGCCGGAGAAAAGATGCCGATGCCGTCCACCTCGGCCTGCTGCGAAAGCATAGACCGCAGTTCCTCCAGCTCCTCTTCCTTCTCCTGCGTTACGGCACGGACTTCGTCGTCAAAATGCTCCGTCAGGCGGCGGTTCTCGCGGCGCAGACCCATATGCTCCTCCACCCGGTCGAGCACAGCGCCAAGCTCTTCCAGATTGATGGGCTTGGTCAGGTAGTCGTACGCGCCGGCGCGCAGGGCCTGAATGGCCAACTGCACGTCAATATGCCCGGTATAAAGCACAATATCCGCGCCCGACTCATCCTCGCCCCCGCGCAGAGCGCCGATCAGGTCAATACCGGTGGCCCCGGGCATGCTGATGTCGGACAGCACAAGGTCAAATTCCTCCTGCCGGTACACCTGTACCGCGCGGTCCACACAGTCAGCGGACGTTACGGCATGGCCCAAAAGATTCAGGTAATCGGCAAGAAAAGCGCGCCCCTGCGCATCGTCGTCAACAAGAAGAATTCGCATGGCCTTTAGCCGTCCCTCTCCGCCGCCGCGCCATTGTGGTGCACGCCGTTTATGGTCCGGGGAAACACAATCTGAAAATGCGCGCCGCCCTCCTCGGCGTTGGTCACCGACAACTGCGCCCGGCAGGACGACAAAATCTCGCGGACAATGGAAAGCCCAAGTCCCATGGCTTTTTCCGTATTCTTGGTGGTAAAAAAGGGCTCAAACAGCCGCTCGCGGTCCTCATCCGGCAAGCCGGGGCCATTGTCGGCTACCGACAAATGCACGCCGCCTTCATCCCATGTACGGATGACGATGCGCCGCTCGCCGGGGCGTTCTTCCAAGGCCTGCATGGCATTCGCCACAAGATTGAGAACCACTTCCTCAAACCGCACGCGCACGCCGTACACCGGGGGCAAATCCTCCGCCAGCGCCACCTCCACCCGCACATCTGCGGCGGTAAGCTGATTGTCCAACAAGACCAGCGCGGAGCGGACGCATTCGTTCATGTCGCACTGTTCATAGGGGCGGGACTGGTTCACACGCAGAAAATCGCGCAGATGCTGAATAATGTCATCAATGCGCCCCACCTGCGAAGAAATATCCTCCAGCAGTTGGACAATGCGCTCGCGCGGCAGGTCGTCCATGGTCTTGGCCATATACAGGCCGGACCCGGCAAGGATGCGAATGGCGTTGAGGGGCTGGTTAATCTCGTGCCCGATGCCACCGCCGACCACGGCCAACGTCGCCATACGCGTGGCACGGGTCATGGCGGCCTGCGCCTGCTGAATCTTCAGTTCCGCGTCCTTCTGGCGCGTAATGTCGCGGCCAATGGACTGGTACTCGATGACGCGCCCCGCATCGTTGAAAATCGCCTGATTCAGAAACTCCACCCAGTACATCTTGCCGTCGCGGCGGATGTAGCTTGGCTCGGTGAGGACGTAGGGATCCTCCGGCGTCAGAGAAAAAATGGCGCGGGCGATTTCGTGGCACTGCTCCGGGGCCAGCAGGTCCTGAAAGTTCATGCCCACAACCTCGGCGGGGTCCAGTTGATAAAACTGGCAGTAGGCATCGTTGACGTAGGTGATGGTGCCATCCGGGGCGAACCGGCGCAACAGATCCACCTGATCGCCCTTTATGGCCTTGTAGCGCACGGCCACGCGGTCCATGAGCGTGGTCTGCCCGCTTTGCTCGTCAAGGCGCTCCAAGCTCTGGCGGGGGCGCTCCGCATTGGCACGACTCCATGCGCAGGGGCGCGTACATCCGCGCCGTCCGGTCCCACGGCCACGGGGACGCATCATCCGCGTCTTGCGTATAGCCATTTTCCATTCCGTTGTTGCATGAGAAAAGACAACCGGCCAAAACCGGAAGAAAAAGCGTAGCCCAGCGGCTCGATCATTGGCAAGGGAGTGCCCGGACCTGCTGTCTGGGGCAGATCCGGGCGCGTAAGGGGGGTCTTATTGTAATCCATTCACCACAGCGAGGCGGCGATTGGTAACAAGCTCTTGCATATGTTCAGGAGTCATAACGTTCAGCGCCCCTGCGGGGCAGATATCCACACACGCCGGACCGCCTTCACGACCCTGGCAGAGGTCGCACTTCAGGGCGGCAAAGATGGCTTTATGATGCGCCTCTTCACCGTCCAAGACCTGCAGCTTCTGCTCGGATGCCGACTCCGTGGATTCCACAACCTGAATAGCACCAAAGGGGCACGCCACAACGCAGCTTTTGCAGCCAACGCACTTGCCGGCCACAATCTCCACCGCGCCATTGCGGCGGATGATGGCTTCCTCCGGGCAGGAGTTGGCGCAGGGGGCGTCTTCGCACTGGCGGCACTGGATGGGAATGGTCACATCCGGCGTGCGCACAATGGTCACACGCGGGTGAAATTCCTTGGCCTTGCGCACATCGCCGTCAATGTCCTTGTCCAGATGCGCCATGGCGCAGGCCACTTCGCACGCGCCGCAGCCTATGCATTTTCTGGGATCACCGAAAACAAATGTATTTTTCACGCCCTGCCGTTCCTCCTGTGGTCGGTGTGGAGCAGGTGGTGCGACTCGTGCCCCAGCGGCTCGCCAAGGAATTCCTCGTACAGGCGCTTGATGTCGGGGTTCTCGTGCGAGCGGCGGTGCTCCAGCTTCCTGTCATGGGCATACAGCCCGGCCTTGCGGCGCAGGTTGGCCTTTTCGCGGTGTTCGGGGAGCATCATCTTGGGCTGGCCGCCGCCGCTCACGCAGCCCTGCGGACAGCACATCACCTCGATGAAATGGTACTCGGCGACGCCGTTTTTCACGTCCTCCAAAATGGGGACAACGTTCTCCAGCCCCGCGACAATGGCGACCTTCAATTCCGTCGTTCCGCACTCCACCGTGGCGGTGCGGATGCCCTCCTCGCCGCGTACGTACTCAAGGTCCGTATCCGCGAGGGGCTGACCGGTCAGCAGTTCGACGCCGGTGCGCAGAGCGGCTTCCATCACGCCGCCGGTGTTGCCGAAGATATTGCCCGCGCCAGAGTAGGTGCCGAGGGGCTTGTCAAAGTCCTCGCTGGGCAGGTTGGTGAAGTCCACCCCAATGTGGCGCAGCATCTGGGCAAGCTCGCGGGTGGTAAGCACCACATCCACGTCGCGGTAGCCGCTGGCCTGCATCTCCGGGCGCTCACTTTCGAACTTTTTGCACGTGCAGGGCATGATGGCCACGCTGAAGACCTTGGCCGGGTCCACGTCATCAACGCGCGCGCCGTAGGTCTTGAACATGGTGCCCGCCATCTGCATGGGGGACTTGCAGCTGGACAGGTGGTCCACCAACTCAGGGTAGGCGTCCTCCATGTACTTCACCCAGCCGGGACAGCAGGAGGTGAACATGGGCAGGGTGCCGCCCTCGCGCACGCGCTGGATTAGCTCCGAGCCCTCTTCCATGATGGTGAGGTCGGCGGCAAAGTTGGTGTCGTAGACTCGGTCAAAACCAAGGCGGCGCAGGGCGGCGGCCAGCTTGCCCGGAGTCAGGGACCCGAGGGGCAAGCCGAATTCCTCGCCAATGGCAACGCGCACGGCAGGCGCACACTGCACCATGGTGTAGCTGTCGCTCTTCAGGGCATCGAACACGCGCTGCGCGTCGCCGCGGTAATGCGCGGCAAACAGCGGTTCCTTCACCGAGGGCAGCATGCCACGCTGGGCAAGGCGCTCTTCCTTGGTCGTTTCAAACTCATCCAAAATGCTGTCGTAGGCGCTGCATTCCTGCACGCACTGACCGCACAATATACATGCAGCCGCGTCGATGGTGTGCGGCTGGTGCCGCTCGCCGGAGATGGCATCAACCGGGCAGACGTCCTTGCAGCGTCCGCACCCGGTGCACAGCTCCTGATCGATGCGGATAATCTGCTCAGAATCAAGAATCATAACCGTATTGCTCCTGTGCTCTGCGGTTAAGCAGGAAGGTTGCGGATAGCGGACATCAGCTTCACCGCGGCATTGAAATTGCGCTTACGGCGCAGTGCGGTGGGCCGGACAATGCGCAGGGCGTCGCCGGGGCACACGCCAACACAGGCGGGGCCGCCGTGCACGCCGGCGCACAGGTCGCACTTCGTGGCGACGAGGCGAGGAGTTTCCTCCACCCGGCCACCGGCTTCCTCACGCAGGACGGGCTGCATCACCCGCTCGCCATGGCGGTACACGTCCATCAGCTGCAGCGCGCCCATGGGACAGGCGACCATGCAATTCTTGCAGCCCACGCAGGCGTCCTCGTCCACGACAATGCGGCCGCCAACCTGACGGATGGCGTCGATGGGACAAGCGTTGGCGCAGGGTGCGTCCTCGCAGTGGCGGCACTGGACGGGTGCGGAGGTCTCGCTGGTGTTCACAACGTGCAGGCGCGGATGCAGCGGGCTCTGCTGGCAGCCGACCGTAGTGGGCACAACGTCTTCGTGCACCGCGGCGCAGGCCACTTCACACAGCTTGCACCCAATGCACTTATCGGAATCAGCAACAACGAAGCTATTGAGAGGAGAAGGCATTTGCTTTCCTTTTTCTTGCACTACGCCACAACGCGGCTGTCGGACGCAGTATCCTTACGTACGCGCACGGCACAAACCTTGAGTTCCGCAGTTTCGGTAACAGGATCGGCCGCACTGTTTGTCAAAATATTTCCGCACGCCTCGGAGAAGTGGAACGTGATGAACGTCAGCCCCTTGGGCACGCGTGGGGTCACCTGCGCCTTGGTGCGGACTTCGCCGCGGCGGGTGGTCACCACAATGGGATCGCCATGCTCAAGGCCAAGCTCCTCGGCGTCCGCGGGATTGATTTCCAACGACTCCTCAGGGCTCAGGCCATTCAGGCCCCAGCAGCGGCGCGTCATGGTGCCGGTGTGGTAATGCGCCACAACGCGGCCCGTGGTCAGCATCAAGGGGTACTCCTCGTCGGGCATCTCCGCCGGGTCGCGGTGGTCAATGGCCGAGAACTGCCCACGGCCATTATCACACTGCCCAACGTGTAGCACCGGGGTGCCGGGATGCGCTTCGTCCCAGCAGGGCCACTGGATGCCGCCCTGCTCAAGGCGGGCGTAGCTGATGCCCGCATAGGTGGGCGTCAGCGAACGCATCTCGTCAAAGACATCCTCGGGCGAAGCGTAGTCGGCGTCGTAGCCCATGGCCTGCATCAACTCCGTGATGATGCGCCAGTCCGGGCGGCTGTCGCCCACCGGCTCAATGGCCTTACGGATGCGCTGGACGCGGCGTTCCGTACTGCTGAAGGTGCCGTCCTTTTCCGCAAAGGACGCTCCGGGCAGCACCACGTCGGCTTTCTGGGCCGTCTCGGTCAGGAAGATGTCCTGCACGATGAGAAAGTCCACATGGTCAAGGCAATGCTCCACATGGTTCACGTCCGGGTCGCTGCGCATGGGATTCTCGCCAAAGACATATAGCGCGCGGATATCGCCGCTCTCGATGCCGTCGAACACACCGGGGATGGTGCGCCCGGGTTCGCCGCTGAGCGAAACGCCCCACGCCTGCTCAAAGCGCTGGCGCACGGCGGGGTCCGTCACCTTCTGGTAGCCCGGGAAGGTGTTGGGCAGCGCGCCCATGTCGCAGGAACCCTGCACGTTGTTTTGCCCGCGCAGAGGATTCACGCCAGCCTTGGGCTTGCCGATGTTGCCGGTGACAAACGCAAGGTTCGCAACGGCCAACACGTTGTCCACGCCAGACGTATGCTGGGTGATGCCCATGGTGTAGTACGTGGCGGTATTTTCACTGTTGCCAATGAGCCGCGCCGCGCGGCGGATATCCCCAGCAGGCACCGTGGTGATGGCCGAGGCAATCTCCGGCGTAAAGCGCTGCACGCTGTCGCGGAACGCTTCAAAATTTTCTGTACGCGCGGCGATGAAATCTTCATCCGCCATGCCTTCTTCAAGGATGACATGGGCTATACCGTTCAGCAGCGCGGCATCGCTGCCGGGCTTCAGGCGCAGCCACAGGTCCGCATGCTGGCTCAGCGTGATGGCGCGCGGATCGGCGACAATCAACTTTGCGCCGCGGTGCTTGGCGCGCATCATGCCAAGGCCGATAATGGGGTGGCACTCGGTGGTGTTGGTGCCGATGGCAAAGATGCAGTCCCGCAGCCCCATTTCGTCCAACTCGCCGATGGAGTTGGTCATAGCTCCATTGCCCATTGCGGTGGCCAGACCGGCCACAGTGGGGGCGTGTCAGAGCCGCGCGCAGTGGTCGACATTGTTCGTCCCCACCGCCGCCCTCATGAACTTTTGCATGAGGTAATTCTCTTCGTTGGAGCAGCGCGCGGAGCTAAATCCCGCCACGCTGTCCGGGCCATGTTCGGCGACGATGCCGCCAAGGCGCTGGGCAATGACCGCATAGGCCTCTTCCCACGTGCTTTCGGTCAGCACGCCATTTTTGCGGACGAGGGGCGATGTCAGGCGCTCCGGGTGCTGAACAAAGTCCACCCCAAAGTGCCCCTTGGAGCACAGCGCGCCCTTATTCACGCTGGTCGGGTCAAGATTCGGCTCAACGCCGGTAATCCGGCCATCATCATTCAGCAGCAGATATAGAGAACATCCCGAACCGCAGTACGGGCAGGTCGTGAGAACTTTTTGCATCGAAAGTTCCTCTCAGGAAGCAAGTCAGTATAGAATTCCGGCATATGCCGGAGAATTGAACACGCAAGGCGTCCTGACCGGACTCTCCGGCCATGGTGCTTGTTTGAGTGCACAATCAGCACACACCGTGCCAAAAACCATACACCTGCAATCCCTCGAAATACGGGAACTTTTATCCACGGCGAGTTTCCCCGCGCCACTCTGCAACCATGCAATTGCACGCCGAAGTTGCACGGTTTGCATTGTTTGCATGGTCAGCTCGCAGCAAGGCTGCACCCGCCGCAGCGCAAAACGTCAGTCCAACGACGAGGATGCCGCCACTTCACGCCGTGAGCGTTCGTGCGGCCGCGTCGCGCGTCTGCCACTCGCCCCGCTCCACTGCCCCCAGCATCATGCGCACCAAAAGGAGAGGTCCGTGTGACCTCTCAACCTGTGTGCTCTTCATGGGATATCGAGTGAAAAATATGCGCCGTTTGATTAACCAAACAAGGCGCTGCGCAGTCCAGCGCGAAGCGATGGGCAAGACATAGATTGAAATTGTGAAAAAAGCAACCACCTTCACAATTGCCCCGCCCTGCGGGCGTTTACAGCAATTATGGTCCTTGCACAGTTGTCCATAATGCGCCGAAATTCCCTTCTCCCACTACGGCGCGAAAGGCCCCTACAGCACTTTGCCCTGCTCGCGAGGGGTGCATGCGTCAAAGAACAAAAACGGACATAAACCGTGGAGGGCAAGCCGCTTTAGCGCGGTGAAGCTCCCTCTCGGGGAAAACGCGAGGCCGGGAAAAACGCAGAAAGTGTCGCTGGCGCGGCCGCTGGATGGCCATCGTTTCGCCGGGAGTCTCTCGGCACAAGATGGTCGTCCACCGCCCGTATGGGGAGACGCTCCGTTCTTCGGTGGCGGGGCGGCGCTCAGAAGGGAGCATTCGCATAGCGAGTACCACCGCCCTGTGCCGAAGGGTCTCGTCTGAGCGCCCTACTCTCAGCGTCATATCCCAGGCGGTATGCCACCTGCATCTGCCGCCTGGGCGTTTGCTCGTACGCTACATCTGCGGCTTTACGTCGGTAATGCCAGCCAGATGGGGACGATTGTCCTCCACCTCGCGAAGCGGGGACACCTCAGTCATCGACTGCGCCGAACGCCCAGCCAATGCCTGATATTCACGGATATTCAGTCCATGCCAATGCATGTCCCGGTCCGTCACCTCACGCAGCACCTTTGCAGGAGAGCCCACCAGCAGCTGGCGAGGAGCTCCATCAAAGCCGGCCTTCACAAAGCTCATGGCGGCGACAATGCTTTCTTCGCCAACGACAGCGCCATCCATCACCACGGAATTCATGCCCACCAGACAATTCCGCTTGATGACGCACCCATGCAAAATCGCGCCATGGCCGACGGACACGTTCTCTTCAACCACCGTGTCCACATCGCAGTACCCATGCATGATGCAACCATCCTGCACATTGGAACCATCCTTCACGATCAACCGGCCATAATCGCCGCGCAGTGAGGCACATGGGCCAATATACACATCCGCGCCAACAATCACGTCGCCAATCAACACCGCCGTCGGGTGCACATAGGCATCCGGGTGGACCACAGGAACCAAACCTTCAAACTCATAACACGGCATCGCCAATTCCCCTTTCGTTCACACCCAAGTCACACAAGCCCTACTTCCGGCTTTCTCCTCACATCAAATGGATGGGTAGACATGACATAATCATGATCATATTTCAATCACGATCGCATGCTACCCTTTATTACTCCCTTTCGCTTCACACGTGGAGGGGGGCTTGGTGCGGTGAAGGCACTTGCGGTGTGGGATGTTTGAAGTGGGATACGGGTGGCTAGGCGGGTTGGAGGGATGAAAAAAGCAACGACGGCGAAGAATGCAGGAAGGGAGTCGGTTCGTCCTTGAGGAGTGGTTATGAGTAGGCACCCGGTGAGCCGTGGATGGAGATTTGTTGATTGGGGGTGAATATGGCGATGGTGAGGTGCATGCGTCGGGAAGATATTGCGGACATGGTGTGGCGCCATGGTGGCTAGGCCGAGAGATGCTTCGGTGGGATTTCTGTATGTTGTTGCCGTGTCTCCGACGGCCAAAGGGTGTTGGGGAAACCTTGCAGGATTCCCCCCGCACCCTCTGGACACCCGTCCCCCTCCGGCCGGAGCCGGATGAAGAGAGGTGGTGAGTGCGAGGCGGTCTCGGGCGTGGTTTTTAGGCTAGTGTGGGCGGGCAGACCGGGTGCTGTGCGCGGGGCTTGGTGGCGGGCGCATGGTGGAGGACGGCACGGGCTTGGCCGCTCTGAACGCTTAAAAGCGTTCGAATGCTTTGGTGTTTCTGTGCTTCGCGCGAGGGTGTGGTGGCTGGGGAGTTCTTGGCTCGGGGGGTGGGATTATCTTGATTGTCGTGGGCTGGACAACTCAAATACTGTTGGGGTGCAGA
>NZ_JBJDSB010000006.1:0-191511 GCF_044987625.1 Desulfobaculum sp. SPO524 | reverse complement strand
TGCCCAAAAAGCGCCAACAGCCACACCACGCCGTCGGCGCTTTTTTTATGCCCAAGACCCACCATCCCTCTGCCCCCCCTCAATTCAAACATTGACTTTCCACCATCGCCCTGCGTTAACGTCCTTACAGGACAACAACTCTCTCACTGACAAACCCACACCGGAGAATGAAGTGCGCGCGAAAAACATCACTATACGCCCGACTACTGACGCCGATATCCAAACAATTTTCAGCATTCATTCGGCGGCATTTGGTCAGGAGGACGAAGCGCAGCTGACGCTGAACCTCTTACGCGACCCGAGCGCGGCGCCGCTGTGTTCGCTGCTGGCCTTCGATGGCGACACGGCTGTGGGGCACATTCTGTTTACGAAAGTGACGATCTCTGGCAGTGACGCCCGCGCGGCGATTCTCGCTCCGCTGGCTGTGACGCCGCAGGCTCAGCGGCAGGGGATTGGCGGGCTGTTGATCCAAACCGGACTGCGCCACCTGAAGGACATGAACTTCGGCTTCGTGTTCGTGCTTGGTCACATCGAATACTATCCCAAACACGGCTTTGTTCCCGCCCACCCCTTTGGTCTGTACCCGCCGTATCCAATCCCCAAAGAGATGCAGGACGGGTGGATGGTCCAGCCGCTGGGCCTTGAGCTAGGCACTGTGCAGGGAACCATTAACTGCGCGGACGAGCTGAATAAGCAGGAATACTGGAGCGAATAATCTCCCGCCTCTTTTTTCCGCCTCCTTCTCCTCTCTTTCCTGCACACCCCACTTCCCCCTTCACCAACACAAAAGCCCGCCCCGTGTATCAACACGCGGCGGGCTTTATGATGCCTTTTTCTCGGCGCATGGCCGTTATTTCACGGCAAGGCGCACCTCCGTCAGCAGTTCCTGCGGCGGGACGTGACGGGGATCGTTCAGATAGATTTCCACGCAGGGCTTGGGATCGAACTCCCGGCCAAGGGCAGGCAGCGCTTCGTCCATGAGGGCGGCGTAGACGTGCTTCAGCTCGGAGTATGGGCCTTTGACCACAGCGCAAAGGTAATCTCCACCATCAATGTCCATCAGCTCCACGGGGGGCGTCGGCGCGATGGAGTCGTCTACGGTGACGCAGGCATCGTAACGAATCTGGTTCGGCGAGGTGACGGCGGGGTCGTCGTGACCGACGCCAAGATAGAGGGCGTCCTCGGTCGCGGCTCCGGCGGGGATGGCCCATTCCATGAGCGTGGTCCAAACCTGCTCGCACTCCTCATAGGGGCCGACGTGGCGCACCTTGGCGACGTGCATGGGGGCAAGTGTCTTGACCTCTGCGGTTGCGCCAAAGGCTTCAAGGGAAAACGTCTTTTCAGGCATGGAGAACCTCCTCGGGGTGTAGGTGTTGCTGTCCTGCCCTTATAGCGCGTGCGGGGGATGGGAATCCTGACCGTTTTTGCTGTTTTGCCTAGCGGGCAACAAGGGGGATGCGCACCTCGGTCCGCAGGTCCTCCGGGGCGGTATGCTCCGGGGTGTTAAGATAGCACTCCACACTGGGGGCGTTGCGGAATTCACGGCCAAGGGGCGGAATGCCCTGCCCGCAGATGGCGGCGTACACGGCTTGGAGGTTGTCGTATGGCCCGGTGTAGGTGCAGCAGGCGTAGTCGCCGCCTTGAATGGTGATGGGCGTGATGGGAGCCGGCGGCGGGGGCACCTCGCCGCTGATGGTCAGGCAGGCGTCATAGCGGATGAAATTGTCCTGCGTGATGGCGGGGTCATCGTGGCTGACGCCGAAAAAACGGGTCTGCGGCGTCAGTAGCCCTTGCGCCCCGGCCCAGCCGCACAGGGTCTCCCACGCCCAGCCGCAGTCGTAATAGGAGCCAACATGCCGGACCGAAAGCACGG
Source organism: Desulfobaculum sp. SPO524 (assembly GCF_044987625.1). Lineage (NCBI taxonomy): Bacteria > Pseudomonadati > Thermodesulfobacteriota > Desulfovibrionia > Desulfovibrionales > Desulfovibrionaceae > Desulfobaculum > Desulfobaculum sp. SPO524. The sequence continues at coordinate 189,638 of NZ_JBJDSB010000006.1, read as the reverse complement.
CGGCGTCGGGGATGGTCCTGACGGTGATGCTGAGACCAAAGCGGTCCAGCGCATAGTCTGGATGCGCGCACAACGTTTCGCGCGGGCTGCCGCCGCGGCCAAGCAGTTCAGGGGAGCCATGAAGACGAAAACGCTTGGGCGGCGTGCCGAAATGCGTCTTGAAAGCGCGGGTGAAGGCTTCCTGCGATTCATAGCCGGCCTCAAGGGCGATGTCCGCAATACTGCGGGAGGAATACAGAAGCCATGACGCCGCACGGTCAAGGCGCAGGCGGCGCTGATAGGCCTTCACACTTTGCCCCACCATGCCCGTAAACAGCCGATGAAAATGAAACGGCGACAGGTACGCCTGCTCGGCAATGGCGTCCAGGGAGAGGTCTTCGGCAAGGTGCTGTTCAATGTAGAGGAGCGCCTTGTGGATGCGTTCGGCGTAGGTGTACTGGCTGGCCTGTGTCGTCACGGCGGTTGTCCTGTTGGTATGGGGTGAGTGCTCTGCGCTGTATGCTAGCGGCATTTGAAAAGGACGCAAAGCGATTTCCATAGCGTCTTGCTCAAGGGCTCAAAACGTCGTATCGTCATCGGGAAACCCTGTAATCTTAAGAGTCCGGGAGTGTCGATGCCTGACGACGTACTGACGCATGCCGAAATTGCGGAGTCTCTAGGCGTTTCCGTCTCCACCGTAAAGAACTACCGCTCCAAGTTTCCGGAGTGCCTGCCCATTGCGCGCACAGGCAAACCCCTTGGACTGGCGCCGCAGTGCCTTGCGGTGTGCCGCGCCATCCGCGAGGGCTTTGGCGAGGGCCTTTCTGTGGAACAGGTGCGCCAGCGCCTGTATGAGCAGTTCCCCTCATGCCGCGAGAAGGGGCGCGCTCCGGGTATCCGGCGGGTTCGGGGAACGGGCGCGGACGTGCTGGGCGGCATTGAACGCAGCCTCACGCAACTGGAGTCCGCCCAGTCCGCCGTGATGGAGCGTGTGGCCTCGCTGGAGCAGCGCATAGACGCCATCCTTGGCCGCGCGCAGGCTTTGGGCGGCGTGGGCGCAGGCGGCGCTGACAGCCCGGAAATGCTGGAGGAACTTGCGCGGCTGCGGGAAGACGTCTCGGCCCTGCGCAGCGGCTGTCGCGCTGGCGAGGCGCCGGGGGCGCGCGTGGTGACAATCCGCGGCAAGAACGGCCGGGCGGAGCGCTGGAGCGTGGGCCGTGTGGACGCAAAAGAGCAGCCGCCCCGCCAAACCGCTCCGCAGGACGAACCGCCCGGACCACAACGTGAGGCCCCGCGCGCGCCGCAGGAGCAGGAGGCATCACCGCAGGGCGGCGCATCAGCGGCCGCAACGCTTGATACGGATGTCGCCGCATTGCCACTGGTAGTGCGTTCCGCGACAGGGGATTTCCTCGGCATGTCGCTTGGTTCCGGGGCGGCAGTGACCCCTGCCGTGCTGGAGCGCGCCGTTACTGCCGAGCAAGGGCGCGCGAGCGCGTGGCGGCAGGCGGAGGAGAACACGTGGGCGGGCACCCTTGGCTCCGGCGCACAGACCCATGAGGTCCGCATCGCGGTGGTGACAACGCCCCGGGGCAACCGTGTGGCGCATTTGGAACGGCTGCGCCTTGGGGGGCGCGACATGGACGCGGCATTCCTGCGCGAATTCTTACGGCGGCTGCGCGATGCGGCGGAACCCTCAACCACGGCGGCGGAGTAAGCCATGCGGTCACGACGCGCGGAACACGGCAAAGCGGCAATGAGGGCGGAGTGTTGGGGCGGGCTGGACGTCGGCTCGGTCAGTGTGAAACTGGTGGTCCTTGATGCGGACGGCTCTCCCCTTGTCCAGCGTTATGAGCGCCATAGAGGCGAGCCGGAAGCCGTCGCCCTGCGCCTGTTGGCTGACGCCCTGGACGCCCACGGCGGCTTTGCCCTGACCATGACGGGCTCCGGCGCCCGGCGGCTGGCCGACGAGGCAAAAGCCGAACATATTTCGGAGCTGGCGGCCCATGCGGCTGGTGTTTTGGCCGCCGTGCCGGAAGCGGCCACAATTATTGAAATAGGCGGTGAGGATTCCAAACTTATCACCCTTGCTGACGGCGTGCTGGACGACTTCTCCCTCAACTCCGTGTGCGCGGCTGGGACCGGGGCCTTTTTGGACCAGCAGGCCGAACGTATGGGCCTTAGCATTCAGAATTTTAGCGCTGTGGCCCTAGAATGCCCGGAGCCGCCACGTGTGGCGGGACGGTGTAGCGTCTTTGCCAAATCGGACATGATTCACCTGCAGCAGGTTGGCGCGTCCGTGCCGGATATCGTGGCAGGGCTGTGCTTTGCCGTGGCACGCAATTTCAAGGGAGCCATTGTCCGTGGCCGGGCGGTGCGCCAGCCCGTGACCTTTGTGGGCGGCGTGGCGCTCAGCGCCGGAATGCGCCGGGCATTGCGGGAAGTTTTGGGGTTGGACGCCCTGCATGTGCCGCCGCAGCCCACCACCACGGGCGCGCATGGCGCGGCCCTCATCGCTCAGCGCGAGGGGCGCGGGGCATGGTTGGATGCGGCCGTCCTTGCAGCCCTGCGCAAACGGTGCGAGGCCCGCCGCACCGGGCGCGATGTGCGCGCGCCCCTTGTGGATGATGCCGCAGCGTTTGCCGCGCGACACCCGGAATCCATGACCAATGATGTCGCCCCCCTCCCGCCGGAAGGCTGCGACGGCTACCTTGGCGTGGACGTGGGGTCCATCAGCACCAATCTTGCCGTTGTGGACGCGGCAGGACGCGTGTTGGCGCGGCGCTACCTGCGCACGGCCAGCCGTCCCATCGAGGCCGTCCGGCGCGGTCTGCGCGAAATTGGCCATGAGCTTGGCGGACGCGTACGCATCTGCGGGGCCGGCACCACAGGGTCCGGGCGGTATATGATTGCGGACTTTATTGGCGCGGACGTGGTGCTCAATGAAATCACGGCGCAGGCGCGGGCGGCAGTCTTCCTTGATCCCGCCGTGGATACCATCTTCGAGATAGGCGGACAGGACTCCAAATTCATCAGTATTGACGACGGCGTCATTGCCGACTTTGCCATGAACAAGGCCTGCGCCGCAGGCACCGGGTCCTTTCTTGAGGAACAGGCCGAAAAACTGGGCATTGATATCACGGGCGAATTCGCCCGGCGCGCCCTTACCGCCCCTGCGCCTTGCCGCCTTGGCGAGCGCTGCACGGTGTTTATGGAAAACAGCCTGCTCTCCGCCCTTGCGCAAGGGGCGGGCATGGACGACCTGCTGGCCGGGCTGGCTTATTCCATTGTGGAGAATTATCTGGGCCGCGTTGTGGGCAAGGGACGCATTGGCTCGCGGATTTTCTTTCAGGGCGGCACGGCTTTCAACCGCGCCGTCATCGCCGCCTTTGAGCGCATCCTTGAGACGCCCATCATGATCCCCCAGCACCACGACGTCACCGGAGCCATAGGCATGGCCCTGTCCGCGCGCGACGCCATCGCTGAAGGCCAGCGCCCCACGGCGTTTCGCGGCTTCCACCTTGGTAAACGGCGCTACGAGCAAAAATCCTTTACCTGCAAAGGGTGTGAGAACCAGTGCGAAATCCGCGCCGTACGCATCGAAGGTGAGTCAGACAGTTTGTATTACGGCGGACGCTGCGAAAAGTACGACATCCGCCGGGCAAGTGAGCCACCCGGAGAGGACCTGTTCGCCTTCCGCCACCGCGCCCTTATGGCCGAGCATACACAGCGCGGCGAGCACTTTCGTCAAGCGGGCGGACGGGCGCGGCGAGGGCGTATGGGCGTGCCGCAAGCGTTCTTCCTGCACGACCTGTTGCCCTTTGTGACGACTTTTCTCTGGGAATGCGGGTTTGAACCCGTCCTCTCCCCCGCAACACGCGCGGCAGTGACCCGCCTCGGGGCCGAGGCGGTGCTTGCGGACACCTGTTTCCCGGTCAAGGCCGCCCTCGGTCACGCCCTGCACCTGCTGCACTCGCAGTTCGATGCCGGGGAAGGGTGCGAGGCGCTGTTTGTTCCGTCCTTCATCAACATGAACACTCCGGACGACCCGCACGGCGACGGCCTCTCGTGCCCTCTGACGCAGAGCTATCCCTTTCAGGTCCGCCAGCTTGCCCCGCGCGCGGCCGTGGTGGCCCCAGCCCTGAACCTGCGCCACGGCGCCCGGGCCGTGGAGCGTGAACTGCATGCCGCACTCCGCCCATGGCGCGTCTCGCGCCGCGAAGTCCGTGCGGCGCTCTCCCGTGCGTGGACAGCGCAGCACGACTTTGAGGACCGCCTGCGCGCCAAGGGCCGCGAAGTGCTGAAGCACCTCGACACCGAGGCCGCCGTGGTGGTGGGGCGCCCCTACAACGCCTTTGATTCCGGCATGAACCTCGACCTGCCGCGAAAGCTGGCGGGCCTTGGCATCCCGGCCATCCCCATGGACTTTTTGCCGGCAGAGGACGTCAGCGAGACGTGGGGGACCATGTACTGGCGCTCCGGGCAGCGCATTTTGCGCGCGCTTCGCGCCGTGCGCGGCGATGCGCGGCTGTATCCCATTTGCATTGGCAGTTTTTCCTGCGGGCCGGACGCCTTCATTAACTCGCTGGCCGAACGTGAGCTGGCGGGAACGCCCGCCCTCTTTCTGGAAATTGATGAGCACAGCGCGGACGCAGGCATCATCACCCGGGTGGAGGCCTTTTGGGACAGCATAGGCACGCGGCGCAAGGCCGGACGCGAGCAGCGCGCTATGCGCCCCCGCCTGCCGCGCCCAGCCGCGTATACAGGACGCGGGCGCACCGTGTACCTGCCACGTATGTCCGACGGCTCGTACGGACTGGAATCCGCATTTCGGGCCTGCGGTGTCGAGGCCGAGGTGCTGCCGCGTACCACGCCGGACACAGTGTCCCTCGCGCGGAGGGAGTGCTCCGGCAAGGAGTGCTATCCCTACGCCACCACCCTTGGTGATGTGCTGGCAAAATGCGCGGAGCCGGGCTTTCAGCCGCAGCATTCTGCCTTTTTCATGCCCGGGGGAACCGGCCCGTGCCGCTTTGGGCAATACAACCACGCCCAAAGCATGGTTCTGGAGTCCCTCGGCTACGCGGATGTTGCCCTGTACGCTCCGGAACAATCCGCCCGCCTGTATGATGACTTGGGCATTGCTGGGCGCGACCTCGCCCGCCGCTGTTGGTACGGCATCGTCGCCTACGACCTCTTGACCAAATGCCTGCACGAAACGCGTCCCAACGCGGCAGACCCCGAACAGGTGGACGCCTGCCACCGCGAGCACAGTCGCCGCCTGCGGCTGGCGCTACGCGGGCCGCTTGATGCCGCGCCGCGCGCCCTTGCCGCCGCGCGTGATGATTTCGCCGCCCTGCGCAGCGGCCATAGCCCACTGGTGCCCCGCATCGGCATCGTCGGGGAAATTTACGTGCGCTCCAACGCCTTCTGCAATGAGGAGATTTGCCGCAAGGTCATGGAGCTTGGCGGGGAGCCATGGCTTGCCCCCATCGGCGAATGGATTGCCTACGTCAACGCCATGTCCGTGCAGGACGCCTGCCGTGAACGCGACCTGCGCGCTCTGCTCACCCTCGGCATGACCCGGCGGGTGCAGGCGGGCATCCAGCGCCGCCTTGAGCACGTCTTTGACGGGCACCTGCGGACCATCCACGAACCGGATACCGCCGCCACCCTGCGAGCCGCAGCGCCCTACATCAACGACAGCCTGCGCGGGGAGGCGGTGCTCAGCGTTGGCGCGGCTGTGAATATGATCCACGCCGGGTGCCATGGCGTTATCAATGTCATGCCCTTTGGCTGTATGCCCGGGACCGTCGTCACAGCGCTGCTGCGTACCGTCAGCCACCACTATGGCGTCCCCTGCATCTCTCTGGCCTTTGACGGCACCGCGTCCCCGGCAAACCGCCTGCACGTGGAGGCCTTCATGGAACAGGCCAAAGCCCGCGCCCAGCGGCAGGCCGAAACAGGAGCGCCCGTCCCCGCAACCTAGCCAAGCCCTTTCCTTTCCTGCCAAGCCACGATACAGAACCTTCTGTACCGGATATGCGAAGGCTTTGGGACACGTGAGGAGCGTTGGGCAAATGCCAGTCTTTCGATTTGAAGCCGCCACACCAGAGGGCAAGGTGCTGAAGGACACCGTGGATGCCGCCAGCCGCTTCGAGGCCGGGCGCATCCTGCGCGAGCGCCACCTTGTCCCCTTGTGGCTGGAGGACGTTGGCCGTGGCGCGCCGAGCACGCCCTCCTCACTGCGCAGGGCCCTCGCCGCCCGGATGCGCTCGCCTCTTGCCCCGCGCGACTTTGCGTCCATGACCACCCGCCTTGCCACGCTGCTGGATGCAGGGCTTCCCCTCGACGCCGCGCTCACCAGCATGCTGCAGCACGGTGTTGGCGCGCGCCCGGAGCGCATCCTCGCCAGCATTCGCGAGCAGGTTCGCGCCGGGGCCACCCTTGCCGAGGCTATGGAGCGCACGCAGCAGCAGTTCTCCCCCATGGTTCTCGCCATGGTGCGCGCCGGAGAGGCCTCCGGAATGCTGGCCACCGTGCTGGGAGAAATCGGCGCGGCAACCACCCGCTATGACGCCCTGCGGCGCCGCATCCGAAGCGCGCTGACCTATCCGGCCTTTTTGTGCTGCGTTGGCGCAGGAGTGGTCGCCTTTCTTCTCGCCTTTGTTGTACCGCGCCTCACGGCAATCTTTACGGATTTTGACCACGCACTGCCCGCGCCAACGCAGGTGCTGATGGCTCTGAGTACCACCGTAACTGTGTGGTGGCCGTGGATTCTGGCAACCGTCCTTGTCGCCGCCCTTGCCCTTCGGCTGTGGGCCCGCACTGCGGCAGGACGCCGCACCCTCCATACCGCCGCGCTACGCACGCCATTTTTCGGCACGCTCTGGCGGCGCTTCGACGCGGGGCGCTACGCAAGGACGCTCTATTTGCTCCTGAAACACGGGGTACCCCTGCATCAAGCTCTGAGCATCACGCAGGGCGTCTTGAGCAATGCGGCCCTCCAACGCGGGAGCCTCAGCGTGCGTGGTGACGTCATCGCCGGAGGCACCCTGGCCGCAGCGCTAGGCCGCCAAAAGCTCTTTGACGCTGGCGACATGCAAATGATTGCCGCAGGGGAGGAGTCCGGCGCCCTTGCCGACATGCTCCGCACCGTGGCCCGCGCCTGCGAAGCGGACGTGCAGGGCGCCCTCTCGCGCGGGATGGCGCTGTTGGAGCCGGTCCTTATTCTCGTCCTTGGCTCCATTGTTGGCGGCATTGTTTTGGCCATTATGCTTCCACTTTTCGAGATGGGCAGCCTTCTGAGCGGCTAAACCCCTCTCGCCTTCCCGGTGGTGACAAAAGCCACAGGAAACCGTACCCTTGGACCAGTACGCCCCGCCCGGGGCTTTTTTCGCGGACATTCAACGCACGCAAGAGAGCACGCGATGAGCACGAATATTCTCGTTACCGGCGGTGCCGGATACATTGGCAGTCACACCTGCAAACAGCTCAAGGCCGCAGGCTACACCCCCGTCACGTTTGACAACATGGTGTATGGACATGAATGGGCCGTGAAGTGGGGTCCCCTCGTCAAAGGGGATATTCAGGACCGCGCCGCGCTGGACGCCGCCTTCGCAAAGTACGCACCTGCCGCGGTAATCCATTTCGCCGCGTACACCTATGTTGGCGAATCCGTGGAGGATCCGGGTAAGTACTATCGCAACAACGTGTACGGCACCGTGAACCTGCTGGAAGCCATGCGCGACCACAATTGCGGTAATATTATTTTTTCCAGCACCTGCGCGACCTACGGTGTGCCCGAGACCATGCCCATGACCGAGCAGCTCCCCCAGCGCCCCATCAATCCCTACGGCTGGACCAAGCTCATGATTGAACAGGTTCTGCGCGACTTTGAACACGCCCATGGCATCAAGCACATGGCCCTGCGCTACTTCAACGCCGCAGGCGCCGACCCCGACGGCGAGATTGGCGAGGATCACGACCCCGAAACCCACCTCATCCCCCTCACCGTGCTGGCGGGCCTTGGCCGCCGTGGACCCATCAAGATTTTCGGGCAGGACTACCCCACCCCCGACGGCACGGCCATCCGTGACTACATCCACGTCACCGACCTTGCCGACGCCCACGTGCTCGGCCTTGGGGTGCTGCTGGACGGTGGCGAAAGCCGCATGATCAACCTCGGCACCGGACACGGCGCCAGCGTCAGAGAAGTCGTGGACGCCGTAGGACGCTCCCTCGGCTCCCCCGTCCCAGCAGAAAACGCCCCCCGCCGCGCCGGAGACCCGCCCATGCTCGTGGCAGACGCCACACGCGCCAAAACCGAACTCAGCTGGACCCCGCGCTACACCAACCTCGATGACATCGTCGGCACCGCCTGTCGCTGGCACAAAGCGCATCATGGTGAGTAAACAAAGGCCGGTGAACGAGAAGACGGCTTTGTAACTCGATAAAAAAACGATCTAAGAACGCCTCCGTCAGAGATGACGGGGGCGTTTTTTCTTTGTCTCCACACGGCCGAGAGCACGCCGGGGGTGACGACCGTCCTATCCACACGCACCCGGCCTGTGCGCACTTGGGATTCTCAAGGGCCGCGCCCTTGAGCCTGCGGAGCACACAACGCGTGGCGTCTCCATCCTCCATACAGCTTTTCCCTCCTCATGGAGGCCCCCGTGCCATGTCCCCTTTGGCGTTGACTGAAAAATGGGTGTCAAGTAGTGGCAATAGGGACATCGTTACAGGTGGTCCGTATTTGCTGCGCTGTCTTGGCCAGTTGTGCGGCGCTCTCGCGATGCTGAGAGGATGATGATGCGCTGTGTGTCGTGGTTTGTCGTGTTTGTGCTTGTGTGCGCCGGTCTGTATTGGCTTGCCGAAGCTGTACAGATTTGGCGCTCTCCTGTGCTGGAGGCGGCGCCGCTGCGTGCGCCTTTGGGCGCGCATCAGGGCTGGCGGGCGCCAAGCCTACGGGACTGTGAGGTTGCGGCGGGGAGTGACGTTCTTGCGCCTTTGCCGGGACAGGCGGCGCGGCGTGATGACAGTGAACTTGATGCCTTGCCGCTTGCGGGGCCGGAGGTGTCGCTTCGGGGGACTATGGTGTCGCATGATGCGCGGCTGTGCAGGGCTGTGATTGCGTGTGGCGGCGCTGAGAATGCGCTGCGTGTGGGCGATGCAGTCGGCGGGGCGCGGCTTGTGTCCGTGTACCGGCGCGGAGCGGTGCTGGAGCGTGACGGGCGGCGTGTTGCGCTGCTGTTTGATGGCGCGGAACGCTCCGCAAAGCCGGCGGCATACCGACAACAACCAATGTATGACGATATGTCATACACGCTGGATCGGCAAGAATTCCAGACCATTGTGCGGAGTCCGTCTGCGGTGCTGCGGCAGGCGGCGATGACGCCGGGGCGCGAGAAGGGCCGTGGGGGCTTTCGTGTGCAGTGGGTGCAGGAGGGGGGCTTCTTTGCCCGCCTTGGTCTGCGGCAGGGGGATTTTATTACGGCGGTGAACGGACGGCAGGTAACGAGCCTGCCTGAGGCGCTGGGCCTGATGGACGAGTTGGGGCGGGAGCATTTTGAGGTGGAGCTGTTGCGGAAGGGCGTGCGCCGTACTCTGGTGGTGACTCTCCGATGATGTGGGCGCGCGGGGCTTGTGTTGGCGCCATGGCGCTTGCGGCGGTGCTGTGCCTGCTGGTTGGCGGCGTTGTGGCGGCTGACGGCGGTGAGGGCGCTGGGGCGGATGGCGTGCGTATGGATTTTGAGGATGCGGATATCCGGTCGCTCATCAAGTACATCAGCGATGTGACGGGCCGGAATTTTATTGTGGACCGCCGGGTGAAGGGGCGGGTGACGGTGCTGTCGCCGCGCGCCATTACAGCGGATGAGGCGTATGGGGTCTTTGCGTCGGTGCTGGAGGTGCACGGCTTTACCACGGTGGAGCAGGGGGCGGTGACGAAGATTGTCCCCTCGGCGCAGGCGCAGAGTATGAGCGTCCCGACCCGCGCCGGGCTACGGCCCTCGGCCGGCGGCGAAGCGGTGATGACGCAGGTGCTCCCCCTGACGCACGCCAGCAGTTTGGATTTACGCAAGGCGCTCTCCGGCCTTGTGTCTGCGGCTGGGCTGATGGCGGACTATCCGGCTGGAAATATGCTGATTGTGACGGATTATCGCTCCAATGTGGAGCGCATTGCGGGCATTGTCCGGCGCGCGGATACGGCGGCGCGCGATGGGCATGTGGGTGTGTTTGCCATGCGCCATGGGAGCGCACCGGCCACCGCGGAGGTGGTGACCCGCCTGCTGGCGGAGCGGCGCGAGGCGCGCCTCAGGCGGGGCGAGAGTGTGTCGCATACGGTGGCGGGGCTGGCGCGGACGAATACGGTTATCGTGGTGGGCGTGCAGGAGGACGTGGAGCTTGTGCGGCGGCTGGTGCGCGCCATGGATGTCCCGACGCCGGAGCATACGGGCACGGTGCACCTTGTGTATTTGGAGAATGCGGACGCGGCGAGCGCGGCGGAGGTGCTGCGCACGCTGATGGAGGAGCGCGCGGGCGAGACGGGTACGGATGCCACGCGGCGGCATATCAGCGTGGTGGCGGATACGGCGACCAACGCCCTTGCCATTGCCGCGCCGCAGGAGGAGTTCGCGGTGCTGTCGCAGATGATCCGCCGCCTGGATGTGGCGCGGCGGCAGGTGTATGTGGAGGCGCTGATTATGGAGGTCTCCGCGGATAAGGGCCTGAGCTTTGGGGTGAATTGGTCCGCCGGTGGCACAACGCGCATCGACGGCACGGACGCGCTGGTCTTTGGCGGCTCCAACCCCGGCGGCGCGCCCGGCGTGGTGGATGGCGCGCGCGAGACGTTCTCCATGCCGTCCGGATTTTCGGCGGGGCTGGTGCTGTTTCCCTTCACCATTGGCGACCAGCGCTTTAATTCCGTGGAGTCGCTCATTTCTGCGTCCAAGGTGGATACGGGCTTTAAGGTGCTGGCAACGCCCCAGCTCCTGACCTTGGATAATGAAGAAGCGCGGGTGGACGTGGTGGACACCATTCCCTTTGTGGAGCGCGTCACCACGGAGAGCAAAGACACAGAGTCCACGCAGAGCATTACCTATAAGGACGTGGGCGTGAAGCTGACGGTCACCCCGCAGATTGGCACGCACGACATGCTGCGCCTGCGCCTGCATCAGGAGGTCAGCCGTGTGGTGAACAAGACGGTGTCCGTTGGCGAGAGCGAGCCGCTGCTCCTCGCCCCCACCACCAAAAAGCGCGAGGTGGAAACCACAGTGCAGGTGCGCGATGGACAAACCATTGTCATTGCGGGCCTGCTGAGCCGCGACGAATCGCGCGACCGCAATCAGGTGCCGGGCCTTGGGGACGTGCCGGGGCTGGGGTGGCTGTTCAAGTCCAAGAGCACCCGGCAGAGCGATACGAATTTGTTGCTCTTCCTAACGCCGCGCATCATCGACAGCCCGGAGCACGCCGCGCGCATCGCGCGCGAAAAGCGGCGCGAACTGGAGCGCGTGGGCGTGGATGATGACGGCCTCGGCGAGGCATGGATTGCGCCGCCGCCCTTGCCGCAACCGGTGCTGGAACCATGAGCGTCCTTCATCGGCACACGGCGCAGGGGCAGGCCAGACAAGGGCGCACCAGACAAGGCCGCGAGCCGCAGGCTCCGTTAGGGCGCCAGTCCCTTGATGACGCGCTGGGGGCGCACCCCTTGGTGCCGCAGCAGGCGGCACAGGCTCTGCGGCGCGAGGCAGGCGCGACGGGCGAGGCGCTGTTGCGCGGGCTTGTACGCGCGGGACATATGGCGGAGATGGACGCCGCGCGGGTGCTTGCCGGGCAGTATGGATTGCCGGTGACGGACCTTGCCGATGCCACGGCGGATACGGACGCCCTTGGGGCCGTGCCCTATCTGTACATGAAGGACCACGGCGCGGTGTTGTGCCGCGATGGTGGCGGACGCGTGCTGGCTGTGGCCGGTGCGGACGGGCTGTTGGTGGCCGCGGACGCGGCGGCGGTGTTCGGCGCGGATGTGCGGGTGGCGGTGGCGCCGCGTTCGCGCATTGTCGCGCTGCTGGGCGCGGCGTATGGCGAGGCGGACGGTGATGATATTGGCGGCATTGTCATGCCGGGCGTAGGAGAGGGCGTAGGCGCAGGGCTGGACGCGGAGGCGGACATTGAGGCGTCGGCGAGGGATTTGCTGGATGAAACCAGCGACGCGCCCTTTATTCGGCTGGTGAACGCCATCATCGCCCGCGCCATCCGCGAGGGGGCGAGCGATGTGCATATTGAACCCTTCCCGGAGTCCCTGCGGGTGCGCTTTCGCCTTGATGGGGTGCTGTACGACAGGTGCCACCTTGCGGCGGGGCTGCATGCGGCCATGGTTTCGCGCTTGAAGATTTTGGCAAAGCTGGACATTGCCCAGCGCCGTTTGCCGCAGGATGGACGCATCTCCCTTGCCCTTGGGGGGCGCAAGGTGGACCTGCGCGTGGCAACCCTGCCAACGGGCTATGGCGAGCGCGTGGTCCTGCGCGTGTTGGAGAAGAGCGCGCGGGTGCTGTCCCTTGATGAGCTGGGCGCTCCGCCGGAGGACATCCGGCGCATTACGGGGCTGGCGGCGCTGTCCCACGGGGTGGTGCTTATCACCGGCCCGACGGGCAGCGGCAAAACCACCACACTCTATGCCCTGCTGCGGCACATCAATACGCCGGGCCGAAATATCCTGACCATTGAGGACCCGGTGGAATACCAACTGGACGGCATCGGCCAGATGCAGGTGCAGGAGAACATCGGCCTCACCTTTGCGGCCGGGTTGCGGTCCATTGTGCGGCAGGACCCGGACGTGATCCTTATCGGCGAAATCCGCGACCGGGAAACGGCGGAGATTGCGGTTCAGGCCGCACTGACAGGGCACCTTGTGTTCGCCACCCTGCACACCAACGACGCGGCCAGCGCGGTGACGCGCCTTGTGGATATGGGCATTGAGCCGTTTTTGCTGTCGTCCGTGCTGAGCGGGATTGTGGCGCAGCGGCTGGTGCGGCGGCTGTGCCCGTCCTGCGCGCAGGCGTATGAGCCGCAGGCGGAGGAATTGCGGGACCTTGGGCTGTCCCACCCTTTTGGCGGGGCCGGGCTGTACCGTGCTGGCGGGTGCGAGGCATGCCGGGGCACAGGCTACCGGGGCCGCAAGGCCGTGATGGAGGTGCTGTGTGTGGATGAATCCTTCCGGCGGCTTGTGGCGCAGACGGCCGATGCCGAGGCACTGCGCCGACACGCAGTGGCAGGGGGCATGCGTCCCTTGGCGCGATCGGCCTGCCGGGACGTTGTAGCCGGAAATACCAGCGTTGCCGAAGTGCTGCGCGTGACGAGGACGGCTTAGGCGTGCAGGCGTACGGGCATCCCACACGGCGCGCGGCGCAGCGGGGCATCACCTTCGTGGAAACGCTGGTGGCACTGGCGCTGGCAGGGCTTGGCCTTGTGGCCGTGCTGCATGGCGTGCAGCGCAGTCAGGCCGAGGTTGCGGCCCTGTCCCGGCGTGACGCAGTGGTGCGTGAGGCCGTGGCCCAGTTGGCGCGATGGCGCGCCCAGCCGCCCGGCCGCCGCTTTGTCCCCGGCACCGCGACTGATTCCGGAAGCCAGACGCCGGCGGCGACGCCGGACGTGACGTGGACCACGACAACATGGTGGCAGGAGCCGGGAGTGCTGGCCTTGCGTCTCACTGCGCGGTGGGGGAAGGCGGGCGAGCATAGCTATGCCATTGAAACCGCCAAGGTCTTGCGGAACCGCGAGGGCGGCCCTGCGGAGCGCCGGTCATGACGTCTTGCGTCACCATGCGTGCTGGCCGTGGCTTTACGCTGGTGGAGACGCTGGTGGCGCTGGCCGTGGCGGCGGCGCTGATTGTTGGCGCGCTGGGCGCGCTTCGCGGACTGATGCGCGGGGTGCAGGACGCGCGGGATGTGCAGGCGGCGCGCCATGCGGCGCGGGTTGGCCTTGCGCTTGTGGAGGATGATTTACGGTCCGCCGAAGTGGTGCGGACCCTGCCGCGTGGAAATGAGGAGCCGCGCGGCGTGGGCGGGCAGGTGCAGCTGCCAGCCCGCACGGCGCGGACTGTTCTGGACCTGACAACCCGGGCGCAGCCCCTTGAGGGGAGGGCGCTGGAGCCGGACGCGGTGCAGCGTGTCCGGTACATTCTGCATCCGGGTGAGGGCCGGGACGGCCGCGCCACACTTTTCCGTCAGGAGCGCGCGTCCTGCGGGCCGGATGATGGCCCATGGGCGCGCGCGGAAGTCTTTGACGCGGTGAGCAGTATGGATATTGCCGTGGAAGATGGCGACGCGGCGCGGGGGCTGCGCGTGGTGCGGGTTCGCCTTGGCCTTGCCATGGGGCAGGGGCATGGGCGCGTCTTTACCATTGCCGCGCCGGTGCGCGCGGCGGCCCTTCGCCCTGCTGACGGGGAGCGGCCATGACGGCGCGCGGGCAGGAACAGCGCGGGGGCGTGGTGCTCATTGTGCTGGTGGTGCTGGCGCTCGGCTCGTGGTGGGCGCTGGAACTCGCCCATAGCGTGCGGGTGGAACAGGCCGGTTCCGCGTGGCTGCGGGACAGGGCCGGGGCAACGGCGTTGGCTGAAGCGGGCATCGCCACCGGGCGCGCGGCCTTTGAGCGCGCGGCGCCGGAGCGCCTGCATCTGTCGCGCTTTGCGGCGCAGCAGGCGCAAGGGGGCGCGGCGGTGCCGGGCTACACAACGGGCGCGCTGCACGTGACCATCCAAGACGAGACGGGGAAGTTCCCCCTCAACGCACTGGCGCGGCTGCGCGCGCAGGAGGTGCGGGAGGCAAGCGGCCTTGCCGGGGTTTTCGTGCGGCTGGTGCGGTTGGCTGCGCAGGAGGCAGGCCGCCCACTGTCCCCAGCGCAGGCGCGGCGGATTCTTGGCCGCATGCGGGACTGGATGGACGCGGATGACGCCGCGTGCATGGCCGGTGGGGGCGGCGGACAGGCGGAACATTTTGGAACTGCGCCGGGCGGGTCCCGCGCGCCAAACCGCCCGCTGCGGACCCTTGGCGAGGCGCTCATGATGCCTGTGGGACCGGGGCTGACGGTGGGCGACGTGCTTCCGCCGGC
Organism: Desulfobaculum sp. SPO524; assembly: GCF_044987625.1. NCBI lineage: Bacteria > Pseudomonadati > Thermodesulfobacteriota > Desulfovibrionia > Desulfovibrionales > Desulfovibrionaceae > Desulfobaculum > Desulfobaculum sp. SPO524. Next base: position 174,557 of record NZ_JBJDSB010000006.1, on the reverse strand, counting down.
TGAGGCGCGCAGGCTGCTTACGGTGGAGGACACGGGCGGACGCATCAATATCAATACCGCCCCGCGTGAGGTGGTCATGGCGCTGGTGACGGCGCCGGAGCGGGGTGAAGCCTTTTGGCGGGCTGTGGAGACCGGGCGGCGTAATGCGCGGCGTAGTAGGGTGCCCGGCTGGCATCTGCATCCCGGCGGGCCGGGCGGCGCATCCTTCGCGGCGGTGGTGGTCCGGTGTGTGGATGTGCGCGCGCGTGTGGCTGTGGTGGACGCCGAGGCCCGCTGTGGGCGGGTGACGCGGCGCATGCGTATGGCGGTGCGGCGCGTTGGCGGCGGCCCCTCGCAGGTCGTGTGGTCGCAGGTCTGGACAGGACAACGAGAAGGAACAAACGCGGCATGATGGGCGGTAGACTCTGTGTGGATTTGTCCCGGCGTCCTGTGCCGGTGGCCTGTGTTGGCGTGCGGCCACGCGTTCGCGCCGCCGCGCTTGTGGATGCTCCGGATGGTCCGCCGGATGCCGTGGCGGCCCGCATTGCGGATGCGGCGCGCGAGCGCGGTATGTCGTGGTCGGCCTGCGCCGTGGGCCTAGGCGCGGAGCGCATGCTGTGGCGTCCCTTCTCCTTTCCCCGCCGCGCCGGAGGGCGGCTTGCGCAGGCGGTGGAACTGGCGCTGGAGCAGGAACTCCCTACGCCTCTTGATGGCCTTGCTACCGCGTGGCGGCGCACGGGGCGCAGCGGCGCGCAGCGCACGGTGCTGGCCGCCGCGGTGGACCGGGAACGCGTGCGCGCCATGGTTGAGGCCTTTTGCCGCGTAGGGCTTACGCCCTGCTCGGTGTGGCCTGCGCAGCTTGGCCTTGCGCCGCTGGCTGCGCAGGGCGGCTCGGACGCGCTGGTCATGGACCTGCGGGGTACGGTGGTGGACCTTGTGGCCGTGGCGGGCGGGGAAGTTGTGTTTGTCCGGTCGGAATCTTTGGATGATGACGCGCCGCCGCAGGAGGCGCCGCGCCGCATTGCCATGTGGGCCGTGTGGTGCCGGGAGCGCGGCATCTGCGTGCCCACGCGGATTGTGTGGACGGGGCATGATACGGGCCTCGCGCGGACCATTGCCGAGGCCGCCGCGCGTTTGTGCGGGCTTGAAGTCTCGCCCGCACCGCCGCCCAAGGTGCCGGGCTATATGGACGGCGCGGATGCAGCGCAGTTTTCCGCGGCGGTGGGCCTTGCCGCCGTGGCGCGGCAGCGTGGACCGGGATTGTGTTTTGCGTCGCGGCGTGGCGGGGCGCGGCGCGGTGTGTCGCGCGGGGTGGTGGCGGCCTGTGCGGGGTTTGCCTGCGTCAGCCTTGCCGGAATGCTGGGGGCGGATATTGCCGATCACCACCGGGGCGCGGCGGCGCAGGTGGAGGCCATGCACGCCGCCGTTCATGAGGCGCTGCCCCGCCTTTCCGGCAGACGCAGCGCGCAGGAATATGCGGCTATCCTTCGCGCCCGCCGTGCGGCCCTTCGCGTGGAAGGCGCGGCGGAGCAGGGCCGCGTTCTTGGCGCGCTGGTGGCGCTGACGCGGTGCGCCGTTCCGGGCGCGAAGATGCGTCTGGTGCAGTTTTCTTGTGATGGCGAAGGGTTGCGGTGCACGGTGCGTGTGGACGGGGCGGTCAGCCCGGATGCTGTCGCCCGCGCCCTTGAGGCGTCGCCGGAGTTTGACGCCGTGCGCTGTGAGGCCGGGCCGAGGACGTCTGGCGGACGCGGCGCCGTCTACCGCCTGACCGCGCAACTGCGGGGCGCGCGATGAGCGTGCGTGGCGTGTTGCGCGCCGTGCGGAGTGGGGCGCTGCGGCGGTGGGTGAGCGCTGCGGCCCTGCTGGCGGCGGGGGCTGGTTTGGTCCTGCTGGCCCAGCAGCGGGAGCAGGCGCGCGCTCACTACGCCGCCACCGTCGCCACGACAGAGCACGTGCGGCGCGAGGCCGCGCAGTACCGCGCCGACATTGCAACAAGGCGGCCCCAATCCATTTTTGCGACGGCGCAGGAGTCTGCGGCCATTCCCGGCCCGCAGAGCAGTTTGCGAGATGTCCTCTTCTGGGCGGCCAAGGCGTCCGGCGTCGGCAGTGGCATGCGCCTTGATGACGGCGCGCAGCATGCCGTTACCGTGCATTTTGCTCCGCAGGGGGAGGGGGCGGCCGCGCCCCTTGGTGCGGTGCTTGGCTGTTTGTGGCGGGCGGAGCAGGTGAGTGGCGGGGCGCTCACCGCGCTGGAAATTGACACGTCGGGGCGCGCCGTTAACGTGACGGCGACCATATCCCGCGCCGCCCCCGGCGGCGCAGATGTACAAAGGGAGGACGCACGGTGAAACCGCGCACCACACCGCCGCGCCGGAGAGGGCGCGGGGGCTTTACGCTGTTGGAACTCATGGTGGTCATAGTGATTCTGGGCGTGCTGGCCGGGCTGGTGACGCCGCGTCTTATGGGCGAGCCGCACAAGGCGCGCGTGGTGAAGGCCAAGCTCCAGATGGAAAGCCTCGCCACCGCCCTGCACAAGTACGCCCTCGACTGCGGAGCCTACCCCACAACGGAGCAGGGGCTGGACGCCCTTGTGACCAAGCCGCGTACAGGCCGCGTTCCGCGTGACTATCCAAAGCACGGCTATATCGCCAAGGTGCCGCGCGACCCGTGGGGCACGCGCTATGTGTACCTCAGTCCGGGCGAGCATGGGCCTTTTGATGTGCTTTCCTATGGCGCGGACGGCCAACGTGGCGGCGTGGGCGACGATGCGGACATCGGTAGCTGGACCATCGAATAGCGCCTTCACGCTTGTAGAGGTGCTGGTCGTGCTGGCCATCGCGGCCTGCGTCGCGGGGTTTGCCCTTGCGCCGTGGCGCGGGGCTGGCGGCGCGGAGGCGCTGTATGCGACGGCCCGCCGGTGCGCCGCCGTGGTGCAACGCGCCCGCACGCAGGCCATGCTGACGGGCCAGCCATGGCAGGTGATTGTGGATTTGGACGCCCAAACGGTGGCGACGCGCCCCTCAGGCGCGCCGGAAAGCCCGCAGCGCCGCGCTGGGCGCGTGACCGTGCGGGACCCGCGCCGCATCCTTTGGGCGCGCACGGCGGCTTTGGGACGGCAGGATGCCGGACAGGTGGTGCTTGTGGCGCAGCCGTCCGGGCTGGTGAAGCCTGTGGTCCTGTGCGTCGGGGATGGCCGGGCGCGTGTGTGGGCGCGGGTGAAGGCCCTCAGCCAGCGTGTGACGGTGAGCCGCACGCCCGTGGAACGAATTGATACAAGAGCAGATGGGGGATGATATGGGCAGGGTGTTTCGGTGTTGCGCCGCGCTGTTGTGCGCTTGTGTGGTGTGTTCGTGCGCGTCGCGGTCCCACGTGGCGGAGGAGTCGTCAGCACCCATGGCCCAGCGGGTGGCCCTGCTGGACGCCGTTCTGCTTGGGGACGTTGAGCAGGCCCTGCGGCGCGCTGACGCCCTTGTGGCCAGCGGCCATGCCACAGCGCGGGATATGAACACCCGTGCGGCGCTGCTGCTGCGTCTTGGCCGCCCCAAAGCCGCCTTGCATGATGCCACCGCCGCGTGCCGCGCGCAGCCGGGCGTCACGGGCTATCACATTAACCGCGCTCTTGCCCTGTTCGGCCTCCACCGCTTTGACGAGTGCCGCGACGCGTGCGACGCCGCCCTTACCCGGAATTCGCGTAGCGCTTCCGCGCTGCTTATCCGGGGCCGGGCGTGGCTGGCGGCTGGTGAAGCAGGCCTTGCGGCCGAGGATTTCAGCGCCGCCATCACCTACGCGCCGGATGCGGCGGCGGGGTACGCCAGCCGTGGCCGGGCCAACCTTGCCCTTGGTCTCAATGCCGAGGCCTGCCGCGACCTGCGCGCCGCAACGGACCGCGCGCCGGACCAGAGCGGGACGTGGAATAATCTTGGAGTGGCGCTGCTGCGTTGTGACCGTGTGGCGCAGGCCGACGCCGCGCTGACGCGCGCCATCACTCTTGAGCCGGGGGTGGCCCGGTACTACTACAACCGCGCCCGTGTCCGCGAGGCGGCTGGCGATATGCCCGGCGCGGAAAACGACTACACCCGCGCCGTGGCCCGCATGCCGTCACTTGGCGAAGCCTATGTGAACCGGGGGGTGCTGCGTCTTGGTGGCGGGGCACGGGACAAGGGTATGGCCGACCTGCGCCGCGCGTGCGAGCTTGGGCTGTGTACGCAGTACGAGGCCTATAAGGCCAAGCTGTAATGCCGGAGGGCTAGGCGCCTCCAACGTAGGGCAGGCGGCGCCCAAGGCTAATCCCGCGCGGGGTGACCGTGGCCACATAGGGCCAAATTTCCACGCCGCGCTCCGCCGCCATATGCAGCAGCCGCGCAAATTCCGGGTCGATGAAGTCCGCCGGGCCAAAGCACGAGGCGTCATCGCGCTGGATGAGATAAAAGCACGCCACACGGATGCCTTGCCCGGCAAGGGACATCAGCTCGCGCAGGTGCTTTTGCCCGCGTGTGGTCACCGCATCCGGGAACACCGCCACGTCATCCTCCACAAGGGTGACATTTTTGGCCTCCACGTACAGCGCGCCCTGCGGCCCATCAAGGCGCGCATCAAGGCGCGAATCCCCAATGGTGGACTCCGCGCGGAACTCGGTATACCCCGCCGTTTCCGGCAAAACTCCCGCATAAAATGCCGCCTTGAGCAGGCGGTTTGGCGTCAGGGTATTCACGCCCACGCGTGTGCCGTGAAAGTCCATCGTCTCCAGCGTGTACTTGAGCTTGCGGTTCGGGTTGGCCGCAGGGGACAGCAAAACCTCCGCCCCCGGACGCAGCAGACCCAGCATGCTGCCGGAATTGTTGGTGTGCGCCCATACGGATGCGCCGTCCACGTCGGCCTCCACGCTAAAGCGTTTGACGCGGCGGATGAACCGGCCGGTGAGGCAGTCCTCGGGAAAGGGAAGAAGAGGGGGGTGTGATGTTGGCATACAGGCCCTTGTGCTCCGCGCCATGGCAAAGGTCAAGGCGCGCCCGGGGCGGGCTGACGGCTTTCATTTCATGGGAAATTCCACTACAACCGGGGAGACGAACAGCGGCTGAGGGGAGTTGGTATTCTCTTTTGTTGTGATACAGGTGGTTTATGAGACTTTCGAAGAAAATTGCACAGGTCAAGCCGTCCGCGACGCTGGCCGTGAGCAGTAAGGCCATGGAACTGCGCGCTCAGGGGCGCGAGATTGTCAGCCTGTCCGTTGGGGAACCGGACTTCGCGACGCCGCAGCATATTTGCGATGCCGCCAAGAAGGCCGTGGACGACGGGATGACGCGCTATACGCAGGTTCCGGGCATCCCGGCCCTGCGCGAAGCTGTCGCAGAGTATTTCAATTCGTACTACGGAACGTCCGCAGGGGCGGACAGCACCATCGTGACCAACGGCGGCAAGCAGGCGCTCTATAACCTGCTGCAATGCCTGCTCGATCCCGGCGACGAGGTGCTCATCCCCGGGCCGTACTGGGTCAGCTATCCCGCTATGGTGGAGCTGGCCGACGGCGTGCCCGTTGTGGTGGGCGCTCCGGCCTCGCAGGGCTTTAAGCTGACGCCCGAGGATTTGGACCGGGCGGCCACGCCCCGCACGCGCGCGCTCATCCTGAACTCGCCGTCCAACCCCACGGGCGTTGCGTACACCGAGGCCGAGCTCACCGCCATTGCGCAGTGGGCGGTGTCTCGCGGGGTGTTCGTCATTTCCGACGAAATCTACGACCGCCTCGTTTACGCCCCGGCAGAACCGGTGAGCCTTGCCCCCTTTTGGGAGCAGCACCCCGAATCCGTGGCCGTAGTGAACGGTCTGTCCAAGAGCTTCGCCATGACGGGCTGGCGCGTGGGCTTCACCCTTGCGCATCCTGACCTCGTCAAAGCCATGTCCAAGGTGCAGAGCCAGAGCACGTCCAACGTGTGCTCCATTGCCCAGCATGCGGCCCTTGCGGCGCTCACCGGACCGCGCGAAATGCTTGGGGATATGTGCGACGCCTTTGCCCGCCGCCGCGACAAGGCCATGGACGTTGTGGCATCGTGGCCCGGCGTTGTGTGCCCGCGTCCGGATGGCGCGTTCTACATCTTCCCGGACGTGAGCGCGCTGTACTGCGACAGGTTCAAAAATTCCACGGAGCTGTGCACCCTGCTTCTGGAAGAGGCTGGAGTTGCCGCCGTGCCCGGTGCGGCCTTTGGTGACGACGCCTGCGTGCGCTTCTCCTACGCCCTTGACGACGACACCGTCGTGGACGCCCTCACCCGCGTGGGGCGCGTGCTGACGGGAAAATAGTGTTATGGCGCGCCCTTTGGCGGCGCGTGTGGTTTCGGCCCGGCCGGGACCGTTGATGTTTTGGCGGACGCGGCCTGCGCCTGTGGCGGGCCGCGCCTGCCGCCATGGCGAGAGCCGCTTGTGGTTGCCGCGGCGTATGGTGGCCGCATCTGTCTACGCTCCAAAGTGTTTCAGATGGTTGTGATTCAACGCATGTCATATGTATGGGCCTGATGGTTCAGGCCTGCTATTCGGGCCAGCCCCGGCGGAGGAAAACGAGTGAACGCCCAACGTACCGATATCGGCGCCGCGCCGTTCAAACTGGCGAAGTTCCTGTCATGGGGTTCGCTGGCGCTCATTCTTGCGTCCGGGCTGTTTTTGTCCGTCATCATGGCCAACTACGCGCGCCAGACCCTGCTCACCAAGCAGCAGGAATTTGCCCACCTGCTCGCCGAAAATATCAACCACCAAGTTTTTCAGCGGTTCACCGTGCCGACGCTTCTGCGCTTTCGGCATATTGAGCTCTCCAATCCCGAGCAATACCGGCAGCTTGAGAACGTCATCAGGGAAACAATCCATGGGCAGCACGTTTTTGAGTTCCGCATCTACGACAACGAAGAGGTCGTCTCCTTTTCCCTGAACAAGGACGTTGTGGGGCGGCGGGATTTGGCCGGGGCCGCTGTACGTCAGGCCTTCAATAAGCTGGAGCACAGCTTTGAGGTCATAAGCCGCGTACCACCGTGGCAAGCCATGTTCGACTTTGACATGCAGCCCAAAAGTGTGGTGCTGCGCATGGTTTATCCCCTGCGTACCGAGCGCAGTCTCTTTCCGGGTGGGCCATCGGGGCAGACCATGGGTATCCTTGAATTCACACAGGATATCACTGACGATTACAAGACCGTCATCAGCTTTCAGTGGCTGATTATCTTCACGGCCATTGTGTCGTCCCTTGTCCTGTTCCTTGTGCTGCTGGCGATGATTCACAAGGCCGACGAGCTTAACGCCCAGCGCGTGGCCGAGCGTGAAAAGCTGGAGCGCGAACTCCACCAAGCCGAAAAGCTCGCCAGCATGGGCCGCGTTGTGGCGGGCATTGCCCACGAAATCCGCAACCCCCTCGGCATCATCCAGTCCAGCGCGGAATTTTTGCTCAAGAAGGCCAGCACCGAGCAAAGTCCCTCCTCCACGCGCATGCTTGAGGTCATGAACGACGAAATCCGCCGCCTCGGCCAGACCGTCAACGACTTCCTCGACTACGCGCGGCCCAAGAATCCGCGTATGGAAAAGGTGGATATCGGCAGTGTGCTTGGGCAGGCCGTGGCCTTTTTGGAGCACGAATGCCGCGAGCGCGGCGTTGCCGTGGTGAAGGATGTGCCCGAGGGCCTTCTCGTGCGCGGCGACAAGGACCTGCTCTACCGCGCCGTATACAACATCATCGGCAACGCGCTGCAGGCCGTGGCCGACGGCGGCAAGGTCTCCGTTGTGGCGCGTCCCATTCAGCGCGGCGTGCGCGTCGCCATTACCGACAACGGTCCGGGATTCTCGGAAGAAGTCCTGGAAAAGGCCACAGACCCCTTCTATACCACCAAGCACAATGGCACCGGACTCGGGCTGGCCATCGTGACCAACATTCTGGCCAGCCACAACGCCGACTTTCAGCTCGAAAACGCCGAAAGCGGCGGTGCCCGCGTGGTCATCGTTTTTCCCGCCGCCTAACGCAGCGCGTCCGGCAGCATGCAGATTTCATTCACGTTTCAGTTCAGCAAGGTGACAGGCAACAATGGCGCATAATATTCTCGTACTCGACGATGAACGGAACTATCTGGTCGTACTCGAAGCCCTCCTCGACGAGGCGGGGTACAACGTCACCGCGCTATCCGATCCGGAACTGGCCCTGACCTATCTGGAGGAGTCCGAAGTGGACGTCCTCATTACGGATATGAAGATGCCCAAGCTCTCCGGCAACGAGGTTCTGGAGCACGTGCACCGGAATTATCCCCATATTCCCGTGCTGATCATGACCGCCTTCGGCAGTATTGAGTCCGCCGTTGAGGCCATGCGCATCGGCGCCTTCGACTACATCACCAAGCCCTTTTCCAATGAGGAGCTGCTTCTCTCCATTGCCAAGGCCACGCAGCTTGCCGACATGCACCGCAGCAACCGCCTGCTGCGCGAGAACCTCGAAGAGCGCTACGGCCTGCACAACATCATCGGCAAGTCCAAGGCCATGCACCAAGTGCTCGACATGGTGGACAAAGCCGCGCCCACACGCAGTACCGTACTCATCGAAGGCGAATCCGGCACCGGTAAGGAGCTTGTCGCCCGCGCCATCCACTTCGCCTCGCCGCGAAAGGACGCGCCCTTCGTCTCCGTCAACTGCATGGCCCTCGCCCCCGGTGTTTTGGAAAGTGAGCTTTTCGGCCACGAAAAAGGCTCCTTCTCCGGCGCCGTCGCCAGCCGCCGTGGCCGTTTCGAGCTCGCCAACGGCGGCACCCTGTTTCTCGACGAAATAGGCGAACTCACTCCCGAGTTGCAGGTGAAACTTCTGCGCGTGCTGCAGGAACGCAAGTTCGAGCGCGTCGGCGGCTCCGCCGAGATAGAAGTGGACATTCGCATCGTGGCCGCCACCAATGTGGACCTTGCCAAGGCCGTGCAGGACGGCACCTTCCGCGAGGACCTCTATTATCGCCTCAACGTGGTGCGCATACAGATGCCCCCCCTGCGCGAGCGTCGCGAGGACATTCCGCTCCTCGCCGCACATTTTCTGCAGAAATACGCCTCGGAAAATGAAAAGGATTTGCAAGGCTTCTCCTCCGAAGCCCTCAACTACATCTCCGGCTACGAGTGGCCCGGCAACGTGCGCCAGTTGCAAAACGTCATCGAGCGCTGCGTCGTCCTCACCTCCGGCGACACCATCGCTGTGGACGACCTCCCCGCAGAAGTGCGTGACGAAGAATCGCAGTTTAAAGGCGCCGTCGACCTGCTCCCCTCGCGTCTCAACCTCAGCGACACCCTCGAAAAAATCGAGGCCGCCCTCGTCCGCCGCGCCCTCGCCCGTAACGACTTCGTCAAAGTAAAAGCCGCCGAAGCCCTTGGCATTTCCAAGTCGCTTTTGCAGTACAAGCTGAAGAAGTACGGCATCACCGGGCAGAAGTAGGGCGGCACATGGCGCCGTGGTGCGTTGTGTTGCGGTGGGGGCGGTGGTGCGTGGCTGGATGAGGCGAAGGCGCATACGGTTTTGTGCTCCGCAGGCTTAAGGGCCGAGGGCCCTTAAGAATCCCATGTGCGCACAGACCGGGTGCCGTGAAAAAGACAATCGTCACCCCTGACGACTCTCGTCCGCGTGGAGGGGAAGAGTTTTTTGGGGGGCGTTGCGCCTTGGGCGCGGCGGTGAGAATCCCTGTTTGGGAAATGATGGGGCCGTATTACGACTGTAATACGGCTTTGTTTTTTCTATGATTCCCGAAGGAAGGGGAGAGGTGAGGAATGTGCGTTCCGTAAAAAGAGTTCACCGAGTCGCGTGAGTCCATTCCCCAGCGCGAAGCACTGAATCCCAAAGCATTCGAACGCTTCCAAGCGTTCAGAGCGGCCTAGCCCGTGCCGCGCGCCGCCACGCGCCCACCGCGAACATCCGCGCAAAGCACCCGGCCAGCCCGCCGCCATCCTTCCCCATCTCCAACCTCATTTCCAACACTCCCCAACCACCATCCCTCCGCGCGAAGCACGGAATCTCAAAGCATTCGAACGCTTCCAAGCGTTCAGAGCGGCCTAGCCCGTGCCGTACGCCGCCACACGCCCACCGCGAACATCCGCGCACAGCACTCGGTCAGCCCGCCGCCATCCTTCCCCATCTCCAACCTCATTCCCAAACTCCCCCAACCACCATCCCTCCGCGCGAAGCACGGAAACCCAAAGCATTCGGACGCTTCCAAGCGTTCAGAGCGGCCCAGCCCGTGCCGCGCGCCGCCACACGCCCACCGCGAACATCCGCGCACAGCACTCGGTCAGCCCGCCGCCATCCTTCCTCATCTCCAACCTCATTCCCAAACTCCCCAACCACCATCCCTCCGCGCGAAGCACGGAATCTCAAAGCATTCGAACGCTTCCAAGCGTCCAGAGCGGCCTAGCCCGTGCCGCGCGCCGCCACACGCCCACCGCGAACATCCGCGCAAAGCACTCGGTCAGCCCGCCGCCATCCTTCCCCATCTCCAACCTCATTCCCAAACTCCCCAACCACCATCCCTCCGCGCGAAGCACGGAATCTCAAAGCATTCGAACGCTTCCAAGCGTTCAGAGCGGCCCAGCCCGTGCCGCGCGCCGCCACACGCCCACCACCAACTCACGCGCACAGCACCCGGTCAGCCCGCCGCCCATAGCGTAAAAAATCACGCCCGAGACCGCTTCGTGTCCACCTCCATCATCCATCCGGCTCCGGCTGGAGGGGGGCGGGTGTCCAGAGGGTGCGGGGGGAATCCTGCAAGGTTCCCCCATCACCCTTTGGCCGTCGGAGACACGGCGACAACATACAGAAATACCAACGAAAGCACCTCTCGGCCCCGCCAACACAGCGCACCACCACCAAAGCCGCCTTTCTTCGACATCGAAAGCACCTCTTGGCCCCGCCACCACAACGCCACACCACCAAGACCTTTTCCTCGTCCTCCTCTCTTCTTCCTCTTCTTTCTCTTCCTGATTTCCGCATTCCCTCTCTTCCCCTCTCCCCCCCCCTCCTTACAACCCCACTTCAACCAAAAACCTTAATACCGTTCAAATTCGCCAGCCTTCTCCCCTTGTTCCAACGATGCCACGCGCCCTGCTTCAAGCGTGTTGTTCCTTGCGCCATTCACATGAAAATAACTCATGGAGCGTTTCAGGATTGTGGCTTTGGACGAAAGAGAAGCGGCGGTTGTGGCCAGTCGTTCCGAGGCGGAGGCGTTCTCTTGGATGACGGCGTCGAGATCATGGAGCGTATCAGTGACTTGAGTGACCCCTGCGCTTTGTTCTGTGGCGGCGGCAGATATCTCCTGAATGAGGTCGGCGGTGCTTTGGATGTCGGGGACCATTTGTTCGAGGAGCCGCCCGGCCTCTTCCGCGACGCTGACGCTACTGCTGGACAGCTCGGAGATGCCTGCGGCGGCTGTGCCGGAACGTTCGGCGAGTTTGCGGACTTCTGCGGCGACCACGGCGAAGCCCTTGCCTGCCTCACCCGCTCGGGCGGCCTCAATGGCGGCGTTGAGGGCGAGCAGGTTGGTTTGCCTCGCGATGTCCTCAATGATGGTGATTTCCTCTGCAATTTTCTTCATGGCTTCTACGGTGCGCTTGACCGTATCGCCGCCTGTCTGCGCATTTTGGGCGGCCTGTGAAGCAATGGACTCTGTCTTGCCCGCGATCTCGGCAGATTGCTTGAGCGAGCCGGACATTTCCTCCATGCTGGCGGAAACCTCCTGAAGTCCGGCGGCTTGTCGTGTTGCCCCTTGCGACAGAGTTTCGCTGGAAGAGGCAAGCGTGCTGCACTCGTCGGCGACGTCTGCTGCGACGTCTTGGGCGTCGCTGATGGTGTCGGTCAGTTTGTCTTGCATGGTGTGCATGGCCCTGAAGATGGTTCCCATTTCGTCCGAACGTTCTGCGACGCGGGCGGATTGCAGGTTGCCGGAGGCAATCTGTGTGGCGATGTGGGCGCAGTCGCGCACGGGGAGCATGACTGCGCGTTGGAGCACAAAGAGAATAATGACGATGGGCACCGCGACCAGAATGGCGATAATTCCGGCCATGGCCCACATAACGGTGCTGACCATGGCGAGCTGGGTCGAAATATCCATGGCCATGACGATGGAGCCTATAACGTTGCCGCGGTAGTCTTTGACAGGAAGGGCCCCGAGGGCGGAAGCGCCCTTGAGCGCGACGTGGGTCGTTTTCATGCCCTGAGCGAGAAAGTCGGCGGTTGTCAGGTTTTGCACCTCGGTGTTGTCCTTGCCGTAGACGAGAACATATTTGCCGTCGCGCAGGGGATTGCGTTCCGGATTCTGGAGTCTTGTGGTGATGGGCAGAAGGGCGGCGTCCATATAGAGTTGGGTGCGGATGTGCTTGGAGGATTCAAGAGCCTGCAAAACGCTGGCAAAACCAATAAGCACTTCCACGGAACCAAGGTGGGTGCCGTCTGGTGAGGTGACGGGCGCAAGGCCGCGAATGGTGAAGCCGCCGCGACCTGGCTCAATGCCTTGAAGGGGGGCCTTTGTTGTGTTGACGTCGATGACCGTGTTGCGGAATGTGGACAAATCATCCGAAATGTCGACCCATTGGCCGTTTTGTTTGGCCTGTTTGTCGCGCCAGACGCGTACAAGACTGCGTGCCGTCGGTAAGTGAAAGTGCGCGCGAAAGGAGGTGCCGACGATGGATTTGTAGCCATTAAGTATGGAGGCGAGAGAGCGGCGGAGTTCTTCACGCGCTTGTTGCGCAAATGGGTCCTTGGGTGCGTCCATATTCCCTTGATGGGCAATCTCGAAGGCACGCACCACCGCGGGCATTTGGCTGAAGAGGGCGGCTTGCTGAAGGGCGTTGTGGGACATTTGGGCGATGGATTGTTGTGCGTCATCCATTTTGCCTTGGAGCGTCAGAGAAACGAAGGATTTCTCCAGTTTGTTGAACTGACTGCTCAACACCAGATAACCGGAAATTGCCATAAGTAAGGCCACCATCAAGAGGGGAGCCAGCATCTTTACACGTATCCCCATTGCGCTCTCCTTGGCTTATGCGTTGCGTATTGGTCGGGCGCTTGCTGCAGCACACCAATCCTTCATATTAAGCCCCAGACGGGCGAAAAAGTCCACGCCTAGCAGGGTGAACAACGCATGCCCCGCCGGACCCAAGAGCGCGGTACGCTTGTGCTGCCGGTGGATGGAGAAAAACCACTTGACTTCCCCCACCCCCTCCTTCATAACCACTCGGCATCCGGACAACCCGGACCGCCAGCGCGTCCCCATCGTCTAGCTGGCCTAGGACGTCGGCCTCTCACGCCGATAACAGGGGTTCAAATCCCCTTGGGGACGCCACTTCGATACCAAAGCGGCCGACGCATTCTGCGTCGGCCGCTTTTTCTTTGCTTTCTCCCTCTTTCCCCTCAACCATCACCCCCCTCCAACACGAATCCCCAGCCGTGCCAGCCGCTCCAGCATGGCGTCCCTGTGGGTGCCGGGCCAGTAAATGCGCTGGCATGTCGGGCAGATGTGAAAGGTGGTATGGTATTTTTTGGTGAGCGGCTGAAGCCTGTGGAGGATGTCCGCCTTGGGGACGCGCTCAAGGGGTGTATTGCAGCGTAGGCAGCGCGTGAACGGGGTGAAGGGGCCAGTGAGGCCGAAGAGATGCAGCACCTCCAGCAGTTGATCGTCCGGCGCGGCGCTGCGGATGAGCCGGCCCCAGACGATGGCGGAGCGGTGGAGCAGGGCGCGGTCTCGTGTGAGGACGATGCGGCGTTCCTTTTCTGCGCGGCGGGCGATTTCATCGTCATCCCATACGTTGTCAAAGGCCGCGTCGCAGCCAAGCAGGCGCAGCAGGGTGCCCAGTTGGCGCACGTTCACGTCCACGATAAAGCGCACCCCCGGAAAGGGCGTGGGGTGGAGCGGATGGGGCGTGGTGACGTCCACGGGCGGGGCGAGGGGATGCACGTCGTAGACGGCTCCCGGCGCGAGGTGCGTGTCAAAACCGCAGGGCACGCCGGCCATAAGAATGCGCCCTACCTCGGTGTGCGGCACACCGACGGCTTCAATCTCGTCCTTGATGGCGGCGCTTCGGGCTGCTGGGACGGTGATTTCTCCGCGTGAGCGGGCCTCGCGCAGGCTGGAGAGTCCGGACAAGGCGCGGCGCGTGTTGCCGGGCTTCAGGAATTGCCGTATGTCACCGTGGAACCGAAAGACTGCGACAGGGTGTACCACTTCATCCCCGCTTGTTGTCGTCAAACATTCGAGTAGAGCCTGCCATGAATATCTATCTCATTGTCATTATTGGGTCCATGGTCCTTGGCTGGGCCGTGAATACGACTGTCTCCCGCCTGAATGCCGCCGCGCTGGACCCCACGGTGCCGCAGGAGTTTGCGGATGTTTTTGATGCGAAGGCCTATGCGTCGTCGCAGGAGTATACACGCGCCACGTCGCGGTATTCGCTGGTGGCGGATACCGTTGGGCTGGCGGCCATGGTTGCCTTTATCCTGCTTGGGGGCTTTCCGGCGGTGGACGCCGTCGCCCGCGCCGTTGGCGGCGGTCCCCTTGTGACGGGGCTGGTGTTCATGGGCATCCTGCTGGCCCTGAATGAGGTGCTGTTTGTTCCTTTTGCCCTGTACCGCACCTTTGTCCTTGAGGAGCGTTTTGGATTCAATACCACAACCTTTGCGACGTTCGCCATGGACAGGGCCAAGTCATGGCTGTTGACCGTTGCCATTGGTGGGCCCATTCTGGCGATGCTGTTGTGGTTCTTTACCACGGCGGGCGAGTTGGCGTGGCTGTGGGCGTGGGGCGCGCTGGTATGTGTGATGGTTGGCCTGCAGTATATTGCGCCAACGTTTATCCTGCCGCTGTTCAATACCTTTACCCCGCTGGAGCCGGGCCAGCTGCGCGACGCCATTGAATCCTACATCGACAAGGTAGGCTTTGAGTTGTCGGGCCTGTTCGTGATAGACGGCTCGCGTCGCTCGGCCAAATCCAACGCTTTTTTTACGGGCTTCGGCAAGCGCAAGCGCATTGCGCTGTTCGACACCCTCATCGACAAGCACACCCCGCGTGAGATTGTCGCCATTGTGGCGCACGAGGTGGGGCACAGCTCCCTTGGGCATGTGCGCCGCTTTCTTGTGGTGTCCATCATCAAGACGGGCGTGGTGTTTTGGCTAATGTCCTTTTTCCTGACGGACGCGGAGCTTGCCGGGGCGTTCGGCATGGCCCAGCCCACGGTGTATGCCGGGCTGGTGTTCTTTATGCTGCTGTATACGCCGGTGTCCCTTGTTTTGTCCGTGGCGGCGCAGGCTGTGTCGCGCCGTCATGAGTACGAGGCGGACCGCTTTGCCGCGCGCACCACGGGCGACCCGGAGGCCCTTGTCACCGCGCTGAAGACGCTGTCCGTGTCCAACCTGTCGAATTTAACGCCGCATCCGGCGTATGTGTTCGTCAACTATTCGCACCCGCCGGTGCTGGACCGCATCCGCGCTTTGCGGCGGCTGGCGGCGCAGGACGCGCCCCGGTCAGCCAGCGAACCGGCATAGAGGCGTCAGCAGGCACCAGACGCGGCGTTGACAAAATGTAATCATATCGTATTTCATGGTATCGGAGGATAACGCAATGCCGCGCAAAGTACGTTCTGTGCGGGTTCCTGAGGAACTCGGCACACTCGACCTGTCCGGACTTGTCCGGGAGTGCGAGAAATATCTGCGGGATCTCGAATCCGCGACCATGCTCAAGGTAGAGGGCAACCGCGAGGCCGCCGAAGCGCTCATCCGCTCCCGGCAGGCCGACCTTGGCCGCCGTATTGGCAAAAAGGTCTGGGAAGCGCGTGTCGAGTATGGCAAGACCCGCTCCGCAAAGACGGAAGACGACGAGTAGGCCGCACGCGGCCCGCTGTGAAGGACAGCCCCGGTTCCCATATGGGAGCCGGGGCTGTTTGCGTGTGAGGGGGGGGGCGAGCGGGAGAATCTGCGCGCGTTTTCTGAGGGAGCGGGGCCGGTTAGGGGCAGAAGCGGCGCTTCCATGACTGAAAGCAGATAAGGGTCCACAACTCCTTGCGCCTGTCGCGCCGCCCGGACATATGCTCGTCCACGATGGCGCGGACGGCCTTGGTGTTGAAGAGTGGCTCCGCCGCAAGGGCGCGGGGGGAAAGGGTGTCCTCCACCAGCGGGCGCAGGGGACCGCGAAGCCATGCGGCCAGCGGAATGCCGAAGCCCTTTTTGCCGCGCGCCGCAATGCTGCGGGGTACACGGTCACGCAGCAGGCGGCGCAGGATGACCTTGCTGGTCATGCCGCGCAGGCGGTGGCGCGGGGGCAGGGCGCAGGCAAAGGCGGCAAGGTCCGTGTCCAGAAATGGCGCGCGCACCTCCAGCGAATGGCTCATGGAGGCTTGATCCACCTTGGCGAGGATGTGCCCGGCCATGTAGTAGCGCAGGTAGAAATACGAGGCCATGTCGATATCGCTGGCAAAGTGGCGTGCGCCGCAGTCCGCGGCGAGGTCATCCAGCGGGTCAAAGCCCGCCACGGCGTCCTGTGCGTCCGGGTGCAGCAGGGGCTGTTGTTCCTCACGCAGGAAGGCGGAAAGCCACGCCTGCTGACGCTGACACCCGGTGTAGCCCATGCCCCGCAAAAAGCGCTGCACCTTGAAGACCAGCCCCATATTCCGCTCCGAGGCCGGGACGGCATACGCCGCGCGCGTAGCAAGGCGCATGAGGCCGCGCGGCAGGGCGTCCAGAAGCCGCGCCGGGGTCAGGGCGCGGAAGGGATCGTACCCGGCAAGAAGCTCGTCGCCGCCGTCGCCGCCAAGGGCCACGGTGACATGCTCGCGCGTGAAGGCGGAGAGCAGCGACGTGGGCAGGATGCTGGGGTCGGCCATGGGCTCGGACAGGCTGTCCAGCACGCCGGGAAGGATGTCCAGCATGGCCTGCGGCGTGAGCAGGCGCTCGTGATGCCGGGTGCCTATGGCTGAGGCCACGGCCCGTGCATGGGGGGACTCGTCAAAGCTCTGCTCCTTAAAGCCGATGGAGAAGGTGCGGATGTCCTGCGGCGGCAGGCACTCGGCCATCAGCGAGGTGATGGCGCTGGAGTCCAGCCCGCCGGAGAGGAAGATGCCAAGGGGCACGTCGCTCATCAGGCGCTTTTCCACGGCGGCTTTCAGCAGGCCCTCAAGGCGCGCGGTGGCTTCCGGCAGGGAGAGGTCCGCGTAGGCGTCCACAAAAGGCGGCTCAAAGTAGCGCTCAATGCGCGGCGTACCCCCGGACCAGAGGAGCATATGCCCCGCCGGAACCTTGGCCGCGCCCTCGATGATGGAGTGCGGCGCGGGGACGTACTCGTGCAGGAGGAACCGGGACAGGGAATGCACGTCGACCCGGCGGGGAATCTGGGGGGCGAGGAGTAGTGCGCCAAGCTCGGAGGCAAAGGCCAGCGATTGGTTATCCGCCCAGTAGTGGAGCGGCTTCTTGCCCCATCGGTCTCGGGCGAGAAGCAGTTCCCCGCGTGCGCAGTCCCACACCGCAAAGGCGAACATGCCGTCAAGGCGGCGCACGCAGTCCTTCCCCCATTCCTCATAGGCGTGGATGATGACTTCCGAGTCCGTGCGCGAGGCAAAATCGTGCCCCCGGTCCTCAAGGACGGGACGGATGGATTGGTGGTTGTAGATTTCGCCGTTGAAGGTGAGCCAGATGGTGCCGTCTTCGTTGCACATGGGCTGTGCGCCGCGTTCGGACAGGTCCACAATGGCAAGGCGGCGGTGCCCAAGCCCTGCGCTGGCGCGCCCGCCACCACCGGGCAGAATCCGTGTGCCGCGTCCGTCCGGTCCCCGGTGGGCAAGGGCGTCGGTCATGGCGTCAAGGACGGCGTCGTCCACCGGGCGGGCGTCTGCGTGCAGTATTCCGGCAATGCCGCACATACGCTATTCTCCCCGCACCCTGCGGACTACGAACTGGTCCTTGTGCTGGCCCTCAAAGTACGAGCGGATAAGCAGCTCGCCGATAAGGCCCATGAAGACGATATGGACCCCCGAAATAAGCGCAAGGGCCGCCAGTACCAGCAGTATCCCCCACGACACGCCAAGCCCTAACGTTCCCTTAAGTAGCGCCAAAAGCGCCACGCCCCCAAGGCCCGCCCCGGAGGTCAGCCACGCGATTTTGCCAAAGAAATGAATAGGCCGCGTCATATAATCCGAAAAGAACCGCACCACGATGAGGTCCAGCACCACGCGTAGAACGCGCGAGAGGCCGTACTTGGCCTCGCCGTGGATGCGTGGGCGGTGGTGGACCTCAATCTCCGCCACCCGCACGCCCAGCCACGCGGCAAAGACGGGGATGAATCGGTGCATCTCGCCGTAGAGGCGGATGTTTTTGATAATGCCGCGCTTATAGGCCTTGAGGGTACAGCCGTAGTCGCGCAACTGCACGCCCGTGCCCTCAATGAGTTTGTTGATGATGCGGTTGGCCACCCACGAGGGCAGGCGGCGGGTGAGGGCGGCGTCCTTGCGGTATTTGCGCCAGCCGTTCACGAGGTCATACCCCTCGGCCATGGTCTCCAGCAGGCGGGGGATGTCGTGCGGGTCGTTTTGCAGGTCGCCGTCGAGGGTGATGACGATGTCACCCCGGCAGTATTTGAACCCGGCAGACAGGGCTGCTGTTTGCCCGTAGTTGCGGCGGAATTCAATGACCTTCACGCGGGGGTCGTTTTCCGCCGTGGCCGCCAGCACTGTGTCGGAGCCGTCGGTGCTGCCGTCATCAATAAAGATGATTTCGCATGTTTCGTGCAGGGCGCCCAGCACCTCGGCCAGCTCTTTATACAGCGAGGTGATATTGCCGGCTTCGTTGTAGACGGGGACGATGACTGACAGCGCGGGGCGCTTCTCCCCGGCCCCTTCGCCAAAATTGCCAATCATGCTCATGGGCGAAATGCGCCCAAGGCGCGAGGACAAGGGCGGCTCGCCGGGGCTGGCTGCGGGCGCGCCGGGGGCGGCGATGGCTTCACGCAGGCGGTGGGCTTCATCCTCTGCGCCTTCGCCCTCCAGTGCGGTGACGATGGCCGTGGCCGCGTCTACTTCGCCAAGGGACACCAGCACGTAGCCAAGATTGGCGCGGAAGGTGTCCTGCTGGGGGGCCAACTGTGTGGCGCGCTCAAGGGCGCGGCGCGCGGCGGGCAGGTCGCCAAGGGAATAGGCGGCCACGCCAATATCGTTATGCAGTTCCGCATCATCCGGGCGCAGGGCAAGGGCGCGTTCAAGATGCTCCCGCGCGCCGGACATGTCGCCTTGTGCGGCGCGGTAGCGGCCAAGGTGGGCGTGGGCGTCGGCGTCGTCCGGGGCAAGGGCCACGGCGCGCTCCAGCAGACGCCCGGCTGTGTCCGCCTGCCCTGTCTCATGGGCGAGAGCGCCGGTAAAAAGCACAAGCTCAGGCGTTTCGCGCTGGTCAATGGCCTTCAAGAGGCGGGTGAGGGCGTCGGCGTATTCCTCGCGCCGGAAGTGCAGCAGCCCAAGGGCAAGGTTGGACTCAAAACCGTTGGGGTCCAGTTGGAGGCGCTTTGCAAGGCGGCGGATGTCGTCGTTGGAGGTGGTCATGTGGTACTCCGTGCGCGTTCTGGCTCCGCCTGCGCGGCGGGGATGGCGATGATGCAGGTTCCGGATGCGTCGGGCAGGATAACGGGGCGGAAGCTGCGTCCTGCGCAAAAGCCGTCCACGGCCTCGGCCACGCCGGGCCAGCGGGTTCCGGCGTAGTCGTGCACAATGATGATGCCCCCCGGACTCATGCGCGGGGTAAAGAAGGCCAGCCCGGCGCGGGTTGGTTCCAGCAGGTCGCAGTCCAGATGCACGGCGGCAAAGCGTTCGTCGTCCGGTACGGCGCTGGCCGTTTGGGGAAAATAGCCGGGGCAGTAGGTGACGCCGTCCTCGCCGACGCGCTGTTTCACCAGATCAAGGCTGGTGTTGGCGCATTCGCGCCCGGCCTTGTTGACGGGGTCGGCGTCGATATCGCGTTGGGGCAGGCCTTCGAAGGTATCAAAAAGGTACAGGCGCCGCTGCGGCGCAAGATGGCGGAAAAGGCGCGCGGTCACGCCGCGGTAGACGCCAAGCTCGGCCAGTGCGCCGGGGACGCCTGCGCCGAGGACGCGGCGGATGTTGGCGTGCAGGGCGTACAGGCGCATCAGGTCCGCCCCGCGCGGGTCGTCCATCCGGGCGATGGCGTGTACGGCGTCCCAGTCCGGCATGGTCCAGTGCCATGTGGGGCGGCTTACCAGATGAAAGCGCCCGCCCGGACGGTTGACGGCGCTGAACAGGGCCTGCGTTCCGGTCCGGACGAGGCAGTTCTTTATCCGGCGCAGGATGGGCATGGGGCGTCTCCTTGGGCGGTGGTGTAGGCGGGGCAGACAAGGGCGGCAAGCTCCTGGGCAAAGGCTTCGGCGCGGTGGAAGGTGGTGTGCCTGTCAAAGACGGTACGCAGGGCCGCGCGGGCGCGCTTTTCCGCTGCGTCTGGCCGCGCGAGGATGGTGCGCAGCAGGTCACGGTAGGCCGCCGGGGAGTCGGCCACAAAGAGGGCGTCCTCCTCAAAGCGGCGCGGGAGCAGGGCGGGGCGGTCCACCAACTGAGGCACGCCGCAGGCCGCAAGGATGTAAGTGCGCTCGTTCAGCTCCGTTGGCCGTGAAAACTGCGAGGCAAGGTGCAGGTTCAGCCCCACCCGCGCGCGGGCAAGGATGCTCCGCTGGGCTGCTGGCGGCGCGTCGGAGAGCAGGCACCGCCGCGCATGTCGCCATCCCGGCCCGTCCACGAACCCCGCCCTCTCGCGCAGGATGGGGGCCAGCCAGTCGGCGTAGCGGTCCCACTTGGAGCGGTTGGACGAGGCCAGAAACACATAGTCAATGTCCCGGCGGATACCCGGCGCCGGGTAGAAGTCCACAATATTGGCGCCAAACTCCACGGACAGGATGGGCAGGCCCCGGTCATGGAACGGGGCATAGTCCTCATGGGTTAAGGACTCGCGCGCATGCCACGACATGTAGCCCCGTACGCCAAGCTCTTCGGCGCGGGTCAGGCGCTGGCTGAGGGGGGCGTCGGCTCCGCCCTCGGGCGATGCGGTGAGGAAAAGATGCAGGGGCGCGCTTTGGCGGTAGTCCGTTAGGGCGTCGTGGTCGATGTCGTCAAGGTAGACGCGGTGGTCGCTGGTAAGCAACACGTTGGGCGCAAGGCGTTCCAGCGCTTCCCGCCATGGCGCGCCAAAGGGCTGCGCCAGCGTGGGCACGCCCAGCACGTCCAGACTCTGGGCCAGATTGGTGTAGGCCGAGTATCCGGCGGGGGAGACCGAAGCCGGGGGGACATGCACCAGCACGCGCAGAGGGCTGCCAGCAAGGCGTCCGGTAAAGTGATGCAGGGCCTTGGCGCGCAGGGCAAGCCCTTCTGCGGCGAGGCTGGCGCTTTGCGGCGCGGGGGCGTCCTTGTCTGCGGCGGCGATGGCCCAGTCCAGCAGCTCATCATGGGCGGCGATGGTCCTGGGGTGCAGGCGGCGCTGAAGCTGGCGGAAGCGCGTGGCCGCATCGGCGGTGCCCGTCAGCTCGCGGAAGGTGTCGCGCAGGGCGCGCAGGGCGTTACGCATGGGGCGCCCTCCTTGTGGCGGCAAGGCGGCGCAGGCGCGAGATGGCGCGCCGCGCGTACAGCGCCGCAATGTCCCGCGCGGGAAAGCGCAGGGCCGTGCGCGAAGTGTCCACATGGGGGCTGGTGATGGCCCCGGTGGTGGAGCCGTCATCCGGCTTCCAGCGGCGGCAAAAGGTGGCCCAGTCTTCGTCCGCGCGGGCCAGATTGCCTTGGCGTATGGCCTTGGTGGCGTGGGGGAAGTGCTCCACAAAGGAGCGCGGCGCGTCCGCGACCTCCCACCCCCGGTCCCACAGGCGCATGCACAGGTCGCCGTCGGCGTGGTAGAAGCTGTAGGCGTCCTCGTCGCAGTAGCCCACATCCTCCAAGGCCTCGCGCAGATACATGCCGTGGTTCACGAAGATTTTGCCCCCAAAGGAATGCCCGACGATGTAGGGGCGCTTTCGGAAGCTGTCCCGCCAGTAGAAGGCCAGCGCGCCGACGCGGCGGCCTTCGCCGGTCAGGGCGCCGTGGTGGGCAAGGGCCGCGTCCACACTGCCGGGGACGAGGAGGGCGTCGTCACTGACCATGAGCACGTAGCGTCCGTGCGCGGCCTTGAAGGCCAGATTCATAAACCACCCCCACGACCGACGCGGCAGGGGCGCGCCCCGCCACGTGCCGCGGTTGTGCTGGACGATGGTCACCACGTCCTTTTGCGAGCACAGCCAGCGGATGGCGCCGTCCGTGGAACCGCCGTCCACCACGATGATTTCATGCGGGTGGGGGGCCAGTTCGCGCCGCAGGCTGGCGATGGTGCGCCGTAAAAAGCGCGCCCGGTTGTAGGAGCCGAGAACGGCCGAGATGACGGGCGTACTCACGCGGCCTCCTGTGCCAGCAGGGCTTCCAGCCTGTCGCAGAATGCGGCCAGTCCGGGCGCGGGGTCGAGGCGTTCGTCATAAAAGCGTTGGGACTCCTGCGAGTGGAAGGCGTAGTCGCGGTCCATTTCCGTAAGCAGGCGTCCGGTTTCGCAGGCCTGCTCGTAGATGCGTCCGCACCCGTAGCGCGTGAATTCACGCGAGAACACGGGCAGGGCGCTGGCAAGGATGGGCAGGCCGCACAGGGCGTACCAGCCCACTTTGCCCGAGGAAAAACCGATGTGGGTGATGTTTTTGCCGCTGGTCCAGTCGTCCGGTGTGGCCATATAGGGCGCAAAGCCAAAATCCGCAGAGGCAAAGACCTGCGGGAGCACCTCCGGCGGTACCGGACCGTGGGAGAGGAGCAGACGTCCGCTCTCGGTCAGCCGCCCGAGGTGGGCGTCCATGCGCGGACCAAGGCCGGAGCGGCAATGCACCACCAGCAGGAACTCTTCGGGCCATGTGGCCAGCATATCCTGCCACAGGTGTAGGCCCGCCCAGCTGGACGGACTGCCCGCATACAGCACGATGCGCCGTTCGTCCGGGATGCCAAGGCGGCTGCGCAGCCAGCGCGTTTCGCGCAGGGGGGTGCGCAGGGGCGCGTTGGGCACAAGGACCATGTCCTCGCGGGGCAGGCCTGTTTGTTCGGCCAGCAGGATGGCGCGTCCGGCGTCCTGCACCAGCGTGAGCTGCACGTCGCGGCAGGCCGCGCGCTCGGCGGCGCGCAGGGGGCGCTCTGCCGGGGTGAGCTCGTCGTCAAACATGATTTCAAAGGACAGATACACAAGGGGCAGGCGCGCGTGGGTGTTGAGGCGGTGGGCCATCTCCAGCCCGCGCGGGTCCACGCCGATGATGGCCTTGTAGCCGCTGGCGCACAGCTGACGCGGGCGGCGCGTGCGCCGCAGCCGCCGGACCAGCCGCCCCCGCAGGCCGCTAGGGGAGGGGGCCATGGGGTTGCAGGGGCCGTGCTCCGCCACAATGCCGGTCAGCCCGTCCGGCAGGCTGACGCGCATATCGCCGTCCGGACCAAGGATGTCCACACGGTAGAAGCGTGCGGCCAGGGCCTCGGCCAGATTGACGAGGGTGGGGTTCACCTCTGGCCGTGCGTAGGGAGTAACGATGCAGACCGCGCCCTTCATGCCCGCTTCACCCCCACGGCGTAGACGCCAAAGGTCTCGGGCGAGGGCTCGCGCCGGGTGAGCCATTCGCCCTGTTCCACAAGGTCCAGCCCTGCCGCGTCCATGGCGGCGGTGACCTCGGGCTGGAACAGATAGCGCATGATGTGGTCTTCGCTGATGTGCCGGGCCGGGGCGCCCTCGCGCTCCACTGTGAGGTCAAAGTGCACGGTGACGGTGTGCGCGGCGGGGTCCATGGTGGGCGTGGTGCGCCTGTGCAGGCGCACGTCCTCGGCGTCCACGTGCTTTTCCGTTTTTTGCGGGGGCTGGGCCGTCACGCAGGGACCGTACCAGTAATCGAACAAAAACGCGCCGCCGGGGCGCAGGTGTCTGCTTGCGGCGTTCATGGCGGCGGCAAGGTCCTGCGGCGTGGCCATGTAGCTCATGACGTGAAAGAGCGCGACAACGGCGTCAAAGGTGCGCGGTAGGCGCAGGGTGCGGATGTCCTCCTGCACGTAGGTCAGGCGCTCGCCCATGGCGCAGGTCACGTCCATATTCCGCGCCGTGGCCAGCGTGAGCATGCGCGGGCTGCGCTCCACGCCGGTGACGGCCACCCCCTGCCGGACAAAGTGCTCCGCGTGGCGTCCACTGCCGGTGCCAAACTCAAGGAGCGTTTTGGGCTGGCCCGTGTGCGCGGCAAGGCGCTCCAGAACGAATGCGGCCTCGGCCTTGGAATCTTTTTCTGGGTAAAGCAGATCGTAATACGTTGCGTATTCGTCAAAGATGGCGGAGGCATCGCCGTGCGGCGTTGTGGGGTCATGCGACATGGCGCAGCGCCTCCTTCACGGCGCGGGCGACGCGCTGTTGCTCGTCCTCTGTTATGCCGAGGCCGTTTGGAATGTAGAAGCCCCGCCGGGCTAGGCGTTCGGCCACGGGGTGGGATTCCCCGGCAAAGAAGCCCATATTCAAAAACACGGGCTGTTCGTGCATGGGCCAGAAAAAGGGGCGCGTGCCGATGCCTGCTTCGCCAAGGCGGCGCATGACGTCCTCTGCGCCAAGGGGGATGTCATCATCCAGAACCACGCCAAACACCCAGTAGTCGTTGGTGCATCCCGGTCCGGTGGGGCTGGGCAGTATGAGGCCGGGCGTGTCCGCCAAAAGCTCCGCGTAGCGCTGGCCGATGGCGCGTTTTTTTTGCCTGTGGGGGCGCAGGCGCTCCAGTTGGGCCACGCCAAGGGCCGCCTGCACGTTGGACATCCGCCAGTTAAAGCCCAGCGTCTGGTGCACAAAGCGCCGCTCGGGCTGAAAGCAGAGGTTGCGTAGCTCGCGTAGGCGCTGGGCAAGGGCGTCGCTATCTGTAAGGAGCATGCCCCCTTCGCCGGTGGTGACCAGCTTGTTGGGGTAGAAGCTGAAGATGCTGATGTCGCCGAAGCTGCCGCAGGGGGCGTCCCCGATGCTTTGGCCGTGGGCCTCCGCCGCGTCTTCGATAAGGGCAAGGCCCTCGCGCCGGGCAAGGTCCACCAGCGGGGCCATGTCCACGGTGAGGCCGTAGGTGTGCACGGCCAGCAGGGCGCGGGTTTTGGCGGTCAGGGCGCGCTGTACGGCGGCGGGGTCCATGCACCATGTGTCCGGCAGACTGTCCACCACCACCGGGCGCGCGCCGCAGCGCACCACGGCGCCGGCGCAGGAAATAATACAAAAGGTGGGCAGGATGACTTCGTCACCGGGGCCGATGCCGAGGGCGTGCATGGCGGCTTCCAGTGCAGCGGTGCCGCTGGAGACGGCAATGCCGTGGCAGCGGGCGCAGTGGCGCGCCATGCCGTCCTCCAGCCGCCGGACGAATTCGCCCTCGGACGAAATCCAGCCCGTTTCCACGCACTGTGTCACGTAGCGCTGTTCGTTGCCGTCGAGAACCGGGGTGCATACGGGGATAAAGTCGGACACTGGCGTCTCCTAGTCCGTCTCGTCCGTTTCGGGGATGAAGGTCTGGTCGCGGTCCACTCCGCAAAAGCGCGTCTTGTCGTGGTCTCCGGCGTAGGGACCTTGCTTGACTTCAATGAGCTGGGTGTCCTCCAGCATCTCGAATCCATGCCCGCCTGAAGCCAGAAGGATAACGTCCCCGGCGGTGAGGATGCGGCTGGAGAGGTAGGCGCACTCGTCGTCGTAGAAGTCCACCCGTAGCCGCCCGCTGACGACAAAGAGGACCTCCTGCGTCAGAAGCACCTCGCGCTGGACGGGGTTGTGCGCGTGCGGGGGGATGACGTGGCCGCTGGGGCGCCGCATGGACGCGAGCTGCTGCGAAAAGTCCCCGGGCGTGAAAAACTCAATGCCGTCCACGCTGTGACCAGCCCGCACCAGTATGGCCAGAATGCGGCCTGCATTCTCCACGCGCTCCACCATGCTCGCCTCCCCGCAAGGGCAAGAGGGTTGACCGATTCCATCAAAAATACCTGAAACTGCGGGAAGCGCAAGTATGGCGCAGAGTTGTACGCGGCGCTTTGGCGCGCGGTTTGCCCCGCGATGCAGGCGCGTGGCGCGTGTGGAGGGGATTTTGGCGTGCCCAAAAAAAGCCCCCCGGTGATCGGGGGGCTGTGTGCTTGTGGTGGAGAAGTTGGTGCTACTGGTCAGCAAGGTCCTTCATGCTCAGGCCAATGCGGCCGCGTTCGCGGTCCACCTCGGTGACGCGCACGCGCACCTGCTGGCGCACGCGGACCACCTCGGCCGGGTCGCGCACAAAGCGTTCGGCCAACTGGCTGATGTGCACAAGGCCGTCGCGGTGCACGCCAATGTCCACAAACGCGCCAAAGGTGGTCACGTTGGTGACGATGCCGGGCAAATGCATGCCGGGTTCCAGGTCCTTTATGTCGTGCACGTCCGCAAAGGAGAAGACCTCAAAGCTGCTGCGCGGGTCGCGTCCGGGCTTTTCCAGCTCGCTCATAATGTCGCGCAGGGTGGGCAGGCCGACCTCGCCGTCCACGTAGGCGTTCACGTCAATGCGAGCGCGCGCGTCCGCGCTGCCAAGGAGGTCCGGGACGGTGCATCCGGCGTCTCCGGCCATGCGGCGGACAAGAGCGTAGCGCTCCGGGTGCACGGCGCTGGCGTCCAGCGGTTCGCGCCCGCCGGTGACGCGCAGAAAGCCCGCGCACTGCTCAAAGGCCTTGGGCCCCAGGCGGGGGACCTTCTTGAGCTGCGCGCGGGAGGCAAAGGGACCGTTCTGCGTCCGGTAGGCTACGATGTTTTTGGCCAGCGACGGACCAAGGCCCGACACGTGGGACAAGAGCTCCACGCTGGCGCTGTTCACATCCACGCCTACGGCGTTGACGCAGTGCTCCACCACGGCGTCCAGCGCGGCGCGCAGTTTCTTTTGGTCCACGTCGTGCTGGTACTGTCCAACACCAATGGCCTTGGGGTCGATTTTAACAAGCTCGGCCAGTGGGTCCATGAGGCGGCGGCCAATGGAGACCGCCCCGCGTACGGTGACGTCATGGTCCGGGAATTCCTCGCGCGCGGTGGCGGAGGCTGAGTAGACCGACGCGCCGGCTTCGTTGACCATGACAACCTCGGGCGCACCGGGCAGGGAGAGGCCCCGGATAAAGGTTTCCGTCTCGCGTCCGGCTGTGCCGTTGCCGATGGCGATGGCCTCAATGGCGTAACGGCTGCACAGGTCGGTGACGGTGCGCGCGGCCTCCTCGGCTTTGCGCCCGCCATGGGTGGGGAAGATTTTCGTCTCCGTGAGCAGCGCGCCTTGTGCATCAAGGCAGACGAGCTTGGCCCCGGTGCGGTAGCCCGGATCAAGGGCCAGCACGCGCCTTTGCCCAAGGGGCGCGGCAAGCAGCAGTTCGCGCAGGTTGTCCGCAAAGACGGCGATGGCTTCGTCATCGGCGCGCAGCTTCAGGGCGGCCTTGGCCTCGTTCTCCATGGCCGGGGTAAGCAGGCGTTTGTAGGCATCCTGCACGGCCAGCAGCACCTGTTGGCTGTCTGCCCCCTTGCCGCGCACAAAGCGGCGGCTCAGACGGGAGAGGGCGGCGTCCTCGTCCGGGCGCAGGCTTACGCGGAGCACTCCTTCGCTCTCCCCGCGCAGGATGGCCAGCACCCGGTGTCCCGGCGCTTTGGCCGCGCGCTCGCCCCAGTCAAAATAGTCGCGGAAGGTGGCGGCGGCTTCCGTCTCGGCCTTGGCCTTGACCACAGCCGAGCGCAGTTCGCCCTGACGGGCAAAGAGCTGGCGCAGGGTTTCGCGCGCGGCGCGGTCCTCGGCCACAACCTCGGCAATGATGTCGCGCGCTCCGGCAAGGGCGGCGTCCACGTCCGGTACGCCCTTTTCCGCATTCACAAAGCGGCGCGCGCCGTCCTCCGGGTCCAGCCCTTTTTGCACCAAAATCGCCTTAGCCAGCGGGGCAAGGCCCTTTTCCCGCGCCATTTCCGCACGGGTGCGCCGCTTGGGGCGGTGGGGCAGGTAGATGTCTTCCAGCTCGGCCAAGGTGGCCGCGCCCGCCACGGCGCGCCTGAGGTCATCCGTCAGCAGGTCGCGCTCGGTGAGGGAGGAGAGGATGGACTCGCGGCGCTTGTCCAATTCGGCAAGGCGGTCCATCTGCTCGCGCACGGCGGCGATTTGGACTTCATCCAGCCCCTTGGTCTGTTCTTTTCTGTAGCGGGCAATAAACGGAACCGTGGCCCCGCCGGACAGAAGCTCCGCCGTGGCGGAAATGGCGGCCTGAGACAGGCCGAGGCTTTTGGCTATGGTGTCGCAATGCTGTGGTGTCATGCGGTGTCCTTATGGTGAGAAGGTTCGCGCGCATTGGATACGCAAGGGCGCGTCGAGGTCAAGGGGGTTGTGAGGCAGGAGGGGGAGAATCCGCGCCAAAGGGCGGTCAGGGGCGGAAAATCAGCCCAGAGTGACACGTTTCTATATTTCATATGAAATTACGATGAGTAAAAAAAAATGATTATGCGAAAAATTGCTCTAACTCAAAAAAGATAGTACGGACCTGGACTCAAGAGGTGGGTCTATGGGTGCAAAAAGGTTTCATATTCTCGCGATAGTCTTGCTGCTGGCGGGGTTTTCCTTCCCCGCGCAGGCGAGGACGATGGAAAAGGACACCGACGGCGACGGCGTGGTGGACCGCGTGGCGCATTTTGATGCGGGCGGGCACCTGACGTGCCTTGAGGTGGACGCCGATGCTGACGGCCGGTTTGAACTGCGCCAGCACTACGAGGGCGGCACCATCGCCCGCGTGGAGCGCGACGCTGACGGCGATGGCCTGTGGGAGTGGACCGAAACCTACGCGGGCGGTGTGCGCCAGCACCAGCAGCGCCTCGCCGCAAACGGACAGGTAGAATACGACGCCCGCTTTGATGCCAAGGGCCAGCCCCTGACCATCCGCCGCGACAGCACCGGGGACGGCGTTCTGGACACGGTGCAGTCCTATGCCCATGGGGTGCTCGCCGCCGTGACGGTGGATGTGGACCAAAACGGCGTGTGGGAGAGCCGGCAGGAGTATGACGGCGGCGTTCTGCGCACGCGGCGTGTGGACGCCGACCAAAGCGGCATTTCCGAGGCTGTGTACAGCTTTGCCGCGGACGGCAACGTCTGCCGCAGTGAGCACGATGTGGACGAGGACGGCTGGGCCGAGATGGTCCGCCAGTACGAGGGCGGACAGCCCGTCCTGCAGGAGGAGCGCACGCCGCAGGGCGTTTTGACCCGCCGTACCATGTATAGCGCGGGCCTGCCCGAGCGGCAGGAGCAGGACGTGAGCGGGGATGGGCGGCTGGACCTGACAACATATTTTGCCAAGGGCCGCCCCGTGCGGCAGGAGGCCGACACCACCGGCGACGGCGCGCGTGACACGGTTCGCCTGCTGGACGCCGAGGGCGTCCCCGCCACGGTGCGGCAGGACACCAACGCCGATGGGCGCTTTGACACCGTGCAGACCTACGCCGCCAGCATCCCTCAGCGCCTTGAGCGCGACGAGGACCACGACGGACGCCGCGAAACCGTGGTGCTGTTTGCGGGTGGCGTGCGCGCCAGCCTCACGCGTGACGCGGACGGCGACGGACGCCCGGACCACAAGGAAAACTACGACGCCAGCGGCCAGTGCGTGCGCGTGGAGCATGACCGCAGCGGCAATGGGCGCATTGATACGTGGCAGCGCCTGACCGGCGGAGAGGTGACGTTTATGGAGTCCGACGAGTCCGGCAATGGACGCGTGGACCTTCGGGCGTGGTTTGCTGGTGGCAACAAGACCCGCCTGACGCGCGATGCGGACGGTGATGGCCGCTTTGAGATCACCCAGCGCTACGGCCACGAGGGCTGGGACATGGTGCTGACGCAGGATGGCGACGGGGACGGCGTGGCGGAATACCGTCTGTGCTACCGCGCGGGCCTACTGCGCCACAAGGAGTACCGCCAGCCGGACGGCGCGGTGCAGATGGCCGAGTTCTTTGACGAGAAGGGCGCGCTGGAGCGAAGCCGCGAGCGCGAAGCCAGCGGGGCCGTGCTGACGTGGTTCTACGGCCCCGGCGGCGATGCCCTGCGCGCCGAGCGCGACAAAGACGGCGACGGCTCGCCCGAGGAAGTCTTTACTTACGACGGCGGCGTTGTCGCCGCAGTGTGGGAGGACACCAACGGCGATGGGCGCCCTGATGTGTGGGAAACCTATGATGCCAAGGGACGCCTTGTGTCCACGTCGCAGGACATGGACTTTGACGGCGAACCGGATTTGACCAAAGGCCAGCCCCGGGCTGGCGTGACGGACGCCGCCGACAGCGCGGCGGCAACGACGCGGAGGGATCATGTTGGAACTGCTGGGTAAGGGGGGCGTTCTCGTCTATCCCATTCTTGCGTGTTTTGTGCTGGTGTGCGCCATTTTTGTGGAGCGTCTTGTGGTGTTTTCCCGCGTGCGGGTGCGCGGGGCGGAGCTGGCAAGCGGCCTAGGCCGCCTTGTACGCGATGGCCGCGGCGGCGAGGCGCGCGCCATGCTGGATGGCGACAACAGCGCCCTTGGCCGGGTGCTGGCGCAGGTGCTGCCCGTCAGCGCGGCGGACAGGGAAATGATGGAAACCGTGCTTGTAAGCGCCACCAACGATGAGCTTCGCCACCTCTCCCGCCGTACGCAACTGCTGGCCACCATTGGCAACATTGCGCCGAGCCTTGGGCTGCTGGGCACCGTTATCGGCATGATTAAGGCCTTTATGGTGATTCAGGAAATGGGCGGCAAGGTGAACGCTGCGGTGCTTGCGGGCGGCATTTGGGAAGCCATGCTCACAACGGCCCTTGGCCTTGCCGTGGCGTTGCCCGCCATGGCCGCGCACAGCTACCTGATGGCGCGCATCACCCGGCACGAGGCCGGATTGCGGCGCGGGGCAGTGGCCTACCTGCAAACTTTGACCGGACCGGAGCGCAAGGCATGATGGTCCGTCCCGACTCCCGCCCCCGCTACGGCGTGCAGGTTCCCCTGACGTCCATTATCGATATTGTCTTTTTGCTGCTCATCTATTTTTTGCTGACCACCAACTTCATGGTGGACGAGGGCATCACCGTCAAACTCCCCAAGGCGCAGGCCTCCGCCCCGCAGGTGGAGCGCGAGCTTGTGGTCTATGTGGACGCCGCGGGCAAAACCTGGGTGGACGCCGACCCTGTGCCGGACGCCAGTCTGTTTACGGAAGTGAAGGGCCGCCTTGCCGCGCGCACAAACAAGGCCGTCATCATCCGCGCGGACCGGGAGCTGGTGCTGGATAATGCCGTGCACGTCATGGATACGGTGAAGGCCGCCGGGGCGTCCAAGCTGTGCCTCGCCACCGAAAAGGGCGCGGGGCAATGATGGACGCCGTGCGCGAGGATGGCCTGTTTGCCGCCCTTGTGGGTGTGTTTGCCGTTGCGTTGTGCCTTGGGCTGTGGGCCGCGCCGAACCCTGGGCCGGAGCGCCTTGCCGCCATTGAAATCGACATGGCGGACGTCCCATCGGATTCCGGGCGCGATATCCCCACCCCGCGCCGCAGGCTGGATGCGCCAACGCCCGTCTCGCCGCAGCCCGTGCGCGCCATGGCCCCGCCCATGGCCGCGCCTACGCCGGTGAAAACCGCGTCGGTGGATGCGCCGACCATTCCCGCGGCTCCGGGCGCGGTGGGCGATATGGCCGCCCTTGCCGGACCGGTTGGCGTGGCCGCTACGGCCAGCGATGCCATGGCGGGCTTCATGGGCCAGCGGGACTACTTTGAACTGCTCAAAATGCGCGTGGATGCCATCAAGGTCTATCCCGAACAGGCCAAGGCCACGGCGCGGCAGGGGCAGGTTGTGGTGCGGTTTGTTCTGCACAGGGACGGGGCTGTGTCTGCGGTGACCGTGGCGCAGACCAGCGGCTCCAAGGCCCTTGATGAGGCCGCGGCCCGCGCTGTGGAGCGCGCCGCGCCGTTTCCCTGCCCCCCGGCGGGGCTGTTTGAGTTGCCGGTTCGCCTTCAGGTTGGCGTGCAGTTTCTGCTGACCTGATTCATCACCATACGGAGGAGAAGCAATGCGATATCAGGAACGAGACGGCGTCTTGGCGTCCTATGGCAGAGGCGTGGCGCTGGCCGCGCTGTTGGTGCTGTGCCTTGCGCACATTGCCTACGCGGGGGCCAAGCAGCCCATGCAGTATGACAAAGCGGTCGCCCTTGGCGTTGCTGCCAGCGCGCAGGCGGCGGGAACCCTTGGCGCGCCGTGGCAGGAGCGCACCGCCATTGTCATGACCAACGCGGGCTTTGCCCTGCCGCAGGGGCTGGATACGCAGGGCTGCCTTGATGGCGTGACCCGCGCCACCGGGGCCAGCATTGGCGCGGCGCGGCTCATCACCGTGCAAAGCCGCTTTGACGCGCCGCTGTGGTTTGCCTTCTACGATGCTGGCAGCGGGCGCTGCGCCTATTTGGAGTACACCGCGCAGGACGTCCAGCAGGCCTTTGGCAAGAATAAGGCGCGCCCTGTGGCGACCACGGTGCAGGTGCGCCGCATCGAGGCAAAGTATCTTTTTGCCCATCCGGAGGAACTCAGCGCGCCGGAAGGCAAGGCGCTTTTTGGCGGCAACGCGTTTCGCATTATCACCGCCATCAATGCTGCGGACCACGGCGCGGACTCCTGCCTGCTGCGGGCCGTACAGGTGCACGACCATCTGTGCCCAGGCGTGTCCTCCGGCCTCGCCATTGCGTCCTACATCCGCGAGCACCTTGTGTCCGGGCCGGACACGAAGGTGTTCGTCCTCAGCCTGAAGCCATGGTGCAAGGAAGACGCCCTGACCACACTGCTGAATGCCACACCGGGCAAGCGCGCCTACGCCGTGCTCTATCCCACGGACGAGGAGGTCGCCGCGTGGCCGAAGCCGCTGCCCTCCGTGTGTTCCGTGGTGTTCACCAAAACGGGGGATGCGCCGTGGCACGCCACTATGCTGGGCTTTGACTTTGCCGAGGCAAAGAAGGCCTACGGCGGCGACCCCTATGGCGTCACCATTCTTGATAAGCTCCACGCGGATTTGTGGTTCATGGACAACATGGACGCGGCGCGCGGCCTTGTGACGCGGGTGAAGGACGCCGACCTTGCCCCCGGCCAGACGCCGCGCGCGCTGATGCGCCCAGGCGTGGATGTTATTTCGGCGTTGTCTGCCCTGTAGCGGGACCATTCATCACCAATTCCAATTGAGTACAGAGAGCGCCGGGCGCAGTGCAGCGCCCGGCGCGGCAAGGGGGAGCTTTCATGGTTGTGCCTGTTTCATGCAGGGCCGCGCTTATCGCGGCGGCTCTGGTGGTGTTGTGCGCCCTTCCGGCGCTGGCTGAGGATGTGGAACAGAAGGACGAGGTGCTGGACATTGGCACCGTTCACGTCATGGAGCGCGGCGCGCGTCCGGTGACGCTGGAGCCGCGCCGCGAAACCATCGACATTGAAGAGTACGAGTTGCCGGGGACGCCCGCCAGCGTTGTGGATGTGCTGCGGACGATGCCTCTGGTGGACTTCCGGCAGGAGTCGGACATGGTGCCGGAAGACGACAGCGTCTACCTGCGCGGCTTTGATTCCACGCGCTTTTCTACGGCCATGAACGGCCTGACCATCCGCCAGAGCGGCGGGCGCAAGTCCAGCAACATTGTGGACTATGGCGCGCTTATCCCACTGTGGATGATTGGCGATATTGAAATTCTGCCCGGTCCGCACTCTGCGCTGTATCCGGCCAAGAGCTTTGGCGGCGTGCTGAACATCCGCCCCCGCGTGCCCTCGCGTGAGGAGCTTCAGGACGCGCAGGTGAACTTCAGCGCGTCCTATGGCTCGTTTAACACCGCCAGCACGCACTTGGACGGCCACGGCGGTGTGGACAGCGTGTTCTACGACCTTGGCGTGCAGCGCTACACCACGGATGGCTACCTGCGCCATACCGACGCGGAGATTGATACCTTCTACGGCCGCGGCGGCTACCTGTTTGAGGATGATGGCTTTTTAACCCTCAGCTACCTGTATGTGGACGCGGACCGAAACCTTGCCGTAGCCAATGATCCGACGCAGGCCGATTTTGACGACGACTACCCCCACGTGGATAAAGACACCCCGGAATTTAGCGACTGGCAGCATCCCGCGTCCGACAAGGTCGCGCAGTCCGTGGACCTGTACTTTGTGAAGCCCACGGGCATGGGCGAAGTGTCCGTGGCCGCCTCGCACCGCACCGAGAACCGGGACCGGAAGTATGATGAGATTCCCCGCGGGGGCGGCCCCGTGCAGGACGGCTCGTGGAATACCAAGTGGGAACAGCGCGCTGTGAAGCTTATGGATGTGGTTGAAATCAACGGCGAGAACACCCTGACCGTTGGTGTGGAGGGCAGCCAGCTTTTGGACGGCTATGGCCGGACGAACTGGGATTCTGCCTACGCCAGCCACGAGCGTGTACGCACGCTGGCGGGTTTTGCCGAGCACAACTGGGACATCACCCCGCGCCTGCACCTGAGCCTTGGCGCGCGGTATGAGTCTGTGGAGACATGGACCGCCAACGTGAAGTCCAGCGGTGACAAGTGGATCAGTTACAAGGACGACTGGATTAACCGTACCTTTGACGGCTTCACCCCCAAGTCTTTCCTGACGTGGGAGCTGGACGACGTGGACGCCTCCCTGCGCGATACCAGTGTGTCTGTGGGCGTCAGCCGCATTTGGCGCGCGCCGGACTACCACGGCAATATGAACCCGCAGGGCCGCCCCACCGGCGCGTGGCTCGACCCAGAGCATGGCATGGGCTACGACCTTGTGCTTCAGCGTCGTCTGACCGGTGATATCACCATGAAGGTCGATTTCTCATATTACAAAATATACGACTATATGACATACAACCGTAGTTTCTCTGTTTTGCCGGACTATAAGGATTATCAGATCAACCTTGATGAGGTGGAACAGAAGGGCGTGGAGATTGTCCTTGGCGGGCACCTGACGGACGAGTTGGCCTTTACACTGGGCTACGCCTATATCGACATGGACTCCCTTGGCGGCGAGTTGGCCGGAGAGCAGGCCGTGGACCAGCGCGCCAAGCACCGTGTGAACGCGGGCCTCTCCTACGCGCTGACGCCCCAGACGACGCTCATCGCCAACTATCAGTTTAAGGACAAGCAAACGACGGAAATCATCAACTACGACAGAAATACGGACGTTGTGGATTCCCATACCGAGGACCTCGATGCCTTCCATCTCTTCGACTTTGCCGTGGAGCATACCCTGTTCGACGAGTGGAAGGGGCTGTCTGATGGCACGGTGAAAGTCTACGTGAACAACGCCTTTGACGAGCGGTACCAGAACGTTGACGGCTACCCCGGAACCGAACGCAACTTCGGCGTGAGCTTCTCCGTGAGCATGTAGCGCCGTGCGCCGTATGCGGCGTAGAAATGAAAAGAATTCGTCGGCCCAGCCTCGCGCCTTGTGCAGCGTGGCTGGGCCGACGTGCGTTGGTGCGGCGCGCTACTTCCCTGCGCGGGCTGTGTGTGACACGGCTCGCGCGGCGCATCCCTTGTGGACATTTCTCCCGCACTTTCATACCGTTAAAGAATCATGAAATTCTCTCTTCTTTCTGTAAGTGGTCTGAATGATGAGGACGAAGGGGACCGGGCCGAACTCCGGCGCATGTCCCGCGCCTTTTGGCGGTGCGCGCTACTTGCCTGCGTGGTGGTGTTGGCGGCGCTGTGTCTCGCTCCCGGCCGCGCGAGCGGGCAGGACGGGCCAACGGCCGAGGAGGTGGTCTCCGGCGCCATGGACTATTGGCGCGGGGAGTCGTCCATCTCCACGGTGGAGATGACCATCAGCCGTCCGGACTGGGAGCGCCGCATGACTCTGCGCGCGTGGACCCTTGGGCGCGATGACAGCGTGTTCAAGGTGCTGGCCCCAGCCAAGGACCGAAACAACGGCACCTTGAAAAAACAGCAGGAGATGTGGACCTACAACCCTAAAATCAACCGCACCATCAAAATTCCCCCTTCCATGATGGCGCAGTCGTGGATGGGGTCCGACTTCTCCAACAACGACCTCGCCAAGGCCAACAGCCTGCTGGCCGACTACACGCACACCCGCACAGGGACTTCGCAGCACGGGGGGCTGACCGTGTACCATGTGCAGTGCCTGCCAAAGCCCGCCGCGCCTGTGGTCTGGGGTAAGCAGACCCTGCGCATCCGCGAGGACTACATCCTGCTGGAGCAGGTGTTCTACGACGAGGACATGCTCCCCGTGAAGCGCATGACCGCGTCGGACATCGCCATGATGGGCGGGCGGCTGTTTCCGCGGCTGTGGGTGATGGAAAAGGTGGAGGAACCGGGCCACGTGACGCGCCTTGAGTACACGGACCTCGCCTTTGGCGTGGAGATTCCGGAGCGCTATTTCACCATCCGCTGGCTCTCCACCCCCGTGAGGGAGCGGTGAGCATGGATGTCGCCATGGCGTGGCGCAATGTGTGGCGCAATCCGCGCCGCTCCGCGCTGACCATTTTGGCCGTGGCCTTTGCGGCGGGGCTTTTGGTCTTTTCCGTGTCGTGGCAGCTTGGCACCTATGAGACGATGATTGACTCCGCCGTGCACATCCACACCGGGCACATCCAGATATTGGGCGAGGGCTATGCCAAGGAGCGGCGTATCCGTACCGTGGTGGCGGACCCTGCCGCCGTGACGGATGTGGTACGGGGCGAGGCGGGCGTTGAGGCCGTGGCGCGGCGCGCCAACGGGTTCGCCCTTGTATCGTCGGATGAGCGCACCTCCGGCGCGCTGATTGTGGGCATCCAGCCCGAGGCCGAGGCGCGTATCTCCACACTGGCGCAAACCGTGCGCAGCGGCGCGTATCTGGAAGCCGGCGACGCCAACATGGCCCTTGTGGGCGGCATCTTGGCCACAAATCTCGGCATTGGGCCGGGGGATGAACTGGTGCTGCTTGGGCAAGGGCGCGACGGCTCCATTGCGGCCACGGCGCTGACGGTGAAGGGCGTGTTCAGCACCGGGCAGGACGCCTTTGACCGCAACACCGTGCACATGCGCCTTACGGATTTTCAGGAGGTTTTTGCCATGCGCGGGGCCGTGCATGAGGTGGTGCTGTGGGCGCAGTCCTTAGCCGCGGTTCCGCCCCTGCGCGCCCGCATTGCGGCGGACCTTGAGGAGCAGGGGGTAACGGGCCTGAGCGTGATGACGTGGGACGAACTCATGCCCGGCCTGCTGCAGAGCATCCAGATGGATCTGACCAGCTCCAGCATTTTTTATCTTATTCTCATTGTGGTGGTGGCCTTCTCCATCCTGAATACTTTTGTGATGGCTGTGTTTGAGCGTACGCGGGAGTTTGGGGTGCTGATGGCCGTGGGCGCGTCGCCGTGGCGCATTGTGCGGGTGTTGCTGTACGAGTCCGCCGCGCTGTGTGTGGTGGGCATCATCCTTGGCGCCATCGGGGGCAGTGTGGTGACGCTGTATTTTCAGACCCACGGCATCTCCCTTGGCGAGGCCGGGGCCATGCTGCGGCAGTATGGCATTCCGGAGCGGATGTATCCGCAGCTGTCGCTGGTTTCCGTCATCATCGGGCCGAGTATGGTGTTTGGCATCACCATGCTCTCCGCGCTGTTTCCGGCGCTTCGCGCGCGGCGGCTGCGGCCCGTGGACGCCATGCAGGGCGGGTAGGAGGCGGCGCAATGCATATGCTTTTGGCGTGGCGCAATATCTGGCGCAATCCACGGCGGACGTGGGTTATTTTGTCCGCCGTCATCATTGGCGTGTGGTCCATGATCTTTTTTGGCGCGCTGTCGCGGGGCTTTGCCGAGGCCATGCTGGGCAACGCCATCAGCACGCTGGTGGGGCACCTGCGCGTGCACGCCACTGGCTACCACGAGGACCCGGTTCTCGACCATCGCCTTGCCGATGGCCCGGCCTTGCTGGAGACGCTGCGCGCGGCGCTTGCGCCGTCGGCGGCCATGAGCCCGCGCGTGCGGGTGAGCGCCGTGGCCTCCAACGCGCGCCATTCCACTGGCGTGTCCTTTGTGGGCATCGACCCCGAAACGGAACCGCGCGTGAGCTTTTACGGCGCGCATATACAGGCGGGCGAGGGCCTTGCCGCTGGGGATATGCGCGGCATTGTCATTGGGCATGCGCTGGCCAAGCAGTTCGAGACGCGGCCGGGGCGCAAGCTCATCCTTATGGCGCGGGATGCGTCGGGGCGCATTGCCTCGCGGGCGTTTCGCATTCGGGGCACGTACCGCGCGGAGCTGGAGGCCACGGAAAAGCGCTACGTTTTTGTCACCCTGCCTGCGGCGCAGGCCATGCTGGACCTTGGCGAGGCCGTGACGGGTGTATCCGTTGTTCTGCCCCGGCGCGCTATGGCGCAAAAGGCCGCAGAAGCGGTGCGCCGCGCCCTGCCGCAAGGGGCGCAGGTGCTCACGTGGGAGGACGTGGTACCCATGCTGCGGGCCTACCTCGAAATCTTCGAGCAGTTTTTGTACCTGTGGTATCTGGTGGTGTTTACGGCCATGGGGTTCGGCATTGTGAATACCATCCTTATGGCCGTGCTGGAGCGCATCCGCGAGTTTGGCCTGCTCAAGTCCCTTGGCTTTAAGCCCGCGTGGATACTGCGCGGGGTGCTCACCGAGGCAAGTTTGCTCCTCATCGTGGGCATGGCCCTTGGCAACGCGCTGGGCTTTGGCTGTCTGGCCCTTGTGCCGGACAGCGGGCTGAATTTGTCCTTTTTTGCCGATGGGGCGGAGTTCTTTGGCGTGCCGCGCATTGTGCATCCGCAGGTGGCCGTGCGTGATATCGTTATCGCCAACGCCGTGGTGCTGGGCCTTGGGCTGGTGGTAAGCCTCTACCCCGCCCAGCGCGCGGCGCGCATCACTCCGGTGGAAGCGCTGGCGCATACCTGAGACCGGTCCCGGAACGGACAAGGAGAGCCGCATGGCAATGGTGGTGTGCGAGGATGTGACCAAGACCTACACGCAGGGCAGTGTGCCCGTGCATGCCCTGCGGGGCGTCTCCGTCACCATAGACCGGGGGGGCTTTGTGGCCCTTGCGGGGCCGTCGGGGTCGGGCAAAACAACGCTCCTGAACCTTATCGGCGGGCTGGATGCGCCGGATTCCGGCACGGTCTCCGTTGGCGGGCGCGTGCTGTCGGACATGAGCCAGTCCGCCCTTGCGGAGCTTCGCCTGAACACCATCGGGTTTATCTTTCAGGCCTATAATCTCATCCCCGTCCTCAGCGCGCAGGAGAATGTGGAATACGTCATGCTGATGCAGGGCGTAGGCGCGCAGGAGCGCCGCCAGCGCTCGCGCGCCATCCTTGATGACGTTGGCCTTGCCGGGCTGTATGAACGCCGCCCGGCGGAGCTGTCCGGCGGACAGCAGCAGCGGGTAGCCGTGGCGCGCGCTGTGGTATCCGGTCCGTCCATCGTCCTTGCCGACGAGCCCACCGCCAACCTCGACTCCGACACCGGGCGCGGCCTGCTTGAAATGATGTGCGAGATGAACCGCCAGCGCGGGGTGACGTTTATCTTTTCCACCCATGACAGGATGGTCATGGACTACGCCCAGCGGATTATCCGCATCAAGGATGGCCGTGTGGACGGCGAGATGGGCGGGGGAAAGTAGCTATGCGCCGGGCGCTGTGTGCTGCGCTTGTCTGCCTTGCGCTGCTCGCGCCTGCGTGGGCGCGGGGGGCGGCGGTGGAGCAGGAGCTTGGCGGGCACCTCAAGGCCCGCGTGGGCACCAGCTTTCCCCGCGACGACACCCTCAGCCAAAGCGTTGGCCTGTCCCCCAACACCGACGCCAGCGTGGAGGCGCGCCTGAAGCACCGGGCCTTTCTCGGCAGCCGCGTGCATACGGAAATGCATTATGAGGTCATCGCCGGGCACAGTGAGTCCCGGCGCGACGCCCAGCGCATTGCCGACAGGTATTCCATGCTCTCCGGCGTCACCCTCGCGCCGCCTGTGGACGATTCCACTTCCTTTCTGGACCTGTCCCACGTTGCCACCGACGACGATGGGGACGTGGTGACCCACCGCATCGACAGGCTCTATGCGGCCTATACCCCCCCGTGGGGCGAGGTGCGCGTGGGGCGGCAGGCCGTGACGTGGGGGCATGGCTTTCTGTTTAATCCCATGGACCTCATTAGCCCCTTTGCGCCAACGGATATCGAGCGCGACTACAAGACCGGCGAGGATATGGTTTTTGTGCGGGTTCCGGCGGGGCGGGCGGATGTGCAGGTGATGTACGTTCCGCGCCGGGATGCGGCCACGCGGGATGTGGATTTTGAGCAGGCGTCGGTCGGCGGCAAGGTGGGCTTGGCCTTTGGTTCCACCGAGGTGGAGCTTCTGGCCGCGCGGCACTACAGGGATACCGTGGCGGGCCTTGGCCTTGTGGGCTACGCCGGGGACGCGGCGTGGCGCGTGGACGGCACATGGACGGCCCTGCACACCGCCAGCCGTGGGCGCAGCGGCTATGCGTCTGTGACAGCCAACGTGGACCGCTCGTGGGTGGCGGGGGGCAGGAACTGGTACGGCTATGTGGAACTGCACGCCAACGGCCTGTCCCGCAATGATTTTTCGGACCAGTATACGGACCCCGCCGTGGCGCGGCGCATTGCCCGTGGCGAGATGTACACCCTTGGAACGGCCTACGCCGGAGCGCATGTGGACTGCGAGGTGCATCCCCTTGTGCATGTGTTTGCCACGGGCATGGTGAACCTTGATGACGGGTCGGGCACGGCGCTGCCGGGCGTGAGCATCGACCTTGCCGACAATATGGACCTGACGGTCCACGCCAGCCTGCCCTTTGGGGATGCGGGGACGGAGTTCGGTGGCTATCCCCTGCCGGGAACGCCGCCGGGAATGGATGTGGACGTGAAGCCCGCGCGCCGGGTCAGTGCTTGGGTGGGGTGGTATTTCTAGCCCGCAGTCTTTCACCGCCCGCAGACCAAAAACGGCCCGCGCCACCAGTGGTGGTGCGGGCCGTTTGGTTGTGATGCGGGGAGGGGCCGGGTTATTCTTCCAGCGCCTCAACGATGCGGATTTCATTCAGGCGCGGGTTGATTTTGTTCAGGCGCACCTGAAAGCGCTGGCCGGGGTAGATTTTGTCGCCAAACAGCTTCTGCGGCGCGCGCAGGTAGAGCTGTTCTTCCGGCAGGGCCACGGTGACCAGCTGCCCGTCGTCCACGGCTATGGCGGAGAAGTAGTCGTGCTTGTGCTGGCTAAAGTAGACCAGCTTCCAGTACCGAGGGCGGTAGCGCTGGATGCGGCCCACGGCCTCGTTGCGGGCGTTGATGAGCGGAATCATCCGGCCGAGGCGGTCGGCGTCCAGATGCGGCTCGCCGTTTTGCAGGTAGTGGATGATTTGCGCCATGTTGAGGAGGTCCGGATAGCGGCGCAGGGGCGAGGTGATGGGGCTGTAGGCCGTCACCGCCAGCGTGGCGTGGCGCTTGGGGGACATCTCCAGGCATGTGGGGGCCATAAGGCGCACCACGCGGTAGGAGTCCTCGGGCGTGGACCACACGCCGGCGGCGTCGCCGGGCAGGGTGATGTCCTGCGTGCGGTACAGCAGCGGAATGTTTTTTTCCTGCGCCCAGCCGCCCAGTGTGGAGTTGGCCAGAATCATAAATTCGCTGACCATCAGCTGGGCCTGCGGCGTATCGGCGCGGCGCGTCATGTGGACGATGGTGTCCTTGCCTTCGCCCTCCAGCGTGATGCTGGGGTCCGGGCGGTCCACAATCACCGCGCCGTTGGCAATGCGCCTGTCGCGCAGCAGGCGGCCAAGTTCCGCACCGATGGTGAGGTTCTCGTCGGCGGAACCGTCCTCAAGGGCGGCCTCTACGGCCTCGTAGGTGCTGTTGGCGGCAAGGCGCACCCATGTGACGCGCGGTGTGGCGCGGACCAGTTCGGCCTGCGGCGTGAGCAGGCAGTCCAGCACCAGCGCGGGACGGGCTTCGCCCTCCTGCAGGCTGTACAGGCCAAGGCCATAGGACTCCGGCAGCATGTGACACGTGCCCTCGGGCAGGTACAGGCTGCTGGCGCGATCGCGTACGGCGCGGTCAAGCTCGGAGTCGAACTCCCATGTCAGCGACGGGCAGGCCAGCGCAATCTGCAGGCGCAGGGTGCCGTCCTCAAGGCGGCGGACATGGAAGGCGTCGTCAATGTCGCGGGTGGTGGCGGAGTCGATGCTGACGAAGGGAGATTCTTCGGGCTCGCGCGCCATCTCGCGGAGCTGGTTTTCGCGCAGGCGCAGCTCGGCGGAGTGCTCAAGGGACCACTCATCGCCCCAGTCGTAGCCTTCCTGCAGGAGCTGCACGTTGAAATGTTCGGGGATGATGCCCCAGGTCTGGCCCAAATACATGGGCAGGTTCGGATCGTCGGGCAGGCCCTTGCGCACGGCGTTCCAGATGGTCAGTTCCGTGGTGCCGGAGGTGTCGGCCATGGCGGCGTAGAGCACATCGCGCAGCTTGGCCGTCATTTCCTCGTCCGGATTCTTGGGCGGCACTTGGCCCTTGGTGCGTGCGTTCCACAGCGCATGGAAGAAGCTTTGGCCGGCGGCGACAACGCGTTCGCGTTCTTCCTTGGCCGCCTGCTCCACAAGGCGCTTTTCCACGGTTTCGGCGGAGTAGATTTCAAAGTCCGGGGGATTGAACTTGAAGTGGGTCTTATAGTCCAGCAGCACGTGGCCCATGGCGGCCACCTGATCAATGTCCGGCTCGTCCCAGATAAGCCCGGCAAACCACTCCGTGGTGGCGCGGTCCAGCTCGCCCTGACTCAGGTCCCAGATTTCCTTGGGGTCGATGTCTTTGGCAAGGGCGTCGCGTCGCTCCTGGTGGTGGCGCAGGCGCTCCATGATTTCCTCGCGGTTCAGCCCGCTGTTTTCTGCGGGGCCGGTCCACGGCAACAGGCGAGCGCCGGGGAGCTTCATTTCCCTGCTGGTGATGGTCAGCACACGGTAGCGGCCGGACTGGTCTTCCAGAACCCAGGCCAGATTGGGCCGGTTGCCGTGCATAAATTCGACAATGCACCCGGATGCGGGGTGTCGTACGATGGGTGAGCTCATAAGTCCTTTTTGCCTTTACGGCCGCGCGGTGGTGCCGTGCGGCCTTCTTTCCCGATCCGGATTCGTACCAGTCGGCCCGCCCGGGGAGTGGGGCGGAAGCGTCGCGCTCCGGGCGGAGGGCCCGGAAGGTGAGAGGAACGCGGCGGCGGAGCACCGCCGCCGCGGGTATCAGTCTAGTGCTTAAAGGAGCGCTGGCCCGTAAAGACCATGGCAACCTGCGGCGAAGCCTCGTTCACGGCGGTGATGACTTCCCAGTCGCGGATGGAGCCGCCGGGCTGGGCAATGGCGGTGATGCCCTGCTCAAGGGCCACGTCCACGCCGTCACGGAAGGGGAAGAACCCGTCGGAAACCAGCACGGAACCGGCAAGGCCGCCTTTGGCCTCGCGGGTGCGGGCCTCGATGTCCGCCAGCTTGGCCGCGGCGTCGTCGTCGGTCTTGGCCTTCAGCTTCAGCTCGTACAGGGAGCAGCCTTCCTCGTCAGAGGCCAGCAGGTCCGCGTACTTGGTGTAGGCCTTGTGGATGGTCAGCTCCACGCAGCCCACGCGGTCCTGTTCGCCGGTGCCGATGGCGGTGGTTACGCCGTCCTTCACAAAGATGACGGAGTTGGAGGTCACGCCGGCCTCCACGGCCCAGGCAAACAGCAGGTCGTCGGCCTCGCGGGCGTCGGGCTGGCGGGCGATGAAGGTGTTGCCGTCCTTTTCCGCTTCGGCGGGGATGAAGTCCTCCGCGCTGAGGATGCGGTTGCGGAAGGACAACTGGGCCACCACGCCGCCGTCGGACAGGCTCTTCAGGTCAAGGAAGGGCACGCCGATCAGCTTGTCCAGCTCGGCAAGGCCGGGGATCTGCAGGATGCGCAGGTTCTTGCGTTTTTTGAGGGTGGCAAGGCTGCTCCCCTCAAAGGCCGGAGCGGCCACCACTTCAAAGTACGAGGAGTTGATCAGCTCGGCGGTTTCGTCGTCGATGGGGCGGTTGACGATAACCGCGCCGCCAAAGGCCGCGATGCGGTCCGCGTGGAAGGCGCGCTCCACGGCGGCGGCGATGCCGTCTTCGGTCCATGCTGCGCCGCTGGGATTGTTGTGCTTGAGGATGACGGCGGCGGGCTTGGCAGTGAGGTACTGCAAAATATTGATGCCGTTATCCACATCCGTCAGATTAATCTTGCC
The DNA here is from genome assembly GCF_044987625.1 of Desulfobaculum sp. SPO524. Classification (NCBI taxonomy): domain Bacteria; kingdom Pseudomonadati; phylum Thermodesulfobacteriota; class Desulfovibrionia; order Desulfovibrionales; family Desulfovibrionaceae; genus Desulfobaculum; species Desulfobaculum sp. SPO524. Next base: position 130,322 of record NZ_JBJDSB010000006.1, on the reverse strand, counting down.
GGGATGCTTGCCAGCCTGGAGCATATGTTCCTCGGTCAGGGCGGAGACAAGGCCCTCGCCCGCTGCGCGGAAGGAAACGCCGTCCAGTTCCAGTCCGCCGCCTGTCAGTTCGAACAGGGCTGCGGGCTGGTCGGGGTTTTCGCCGTACCGCAGGCCTTTTTCCTCGCCGTCCAGCGTCCAGGTGCGCTTGGTAAAGCGCAGTTCCTGATCGCCGATGCGCAGGCTCATTTCACTGGGAAACGGGTCCTGCGTGAGGGTGCGGTACATCTTTTTCAGGTCGCTCATGGCCGGGTCTCCTCGGATTTACGTGGTGAAGAAGTGCTGTTACCATACCGCCGCTCGTGGGGCAATTTGCCAAAGTCCCCACGGGGCGCACACAATCAGAAGACAACGCAGACTTGGAGATAGACGTGGAGAAGGCGCTTTCGAAGCTGGCCCAGAAGCTTATGGCCTATGATCAGGATTCCCTTGCCAACCTTTGGGAGAAGTACGCAGAAATCGTTCAGCAGTACGAACCCACAAAACGCTGGGAAGAGGCCGTCATCATCCTTGGCCTCATCCAGACCGTGTGCTGGAAGAACCAGCTCTTCAACTACCACTGGAAGGAGCGGGCAACTCCCGGCGACGAACCCGTCCCCCCGGCGCAAAGCATGAGTAACCCCTTCCTAAAGGACGGAGGAACTGGCGGTAAACGCGGCAAGCTGCTGCGCTTCCGGCCGCGAAAGGACGACGAGTCCGTGTAGGATGTAGTAGTAGTAGCGGATCTTTTCCACATAGTGCACCACCTCGTATCCTCGCGTATATCCATACTTCGCATTCCTGTAATACTTTTCGTATGACAACTTGGGGAACACAGCCTTGAGTTCCCGCCATGACGAGCCTGTTCCGCCAAGAGCGTGGGACAGGCGTATGGCGTCGCTCACATGGCCACGCCCACGGTTGTAGGCGGCCAGTGTGAAGAACCAGCGGTCAAAGAACGAAAGGTCCATGTCATCGAAGCCGCGGTACAGCTGCTTGAGGTAACGCGCGCCGCCCTTGATGCTTTCAAAGGGGTCGTTGCGGTTCACGCCCAGTTCCCGGGCCGTGGTGCGCGTAATCTGCAGCAGTCCGCGCACGCCCGTCTTGCTGCGGGCGTGTGGGTCAAAACGCGATTCCTGATAGATCACTGCCACAAGAAGAAGCGGGTCAATGCCGTTCTCCCGCGCTGCCGCAAGGATTTCATCCTCGTAGCGCGGCAGTTTGTTGCGCAGCGTCTTCAGAAGGTGATACAGTTCGTAATAATCCGTTTTTTCGGGCAGAAAGCCGAAATATTTTTCATACAGCGCGCGGTAGGTGCCGTTGTCCATGGTGCGGGTCCAAAAGTCCGCAAGGGCGCGGGCCAGCTCGGGCGAGCGCTCGCTCCAGAACCACCGGTATTCAATGGAACCGGGCAGTTTCTTTGTGCTTTGTATGGTATGGTAAAAGGGTTGCAAAAGCCGGAAGCGTCCGCTGTCCACCAGCGCGGCCGAGGGGCCGCCGTTGTCCAGCGAGTCCAGCACCGGCTGCAGGGCCGTGTCCGGCGGGGCAACAGGCGTAGGCGCGCAGCCGTCCTGCGTGGAATGCGCTGCGGCGGAGGCCGCAACCAGTGCGGGGGCACACGCCACCAGAACCGAGCCGCAGGTTTCGGCAGGGTCCGGCGCGCCCTTGGCGCGGATGAGCATGGGGGCAAATTGCGCGTAGGCCGGGCCAGCGGCAATGGGCACGTCAAGGCTGTCCGGCGGGTTGGAGCCAAGCCCCAGCACCACGTCGGCTTCGCCGTTGCGGACCATCTCCCACGCGTCGTCCCAGGAGTTGGTTTTTTTCCAGACCCACTGCATGCCGTTTTGGCGGCAGAAGGAGTCGAGCAGCTCTTGCTCGAACCCTGGGCCATAAGGGGAGAGCCCGCCTTCGACCCATTTAAGGGCCGGGGCGGCAACCCGGAGTTTCGGGGGTGCGTCAGTGCCGCGCCAACTGAATGTCAGCGCCAACTGGACGAGCACGATGGACGTGATGGCCACAGCCACCCACAATCCGGGGCGTGCAAATATTTTCGCATGTCGTTTCATAGGCCTCCATCCTCACGGATGAACTAGCAAAAAGCCTACCAAGGGATATCAGATTGTAATATTGACTTTATCGACAGCGTTTTTTAGGTAGGAATGCATTTTGCCGTGTGTCGCGGCAAAAAAGCGCGCGGAAAGCAGCGCTTCTTACAGAAGGAGAGAGAAATGTCAAATGTTGTTGTAATGGGCGCCCAGTGGGGAGACGAGGGGAAGGGAAAAATCGTCGACCTGCTTACAGAAGACGCAGACGTAATTGTGCGTTTTCAGGGCGGAAACAACGCCGGACACACCCTTGTGGTTGATGGAGAGCAGCACATTCTCCATCTCATCCCCTCCGGCATCCTCCACCAGGAAAAGGCTTGTCTCATTGGTAACGGCGTGGTCCTCGACCCCGTTGTGTTCCTTGAGGAAGTCGACAAACTCGCAGCCAAGGGCATCAACGTTGCCCCGGGTCGTTTGCTTGTCAGCAAAAAGACCCAGGTCATCATGCCTTATCATAAACTCCTCGACGGAGCGCGTGAAACGCAAAAGAGCGACGAGCACAAGATCGGCACCACCGGTCGTGGCATCGGTCCTTGCTACGAGGACAAGATGGCCCGCATCGGCATTCGCGCCAGCGACTTTGCCGACATGAAGCTCTTTAAGGCCAAGATCGAGCGCGCCCTTGTGGAGAAGAACGCCCTGTTCACGGCCCTGTACGGCATGGAGCCGCTCAAGGTCGAGGACGTGTTCAATGAGATGAAGCCCGTGGCCGAGCGAATGCAGGCCTACGTTGGCGACGTGGCCGGCCGCATCGGCGAGGCCATGGACGCCGGAAAGGGCGTGCTGTTTGAAGGCGCGCAGGGAACGCATCTGGACATCGACCACGGGACCTATCCCTTCGTCACCTCGTCCAACACCGTTTCCGGCAACGCCGCCGCAGGCAGCGGTTGTGCACCCAACCGTCTGGACCGCATCCAGGCCGTGGTCAAGGCCTACACCACCCGCGTTGGTGCAGGACCCTTCCCCACCGAGCTGGACGACGCCGACGGCACGCATCTGCAGCAGACCGGCGCTGAGTTTGGTGCCACCACCGGCCGTACCCGCCGCTGTGGCTGGCTGGACCTTGTGGTCCTGCGCGAGTCCGTGCGCCTCAATGGCCCCACCGGCATCGCCATGACCAAGCTGGACGTGCTGGGCGGCCTGCAGACCATTAAGCTCTGCACCGCTTACACCTACAAGGGCGAGCAGATTCTCTATCCCCCGCAGGAAGAGAACGGCCTCGCCGACGTCACCCCCGTGTACGAAGAGCTCCCCGGCTGGACCGAGGACATCAGCTCCGCCCGCACGTGGGACGACCTGCCCGAAAACGCGCAGAACTACGTTCGCCGCGTTGAGGAAGTGCTTGGCACCCCGGTGTCCATCATTTCCGTCGGCCCCGGCCGCGAGCAGACCATCTGCCGCTAATGCCGGACCTATCGTAGAGAGGTTTGGGGCGCTCCGCACGACAAGCGGGGCGCCCCTTTTTTGTCCGCGCATCCCCCGCGCGCCGCGTGGCTTGCAGGACGCGCGCGGAATCGGTATATGTTGCGGCTTGACCGGGCGCTGTGGACGCGCCCTCAATGACACACGAATTTTCTACCGCGAAACGGAAGGGTTCCGGGGAAAGGAAAGCCCCAGTCCGCACGACGGAGGCTCCCCTTTCCCCGGTGCCGGAGGCACATATGCTCGATATCAAGTTCATCCGAAAGAATCTGGATGTGGTGAAGGACGCCCTCGACAAGCGCAGGGCCAAGGTGGACGTGGACGCATTCCTCGCCCTTGACGAACGCCGCCGTGAACTGCTGGCCGAGGTGGAACGCCTCAAGGCCGAGCGCAACGCCACCTCCAAGGAAGTCGGCCAGCGCAAGCGAAACGGCGAAGACGCCGACGACTTGGTCGCCCGCATGGGCGAGGTCAACGACCGCATCAAGGAACTGGACGGCGAACTCAAGGGCGTGGATGACGACGTGCACGCATGGCTCATGGCCGTGCCCAACATCCCCCACGAGTCCACCCCCGAAGGCGCAGGCGAAGACGACAACCCGCAGGTTGCCATCTGGGGCGAGAAACCCCAGCTGGACTTCGCCCCCAAAGAGCACTGGGAACTCGGCGTTGAGCTTGGCGGCCTTGATTTCGACCGCGCCGCACGCCTCACCGGCAGCCGTTTTGCCGTTTACCGCGGCTGGGCCGCACGTCTTGAGCGCGCCATCGCCCAGTTTATGCTGGACGTGCAGACCGACGAGCACGGCTACGAGGAATGCATCACCCCCTACATGGTCAACCGCGAGACCATGACCGGCACCGGCCAGCTGCCCAAGTTCGAAGAGGATCTCTTCAAGCTTGAAGGCTGGGACTACTTCATGATTCCCACCGCCGAAGTGCCGCTGACCAACCTCTACGCCGGTGAACTGCTCACCGAAGACGACGTGCCCCAGCGCTTCACCGCCTTCACCCCCTGCTTCCGCAGCGAAGCCGGGTCCTACGGCAAGGACACCAAGGGCCTCATCCGTCAGCACCAGTTCCACAAGGTCGAAATGGTGCGCATCGAAAAGCCCGAGGACTCCTACGACGCCCTTGAGGAAATGCGCATGCACGCCGAGACCATCCTGCGCAAGCTCAACCTGCACTATCGCGTGGTGGCCCTGTGCACCGGCGATATCGGCTTCTCCGCCACCAAGACCTACGATCTGGAAGTGTGGCTGCCCGGGCAGGACAAGTACCGCGAAATTTCCTCCTGCTCCAACTGCGAGGACTTTCAGGCGCGCCGTATGAACATGCGCTTCCGCCGCAAAGGCGAGAAAAAGAGCGAGTACGTGCATACCCTCAACGGCTCCGGACTCGCCGTGGGGCGTACCCTCGTCGCCGTGCTGGAGAACTACCAGCAGGCCGACGGCTCCGTGGTCATCCCCGAAGCCCTGCGCCCCTACATGGGCGGCCTTGAAGTCATCCGCCCGAAAGCGTAAAATACATTTCTTCCCGCCCAGCCTTTTTGCGCATGTCATGCTGGTTTCGGCCAAAATGAAAAAGTGCGAAAAATGTGCTTGACAGGGAAGGCCTGAGGGCATACAAACTGCTCCCTCAGCGGGCCGTTAACTCAGTCGGTAGAGTATCTGCCTTTTAAGCAGAGAGTCACTGGTTCGAGCCCAGTACGGCCCACCACGTCCCCATCGTCTAGCTGGCCTAGGACGTCGGCCTCTCACGCCGATAACAGGGGTTCAAATCCCCTTGGGGACGCCAAGGACAAAATAAGGCTTACGTGTTTCACGTAAGCCTTTTTTGCGTCTATCGCCCAGCCAGCCGCCCGCGCCCAGACTGAGGGTGAGGGGCCGTCTGACCGTCTGTCCGCCGCCGCTGGTGCGGCAGGAGACAATCGCAAGACCTAACGCGCAGAGGAAAAACCTCTGCGCGTTTTTTTTGTGCGTGTGGCAGGGGTACTGCTGTGGCAGCGGGCTGTGCCCGTGGGGAAGCGACGTGTTGTGGCGGCGGGAGTGGGGGAAGGTGCGGTGAGGAAGAATTGCCTCCGGCGGTTTAAGGGCCATCGGCCCTTAAAAATCCCGAGTGCGCACAGACCGGTTGCTTTTGGATGGGGCGGTCGTCACCCCTGACGGCTCTCGTCCGTGTTTATGGGGAGAGATTTTTTGGGGGGCGTTGGCGCTGAGCGAAGGGCGGTGAGAATCCCTGTTCGGGCGTTCCCATGGAAAGAAGACAGAAGAACCCGCCCACCCACCCTTATTTTTCGGGCGGCTTCCGCCCGAAAAATCCTGGGGATTGTTAAGGGAATCATTCCCTTAACCCGCCGGAGGCCCTCTTCCTCTCCTTGCCCTCGCTTTTTCCTTCTCTGCCCCACGGCACGCCCCGTGCAACATTGCGCATGCAATGGTATGCACTGTTAGTCTCTGTGCCTGTTTGAGGGCGAAAGTGAAAATGGGCGTTGTGGAAAACGTGTGTTTTTGTGTACAGTTATAGTGAGTCTCTACCATGGGCGCTGTGCGGCGTGCAGAGGGGTGAGGTCAATGCATTGACCCTGTGTGGCGGGGCTTTGTGCTGTGGGGGGTGGGTATGAAGGTGATAATTGTGCGGGTGTTTTGCACGTGTGATGGCGGGGCGCTGTCATGATGGCGACGCCCCATGCGCTGATAGGCGTTGCACTGGCTGTGGGGACGCGCCGCTTTGTGCTGGGTGCGGTGCTGGCGGTTGCGGCGCATTTGGTGGTGGACATCGCGCCGAGTTGGGAGCCGTGGTTTTTGACTCCGGAGCAGGGCGCGTTGGTTTTGGTGGACGGCATGCTGATGTGCACGTTGGTGTGGGGCGCGTGTCAGGAGTGCACGGGGCGGATGCGGCTGCTGGTGCTGACGGGCGCGGTGTTTGGGATTGTTCCGGACCTGCTCCACTTTGTGTGGATGACGGGAGCAGGCTGGTGGTGGCTGGAGGCGTTTGAGCGGGTGCATCAGGGGATACAGCACCCGGCCCCGCGTGTGGCGTCCTTGGCGGCGCAGTATGGCGTTGTGTGGGTGATGTGGGAATATGTGAGCCGCCGTGTGCGGCGGGACGCGAAAGAGGGAGCCGCGCGATGACAGCTTGTGTTGAGTGTCCGTTTGCCATTGTGTCCACCCAGCGCTCGGGGAGCGCGTACCTTGGTTCCGTGTTGTCGGCGCATCCGGATGTGACGGTGGCTCCGGAGGTGTTCTTGGGGCAGGGGATGCGGACGCCGGAGAATTTTTATGCGTACTGGGCGGGCTGGGTGCAGAGCGACCCGAAACACCTTGCGCCGCCGCAGTGCATGACCGTGGTGCGGACGTATCTGGACGGGCTGTTTGCCTCGGCAGAGGACGAGCGCGCCAAGGGCTTTGCCCTGAAGTACGACCAAATTCCGTTGGTGCCGGGGCTGATGGAAATTTTGCAGGAACGCGGCGTGCGCATGGTGCACCTGATTCGCCTGAATGTGCTGGAGAGCATTGTCTCGTCGGTACGCAATCATTTGCGGGTGTCCGGCGGCGGGCGCGCGCATGGAACGGGCCCGATGGACCCACCGCAAGTGCATATTGAGGCGGATCGGCTGGCGGCGGGCATTGCGCGGCGCGTGGCGGAGATAGAGCAAAACCGCAAGGCCCTGCGCTCGCGGTTTGCCTCGCACGAGGTGCACCTTGAGGCCTGCGCCAAGGACCGGGAGGACCCCGGTGGGTGTAACGCGCAGGTGCTGCGGGGGCTGGAGGAGTTTTTGGGCGTAGCGCCGCAGACGGACCTGCGCACCACGCTGCGAAGCTCCGGCCGGGGCCTTGGCGAGATGATCAGCAATTTTGACGAGGTGCGCGAGGTGCTGTCCGGGACGGACTGGGAGCACATGACGCAGCCGGCGGGCGCCTTGCCGCGCCCGGCGCTGCGGGAGGATATGCCTTTAGACTCATGGCATGCGCTGTGTTCGTGCCTGTGCCGTGTGGAGCGGATGCTGGAGGGCGGGCGCGCGCGTGAGGCGGAGCACCTGCTGGGCGGACTGCGCCAATCCATGCCGGATGAGGGCGCGGTGGCGGCGGCGCTGGCCACGGTGGTGCTGGAGCGCGGCGACATTGGCCGCAGCGTCAGCCTGTACCGCATCGCCCTGCACCTTAACCCGCAGGATGCGTACTCTGCGGCGCGGCTTCAGGCGCTCCAGCCCGGCGCGGCGCAGGAGAGCGCTTCGTGAAGCTGTGGCTGGTGAATTATGAACTGCCGCCCCTTGGCGCTGGCGCGGGCAACGCGACGGCGCACCTTGCGCGGGAGCTGGCGCGTATGGGGCATAGCATCACGGTGCTGACGGCGGCCTACGGCGGCTTGCCGCGCCGGGAGCGGCGCGACGGGTACGATGTGCTGCGCGTGGCTTGCCTGCGCCGCCGCAAGGACCGCTCCACCCCCTTTGAGATGGCAACCTTTGCCCTCAGCGCCAGCCTGCGCATGCTGACCCAGCGTGCGCGCCCGGATGTGGTCATCGCGTTCTTTGGCTTTCCGTCCGGTCCGGTGGCGGCAACCCTGCGCCGGATTGGCGGCGTGCCGTATATCATTTCCCTTCGCGGCGGTGACGTGCCGGGGCACCCGCCCAAGCGGCTGGAGCGCCCGCACAGGGTCCTGCGTCCGTTTTTGGTGCGCCTGTGGCGCGGGGCCTTCGCTGTGACGGCCCCGAGCCGGGGGCTGGCGGACATGGCGCGGCGCTCCGCGCCGGAGCTTGCTGTCCATGTCATCCCCAACGGCGTGGACTGCGCGGCCTTTGCGCCGCCGGAGGCGGGGCGTGATGGGGCGACTGGCGGCGTAGGGCATGAGGGGCACCGCATTCTGTTTTCAGGCCGCCTGAGCGACAAGAAGCAGGTGAAGGACCTTGTGGCGGCTGTGGCGGGGCTGGATGGCCCGTGGACCCTGACCCTTGCCGGAGACGGCCCGCGCCGGGCGGACCTTGAGGCGCAGGTGGCGGCGTGCGGCTGCGCGGACCGGGTGACGTTTCTGGGCTGGGTGGACCGGGCGCGCCTGCCGGAGGTCTACGCGGCGGCGGATGTTTTTGCTTTCCCCTCGCAGGGGGAGGGGCTGCCCAATACGGTGCTGGAGGCCATGGCCAGCGGCCTGCCCGTGGTGGCAACGCAGGTGTGCGGTACGGACGAGCTGGTCACGCACGGGGAGACGGGCATCCTGTACCCGTTGGGCGATGTGGACGCCCTGCGCGCGGGCCTGAGGCGGCTCTTGGACGATGCGGCTCTGCGGCGGCGCTATGGCGCGGCGGGGCGGAGGCGTGTGGAGCAGGATTTTTCATGGACAACAAACGCGGAGCAGTACGCCGTCCTGTGCCGGGACGCCATGCTGGAACCCGCGTCATACAAGGCCGGATAACCAATTGACGACCGCGCCGGACACGCGCGGACGGAGGACCTGAATGCGAGTGCTTGTCCCAACGGCTGGACGCCGCAATATCCTGCTGGATGCCATCCGGCAATGCCCGCAGGTGACGCGGCTGGTGACGACGGAAATCGACTACACCGCACCGGGCGTCATTGCGGCGGACGTATGCTACCGGGTGCCGCCCTCCGGCGCGCCGACCTATCTGGACGCCGTGGAATCCATCTGCCGCAGGGAAGGTATAACGCATATCCTGCCGCTGGCGGACCTTGATTTGGAGCGCTTTGCCGCCCAGCGCGAGCGCTTTGGGGCGCTTGGCGCCAGCGTGGTGTGCGCGCCTCAGGATACGGTGACCCTGTGCATGGACAAGTGGCGCACGCATTCCTTTCTGCGCGAGTTGGACATCCCCCTGCCGTGGACCGCGCCCTTGCCGGATGCGGCGGCGGCCCCGGAGCGTGTGCCCTTTCCCGTGTGCCTGAAGCCGGGGCATGCGGGCATGAAGAATTCGCCGGACTATTTCTTCCAGCGCCTTGAGACCCCGGAGGAGCTTGCCACGTGGCTGGAACGCCTTGGTGACAGGGCGCCGCGGTATCTGGTGCAGGAGCATTTGGAGGGGCGGCGGGAGCTGAATGTGGATTTCTTTGCCATCCGCGGCAGTGTGCGGCGGGTGGTGGTGCTGCACCGCCACGGCTGGGGCGCGGGGGGCGGCATTACGCGGGGGACCACTGTGCCCTGTCCGCCGGAGGTGGCGTTCATGACGCAGCGCCTTGTTGCCGCCCTGAGCTATGACGGCCCCGGCAACTTTCAGGTGTGGACCGACGACAGCGGCGGCTACGCGGTGACGGAAATCAACCCCCGGTTTTCCAATTCATCGGCCCTTGTGGGCATCCCTGCGGGGGAGAACTTTTTCCGGCATCTGTTCGACGTGCTGGCGGGCGGAGACGTGCCGCCGCGCACGAATGGATACGCCATGCTGACGGTGACCTGCGCCTACGCGCCGCGGGTGGTGAGTGATGAAGCCCTCGTGGACCCCTTTGCCTGAGGAGTTTCCATGAAAGTACTTGGTCTGGCGGGCAGTTTACGATCTGCAGTGCGCCCGGAGGATGCCAGCGCGCTTCTGGCCCGGTTGGAGGACGTGCCAAGCCGGGACGCCCTTGCCGCGTGGCTGACGGACGCGGCGCGGCGCGGCGACGGCTCGCGCGGGCTGAGTAATTCCGATGCAGCCCTTGTCGCGGCCCTGTGGGCGGCGCAGGACCTTGGCGCGGACGTTGGGTGGCGTTCTCTGTCATGGCATTTTTTGCCGGACCGCACCGTTGCCGACGCGGATGACCTGCGCGCGGACCTGCTTTCCGCCGATGCGGTGCTCCTGTCCGGCCCGGTGTATTTTGGCGACCGCTCCAGCCTTGTGCAGGAGCTTGTGGGCATGCTGCGGGCGGACAGCTACCTGCGCGAGGCCATGACCAACACCCTGTACGGCGGAGTTGCCGTGGGGGCAAAGCGCAATGGCGGGCAGGAGACGGCGCTTATTTATCAGGTGCTGGACATGGTCAGCCTTGGCATGCTGGCCGTCGGGAACGACTCCGAAACCACATCGCAATACGGCGGTACCGTGCACGCCGGAACCTTTGGCACCGCACCGCAGGACGAGCAGGGCCTTGCCACGGCTCTGGGCACGGGGCGCAGGCTGGCGCGTCTGCTCCTTGGGCACGAGGTTGGCGGGCGGTTGGACGACAAGGTCCGCGTGGCCTTTGTGGTGCTGCAGGATGCCCGGCGCGAGGGTGTGGCCGCGGCGTCGGAGTTGGCAGAGATGTTTGCTGATGAGGTGGACGCCGAGGTGATGGACATCACCCGCATGGATATCCAGCGCTGCCGCGCCTGCGACATGTGCCCCGCCAGTGTTGGCGCGGATGAGGACTACCGCTGCCTGCTTCGCGGGCAGGATGACTTTACCGAGCTGCACCCGCGTTTGCTGGATCAGGACATCATTGTTCCGGTGACGGTGTCCGTGGTGGATTACGGGCTGGTGCGCTCCGCGTATCAGGTGTTCATGGAGCGCATGCGCTACCTGCGGCGCGGGGACTATGCCCTGTCTGACACGCTGTTTGCGCCGCTGACCCTTGTGGAGGCGGGCGGGGACGAGAACCTGCACGCGCGGGTGATTACCTCGCTTATCCGCCAGCATACTGTGGTGTCGCGGCCCTTGCGGGCGGAGCTTGTGGACGGGCGTGTGAGCGATATGGAGCGCCTTGGCGTGGCCTTTGGGCACTTGGTGCATCAGGGGCGGCTTGTGGCTGCGGCCCGGCTGGCGGCGGCGCGGTATCTGGACGGCGTGGTGAGCTATAATCCCGTGGGCTACGTCCTGCGTGACGCCCCGGAGCACGAGGCCCGCGTTATGGCCGCCCGACGCGAGGCCATGGACAGCCGCCGCGTGCGCCTGCGCAGTCTGGCGCGCAGGCGTCTGGCCGGGGGGTACCCGTTATGACGGCTGTTGTGGACTTTGCCTGCGGCGGTGTGGTGCGACGGCCTCTTGTGGGGCCGTATCAGTTGTCCTTTGCCACACTTGAGGAATTTGCTGTGGTGTGGGGGTTTGTGCAGATGGCGGACGGCTCCTGCGGCGTTGGCGAGGCTGTGCCCCTGCCGGGCTACGGCGCGCATGGCGTGGACGAGGTGGCGGCGGGCGCGCAGGCCCTGTGCCGCGCTGTGGTCGGCCTGTCCTTCGACAGAGCCTTGGCACGGGCCACCATGGACGCGCGGGAGAACCCCTTTGCCGCGTCGGCCATGGGCGCCGCGCTGGAGCTGCCGAAATGGCTGGAGCACGCGCAGGGCGGGTTTGGCGTTCCGCTGGTGCATCCTGTGGACGCGGATGGCGAGGAGGGCCTGCTCTGCGTGATGGAGGATGCATGCGCAGCCGGGGCCACGGAATTCAAGATGAAGATCGGCCGCGATGTGGAAAGCGACATTGTTGCGGCCCTGCTGGTTCTGGAGCGCGCGCGGGATTGTGGGGCGCAGGTGCGCTTTGATGCGAATCAGGGCTACTCGCCGGAAGCGGCGCGGGAGTTTTGCCACGCGCTGGAGACTGCCGGCGTCGGGCCGGAACTGCGCTGGGTGGAGCAGCCCCTGCACCGCGACGATTGGGACGGCATGGCCGCACTGTGCGCGTCCACCCGGCTCCCGCTGCTACTGGATGAGCCGATATACCGCGCGGAGCATGTGGACCGGGCGGCGCGCGTTGGCGCGTGCGGGGTCAAGCTCAAGCTGTGCAAGCATCCGGGGCTGTCCGCGTGCGCGGATTTGGCGCGGCATGCCCGCGCGCTGGGGCTGTGCGTGACCCTTGGCAACGGCGTGGGAACGGACATCAGCAACCTTGGCGAGGCCTTGGTGCGCACCGCCGCGCCGCAGGCCTTTACGGGCGCGCTGGAGTGCAGCGGCTTTGCCCGCGTGAGCGCGCCGCTTTTGGGCGGGGTGGTGCGGCGTGAGAACGGCGCGCTGGTCGTGGACGGCGCGCCAACGGTGGATGCGGCAACCTGCGTGGCGCTTCGCAGCGCATCGGAGCGGAGTTGGTAATGGCGCGTGTGGGACGTGAGCGGCCACGGGTTTTTCTTGGGCTGGCGAACATTGCGGGGTTTGCCTCCGGTGTTGCCGGGGGCATGGCCGCCTGCGGCGTCCGCGCCACGGTGGTGGAGATGTACCCGGAGCGCTATGGCTACCCCGGTGAGCGGCATTTCTTCACCCGGTGCTTTGGCGCGCTGGCGCGGCTGAAGGGCGAGGGTTCGCCCGTGGTGTGGCGGTGGCTGGTGGAGGCGCTGGTGCGCGCGCTGGGTGTGGTCTGTTTCGCGTGGGCGGCGGCCACGCATGATGTGTTTATCTTTTCCTTCCGGTCCTCGTTTTGCGTGGTGCGGAGCTTTGCGGATTGGCGGGTGCTGCGCCTGTTTGGCCGCCGGGTGGTGTGCATGTGCCACGGCGGCGATGTGCGTCCGCCGTATCTGGACGCCGTTCACCCGGCGGATTCGGCGCAGGACATCATCCGCCACACGCGGCGCATGGCCCGCGCCTGCCGCGCTATGGAGCGCGGCGCGGACGCCGTCATCTGCAATCCGGCCTTTGCCCACTTCTTTTCCCGGCCTGTTGTGAACGTTTTCCGCGTGGGGATTCCCGCCCCGGCGCAGACCGCCGCGCCGCCGCGTAGGAGTGCGGGGGGCGCGCCTGTGCTGGTGCACTGCCCGTCCTCCATGGCGGTCAAAGGCTCGGCGGAGATTGCGCGTATGGTGAAAGAGCTTGCGGCGGAGGGCGTGAGCGTGGACTACCGCGAACTGTCCGGCGTCCCCCACGCCGAGGTTCTTGCCGCCCTTGCCGGGGCGGACGTGGCTGTGGACCAGTTGCGGTCCGACACACCCATGCCGGGCTTTGCCACGGAAGCCGCGCGCTATGGCGTCCCTTGCGTGGTGGGCGGCAGTGTGGCCGAGTGGATACGGCGCTGGACCGCGCACGCCGCGTTTGCGCTGGACAATGTCGTCCCGCCCCGCGCGGTAAAGGAGCGCCTGCGCGTTCTGCTGACGGACGCGGAGGAGCGCCGCCGCACGGCCCACGCGGCGCGGGAGTTTGTGGACCGGCACCGCCGCCCGCAGGTGGTGGCGGAGCGTCTGCTGCGCGTGGCGCGCGGGGAGCTGCCGCCGCAGTGGTATTGCGCGCCGCAGGCCGCGCCCGTGGCGGGCATTGGGCTGTCGCGCCGCGCCGTGCGTCAGCGCATCCGCGCCGTGGTGGACGCTGGGGGGCTTTCGGCCCTGTGCGTGCGTGGGCCAGTGCTGGGGCGCGTGCTGCAAACCCTTTCGGAGGATGATCATGCCTGACGCCGCGCCCCATGCCACGCTCCACACCGCCCCCGGCGCGCTGGACGCCCCGGCAACCGATGCCCCGGCGCCCCTTGCTTCGGCGTATGAGCGCGTCTTTGCCGAGCTTGCGTTGCCGCGTTACCGCGTGCACGCGGTGGCGGACTTTGTGGTGGACGGCGGCGGACGCGCGGACCCGGACGTGGTGAATGTGGTCCTGCGGGTGGATGTGGACCCGGGCGGGCTCCAGTTTGCCGCGCCCCTTGCCCGGCACCTGCGCGGACTGGAGCTTGACGCAAGCTTCTACTTTTTGACGGAGACGGCCCGGCACTATGACGTGTGGGACAGCGGCGTGCCCGCGGCGGTGGCCGGTGCGGGCATGGAGGTGGGCGTGCACTCCGACCACCTGTACACGCAGGTGCAGGGGGGCGGCGACGGCCTTGCCCGGTTGCGGGAGGATATTCAGGGCATGGCCCGCATTGCGGGGCAGCGCGTTCGCGGCGTGGTGGGGCATGGGCATCCGGGCATAGACGGCATGGGCCGCGCCAGCCGCGACCTGTACGACGCCGTGCCCCCGCAGGACCTTGGTGTGGACTACCACGACGGTGGCTGTGGCGGCTACGTGCGCGAAACCATGGATGGCCCGGTGCCGCCCTGTGATGTGTGGCTCATCGACTACCTTGGTCCCGGAGGCGGCGGCTGGACCGTGTGGCCGGGGCTGCCGCTGCGGCGGCTTCGCCGCGCGCAGCGCGGCGAGGTGGTGCACATGGTGGTGCATCCGCTCAATGCCTACCAGTGGTGGCGGGGCTGGGACGGACGCTACGGCGAGGTTCCCCCGCGGCGGCCCGGATACCTTGGACGCATGGGGCGGGCGCTTCGGGCGCGGGTGCGGCATGGGCTGCTGCGCGGGCGCGGGGCGCCGTACATGCTGGCCGTGGCGGGCATAGAGGCGGCGGCGTGGACACTGGCCAAGGGCGTGGGCCTTGTGTGGCCGCGCGGTGAGCGGACGGAGCGCGACACCTCATGGGCCGCCGGGCGTGAGACGATTTTTGCCAAGGGCATTGGCTATTGGCGCGAGCGGCTGGAACGCCTCGGCCTGACCAGCCCGGGCGCGCGGGTGCTGGAGGTCGGCTCCGGCGACGGGCAGTGGCTCCTTGCCTTTGCGCAGGACGCCGCCGAGGTGGTGGGCATTGAACCAAACCGCGTCTTCCGCGAGACCAGCGTGCAGACCATTGCCCAGCATCCAGGCCGCGCCCAGCGCATCACCGTGCAGGACGGCGTGGCCGAGCGCCTCGCCTTTGCCGATGCCAGCTTTGACCGCGTGCTGTGCGCCGGGGTGCTGATGTTTACGCGGCAGGACAAGGCCCTTGCCGAAATGGCGCGGGTGCTGCGGCCTGGCGGGCTGGTGTGCGTGACGGTGAACGGCCTTGGGTGGTTCGTCATGTACTGCCTTGACGGCCTGCGCCACCGTAGCGTGCAGAAGATGCGCTACGGCCTGCAAGGCCTCGTAGGCACCTTTGCCCGCTGGTGGTTTGGGCGCGACACGCGCTTTGCCCGCGCCGTGCGCGCCGACGAGATGCGCGCCATGCTGGCGGACTGCGGCCTGCGCCTTGTGGATGTGCGCTATTTTCAGGGCATCCGCCAGAACCCGGACGAGCATCTGGGCTGGCCCACCAACTACGCCTTTGTGGCGCAAAAACCGGTGGAGGGCGCGTGAATATCCGGCAGCGGCTGAGGCGCGGTGCGGCGCGGGTGGCCGGCGCGCGGGCGACACCGGCCCTTGCGCTGGGGCGGCGGGCCATGAGCGGGCTGTTTGGCGGCTCTCCCCGTGTGGTGGTGTGCGCCATGCCGCGCAGTGCCTCGTCGTTTGTGACCACGCTTCTTGCCCACGCCTTGCGCTGCCCCCAGCGGCCATTGGTGACGGACTATGCGGACACGGAACAGAATCTGTCCCTTGCCCCCATCCTTGACGCATGGCCGCAGGGCTTTGTGGCCCAGCACCATTTTTTGCCGACGGCAGGGAACCTGCGCCTTGTGCGCCAGTGCGGGCTGCGGCCGGTCATCCTGCACCGCGATGTCCGCGACGTGCTGGTCAGCCTGCGCGAGGTTCTCGTTAAGCGCATCCATGAGCTTGACGGGGAGGCGTGGCGCCACCGCACATCGGCGCTGTTTATCGCCCCATGCGGGCCGGAGTTTGCCGCGTGGGACGAGGAGCGGCAGATGGACCTGCTGGTGGACTATGCCGCGCCGTGGTTGGTGCGCTTTTACGCTACGTGGCAGCGGGCCTGCGCGGGCGGGCTGGACGCCGCGTGGTGCGGCTACGGTGAGGTGACGGCGGACCCGGCGGCGGCGCTGACGCGCCTTGGCGGGGCGCTGGCCCTTGGGTTTGACGCCAGCGACGTCCGCCGCGCTGTGCAGGCCGCCGCATCGCCGCGCAACTTCAACGTAGGCCGCGCCGGGCGCGGGCGCGGGGCGTTGACCCCGGCGCAGGAGCGGCGGCTGGTGCGCCTTGGCGCGTATTTCCCGGATGCGGGCTGCGAGGCCATTGGCCTTGGCCCCGCTGCTGGGGGCGCGTCATGAGCCAAGTTGCCGTGCGCGTTGAGGGGCTTGCCAAGCGGTACCGCCTTGGGGTGGTGAATACGGGCTGGCTGTTTCGGGACATCCAGTCGTGGTGGGCGCGCCGCACCGGGCGCGACGACCCCGCCGCGGTGGTGCACGAAAGCGGGCTGGAGCGCGCCGCGCCGCGAAGCGGGCACATCTGGGCCCTGCGCGGGGTGGACCTTGATGTGGGGAAGGGCGAGGTGCTGGGCATTGTGGGGCGCAACGGCGCGGGCAAGTCCACCCTGCTCAAAATACTCACCCGCGTGACCCTGCCAACGCAGGGGCACGTGAAGCTGCGTGGCCGTGTGGCCAGCATGCTGGAGGTGGGCACGGGCTTTCATCCCGAGCTGACGGGGCGCGAGAATATTTTCCTCAACGGGGCTATCCTTGGAATGCGCCGCGCGGAGATTGCGGCCAAGTTTTCGGAGATTGTGGAGTTCTCCGGCGTGGGGCGCTTTGTGGATACGCCGGTGAAGCGGTATTCCTCGGGCATGTATGTGCGCCTTGCTTTTGCCGTGGCCGCGCATTTGGAGTCGGACATCATGCTGGTGGACGAGGTGCTGGCCGTGGGCGACGCGGCCTTTCAAAAGCGCTGCCTTGGCAAGATGGGCGATGTGGCGGGGCAGGGGCGCACTGTGCTCTTTGTGAGCCATAATATGGCCGCCGTACGGAGCCTGTGCTCGCGCACCATCGTGCTGGAGGACGGGCGCGTGGCCTTTGATGGCGACACCGCCAGCGCTGTGGACCACTACCTTGGCGTGCGCGGCGACGTAAGGGCCGAGGTGGGAGCGCAGGAACTCACCCAGCGCGCCGTGCCCTACGCCCCGGACGGCGAGGAGGTTGTGCGCCCTGTGCGGCTACGCCTTGAGGACGCCGGCGGCGCGCCGCGGACGCGCTTTCATTCCGACGAGGAAGTCTGCCTGCGCGTGGTCTACGACGTGCTGTCGCCGGCGGCGGAGTTTCGCATTGTGGTGATGCTGACCAACGACGAGGGCGACCCCATCGTCACGGCGGACAGCGCCGACGGCCTGGCCCCGGAGGAGGATTTTTCCCTTGCGCCGGGGCGGTGGGAATCCGTGGCGCGCTTTCCGGCGGAACTGTTTGGCGAGCAGCGGTTTTGGGTGAACGTGACCGTTCAGGCTCCGGGGCGGCACCATGTGGCGTTGCAGCGCGCGCTGCGCTTTGACGTGGTGTTTGCCGGATTCAACCCGCGGAACGTGTCCAGCGTGTCGCGCAAGGGCTACATCCGCCCCCGTGTGGCGTGGACGCGCCGCCGTGCGGCAGTGGAGGAGGGCGCATGACCCGCCGCGAGGACGATATGCCGTGGACCACCATCATCACCCCCCGGCGCGGCTGGCTGGACATCGGCCTTGGCGCCCTGTGGGAGTACCGCGACCTCGTGTTGCTGCTGGTGCGGCGGGATTTCGTCTCGCGCTACAAGCAGACCATCCTTGGGCCGGTGTGGTTTGTGCTCCAGCCGCTGCTCATGACCGTTGTCTTCACCGTGGTCTTTGGCAAGATGGCCGGGCTGTCCACGGACGGCGTGCCCGGACCGCTGTTCTACTTTGCCGGGGTGGTGTGCTGGCGCTACTTCGCCGCGTGCCTGACCAAAACCTCGGACACCTTCGTGGCCAATGCGGCCATATTTGGCAAGGTGTACTTTCCGCGCCTTGCCGTGCCGGTGTCCGTGGTGCTGTCCAACCTGTTCACCTTTGCCCTGCAATTCGCCTTCTTTTTGGTCCTGCACGCGTTTTATGCGTCCGGTGAGGTCAGTGCCCGTCCGGGCGCCGCCGTGGCCGTGGTGCCCTTTTTGGTGGCGATTATGGCCGCGCTGGGGCTTGGCGGGGGCATCCTCGTGTCGTCCCTGACCACGCGCTACCGCGATTTACGCTTCCTCATCGGCTTTGGGGTGCAGCTGCTCATGTATCTGACGCCGATTATCTATCCGCTATCCTCGGTGCCGGAGGACTACCGCCTGCTGGTGCTCGCCAATCCCATGACCGAGGTGGTGGAGGCCTTCCGCTACGTCTTCTTGGGGCAGGGGGCGTTTACGTGGGCGCGGCTGGCCTATTCGGCCGGAGCGTCGGCGCTGGTGCTGGTCTGCGGGCTGGCCCTGTTCTCTCGGGTGGAAAAGACCTTTATGGATACCGTGTAGCCCCGCTACCGGCGAACCTTCAGGAGTGTTGCCATGTCTCGGACAGTTGAACTCGACGGATTCACCATCGGAACCGGCAGGGAGGTCTATTTCATGGCCGAGGTGGCCGGAAACTTCGCGGGCGAGGCCGAGGCCGAGCGCATTGTGGATTCCGCCGTGCGCGCCGGAGCAAACGCCGTGAAGTTCCAGACCCTTGACCCGGAGACCATCACCACGCGTGACAACCGCTTTGACATGGGCAGCGTGGGCCAGCGCTCGCAGTATGAGGTGTTTGCCGAAAACTGCACGCCCCCGTCCGTGCAGCGCCACCTTGTGGAGCATTGCCGCACGCGGGGAGTGACGGTGTTTTCCGCGCCCAGCCATATCCGCGACTTGGAACTCATGGAAAAGCTGGACATGCCCGCCTACAAAATAGGCTCCGACCTCGCCACGCACATTCCGCTGCTGGAAATTGTGGCGGACACGGGCAAGCCCATCTTCCTCTCCACCGGCATGTGCACCCTGCAGGAGGTGCGCGAGTCCGTGGAGGCCATACTGGCGCGCGGCAACGACAAGCTGCTGCTCTTCCACTGCGTCTCCAACTACCCCGCCCGGCCCGAGGAACAAAACCTGCGCGCCATGGTCGCCATGAAGGCCGCCTTTGGTCTGCCTACGGGGTTTTCGGACCATACCGTGGGCATTGGGTGCTCGCGCGCGGCCGTGGCCCTTGGCGCGGATATGATTGAGCGCCACTACTGGTGCGAGGGCAATACCGAAGGCTCGGACCGCGCGCTGTCCTCCGACGAGGCGGAGTTCCGGCGGTTGGTGAGCTATGCCCGCCACGTGCTTCCTGCGCTGGGGGACGGGATAAAGCGGCCCACACCGGCGGAGGAGCGCAACATGCGCACCAACAAGGTCAGCGTGGTGGTCATGCGCGATGTAAAAGCCGGGGAGATCCTTGGCGAGGCCGATGTGGACGTGCGCCGCCCCGGCTACGGCCTGCCGCCCAAGTATTTGCCGCGTGTGGTGGGTATGCGCGCCACACGTGACATTCCGGCCGAAACACCCCTTGAGGCAGACCACGTGGGCATAGTGCCCGATGAACCACAGCGGGAGGCCCCATGACGCTCGTACTCGTTGCGGAAGGACATCGCCGGATAGGACTTGGACACGTGTTCACCATGCTGGCCGTTGCCGAGGCCGGGCGCAGGATGGGACTGCCCACGCAGATGCTGGGCATTGGCGACCTTGCCGCCAGCACCCTGCGGCGGCGCGGCATCAGTGCGGCGGAGTATGCCCCGGACGCCCGCGCCCTGCGCGCCCTTGGCGGCAACGGGCCGGACATCGCCATCGTGGATGTGCGAACGCCCGAGGCGTTTGACTTTACGCCTGTGTCTGCGGCGGGGTTTGTGACCTGCGCTGTGGAGGAATTCGGCGAGGGCCGCCCCGGCGCGGACGTGGTGGTGAATCCTACCCCGGTGCGCCGCTGGCACCGCTTGCCGGATGGCTATCGCGCCGTGCTGGCAGGAACGCAGTATCTCATCATGGGGCCGGAGTTCGAGGACGCCCATACGCGGCCGCGCGCGGAGCTGGGGACGGCGCGGCGCATTGTGGTCAGTATGGGCGGGGTGGACCGCTCCGGTGCGACGCTGGTCATCGCCCGCGCCCTTGCGCTGTTGGCGCGGGAGCAGCCGCAGTGCATCGGCAGTGTGCACTTTGTGTGCGGGCCCGCCTTTACCTACGCCGCGTCCCTTGAGCGCCTGCTTGAGGACGCGGGCTACAGCCATGAGGTGCTGGTGGATGTGCCGGACATGTGGGAGCACCTGCTCAGCGCAGACGTGCTCATCTCCGCCGGCGGCAACACAATGTTTGAGGCCGCGTGCTGCGGCGCCCCGTCCCTTGTCTTTTGGGAGGACCCGCACGAGTACGAACGCGGCGAGGCCGCCGAGACCGCAGGCTTTGCGCGTCTGCATGGCCGCGGGGCGGACACCCCGCCCGAGGTGGCGGCGGAGCTTATTGGGCAGTGCCTTGCGGATACCGCGTGGCTGCGCCTTGCCTCGGAGCAGGGGCGGCTGGCCGTGGACGGGCGCGGCGCGGCGCGCGTGCTGGAGGCCCTGACGCAGTTGGTGGACGCCCATGCCTCGTAGCCGCGCCGGAATAGTGGTGCAGGCCCGCATGGGCTCCAGCCGCCTGCCGGGAAAGGTGCTGATGGACATCTGCGGCAGAACACTCCTTGAGCGGGTGGTGCTGCGTCTGCGCCATGTGCGCGGGGCGCAGGCGTTGGTGGTGGCCGTGCCCAGCGGGCCGGGGGATGACAGGCTGGCCGATGCGGCGCGCCGCCTTGGCGTGGATGTGACGCGCGGGCCGGAGGATGACGTGCTGGAACGCCTGACCCGCGCGGGTGAGGAATACGGCCTGACCACCGTGATGCGCGTCACCTGCGATAATCCGCTGGTCTGCCCGGAACTTGCCACGCAGGTGCTGGCGGCGCACTGCGCCGAGGGGCTGGATTATACCTCCAACCGCAACGAGTCCGGCAGCGGCATACCGGAGGGGGCCGGGGTGGAGGTGTACGCCATGAGCGCGCTGCTGACCCTGCGGCGGCGCGCCACGCGCGCCCTCGACCGCGAGCATGTGAACGAATACGTGTTTCGCCACCCGCAGGACTTCCAAACGCGTATTCTGCCCGCGCCGGAGCCGTGCCGCATGCCGGACCTGCGCCTGACCGTGGACACCGCCCGCGATTTGGCGCGCATCCGCGCCCTGCATGAGCGTTTGGCGGCCATGGGACGGCCCGAGCCATATGCCCTTGCCGATGTGGTGGCCGTAGCGCGCGAGGGGGCGGCATGGGCTTGAGCTTGTCCATTCAGCAGCCGGAGCATGCGCCGTGGCTTGGGTTCTTTCATAAGATGGACCTGTGCGATGTCACGGTCTACTTCGACACGGTGCAGTATAAGAAGCGCTACTTTGAGAACCGCAACCGCATCCGCACGGCCACGGGCTGGCAGTGGGTGACGGTGCCCGTCCTCACGCGCGGGCGCTTTACCCAGCGCATTGCGGACGTGGCCCTGTGCGACGACGCGCCGTGGCGGCGCAAATACCTTGGCGCGCTACGGCACAACTATGCCGCCACCCCGTTTTTCCATGAGATTTTTTGTGCGGTGCGTGATATCGTCCAATCACGGCGGACCCTCTTGTGCGATCTGAATATCGACCTCATCGAGTTTGTCCGGCAGTACCTTGGCTTGGCGGGGCGCACTGTGCGCGCCTCGACGCTGCCGCCGTTCTCGACCTCCTCTACCGAACTCCTCCACGACATCTGCCGCCATATGGGCGCTCGCACGTACGTCTGCGGCGTTTCCGGGCCGGACTACATGGACATGGACCGCTTCGCCGCCAGCGGCGTCGCCGTCCAGACCGTGCGCTACCAATGCCAGCCCTACACGCAGGCCTTTGCCGGGTTTCAGCCGGGAATGTCCGTACTTGATGCGCTGTTCAACCATGGTCCGCGCGCCCTTGCCATCCTGCGCGGCAACGCCGCGCACACGGGGGCGACGCAGGAGGAGACACCATGCCCAAACCGGATGCGGGACTAACGCACAAGACCGAGCGCGACTGCAACGTCTGCTGCCAGTTCCTCGATTTCAACACCACGTGGGAGCGGGACATGGGGCCGGAATTTCAGGCCTACCGCCGCGACTGGCTGCGCTACTCCGCTGGGCGGGAGCTGCGGCCCTTTCCCATGCATCTCGACTTTGACCTGACCAACCTGTGCACCCTGTCGTGCACCTTTTGCCCGCGCACGCAGATGGCCCGGCGCGGCATGCTGCCGCCCACCTTTTACATGCCCTTTGACATCTACGCCCGCGCCATTGACGAAGGCGCGGCTAAAGGCCTGTACGCCGTCAACCTCAACGCCAGCGGCGAACCGCTGCTCCACCGCGATTTGCCGCGCATGGTGGCCTATGCCCGCGAGCGCGGCATCCTTGATGTGATGCTGCATACCTCGGCCCTGCATCTTGATGCCGCCATGGCGGAGCGCCTGCTGGATGCCGGGCTGACCAAGCTCATCATCTCCTTTGATTCCCCGGACAAGGCCCACTACGAGGCCCTGCGCGTTGGCTCCAGCTATGATCGGGTCACGGCGAATATCCGCGGCATGGCGGACCTGAAGGCCCGGCGCGGCAGCCTGACCCCATTCATCCGCATCAATATGGTGCTCATGAAGGAAAACGCGGGCGAGCGCGACGCCATGGTGCGCATGTGGCAGGACGTGGTGGATGGGATGGGGTTCCTTGAATACATCAATTATTTTCAGTGGGATGAGGAAGACCGCTATCGCCATAAGGTGGCCTACAAGGCGGACTTTGTGTGCGAGAAGCCGTGGCAGCGGCTTGCGGTGACCCATGAGGGGGGCATCAAGTTTTGCCACCTCGACGACGCCGACGAGGTGGTGCTGGGTACCCTTGGGGATATGACGCTGGAGCAGGCGTGGACTGGTCCTGTGATGCAGCGCTACCGCAAGCTGCAAAAGGCCGGACGCATCCGCGAGATTGATCTGTGCTCGCGTTGCTCCACCCCTATGATGCCTGTGGAGTCCGAGGACGGCGACGTCATGGAGGATGCCCATGACACGGCATGACATGGACGCCGAAGCCGCGGCCTTTGACAGTCAAATCCGCCAGCGCGTGGATGCTGGCCATATCCCGGACCTGCGCCACTGCGGGCGGTGCGAGTGGTTCCGCAACAATCCGTGGCGGGACCGGGGCTTCATCGACCTTGTCTATGGCGAGCGCTTCCGGTGGCTGGCCGCGCGCCTTGCGCCGGGCTTGCGGATTTTGGAGGTGGGGTGCGGTCCGGGCTATTTGAGCCTTGAGCTGGCGCGGGCGGGACACGACGTGGTGGGCCTTGATATTTCACAGGAGAGCCTCGACGTGGCGCGGCGTACCGCGGCGGAGAATCCCCCGCAGGAGGGGCGGGTCGTCTACGTGGCCGGGGACTACTTGACGCTGGACGCGGGTGACGGCTTTGACGTGGTGGTGTTCAACAACGCCCTGCATCATTTTTCGGCCCAGCAGCAGGCCGCACGCCGCGCGCGGGCGCTCCTGGGCGAGCGCGGGCAGGTGGTGGTGATGGAGCCATGCCGCGAGCGCATGACGGCCCCGTCCGCCGCTGTGTGGCTGCTGGTGGAGACGCTCCTTTCCGCTGGCGGGCTGTACTACGAGACCGCACCCCTCTTAGCCAGTGAGCGCGAGTTGCAGGAGCGGCTGGACGTGTGCCTGCGGCGCGGGCGCTACGAGGACGAGGCGGGAAATCCCGTGCAGTCGCCCCATGACCTTGCCGCCACGCACGAGGGCATGCTTGCCGCCATGGAAGAGACCTTCGACACCGTGGACCATGACTGGGAGGGCGCGTTCTACGCGGGCATCATCGGCGGGCTGCGGTGCGCCGCCCCGGAGGACGAGGTCCGCCTTGCCCGGCATATCCGGCTTGTGGACAGGTTCCTTGTGGAATCCGGAACCCTGCCCGCCGTGGGCTTTCGCTGGCGGGGGCGGGTCCGGCAAACAGAGGGGGATGGGCGTGCGTAGCATCCTCGCCATTGGCGCGCACTTTGACGATATTGAGCTGGGGTGCGCCGGAACGCTGTTGCGGCATGTGCAGGCCGGGCACCGGGTGACCATGCTGGTGCTCACCCATTCCGCCTACACGGTGGAGAAGGACCACTGGGAGCGCCCCGCAGAGCTTGCCCGGCAGGAGGGGGAGCGCGGCGCGGCCATCATCGGGGCGGAGCTTGTGGCCCTGCCCTATGAAAACAAGCGCCTGCACTACTGCGACGAGCTTATCCAGCACATTGACGCCATCATCGACGAGCGCGGGGTGGACACCATCTACACCCACTGGAACCGCGATGTGCATCAGGACCACGCCGCCGCCGGCGCGGCGTCCATCACCGCCGGGCGCAAGGTGCACAACCTCTTCATGTACCGCAGCAATTGGTACCAAAGCCCCGACGTCTTCACAGAAAACTACTGCGTGGACATCTCGAACTTTATGGACCGCAAGGTGGAGGCCATCCGCGCCCATGCCTCGG
Source organism: Desulfobaculum sp. SPO524 (assembly GCF_044987625.1). Classification (NCBI taxonomy): domain Bacteria; kingdom Pseudomonadati; phylum Thermodesulfobacteriota; class Desulfovibrionia; order Desulfovibrionales; family Desulfovibrionaceae; genus Desulfobaculum; species Desulfobaculum sp. SPO524. The sequence goes on along the minus strand of NZ_JBJDSB010000006.1, from coordinate 105,713 downwards.
AGGTCGCCAAACGCGGCGAGGAGTGGATAGCCTTTTTCAAGGGCGAAAACGCCCGCACCGGGGCGCGCAGCGGTGTCGCCTACGCCGAGGGGTTTGCCATGGTGAAGGCCATTTGGATCGATAACGGCGGAGGGGACGGCGTATGACGCTGAAGGAAAACGACATCCGCCCGGACGCCCTGATGGAGGACTTCCACGCCAGCGTGGCCGAGGATGTGGCGTGGTTGTCCGCGCGCTCGGCGTCCTTTGTCCAGGTGCCCTGTCCGGCCTGCGCGGCGGACGACGCCCGGCCGCTGTACGCCAAGCAGGGCATGCGCTGGGGGCGGTGCGCCAACTGCGGCACGGTGTACGTCTCCCCGCGCCCAACGCCGGAGGTGCTGTCCGCCTTTTATGCGCGCTCCGCCTCGTACCGCTTTCAGAACGACAGACTCTTTCCCGCCTCGGAAAAGGCGCGGCGCGAGCGGCTGTTTGCTCCGCGCGCCCGGCGGCTGGACGCGCTGTGCATGCGCTTTGGCCTTGGCGAGGGGCTTCGCCTTGTGGAGGTGGGGCCGGGATTTGGCCTCTTCTTGGAGGAGGCGCGCAGTATGCCGCGTTTTGCCGCAGTGACCGCCGTGGAGGCCACGCCGTGGCTGGCCGAAACCTGCCGCGAGCGTGGGTTCACCGTGTGCGAGGCGTCGGTGGAGCAGGTGGACCTTGGCGCGGATGCGGCGGACGTTGTGGTCAGCTTTGAGTGTGTGGAGCACCTCTTTAGCGTGGAGGGCTTTGTGCGGGCGTGCGCGCGGGTGCTGCGTCCGGGCGGACTGCTCGTCCTCACCTGTCCCAATGCCGAGGGCTTTGACCTTGTCCACCTTGGCGAAGCGTCAAACACCGTGAACCACCAGCACCTGAATCTGTTTACCACCACGTCCCTGCCCGCGCTGGTGGCGGCGTGCGGGCTGACGGTGGAGGAGGTCGCCACTCCCGGCGAGCTGGACGCCGAACTAGTGCGCAAGGCGGCCCGTGCCGGAGAGGTGGACCTGACCGGCCAGCCCTTCCTGCGGCGTGTGCTCCTTGACGAGTGGGGCGCCCTTGGCGGGTCGTTTCAGCAGTTTTTGGCGGAAAACGGGCTGTCCTCGCATATGTGGGTGGTAGCGCGGCGGCCTGTGGAGGGGCTATGACCGGGCGCGAGACGACATTTGCCGTGTGGCAGAGCACCATGTGTCCGTCCTATCTGCTGCATCTGCGCAAGATTGCGCGCTTTTTGAGCCTTAACGGCTGGCGCGAGGTGCCGGATATGGACGCGGCGGAGGTGGTGCTCATTGGTGCGTGCGCGGGGTTTTTGGCGTCATTCGATATGTTTCGCGAGCGCATGGGACCGCTGCGCGGGGCCGGGCGGCGGGTGGTGGTCTACGGCTGCCTGCCCAAGGTGGACCCGGCCTTCTATGCCGCAGAGACGCCGCGGGACGTCATCACCATCCCGTCCCGGCATCCCGAGCGCGCGGAAGGGTTGGTGGATGAGGTGACGGTGCCCTTTGCGGACCTGCCGGATGAGAGCGCGTTCCGCCCCGAGGATACAGCCGACCCGGACCCCACGCGCCGCTATGTGGTGGTGCAGGAGGGATGTACCGAGCACTGCGCCTATTGCCCGCACAAAATCGGCATAGGTTCGGCCACGAGCCGCCCCCTTGAGGATATTGTCGCCCTTGTGGAGCGTAACGCCGCAGCCGGGGCGCGCAGTTATTATATCGACGGCAACGACAGCGGCTCGTGGGGCGTGGATATGGACCCGCCGCGCGTTTTTCCCGAGCTGGTAGACGCGCTGCTGGCCGCCGCGCCGCAGGCGCAGTTGCAGTTCGGGAACATCGCCCCCAAGTGGTTTCGTGTGTACGGGCAGATGCTTGCGGACGCCCTGACCCATCCGCGCATCACCAATGTGAAGGTGCCCATCCAGACCACCAGTGAGCGCCTGTTGCGCCTTATGCGGCGCGACCCCTTTGTGCGCGGGCTGTCGCCCCACCTGTCTCGTATGCGTGGCGGTAATCCTGCCCTGCGGCTGCGCACGGACATCATCGTTGGTCTGCCCACGGAAACGACGGCGGAACTGGCGGATACGCTGGCGTTTGTGGCCGAACATTTCCACCGCGTGGCGGTGCACCGCTTTGACCTGCACCCGCGCACGCTGGTGGCGCGGATGCAGATCCCCCACCTGACGGCGGAGGAGCAGGACGAACGCATGCGTATGGCCCTTGCATTCTTTGCGGAGCATCCGCAGGTGGATGCGCGCTTTGATGCATGGGACAGGTGCGCCTTGCGGGAGGGCGGCGCATGAAGACGATGCTCTTTGTGGCGGACGCACGTGACGCGTTGTGGGCGCGCATGCATGCGGCGGAAGGGTGCGTGGTGGCGCTGTCTGCCAGTGCACGCCACGCTCTTGGCATGGCGGGAATTGGTTATGCGCCCTACGGGGACAAGGCTTCCGCCATGCTCAAGGAGCCGCAGTGCGACCTTGCCCGCTCCCTTGCCAGCCGCTGGCACGAGCACCTCGCCCCGGAGCTGTCGCGCATGCTGGTGCCCAGCGCGCCGGACATCGCCGGCGCGCCGCCGCTGGCCCTCTTGTTCCACTCCCTGACGCTGCGGTTTTTTGAGGCCATTCAGGCCCACGCCACCATGAGCATGGTGCTGGACGCCGAGCGGCCCGCTCATGTGCTTCTTGGGCAGGTGCAGGACGCGCAGGTGGGGCTGTATGGCCTGCTGACTTCCCCTGCCGGGCTGGAGCGCGAGGCCCTCGTGGCCCTGTGCCGCGAGCGCGGCATCACCTGCGAGGAAATTTCGCAGGCGCCGAATGGCACTGGTGCTGGCGGGCCTGCTACCCCGGCGCGGCGCAGTGCCCTGCACCGTGTGTGGGGCGCGCCACGCGCCGCTGTTCGGCGGGTGCTGCGGCCCGTACCACGTACGCTGGAGGCGGTGCCCTCAGCCCTTGGCACCGGGGCGCGGGCGCTTCTTGCCACGTGGGGCGGGGCCGGGATGACGCGCCTTGAACCGCTGTATGGCGAACTCCTTGCCCGCGGGGTGAAGGTGGCGCTGGTTGTGGCTGCGGGGCGTCTGGGCCTGCGGGCGTGGCGGCGGGCCGAAAAGCGCGGTGCGGTGGTCTTGCGCCTTGAGGATGTGGACGCGGCGGATGCGCCACCCCGGCGCGGAGCATGGACCGATGACGATTTGGAGCGCGCCCTGCTGCGTGACGAAGGGCTGATGACGTTTTTGTACGGCGAGGTTGGCCCCACCCTTGCCGGAATGCTGGTGGAGCAGATTGCCGCGGAAGTGGCCGGGGCGTTGCCGCAGTGTCTGCACGGGGCGGCGCGCTTTGGCGCGCTGTGCGATGTGGCCGCGCCTGATGTGGTACTGCACTTGTTTTCCACGGACCCGCGCGGGGCTGCGCAGACGCTGGCGGCGCGGGCGCGGGGGATTCCCACAGTGACCATGGGCCATGGCCTGCACTGCGCCACGGACGCGGAGCGCGATGTGTTTGCGGCGCGCGAGTTTGCCGCGTGTGGGCGCGTGCACAGCGCGGCGCTGGTGGCCAGTCAGGGCGCGGCGCCGGGGCGGGTGCCGCCCCTTGGGGATGCGTATCTTGATGGGCTGACGCCGGACGCCACCCTTGCGGCGCGTCTGCGCTGTCTGCGTGCGGGGGTGGGCCTGCGCCGCCCGGTGTGCGTGGTGTGCGACAGCGGCGGCTGGACGCAAACGCGCGAGCGGCGGCACACCCAGTGGGCCACCCTCGACGCCGTGGCGGCCCTTGCGCGGGAGATGCCGCAGATGCAGGTGGTGTACCGCATTCATCCGGGGTCATACGAAATAGAATACGATTCGTATTTCACATCACGCGGGGCGCCTGCGGTGCTGTACCAGCGTGCGGGGGACCTGCCGCTGCCGGACCTTATGGCGCGGGCGGACGTGGTGGTGTCGCACATGGGGTCCGCCGTGGCGGAGGCGCTGCTGTGCGGGGTGCCGGTGGTGTATCTGCACGCGCTGTCGCGGCATGAGCCGTCGGCCAGCGGATGCCCTGTCATCCGTGAGGCCGCGGCCCTTGAGGACATCATCCCCCTTGTGCGCGAAGCCCTTGACGCCCGCCAGTCACGGCAGGCGGTGCGCCGGGCGGCGCAGCCATGGCTGGATGAGGTGCTGTGCGGAGCGGACGGCGGCGCGGCGCTGCGGGTAGCGGATTTCCTCATGAGCCGCGCCCGGGGCATATCCGGGGGCGATGCCTCGGAGTGGTTGGGGCGGCAAAAGGCGTCGGGCCGGTTTTCCTCCCTGACGTGGCAGAAGGGTTTGGAGTGGAACTGAAATCCTGATATAACGGCACAGTGGAGTTTTCTCCTTCAGCCTTGGAGTCGGCAGTGCGAGAGTTTGGCGCGGATATGGTCTTTATAGTGGGCAGCCCACGCAGTGGCACAACGTGGATGCAGCGCCTTTTGGCCTGCCATCCGCTGGTGGCCACCGGGCAGGAGAGTAGCCTGTTCGAGAGCTATATTGGCCCACAGCTTCGCGCGTGGCAGCGCGATGTGGCGGAGAATTCGGGCCGGATGGTCGGCCTTGGCTGTCACCTGCGCGAGGAGGATTTCCTTGTGGCCCTGCAGGCGTACATGCAGGCGCTGATGCAGCCCATGCGCGCGGCGACGCCGGAGGGCGGTCTGTTTGTGGAGAAGACGCCCTCGCATGCCCTGTTCCTGCCGGAAATCGCCCAGCTCCTGCCGCAGGCGCGGGTTATCCATGTGGTGCGCGATGTGCGCGACGTGGTGCGCTCTCTGCTAACGGCGGCGCGCTCATGGGGGGCGGACTGGGCCCCGGCGGACGCACGGCAGGCGGCGCAGATGTGGTCGCGTCATGTGAATGCGGCCCTTGCGGGCGGGCGCGAGATGGGCCCCAAGCGTTTTTGTACCGTGCGGTATGAGGACCTTATGGCGGACACTCATTCCGTGCTGGAGCGTGTGTGCTGTCATTTTTTGGGCATGGCGTGGGACGGCGAAGGCCTCGCCAAGGCCGTGGCGCGCAACAGCATCCGCCGCGGCCTGAACGGCAAGGCGGTCTCCGGCGTGCCGCTGCCCCTGCGCGGGGAGTGGGCGGCGCGCCTAGGGCAGGATGTGGTGCCGGAACCGGAGGGCTTTGTGGGGTACGCCCCGCGTCGCCTTGGACCTGTGGAGCGCTACCACGTGTGGCGCGAGGGGCGGCGCGCCATGGAGCGCGCCGGGTACGCAAAAGGGGGCCTGTGGTGAGCGCTTCGGGCGGGAGAGCGCGCCGCGCAACGGTCATCGTGCCGACCTATCGGCGCGAGCGCGACCTTGCGCGGTGCATTGAGAGCCTTGGCCTGCAATCGCGCACGGATTTTGAGGTCATCGTGGTGGACAACGCCGTGGATGATGCGGTGCGCCGCATGGTGACCGGGCGGGCGGGGAGCTATCCCGTGCCCCTGCGGTACGTGCCGGAGTGCCACCTTGGCCTGCACTATGCCCGCCATGCCGGAGCGCGCGCCGCCGCGTCGGATTTACTGCTCTACACCGATGACGACGCCACGTTTGATGCCGGCTGGGTGGATGCGCATATCAGAGCCTTTGACGCCAACCCGGACATGGCCGCCGCTGGCGGGCCGGTGCGTCCGGTGTGGGACGTTCCGCCCCCCACGTGGTTGGCGGAGTATGCCGGGGATTTTGGCACCTTTGCCGAACTCAGCCTGCTGGACCGGGGGCGCAGCTTCAACAAGGGGCAAGAGGTCTTCTACGGCGTCAACATGGCCTTGCGGCGCGAGGCCCTTGTCCGCTGCGGCGGCTTCAACCCGGACGCCTTTGGCGCGGTGTGGCTGGGCGACGGGGAAACAGGCCTTATGCGCACCCTGTGGCGGACCGGGCAGGCCGTGGGCTATGTGCCGGACGCCGTGGTGCTGCACCACGTGCCCAAGGAGCGGATGACCGTGGCCTTTCTGCGCCAGCGCATGGCCAATGAAGGCGCTATGGAGGTGTACGCCCGGTACCGGGGGCGTGTGCCCCGGCGGTGGCGGTTGGTCCGGCATGCGCTTGGCGTTGCCGCGCGCAATGGTCGCCGCTGGGCGGCGGCGTCGCTCCGGCGCGGCATGGACCCGGCGTCCCTGCACGCGCGGCTTCACGCGGCGCGCACGCAGGCTGTGTTTTGGGCCACCCTGCGCCTTGCGTGGGCAACCCCCCTCCGCGAGCTGGTTATGCGCACCAATTGGTGGGAGTGCGCTTCGCCCGGCGCAAAAGGTGAGGCCTGCGACGAAGGCGGGACGTAATCCGCGCCAAACGCATACGCGAGGAATCCATGGGGTACTTGTTCATCCTTGGCACCGTGGTGACCACGGTCTACGGCCAGTTGGCCATCAAGTGGGGCGTCTCGCGCACGGGGGGCTTGCCCGGCGGGGGCGTGGACAACGCGCTGTTTCTGCTGCGCCTTGTGCTGGACCCATGGGTCTTTTCCGGGCTGTTTGCGGCCTTTGTGGGCGCGCTGTTTTGGCTGGCGGCGCTGACGCGCTTTGATCTCAGCTTTGCGTATCCGTTTATGAGCCTCTCCTTTGTCTTTGTGCTGGCGTTGTCGGGCGTGGTGCTTGGCGAGTCCGTCAATGTGTACAAGGTGGTGGGAGTGGCGCTCATCGTTCTTGGCATTGTGGTGTCCAGCCGTGGGCTGGGTTCTGGCTGAGGGGCGAGATAATCCGGGCTGCGGCCCGGCCAGCGGGAGAATGCATGGCGACTGTTTTGGTCACGGGTTCCGGAGGTTATATCGGTACGCTCCTTGTGGACCGCTTGCTGGACGAGGGGCACAGCGTCATTGGCATGGACCGGTACTTCTTTGGGACGGAGCTTCTGGGCGAGACAATGGCGCATCCGCGCTTCACCCTTGTGCGGGGCGATGTGCGCAGCTGCCGCGAGGAGCAGTTTCACGGCGTGGACGTGGTGTGCGACCTTGCCGCCCTGTCCAATGACCCGGCGGGCGACCTTGACCCCATGCTCACCCAGGACATCAACCACCGCGGCCGCGCCCATGTGGCGGAGATGGCCCGCCGCGCCGGGGTGGCACGGTATATTTTAGCCAGTTCGTGCAGTGTGTACGGCACGGGCGAGGGCGTGCTGACCGAGGACTCGCCAACGCGCCCGGTGTCCGAGTATGCCCGCGCCAACCTTGCGGCGGAGCGCGCCGCGCTGGAACTGAATTCCTCCGGCTTTGCGGTGACGGTGCTGCGGCAGGCCACGGTCTATGGCCTGTCCAAGCGCATGCGCTTTGACCTTGTCATCAACATTATGACCTTGCACGCCGTGGAGCGCGGGGTGATCAACATCCTTGGCGGCGGCGTGCAGTGGCGGCCCCTTGTGCACGTGCGCGACGCCGTGGACGCCTTTGTGCTGGCGGCCTTTGCGGAGCAGAGCGCCGTGTCCGGGCGCATCTTTAACGTGGGCAGCGACGAGCAGAACTACCGCATCCGCACCGTGGCCTACATGGTGCGCGAGAACATGCCCTTTCCCATCACCATTGAGTTGACCCCTTCGGACCCGGACCGCCGGGACTACAACGTCTCCTTTGCCCGCATCCATAACGAGCTGGGCTTTACCGCCCGCCATACGCCGCCGGAGGCCGTGCGCGAAATCTACGAGGCCATCAAGCTGGGGCGCGTAGATACCGGCCTGCGCACCGTCACCGTCAAGTGGTACGCCTACCTGCTGGAGGCGCAGCGCGTGCTGAAGAGTGTGGTCCTTGACGGGAGGCTTCTGGCATGACGACGCGCCGCGCGCCCACCATCAGTATCGTGACCCCAGTGTACAATTCCCGGGGGTGTCTGGAGGAGCTGCACCGGCGCATTGCCGCCACGGTGACGCCCCTTGATGCGGACTTTGAGTGCATCATGGTGGACGACGGCAGTGTGGATGGCTCGTGGGAGGCGATAGCCGCCCTGCACGCTCGCGACTTGCGGGTGCGCGGGGTGCGGCTGTCACGCAATTTCGGTCAGCATTATGCCATCACCGCCGGGCTGGACCGCGCGGGCGGGGAGTGGGTGGTGGTCATGGACTGCGACCTGCAGGACCGGCCCGAGGCCATCCCGGCGCTGCTTGAGCGGGCGCAGGAGGGGTATCAGGCCGTGTTTGCCCGGCGCAGGGCGCGGCGCGATTCGGCCCTCAAGCGTGCGGGCTCGCGCCTGTTCTACGCGGCGCTGCGGGTGCTGTCCGGCGTGGACATTGACCCCAGCACCGCCAACTTTGGCATTTTTCATAGGCAGGTGGTGGAGGCGTTTCGCGGCCTGCGCGAGCGCAGCCGGGCGTTTCATGTGCTGGTGCGCACCCTTGGCTTTGCGTCCTCGGCCGTGGATGTGGAGCACGAGCAGCGCTTTGCCGGGCGTTCGGCCTACGGCTTTGCGCGCATGTTTTCGCTGGCGGTGGACATTATCGTCTCCCAGTCCGGCAGGCTGGCGACGGTGTCCTTTGGCCTTGGCATTGTGCTGGCGCTGTTTGCCTTTGGCTACGGGGCGTTTCTTATGGCGCGCAAGTATTTGTGGGCCTACCCGGTGCCGGGCTGGACCAGTGTCATGGTGTCCCTCTACTTCATTGGGGGGCTGCTTTTTATCAACATGGGCCTCTTGGGCCTGTACCTCGGCAAGACCTTTGACGAGGTGAAGCGCCGCCCGCTGTATGTGGTGGGCGAGACCATCGGCCTGGAGTCCGGGGAGGGCGGCGTATGAGCGCCCTTGGCATGGCGGTGGTGGGGTGCGGCTACTGGGGGCCGAACCTTGTGCGCAATATTGTGGCCTGCCCGCAGACGCGGCTTGTGCGGGCCTGCGATGTGGACGCCGCGCGCCTTGCTGAGGTGCTGGCCCCGTACCCCGGCGTGCAGGCGTGTACGGAGCTTGCCGAGGTGCTGGCGGATGAGCAGGTCACGGCCGTTGCCATTGCTACGCCCGTTGCCACGCACCACGCCCTTGCCCGTGAATGCCTGTTGGCCGGGCGGCATGTGCTGGTGGAAAAGCCCATGGCCGCAACGGTGGCGCAGGCCGAGGACCTTGTGGCCCTTGCCCGTGAGCGCTCCCTGCGCCTGATGTGCGACCATGTCTTTTGCTACGCCCCGGTGGTCCGCGTGATGAAGGACATCATCGACGCGGGCAGCCTTGGCGACGTGCTCTATTTCGACTCCGTGCGCATCAACCTTGGTCTCTTCCAGCGCGACGTCAACGTCATCTGGGACCTTGCCCCGCACGACCTGTCCATCCTCGAATACCTCACCGGACGCCAGCCCGTGGCCGTCAGCGTGCAGGCCGCACGCCACGCCGGGTGGGAGCAGGAAAACATGGCCTACGTGGCCCTTGATTTCGACAACGGCTTTCTGGCCCACCTGCATCTGAACTGGCTGTCCCCCGTAAAAATCCGCAAGACCATCATCGGCGGCAGTGAACGCATGCTGGTATGGAACGACCTCGACCCCGCAGAGCGCCTGAAGGTCTACGACAAGGGCGTCACCATTCAGCCCCGCCCGGACCGCGCCGCGCGTGATACCGCCCTTGTGTCCTACCGCACGGGCGGCGTCACCTCGCCCCATGTGCCCCATGGCGAGGCCCTTGCCGGGGTGGTGGCCGAGTTTGCCGCCGCCGTGGCCGAGAAGCGCGCCCCCCTCACCGACGGCGCAAGCGGCGCGCGCATGCTGCGCATTCTGGAGGCCGCCCAGCAGTCTGTGGCGCGTGGCGGGGCGCGGGTGCCCGTTGCCGGGGAGGGCGCATGAGCCACTCCAGCCGCATCGCGCCGGACGTCATCCTTGGGCGGGACGTTGTGGTGCGCGACTTTGTGAACCTGTACGGCTGCCGCATTGGCGACGGCACGCGCATAGGCACCTTTGTGGAGATTCAGCGCGGCGTCGAGGTTGGCGCGCGGTGTAAAATTTCCAGCCACACCTTTATTTGTGAGGGCGTCAGCATCGGAAGCGGGGTGTTTGTGGGGCACAACGTCAGCTTTGTGAACGACCGCTACCCCCGCGCCGTTGGCCCGGACGGCGCGCTTCTTGATGACGCGGACTGGACCGTGGTTCCCACCACGGTGGAGGACCGCGCCGCCATTGGCTCCGGGGCCGTTATCCTGTGCGGGGTGCGCATTGGGCGCGGGGCCGTTGTGGGTGCGGGAGCCGTGGTGACGCGCGATGTGCCCTCCGGCGAGGTCTGGGCGGGCAATCCCGCCCGGTATCTGAAGGATGTGGAGGAGGGCTGATGCAGGTGCCGTTTCTGGACCTTGCCGCCGCGCACAAGGGCGTGCGCAACGACATCCTTGCCGCGTGGGCGCGCCTTGTGGATGCGGGGCGCTTTGTGGGCGGCGAGGAGGTGGACGCCTTTGAGCGCGAATTCGCCGCGCAGTGCGGCGCGCGGCACTGTGTGGCCGTGGGCAGCGGCACTGACGCCCTGCGCTTTATCCTGCTGGGCATGGGCATCATGCCCGGCGATGATGTGGTCACAACGCCCATGACGTTTATCGCCACGGCGGAGGCCATTACGCAGGCCGGGGCGCGCCCGGTGTTTGTGGACGTGCACCCCGTGACCCGCAACATGAACCCCGAGCATCTGGAGGCGGCCATCACGCCGCGGACGCGCTGTATTTTGCCCGTGCACCTGTACGGCCAGCCCGCGGATATGCGCGGCATACTGGATGTGGCGGAGCGCCGGGGCATCCCCGTGGTGGAGGACGCCGCGCAGGCGCACCTTGCGCGCTTTGAGGGGCGCATGGCCGGGACCATCGGCCACGCCGGAGCCTTTTCCTTCTACCCCGGCAAGAACCTTGGCGCCTGCGGCGAGGCCGGGGCCGTGGTGACGGACGACAGGGAACTGGCCGCAACCGTGCGCGCCCTGCGCGACCATGGGCAGATGAAAAAGCACCTGCACGTCGTGGAGGGCTACAACGGCCGGTGCGACGCCATGCAGGCCGCGGCCTTGCGGGTGAAGCTGCCGGGCCTTGCCGGGGCCAACGCGCGCCGGGCGGAGTATGCCGCGCTGTACAGTGCATTGCTAGCGGGAGTGCCCGGACTTCAAGTGCCCGAGGTGTTGCCCGACCGCGAGAGCGCGTGGCACCTGTACTGCGTCCTTGTCGAGCAGCGCGGCGCCGTGGCCGAAGCCCTGCGGCGCGAGGGCATCGGCACTGCCGTACACTATCCGGTGCCCCTGCACCTTCTGGCGCCCTATGCGTTTTTGGACCATATGCGTGGAGATTTTCCCGTGGCGGAGCATGTGGCGGACCACGCCCTGTCTTTGCCGCTGTATCCGGAACTCGGCGAGGAGCGCGTGCGCCATGTGGCCACGGTCCTTCGCCGTGTGATGACCAAGGGATGACGCCGGATAGCGCGCTCATTCCGGGAGCGGAGCAATGGAATGTGACGGTAAGACCTGTCTGGTCACGGGCGGAGCGGGGTTTATAGGATCCCACCTTGTGGACCGCCTGCTGGAGTGCGGGGCCAAGGTCCGCGTGCTGGACGATTTTTCCAATGGACTCTGGGAGAACCTTGCCTTGCCCACGCCGCGTGGCGGGCTGGAGGTGCTCCACGGCAGTGTGGCCGACCCCTTTGACGTGCGCCGCGCCGTGGACGGCGCGGACGTGGTCTTTCACCTGGCCTGCCTTGGGGTGCGGCACTCGTTGGCGCATCCGCACCGCAATCACCGCGTCAACGCCGAAGGCTCGCTGTTGCTCCTAGAGGCGGCGCGGCGAGAGGGCTGCGGACGGTTTCTCTACTGCTCTTCGTCCGAGGTGTATGGCTCGGCGCGAACCGCGCCCATGGACGAGGATCATCCCCCGCGTCCGCACACGGTGTACGGAGCGTCCAAGCTGGCCGGGGAGGCCTACGCCCGCGCCTACCACCGCGCCTACGGCATGCCCGTGGTCATTGTGCGGCCCTTTAATACCTACGGCCCGCGCTCGCACCATGGGGGCGACGCCGGGGAGGTTATCCCCAAGTCCATCGTGCGCGCCTTGGCTGGGCTGGACGTGACCATCCACGGCGACGGTGCGCAGACGCGCGATTTTACCTTTGTGACGGATACCGCCCGCGCTCTGGAGATGGCCGCCGCCTGCGAGGACTGCATCGGCGGCACCTTTAACGTGGGCAGTGGGCGCGAGATTTCCATCGCGGACCTGTGTCGCCGGGTGGTGGAGACGGTAGGGGGCGAAGCCGCGAGGCCTCTCCACACGCAGGCCCGCCCCGGCGACGTGCTCCGCCTGCTGGCGGACCCGTCGCGCTTTACGGACCTGACGGGCTGGACGCCGGAGGTTGGCCTTGGCGAGGGGCTTCTGCGCACGGTGGAGTGGTTTCGTGGACGGCCTGAAGGCGCGGACCAACTGGCCTGCGAGGCACCGGAACAGAACTGGGAGCAGTGGTGATGATACCCGTAGCAAAGCCATGGCTGGGTGAAGAGGAAGCCGCCGCCGCGCGCGAGGCCATCCTGTCCGGATGGGTGACGCAAGGCCCGCGTGTGGCGGAGTTTGAGGGCGCGTTTGCCGCGTGGTGCGGGGCGCGCCATGCCTGCGCGGTGTCCAGTTGCACCACGGGCCTGCATATGGCCCTCAAGGCCGTGGGCGTGGCCCATGGCGATGTGGTGGTTACGGTGAGCCACAGTTTTATCGCCACGGCAAACGCCGTGCGCCATTGCGGGGCGGAGCCGGCCTTTGTGGATGTGGACCCCGTCACCTTCAACATGGACCCGGACGCGCTGGAGCGCTTTTTGGACGAGGACTGCGCGCACTATGGCGGCGCGGTGTATCACGCGTTTTCCGAGCGCGGCGGCCTGCCTGCTGAAAGTCCCCTCGCCCTGCTGCCGCCGGAGCAGACCGGGCGGGTGGCGGCCATCATGCCCGTGCATCAACTGGGCATGCCCTGCGATATGGCGCGCATTCTGGACATTGCCGCCCGCTACGGCCTGCCTGTGGTGGAGGATGCGGCCTGCGCGGCGGGCAGTGAACTCTCGTGCGATGGCGGCAAAACCTTTGCACCGGTGGGCCGCCCCCACGGCGCGGCGGCGTGTTTTTCCTTTCATCCGCGCAAGATTCTCACCACGGGCGACGGCGGCATGATTACCACCGCCGACGCGGGGAGCGACAGCGCCTATCGCCTGTACCGCCAGCACGGCATGAGCGTGTCCGACGCGGTGCGGCACAGCGCGCGCAAGGTGACCATCGAGGAATACGTCCTCACGGGCTACAACTACCGTATGACTGATGTGCAGGCGGCCATGGGCATTGTCCAGTTGGGTAAGCTGAAGGCCATGGTGGCAGAACGGCGGCGCATTATGGCCCGCTACGCCGACGGGCTTTCCGGCCTGCCGTGGCTCACCCTGCCGCAGGACCCACCATGGGGGCGGTGGAACGCCATGAGCTATCCCGTGCGGCTGGCGCCGGGTGCGCCGGAAGGGCAGCACGCGCTTATGCAGCGCCTGCTTGATGCGGGCATTGCCACGCGTCCGGGCGTCATGAACGCCCACACCGAGGCCCCGTACCGCACGGCGCTCGCTTTGCCGCAGTCCGAGGCCGCACGCGCCCACGTGGTGCTGCTGCCCATCTTTAACACCATGACTGACGAGCAGGTGGACGCCGTGGTGCGCGAGGTACGCCGTGGGCACTGAGCTGCTGCTTTTCCCCTTTGGCGGTAACGCGCGCGAGGCGCTGTGCTGCCTGCCCCGCGGGGGCGCGCTGCGCCCTGTGGGCTTTGTGGATGACGACCCCGGTACCTACGAGGCCACATGCTGCGGCGTGCCGGTCCTTGGCGGGCGGGAATGGCTGGGGCGTATGCCCTCGGCGCAGGTTTTGGCTGTGCCCGGCTCCCCGGCAACCTACGCGTGCAGGCAGACGGTGCTGGAGGGGCTGGCCCTGCCGCCCGCGCGCTACGCCACGGTGGTCCACTGCCACGCCAGCGTGGCCGGGGACGTGGCCCTTGGCGTGAATGTGCTTATTATGCCCGGCGCGTTTGTGGGCGCGGGGGCGCGTGTTGGTTCCCATGTGCTCATTATGGCCGGGGCAGTGGTGTCGCATGACGCCGTGATAGCGGACTATGCCATCATTGCCGCCGGCGCCATGGTGGCCGGGGGCGCCGTGGTGGAGCGCGGGGCCTATGTCGGCGCCGGGGCGCGCCTGCGCGAGGGCGCGCGTATCGGTGCGGGCGCCCTTGTGGGCATGGGCGCGGTGGTCCTTGATGCCGTGCCGCCCGGCGAAGTGTGGGCGGGCGTGCCCGCGCGGCCCGTGCATGGGGGCGCGTCATGATGCTGTCCGCCGTTATCCCAGCCTATAACGAGGCGCAGAACATCCCCGCCACCATCCCGGCGGTGCTGGATTGCCTGACCCGCGCGGCTGACGGCGGCGAGGTGGAGGTGCTGGTGGTGGATGACCATTCCACGGACGGCACCTTTGAGGCCGTAATGGCCCTTGGGGACGCGCGGGTGCGGAGCATTCGGCTGTCGCGGCGGTCCGGGAGCCACACGGCCCTGCGCGCCGGACTGTGGCATGCCCGGGGCGACGCCGTGGTGTGCATGGCCGCAGACGGGCAGGACGACCCCGAGGCCCTTGCGGCCATGGCGCAGCAGTGGCGCGGCGGCGCGCAGGTGATTTGGGGCCTGCGCCAGCGCCGTGATGACGGCGTTTTGCATGGCCTGAGCGCGCGGCTGTTTTATCTGCTTCTTCGACTCGCGACCGGGCGGCGGGACGGCATTGATCTGTCGCGCGCGGATTTTTACCTGCTGGACCGCGCGGTGGTGGATGCGGTGCGCACCTGCCACGAGCGCAATACGTCGTTGTTCGGCCTTATCGCATGGATGGGCTTTCGCCAGAGCGCTGTGGAGTATACGCGCCGTCCGCGCACGCGCGGGCATTCCAAGTGGAGCGTGCGGGCGCGCTGGCAACTTGCCAAGGACTGGTTCATCGCCTTCTCGGGCGTGCCCCTCAAGGTGGCGACGTGGCTGGGACTGGCGTCGTCCTTTGCGGGGCTGGCGTATGCGCTGTGGATTGTGTGGCTGGTTTTGGGGCATGATGTGCATGTGGAGGGCTGGGCCTCGCTGATGGTGGCGGTGCTGGTGCTTGGCGGGGCGCAGTTGTTTATGCTGGGCGTCTTTGGGGAATATTTGTGGCGCAACCTCGACGAAGCCCGTGCGCGGCCCAATTGGTTCATAGAGCGCGACAGCCGGGGGGAGGTGGAGCATGGCGGCACCTAGGGACATCTTTACGGCAGTGGAACTGCGGCCCGGCACGGCCGGGGACGTCCAGCAGCTGTGGCCGCAGGGGCTGCGCGCCACAGTGCCCTTTACCGCGTCCCTTATGCGGACGGACCTGCATCCGGATGGCGAGCGGGACGTTCTGGTGTGGGGGCGCTTTCCCCATGGGGACGCGCCGCTGGTGTGGATGCAGGACGGGGAGGTGGTCTGCGGCTTCAAGTTTGAGCGGTGGGAGCGCGTCATACGTGAGGAGCGCTACCGCCCGGAGCATACGTGTCCATTGGCCGCACGGCTGCCGTTCCACTACCACCGCGTGCCGGGGCCACTGCGCAGCGCCCTCGCCGGGGCGATACTGACGGTGCGCGGCAGGGCTGCGGGCAGTGCGCATCCGGCAACGCCGTTGAATCCCGGCTGCGCCCTGCTTTTACGCGTTGTGCGCGGCGCGCCGGGCGCCCCGTCCGTGGTGGTGCTGACCCATGACTGCGACACGGCGCAGGGCGTCGCCGCCGCGCAAGAGCTTGCCGCCGTGGAGGAGGAGCACGGGTGGCATTCCATATGGAACGTGGTCCCCGGCGAGTACGATGTGGACCACATTATGCTGGAGCGCCTGCGCGCCGCCGGGCACGAGATTGGCCAGCACGGCCTGACCCACAACATGGGCGAGGCCTTTCTGCCGCGCGAAGCGCTGCGCGATGCCCTGCTGGAGCACGAGAAGTTTCGGCGGCGCCACGGGGTGCGCGGCTACCGTGGTCCGGGCTGGTACCGCACGCACGCCATGTTTGACGTGCTGGGGGAATTTTTCGACTACGACATGACCTGTCTGGACAACGACTTCATCTGCCCCGGCGGGAGCGGCGGCGTGGGCGAGGTGCGCCCCTACGCCCTGCGCGGCGGACTGATGGAACTGCCGTGTACGCTGCCCTTTGAGGCGCCTCTTGTACACGGGGGCGTGCGGCCCGCCGCCCTTGCCGCGTGGTGGTGGCCCAAGGTGGAGGCCCTTGGCCGCCTTGGTGGGCATGTGGTGGTGAATACGCACCCGGACCCGCACTACAGCGGGCGGGCAGAGGTGCGCGCGGCCTATGCGGAACTGTTGTCGCGGCTGTCCGCCGCGGGCTGGACGGCGCGCCTGCCCGGTGAGCTTCTCCCCCAGGAGCAGGACGCATGAGAACGCCGCTCTACGACCAGCTTGCGGAAGTGGAGGACACGCACTGGTGGTTCACCGCCCGCCGCGCTCTGGTGAGCGATGTGCTGCGGAGCTGCAAGGCTGGCGGCACGTTGGCGCTGGATATTGGCTGCGGCACCGGCGGCCATCTCCCCTTGCTGGCGGATTTTTGTGACGCTGTGGTGGGGTTGGACCGGTCCCGCTACGCCCTGACCCACGCCCGCGCCAAGCACCCACGCGCCGCGTTGGTGTGCGGAGACGCCCTGCATCTGTCCCGGCTCTTTCGGGCCGAGAGCTTTGACGTGGTGACGCTGTTTAATGTGCTCTACCACCAGTGGGTGCCCTCGCCGCAGGATGTGCTGGAGCAGGTGCACGAGGTGCTGCGTCCCGGCGGTCTGCTGCTGCTCACGGAACCGGCGTACTCATGGCTGATGCGCGGACATGATGCGGCGGGCCTTGGCGCGCGGCGGTTCTCTCCCGGCGGGGTGGAGGCCATGATGCGCCACGCGGGGTTTGTTGGTGTACAGGGAACCTGTTTCAACGCCCTTGGCCTGCCCCCGGCGATGCTGCTTGCCGCGTGGGAGCGCCTGCGGGGCGGTGGCGGCGGGGGCGCAACCACGGCGGAGATTGCGCATCCACCACGCGTTGTGGAGTGGGTGTTTTCCGCCGCTATGGCGGCGGAGCGGCAGGTGGTGCGGCGTGGCTGGCGGGTTCCCGTTGGTCTGACCCTGTGTTGCCATGGGGAGAAACGGCGATGATGCGGCGTGCAGGAATTGGTTATGCGCCCATATGTGGCGCGGGTTCCCGGCCTTTTGGCGCTCCGTGGTTGAGGGGCGCTCGCTCTCTTGGGAGGTGGTCATGACGCGCGGGACGCAGCGGGTGCTTTGCGCGGCGCTGTGCGCCGTGGCCGTGGCGGTGACGCTGCTCTATGCCTACGTCCCCACTGTGGATACCCCCAACACCGGCGACGAGACCATGTCCATGACCATGGCCCGCATGGGCTACGAGCGCGGGCACCCCAGCTACGGCTACCGCGCCGACGGCGAGCCGCGCCTGTTGCCCGTGGCGGTGCTGATGCCCATAACGCAGTATCTGTACGGGCTGGTCATGGAGCATACCCCGCCCCTTGAGCGCATCCCCCGCGCCCGCATCATTTCCCGTGGCCTGAACGCGGCGTCCCTTGCCCTGTGCCTGTGCGCGCTGGTGGTGGCCATGCCGCGCCGGGTGCGGCCCATGGATTGGGGCGTCCTTGCCGTGGGCGTGCTGACGTGCCTGTATATGTTCGTGATGTTGCGCTCGTTTTGCTATGTGGGGTCAGCGGCGCGCTATGACGCGGCGGGGCTGTTCTGGATGAGCCTGTTCATTTTGTGCGCCGGGCTGAGTGTGGCGGACGGTAGCGCGGTGCGGGTGGCTGTGGCGGGCGGTGTGGCCCTTGCCGGGCTGTATGTGAATCAGATTCCTTTTCTCTTTGGCATGGCGGGCTTTGGGTGCCTGCTGGTGTTGTGGCTGGCGCGGCACAACGTGCGCCAGTGGTGGCAACTGCTGTTTGCCTGCGCGGCCATGGCTGGTGTGTGCGCCGTGCTCTTTTGGGCGGTGGCGAGGGGGCTGATGCATCTCGACGCCACGCAGGGCGCGGGACGCCTGAGTGTTGGCGCGCTGGTGGCGGACCTGTGGGCGCGGCTGCAGGATATGGTCACCAAGGGTCCGTTTGCCTACCTGCGCAGTAGCTGGCAGGGCAAGGCCGCGGATATGATGGCGACAAGCATGGTCTGCGCCATAATGCTCCTTGGCCTGCGCATCACCCCGCGCGACGCCAAGGCGTCCACCGTCTGGCGCGCGGAAACCGTTCTTTTGTGCCTGCTGTGGCCCCTTGCCGTGGCCGCTGCGGCCCACGCCCTGCCGCATCCGCGCTTCACCTACGAGACCATGCTCCTCACCGCCGTTGTGCCGCCGCTGTTTATGGCGCTTTTGCGCAGCGGCGCGCCGGGCTTGGTGCGCTTTGCGTTGGCCTGCGCGGCCCTTGCCATGCTCAGCGTGGTGCATTCCGCCAGCGACATTGGCTACCGTGGACAGTATCTGGGGACCTCTGGGCTGATGGATGGCTTTCGCGGTATGACGACCCCGGCACCGTGGGACGCGGAGAACCTCCGCCAGAACGCGGTGCGCCGTCAGCATCTGGAATCCCTTGAAGGGATGCTCAGCCGTGAGGACATCGGCAACGTGCTGGTGTTTGATCCCATGCTGGCGCTGTTCGACGGCGACGGGCGGCGGATGATGTATCTGTGGGACGCCGTGCCCCCGGAGCATGAGGAGGACGTGCTTGGCGTGTTCCGGTTCCGGTATGGGGTGCGGCATGTGGTGGTCAGTGAAGCCGGGACCACATCGTGGCTGGAACCGGTGGGCCTGCCCGGATTGGAGCGTGCGCTCCTTGACGGTGTGGAGCGCGGACGGGTGACGCGCCTTGGCGAGCGCGCGCGTGTGGACGCGCGGCTGGTGTTTACCACGGCGGCCATTGAGCCGGAGCTTCGCGGCGTGCGCTACAGCTACAGCCATGCGCCCAGTACGCCGCTCTATGTGTTTGCCGTGCGGGTGTCGCCGCGCGGGTACGGGGGGCCGTAGTGCGCGCGCCGGGCGGCCTGTGGCCGTGGGCTGTGGCGGCCATCCTTGGCGTTGGGGTTGGGGCGCGGCTGGTGCAGTTGCATGCGGATATGTTCAGCTACGACGCCTACGCCCTCATGCGCGGCGTGGATGGCCCGTTTGCGGAGTACGCCAGCGGCGGCGCGTACATTATGACGGCCCGTCTGTACTACTGGGTGGTGCACCGCCTGATTGGCGGTGAGCTGTGGTGCTACGTGCTCCCGGCTTTGGTGGTGGCCGTGGTGACGCTGCTTGGCGTGCGGCTTGGCCTTGCCAGAGCGTGGCCGGGGCGCTTTGAACTGCACGCCGTGGTTCTTGGCATTATGGCCTTTGCCACCCACGCCCTGCATTTGGCGCGGTTTCCCGTCATCACCTACGGCGTCAGTTTTGGGGTGGGGTGCTGGCTGTTCTTTGTCTTTCTGCGCCTCTCCGAGCGCGGCTTCTCCCGCGCGGAAAGGGTGGGGCACGGCGCTGTCTTTGCGCTGCTCGGCATCTTTTGCAACCTGACCATTGTTGTTCCCGTTGCGGTGGGCATGACCTGCGCTGGGCTGATGCGCCTGTGGCGCGACGCCGGAACCCGCAGCGTGCGCGGCGTCCTTGCTCTTGTGGGCGGCATGTGGCCGGTGCTGGTTTTGCCTGCGGCTGTGGGCGCGGTGCAGTTGGCCTTTCCCTTTACCAACCTTGGGTACGAGAGCCGCCCGGATATGCGCGCGTATTTTTTTGCCTCCTCAGGCTTTGGGGATGGCGGCGTGCTTGGGGCGGTGCGCTTTGTGGTGCATGGGGGGCTGATTATGGTGCTCCAAGCCTTCCGCCAGAGTGTGGACGGCGTGATGACCATGCGCGGCGGGCTGTTTGTGCTGAAGATATTGGCGGGCACGTGTATGGGGGCGGCTTTTGCCGTGGCCCTGTCGCGCTGGCGGCGCGGGCGGCTGACGCCCCGGGCGGGCTTTGTGTGGCTGTACCTTGTGGTGTATGGCGCGGCCATCGCGTGTGGCGGGCTGGTGGGGGAGTTCCCCTACGGCAACCTGCGCTACGCCGACGCCATGCTGCTGCCCATGTTTTTGGCCCTTGCGACAACGTTTTCCCCTGTGCAGCGCATGCAGCCGGATATGTCGCGCCACATGGCCGGAGCGCTGTGCGTGCTGGTTGCCGTGGCCGGGCTGTACCTCATCAAGCAGAATTACGAGAGCCTGACCCGCACGCGGGATGCGAATCGTTCCGTGGTGCGTGTGGTGCAAAAGTCGGGCTTTCGGCCGGTGCTGTACGCCGCGTTCCAAAAGCCGGTGCTCATGCAACGTGCGCCGGAGCTTGTGCGCACGGGTCTGCCCCTTGGCTGGGGCGCGCGCTATGGCGAGGACGAACCGGACGCCGAGGTGGCGGCCTATATCGCCACAGACCCGGAGCAGGTGGTGCTGCTTGTTCCCTCGCGCGGGGCGGTGGGCACGACCTATGGCGCGTATGTGGAACTGCTGCAGCGTAAGGGCTACCGGCTGACCAAGTACAAGGCCGCGGCGAATATTTGGGCGGGCGTCTTTGAGGTGCGGGACGAGGACGGCGCAGGGGAAGCTCTCCCCGATGCGGCGCTTCCGCAAGAGGATGCCCCAGAAGAAGATGATGCAGATAAGGATGACCGGGGCGGAGAGATTCCGGACGAGGCCGTCGCGCCGCAGTCCCCTGCCACAGCTACAGCAGCAGGCGTGGACGGTAGATATTCAGCCACGTCTCAATGGCGAGGGCCTTCCACAGCGCGTCGGACAGGTCCCGATCCGGCAGGGCATGTTGACGCAGCATTTCCTCCAGAGCAGGCCGGGACAGAATTGTCTGCGGGGCAAGGGCCCCATCCCCAAGCAGCGTCTGACTGGTCCATCCCTTCAGCGGCCCAGCAAACCATTCCCCAAGTGGGGCATTAAAGCCCCGTTTGTCCTTGCGGTGCAAAATGGCCGGCGGCACGAGGGCCTTCATGGCCCGGCGCAGGCTGGCCTTGAGCCGCGCGCCGTGGATGTGGCTGGTGGCCGAGCAGGAAAACACATACTCCACCAACGTATGGTCCAGAAACGGCACCCGCGACTCAATGGACCACGCCATGCTGGTGCGGTCCTCCACATGCAGGAGCGCGGGGAGGTAGTGCTGCACGTCATCGCGCAGGCGCTCGCCGATGGTGGCGCGGCGTGGGGGCGCGTCGGGCCGGGGGATGTGCAGGTCCTCCGCCAGCAGGCTGGGCGCGCCGGGCAGAGTGCGGCGGCGCAGGGCGCGCAGGGCCTCGCCCAAAAAGACCGGGCTGGCCAGCAGCAGGGCAAGGTCGCGCGCGAGGGGGCCAAGGCTGCGTACGCGCAGCAGATGGCGCAGGTGCGCGGTGACGTGGTGCCAGTAGCCGCCAAAGAGTTCATCTCCGCCCTGTCCACCAATGGAGACGACAATGCCTTTCTCGCGCATCAGGCGGTTGAGGACGAATTGGTTATACGCGCCGGGGCCGGCCTCCGGGTAGTCCATAAGGCGCAGCATCTCCGTGATGCCGTGCTTGAAGCCCTCGGGCGAGATGACCGTTTGATAGTGGCGCAGACCGTAGGCGCGCTGCATTTCGGTGATGTGGGGGCGCTCGTCATAGCGCGGTGCGTTTTCAAAGTAGCCGGAAAACGTCACGGGCGTATGTCCCGCATGGGCGGCAAGGGCCACGATGGAGCTGGAGTCGATGCCCCCCGAGAGGTGAAAGCCCACAGGCACGTCACTGCGCAGGCGCAGGCGGACCGAGGCATCCAGCAGGCGGCGGACTTCCGCCGGGTCCACGCGGGCCTCCGCGGCGTCTGGCAGGGACCACCAGCGGGCAAGATGCTGGCGCACGCGGCCGCCAGTCAGGCGTACCGTCAGGCAGTGGGCGGGCGGCAGCTTGAGGATGCCTTGAAACCATGTGCGGTCCGAGCGGGAATAGCCGTTGGTCAGCCACGCCGCAATTTCCGAGGTATCCGGCGGCACGGGCGCGCCCAAGAGCCGCAGCACGGTTTTGGCCTCGCTGGCGAAGATGAAGTCCGTATCCGTGGCGGCGTAGAGGAAGGGCTTTATGCCCAGCCTGTCGCGTGCGCAAAACAGGGTGCGGTGCTCCTCGTCCCATACGGCAAAGGCAAACATGCCGTTCAGGCGCGTGAGGCAGGCCTCCCCCCAGTGGGCGTAGGCCGTAAGGAGCACCTCCGTATCCGTGCGGGAGTGGAAGCGGTAGCCAAGGGCGCGTAGTTCGTCGCGCAGTTCAATGTAGTTGTAGATTTCGCCGTTGAAGGTGAGCGTCAGGGCGCCCCGGCGCATGGGCTGGCGTCCGGCGTCCGTCAGGTCAAGGACGGCAAGACGGCGGTGCCCAAGGGCAATGTCTTCGCCGAACCATGTGCCCTCGGCGTCCGGCCCGCGGTGGGCAATGGACGCGAGGGCCTCGCGCAGGGTGGCTTCGGTTGGGCGGTGCGTTCCCAGATGTCCTGCAATGCCGCACATGGTTAAAACATCCCACAGCAGCGCATGCAGGCCGGAAAGTGCCCGTGCTCCTTGAGGGCGGCGCGGAAGGCGCGCATGGCGTCCCCATTCCACAGCCGGGGCAGCGGCGTTTCAAACACATTGCCAAAGCTTACGTCAAAGCAGCGGGTGAGCACGGTCAGGCGTCCGTCGGCCAGCACCTGCGCGTATTTCCATGGGACATAGCAGGTGCGGTGCCCAAAGGGGGTGAACGGTTCACCGTAATAGGCGGCGATGTCCTCCCGCGTCACCACATGCGGCGTGATGAGGAACGGCGTTCCCATGGGCGCGGCAAGAATGCGCTGAAACTGCTCCGTAAGGACGGCCGGGTCCACCGCCGCAGGGTCCATGCCAGCAACGCACATGGGGCGGCTGGGCCCAATGTGCGAAAACAGCGTGTTGTGCGCCGCGGACAGCGCCTCGGTGACAAAATTCATGTGCGAGTAGATGACAAGGTCCGGGGCGATGTCCGCCAGCAGGGGCATCAACTGTGCGATGGAGGCGTGGTTCTCCGGAGTGATGGTGCAATTGATGGTGATGGTAGGCATGGCGCGCCCGAGGCGGGCCTTTTCCTCCTGCACGGCGGCAAGGCCTTCCACGGCGTTTTGGAAGGAATTGGGCACCCCGCGCATGGCGTTGTGGATGCGGGGCGGGCCGTCCAGGGACACGCTCAGGCTGCGCAGGCCAGCGCGCACAAGGTCGCGGCCCATGCGGGGCAGCAGCGCGCCGTTGGTGGTGAGGGCGGCGTGCATGTCGCGCCGCGCGGTGTGCTCCAGAGCGTCCCACAGCCCCGGCCACAGCAGCGGCTCCGTGGAGGTGATGGAAACAAGCGGGGCAAAGTCCGCCGTGGAGTCCACAAGGGCGCGGAATTCATCCACGGTCATATCCCGTCCGGGACCGGCCAGCTTATCATGAAACGGGGTGGCGGCTTCGCCAAGGCCCACGTCGCACATGCGGCAGCGCAGATTGCACCGGGAGTTCACCGCCACGTACACCACCGCAGGCGGCGGCGCGGTGAGCAGGCCGGGCACGTGGTAGCGCATGCTGGCGGTGCGGCTTTTGAGCGCGCGCGAGGCCAGCGGCGGATCATTCCATGCCGTGCGGGCAAGGCGCAGCATCTGCTGGGTGTTCATGCGCTGTCTCCGTGGGGTTTGGCCGTGCATTCGCGGGCTTTGCGCGCGGCAAAGGCCGTCAGCCCGCCGCCCGGCCCAAGGGTGTAGCGGACATTGGACGCATAGTACGCGGCAAGGATGCGCATCCGCATGGGGCAGGACGCGCGAAAGCGCGTCCACCGGGTTACGGTTTGCCGCAGCACCGGGCTTGGGCGCACATCGGCAAGGGCCGTGAGCAGGGCAATGTTGAGGTGGTGGTATTCCAGCGAGCACAGCGGCCCGTGCGCGCCGTAGCGGCTCCAGCAGCCGTTCCAGTCCCAGACGATGAGGGCGCTTTCCAGCGTATCCACCGCGCCGGAGAGCAGCGAGCCGTCGCCCGTTTCGGCCTTCAGGTCCGCGCAGGCAATGGCCGCAAACAAAAATCCATCCAGAACATACGTCGGGGGCGAGGTGGGATACTCCTCATAAAACGGCCCGCCGCCCAGCCATGTGCGCAGACCGCCGGAGCCGATGTCGTGGCGGAAGGCCTCCAGCACACGGAAGGCGAGGCCGCGCCATTCTTCGCGCTCCTCAAGGCGTCCGACCCGCAGAAGCAGGCTGGCGCCAAGGCCCTGCGCAAGGGCGCTGGCCCATGGCGCGCTGAGCTGGTGCCCGCCGTGGATCCACGGAAACGTATAGTGCCATGCGGAAAAGGCGCCGTGGTCGTGAGCGTTGTGCCACAGCCAATCCGCCGCGGCGCAGACGCGGGCGCGCTTTGCCGGGTCATCGGCTGCGCCGTCGAGGTTGCACAGGCCCCACCACGCCACATAGGCCGGGTTCACCTGCCAGCCTAGGCCGGGGTAGAAGCGCTGGAGGACGCCTTCCTCCACGCGGTAGCACGGTCCGTTCCCCTCCGGGGTGATGCCCCATAGGGCCGAGGCTGTAAGGGGATAGCCCTCGCTCATGGGGCGGGTTGTCATGTCGTATTCAAGGCGGAACGCGGCGTTGAATCCTAAGAGCATGCGTCCTCCGCCAAAAGGCGAGTGTAAAGGTCCAAGAGCAGGCGCTCTTCCTTGTGCCAGCCTATGTCCTCATGGGCGCGCGCCGCGCCATGGGCAAAGTGCTGGGCGCGCTCTGTGTTGGTGAAGACCGTCTGAAGTGCGGAGGCAAGGGCGGCCTCGTCGTGCGGGTCAATGCACAGGCCCGCGTCGTAGCGTTCGGCAAGGCGGCGGATTTCCGGCAGGTCCGGGTACAGGAGCGGCAGCCCTGCCGCAAAGCTTTGAAACAGCGAGTTGGGCAGTGACGCGCGGTAGTTGTCGTTGATAGGTGTGTAGAGGATGAGCGAAACATCGGCCCCGGCGATGAAGGGGACCACCTCCCACGGCGCAACCGGCGGCACAAGGTGCACGCGCCCGGTGAGGCCAAGGTCGGCAATGGCGCCGCGCAAATTCTCATACCCCCGCCCCACAAAGGCGAGGTGTGCGTTGTCTGGCAGCGTGGCGAAGGCGCGAAGCAGGGCGCCTGTGGCGCGGCCTGCCTTGGCTTGCCCAATGACCACGGCAAGGGGGTCCGCGTCTGTAACGCCGCAGACCTCCCGCAGGGCCAACGAAGGGGAAACGTCGGTGCGGCTGTCGTGGCTGTTGCGCACCACAAGAACCTCCGTCCCGAATCGGCGGGCATAGGACGCGGCGATGGTTTCGCACACCGTGACCACGGCCGCGGCCTTGCGGATGCACAGCCGCTCCAGCCGCGCAAGGGCCGGGCCGAAGAGGCGCCTGTGGAGGACGCCGCCGCTGTGGGACTCCATGCGGGTGTAGTCGTCGTGCACGTCGTAGACGAGGGGCGCGCGGGCTTTGCGCGCGCGCAGGTACACCGCCGGGAATTGATAGGGGGCGTGCAGATGGTAGAGGCGCGCACCAGCCGGCGTGGCGCGGTAGGTGGCGATGCCCAGTTGCCATAGGTAGCGGCGCAGAATGCCCAGAAGTCCCCCGCCCTCGCGGCAGGGCGCGGCGGCGCGCAGCGTCAGCCCGTCTACGCCACGCTGGGCGGGGCAGGCCTGCGTCACCACACTGGGGCACCCCAAATGCGCGGCGGCGCGCGCCTGTTTCAGCGTCCTGCTGTCGCGGTCCAGCGACAGGGGCGTGATGCTGACGATAGGGCGGGACGCATCCCGGGGTGAAGGGGGATTCTTGAGCATTCTCATATGTTAGCATGCCACGCGGAAAAGAGACAAGCGGGGCGGTATTTTGACGCAAAAGATGCTGCATTGTGTGCTGCGCGGCATGGAGTTATGGGTGGTAGCTTGCCGCGGGTATGGTGTGCCTGCGCCATGGCGTATGGAATGCGTGTGTTTTTTCGGAGCGCCTTGACCTGATGCGTGTGCGCGGCTACTTTTGAGAATCTTGAAAAATTTCGGGAGGCTCACGATGTGTGGCATCGCTGGCGTAGTGTGCGCAGGGGGGAATGCGCGGCGGCTTGGGGCTGTCCGGGCCGTTGCCGACGCGCTGGCGCATCGTGGCCCGGATGATGAGGGGTATGCGATGCTCGCCGCATCCGGTGAGGCCCATGCCGCGTGGGGGAGTGCCACGCCCGAAGCGGCGCGCGGGGGCGAGACGCCTTATGCGCCGCACGTCGCCGCGGAGGCCGTTCCTGCCGCCTTGCCGGGCGTTGTTCTTGCCCACCGTCGCCTTTCCATCATCGACCTGACGCCCTCGGGACATCAGCCCATGTGTACGCCGGACAGGCGGTTTTGGCTGGTGTACAACGGCGAAATCTACAACGCAGACGCCCTGCGCGCCGAGCTTGAATCTACAGGGGAGCGGTTTTTTGGCACGTCGGACACCGAGGTGCTGCTTCGGCTGTTGGCGCGGCGTGGGCGCGGCGCCCTGCGGGAGGTGCAGGGCATGTTTGCCTACGCCCTTGTGGACCGGGCGCGGTGGACCCTCACGCTTGGGCGGGACGCGCTGGGCATCAAGCCGCTGTACTGGGCCGCCGGAGAGCAGTGGTTTGCCTTTGCGTCGGAGCCGCAGGCGTTGCTGCACCTGCCGGGGATGCGGGCGCGGGCGGATGCGCTCCAGACGGCGCGCTATCTGGCCGCGCAGGCCACGGATGGCGGAGAGCGGACGTTTTTCTCGCGGATTTACCGGGTGCCGGCCGGGCATACCCTGCGTGTGGACCTGCCCGGTGCGGGCGGACGCGGGCTGCGCCGCCATGCCCCCCGGCGCTGGACTCCGGAGGGGTTTGGGCAGGTCCAGATGCCTCTGGACAGCGCGGCGCGGCGCTTTGGGACACTGTTTCTGCGGAGCGTTGCGGCCCATATGCGCAGCGATGTGCCGGTTGGCGCGGCGCTGTCCGGGGGGCTGGATTCGTCCGGTGTCGTCATGGCTATGCGCCGCCATGCTCCGGAGATGGACTTTCCCGTGTTCAGCTTTGACGCGCAGGACCCGGCGCTGAGCGAGCGGCACTGGGCCGAGGCCGCGGCCCGCGCCGCAGGCGTGCGCCCCCATTTTGTGACTGCGGATGGCGACGCCCTGCGCCGGGACATAGGCCAGCTTGTGCGGGTGCATGGCGAGCCTTTTGCCTCGGCCAGTATTTATGCCCAGTATTGCGTGATGCGCCGGGCCGCACAGCGCGGCATTCGGGTGGTACTGGACGGGCAGGGGGCGGATGAAATTTTGGCGGGCTACCTGCCTTTTGCCGCGGCGCGGCTGGCAACGCTGTGCCGTGCGGGCCGTTTTGTGAGCGTGGGGATGCTCTGGTGGCGAGCTGGCGGGTTGCCCGGCGGCTCCCGCCGCGGCCTTGCGCTGCGGTGCGGGAAAATACTTGCCCCGCCGACGTGGGAGGCGGCCGCCCGACGCATTCTTGGCGCAGAGCTGTTGCCGCCATGGGTGGACGCCGCGTGGCTGCGCAGACATGGCGTGACGCTATGCGCCGACGCGGCGCCGCAAGGTCCGCAGTATTTGCGCAGCCAGTGCGCGCTGGCGGCTACGCGCACCATGCTGCCGGAACTGTTGCGCTACGCCGACCGTAATTCCATGGCCTGTGGCGTGGAGAGCCGGGTGCCGTTTCTGGAGGAGAGTGTGGTCCGTTTTGCGTTGTCCCTGCCGGAGGCGCTGCGCATCGGGCCGGATGGACGCGGCAAGGCCGTGCTGCGTGAGGCCCTTGCCGGGCGCTTTGGCGCGGCGCTTGGGCCAGTCTTGGAGCGGCGGGACAAGGTGGGATTTGTCGCCCCGGACGCCGCGTGGCTGCGCGGGGGCGCGGACTGGGTGACGGAGGTGCTCCGGGGCGGCGGGCTGTCCGGCGTTGTGCACACTGAGCGCCTTGAGGCCGCCCTTGGCGCCGCGCTTGGCGGCGGGCCGTGGCGGCCGGAATTGTGGCGGGCGCTGTCCCTTGCGCTGTGGGCGAGGGAGTTTGACGTCAGCTTTGACGCGGGAGGTGCGGCGTGATGTGGCTGATTGGCGCGGTGCTTGGCGCCGCCGGGTGGCTGGTGCTGCGTGATTGGCGTTTGCGCCCCTTTTCCGAGGATGACGGGAATTGGTTCTTCCTTGCCATGTTTCAGGAGCAGGGCGCGCGGCTGTGGGAGCGCGGCTTCCACACGGTGGGCTACTTTGGCATTGAATGGTTATCCGCCCTTGCCACGCGAGTGTTTCGGCGCCGCGCCCCGGCCTTTTTCTACGCCGCAAAAGCCGTGTGGATGATTGCCACCTGCCTTGCCCTGCTGTGGGCGGGGGGGCAGATTTTTGGGCCGGGCGCCGGGGCGCTGGCCGGGACGGCGCTGCTGATTGTTGTGGCTATGCCCGCCACGCTGTTTGCCCTGACCTATGGCGAGCACGTGTCGCTGTTGCCCCTTGCCCTTGGCCTTGGGTGCGGGGTGGCCGGATTCCAGACGGGGAGTCCCCTCCTGTGCGCCGTGGCCGGTGGTATGGGGGCGTGGATGGTGCACATCAAAATAACGGGCCTTGTCTGCGCTGGCCTGCTTCCTCTGCCGCTGTTGTTTGCTCCAAGCGGCTCGGCGGGCTTTGGGTGGTACATCCTTGGCGCAGGGCTGGTCATGGCCGCGCCCGTCGCGATTATTCCGCTGGTGCACCGCGCCTCGCCCCGGCAGTATGTGCTGAATCTGACCCTCCCCCTTGTGGAGTATGCGCTGTATGTGCTGGAGCGCCTGCATCTGCCCGGTGCGCGGCGGCTGTGGAATCAGGCCATCGGCTCGTGGGAATATGAGGTGGCCGAGGAAGGGGACAGCTACATCGGCATGGCCGCTGACCAGTCGCGCGGCAGGCGGCTGACTCTGCTCTGGACCAACCTGCGCTGGAGCCTGCGCGACTGCGCGGGGCTGGTGTTTTTGGCCGCGCTGTGGCTGCTGACATGGCCCCTACGCCTTGATTGGGGCACGGCGCTGACGGTGTATCTTTTTGGCGCGCTGCTGCTGACGTTTCTCCTCCAGCAGAATTATTTTACGCCGCACTTCAATCCCCTGTGGCTGCCGGTGGCTTTGTGGGCCGGGGCGGCTGGCGCGGCGGGGCTTGCCATGGGCGGCGCGTGGGCCGCAGGTGTGGCGGCAGTGCTGGTGGCGCAGGCCGTGTGGCTGGGCATCCGCATGCGACCCTTTGCCAGCCGTGACACGCTGGGGCTGAATCCGGACGGATCGCTGTCCTTGTGGGGGTTTTATGGGCTGGCCGAGGACATCGGTACCCAGGTTGGCGAGCTGGCCCGGCCCGGCGAGCGTCTGCTTGTGTGGGGCGACCATCCGGCCATGTATTTGTATGCGCAGCGGTATTACTTTGGCCGCCCGCTGTTTTTCCTGTACGGCCACGGTGGGCGGCTGCGCTATGAAGAATGGCTGTTTGGCCTGCTGCGCGATGACCCGCCGGAACTGCTGCTGTTTTTTAACCGCAAGGTGCAGGATGAATGGGACGTACAGGCCGTGAGCCGTCGGGCTTGCGCGACGTACCTGCCGGAGCGGCTGTTTCAGGTGGCGGCTTCGGAGCCGGGCGCGCCCGCGCATGAGTTTGCGCTGTACCGCTTGGACGTGCGGCAGCGGCGGATGTTGCTCCTTGAGGAGGGGCGCCGCGCGGTGGCCGCCAAGGATATGGCGCTGGCGCGGGAGCGGTTTGACCGCGTGCTGGCCATGGACCCGGACTGCGCCGAGGCCGCCCTGCGCCGTGAGATGCTGGACATGCCCCGCGCGCAGCGTCATCAGTGGCGCGAGGAGCGGGCCGCGTCGGCGCAGGATGCGGGCGAAGCGGTGGCGCTTGGGGTGCTACGGGCCGAAGTCGCCATGGAGCGCGGCGACGCCCGGACGGCGGCCAAGCTGCTGGACGAGGCTTTGGCGCACTGCGGCGAGGATGTGGGCGCGCTCATTCTGCGGGGCGAGGCCGCCTTTGCCATGGGCGAGCGCGGCGCGGCCATGATATTTTTTCGCCGCGCGCTGGCGGTGAATCCTTTTAGCGCGGATGCGCTGGTGGATATGGCGGTGGCCTTTTCCATGGAGCGCGCCGTGGATGAGGCGCGGGGACTGCTGGACATGGCGCTGGCCTGCGCGCCGGAGCACGACGGGGCGCGGCAGAGCCTCGCGGCCCTTGGTCCAGCCGCAGAGACTGCCGACAATCCGGCATAGGTGGACAACGGGAGGCAGTGTGCGACTGGCCCATATATCACTGAGTTTGGAATACTATCCCGGCATTGCCCGCCAACGCATGGACGAGGCCCGCGCGGCGCGGGCGCTGAGCGGTGACGAGTGGGATGTGTACGTCGTGTCCCAGCACTGGGAGTATGGCCGGGATGGGGTGAACCTGATTATGCCCGATGTGCCGCGCGCGTTTCTTGGCACTTTTCCGGGGCGCGGGGGGCGCATTTCGCTGTCCGGCCGGGCACTGACCCTGAATCTTGGCCCGGCGCGCGGGGCGTTTAACAGGGCGGTGGAGCGCCTTGCTCCGGAGTACGACGTGGTTTTGGCGCGGTATTATCCCGGCGAGATTGTCAGTACGCCCCTGCGCCACCGCGAGAATGTCATTTTTTTGCACCACACGCTGGCCGTGAAGGAAATGGGACTGCGCGGGCGACTGCCCGCGTGTGTGGAGCGCGTCACCGGGCCGCGCCGTCAGTCCGGAGCGCTGGCCATAGCGGGAGTGACGCCGGAAATTGCGCGGGCCGAGGCGCAGCGGGCGGGCAACGACCACTGGCTGGTGCATCCCAATGCCATTGAGGTGGACCGCTTTGCCCCAAGCGGCGGCGGCTATGTGGAGCGCGGCGGGCCGCTTCGCCTTGTGATGGTGGCCGGGGAGTTTCAGCCGTGGCACGGGCTGGATGTGATTTTGGAGCGCATGGCCAAGGCCCCTGCCGCTCCGGCCTTTGAACTGCACATTGCCGGGCAGTTGGACAAGCGCCTGCGGGAGCGGGTGTTCGGACTGTCGCGCATTGCGTGGCACGGCGTGCTGGGGCGCAACGAGGTGGACCGCCTGCTGTCTACGGCGGACATTTGCCTTGGCAGTATGGCCATGCACCGTGTGGGGCTGACCCAAGGTTCGTCCATCAAGGTGCGCGACGCCTTGGCGCGCGGTATTCCTGTGGTGGCGGGCTGTGCGGACCCGGCCCTGCCGGAGAACTATCCGTGGTACCGCCGTCTTGAAGCAGACTGGCAGTGGGAGGATGTGCTGGAGTTTGCGAGGCTTTCGCGGGATGTCCCCCGCGCCGAGGTATCAGCCTCGGCGCGGGAGCATATTGATTATGTTCCGGTTATGCGCCGGTTTCTGGAAACGCTTCATCCGTTTCTGCATCGCCCTCAGGCGTGATGGGGTCCCAGTCCTGCGTGGTGGCCTCGCGCCAGCCGGGGAAGGCTTTGGCAAGCACCGCGCTGACAAGGGGGCGCAGGGAGGGCCGGTCCTGCGCGCAGGCCGGGATGGCGTCCGGGTACATATTGTGGGTGAGCATGCGCTGTTCGTCGTTCATGCTGTCCCACTTGTTCAGCACCAGAATGCGCGGAATGTCCGCAAGGTCCATGTCGCGCAGGATGTCTTCCACCGCCCCGATGTGGGTTTCCAGCTCGGGATGGCCGGCGTCGGCCACATGCAGCAGCACGTCCGCGGCGTCCAGTTCCTCAAGGGTGGCGCGGAAGGCTTCCTTGAGTTCGTCGGGCAGTTCGCGGATGAATCCCACGGTGTCCGTGAGGATGATTTCCCGCTCCTCGGGGAAGCGCAGGCGGCGTGTGGTGGGGTCCAAGGTGGCAAAGAGCTTGTCCTCGGCCAGCACCTCACTGCGGGTGAGGGTGTTGAGCAGGGTGGACTTGCCCGCGTTGGTGTAGCCCACAAGGGCGATGACCGGCAGTCCGGCCTTGGCGCGGCGCATGCGCGTGGCCTTGCGGCGTTTGCGCAGGCCGGTCAGTTCCTTCTTGATGCGCGTTATGCGCTCGCGCACGCGGCGGCGGTCCAGCTCCAGCTTGGTTTCACCGGGGCCGCGCCCGCCAATACCGCCCATCAATCGGTCCAGCGCGCCGTTTTTGCCCACCAGCCGGGGCAGGGTGTACTGGAGCTGGGCCAACTCCACCTGCAACTTGCCGGAGCGGGTGGTGGCGTGCTGGGCAAAAATATCCAGAATAAGCTGGGTGCGGTCCAGAATTTTGCGTTCCGTCACGTCGGCAAGGTTGCGCATCTGCGCCGGGGTCAGCACTTGGTCAAAGAGGATAACGCCCGCGTTTTCCTGTAGCGCGGTGACCTCCAGCTCCGCCAGTTTGCCCTTGCCGAGGATGGTCTTGGGGTTCAGGGCGCGCACGCGCTGAATCATGGTGCCGCCAACGTCCAGCCCGGCGGTGTCCGCAAGGTCGGCCAGCTCCGTGAGGGAGATTTCCTGCGCCGGACGCGGGGCTGTGGACACGCTGACAAGGATGGCCCTGTCGCGCTTGCCCGAGGCGTCCCCGCCGGTGGTCAGCACCGCGCCGGAGCGCGCCAGCTCGTCCTCAAGGGCTTCTACCTGCGCCAGATAATCGATGCTGTTTCGGTGGTAGGGCACCGGTCCCATGCGGCGGTAACTTTTGCCCTCGTCATTGGGGGGCATAAGGGTAGCGTCGTACACATCCACAGGCCCGCCCATGTCGTCCACGGTCAGGGCGGTGATGGCGTCAAGGCGCAGAAAGACCATGTCCATGAGGTCTTCCTCGGTGAGGCCTTCGCCCGCAAGGTGGGTGTGCACAAGGCGCAACCCGCGCAGGCGTCCCGCGCCGCGGCGCGCGCCGGAAATGTCGGGAATATAGATGCCGCCGGGGTCGCCCACCAGCACCATGAACGGCTTGCCCTGCCTGTCGATGAGCAGGGCGATCTGGCGGCTGATGCCGCGTGAGAGGATGGCGAGCTCCCGCGCCTGATCTGGCGTCATGCCCCCATCATTGGGGTAGCGGCGGGTATAGAGTCGGCTGATGGCCTTGATTTGACTGGGCTTGAGGCCTTGGGTGTTGCCCTGAACTTTTGCGGCTATGGTCTTGTCTCCCTTTCGCGGCCAAGGGGCCGCGCGTGGTTTCCCCTTCTGTATACGTTGGCGCGGCGCGGCAGGCAAGGCGCGCCGCAGTGCCGCGTCAAAAAACGCCCCGGCGCAAGCATGTGCTTGCGCCGGGGCGTTGTGGCGTCGTCATTATGACTGCCCGCTAGGCGTCGCGGCCTTCAAGGTAGTCCGCAATCATGCCGTCGTAGCGGTTGGTCTGGCGGAAGGTGGCGGCGGCCATGTCCTTGCGCAGGGCAAGGGGGGCCTGCATGCCGTTTTCCGACAGGGCGGCGGTGATGCGCTCGTAGTGCTGGGGACCGGGGGCCACAAGCACGGAGTGGAAGTTTTTGGCGCTGGCGCGCAGCATGCACGGCCCGCCGATGTCAATCTGTTCAATGGCGGCCTTCAGGTCCAGGCCCTGTTTGGCGGCTTCGGCAAAGTTGTAGAGATTGACGCAGATGAGGTCGAAGGGGGCGAGGTTCAGCTCGCCAAGGGTCTTCATGTGGTCGGGGTTGTCCTTGTCGGCGAGGATGCCGGCATGGATGTGGGGGTGCAGGGTCTTGACGCGGCCGTTCATGATTTCCGGAAAGCCGGTCACGTCGCTGACGGAGTGGACGGTGAGGCCTGCGTCCAGAAGCATCCGGCGCGTTCCGCCCGTGGAGAAAAGTTCAACGCCGTTGTCGGCAAGAAAACGTGCAAATTCAACCAGTCCCGTCTTGTCGGTCACGCTCAAAATAGCGCGACGGATTGGCACAAGCTCCATGTCGAATCCTCGCTGAAAGGGTTATCTGTTGGGGAGGCTGTGCCAGAAATCGGGGCGCGAGGCAAGGCAAGACGGCTCCGCCTCCCGCTGGCTGGGGTGCCTGGCACCCCAGCCCCAGCAGCTCTGGTCGGGGCTGGGGAACCAAGCGGGGAGGGGAGATTATAGTGTCATCGGAAAATGCCGGAAGGCGGGAGTTCGGGAGGGAACCAGAACGTCACGCGCGGCGGCTTTTCCGTTATGACCCAAGCTGGTCGAGAAGTTCGCGGGCGGCCTCGTGGGTGGGGTCGCCTTCCAGAATCTTCTCAAGGTGC
Source organism: Desulfobaculum sp. SPO524 (assembly GCF_044987625.1). Lineage (NCBI taxonomy): Bacteria > Pseudomonadati > Thermodesulfobacteriota > Desulfovibrionia > Desulfovibrionales > Desulfovibrionaceae > Desulfobaculum > Desulfobaculum sp. SPO524. The sequence goes on along the minus strand of NZ_JBJDSB010000006.1, from coordinate 71,603 downwards.
GTCTTGGCCTCGTCATTGCGGCCAAGGCACGACAGGCAACCCGCCATGGAGTAGCGCACGTCGTGCTTGTCGGCATCAATGGCAAGGTAGTTCTCCATGTGGGGCAGGGTTTCTTCAATGCGCTCCAGCGCATGGCCCAGCTGCACCAGCATGAAGATGGCGATGAGGTTCTCGGGGTTCTTTTCGAGGGCTTCGACAAAGTGGCCGAAGGCTTCGTCATTGCGTCCGAGCTCCATTTCCACAAGACCCATGCCGGCGAGGGACTTGTCGTCCGCAGCCACATCGGCGGCCTTGCGGTAGAGGGTCAGCGCCTTTTCAAGCTCGCCCTGCTGCACGGCGATGGTGGCCAGACCCAGGTAGGGGTCGGGGTGCACGCCGTTGCAGGAGACGGCTTTGTCGTAATACTCGCGCGCCTTTTCGAGGTCGCCCATGAAGAGATAGCACTCTCCAAGTTCCTTGTTGATCTCGTAATCCAGATGGTTACTCATTGTTTTCCCCTCCACGTGGGACTCTGTAGGGTCAAAATTTTCCGGCACTAAACCATATGCAGATTTCGGGCCAGGTTGCCTGTCTTACGGTCCGGAACTTCGTGCCCGGTGCCTATTTGTGTGCAACGCACATGCCAAAAAGCTGCGCTATCAGCCATGATTCTTTGACGCTTTTTTGGTGGAGTGGTGGGCGGCGATATGACGAATCTTTTGCTTTTTTCAAGTATATCAGATGCTTAATTGCATTGGCACACCCGTTGCTTTGGTCACAGTGCCTCAAGGTGTGCGGGGGAGGCCCTGCGCCGGGGTGCCGCATGCAGAATGCGGCGAAAATGCAGGAGGAACATGCAATGAAAAGCCTTTTCGGATCGCATCTGAATCTGACCGGAAAAGTCCTGGACATGCGGCTTATGCGTCAAAATGTCGTCATGAGCAATCTGGCGAACCTGACCACTCCGAACTACAAGGCCCGCCGCCTTGAATTCGAAGAGGACTTGCAGGCAGCTCTTGACCTCGACGCAAAGGGCAAGGTCACCAAGACCAAAAAGGACCATATCCCGCACGTTTTTGATGCCAATTCCTTTGGCCCCGATTTGGTGAAGAACCTGAAGCATCGCGTCATCCATGGCGAGGACAATGTGGACCTCGACAAGGAAATGGCGGTCATGGCCAAGAACACCCTGATGTACAACGCCCTGACCACCGTGATGAAGAAGAACTTCGCGGGCCTGAACAAAGTCATCTCTGAAGGAGGGCGATAAGTCATGGCGGATTTCATGACAGCACTGGACATCGCCGCATCCGGCCTGTCCACGGAACGCACCAGCATGAACGTCATCTCCATGAATCTGGCAAACGTCAAAACCACGCGCACGCCCGAGGGCGGCCCCTACCGCAGGCGCAGCGTGGTTCGCGCTTCCACCGATGTGGATTCGCCGTTTTCCAAGGTCATGCAGGATGCCATGACGCGTGAATTGCAGGGCAGCCGTGTCCTCGGCATTGCCGAAGACTCCCGGCCCCTCAAGCGCGTCTTTGAACCTGGTCATCCCGATGCCGACGAGCAGGGCTACGTGTCCTACCCGGACATCAACGTCGTTGAGGAAATGACCCACATGCTCACCGCCACCAGAGCCTACGAGGCTGGCGTCACCTCCATCCAGTCGGTGAAGGGCATGTTTAACAAGGCCCTGGAAATCGGCCGCTAGCGCTAAGGGAGCAGAACAATGGTTGATATTCGCAGCGTTGGCCTGAGCGCCTACCGCAGTGCCATGCAAACAGGCAGCATTAACGGCCTGAACGCCACCCCGAGTGTGGCGAAGACGGAAAAGAGTTCCTCCAGCTTTGCCACGGCCGTGGATACCGCCGTACGCAAGCAGCGGCTGGACGAGCCTATCACCGCCGCCCGTGCACAGGAGCTGGCCAAGCAGTTCATGGAAGTGGAAAAGCCGTTCTCCGAAACGGTGACGGAATCCCTGACCAAGGTGAACGAGCTGCAGGCCGACAAAAAGGCCATGATTGAGGACTTTGCCTCCGGCCGCACCCAGAATGTGCACGAACTGATGATCACCCTCCAGAAGGCCGGTGTCGCCATGCGGATGACCTCCGCCGTGCGCAACAAGGTCATGGAGGCCTACAAGCAACTGTCGCAGATGCACTTCTAGCGTCTGTTAGCCACACGTAATACTACGGAGCCGTTTCATGCCCTCCTTCGCCAATGACACACTTGAACGAGCCAAGTCTTTCTGGGGAAAGACGACCCTCTCACAGCGCGTGCTGGTCGCCGGTTTGGCCGGGATGGTGATCATCACCTTCTTTCTGCTCATTGTTTGGCTGAACCAGCCGGACTACCGGGTGCTCTACTCCAAGCTCTACGCCGAGGACGCATCCAATATCGTCCAGATGCTGCAAAAGCAGAACGTTGAGTACAAGCTGACCGACGATGGCACCACCATCATGGTGCCCGCAGACCAGGTCTATGACCTGCGCCTCAAGGTCGCTGGCGAGGGCAAGGTGCACGGGCAGGGCATCGGCTTCGAAATTTTCGACGAGGTCAAGGTCGGCCAGACCGACTTCGTCCAGCGCATCAACTATCAGCGCGCCCTGCAGGGTGAACTGGCGCGAACCATCAGCGAGTTTCCGCAGGTGGAGCGCGCCCGCGTTCACCTTGTGCTGCCGCACAAGACCCTCTTCATCGAGGAGCAGAGCGATCCGTCGGCGTCCGTCGTCCTGAAGCTGAAGCAGGGCGAGAAGATGAAGCCCGAGGAAGTCACGGGCATCGTCAACCTGGTGTCCATGTCCGTTGAGGGCCTGTCCACGGACCGTATTACCGTGGCGGACACCAAGGGCGAAATTATCTACTCCCCCAAAGAATCCGAGGCGCTGTCCACCACGCAGCTGGAACAGAAGATGAGCGTGGAGCGCGCCCTGGAGCTGCGCATCGAGCAGATGCTGTCTCCGCTGTACGGTCCCGGCCGCGTTATCGCCAAGGTCAACGCGGATCTGGACTTCAGCCGGACCACCACCCGCAAGGAAGAGTACGACCCCGACAGCGCCGTGGTGCGAAGCGAGCAGCGCAGCGAGGAAACCCAGCAGGGCGCGGCCAACCTGAATGCCGGTGCCGATGAGCCGAACTTCCGCGGCGAAGGACCGGGCGACGCCATCTCCAATCAGGAGGCCACCCGCGAGACCAGAACCACCAACTACGAGATCAACAAGGTCGAGCAGGAAATCATTTCCCCCATCGGCGAGCTTGACCGCCTGAGTGTGGCGGTTATCGTGGACGGTGTGTATCAGGATGTCATGAACGCCGACGGCGAGCCTACGGGCGAGTTCAACTTCGTGCCCAGAACGCAGGAAGAACTGGACCGCATTCAGCAGCTTGTCTCCAACGCCGTTGGTCTGGACACCATCCGCGGTGATACCATTGAGGTTTCCAGCATCTCCTTCGGCGGCCCGGAGCAGGAAATCCGCCCCGACCTCGCCCAGTTGGTTCTGGAATATGTGCAGCGTCTGGGCAAGCCGTTCCTCAACGGTCTGCTGATCTTCCTCTTCCTTATCCTTGTGGTTCGCCCCGTGGTCATGGCCCTTATCCGGCCCAAGACCGAGGTGGAAGGCGTGGAAGGCATTGCCGGACTGCCCGAAGGCGAGGGCCGCATCGCCCTCGTGGAAGGCGACGACGAAGAGAGCGACCTCGAAGCCGTGCGGAAGCTGGACGACATCAGAGCGCATGCCTTACAGCTGTCTGAACAGAACATGGATGGCGCAATGGCCATCATTAAGACATGGCTCAAAGAGGAGGCCACCGCATAATGAGTCTCACAGGAGCGCAGAAAACCGCCATCCTTATGCTTGCCATGGGCGAGAAGTTTACCGCCGAGGTGTTCAAGCGCCTTGAACGCGCAGACATCGCCCAGATATCCAAAGCAATGGTGGAGATGGAAACCATCCCCAAGGAGCAGGTGGAAGAAGTCCTGCGTGAATATCATCATCAGCTCATTCTCAATGCCGAGATGCTCATGGGCGGCGCAGATACCGTGAAGAAGCTCTTGACCCGCAACCTCGATTCCGAGACGGCCAAGTACATTCTTGACGCACTGGATCTGGACTCCGGCCCCGCGCCCTTCCGCGAGTTGGAAAACGTCAGCCCGCGCATTCTGTCGCAGATTCTGCGCAACGAGCACCCGCAGACGCTGGCGCTCATACTCGGCCACCTGCACCCCGATCAGGCCGCAGACCTGTTGCAGGCTCTGCCCGCCGGTGTGCGTCCGGAAATCCTCATGCGTCTGGCGCGGCTGGAAGCCGTGGCCGAGGAGATGCTTATGGAAGTGGACAAGGTGCTGCAAAGCCAGCTCATCGCCATGGGCGGCAAGGAAGGCAAAAAGGTTGGCGGCGTTCAGGCCGTTGCCGAAATTCTCAACGCCGTGGACCGCGCCACCGAGGAAGAGGTTCTCTCCGAAATCGAAGAGGAATCCTCCCAGATGGCCGAGGACATCAGGAACCTCATGTTCGTGTTCGAGGATATCAAGGGGCTGGACGACCGCTCCATCCGCGAACTGCTCAAGGAGGTCGCCAACGAGGACCTGACCAAGGCCCTCAAGGGTGCCACCGAGGAACTGCAGGAAAAGTTCTTCGGCAACCTCTCCGAACGTGCGGCAACAATGATCCGCGAAGACCTCGAAATTATGGGCCCGGTACGCCTCTCCGAGGTGGAAGGGGCCCAGCAGAACATCGTCAAGATTGTGCGGCGTCTCGAAACCGAAGGACGCATCATGATCGGCCGCGGAGGCGGAGATGTCTTTGTCTAAGGAACACGACAACGATACCAAAGACGCAGGCCGCTCCGGCGGCCGCGTCATTGTAGGAGTCGGCGGGAAGGGATTCTCCGAGGATGAACTTAGCCGCCTGCGCGGTGGTGAGGAGTCTCACGGCTGGTCCCTGACGACCGAAGAGGAATACATGCGCCGCGTGCAGGAAAAAGCCACGGCCAAGGCGCAGGATATTCTCGCTCAGGCCATGCGCGAGGCGCAGCAGATTCGCGAAAAGGCCGCGCAGGAAGCCATGGATGAAGCCGCAGCCAATTGTCAGGCCCAGCTTGATGCCGCCGTGCAGCAGACGTCCGAGACCCTCGCCCGCGCCATGGAGACCGTCGACCGCGACAGCCGCAAGATTTGGCAGCATCATCGTGAGGACATTGTCTCCCTCGTGCGCATCGCCGTGGAGCGTCTGCTGGCCGTCGAGCTTGACCAGCGCCGCGAAGAGGTTATGGCCTCGCTGCTTGATCAAGCCCTCGACGCCATCGACACCCACGACGGCCTCGTCTTTCGCATTCGCCCCGAGGATGAGGAAATCATGCAGGCGCTGCTGGACCGCGCGCGCTCCGCGCATCCCACGCTGGAGCGCTGGGGCATCAAGCTCGACGAGTCCCTTGAACCCGGCGGTATGGTCCTCGAAAGCGAGGAAGGCATGGTGGACAACTCCATCGGCAGCCGCTGGGCCTCCGTAGAACCCATTTTCGCCCAGCTTGGCATCGACAACGGGGAATCCGAGTGAGTTTGAATCCGCAAGGCTGCATCAATCTGCTCAGGGATACCAATCCCTGTCAGGTGTTCGGCAAGGTCAGCAAGGTCGTCGGGCTTATCGCCGAAGGGCGCGGCATCAAGGCGCCCCTCGGGGCCGTGTGCGAGCTGCTTCCCGAAGGCCGCTCCGACAAGGCCATCTATGCCGAGGTGGTGGGCTTTCGCGATGGCGCGTGTTTGTTCATGCCCTACGGCGAAATGCGAGGCATTCGCCCCGGCTCCCTCATCAAGAACACCTCAACGCCGCCGCTGTTTCCCGTCGGTAAGAATTTCCTTGGCCGCGCCATCGACGCCTTTGGTGCGCCCCTCGACAACGGCGCGCCCATTGCCGCCTCCGGCTACTATCCCCTGTACGCCGAGCCGCTGAACCCCCTCGACAGGCCGCGCATTTGCGAGCCACTCGATGTTGGCGTGCGCGCCATCAACGGGCTGCTCACCCTCGGCAAAGGCCAGCGCGTTGGCATCATGGCCGGCTCCGGCGTCGGCAAGTCCACACTCATGGGCATGATGGCGCGCTACACCAAGGCCGATGTCAACGTCATCGCCCTCGTTGGCGAACGTGGCCGCGAGGTGCTTGAATTTATCGAAAAGGATCTTGGTCCCGAAGGCATGGCGCGGTCCGTGCTCGTCGTCGCCACGTCCGACAACAGCCCCCTTGTGCGCATGCGCGCCGCCTACGCGGCGTCCACCATCGCCGAGTATTTCCGCGACGACGGCAAGGACGTCCTTCTCATGATGGACTCCGTCACCCGTTTCGCCATGGCCGCCCGCGAAGTCGGCCTCGCCGCCGGAGAGCCGCCCACCACGCGCGGCTACACGCCCTCCGTTTTTGCCCAGCTACCGCGGCTTCTGGAGCGCGCCGGGCGCTCGTCCAAGGGCACCATCACTGGCATCTACACCGTTCTCGTCGACGGCGACGACTTCAACGAACCCGTGGCCGACGGCGTGCGCTCCATTCTTGACGGCCACATTGTGCTCACCCGCGACCTCGCCGACCAAGGCCACTATCCGGCCATCGACGTGCTCAAGAGCATCTCCCGACTGCGCGCCGACGTCACGCCAGACGCCGTGCAGCAGGCCGGGCAGGAATTCGTGCGCCATCTCGCCACCTACAACCGCGTTGAGGATATGGTGAACATCGGCGCCTACGCCAAAGGCTCCAACCCCGAAATCGACGCCGCCCTTGAGCTCATCGGCCCACAGCGGGAATATTTGCAACAGCAGGTCGGCGCAGGCGCGACCCTCGACGACAGCTTCAGCGCCTTGACGTCCCTCGTCGGGACCTAGGCGCCCCGCTGTGGCGACAAACGTAGTGCAGAATGCGCCCCGTGGTGGTTTCACCGCGGGGCTTTTTTTTGCCTCCGGCGGTCTAAGGGCCGTGGGCCCTTAGATATCCCATTTGCGCACAGGCCGGGCGGCTTTGGAAGGAACTGTCGTCACCCCTGACGGCTCTCGTCCGGGTGGATGGGGGAGAGTTTTTTTGGGGGGGTGTTGGCGGTGTGTGAAGACCGGTGAGAATCCCTGTCTGGCTTTGGGCAGGGCTTTTTTTTTCCTCCGGAGGTCTAAGGGCCGTGGGCCCTTAGATATCCCATTTGCGCACAGGCCGGGCGGCTTTGGAAGGAACTGTCGTCACCCCTGACGGCTCTCGTCCGGGTGGATGGGGGAGAGTTTTTTGGAGGGGGTGTTGGCGGTGTGTGAAGGGCGGTGAGAATCCCTGTCTGGCGTTTGAAGGGAAGGCAGAAGAACACGCCCACCCCTATTTTCGGGGCGGCTTCCGCCCCGAAAATCCTAAGGATTGTTAAGGAAATTATTTCCTTAACCCGCCGGAGGCCCTCTTTTCTCCCTTCTTGTTTCCTCCTGAAAGGATCGCCAAAAAAAGAGCACAGCGTGTGCTGTGCTCTTTTATCGTGCAATGTTGTGTTGTGGTGCGTTTAGGTATCGAGTTGTTGGATACCGTCGAGTCGCCACATGTCGCTTTCGTTGTGTTCATTTCTGGCGAAGTGCCAGACTTCTCGGACCTGTTCGGAGCCGGAGGCGGCGTCTTCGCGCATGAAGGCGTCGAAGAACACGGTGGCGACGATTTTGCCGTCCATGGGTTTCACTTCGAGCAGTCGGGCGTTGAGCATGAGGATTTCCGTTTTGGACGGATTGGGGTCCTGCTCGGCTTGCTGGCGGATTTCGTCCATGACGGCAGGGGTGGCGAACTGGGCGATGTCGTTCAGGTCGCGCGCATCCCAGGACTGCTGCAGGCGGTTGAAGGCGACTTTCGCGCCTTCGAGGAATTCGTCGGTATTGAAGCCGTCGGGGACGGAGACGGATTCCTCTTGCGGCTGCGCCTGAGCGCCGAGGGCGCCCCAGCCGGCCTGAGCGCGGCGTGCGGCGTCGGATTGTGCGTAGTCACCTCGTGCGGAAAAATCGGGGCCGGCTCCACCGTTTGACAGGCCTGCTCCTTGTCCTGCGTATTGCGTTGCGGCGCGGCGCCTGCTGCGGAAGAGCTTCAGGAGCAGGAAGGCGAGGCCACCGAGCAGGAGCAGGTCCATGAACCCGCCGCCGGCGAAGGGGTGGCCGAAGAAGAGGGAGCCGAGCAGGGAGCCAGCCAGCAGTCCACCGAGCATGCCGCCCATGCCGCCGAAGCGGGAGCGGTTGTTGTTCACTGCCGCGCCGGAGCGGGAGGAACGCTGTGTGGGGGAGATGGGCTTGGAGTAGCCTTTGTTGAAGCTTTTGCTCCCGCCGAAGGATCGTCCCCCGCCGAAGCGTCGTGCGTCGGAAAAGTCTGCACTGATGGCGACTATAGCGACGACAACAAGGGGAACAAGAAGAAATTTCAGCACGTTGTTCATAAAGTCATCCGTTTTTAGAATTGCACGTCTCTTCGGATATATGGCGCATTGCGGGGGTGTCAAGGCATACCGGACAGACTTGCATCGCGGCGCAGTGCGTGGCAGTGTTCGCCCTTCCTGCGGCAACGATGCCGCGTTACTTCCCATTTCACCATTTGAACAAGGAGCGACACGCTATGGCAACGTGTACCGCAAGCCACATTCTCGTTGAGACCAAGGAAGCCTGTGAAGATCTGCTGCAGCAGATTCAGGACGGCGCTGATTTCGCAGAGCTCGCCAGCAAGCACTCCAAGTGCCCTTCCGGCCAGCGCGGCGGCGACCTGGGTTCCTTCCCTCCCGGCATGATGGTGCCGGAGTTTGATACCGTCTGCTTTAACGAGGAAGTGGGCTCCGTCCATGGTCCTATCCAGACCCAGTTTGGCTATCACCTCATCCACATCCGCGAGCGCGGCTAACGCGCTGTGCGTCGCTGCGAGGCAGCGGCATGTGATGAGTACAGATGAGCCGGGGCGGCATTGCCGCCCCGGCTCATTATTTTTTGTGGCGTAGGACGCGCGGGCGCTAAACGGAGAGCAGACGCTCCAGCGTTTCGCGCACGGCATCGGGGCCGACGTAGTCGTCGGGCAGAAAGTCGAAAAAGCGCATGCGCGTTAGGCCAAGAACGAGGGAACACAGCATGGCGCTGGTGGTGACGACGTCGATATCGGCGCGGATGGAGCCTTCGGCGATGCCTTGCTTAAGGGCGCGGCGGATGCTGCCGAGGATAAAGTCGTGAATGGCGCGCAGTTCGTCCTGCACTTTGGAGCCATTGTCCCCGGCGCGGGTTGGCGCGTCGCGGAAGATGAGGGCAAAGTTGCGGCGGTTTTCGCGGACGTAGTTGGAGTAGACCTCCACCACACAGCTAATGCGGGCGAGGCCGCTTTGACAGTGGCTTTGGGTCATGGCGTCTTTGAGCGCCAGCTCCAGTTCCTCGCGTACGCCTGTGATGAGGCTGAGGAAGATTTCGTCCTTGCAGGTGAAATGGCGGTAGATGCTGCCTTCGGATATTCCGGCTTCGCGGGCCAGCAGACTGGTGGGGGTATTGTTGAAGCCGCGTTCGGAAAACAGGCGCGCCGCGGCGTCGAGTATTTTGTGTCGTGTTGTTTCGCTCACTCGGTTCGGTCCTTCCTTGTGCGGATTGGGTGCTCACACAGGTCCTAGCCTGTGACGGCAACTGCGTCAACCGGGGGAAAGCGCTTTGGGCGCTTTGTCGATGGAAAAGCGTGCATGATCGGCACGTTGTCTATGCTAAAAAAGGGCCGAGTGTCTACTCGGCCCCTGTGGTGACGAGGGGCGGTGCGCACTACTGCTTCACGGAAGCAATCATTTCTTGCAGGTCGCTGGCCAGTTGCGCCAGTTGCGTGACGGATGTGGAGGAGTGCCCCATGGCCTCTGCGGTTTCTCCGGCAATGCGGTTAATGTCGCCTGCGGAGTGGCTGATTTCTTCGCTGGCGGCAGACTGCTCCTCGGCCGCGCTGGCGATGGACTGCACCTGCGCGGTGGTTTCTTCCACCATGCCGCGAATGGATTCAAGGGCGGCCACGGCGTTGGCGGTGTGGGCGGAGATGCCTTCCATCACTTGCTGGGAGCGGTGCATGCCGTCCACGGTGGTTGCGGTGCTGTTTTGAATGGACTTGACGGCGTGGCCGACCTCCTTGGTGGCGGACATGGTCTTTTCCGCCAGCTTGCGGACCTCGTCCGCCACAACGGCGAAGCCGCGCCCGGCTTCACCGGCGCGGGCGGCCTCGATGGCGGCGTTGAGGGCAAGGAGGTTGGTCTGGTCCGCAATGTCCTCAATCACCTGCACGATGGTGGATATGCCCGCGGCCTGCTCGCTGAGGGCCTGCATGGAGGTGTCGAGGGAGGCAAAGTCCGAGGTGACTTCCTCGAACCCTTCGATAACGGCGGTGATGACCTCGGTGCCTTCGCCGGCGGTGGTGCGGGTGCGTTCGGCCACTTCGGCGGCGCTGGTGGCGTTTCGCGCCACTTCCAGCACGGAGGCGTTCATTTGCTCAATGGCGGCTGCGGCTTCGCTGGCCATGTGGCGCTGTTCCTGCGCGCCGCGGGAGGACTGCTCCACCTGCGCGGAGAGCTCTTCGGAAGCGGAGGCCACTTGAGTGGACACGGACGAGGCGCGGGCGGCGACGTCCGCAATGACGGCGCTTTGCTCCTCAATGGCGTGCTGCTGCAGACGAACTTCTGTGAGGTCGAACCACATGGTCATGGCGCCGGTGCTGGCGCCGTTCATGTCGTGAATGGGGGTAGACACCACGGAATAGACGCGCTTGTCCCCCTGCTGGGTGACGAAATCCATCTCGCTGGCAATCTGTGTGTTTTCCTTCAGGGCTTTGCCGAGGACGGTGGGGCGCGTGGCGTCGCCAAAGGCGAACTCGCCTGTTGTCATGCCGTGGTAGTCCTCGGGCGCTCCTGTGCGGCCAACGGCGTCCACCATGGCGGCATTGAGGAAGGTGATGCGCTCGGTGGTGTCGGCCACGGCGCAGGGCATGGCAATGCCGTCCAGAATGCCCTGTGCGTAGGAGAGTTTACTTTTCAGTTCCTCGGTCATGGCGGTGATGTGGCTGGCGAGGCGCGCCGTTTCGTGGGTGAAGGACCCGGTGAGCGTGGCGCTGAGGTCGCCGGCGGCAATGCGCTCGGAAAAGGTGTTGATGGTGGCCAGCGGGCGGACAACAAGGCGGCGGAACAATACGCCCATGACGATGATGACGAAGAGGATGGCCGCCGCACCGATGCACAGCAGAACGTTGCGGATGGCGGTGACCTTTACAAGCAGTTCGGCCTTGGGGGCGTTGAGCAGAACGCTCCATCCTATGCCTTCTGCGCGGCGGAAGACGCCGAGCTTGGTGACGCCGGCAAAGGTATATTCCGTGGTGCCGTTGCCCACGTTTTGAATCTGCTGTTCAAGGGCGCTGCCGCGCGGGGCGTTGAACATGAGGGCCGGGTCGGGGTGGGCGATGGTGCGCATGTTTTGGTCAAAGACGATGGGGTAGCCGTTTGCGCCGATGGTCAGGGACAGAATGTCGTTGGCGGCGAACCTGTCCCAGTTGGCGCAGACAAGGATGCCGCCCACCAACTCCCCGCCGCGGGTGACGGGCGCGGCAATGTTCATGACCGTGGCTCCGGTAAAGGGCGAGGGCGTAAGGTTCTTGTCCACAAAGGCTTCGTCGCCGTTGGCGATGCCGCTGAAATAGGGCTCGTCTTTGACGTTTTTGCCGCGGAGCTTTTGGCCGTTGGCGTCAAAGCCGGAGACGACTTTGCCGTCGCGGTTAAAGAGCAACACGGTGTCCAGCCTGTCGTTGGATTTGACGATGTCGCGCAGCTGGCTGTTAACGATATAGGCGGTGTCGCGCACGGCGGCGTTCATCATGCCGCGCTGTCCGGCAAGGCTGCTGGCGATGGACACGCCCTCCCCCGAAAAGTCGTCAATCTCCTGCACGAGGGAGTCGGCCAGCTTGTTCATGAACGCGGTATTGTTCGCCAGCTCCAGCTGATAGATGGCGTGGTTGGCGTACAGGACAATGGCCGCGACGGACAGCCCCACCACCACGACGACTGCCAGAATAAATTCCGTTGCTATGCTCTTGATCTTCACGACTCTGCTCCGTTGCTCCGCCGCGCTGCTTCTTTGCGCGGCAACCATCAAAACCGGGTGCGCCGTGCCCCCCACGGCGTGGCGCGTTGTGTGGCCCGGATGCTTGACGGGTTGTGCTCGTCTCGTATGGCAAGCGGGTTATGTGTTGTGCTGTCCTCCAGAACATGCGCCCAGTGCGTCGTTGGTGCGGTGGCGCCGTCACCAGCATGCTGCGGATGAAAATCGCATCGCCCGTCTCCTCATCCATTTGCGTAAAACGATGTTCCTTGTGCAGGGGATATCGGCAGGTTACGCGTTTTTTGTTAGGTGAGCGTTTACTTTGTGGTTTTGGATAAACGTCCGGTGCGAATGCGTCAATAGTGCTTTGCTCCAAAACGCGCTGGCTCCGGTGCTAGATTGCGATTTCTCCATATTGTTGCGTACGAAACGGAATGTGGTACATCGCTGAATATCCCCGTGGGGCGCGGAAAATAACGGGCGGCGCATTTTGCGCCCAGCTTGCGGAGCTGTGGAGAAGGCTCACACGGGAAAATGGCGAGAAAACAGGGCGTTTGAGGCGGTGGCACTGGCTTTGCTATGGTCCGGGTATGAAAATATACACACGATTTGCCATTTGCAGTGCGGGGACCACGCGCACAGCGCGTGTGGAGCCGGTGGTTGGCCGCGCCGACTACTTTTATATTTGCGACACAACCACAGGCGAGGAAACCGCCGTGCCCAATCCCCATCGTGATGAGCAGGAGGGCTGCGGCGTCAATGTGGCGCGGACGCTTGCGGAGCTGGGCGTGGAGGCTGTTTTGGCGGGCAATTGCGGCGCCAAGGCGGCGCGCGCTCTGCGCGAGGCGGGCGTGAAGGTCTCCTACCCCTTTACGGGGACGGTGGATGACGCCATAGCCGCCTTTACGGCCTTAATGCGCGAGGGCGTGTAGCGCAAGACCTGACCGCAAAGTGGAAACCAGCTCAAACGCGGAGCGCGTGTGTGGCCATATTGCGCCGCTGCGCGCGTTTTGTGCGTGGGTGCGATGACTGCACGGTGGCGGGGCCGCGTCAGCTGGGCAGATATGACCAGAAGAGGCGCGCACGGGCGCGCGGGGCGGGAATGCCGTCGCAAGGGGCGCATGGCGCGCCCCTTTGCGTCAGACAAAGTCTTGGGCGCTACGTGTCGGAAGACGTGGCGTGCGGGTGCAGCTCAACCTGCAGAGAGTTGAGCGTCATGCGGATGTCGCACAGGAAGAAGACCATGGAAAAGACCAGGCAGATGATGGCGGCAAAGAACATGGCTTCAATGATGTTCTGCAGCTGAAGCTCCACCACAAAGGTGGCGAACAGGCACAAGATGATCACGCTAACAAAGAACACGCTGGACAGCGCAAGGCTGATGGCGGTCTGCAGCACGCGGCAGCGCTTGAACAGCAGGTCAATCTGCTTGTGGAGCAGGACGGCTTCGGACTCGGATGCTGTCTTCAGCCTGTCCTGCAGGACGTGGATGCGGTCGATGGGGCGGCCAATCCGGTTGGTCATGGAAAGGACAATCAGTCCTACGCCCGATATCAGCACGCAAGGGCTGATGCAGGCTTGGAGGACACGTGTCAGTGCCTCGATGGTCATGTGTATCTCCTTAGGGTGGTAGTAGAGCGCTCGACCTCGCATGAGCGCAGCTTGGCGGCTTACGCCTCCGCCGCTAGGGGGTCAACGACGGCTTTGGGCGGCTACGCGCAAAAGCGCGCAACCAGCCTCTGCCAGCGCCAGCCAGACGCATAACAATCTGAGTGTATCGCATGCGTATGCGCTTTTTCTGCCGCAGAGGCGAAAATGCCATGCAAAAACGTATAAAACCCATACGCTCGCCTTTGCAAGTGGCGCGAAATTGGGCCGCGCATGGTGTTGTGTGTCGTCTGTGCGACTGTATTGTCGTGCTGGCGCATTGCCGCTTTGGATGGGCTGGTGGCCTGTGCGGCGCGCCTTGGGGCCTGTTTCAGCAGGCGCACCGCTCTACAGGGGCATGAAAAACGGCGCGCGGTGCGCCCTCGCCCGCGCCCTCATGCATAAAAAAAGGGAGAGCGCCCTCAGGCACTCTCCCATCCATTGCAGTAGCGAAAGGGTCGCTATTTTTTCATGGCCTTTTTCAGGCAGAGGGCGGCGCCGCCCCACGTGATGCCAAGGCCGATGACCATCATGATGATTGCTCCGGTCGTCATATCTTTTTACCTCTTGAGGGAGTTGTCGGTGTAGCCAATGTAGCCTGCGGGGCTGGTCTTGGCCTGCATGGCGATGCCGATGACCACGGTGGCCGCAAAAACGAGCCAGCCGAAGGACACGATGCTGATGAGCGAGTAGCCGCCGTACAGGGCCTTCAGGTCACCAACGAGGTTGGTGACGAAGAGGAAGCCCAGCATGGGCACGGTGACGAAGCGCAAGCACACGCTCCAAACCGTACCAACATAGAATTCGGAGTTGCGGTTCACGTGGTCGCGAACCACATCAAGGTTGCACAGCCACGTGATGAGGAAGATCTCCACAACTGCGCCGCCCATGATGCCGAAGTTGTTGATGAAGTGGTCGACGATGTCGAGGATGAGCAGGCCCGCGCCGGAGCAGAACACCAGCGAGACCACAAAGCCCGTGCCGCAGATGATGTTCACGGTCTTGCGGCGGGTCCATTCCATCTTGTCCATAAAGGCCGAGATGCAGGCCTCAACAATGGAGATGTGCGAGCTGATGCCGGCCATGGTCAGCGCCAGGAAGAACAGCGTGCCAAACACGGCGGGCATGGGCATCAGGTTGATGGCGGTGGGGATGGTGATAAAGGCCAGTCCCACGCCGCCGGACACCACTTCGTTGACGCCAACGCCTTGCTTGGCGGCCATGTAGCCGAGGACGGCAAAGATCATCACGCCGGCGGCCATGGAGAAGCCACAGTTGATGAACACCGTCATGCAGGCGTTATTATTGATGTCGGACTTCTTGGGCAGATAGCTGGAGTAGGCGATCATGATGGCGAAGCCAATGGACAGGGTGAAGAAAATCTGTCCGTAGGCGGCCACCCAGACCTTATAGTTGCTCAGTGCGCTGAAGTCGGGCTTAAAGAGCCAGTTGAGGCCTTCATTGGCGCCGGGCAGGGTCACCACCCGGAAAATCATGACCATCAGCAGGATGAACAGCGTAGGCATCAGCACCTTGACGGCGCGTTCAATGCCGGCCTTCACGCCGGAGATGCAGGCCGCCCACGTTACGCCCCATGCGACAATGGTGGCAACGAGGATGATCGGCCGCAGGCTGCCCAGTTCAAAGGGCGAGCCCGTCAGCGCGAGGAATTCGCCAAAGAAAAAGTCCTTGGGCGCGGTTCCCCATGCCTGCGTGACGGCAAAGCCGGTGTAGGCGATGGACCAGCCAATGATCGCCACGTAGTACACGGCGATAACAGCGGCAACCAGCACCTGCATCCACCCCAGCCACTCCCACTTGGGATTGATGGCGGCAAAAGTCTTGGGAGCGCTGCCGCGGAATTTGTGGCCAAGGCCGAATTCAAGGATCATGAAGGGGATGCCAGCGGTCAGCATGGCAAAGATGTACGGAATCAGAAATGCGCCACCGCCGTTTTCATACGCCATGTACGGAAAACGCCAGATGTTGCCGAGGCCGATGGCGGAGCCGACGGCCGCGAGGATGAAACCGATCCTCGAACCCCACTGTTCTCTTTCAGTCATTATTCACCTTCCCTATGCGATTAGGTTCTGCTGAACCGGGAGAGCCCATTGCATACCCCTGAGGTGTGCAACCCCTTTTGGGTTCGTCTCGGTTCGTTATGCACCGTCGGGGCACGGTGCCGGTTTTGTTGGGGAAGCTCCCTCCCAAGCGGAGCTTTTCACAACGAAACCACAGGCCTGAAACCCCGATTGTGGATAAGCATTGCTGAATACCCCTGTTGATGCACAAAGTCTAGAGACAAATTCACATTACAGGGTCACTTTTGCTAGAAAACGCCCATAACAGGCGACTTTTGCGCCCGTTTTGGGCTGGTTCTGGCGCAAAATGCGTCGTTTTGGT
The DNA here is from genome assembly GCF_044987625.1 of Desulfobaculum sp. SPO524. Classification (NCBI taxonomy): domain Bacteria; kingdom Pseudomonadati; phylum Thermodesulfobacteriota; class Desulfovibrionia; order Desulfovibrionales; family Desulfovibrionaceae; genus Desulfobaculum; species Desulfobaculum sp. SPO524. The sequence continues at coordinate 55,504 of NZ_JBJDSB010000006.1, read as the reverse complement.
CTTGTGATCGGGGAAGGCGCTGGCGGCGTGTGAACCGGCGTGTTCAAAGTGCTTTTTTTATAGTAGAAAAGCAGCAGGAATGTATGCCCAGACTCTGTACTCTCTGCACGGGAGGGCTTGTGGTCACGTCCTGCGCGAATGTGCTTTCGAAAGGGAAAAATGGCTGTTCCCAGTACCTGTTGCCGGTTTCCGGGCGCGATGTTGTGCCCGCTGTTGCCACGGCGTTGTCCATATATGACGCGTGGGGCGTGTGTCCGACGTTTTGGATGGATGATGGCGCGGCGGCGGATGTGCTGGCCCGGATTTTCCCCGGCGGCGTTCGGCATGTGTCGCCGCCCCTTCCGCCCCCGCGGGAGATGGCCGCGGACGCCCCGCGCGGGGCCGTGCGGCTGGTGCTGACGCCGGGACTGCGCGCGTGCGGCGCGCCGCCAATTGCGCCGGGCAGTGGCGGCATGGAACTTTTCGCTGACGGGGGCGGCCCTGCGGCGTGGCTGTGCCGTGGCGGCGGGGAAGCGTGGGAGCGTTCGCCGCGAGGGGACATCTGCCAGCCCGAGGCCGTTACAGACGACGCCTGTTTTGTGGACCACCGCGACGCCGCCGTGGTCATGAACGCTTTGGTCGCGCCGCGCCGCACCCTTGGCGTACCTCTCTCCGTGGAGGCCCTGCGTGGCGCTCACCGGGACTGGGCAGACCTTATCCGCCGCGCGCTCCTCGCCATCCACCGCAAGGCCCCGGATTTTTTGGGGGTTGGCGTCCCACCTGAATGGCTGACCCACGAGCATGCCCTTCTTGTCGACGACAGGCACCCCATGCCCCTGTTGCGCGTTCCCCAACTGCCTGTGCGCCTTGACGGTACATGGGTGGCCTATATCCCCAAGGCCCACTGTCCGCCGTCCGTGGTGCACGCTGCGCCAACGAGCGCGCCGCCGTATTCGCTGGATGCCCAGCCAAGACCGCCGGTGGCGCAGGAGGCCCGCGCCCTTGCCGACGGGGGGGAGGTGGCCCGCGCGATTCGTCTGTTGGACGCCGCCCTTGCGGCCAACCGTCACGACCGCGCCGCCGTGCTTGCCTTGGCGGAGCTTTTGCGCGGGCTTGGAAGCGATGCGGACTTGTTGCAGGTGCTGGCCTTTCATCTTGATGAAATGCCGGACGATGAGGAAGCCCGGAGCATGAGCAACGACGCCCTGCGGCGGCAGTTTGACGGCCAGTTGGCCTCCTGTGCGAGGTCCGACGCGGGGTACCATGCGCGGGAGTACGCGTTGACGGCCATTGTCTCCACCTACGCGTCAGCGGCGTTTATTGCCGAGAGCTTAGCGGACCTTGAGGCCCAAAGCATGGCGCAAGATATGGAAATCATCGTCATTGACGCGGCCTCGCCCGAAGGGGAGGCCGCAGTGGTGGCGGACTTCCAGAAGCGCTATGGCAATATCAGGTATATCCGCACGCCGGAGCGCATTGGCATCTATGCGGCGTGGAACCTTGGGGTGCACCTTGCGGCGGGGCAGTACATTATGCCCATGAGCACCAATGACCGGCTGGCCCCCACAGCGTGCGAGGTGCTGTGCGCCGCCCTTGAAGCCGCCCCCACCGCGCAACTTGCCTTTGGCGACACCAAACTGACCGAGGAGCCGCACGGCACCTTTGACAGTCATACGCCCACCCTGCGTGATGGCGGGGCGTGGGTGTGGCCGGAGTATGTCTTTGAGCACAATTTGGTGTCGTGCACCGTGGGCCCGCATCCGGTGTGGCGGCGCGCCGCGCATGAAGTGTTTGGGTTTTTTGACACGCGCTACACGGCCCTTGGCGATCAGGATTTCTTTTTGCGTGTGGGGCGTGTGTCCGCGCATGTGCATGTGCCGGAGTATACCGGCCTCGCATGGCTGAGCGAGGACGCGCTGTCCGACGCCGCCAAAACCCAGAGCGAGCTGCTGCATATCCGCCACCGTCACCGCGCCATCCATGTGCGCGACGTGCTGGAGATGCAGGTCTTCACGGCCTTTATGCAGGAGGTGGCGGACCTTGCCCAGCGCGACGTGCGCGGAGCGCTCCAGCGCCTGACGGCGGACGGAGGGCGGCTGGCGGACCAGAGCATGGTGCGCGACTTGGTGCGCAGCTTCCGGACGGTGCTTTAGGAGGGCGCTATGAACGCGGCAGAGGCGCGCAGCATGACCGAGGACAGACCTTACGGGGTGTTGCAGGCGGAGCTTTCCAGCCGGTGCACCCTGCGCTGCGTCACCTGCCTGCGCGGCAATTTTCCGGAGCAGTGGATTGATGCGGATATGCCGCCGGAAATTTGCAACGCCATGCTGGATGCGGCAGAGCGCTTTTCCGCCGTGCACGTGCAGGGCTGGGGCGAGTCTCTGATGCGCGGCGATGTTCCGGACCGTGTTGCCCAGCTCAAGGCGCGCGGTGTCCTTGTGAGCCTGTCCACCAATGGCGTCCTGCTGTCCCGCGATGGCGCGCGGGAGCTGGTGGCGGCCGGGGTGGATTCCATGGCCGTCAGCCTTGCCGGGGCCGACGCCGCAACGCAGGACCCCTTGCGCGGCGGGGGCACCTTTGCCGCGGCGACTCAGGCCATCCGGGATATCGCTGCCGCGCGGGGACGGGGGACATCCCCACCGCTCCTCGTCAATCTGCTCATCACGCCGCGCACCCTTGCCGATTTGCCGCGCGCAGTGCGGCTGTGCGCGGAGCTTGGCGCGGACCGTGTGGTGTGCACGAATATGGTTCATGTGTGCTGCTCCGCTCAGCAGCGCCTTGTGGCCTATGACCGGGGACGGCAGTGGTGGCCGGTGGCGCTGGCGCGCTGGGCGGCCATTGTGTCCCACGTGGAGCTTGCCGCGCCGCACCTACGGACCGAGGAACTGCCCGTCTGCCCCAAGAATCCTTTGGAAAACGCCTATCTTGCCGCTGACGGGACGGTGTCGCCTTGTGTGTACCTGTGCCCGCCCATGCGCGGCGCGTATCCGCGGCTGACGCCTGCGGGCTGGGGCGAGGCCGAGCGGGTGGGCTTTGGCTCCCTTGCGACGTCATCCTTTTCCGAGATATGGGATGCGCCGGACTATGTGGCCTTTCGCGAGGCCTTTTCACGGCGGACGGCCCTGTACGACGCCTTGACCGCCCACATCGGCACGGACTTTGACAGTGCCGCCCGCCTTGCGGAGGTTGCTCACGCCTTGCGCACGGCCTTTGCCACCACCCATCAGCCCCCGCCCCCGTGCCGGGGGTGCCCCCACCTTTGTGGCGTTTAGCCGCCGTTCTTGCCTTCTCCTGCTCTTGAAAGCTCCGCCATGTGATGAAACTGAATCTATAGGCAAGTCTATATAGACGCAAAATGATGCAGTAGAGCCGCGCACAGGTGCGAGGCTGTGCAGAGGTGTGCGGAAACGGCGTGCACAGCACGGTGTGTTTCTGTTGCGCAGTGCGTGCGCTGTATATGTAAAAGACGTTGACACAAAAAGCGCACTATATATAGTCGGTCCGAAACAATGTGGAGGACTGATACCGTCGTGAATCCGAAAGGCATACGCCGGGCATATGGACTGCGACTGTGTCTGGTGGCGCTCGCTGTCATACTGGCGGCGTGTGGCCCGGACGGGCGCGGCATGGACGAGCCTGCGACCATCCATGGTGGCGCGGGCGGTTCGGTGTTTGCCGGGGCGGATGTTGTGGTGCGCGACTACGCCACCGGCGAGGAAGTGGGCAGCGGCACCACAACCGAGGCCGGGCATTATGAGATTGCCCACATTCCCCACGGCGGTCCTTACAGGGTGGAACTCAGCGGCGGCGTGGAAAAGCGCGCGGCCCTTGGTGGCGGGGAAACGCGTCTCGCCATGAAAACATCAGTCTTTGGCATCGTCCCCCATGCAGAGGGCAAGACCCTGTGCCAAATCTCCCCCCTCTCCCAATTAGCGTATTGGATTGCGCGTGGCCGGTGCCCTGATGGGCAGCTAACGCGGCAGGCCATGGACTATGCCGTCGCTCTTGTAGCGGGCACCACGGGGGTGGACGTTTTGGTGGACCACCCCGTGGGCGAGGCGGAGATGGACGACGACGCCATCATCGCCGTGGCGCTGACCAAGGCGGGCATCCGCCAATTGGAGCGCGCCGTGCGAGATGTGGCGGGCGAAGCTGCCGCGCCGGCGCATATGCGCTTTACCTGCATGGTGGCAATGCTGGGGCAGGATATGGCCGACGGCGTAGCCGACGGGCACGTGGACCCGCTGGTGTGGGACGCCGTGGCACATGACCTGCGCATGACGCCCGAGGACGTCCAGTGGTATGAGGCCGAGCTTGCGCCACTGGCCGCCGCTATGGCGCAGTCCTTCCGCGCCCGTATGGTCGACCTTGGCGGGGAAGGATACGCCGAGGTCGCCGCCAAGGTGCTGGATGACATCGACGCTGAGAATCCGGGACTTTTGTCCCTTGAGCGCAAGGCGGCCCTACGGGAGCGGCTGATGGCGGATGGGGGCAGTGATGTGGACCTCAACCCCGTGGTGGCTCTCCGCGCAGCCTTTGCTGGCGGCGTGACGCAATGGAATCTTGCCCTTGAGGACGGCCCTTACGCCCGCCGCGCCATGACCTGCCTGCTGCAGCGCGCGGATGAGTCCACCGAGGCCATTGCTGACGGGGCGCGCATTACGGCCGAGGTGGAGGGCCCCATGGCCGACGCCCTGCGCGTGGAGCAGGTCCAGGGCGGAGAGTGCGCCGTGGTCTGCGATTGGAGCGGGATGGACTGTGTCCCGGGGCGCAACGACGTGACGATAACCGCGCGTCTTGAGGACGGGCGTGAGCTGCGCTGCCAACTGGCGGTGAACCTGCGCCGCGGCGCAACTTTGACCGAACTGCGCCTTGGCGGGTTTGTGTGGGATGATGCCGGGCGTTTTGCCGGGGGGCTGGACCTTGCCGCTGGCCAGCTGGGGTATGATTCCACGGACGCGTTCGGGCATGATTTGTACAGCAGTCAGCCCTTGCCTATGCGGGTGGACTGCCTGTTTGCCGGGGGCGTCCGCGCCGGGCGCGAGGAGGTTGTGCTGTCCGTGGACCGGGGCCGCCTGTACAACCCGCAGACCGAAACGTGGGAAACTGAGCGGCGCATTGTATGCGAGGGCGGCGATGAGGCCATTTGGGCGCTGTGCACCTACCGCACGCCTCCGCCGCCATGGGACGGGACACAGGTTATCCTGCGCGCACAGAGTGCCAGTGCGCCGTCTGTGGCCGCGGAGCGCCGCTTTACCCTGTGGCGCGACGGCAGGGCGCTGGCGCAGGTGTGGCCGGATATGTCGGGGCTTGAGGTGACGTGCCATAACGGCTCCTTTGTGACGATCCGCGTCCCCTTGCAGGGGCGGTGCGCAAATGGGGAAGACGCGCGGTCGCTGCTGCTTGATGGCTCTTTTTTACTGGGCGGTGAGTTTGCCGCCTCGCTTGAGAACGAACTTGGTTCGTATGTGACGTCTGCCGCGGTGCGTCCGGCGGTGAACGAGGGGGCGCAGGAGCCTGTCCCTGAACTGGTGATGGAGTATACAGGGCTTGTCTACCTGCCGGCGAATTCACCGGAGCTGACCGAGAATCTCACGTGGGAGGCCTACCCCGGGAAGCCGGACCCGGTATGGGAGTTGGTCATCCCTGTGCCTTTTCTTCGGATTTATAACGCCATCAAGGCGGCGAATTCCTGCGCGGTGTTTGCGTCCAGCCCGGAGAGCATGGGCGAGGAGGCCTCTGGCGGACTGTGCCGCCATAGAAAATCAGCCCCCCAGCAGGGCTGGCGCGCCGGCGCGAAAAAAGGTGAAAAGGGGACCTCGTCCAACACCACGTGATGCTTGGCAAAGGCAGAAAAGGCGCGGGGTACGCCTCATCTTGGGGTTGCAAAGCGTCTGAGAAAAGACTAGGCAAAGGTCCGCATCCGGAACACAGCGACCACAAGGTTGAACCTTGTGGTTTTTTGTTTGCCCCCAGATTTTCGAGACAAGGATTAACAGACGTATGGCCACAAAAAAGCTTTCTGTAGGTGGATACACCGAGTCCCGTTGCTCTCGGTGTAAGGACGTAACGAATCATATCATTGCCGCCATGGTTGATGGCGAAGTGATCAAGGTCCAGTGCTGCGCGTGTGGAAGCATGCATAAGCATCGCCCGCCCCGCGTGCAGAAGGCCGAAACCTCCGCGACCGTGGTCAAGCGTTCCGGCGGCAAGGTCAGCCCCGTACGCAAGGCCGGCGCCACAGGCGGCAGCACCGCCAGCACCCCGCGCCGCACCGCCGCGTCCAAAAAGAAGGCCGCCGCCGCAGCCGTCAATTCCGAAGCCGTCCGCAAGCTGTGGGAAAAGGCCCTGCAGGCCCGCAGTGAAAACGCTCCCAAGCCCTACAGCATGCAGGGCGAGTACGAGCTGGACGACGTTATCGAGCACCCCAAGTTCGGCACCGGCTATGTGTGCGAGCTTGTGGATACCGACAAGGTGAAGATTCTCTTCCAGTGTGGGGAAAAGCTCCTGCGCTGTGCGCTTCGCCAGGTCGCCTAACGCGGCCACCTCTTTTGTGCCTTTCTGGCGCCCGGGCTTATGCCCGGGCGCTTTTTTTTTGCTTTTGCGGCGAAAAGGAGTGTCCGCTGGGCATTGGGCGTGCGCCGCAGATTGTTTCGGCACTGCAGGCGTGGTAGAGTGAAAACTCCCTCCAAACCTGTGCGAATTGCGGCGAGGTGGCCACATTGTGATGAAGACCCTGCGCAGCACAATGACCACGGTTGTGCTCCTAGCCAGCGCAACGATGCTGGTTCTGTCCGTCTTGGTTATATCTATGGTTTATACGGACGGGTTCAGCGCCGTTGAGCGCGAGAATGCGCTTCGCGACCTGACGCGGGTGCGCAATATTCTGGACGGCGAGGTCCACTCGCTGGCGTCTTTGACGCGGGACTGGGCATGGTGGGACGACACCTACGCCTTCATGGAAAACCGCAACGCCGCGTATGTCGAATCCAACCTGACGTTTTCTACCTTTGAGGAACAGCGTCTGCGTTTTGTCGTCTTCCTGCATAACGATGGCTCCGTTGCCACCGGGCGGCTGGCAGACCTTGACCGGGGGGTCTTTTTACCTCTGCCCGGCCAGTTACGACAGGCCCTGCGCGAATTGTGGCTGCGTGGGCAGGACTACGGCACGGAGGGCTTGTCTGGCGTGCTGCTCTTTGACGGGGTGCCGCATATTGTTTCGGCGATGCCTGTGCTGACGAGCATGCCGTCCGGTCCGCCGCGCGGGGCGTGCGTGATGGGACGGGTGATGGATGAGGCTTTTGTGCAGCGCGCCGAGGCCGAGGCGGGGTTGGATTTATCCCTGTATGTGGCGGGCGCGCCCAATGTGCCGGAGCTTGTGCGTGATTTGGCTGATGCGCCTGGCACTGTCCGGGCGCTGTCCCCGGCACGTTTGATGGCTGTGGCGCCCGTTGCCGATGTGTTCGGCAGTCCTTCGCTGTTGGTTGCCGCCAAGATGCCCCGCCCGCTGCACGCCCTTGCCGGGCGGGTGGTGCGGTATCATATTGCAGGGGTGATTGCTCCGGCGATGGTGCTGGTGGCTGTGGTTATCGCGCTGATGGATTCGTTGGTGGTTTCGCGTTTGTCGCGCCTTGGGCGGCAGGTCTCACGCATTACCAAGGGGCCGGGGTACTCCGGGGCCGTGGAGCTGAGCGGCACTGACGAAGTGGCCGTGCTCGCGCACGACATCAACGGCATGCTGGAGCAGCTTCGCGAGAATGAGCACTTCTTCAGTCAGATACTCAGTCATCTGCATGCTGGGGTGATGATTGTGGATGAATCGTCGTTGGAGGTGCTGGAGGTCAATCCTTTTGTTCTGGAGCTGTTTGGGCTGGATGCCTCGGAGGTGCTGGGCGCGCCCTGTGTGGACCGGCTCTGCAAGGCCGAGGATACATCGGGATGCCCGCTGGTGCATACCGAGGATGTGGGCCGGACCAAGGTCCGCCAACTGCGGCGCAAGGATGGGGCCGTGGTGAGCATTGTCAGCACCGCCGCGCGTGTGACGTGGCAGGGCCGCGCGTGCATTCTTGAAACCATGGTGGACATCACGGCGCTGGAGGAAACCCAGCTTGCCCTGCAGGAAACGGAAAAGCTGTACAGGACGGTGTTCATGAACACCGGCGCGGCCACCATGCTCATTGAGGAAGATACCACCATCCTGCTGGCGAATCCGGAGTTTGAGGCGTTGGTTGGCCGCTCCGCGCAGGAGCTTGAGGGCAAGGTCTCGTGGGTGGACCTGTTCCATCCCGAAGATGTGCCCCGCATGCTGGAATACCACCGCTCGCGGCGGCAGGACCCCATGGATGCGCCGCGCATGTACGAGGCGCGTGTTATCGATACAGAGGGCAAGGCCCACGATGTCACTCTTACGGTGGCTATGGTTCCTGGCGAACGCATCAGCGTGGCGTCCCTTGTGGACATTACGGAGCGGAAAAAGGCCGAGGAGCAGCTTGTTCAGCAGGCGTTCTATGATGAGTTGACCGGTCTGCCCAACCGCCGCCTGCTTATGGAGCGCTTGGAGCGCGCCATAGAGGTGGCCCAGCGGCGCAAGTGCTCCGTGGGCGTTTTTCTGCTGGATCTTGATAATTTTAAGCTGGTCAACGACCTGCTGGGCCACCAAAGCGGCGACGAAGTGCTGCGCATGGTGGCGGAGCGCCTGTGCGAAGTGGTGCGCAGCAAGGACACCGTGGCCCGCCTTGGCGGTGACGAGTTTCTTGTGGTGGTGGACGACGCCAAGGATGGCAACGCGTTGGCGCGCCTTGCCACATCCATTAATGACCGCTTTGCGCGGCCCTTCCACTACCGGAATCAGGATTTCTATTTGGGCTTTAGTATCGGCGTGAGTGTGTATCCCGACGATGGCGTCTCCAGCCCGGAGGAGCTGGTCCAAAATGCCGACATGGCCATGTATCAGGCCAAGCGCACGGAGCAGAATTCCTTTAGCATGTTTACGGCGGAGATGAACCAGAAGGCCATGCGCCGTCTGACCATTGAGGGTGAGCTTCGCACCGCAGTGAAGCACAGAAATTTCGTCAGCTATTATCAGCCGCAGGTGGACCTGTTTACGGGTGAGGTCATTGGCGCGGAGGCCTTGGTGCGCTGGGTACAGCCCGATGGCGCTATTGTCCCGCCCAACGACTTTATCCCCCTTGCCGAGGAGACGGGGCTTATTGTGCCCATTGACTTGCAGGTCATGGAGGATGCGGCGGAGCGCGTGGCCCTGTGGCAAAAGGAAGGGGCCAAGGATTTCAAGATTTCCATTAATCTGTCCGCGCGGCACTTTGCCGGGACCAATCTGCCTGACGAGGTGCGGACCATTCTCTCCCGCACGGGCCTTGCGCCGGGGCAGATGGGCGTGGAAATCACCGAAACACTGCTGATGCAGAATATGCAGCAGGCCTCGGAGATTCTGGGGCGGCTGTCGCGTATGGGCGTGCGCGTGCTGCTGGACGACTTCGGCACCGGGTATTCATCCCTGTCCTACTTGCGCCGCCTGCCTATTGATACTCTTAAAATTGACCGCTCCTTTGTGCAGGACATCACCGGAGAGAACCCCGAGAGCGAAGTGGTACCCCGCACCATCCTGCAACTGGCCGAGAGCCTTGGCCTGAACGTGGTGGCCGAAGGCGTGGAGACTCCCGAACAGGTGGAGTTTTTGCGCCGGCACGGATGCACCCACGCGCAGGGCTTCTTGTTCTCGCGCCCTGTCCCGCATACCGAATTCCGTCGGTTCTTTGCGCTCAAGAGCATTTTCTCCGATTAGCGCCACATGGCGCCGGGCGGATGTGGAAAAGTCGGCGCGCTGTGGAAAACTGCGCTGGACTACGGCTCGCGCACGCGGCGTGGGGCGTCGGCGCGCTTTTGCCGCTGGTACAGGCGGTAGCCGGGGCACCACGAGGTGTGCCAGCGCCATAGCCGGGCCAGCAGCGAATCCGGGCGGCGTTCGGCGCGGCGGCGCATGGGGCAGATGTCGCACATGGGCTTGAGAAGGGACATGGCTTCCTCCCGTGGCGGGGTTATATTCCCGGCCGGTCGAGGCTTCGGTAGTTGATGGCTTCCGCCAGATGCGGCGCGGCGATGGCGTCTGCGCCGTCAAGGTCGGCAATGGTGCGGGCAATGCGCAGCACCCGCGTATAGGCCCGTGCGGACAGGCCAAGGCTGTGCACGGCCTTTTCCAAAAACGCGTGTTCTGCGCTGGTGAGGGCGCAGTAGCGCTCCAGCAGGCGGCCGCTGAGCTCGGAGTTGGTCAAGATGGTTTGCCCCTCGTACCGCGTGGCCTGCACGCTGCGCGCGGTAAGGATGCGCTGGCGCATGGTGGCGGAATCTGCGCCATGGCCGTCCGCCCGCAGGTCGTCATAATTGACGGCGGGCACCTCCACATGCAGGTCAATGCGGTCCAGGAGGGGGCCGGACAGGCGCGAGCGGTACGCCCCAATTTGATGCGGCGTGCAGGTGCAGGCGTGCTTGGCGTCGCCGTAATAGCCGCAGGGGCACGGATTCATGGCCGCCACCAGCATCAGGTCCGCCGGGTAGGTGAGGGAGATTGCCGCGCGGGACAGGGTGACCCGCCCGTCTTCCAGCGGCTGGCGGAGCACCTCCAGCACGTTCTTTTTGAATTCGGGAAGCTCGTCAAGGAAGAGCACGCCCCGGTGGGCCAGCGACACTTCCCCCGGCCGCGGATACGCGCCGCCGCCGATGAGGCCAGCGTCGGAAATGGTGTGGTGCGGGCGGCGGAAGGGACGCGCCACACAGAGTGGTTCACCGTCCAGGAGTCCCGCCACGGAATAGATTTTGGTGACCTCAAGGGCTTCGTCAAAGGTGAGGGGCGGCAGCACCGTGGGAATGCGGCTGGCCAGCATGGTCTTGCCGCTGCCGGGCGGGCCGATGAACAGCAAATTATGCCCGCCTGCCGAGGCGATTTCTATGGCGCGCTTGGCGTGTTCCTGCCCCTTTACTTCGCTGAAGTCCACGGGAAAGGCTTCGCGCATGGCCCAGAGGTCCTGCAAGGTGCTGGGGGCAGGCTCGAGGGGCGCTTCCCCCGTAATGTGGCGCACCACGTCCGCAAGGGTGGCGGCGGGGTAGACGCTGACGCCGTCCACCACCGAAGCCTCGGCGACGTTGGCCGCCGGGACCACGAGACCCTTGGCCCCCTCGTCCCGCGCGCGCACGGCCATGGGCAGAATCCCGGACACGGGCCGTACCTCGCCGCTGAGGGACAGCTCCCCGGCAAAGTACCACCCGCCAAGGGCGCCGGCGTCAATGGTGCCCGCACCAGCCAGCAGGCCAAGGGCGAGGGGCAGGTCATAGGCGCTGCCTTCCTTGCGCACCGTTGCCGGGGCCAGATTGACGGTGATGCGCGAGGGCGGCAGCTTGAAGCCCGAGTTGCGCAGGGCGGAGAGGACGCGCTCCTTGCTTTCGCGCACAGCCCCCTCCACAAGGCCCACCATGGTAAAGGCAGGCATGCCGGAACGTGACAAATCAACTTCGAGTTGCACCCGGAAGGCATCAATGCCCATGAGGGCGGCGCAGGAAACGGTGGAAATCATGTGGCTTCAGTCGGGGAAAAGGTTTTTCGAACAGGCAGTGCTGTATATATATTGATGAATATAGGAATGCAAACGGCATTTGCAGGCGGAGAGGGTGGGGCGGCAAGAGGCCCACAAACGAAACACGGCCCGGTCCAAAATGGACCGGGCCGTGTGTTGCGTTGTGGGCGCGGCGGGGCGGGCTATTCGACCAGTTGGCCGAGGCGGCCCCAACGGATGTTGAGGGGGGCCTCCCATGACCAGTAGATGCGCCATGCCTTGCCGATGATTTGCGAGCGGTCCACGAAGCCCCAGTAGCGGGAGTCCGAGGAGTTTTCGCGGTTGTCGCCCATGCAGAAGTATTTGCCTTCGGGCAGGGTGATGGGGCCGAAGTTGTGCGTGGGCGGGAAGTTTTTGGGCGGCAGTCCGGCGAGGTACGGCTCGTCGAGGCGCTCGCCGTTGCGGTAGACCACGTTGTCGCGCATTTCAAGGGTGTCGCCGGGGGTGCCGATGACGCGCTTGATGTAGTCCTTGGACTCGTCGCGCGGGTAGCGGAAGACGATGATGTCGCCGTGCTCGGGGTCGGAAATGGGCAGCAGCGTCACGTCCGTGAAGGGCAGCTTCACCCCGTAGATGAATTTATTGACGAGAAGCTGGTCTCCAATCTGGAGGGTCTCCAGCATGGAGCCGGAAGGAATCTTAAAGGCCTGTACCACAAAGGAGCGGATGAAAAAGGCAAGAACAAGCGCGATGATGAGCGCTTCGGCATAATCACGCAGGACCTTGTGCCATCTGGGATTCATGGGTTCGTAACCTCTGGGTATGTGAGGAAGGGGCATGGCGGCCCCTTCCGCAGTTCGTCTGAGTTGCTGGCGCGGTTTAGTCCGTTTCGGCCTTGAGCGCGGCGAGGAAGGCTTCCTGTGGGATTTCCACACTGCCCATCTTCTTCATGCGCTTTTTGCCGGCCTTCTGCTTTTCAAGAAGTTTGCGCTTACGCGTGATGTCGCCGCCGTAGCACTTGGCGGTAACGTTTTTGCGCATGGGCGCGTTGCGCTCGCGCGCGATGATGCGCGAGCCGATGGCGGCCTGCACGATAACCTCGTACAGCTGGCGCGGGATGGACTTCTTCAGCTTCAGGGCCACGGCGCGGCCGTAGCGCGCCGCGCGTTCGCGGTGCACAATGATGGCAAGGGCGTCCACCACGTCGCCATTGATGAGCATGTCCAGCTTAACGAGGTCGGCTTCGCGGAAGTCGATGAACTCGTAGTCCATGGAGGCATAGCCTCGGGTCACGGATTTCAGCTTGTCGAAGAAGTCATAGACGATTTCGGCAAAGGGCAGCTCGTAGGTAATGATGACGCGGGTGGAGGTCATGTAGCGCATATCCTTCTGGATGCCGCGCTTTTCCTCGCACAGTTTGAGCGTAGGGCCGACGAATTCGTTGGGCACGTGGATTTCCATGCGCACATACGGCTCCGCAAAGGACGAAATGGCCTGCGGGTCGGGCAGATTGCTCGGGTTGTCGATAATGGTTTCCACGCCGTCTGTGGTGATGATTTTATACGCCACGGACGGTGCGGTGGTGATGAGCTTGGCGTCGAATTCGCGTTCAAGGCGCTCCTGAATGATTTCCATATGCAGGAGGCCGAGGAATCCGGCGCGGAAGCCAAAGCCGAGGGCCTGGGATGTTTCCGGCTCGAAATGGAACGCCGCGTCGTTGAGGCGCAGCTTTTCCAGCGCGGCCTTGAGCGGTTCGTACTCGGCGGGTTCCACCGGGTACAGGCCGCAGAAGACCATGGGCTTGATTTCCTTAAAGCCGGGGCAGGGCAGCTCGGTGGGGTTCTTCTCCAGCGTGACGGTGTCGCCAACCGGGGCATCGGTGATGTCCTTCATGTTGGCGCACAAAAAGCCCACGTCGCCGGGGTAGAGTGCTTTGACTTCCTTGGGGTTGGGGGAGAAGACGCCAAGGTTGGTGACGTCGAAGGCGCGCTTGGTGGAGTGAATGCGGATGCGGTCGCCCACCTTGAGGGTGCCGTCCAGCATGCGGAACAGCACAACCACGCCGCGGTACGTGTCGTACCACGAGTCGAAGATGACGGCCCGCAGGCGCTCTTCCGAGTCGCCCACCGGCGGCGGCAGCTTGGCGACGATGGCCTCCAGCACCTTATCCACGTTCATGCCCGTCTTGGCGCTGACTTCGATGGCGTCGGAGCAGTCAAGACCGATCATTTCCTCGATCTCCTGCTTCACGGTGTCTACGTCGGCGCTTGGCAGGTCAATCTTGTTGAGAACGGGGATGATCTCAAGGTCGTTGTCCAGCGCGAGGTAGACGTTGGCAAGGGTCTGTGCCTGCACGCCCTGCGTGGCGTCAACCACCAGCAAAGCGCCTTCGCACGCGGCGAGGGACCGCGAAACTTCGTACGAGAAGTCCACGTGGCCCGGCGTGTCGATGAGGTTCAGCACATACTCGGTGCCGTCCTTGGCCGTATAGGGAATGCGCACGGTCTGGGACTTGATGGTGATGCCGCGTTCGCGTTCAAGCTCCATCCTGTCCAGGTACTGGTCGCGCTTTTCCCGCGCACTGACGAGGCCCGTAATCTCAAGGATACGGTCGGCAAGGGTGGACTTGCCGTGGTCGATGTGCGCAATGATGCTGAAATTTCGTGTGTTCTTTATGCTCTTCATATGTCGTCGACGATTGCTTGGATAGTCATGGTTTGCACCCGGACGGGTGTGATGTCTTCTGTACGGCATTTGTCCGCACAAGTCTAATGTCAGTTGCTGGCGCAGTAAACTGTCGGGGTGGGCGCGATGTGGCGCGCCAGCCCCGGTGCTGGTGTTTTGCGTGCGCACCCCGCCCATGGAGCGGCCCGGAAAGCGGCCTGCCACGGGTATGTGGAAGAATTCACGACCGGGAAATTTCGAAAAATGGTTGATTGTTCAGTTCAGGAGGGGTAGACGATAAGGCTATTTCCGTATGGGAACTTTTTATAGCAGGTTTTTTGCGAAGCAGGAACTTGCAAGGGGTTAAAGTTTCCAAAAGGGAAGTTTTCTGCATTGAAATTTGCCTTTTAAGGCATTGTCCGCCGCAGACGGACACGTCCTGACACGACTTGTTTCATTATTTGTTTGCTTGACGAAGGAAGGGATATCCAAAATGAGCAACACACAGGAGACGTGGGGTTCCCGCGTTGGCTTCATCATGGCCGCCGTTGGCTCGGCCATCGGTCTCGGCAACATCTGGCGCTTCCCGTACATGGTTTATGAAAACGGTGGCGGCGCTTTCCTTATTCCTTACATGGTCGCCCTGCTCACGGCTGGCATTCCCCTGCTTATTCTTGAATACGGCATGGGGCACAAGTTCCGTGGCTCCGCCCCCCGCATCTTTACCTCCATCTCCCGCAAGTGGGAGTGGATTGGCTGGTGGCAGGTGCTGGTGGCCTTTGTCATCTCCCTGTACTACGTCGCCGTTGTGGGCTGGGCCATTTCGTATGTGGGCTTTGCCGTCACACAGGCGTGGGGCACCAATACGGGCGAGTTCTTCATGAACACGTTCCTGAATATTTCTGATTCTCCCACCAATTTCGGCGGCATGAACTGGCCGGTCTTTGGCGCTATTTTGCTGGCGTGGGGCGTGTGCTGGGTTGTGCTGTTCAGCGGCGTGAAGGCTGGCATCGAGCGCGCCAGCAAGTTCTTTATGCCCGTCCTCTTTTTGCTGGTTCTTGCCATTGTGGGGCGCGTGCTCTTTTTGCCCGGCGCTGTGCAGGGCGTGGACTGGCTCTTTAAGCCCGACTTCAGCGCCCTTGGCAAAGGCAGCGTGTGGATTGCCGCCTATGGTCAGATTTTCTACACCCTTGGCGCGGGCTTCTCCATCATGATCACCTACGCCGGATACCTGCCCAAGAAGTCCGACGTCACCAATAACGCGTTTTTGACCGTGTTCATCAACTGCGGCTTCTCCATGCTGGCGGGCATCATGATCTTTGGCGTGCTGGGCTACATGGCCGCCGCTAAGGGCGTTGGCATCAGCGAAGTGGTCAGCTCCGGCGTCGGTCTGTGCTTTGTGACCATCCCGCAGGCCATCAACTTTATGCCCATGCCCAAGGTGCTTGGCACCCTGTTCTTCTGCGCCATTGTGGTGGCGGGCCTGTCCTCGCAGATTTCCATCTGTGAGGCCTGTGTGGCCGCCATCCGCGACAAGTTCCAGATCTCGCGCCGCAAGGCTGTTTCCGCCTACTGCATCACGGGCATCCTTGCCGGAGCCGTGTTTGCCAGCAACGCCGGCTTGCTTGTTCTGGACATCGTGGACCACTTTGTCATGAACTTTGGCGTGCTGATGACCGGCCTTGTGGAAATTGTGGCCATGTCGTGGTTCTTCAACCTTGAAGGCCTGCGCAGGCACATCAACGCCGTGTCCGACTTTGCCCTTGGCCGCTGGTGGAACTTTAGCCTCAAGTTCGTGACGCCCTTGCTGCTTGGCTACATGGCCATCAAGAACTTCATCGGCGACGTGACCACCCCGTACGGTGGGTACCCCCAGCATGCCCTGACCATGTTTGGCTGGAGCATTGCCGTGGGCATCCTGCTGCTGGGCTGGCTCATTCAGGTGACCAAGAACTCCGACTCGCTGGCGACGGCCCAGCGCGAGTGTTAGCCACCCGCAACGAAGGCAACTGCCATTTATGAACGGGCGCGGCCGCTTGGCTGCGCCCGTTTTTTTGCGCTTTTGGGCGCTGAGGCGTGGTGTATGCGCCCATGGGCGTGAATTGGGCCGAAAACGACAGGAATCTGCCGCGTTCACGCGGGCTGGGGCCTGCGGGCTTGCTCATCGGCGCAAGTGCTGGTAGGTGGGGGAGGTTCATTTATCAAGGAGAAAACCATGCTGTCACTCGGTTGGATCGCTATTACCTATCTTCTGGGCGCCGTGCCCTTCGGACTGTTGGTCGCCAAGGTCTGCTGCGGCATCGACCCTCGGCTTGAAGGCAGCCGCAACACCGGGGCCACCAATGTGGCGCGCCTGTGTGGCTTCAAATATGGCGTGTTGGCGCTGATTGGCGACCTTGGCAAGGGCTTTGTGCCTGTGCTGGTTGCGGGCATGTTCAGCCAGTCCAAGGTGTTTTTGGGCTGTGTGGCCCTCGCCGCCGTGCTGGGGCACGTGTATTCCGTGTTCCTGAACGGCAAGGGCGGCAAGGCCGTTGCCACCACGGTTGGTGTGTTCCTCGCCCTTGCGCCGTGGTCCACGGTCATTTCCGCGCTGCTGCTGGTGGTTGTGGTGCTGGCCTCGGGCTACGTGTCCCTCGGCTCCCTGACCCTCGTCACCGTACTGCCCATTTTGCTGGTGGTGACGGGTGAGTTCACCCTCGCTCTCTTTGCGGCCCTTATCGGTGTGCTGGTCTATTGGCGGCACCGCGACAACATCGCCCGCCTTGCCGTAGGCGAGGAAAAGCCGTGGAGAAAGGCGCACTAGCCTCTCCGCGCCCGCTTTTGTACACAACAGGCCCCGGCTTTGCCGGGGCCTTTGTTTTGCGCGGTGTTCTGCGCGTTCTTGCCTGCCGGGCTTTTTCACGCTATCTCTAGGGATTAGAAGTGCTTTGGCCGCCGCGACTCAACCCAATGGATGGCGCATGTCCCAGCTGAACGTCCTGCTTGTGCACCGCGACCCGCTCGTGAGGCAGTCCCTTCGGGAACTCCTTGGCGAAGCGGATTTTTGCCGCGTGCTGGGCGAGGCCGTCACCGGCGAGGAAGCCCTCGCCATGCTGGAGCACATCCCCTACGGCGTCATTTTTACCGCGGTGGACCTGCCCGGCGAGGTGTCCGGCTTTGAGCTGGCGCAAGCTCTGTCCGGGAAAAAGCACAAGCCCGCCATGGTCTTTATTGCCGAGGATGAAACCCTCGCCTTTACCGCCTTTGAGATGGGCGCCACGGACTACCTGCTGTGGCCGGTGAAGGGTGAGCGCTTTGGCAAGACCATCCAGCGCCTGAAGCAATTCCGCGCCCACTATAAGGAAATACCCGAGCCCGCGCACTGGAAGGAACCCGCCGCCGAGGTGAGCGAGGAAGCCACGGTGCAGGTGCACCTTGGCGACGAGGATGAGGACCGCTTTCTCAAGGCACTCTCGCAGGCGTGGGACTACACCAGTCAGGCGCGGCAGGTGGACATCGAAAAGCTGGCCGTCACCATGGACGGGCGCACCCTGCTTATCCCCTACACCCAGATTATCTTTGTTGAGGCCTACGAGGATTATTCCTACGTGCACACGGCCAAGCAAAAGTTTTTAACGTCCTACAGGTTGAAGAATCTGGAGGACCGGCTGCGCATGCACAGATTCTTCCGCGTGCACCGCAAATATTTGGTGAATCTGGACATGGTGACGGAAATCGCCTCGCTTCCGGGCAGCAACTTTATGCTGCGAACGGCGGGCAAAACGCGCATTGAGCTGCCCATCAGCCGCAGGCGCATTGCCGAGCTGAAGAAAATTTTGGGGCTGTAGCCCAACCGAATATGCTTTCCCGCGGCGACCGCTTACCGCGCCGCACGGCCCTTTGGCCGAATAGTCGCCGCTTGGCGGCTCCACCTGCGCTATGACAAAGAAGCGGTGGTGGAAACTGCGTAACCATGGAGTTCGAGATGGACCATACAGGAGCTGTTGACGCCTTGTTGCAGGAGGAGCGGGTCTTCCGTCCTCTTCCGCAAATCGTCATCGAGGCGAACGTCAACCCGCAGGAATACCGCATGGCCCTTGAGAAGGCCGAGCAGGACGTCCTGTCCTATTGGGAGGACGCCGCGCACGAGCTGGACTGGTTCAAGAAGTGGGACGCCGTGCTCGATGATTCGAAGGCCCCGCAATACACGTGGTTTCCCGGAGCCAAGTGCAATATCGTCTACAATGCGCTGGACCGGCACATCGACTCCCCCAACAAAAACAAGCTCGCCCTCATCTGGGAGGGCGAACCCGGCGACCAGCGCAAATACACCTACTATGAGCTTTACCGCGAGGTGAACCGCTTCGCCAACGCCCTGCGCTCGCTGGGTATTGGGCGCGGGGACCATGTGGTGTTGTATATGCCGCTGCTGCCGGAGGTCACCATCGCCATGCTGGCCGTCGCCAAGATTGGCGCGGTGCATACCTTGGTCTACGGCGGCTATTCCGCCAAGGTCCTGCGCGACCGACTGCGCGATGTGGGAGCCAAGCTCCTCGTCACGGCCGATGGCTTCTACCGCAACGGCAAGGTCATCAACCTCAAGCATATTGTGGATGAGGCCCTGTCCGGCGCGGATGCGGGCGGCGTGGAAAGTTGTGTGGTGGTGCACCGGGCCAATGTTGAGGCCGAAATGCACGAGCCGCGTGACCTCTGGTACGCTGACCTTGTGCGCCGCGAAAGCCCGGAGTCCCCGACGGAAGTGCTCAATACAGACGATCCGCTGTTCATCCTGTACAGCTCGGGCACAACGGGGACGCCCAAGGGCATTGTGCACTCCCACGGCGGCTACATGGTGGGCGTGAACCGAACCCTGAACTGGGTCTTCGACATCAAGCCCACGGATATTTTTTGGTGCACGGCGGACGCCGGGTGGATTACCGGGCACAGCTATGTGGTGTACGGTCCGCTCATCGCGGGAACCACTACCGTCATGTATGAAGGCTCGGCCCTGTACCCGCAGGCGGACCGCCTGTGGGACGTGGTGGACCGCTATGGCGTGACCATCCTCTACACCGCGCCGACCCTCATCCGTATGCTCATGCGCTATGGCACGCAGTATCCCCGGCAAAAAGACCTCTCCACCCTGCGCCTTTTGGGCACGGTGGGCGAGCCGTGCAACCCCGAGGCGTGGGTGTGGCTGTACAAGAATATCGGTCATTCCGAGTGCCCCATCATGGATACGTGGTGGCAGACCGAGAGCGGCATGATTCTCATCTCGCCCTTGCCGCTGTCGCTCCTGAAGCCCGGCTCCGTCAACCGGCCCATACCGGGCATTGACGCCGATGTTGTGGACGCGCAGGGCCAACCCGTGCCCGCGGGCAAGGGCGGCTTTTTGGTGCTGCGCCAGCCGTGGCCGGGCATGATGCGCGGCATCCACGGCGCGCCGGACGCCCTGCGCGAAGACTACTGGGAGCGCATCCCCGGCGGCGTGTATTGCGCCGGCGACGTGGCGCGCAAGGACGCCGACGGGTATTTTTGGATTCAGGGCCGCGCGGATGAAGTGATGAATATTGCCGGGCACCGTATTGGTACGGCCGAGGTGGAGAGCGCGCTGGTGTCCCACAAGGCCGTGACTGAGGCGGCGGTAATCGGCGTGCCGGACTCCATCAAGGGCGAAGTGGCCAAGGCTTTTGTGGTGCTGGCCGAGGAGTGGGACGCTGACGGGGCGTCGCTGGACGACCTTGTCCGCGCCCTGCGCGCCCACGTGCGCGCCGAGCTTGGCTCCGTTGCGGAAATCAAGACCATTGAACCGCGCGCCAGCCTGCCCAGAACGCCCAGCGGAAAAATTTTGCGGCGGCTTCTGCGCGCCGAGGAACTTGGCGAGGACCCCGGCGATATGCCCTCCCTTGTGCAGGACGACGACGCCTAGCCGCCGCGCTGGGGCGCTTGGGGCTGGGCCGGCGCCATGTTCCCGAGGGCCGCAGGAGCCGCCGTGCTCAGTCATCGACCGTGGCCGGTAGAGAGGGTGGGGCGCTGCGCTGGAGTCCGCACGGCCTTGCGCGGCAGGGCGGCGCCACCGGCGAGGCGCGTTGCCGCAGAGCGTCCCCCCGCCCCGACTCAAAAAGCGAGCCCCCCGCATCACGTGGATGCGGGGGGCTCGCTTTTTGGGCCGGAGGGCCGCGTTTTAGTTGGGCTGGATGTCAAACAGGCCGCAGTCGTCCATGGCCATGTAGATTTCCCGCGACACCCAAGCGTCGGTGGCGGCGTAGGCAATCTGCTGTTTGGTCAGGCGCGGGTTGGCCCAGTTGGTACAGCGCGCGCTCTTGGAGATGCGAAAGCCCAGAAACTTGGCCGCGAGGTTGCGCAGGCCGTGGGTTTCCAGCTTGAGCGCTTGCGCAACTACGCCAAGGTCCACAAAGCCGTCCTCGGGAAAGGACTTGATGTTTTGCAGGTCCTTGATGTCGTCGCGCACGGCCACGCCGGTCTTCACGATGGCGGGGTTGGACAGCACGTCGCACAGCCCGTCCGGGAACTCCAGCTTGGAGAGTTGGAAGATGAACACTTTGTCCGCCGTCGCCAACTGGATGAGGGACGGCGGATAGTACTTGCCTTTGCGAAAGGCGGGGCGGGATTCCGTGTCAAAGCCAAGGACCCGTGCGGCGCTGAGTGCATTCAGCGCATCCGGCACGGCCTCTGGCGTATTCACGAGTTCCGTCTCGCCTTCCCAGGCCCGCAGGGGGAGGGCCATAATTTCGTCTTTTGCGATTTTACCCTGATATTTCGATATATCCGTCATAAGCATTGGTTGTGTCCAGCCGCCGCTTTCGCGGCGGCGTGTTTGCTTTAGCCTAGTTGTGCTCGCGGGTCTTTGTAAAGGTGATGTCCGGGCACCGCTCCACGGTGGACTCCAGACGCCACATGCTGTTGGGCAAAAAGACCAGATCGTCCTGCGCATCCAGGGCAAGGTCGCCCATGTAGTTTTTGCGGAAGGCGTCCAGGTCGCGCTGGTTTTCGGCGCTGACCCAGCGGGCGGTGTGCAGGTTTACCGGCTCGTAGGCCGCATCAACGCTGTACTCGTTCTTGAGCCGGGCGACAATAACTTCAAACTGCAGCACGCCGACAGCGCCCATGATGTAGTCCGAGTTGGTCAGCGGGCGGAAAAGCTGCACCGCGCCTTCCTCGGCCAACTGCATGAGGCCCTTGTGGAGCTGCTTGGTCTTCAGCGGGTCGCGCAGGCGCACGCGGCGGAAGTGCTCCGGCGCAAAGTTGGGGATGCCCGTGAACTTGAGGGCTTCCTTGTCCGTGAAGGTATCGCCGATCTTGATGGTGCCGTGGTTGTGCACACCGATGATGTCGCCGGGGTAGGCTTCATCGACGTTGGCGCGGTCCTGCGCCATGAAGATGGTGGCGTCCTTGATTTGGATGTCCTTGCCGATGCGGTGGTGCTTAACCTTCATGCCTCGGGTGAACTTGCCGGAGTTGATGCGCATAAAGGCGATGCGGTCGCGGTGGCGGGGGTCCATGTTGGCCTGAATCTTAAACACCACGCCGGAGAAGCCCGTTTCCGTGGGGTCCACTTCACGGGTGGTGGTGGGGCGCGGACCGGGCGCGGGAGCCAGCTCCACAAAGTGGTCCAGCAGCTCGCGCACGCCAAAGTTGTTGATGGCGCTGCCGAAGAAGACGGGCGTTTGCTCGCCCTTCAGGTAGCGCTCCTTGTCAAAGGGATTGGCCGCGCCCTGCAGAAGCTCCACTTCGTCGCGGAGCTGCCCGGCTTGCTCGCCGAGGTATTCGTCCAGCAGCGGGTCGTCAAGGCCCTTGATGATGACGCCTTCCTGTACTTCTGCGCCCTTGTCAGGGCTGAACAGGTGCAGGGTGTTGTCCACAAGGTTGTAGGTGCCCTTGAAGTCCAGCCCCATGCCGATGGGCCACGTCATGGGCGCGCATTCGATCTTGAGGTTTTCTTCAATGTCCGCCAGCAGGTCCAAGGGGTCCTGACCGTCGCGGTCGAGCTTGTTGATGAAGCTGATGATGGGCGTGTCGCGCAGGCGGCAGACGTCCATGAGCTTGGCGGTCTGCGTCTCAACGCCTTTGGCCGAGTCAATGACCATAAGGGCGGAGTCCACAGCGGTGAGCACGCGGTAGGTGTCTTCGGAAAAGTCGGCGTGGCCGGGGGTGTCGAGGAGGTTAATCTCGTAGCCCTTGTGCTCGAACTTCATGACCGAGGAGGTCACGGAGATGCCGCGTTCCTGTTCCATTTTCATCCAGTCGGACACGGCGTGGCGCGAGGCCTTGCGCGACTTGACGGTGCCGGCCATCTGAATGGCGCCGCCAAAGAGCAGCAGCTTTTCGGTCAGCGTGGTTTTACCGGCGTCCGGATGGCTGATGATGCCGAAGGTGCGGCGCTTGGCCACCTCGCGGCGGATTTCATTTGCAAGAGCGGTATTGGACACAAATCACTCCAAGGAGGACGCGGTGTCGCCAGAGTCTTTCCCAGCGGCGTGGACGTCCTGCATGTGTTGTAGAAAGGCGGGTTTCTCAGCGGCGGGCCGCTGTTTTACGGCGTATTCCACGCGGCAGGCGGTGACCCTGTCGGCAAAGGTGGCATACGCCTCCAGCCGGACTGGTCCGCGTCCGCGGGTATAGCGGGCACCCTTCCCGGAATTATGTTCGTTTAGGCGGCGATGGATATCCGTGGTGACGCCACAGTACAACGAGTTGTCCGCGCAGCGCAAAAGGTAGACGTACCAAGGAGTATGAGGCGCGTTGTCCATGCTTGCCCAAATGAAGGTGTGAGAAACAGAATCCCCGCCCGGGCGGACCCGGGCGGGGAATGACTACCAAAAGGTCAGAAAGTGCAGCACCTTAGATGCGGCCTTCCTCCACGGCGTGGCAGGCAACAAAGTGCCCTGCCGACGGCTCAATGCGCTTCGGGATTTCCCTGCGGCATCGCTCGTTGGCGTGGCGGCAGCGGCCGTGGAACACGCAGCCCGTAGGGAGGTTGATGGGCGTCGGCACGTCGCTGGAAAGCTTGACGTGATCCGATCCCTTCTGCCCCAGCTTGGGGATGGCCGACAACAGCGCCTGCGTATACGGATGCAGGGGATCGTTGAAGAGCTTGTCGGCTTCTGTGAGTTCACACAGCGTACCAAGGTACATCACGGCCACGCGGGTGGAGATGTGCTCCACAACCGACAGGTCGTGACTGATGAACATGTAGGTCAGGCCGCGCTTGTCCTGCGCGTCCATAAGCAGGTTCAGAATCTGCGCCTGAATGGACACGTCCAGCGCGGAGATGGGCTCGTCCGCCACGATGAATTCCGGGTCCACCATCAGCGCGCGGGCAATGGAGATGCGCTGGCGTTGGCCGCCGGAGAATTCGTGGGGGTAGTTGCCGGCCCAGCCGGGGCGCACGCCAACCAGACCCATCACTTCCTCCAGCTTGTCACGCACTTCGGCGTCGGAAAGGGTGGGGAAGTGGAAGCGCAGCGGCTCCTCCAGAATCTGCTTGACCGTCATGCGCGGGTTCAGGGACGCGTAGGGGGCCTGAAACACCATCTGCATTTTGGCGCGGTAGGGCATCATCTGGCGGGCGGTGAGGCTGTCGTACCGCTCGCCGCGGTAGCGCAGCTCGCCGCTGGTGGGCGCATACAGGCCCATCACCGTCCGGGCGAGGGTGGACTTGCCGCAGCCGGACTCGCCAACCACGGAGAGCGTCTCGCCGGGGAAGATGTCAAAGGTCACGTCGTTAACGGCTTTGACAAGGGTCTGCTCGCGGCGAATCTTGCCGCCGCTGAACTTAATCTGGTCCAGCATGCCGCCGGAGATATCAAAGTGCTTAACGACGTTTTTAACGCCGAGCAGCGGATTGGTCGTATCGACAGAAGTCTTCACAGAGAGTTACCGTCCTTCCCTATACACAGTGGCAGGCAACAAGGTTTCCGGATTCGCGCGAGGTGAGGAGCGGCAGCTCCGTCGTACACTGCGAGGAGCACATGTTGCAGCGCGGGTGGAAGGCGCAGCCCTTGGGGATGCTGAGCAGGCTGGGCATCACACCGGGAATCTGTGCCAGCCGCGCGCCCTTGGCGCCGCCGGCCTGAGGCAGGGCGCTGATGAGGCCACGGGTGTAGGGATGCAGGGGATTCTTGATGATTTCGTCAGTCAGGCCCATCTCGATGACACGGCCTGCGTACATGACGGCGATCTTCTGGGTCACCTGCGACACGACGGCGAGGTCATGCGTGATGAGGATGAGACCCATGTTTTCGGTCTCGCACAGCTCTTCCAGCAGGGCCATGATTTCGGCCTGAATGGTCACGTCCAGCGCGGTGGTCGGCTCGTCGGCAATGATAAGGCTCGGCGAGGTGAGCAGGGCGATGGCGATGACGATGCGCTGGCGCATGCCGCCGGAGAACTCATGCGGGTACTGCTCCAGGCGTTTTTCCGGCGAGGGAATGTACACCTTGCGCAGCTTTTCAATGGCGATGGCCTCGGCGTCCTTGCGCGAGATGTTTTGGTGCGCCTGCAGGGTTTCCACCATCTGGGTGCCGATGGTCAGCACGGGGTTCAGGGTCATCATGGGATCCTGAAAAATCATGCTGATGCGGTTGCCGCGGATGTGGCGCATCTCGTCGTAGGACAGGGCCGATATATTTTCGCCCTCAAGGCGGACGCTGCCGGACTCAATGTAGCCGGGCTTGCTGATCAGGTTCAGGATGGCAAAGCCGGTGACGGACTTGCCAGCGCCGGATTCGCCGACCAGACCCATACGTTCGCCCGGATTCAGGGAGAAGCTCACGTTGTTCACCGCGGGCAGGGTGCCCTTGCGCATGGCGAACTTGACCGTCAGGTCATGGACTTCCAGCAGCTTGCCGGTCTCGTTGGTTGTGTCTTGCGGTTGAATCTTCACGGCTTACTTCTTGTACAGTTTGGGGTTGAGGAAGTCGCGCATCCAGTCACCAAGCAGGTTGATGGACAGGATGAGGCCAACCAGCACAATGCCCGGGAAGATGGTGATCCACCAGGAGCCGCTAAAGAAGTACTCAAAGCCGGACTTGATGAGCGAGCCGAGGGACGGCTTGGTCACGGGCATGCCCAGACCGATAAAGGACAGGGCGGCCTCACTCATGATGGCGTTGGCAACCTGCACCGTGGAGATAACGAGCACCGGGGTGAGCGTGTTGGGCAGGATGTGACGCCACATGATGCGGCGGGACGGCAGGCCGATGACGCGGGCCGCTTCCACATATTCCTTGCTCTTTTCGGCCAGCACAGAGGCGCGAACGGTACGCGCATACTGCGGCCACTCGGCAAAGCCGATGACGAAAATAAGGAACGGCACGGCAATCTGCTCGTATTTGGCCACGCCGAAGGCGGCCTGACAGATGGCGCCGAGGAAGATGGCCACCATATAGGTGGAAAATGACAGCTGCACGTCAGCCACACGCATGAGGATGGAGTCCAGCTTGCCGCCGCGGTAGCCGGCCACAAGGCCGATAAGGATGCCGAGCATGGCCTGCAGGCTCACGGCGCCAAGGCCGATAACCACAGACACACGGGTGCCGTAGAGGATGGTGGACAGGAGGTCGCGCCCCTGTGCGTCGGAGCCGAGGATGAAGTTCGGGTCCGCGCCGTCCATCCAGATGGGCGGCAGCTCGGAATCCATGATGCTGATTTGCGATGTGTCGTAGGGGTTGGTCGGCGCGGTGATGGGCGCGGAAAAACCGGCCACCACGAAGAAGACCAACATGATGAAGCTCCCCATAGCCAGCGGATCGCGCAGGAAGCTATAGAGGAAGTACGACTTTTTGAAGCGTTTCCAGATGCTCATTATTATTTCCTACCTGCAACCCTGACCATGGGGTTCACCAGGCCATAGATGATGTCCACAACGGTGTTCACGCACACGAAGATGGCGCCGACGAACACAAGATAGGCCACCAGAAGCGAGGAGTCTGCGCGCTCCACAGCTTCCAGGAAGATGAAGCCCATGCCCTGCCACTGGAAGACCGTTTCGGTCAAAACGGTAAAGGCAATCATGGTGCCCAGCTGCACGCCGCCCACGGTGATGACCGGGAGCAGGGTGTTTTTAAAGCCGTGCACAATGAGGATGCGCCACGGCCTCAGGCCCTTGGCGCGGGCAAATTTCATGTACTCGGCTTCCAGCACTTCCTTCATTTCCGCGCGGATAAGGCGGATGAACAGCGGCAGCATAACCGAGGACAGCGAGATGCCCGGCAGAATAAGGTGCTTCAGACCATCCGCCGTCAGGAAGCCGGTGCTCCAGAATCCCCACAGCATAACGGTTTCGCCGCGTCCATATGATGGTAGCCAGTGCAGTTTCACCGAGAAGAAATAGATGAGCAGGATAGCCGTCAAGAAGACGGGGATCGAGACGCCTATGATTGACCCTCCCATGAAGAATCGTGAGAGGAATGCATTCGGTTTACATGCCGAGTAGATACCTATCGGAATGGAAAGAACCAAGATGATGATGGAAGCAACGATGACCAGCTCCAGCGTAGCCGGGGCCTTTTGCATGATGACTTCCAGAGCGGGCTGCTTGAAGAAGAAGGACTGGCCAAGGTCGCCGTGAGCGGCGTCCTTGACGAAGCGAACCCATTGGACGGGGAGCGGGTCGTTAAGCCCCAGCTCCTCGGCAAGGCGCGCCCTTTCGGCGGCGGACACGGATATGCCCACGATATCCCGGATCGGGTCGCCGACGGCCTGCTTGATGCCAAAACCGATGACGCTGATAACCAGCATCACGATGAGTGCCTGCGCAATGCGGCGAACTGTGAATGCGAACATGGCCTATGCTTGTTGTGAGTTTGCGGATTCTGCGGTCGCGCCCGAGAAGGGCGCAACACCCTGAATGGGAAGGCGAAAGCCTTTGTTCGGCCCGGCCGCCAAAGGGCGACCGGGCCTGCAAAAGCTTTCACCGGAGCGGGTGGGATTTACACTTTTGTGGTCAATTATGCAAGTCCTCAACGACTCCGACCAAGCTGGCTACTCGACGATCAGGTCGCCAAAGTAGGGGAAGTTCATCACGTTGACGATGTCGTCCACGTTCTTGCACTTGGGGGCGGCGGCCCAGGAGAGGTGCTGCCAGTGCAGGGGCACGAAGGCGGCGTCATCATAGATGATGCGTTCGGCCTTCTTGAGGATGGCGCTACGCTTGGCCGGGTTGGTCTCGGTCATGGCAGCGTTGATGAGGCTGTCCACTTCCTCATTGCAGTAGTTGCCGCTGTTGTACTGGCCGATGCCAGCTTCGAGGTCGCGGCACATCAGCAGGTACTCGGTGTAGTTGCTGGAGTCTTCGGTGTCGGGGTGCCAGCCAACCATCTGGATGTCGGCAACCTGAGCGTCGAACTGATCCCAGTACTGGGCCTTGGGCATGGTCTTCAGGTCAACACGGATGTTGATCTTGGCGAGCATGGCAACAAAGGCCTGCGCGATCTTGGCGTCGTTCACGTAGCGGTTGTTGGGGGCGATCATGGAGCAGGTAAAGCCGTCGGCGTAGCCTGCTTCCTTCATGAGCTGCTTGGCCTTGTTCAGGTCGAAGCGGGGCTTCAGGTCTTCCTGGAAGCTCACGTAGCCTTCGGGGGCCTGCTGACCGGCAGCGGTGGCGCGGCCCTTCATGATTTTTTTGGCGATGCCCGCGTTGTTGGTGGCGTAGACAATGGCCTGACGCACACGCTGGTCAGCGAACTCGGGGCGGCGCTTCTGGTTGAGCTGCAGGGTGATGAGACGGGAGCCGGGCATGGTGATCAGGTTCACGCGGGGGTCGCCGTCGATGCGGTCGTAGTCCTGGGGCGGCACGGGCATGATGAAGTCAACGTCGCCGGACAGGAGGGCAGCCACACGGGTTGCGGCCTGCTTGATGGGCGTGAGGACGAGCTCGTCAACATTGCCGGAGTTCTTGTCCCAGTACTCGGGGAAAGCCTTGAAGACCATGCGCACGCCGTGCTCGCGGTGGGTCACGGTGAACTTGCCGGTGCCGGACTCGTGGTTCAGGGCGAAGGAGGGGCCAATCTTGACGATGGCGTCCTTGGGCTTGCCGGACTCTTCGTCCATGCCGGTGTAGAACTTGCTGTCCATGGGGAAGATGTAGGTCGCCATGTTGAGCAGCAGGGGGTACGGCTTGGTGGTCTTGATATCGATGGTGTAGTCATCGATGATGGTGGGCTCATCAAAGAGCGTGAACAGGCCCTTGTAGTCCTGGCTTTTTTTCAGGCGGGCGAGGGTCCACTTCACGTCGGCAGCGGTGAAGGTGTTGCCGGAGTGGAACTTGACGCCCTTGCGCAGGTAAAAGCGCATGGTCAGGGGGTCGATACGCTCCCATTTCACGGCAAGGCGCGGCTCGAAGGCCATGTCCTTGGTCCAGCGGATGAGCGGATCAAAAACGAGGTGGGAGTACTGGAGCATGCCGCCGGACAGCTGCACATGCGGGTCAAGGGAAACCGGGTCGGCATCAAATGCGACCTTCAGCGTCTTTGCCGAAGCCATGGAGCTCATGCCCACGACCATAACGGCGCAGATGCATGCAATGATAAAACGTCTCATCAAGCACCTCCAAATAGGTAGTTGGGTGACAATACTGTCATGGGCTACAGGCAGCCCCCGCCTGCAGCCTGATGCGCATCTATGAGAAATGCGTATCTTTTCGCGGCAATACCGAAGATACGGCGCGAAAGCAATGTTGCTGGAGGTGCGGTGGAAAGCAAGACGCAGACACCACACGCCCCTTTTCGTCCTGTGGCAGGTATCCAAAACGAAACCACGGGGATGGACGACGTTGGACACTCTTACATTTTCATGACGAAATTGACAATATGAAAGTGGATACGGGGACTTGCGGCCGCAGCTATTGTGGAAATTGGCTGTGGTGGGATGGTGGGATTCTGCGTTTTTGTCAAAACGTGACGCGGTCCGGGCGTTGCGGGGGGTGTGCCGCTTCGCACCGGACCGGTCAGGAGGATCCAAGCACGCTGTTTGGAGGACGGAGGCGCTGGGCCGTTGCCTGCGCCGCCAATGGCAGGGGGCGGCGTATAAGGCAGAGGCGAACCACGCGATTATAGATTATGCGATGTGTTCGGTTTGCGCAAGGGGGGATGCGAGTTTTTCCATGGATTGCAGCATACTGCTCACTTTGTCGTACGCCACGGGTTTTCCGAAAAGAAAACCCTGCACCATGTCGCATTTGAACTCCTGCAGCAGGTCCAGTTGCTGCTGTGTTTCCACGCCTTCAGCGATGACGTCTAGCCCCATACTTTCGGCCAGCACCGTCATGGACCGCACGGTGCGGCGGTCTTCTGTGCTGGTGCAGATGGTGTTGGTGAAGCGTCTGTCCACCTTGACGGTATCAATGGGAAAGCGCTGGAGGTACGACAGCGACGACTGCCCGGTCCCGAAGTCGTCCAGCGCAATGCTTACCCCAAGGCGTTTGAGGCGGCGGAAGGTCTCCAGCGCGGCGGGCGGGTCGGACATGGCCGCGTGCTCGGAAAATTCCAGCGTCAGGCGTTCCGGGGCCAGCCCGGACTCCCGCAGGCAGGCGGCGATGGAGGTGGTGATGCCGGAATTCTGCAACTGGAGGGATGATATATTGATATGCATAGTGAAGTCCCCCGGAATATGGGGCGACTGAACAAGGCGCGCCATGTCCGCGCAGGCCTTGCCGATGACCATGGTATCCAGTTGCGCCACAAAGCCGCAGTCCTCGGCAACACCAAGGAAGTCCGCAGGGCTGAGCAGGCCCCGCTCCGGGTGCCGCCACCGCACCAGCGCCTCAACCCCGGAGACCGTGAAATCCTTTGTGTTGAAAAGCGGCTGGTATTGGAGTTCAAACTCGTCGTTGGCCGCGCCGCTGTGCAGGTCGCGCTCCATGGTCAGCATCTGCACGGTCTGTTCGTGCATTTCCTTGTTGAAGACCATGAAGGTGGCCTTGCCCATGCCCTTGGCCTGATACATGGCGGTATCCGCGTCGCGCAGGATGGCTTCGGTATCCGTGTACTGCGTGCCCTGCAGGACAATGCCGATGCTGGCGGAGATGGTGATGGTGGATTGCGCGGTGACGTAGGGCCGCCCCACCTCGCCTTGAATGCGTTTGACGATGGAGATGACCTCACGCGTGGAGTTGAAGTCCTCCAGCAGGATGGCGAATTCGTCGCCGCCGAGGCGGGCCATGGTGTCCGTGTTGCGCAGGGCGGGCTTCAGGCGCGTGGCGACACGGGTGAGGAGTTCATCCCCGACATGGTGCCCAAAGGAGTCGTTGACCTTCTTAAAGCCGTCAAGGTCAAACAGCAGCACCGCAAACTGGTAGGCCGCGTGGCGCTTGGTGCGCTGGAGGGCGCGCTCCAGGCGCTCGGAAAAGAGGTTGCGGTTCGGCAGGCCCGTCAGCGGGTCGTGCAGGGCAAGGCGCGCGAGTTCCTCTTCGTTCTGCTTGCGCTGGATGGCCATGGCCACCTGCTCCGACACCGAGACCATAAGCTCCACGTCCAGCTCGGAGAATTTGTGCGGGTCCGCATAGTCCTGTGTGGACATGACCCCGATGACCTTGCCGTCCAGCATGAGGGGAACGCCCAGCCATACCTCGGACGGTGTGCCAATGACCTCCACGGCCATTTGCTGCTCGCGGTGCAGCAGTTGCGGCTGGCCTGTGCGTATGACTTCCATGTTCATGCCGCGTACCGAGGTGGACGAGATATTCTCCAGCGCGCTCAGGTGCGTTTCCACCTCGTCATGCAGGTAGCGGAATTCCAGCCGGTCCCGTTCTTCGTCCACAAGGGCGATGATGAGGTTGTCCGCGTCAATATACGCCTTCAGCGCCGCGTGGATGGAGGAGAACAGGTGGTCGAGGTCGCGCGTGGTGCTGATGGCGTTGGAGATGTGGAACAGCACGGCATTGACGTTTTCCGTGTGCTTGCGCTCCGTGATGTCGGTATGCGCGCCCGCCACGCGCCGGATGGAGCCGTCCTCCGCGCGCAGCCCCGCCCCGCGGCCCAGAATCCAGCGGTAACTGCCATCCGTATGCCGCAGGCGGTATTCCACCTCAAAGTGGTTTTGTGTGCCGTGGATAACCGTATGGTTGCAGGCCAGCACCCGTTGTTTGTCGTCGGGGTGGATGCGGTCCATCCAAAGGGTGACGGCCTTTGGCTCCTCCGCAGGACTCAGGCCGATGATTTCCAGCCAGCGCGGGGAAAAATAGACAGTGTCCGTCGTCAGGTCCCAGTCCCAGATGCCGTCGTTGGCACCGGCCACCGCAAGGGCGTAGCGTTCCTCGCTGGATTTGATGCGCTCTTCGTAATGCTTGCGGGTGGTGATATCGCGCAGGGTTTCAATGCCCCCGGCCGGGCAGCCGCAGGTGTCCGGCAGGCGCGCGGCGGTTATCCATAGATACGCTCCCTCGCCGCCACGTAAATTCGGGTGGAAGGTTTCGCAGCGGATAACGTCTCCGTCCCGCGTGATATTGTCGTACACGTCAGGGAGTTCGGCGCCGTTCAGGGCGTCCAGCAGGAGTGGGCGTTTTTCGTCACCAAAGAAAATCCGCGCAATCTCCGTTGACGGCGCGCCCAGCATTTGCGCTTTGCTTGCGCCGGTCATGTCCTCAAGAGCCTTGTTCCACGCAAGAATTCGCTGTTTCTCGTCCACCACAAAAGTTGGGTCCGGCAGGTGCTCAAGGATGTCCGCCAAGCGCTGGCGCGAGGTTTTTTCATGGTGCATCACATTGCGGAACATGCCCAGAACGCCCGTTGCCAGCAGGAGCAGCAGCAAAACAACCCACGCCAAGGCCTGCTGGGTGTGCAGGTCAGACAGCGTATGGGCAATCTCGCGCTCCGGGGCCGAGAGGACGACCGAGAACCGAGCATTGGCAAAGTGCGCCTGTGTCCATGCCACCAGCTTGCGCGAGACTTCCAGCCCGCGCATAAGCGGAAACGTGTAGGCGTCCGTGCCCGAAGGCTCCGACGTGATGCGTTTATCCACACGGAGAAGGTCCTCAAACCCCTTGTGCATGCCCTCAAAGATGTTCTGCCCGATGATGTCCGTTTCATGGTCGTACAGCACCGTACCCTCACCATCCACGAGGAAGCCCGCGCCGTACTGTCCGGACCGGAGTGGCGCGATGAAGAGGTTCGCCAGGTGTTCCAGGTTGACGATGATGGCCAGCACCGCCGGATCCCCAGTGTGCGGCGAGAGCGGATAGAGCAGCCCAAGGCGCTGGTCGCTGGGTGTTACGACAAGCGGGGCAACATAAGGCCCGCCCGGAATGTCATGCGCGGCAAGGCGGTGGGCTTCGACCCATCGGACAATGGCCTCCGAAAGGCGTGTGCCTGGTTCGGCCTCGCCAAGCAGCAGTGGCGAGCCGTCGTCAGGGAGCAGGACCATCCCCGCCACCAGCGGGCTGCCACGCAAAATGGAAAGCAACTCCGGCGCATTCGCCCGCGGGGACGAAACAAGACGCGACGGCGTAATGGCCCGCAGTGCGCCGCGTATCGTCCCATCAAGGTCCGACAGCGACTGCTTGAAGCCCTGCGCCGCAATGCGCGTTTGGACATGTTGTTGGTCGTTGAACGTTTGTTCGTGACGCTCAATGGCGTTGCGCTCAATGGATGACGTCACAAGTGCAAAGACCGCTACGACTGTCGTAACGCCAAGCAGGACTTTGAGCGTCAGAAGCATACTTCTGTTGGCCCATATCCTTTTGAGTACATGAGGGTGCTGCATGGATGGCGGATAGCTTACGCAAAAGGAGGCATAAAAACAATATGATGCCGCAATATTGGTAGCCCCATGTCATGCGTAGCGGGTGTCAACACGGCTTCAAACTGTGAAGAAGGTGAAAAGTGCTGGCAGGTAAGTGCTTTCGGCTGTTGCGTTGGCGCATCCACAGGCGAAAGACAGCGCAAAATCAATGTCTTGGGCAGGGCTTCACATGGTGAAGTCGGGTGTAAAGCATTCTCCAAAATGTGGAGTCACTCCCCAGCAGCGGCGGTGTAAGAAGGAATTTCAGGCAAAGGGCAAAGAAAAAGGCCCCGCCGGAAGCGGGGCCTTTTTTGTTGATGATAACGGTGTGGAATTAATCATTCTGCTTGGAGCACATGTCCATATAGGTCGACCCGCAGTAGCTCGCAAGGTTGAACGACGTGTAGTCGTTCGAGGGATCCTCGGCGTAGCGGAAGCCCAGCTTCGAGTCCGGATTATACTCCGCAACCGTGTCGTTGGACGTGGAGAAGTGCGGGCAGTTGTTATTATTGCAAACCAAGATGAGACCCCAGCCGGTCTCCGGCGGACCCATCCAGGGCTGAAGCGTTTCGCCGCAATGGGGACACTTGCGGTCCTTCTCGATATCCATTCCGAGACTCCTTGCGTTTAAGAGTTTGTGACTGTTTTCACGTAGAACTAATGCCTCCGGCAACCATTGTCCAGACATACCCGCCGAAAAAACCCGCGGCGCCTCTCTGTTCTCAAATTTCGGGCGTTCGCGCGGTGTGTTGGTGGTCAGGGAGTGGCGTATGGGGCGTGCGAGGCGGGTGATGCGGGGCTGTTTGTGCTCCGCAGGCTAAAGGGCCGTGTCGGATGGGGCTGAGTGAGGGGCGGTGGGAATCCCTGTTGGGTGCTTGGGGGAGAACCTGATGCAAGAAGGGGAAGCCTCCGGCGGTTTAAGGGCCGTGGGCCCTTAAAAATCCCATGTGCGCACATGCCGGTTGCCTTTGTCTGGGGCGGTCGTCACCCCTGTGGTGCTCTCGTCCGTGTGAATGGGGAGATTTTTTTTGGGGGGGGCGTTGGCGCTGAGTGAGGGGCGGTGAGAATCCCTGTTTTGAGTGGGTAAGAAGAAAGGGAAAGACCCCGTTCACCCACCCCCTATTTTCGGGGCGGCTTCCGCGCCGAAAATCCTAAGGATTGTTAAGGAAATTATTTCCTTAACCCGCCGGAGGCCCTCTTCACTCTTTCTTCTCTTTGGCGGCTTGTCGCCAGTTGACGCCGGTGCTGTCGAGTCCGTTTCCGGCGTCGTAGATGCCGACGATGGCGTCTGAGACGATGGTGGAGTGTGCGCGGCGGGAGTACTTGAGAATATTGACGTAGTCGGCTTCGTAGCCGCCTGTGCTGGTCCACCCGCCGCAGCGGGTAACGACGAGGTCGCGTGTGGCGCAGATGCAGAGAGGGTCGATGTTTGTGGGGCGCACGAGGGGCTTGGCGGGGTCGTGTACGGGCAGTTGGGGGACATTGGGGAAGGCGCGTGACGTGTCAATTGGCGCGATGTGCAGGTCGGCGTGACGGGCCGCGTAGTGAATGCGCAAGGCGTCGGGTGTCAGGGCGTTGTCGTCGTCGAGGAAGATGACGTGCGTACCGCGGCTGGCGCGAAGGA
The DNA here is from genome assembly GCF_044987625.1 of Desulfobaculum sp. SPO524. Lineage (NCBI taxonomy): Bacteria > Pseudomonadati > Thermodesulfobacteriota > Desulfovibrionia > Desulfovibrionales > Desulfovibrionaceae > Desulfobaculum > Desulfobaculum sp. SPO524. The sequence goes on along the minus strand of NZ_JBJDSB010000006.1, from coordinate 20,956 downwards.
GCGTGTGGCGTATGGCATTGCCGTAGTCGCCGTCGTGGGGGAGGTCGTAGAAGCGGACGAAGTCTGGCGCGGGCGCGCCGTCTGGGGCGACGCGGGGGCCGGTGACGCCGTCGTAGCCGATGAGCATTTCAACGTGCGCGTCGGGGGCGTCAGTCGCGGTGAGGGTCTGATGGGCCTGAGCAACGCTGGCGATGGCGGCGAAAAGGGCGCGGGGGCGCGCTGCGGTGCTGGGGGTGATTATAGTATAGATAATGGTCGGCATGGATGCTGGCCTCGTGGTCTGGTACTGTGCTGATGATACGGGAGATGCCGCCACGGTAGCCGATGCCCGGCGTGCGCGCAAATGCTGGGAAGAATCGCTGTGCTTCGATGATATGTCGACGCGGTAGGCGGGGCAGAAGATGGCGGGATTCCAAGGGGCTGTGATGAGGGGTGGAAAATCCGGGGGGTGCGCCTTTTGGAAAAAGAGTGTAATATTGGGGCATTGCGCGTGCGAGGCGAAAAGAGCCGCTGTCAGAGGCCAAAAAAAGCGACTTTTTTTCAAAATATCCTTGACGGCGGGGTGGCGTCTCTGTAGAGAGTACCTCGTTCGCAACGACGAACCACGAATAGGCCCGTAGCTCAGGGGGAGAGCACTTGCTTGACGCGCAAGGGGTCAGCAGTTCAAATCTGCTCGGGCCTACCATTCGAAATCACAAAGGGAGGCCTCTATGGGTCTCCCTTTATTGCTATTGGTGTCCTGAAAATGGGTGGTCCGCACTGTAGGCGGGAACCCGAACATCTGGAGTGGTCCGCATTGTAGGCGGGAACTCCATCCAAAGAAAGGAGCAGTGACGTGCAGGTTTTGGTTGCCGACAAGGCAGTGGAGGCACAGGCAGGGAAGACGTGCGGAGAAGCCCTCAAGGAGGCCCTCTCCGGCAAGAAGTTCAAAAAAGTCGTCGCGTGCAAGTCCGGCGACGTCACCCTGGACCTGAGCCACGAACTCACCGAGACCGACACCGCTCTCATTCCTGTATACGATGACACCCCCGAAGGTCTGGACGTTATCCGCCACAGCGCGGCCCATATCATGGCCGAGGCCGTGAAGCGTCTTTTCCCGTCCGCGAAGGTGACCATCGGTCCCGCCATTGAGAACGGTTTCTATTACGATTTCGACTTCGAACGCGCATTTACACCTGAGGACCTCGAAGCCATCGAGGCCGAGATGCGCAAGATTATTGCCGCGGATCATTCCTTCTCGTGCAAGGTGCTCCCCAAGGCCGAAGCCAAAGAGCTTTTTGACGGCATGGGCGAGACCTATAAGGGCGAGATTATGGATGATCTGGGTGGCGAAGAATTTTCCATCTACAGCCAGGGCGACTTTGTTGACCTGTGCCGTGGCCCGCACATCCCGTCCACACGTTTCCTCAAGGCCTTCAAGCTGACCAACTGCGCCGGTGCATACTGGCGAGGCGATGAGAACAACAAGATGCTCCAGCGCATCTACGGCACCGCCTTTGCGAACGAGAAGGACCTGAAAAAGTACCTCAAGCAGATTGAGGAAGCGAAAAAGCGCGACCACAGAAAGCTGGGTCCCCAGTTGGACCTGTTCAGCTTTCAGGAGCGTGGCGGCTCGGGTATGGCCTACTGGCACCCCAAGGGCGCTCTGCTCCGCACTATCCTTGAAGACTTCGTCTCGCGCGAGATGCTTCGCCGCGACTACGATATTGTGCGCACCCCCCAGATCCTGAAGCGGGAACTGTGGGAGGCTTCCGGTCACTACGACAACTACCGTGAGAACATGTACTTCACGGAGATCGACGACCAGCCCTACGGCGTGAAGCCCATGAACTGTGTTGCGCACATGCTTATCTACAACTCCCATCTGCGCAGCTACCGCGACCTGCCGAAGCGCTATTTTGAGTTCGGCGTGGTCCACCGCCACGAGAAGTCCGGCGTGCTGCACGGATTGCTGCGTGTTCGCCAGTTTACTCAGGACGATGCGCACGTCATTTGCCGTCCCGACCAGCTTCAGGACGAGATCAAGGACGTGATGAAGTGGATCCAGGACTTGATGGGTCTGTTTGACTTTGAGTACACTATGGAACTGAGCACGCGCCCGGAGAAGTCCATCGGTTCTGCCGAGGACTGGGAGCGCGCCACCACCGCCCTGAGTGAAGCAATGGACAGCATGGGGCTGCCATATGAAATCAACGAAGGCGACGGTGCGTTCTACGGGCCTAAGATTGATGTGAAACTGCACGATTGTCTCGGCCGTGAATGGCAGTGTTCTACAATTCAGGTCGATTTCACCTTGCCAGAACGATTTGACATGGTTTACATCGGCGAGGATGGTGAGAGACATCGTCCGGTCATGGTCCACAGAGCCATCATGGGTTCGGTGGAGCGTTTCATCGGTGTCCTGACCGAGCACTACGCCGGCGCGTTCCCCACGTGGCTCGCGCCGGAGCAAGCCCGCATCCTGACCGTCACGGACGCTCAGCACGATTTCGCCGTTGAGGCACGCAAGTTCCTCAAGGCTCGGGGAATTCGTGTGGAGGCGGATTTGCGTAATGAAAAGCTCGGCTACAAGGTGCGCGAAGCGCAGCTTGAAAAGGTGCCATACATTCTTGTCGTGGGAGACAAGGAAGTAGAGTCCGGAGGCGTCAATGTACGTCTTCGGGGAGAGAATCTGGGGCTCAAGACCCTGGAGGAGGCTGTAAACATGGTTCAGGCAGATAGCCTGGAACCATTCAAACGCGGAGGAATGAGCTATAGCTTCAGCAGCTATTCGTGCCCGGTGTAACAGGCAGATTCGCGCACGCGAAGTGCGGTTGATCGGCGCTGACGGAGAGCAGGCCGGTGTTTTGCCGACTGATGAGGCCCTGCGGATGGCCCAAGAACTTGGGCTGGATCTGGTGGAAGTGGCACCTAATGCCAAGCCGCCGGTCTGCAAGATCATGGACTTTGGCAAGTATAAGTACGAGCAGCAGAAGAAATTGCAGGCTGCCCGGAAAAAACAGTCCGTCGTCCAGATCAAGGAAATCAAGGTTCGCCCCAAGACGGACGAGCATGATTTCAACACCAAGCTCAAGCACGTCCGCCGCTTCCTCGAAGCCGGCGACCGTGTGAAGGTGACCGTGTTCTTCCGAGGGCGAGAGATCGTGCACAAGGATCGTGGTCTCATGATGCTTGAACGCATGGTCGAGGCTGTATCCGACATTGCACGTGTCGAGCAGCAGCCCCGCTCCGAAGGCCGTGTCATGAGTCTTCTGGTTGCACCGCTGGCCAAGAAGCCGTAATCCTCCGCACGTAACGACGCCACGGCCGCCTGTCGGCCATGCGATATGTCCGGAATAGGAAAACGCTCGGCGGTTCCTGCCACCTCGCGGGGACCGCTGTTTGTGTGCTTTCCACAGCTAAGGAGACAACAATGCCTAAGATCAAGACCAACAGAAGCGCTGCCAAGCGTTTCACCAAGACTGGTTCCGGCAAGATCCGCCGTCGCAAGCAGGGTCTGCGCCACATTCTGACCAAGAAGAGCGCCAAGCGTAAGCGCCGTCTGGGTCAGGGCTCTCTCGTTGATTCGACCAACGAGAAGGCCGTGAAGCGCATGGTTCCCGCGCTGAACTAGTCTGACGACCGTTTTACAACACAACATCCTGTAAATCGTTCTCCCTGCCGTACCGGGGTAACCTTGGGGGTAGGGTAAAGGAGGAAAGGAACGATGAGAGTCAAAAGAGGCGTTAACGCCAAGAGACGTCATAAGAAATATTTGAAGATGGCCAAGGGCTACCGTGGTGCACGCCATGCGCTGTACACCACCGCCCGTGAGACCGTCGAACGCGCACTCGTTTACGCTTACCGCGACCGTAAGGTCCGCAAGCGCGAGTTCCGCAAGCTGTGGATCATGCGTATCAATGCCGCTGCCCGCGAGCACGGCATGTCCTACAGCAAGTTCATGCATGGCCTGAAGCTGGCCGGTGTGGAGCTGAACCGTAAGGTTCTGGCCGACCTCGCCGTTCGTGAGAAGGCTGCCTTCGCCAAGGTGGCAGAGATCGCAAAAGCCAAGCTCGGTTAATCATGTCTGACGCAGGAAAGAAGCTCATAGACGAACTCAAGGCCCTGATCCCGTCCTTTAAGGACGAGCTTGGTCAGGCCGGTTCTGCTGAGGCCCTGGAGGAACTTCGTGTGAAGTTCCTGGGCCGCAAGGGCCAGTTGGCGACATTGCTCGCCGGCCTGCGCGACCTTTCCGCCGAAGACCGCCCCGAGGCGGGCAAGACCGGTAATCTGGTCAAGACCGAGCTTACCGATCTGTTTGACGCCCGTGAAAAGGCCCTGGCACAGGAGAAAGAGGACGCCGCCATGGCGACCTTTGACCCCACCATGCCCGGCCGCACTCCCGAGATGGGGTCCTTGCACCCCATTACCACCGTCATGGAGGATATTTGCTCCGTGTTCGGCGGCTTGGGATTCGAGGTGGTCACCGGCCCCGAAGTCGAAACCGACTTCTACAACTTCGAGGCACTGAACTTGCCCCCCGAGCACCCCGCCCGCGATATGCAGGATACCCTGTACATCACGGATCAGGTGCTGCTCAGGACGCATACCTCGCCGTTGCAGGTTCGGACCATGCTGAAGCGCAAGCCGCCCGTGGCGGTCATCGCGCCCGGCAGGGTCTACCGCCGCGACTCCGACCTGACGCACACGCCCATGTTCCACCAGATCGAAGGATTGCTTGTGGACCACAACGTGAGCATGGCCGACCTTCGCGGCACGCTGACGTCGTTCGTGCGCCAGATTTTCGGTACAGATACCGAAGTGCGCTTCCGTCCCAGCTTCTTCCCGTTCACTGAACCGAGCGCGGAAGTAGATATCAGCTGTGTGATGTGTGGCGGCACCGGTGAAGTCGATGGCGAGCCTTGCCGCGTCTGCAAGCAGACCGGCTGGGTTGAAATCCTCGGCTGCGGCATGGTCGACCCCGAGGTCTTCAAGGCCGTTGGGTACGACCCCGAAGTCTACACCGGTTTCGCTTTCGGTCTCGGTATTGAGCGAGTCGCCATGCTCAAGCACGGCATCGGCGACCTGCGCATGTTCTTCGAGAACGACACGCGTTTCCTGCGACAGTTCTGCTAGGTCCTAACAGACCGGACACTATCGCTGGCAAAGCCCCCGCAACGCTGTTGCGGGGGCTTTTTTATCGCGCGCGAAAGGGCTGGTTGGGCCTGAGGTGCCAGCTCATTCCTCCGGAAGCTCTTCTCATGTTGCTGGGCGGAAGCGCTCGCTATGCTGTGCGGTATAGAAAGCACGAGTTCGGGCGCTGTCGAACATTGCGGTCGGTCGCATTGGCCCTGGCGTGGCCCGTGCGCGTTGCGCGGGGAGGGAAAAAGGGGACGGAATGCGGGGCTGTTCTGCTCTGGCTGGAAAGGCGGCACGCGGCAGCGCGTCCCCTCTACTCCGAATCCACCCGCCGGCGTAGTTTTTTTATGGCGCCGCGTTTTTTCTTGCTGTCCACCCGGCGGCGGCGTGAGGCGAGGGTGGGGCGGGTGTTGCGGCGTTTCTTTTGGGTGACAAGGGCGTCGCGCAGGATTTCAGCAAGGCGTTCGAGAGCGAGGGCCTTGTTGCGCTGTTGGCTGCGGGTGTCGCTGACACTGACGCGCAGCACGCCCCGGCTGTCGAGGCGCGAGCCGAGGCGCGTCATAATGCGCGCCTTTTGGTCCGTGGTCAGGCTTTCGGAGGCCGCTACGTCAAAGACGGCAGTGACGCGGGTTTCCACTTTGTTGACGTGCTGTCCGCCGGGACCGCCGGACCGCGAGGTTTCAAATCCTATTTCCCCATCGGAAATCTGGCAATTGTTGTTGACTTTGAGCATTGCATATCTACCTTTATCCCTTATGCAGGCCCAAAGGGGCCTTACACCTTCATGACTATCAGGAGATGACACATGAAAATAGCGCTTCCGACCAAGACCGTCGACAATGTTGCCGTTGTGGACAGCCACTTTGGCCACTGCGAATATTTTACGGTTGTGACCGTGGACGAGGCCGCCAAGGCTGTGAGCGCCACAACGCGTGTGGACGCTCCCGAGGGCTGCGGCTGCAAGTCCAACGTTGCTGACCTGCTGGCTGCCGACGGCGTCACCGTGATGCTGGCTGGCAACATGGGCCAGGGCGCAGTGGACAAGCTGGCCGGTGTCGGCATACAGGTACTGCGTGGTTGCGATGGCTCCGTTGAGGACATTGTGGCCAAGTGGCTGGCTGGCGAAGTCGAGGACAACGCCGAAATTTGCGACCATCACGACGAAGACGGCCACGCCTGCCATCACGGGCACGAAGCACCTACCCTGCGTCCGCTGGGGGAATAGTGTCTGACGGACCGCATGTAGCCATACAGCGATTTCCCATGGACGCCGCGTTGGCGTTTTTTCGTCTTGAGGTGTCCTTCGATGCGCAGGTAGCATCTCTTGCCGCCTACGTCGAACACTTGGAGGCCGCCTTGGCGGCGTACACCACCGAGACCAAGGTGTCACTCTCCAGTGATGGCGTACGATTTATCATAGCTTTTCTTACAGATGTCGCCCCGCTTGAAAAGGACGGCATGGAAGCGCTGGCTGCGGAAACCGCGGCGGCCTTTCAGGCCGGGCAGGCGGGCGAAAAAGGAACCACCGAATGAGTCAGACCAATTGCCCCTGCGGGTCGGGAAAGGGCTTTGCTGCCTGCTGTGAGCCGTATATCATCGGCGCTGAAGTTCCCGCCACTGCCGAGGCGCTGATGCGCGCCCGCTACAGCGCCTACTGTAACGGCGCGCTGGACTATCTGTACGACACCCTGTGCGCAAAAAAGCGCCCCCACCACGACCCCGAGGCCGTGCGAGAATGGGCGGAGACCAGCACCTGGGTGGGGCTGACCGTCCATTCCACCAAGGACGGCGGCCCGGATGACAACATCGGCGAAGTGGAATTCACCGCCACCTACGAGCAGGGCGGCGTGCGCCACGAGCACACCGAACTCAGCTTTTTTGAGCGCGAGGACGGCAACTGGGTGTACACCGACGGCCGCGTGCGCGGCAATCCCACGGTGCGCCGTGAGGAACCCAAAGTTGGCCGCAACGACCCGTGCCCCTGCGGCAGCGGCAAAAAATTCAAGAAGTGCTGTGGCCGCTAGGCGGTCCTGACGCAATATATATTCCCACCGGGCGGTTTTCGGGCGGCGCATGCCTGCGTTGCCCGCGCCCGGGGCGGGAGCCGTTCGTGGTTGACACGGTTTCCTCTTTCGCCTGCAGGAACGTCGCGCCAGAAGAGCGCACCCCTTTGAGGCTTTTCGCTTTTTTGCCTTTCACGCCGTCTGCCTGAGATGGCCTCTTTCCCCTACGCCGCCAACGGCAACCCTACGACGTCGCCATGCCCAAATCTCAAACGCCATCCCCCACGCCGCTGCCGGACTATACGGTCCGAGAGAGTGCCCGCGCCAAGCGCGTTATTCTGCGTGTGACGCCGCGCAGGGGCCTTGAGATTGTTGTGCCGCGCGGTTTTGATACCTCGCGCGTGCCGGGCATTGTGGCTGACAAGGCCGACTGGCTTCGCCAGACTTTTGCGCGGCTGGAGCGGCGGGGCATTGTGCCCGGCGCGCCTGTTGCCACGCCGGATGCCTTGCATCTTTGCGCAGTGGATGAAACGTGGCGGCTGGAGTTTGTGGAGCGGGAGGCGCCAACCTCGCGCGTGCGGCAAAGCGGACCGGGACGGCTGCTTGTCACCACGGGGCGCGACGGCAACGAGGGCGCCCGCGCCGCTGTGCGCCGCTGGCTGCAGGCCCGTGGCCGCGCCGTACTGGTGCCGTGGTTGCGCGAACTCTCAGCCGAGCTTGGTCTGCCTTTTGAGCGCGCGCAGGTGCGCGGCCAGCGCACACGGTGGGGAAGCTGTTCCGTGCGCGGCACCATCAGCCTGAACTGGACCCTGCTGTTCCTCCCGCGTGAGCTTGCACGGTATGTGCTTATCCATGAGCTGTGCCATACCCGGCACATGAACCATTCCCAAAATTTCTGGGCCCTTGTGGCCCGCTATGAACCCCGCTGGTATGAGCTGGACCGCGCGCTGAATGCGGCCAATGCTTCTGTTCCCTTGTGGCTGTCCTAAGCTTGGCTTGTGATGGCGCGCTGGCCTTGCGCCGTGAACCATATGGGCCTCGCCTCGGAGAATTGCCCGCGCGCCTAGGGGCGCCGCGCTCTGGCGGGGCGGGCGAGCTTGCGCTTTGGCTCTGCGTGGAATAGTGGTATGTTACAAGATGGTGACACTGCGCATTGCGCCGCGGAATTCGAGGTGGAGTAGAGTTTATGGATGTTCTTGGTCTGTTGACGCCGGACGTGATGAATCTGGGCGAACAGTTCGGCAAAATCGTGCTGGCCGTCATTCTTGGCGGGGCCATCGGATGGGAACGTGAGGCCCACGGGCAGGCTGCGGGCTTCCGCACCAATATTCTCGTGGCCCTTGGCGCGTGCCTGATGATGCAGCTGTCCGTGGAGATGGAGGTCATGTACCGCCATCTGACGCAGGCCAGTGTCGTGCGTCTGGACCCGTCGCGCATTGCGTCCTACGCCATTGCGAGTATGGGTTTTCTGGGCGCGGGGGCCATCATCAAAGGACGCGGCACGGTCCGCGGGCTGACCACGGCCGCCAGCCTGTGGATGGTGACGGGCATTGGCCTGTGCTGCGGCGCGGGGTTCTATTCGCCCGCGGTGATGGTCACGCTGGTGAGCCTGAGCCTGTTGTCGGGCATTGGGCATAAGCTGACGCGCACCATCCCCCACGATCTATTTTCCCTGCTGACGGTCTCGTGCCATTGCCCGGTGACCACGCTCAAGCACATCCGCAACGTCCTTGAGATGCACGGCGTGCAAATCCACACCGTGAATCTGCAAAAGAATGTGAAGGACGGGCTGACCACCTACCGCTTGCGGCTGATGTCCAAGGACGACATTCCGCGCGCCCAAATTTTGGGGGACCTGCTCCAGCTGGAAGGGCTGGAGGCTGTGTCGTGGGAAGAGGCCGACGTGCCATAGCGGTCCCACACAGGCGCTGCCCCGCCACAGCGTATGCTGTAGAAAAACACGCCCACCGCGCCGATACGGCTGCGGTGGGCGTGTTTTTTCGTGGTGGCGCTGTGGGCTGGCTGCTCGGTCTTGACCCGGCGGGGACTGAAAGACGCACCTCGGCAGACGCCGGGCATGGGGCATCCTGCCGCGCAGGGGCAAAGAGCGCGGCTACGCGGCGCGCCGTAGCGCGGAGCGTCTGGTGGGACGGAGGCGGAGAAGGCGCGAGGAGAAGAGAAAAAGGGAGCGACTGCGGAAAGCGGGTGCTGGCGAATGTGCGGTGCGGCGGCCAAAGAGCGGGGGCCTGTGAGCGGTTGCCCGAAGCGGAGGTTAGTTCCTTGGGTTGGACATGCAGGCTTCCAGCCGTTCGCCAAAGCAGACTTCAACCGTGACCTCGCCAAACATGGTGGTAAAGGCCAGGGCAAGGATGGGGCCGTCGCTACAATGCTGGATGATGTGGTCCGAGCCGCGCAGGATGGAGGGGATGCCCGCCTTGTAGTTGCTGCCGTTTGCGGCCAGACCCTGACGGGCTTGACCGGAAATCATGTTCGTGATTTCGCCCACGGCGTCGCAGACATCGGCGTTGAGCACTTCGAAGCGCTCGCCCAGCATACGCCCGGCGATTTCGCAGGCCGCGCGCTCGCAAAATGTGACGGCGATGGTTCCGGGCTTGTCGCCCTTGAGGTCGATAAGGCCAGTAACAGTGCCGCGCGCTGTGTGGTCGCGCTTGATGTACGGGCGCCCGGGCTGGGCGGTGACGCGCGCCATGGTGCCAAGCACATCCTGCACGCCCGTCAGAAACGGGTTGACGACATTCACGTCGATTCGGGACATCTGATCCTCTCTTCGGCCGGACCTTTCCGGTCTCTTTCCTGTACCCTGCCCGTCACCAGCGACGCTCCACAAAAAAAACGGCCTGCAGGCCGTACGAAGGGACGGGACCAGTGCGCGACTGGCCGCTTGCAGCAACCCGGCTTACTCGTTGGCACGAGTCCCGTGGCTTTCCGTCCCCGTCTCGCAACGGGTTTGGCTTTACATGATGAAGATGGAAACTAGATATAATCCTCTATGGGAGTCAACCCTTTTATAGTGATGTATGCAGATTTTGTGGGCGCACATATCCCTTTTGCCACATCGGCTTCGCGAAAGGTGCTTGAATTTTCGGTTTAATGTGCCACAATGCGGGAGCGTCGTAGTATACGCGACTTGCGTGAGCACTCCCCAACGAATCGGATACGCCATGGCCGACAAGCACAAGAACGACCACGCGCCCGCCGAAGACCGCGCCGATGCCCCCGCGTGCGGGGGCCGTCTTTCGGGCGCGGCGCTGGAGGACCACATACGGATGCGGGTGCTCCAAAAAGTGGAGGACTACCGCCGCTATGAGTTCCCGCCCGCCCAAAGCCGGACCCTGAATATTTTTTTTGACCTTGTGCAGGAGTTTGAATCCGAGGAGGACTTCCACGCCGTGTGCGTGATGGTGCCCAAGGTCATCCTCGGCTTTGACGCGGCGCTGTTTTTGCTGACGCCGTCCTCGGAGCTGGAGTGCGCCTACTCCACCATGCCGCAGGAGGACGCCGTCTGCCGGTCCACAAATCACCTGCCATCTGTCCCTTCCTGCTTGCAGGGGCGGTTCTGCGCCCCCATCCGGGGCAACCGCCGCTTTATCGACCAATTGCCCTTTGCCCCCAAGGATGACGTCATCGGCTATCTGGAGGTGGACCCCAAGGGCAAACTCACGCCCCAGGACCAACTTTTTTTGGAAAAGTTTGCGAACCGCATCGGTTTTCAGCAGCACCTGCGCATGATTCATGGCGCCAACCACGACCATTTGCAGTTCATCCGTAACTTGGTGAAGGACATCGGGCACAACGTCATTGTGCCGAACATGTACTTTAAGCTGTATTTTAACCGCTTGCGGCGACGCATTGACGAACTGGGCGAACTGGTGGTGCCGGAGTGCGGCGACAGCGACGAGCTGCACAAGGTGCATCAGAACCTGTTGGACCAGTACGACGAAATTGCCCGCCACTATGAGCAGACCAGCCTCTATCTGGAAACGTTGCTGCGCCAGAGCCACTTTGAAAAAGGGCACTATGTGCTGGAGCGCCGGACCTGCCACTTGCCATCCATGATTATTGACCCGCAGCTTGCCCAAAATGCCGGGCGGTTCCGCGAGAACGCCATCCGAGTGGAGCAGGGCGAGCGGGACGCGCCGGACGAGGCGCTGCATCTTCAGGTGGACGTTGGCCTGATGGCGCAGGTGTTTTCCAATCTGTTCTCCAACGCCGCCAAATATGCCGAGGAGGTGGACGGGACCGGGAAGCGCCTTGTGGTGGGGTGGCGCCATGTTTCCGAAGCCTTTGGTGCGGACGCCGACGGCGTGTGCTTCCGTGTCGGGTCGTCGGGCAATCCCGTGGCGGAGGCAGACTCCGCACAGCTGTTTGAAGCAGGCTACCGCGGGCAAAATTCCACCGAGCAGGCGGGCACGGGGCACGGGCTGTATTTTGTGCGGCAGATTGTGGAGCTGCACGGCGGCAAGGTGTGGTACGAGCATGACGACGGGCTGAACACCTTTGTGGTGGTGCTCCCTGTTCCGGCGCGAACTGAGGAGGCAGGGTCATGACCGAACGGCGCGTTGTCCGCATCCTGAGTGTGGAAGATGAAATGCGTGTGCGCGAGTCCATCGTGGATTGGCTGGGCGACAGCGGCTACGAAATGCTGGAGGCCGAAGACGGCCCAAGCGGCGTGGAGGTCTTTAAGCGCGAATTGCCGGACCTGGTGCTGCTGGATATGGGACTGCCGGGGATGAACGGGCTGGAGGTGCTGGAACGCATTCAGGAGCATACGCCGGATACCCCGGTGATTATCGTCTCCGCCAAAGCGGACATCAGCGACGCCATTAGCGCCTTCAAGGCCGGGGCGTGGGATTATATCACCAAGCCCATCATCAATTTCGACATCCTTGAGCAGACCATCCGCAACTGCATGGAGCGCAAGGACCTGCGCGAGGAAGTGCGCCGCGCCCAAAACCGCTACCAGCATCTTATTCAAAATCTGCCCATCATCATTTTTTCCCTGACGCCGGACCTGACGCTGGATTTTATCAACGCCACCTGCGAAAACGTTCTGGGCTATACGCCTGCCGAGGCCACGGGCGCGCCGCGCTGGCTGGTGGATAACGCCGCCGAAGAGGACCGCGAGGCCCTGCTTGCCGCGTTGCAGCAGGCCTTTGAGACCGGGAGCTTTACGCAGGATTTCCGTTTTGAGCATAAGGATGGTTACCAGCTTTATCTGCACGCCCATTCCATTGAGACGGACGACGACGCCGAACTCGGCCCCCGCGTGCAAGGCCTCATCACCGATGTCACAGAGCGCCAGTTTCTGGACAAGGTGCTCATCCAGCGGGAGAAGCTGAACACCCTTGGCGCCATCGCCCACGAGCTCGCCCACGAAATCCGCAACCCGCTTATGGCACTTGGCGGCTTTGCCCGGATGCTGGCCAAAAAGCACCCGGACATGGACGAGGTGGAGGTCATCCTCAGCGAGACCCAGCGCATTGAGGAACTCATGAACCGCATCAGCTCCTACCTTGCGCCCGTGCCGGTCAAAAGCAAGATGTGCTCAGTGAACGCGCTGCTCACCTTTTGTCTGGACCGGCTGTCCGGGTCTTCCGCCAAGGAGCGGCTGGACGTTACCACCAATCTGGATAATGACCTCGCCGTCATTAATTCCGATGCAGACATCCTCACCGAAACCTTTGTGAACGTCTTGAATCACATTCAAAGCGCGGTGTCGCACAAAGGTACGCTGGATGTTGCCACCCGCGACATTGCAGGGCATGTGGCTGTGGTGTTCACGGTAACGGCCCCCGGCGGCGCGGAACTTGCCAAAAAGAATGAACTTCTGCTCCTGCCCTTCGATGGCGAGGAAGGCTCCCAGAGTTTGGCCGTCAGTTTTCGCAATTTAAAGAATCTTGGCGGGCATTTATCCTTCGAACAGCAAAATGGCACCGTCATCTTTACCATTTCCCTTCCCCGCACCCTCCCGGAACGCAATGAGCCGAAATAAATAGTAAAGTCGGCCAATCTTGTTCCAAATTATATCACTACTTGTGAAAAGTCCCGTGGATGAGGTATATTCACCTATACCTCATCTTTTTTTATACAGACATCCAGCGCTGGAGGCGTGCATGTTCAGGAACATGAAGATTGGCTTGAAGATTGGCGTGAGCATTTGTTCGGCCATGATTCTTATCCTTGCCGTGTATACCTTTGTGGTGCAGCAGCGCACGCAGACCATGGCCGAGGAAAGTGCCATGTCCATGGCGCAACAGATGGCTGCACGCTACGGCAATCAGGTGAAGAACAACATCGAAAAGGCGCTGGATGCTTCCGCCGCAACAGCCGCCGCCTTTATCGCCATGACCGAACACAAGGATGCAGTGAGCCGTGACATCGTGGACGAGGTGCAAAAAAAGGTCACCCTCTCCGATCCCACATTCTACGGCATTCAGGCAGTGTTTGAACCCAATGCCCTGGACGGCCGCGATGCCGAGTATATCGGCGTGCGTCCGTGGTACGGCCCGGACGGCCGTTACGGACCGTATTTCTACCGCAAGGACGGCGGCATCGCAGCCGAGGACCTCATCCAGTACAACCCCGGCGAAACGCGCGCGTGGTACAAGGGACCGCGCGACTCCCGCCGTCCGGTGTTGACCGAACCCTACACCACCACCGTTGTTGATGAAATTTTGGCCACAATCAGTGTACCCATGATCAAGAACGGCACCTTCATCGGCATTGTCGGCATTGATTTTACCATCGGCGCGTTCCAGCGCATGGTGGAGGATATCAAGCCCTTTGGCACCGGTTACGCCATGGTTGTGTCCAACGGCGGTAAGCTGGTGGGGCACAAGGATCCCAAGTTCGGCAACAAGAGCATCACCGAGGTCTTCCCGGAAGAGGTCCACGCCGAACTGCTGGCCGCCATCAAAAACGGCGAGCGCTGGGTCAAGCACCTCGATTCTCCGCTGGACGGGGAGGAATATGAATACCTCTTCGAACCGATCAATATCGCAGGCGTAAGCACGCCGTGGTCCATCGGCCTTGCGCTGCCGACGGATAAGGTCTTTGCCGATGTGCGGGCCTTTATGGTGCTGAGCGCGTTCCTTTCCCTTGGCGCGGTCGCCCTCGTGGTGCTCATCGTGCTCTTTGTGGCGCGCAGCATCTCCAAGCCCATCGGTCTGCTTGTGAATGCGGCAGAGGATATCTCCGCCGGGCACTTTGACTCCATGCCCGATGCCCGGGGCTTTGGCGGCGAACTGCTGACACTGTTCAACGCTTTGGCCCGCATGGTGGAGAACCTGACGGACCTCATCAAGACCGCCGACGAGAAGACGGAAATGGCCGAAGAGCAGAGCGCCAAGGCCAATGTGGCCCTGCAGGAGGCCGAAGAAGCCCGGAAGCAGGCCGAAAGCGCAAAGCGCGAGGGCATGTTGCAGGCGGCCAGCCAACTGTCGGACATTGTCAGCCGCGTCACCTCCGCTTCTGAAGAGCTAGCGTCGCAGATTGAGGAATCCAGCCGCGGCTCCGAGCAGCAGCGCGAGCGGACCACCGAGGCCGCAACCGCCATGGAGCAGATGAACGCATCGGTGCTGGAGGTCGCCAGCAACGCAGGCAAGACCGCAGAAAGCGCCGAGGACGCCAGACGCAACGCCGAAGAGGGCGGACGCGTGGTGGACGAGGTTGTCACCAGCATCGACCGCCTGCAGGGCGAAGCCGAACAGATGGTGGAAGGCCTCAACGAGCTGGGCACGCAGGCCGAAGACATCGGCAAGGTTATGAACGTCATCACCGACATTGCGGACCAGACCAACCTTCTCGCCCTGAACGCAGCCATTGAGGCCGCGCGCGCTGGCGAAGCTGGCCGCGGGTTCGCCGTTGTCGCGGACGAGGTCCGCAAGCTGGCGGAAAAGACCATGGCCGCCACCAAGGAAGTGGGCGACGCCGTGTCCGCCATTCAGGAAGGCACGCAGAACAATATCAAGGGGATGAACTCCACGGCCGAGACTGTGGCGACCACCACGGAACTCGCCAAGAAGGCCGGCGATACCCTGCGCGTCATCGTGGGGATTGTTGAGGAGACCGCCGACCAGGTGCGGGCCATCGCCACGGCAAGTGAGGAGCAATCCGCTGCGTCTGAGGAAATCAATCGCAGCACGGACGAGGTCAACCGCATCGCCACGGAAACCGCCGAGGCCATGAACCAGTCCGCTCAGGCCGTGACCGAATTGGCCCACCTCGCCGAGGAATTGCAAAACCTCATCGAGGAGCTCAAGAACTCCTAACAGGCTCCGGCACGACATGACGACGGCCCGGCGCACTCTGCGCCGGGCCGTTTTGCGTTTTGCGTGGCAGGGTTGCCTTGCCAAAAAAAAGCGCCCCCGCATGGCAGGGGCGCATGATGGTCGGTTGGGGCGAGGGGGTTAGCCCAAGAGGGCGGTGGCGAAGTCCTGCCCGTTGAAGGGGCGCAGGTCCTCCATCTTTTCCCCAAGGCCTATAAAGGTAATGGGCACGCCGTACTGCAGGGCAATGGCGACAACAACGCCGCCCTTGGCCGTGCCGTCCAGCTTGGTCAGGACAATTTCATCAATGCCGCAGGACTCGGAGAACAGCTTCACCTGCGACAGGGCATTCTGACCGGTTGTGGCGTCGAGAACGAGAATGCTGCGGTGGGGCGCACCGGGGTGCTTTTTGCCCAGCACCTTGTAGATTTTGTTCAGTTCGTCCATCAGGTCCACCTTGGTGTGCAGGCGGCCCGCCGTATCCACAAAAATCATGTCGTAGCCGTCGCGGATGGCAATATCGACGGCCTCGTAGGCCACGGCTGCGGGGTCCGCGCCTTCGCCCTTGCCGTAGAAGCCCGCGCCAACGCGTCCGGCCCAGACTTCCAGCTGCTCCAGCGCGGCGGCGCGGAAGGTGTCGCCAGCCGCCACCAGCACTTTTTTACCCTGCATCTGCGCACGGTGCGCCAGCTTGGCGATGGTGGTGGTCTTGCCCGCACCGTTGACGCCAATCATCAGCACAACCTCGGGCGGATTCACGGCGGAGATGCGGCGCTCGGTCTTGAAGACCTCTTCCAGTTCCTCGCGCATCAGGGCCTTAAAGTCCGACGGGTCGGTGGTTCCGGCCTTGCGCACGCGCTCGCGCAGGTTTTCCACGAGCTGGGTGGTGGCCTCGTAGCCCACGTCCGCCATGATGAGGATTTCTTCCAGCTCTTCCCAGAAGGCGTCGTCCATGGTGTCGTGGCTGGACAGCAGGCCCTCGATCTGGCGGGAGATTTTTTCTTTGGTCTTTTCAAGGCCTTCGGACAGCTTCAGGAACAGGCGGCTGCGCTCGTCCTCTTCGTCCTCAAGGTCCAGCGCAAGGGCCAGGCGGTATTGGAGCTCCGAGCGGAAGTCCTCCACCATTTCGTATTCCATCATATCCAGCCAGCTGTCGAAGCGCTGGATAAAGTCGTCGGCCTCGGCCTCCGGCGCGCCAAGGGCGCGGAACAAAAAGCGCAGGCGCGTCCACAGTTCCGGGCTTTTTTCCGAAACGCCCTCAAGGACAAGCGTCAGCCATTCGGACAGGCGGGGTTCGGCCTCGCGCAGTTTGAGGGTGAGTTCCTGCTGCCATGGCTCTTCGGCGCGCAGAGGAGTTTCCTCGGGGGCAAGGGCCTCCGGCGCGGGCGCCTTGGCCGGTGTGGGAGCGGGGGCTTCTGGCGCGGGTTCCTCATCCGTCTGCGCAGGGGCAGTCGTTTCGGGCGCGGCGGCCTCGGGCTGGGGCGCGGTGGGCGTCTTGTCAGCAGTCTGCGCGGGTGACGCAGGCTCCGCGGGCGCGGGCTCTTCCGCAGGCATCTGCTGGACGGCGGCGTCTTCTGCAGAATGTTCCGGCGCGGTATCCGCCTCGTTTTTCTTGTCTTTTTCCCAGAATTTCAGCTTGGAGAAGAAGCCCATATCGGAGTCCCCTTTGTGATGACGCGTGGCGGAGGCGACAACTCGCGCAGCGCCCTGATGTGGCGGTTCATGAAAAAATCGTATACAGCGTAGCCGTCGGCCAAGTCATTAATAGGACGTGCTCGGCCATGGCGTGTGGTCGGTCCGGGTTACTTTGCCCAGATGCCGGATTCCGTCAAGTGCGAGGCTTGGGCATACCATTAGAGAGAACAGTTGTCAGGAGATGCAGATGAATCGCCTTCGCGTCCGTCAGGCGCTGGAAGCTACAGCGCCGGTAGAGAACATTGTGGTCAAGGGCTGGGTCCGTACCAAGCGGGAAAATAAGGGGTTTGCCTTCATCGAGCTTAACGATGGATCCTGCCTCATGAACATTCAGGTCATTGCTGACGAGGGTATTCCCGGCTGGGACGCCATTGATAAGGTCACCACCGGCGCCTCCATTGCTGTGGAAGGTTCCCTTGTGGAATCCCCCGGCAAGGGCCAGAAGTGGGAAGTGCGCGCCGCCGGCATCAAGGTTGTCGGCGAGGCCGACCCCGAAACCTTCCCCCTGCAGAAGAAGCGCCACTCCGATGAATTTTTGCGCTCCATCGCGCACCTGCGTCCGCGAACCAATAAGTTTGGCGCTATCTTCCGCATCCGCTCCGAGGCGTCCTACGCCATTCATAAATTTTTTCACGACAACGGCTTTGCCTACGTGCATTCGCCCATCATCACCGGCTCCGACTGCGAGGGCGCAGGCGAAATGTTCCGCGTGACCACCCTCGACCCCGCCAGCACCGAGGCCAAAGCCCCCGAGAATGACTTCTTCGGGCAGGAAGCCGCCCTCACCGTGTCCGGCCAGTTGACCGCGGAAATCTTCGCCACCTCCCTGGGCGATGTGTACACCTTCGGCCCCACCTTCCGCGCCGAAAATTCCAACACGCCCCGGCACGCCGCTGAGTTTTGGATGGTTGAGCCGGAAATGGCCTTCGCCGACCTGTCCGACGACATGGACCTTGGCGAAGCCTTTATCAAGAGCGTGGTCGGCCACCTGCGCAAGCACTGCGCCGAAGACCTCGAACTCTTCGCCAAGTGGGTGGACAAGGGCCTCACCGAGACCCTCGACTCCATCGAGAACAACGAGTTCGTGCGTCTGCCCTACACCGAGGCCATTGAGATTCTGAAAAAGAATGCCAAGACCAAGAAGGGCAAAAGCCGCTTTGAATATCCCGTAGAGTGGGGCGTGGACCTGCAGACCGAGCACGAGCGCTTTCTCACTGACGAGCACTTCAAGCGTCCCGTCATCGTCTACGACTATCCCAAGGACATTAAGGCCTTCTACATGCGCATGAATGACGACGGCAAGACCGTCGCCGCCATGGACATCCTTGTGCCCAGAGTTGGCGAGCTTATCGGCGGCAGCCAGCGTGAGGAACGCCTCGACGTCCTCAAGAAGCGCATCGAGGAGCTTGGCCTCACCGAAGAGGATTACTGGTGGTATATGGACCTGCGCCGCTTTGGCTCCGTGCCCCACGCAGGCTTCGGCATGGGCTTCGAACGGTTGCTCATGATGGTGACCGGCGTTTCCAACATCCGCGACGTCATCCCTTGCCCCCGTACGCCCAAGCATCTCGAATTCTAATTCCGGCGGGCCGCCCCGCGTCAGAGAACAACAGCGCCCCGATGTCGACCATCGGGGCGCTGCTTTTTGCGCGTGTTGAAGCAGCCGGGGCTGACCAGCCTTGTGCTTTAGCTCATATCGTCCTTGCGCCGGTCCTCGCCACTTCGCCGGTCATCCTCGCTGCGGCGTTCGTTACGGCGGCGTTCCACAATATCAAGCGGGTCCGCAATGGACCGTCGGTCTTGTATGTTGCGTCTTCTATCGTCGTCTTGGCGACGTTCCCCTTTGCGTCGGTCTGGCTGTTTTGGATCCCACGGCATGAGTTCCCCCTCCTTTCCTGTGCACAGTAACATGGACTTCAGTTCGATTGAAGCAGCAACGAGCGTTTTTGCGCCCATCACCGAGTCTTGTGAAGAAAGACGCTTGACAGGATGCAGGGACTGGTCGTAAAAAGGAATTGTCAGTTGGTTGTGTGTTCAATCAACGCCCACTGACACGATGATTGAAATGACGCACGCACGTGCTTCACAATATTTGCCGGAACATGGTTTCCTTATGGGAACAGGCGACAAGTGGCAGAGGTTGAACGATAATCCGTTGCTGCCCGCTATGGACATGCGGGTGTTCCGGCAGTGACCATGAGAATTGGTTGAGTGCACAGACAGTCCGCCGGGGCGGTTGCTTCACCGCTCCGGCTTGACTGCACTCCCAAGAATGCCGCGGCGCAAAGCGCCAGCCAGCACGCACGGTACACAGCATGTACGCATTTCATCACACCGCTAATTTTCGGCTTCAAGCTCAAACTTCCTTGGGCGTTTTTATATCGTGTTGAGTAACACCTCCTCTGCAAACCCCCTTGTCCAAGGGGGTTTGTCTTTTGTCAGCGCGGGGGCTGTAAGGGCGGTCTTCTGCCTTGGGGATATTGACGGTTTGGTGCATAACGTTTAACAGGTTTTCCCCTAAGAGCACGCCCCTGTCAGAGGCTGGGGGAGAGGCGCAGCACTTGCCGCGCCAAGGGTAGAGAGCATTAAGGGAGCACGCGGTAGTGACCATGACGAAAAAAGAACTCTTGCTGGAAGCAGCCAAAGAACTCTTCGGTGTGTACGGGTATTCCGAGACAACGTTTAAGAAAATCTCGGAGAAAGCCGGCGTTGCGCTGGGACTGTTGACCCATCACTACGGGAACAAGGAAAAACTCTTCATCGCCGCAGGTATGGACGTTCTCCATCACCTCGTCGATCAGCTCAACGAAGCCGTCGCACCCGCCGAGAACGGTCTCGACGCCGTGCAGCGCTTCGTTCACAAATATTTCGAGTTTTCCATCGATCCCAACGAGCACTTCCTCGTGCTCATTCGCTGTTCGCCATACAGTGACGTCAAAACCAGAGACGACAGGCAAGAGATGGAGCACAAGTTCACCGAAGTGCTCGAAACCCTCAAGGCAAGCGTCGAACGCGGCGTCAAAGACGGCACCATTCGCGACCTCCCCATCGAGGAGACCTCTACCGCCATCCAGTGCAACCTCGTCGGCGGCGTACGTACCCGCCTGCTGACCCCCTATTATCCCGATACCATGTACGACGACATCTATCAGTTCGTCACCAGAAGCATCGCCGCCAAGCCCCAATAAGCCCGCGGCCCCAAAACGCTTTTCAGCCCCGCTGCCAACACCGGTAGCGGGGCTTTTTCTATGGCGATGCCTTGGCCTGTGGAGAGGTGTGCGCGTGGGGTCGTGGGGGCGGGCGGAGGAATGTGTGTAGGGGAGGGGAGATGAGGTGAGACGAGTGAGGCAACATGGGAAGTGGTACGAGGATGGCGGGAAAGGTGCGGGAGGAGCGAGTGGTGGGGGGGCGAGTGGTGGGGCTGCAGGGCTTTTTGTTTGTCTCCGGCGGTCTAAGGGCCGCGGGCCCTTAGATATCCCGTTTGCGCACAGACCGGCTTCCTTTGGCGGGTACTGTCGTCACCCCTGTGGTGCTCCCGCGATTGTGGATGGAAGAGAGTTTTTTGGGGGGCGTTGGTGGCCCGGATGGGCGGTGAGGATCCCTGTTTGAGTGGAGACGGGAAGCGTGAAGAGGGTGAGGCCCATTCTATAGTATATGGGCGGGCGGGATGGTTTCGCGGAGTGACTTTGCTGCGAATCACCCACCCAAACCCTTTTTCGGGCCAGCTTCTGGCCCGAAAACCTGGGGATTGTTAAGGGAATCATTCCCTTAACCCGCCGGAGGCGTCTTCCCTCTCTTCCTGCGCGAAAGCGCAAACCGAGCATTCATGCGGGTTCCCGCGATGCGGGGTGT
>NZ_JBJDSB010000005.1:0-259638 GCF_044987625.1 Desulfobaculum sp. SPO524 | reverse complement strand
GCGGGACATCCGGGGCTGAATTCCGGGTGTCCCGCCTCTGCTCGTGTTGATTCCTGCTAGAAGGAACTGCGGAAGATGCGTTCGATGACGGTTTGGTCCACTTTGATGGGCGCAAGCGGGAGCAGGAGCTTGCTCAGGGAGGAGTCCATGGTCATGCGCGTGAGCTCGGGGAGGTCGGCTTCCGTGAAGTAGCCGTTCATGCTGGTGCCCTGACCGACGCTGTTCAGCCACTTTTTCAGTTGGCTGGCCGCGTAGTCCGCTTCGCCGCCGACGCCCTTCAGGTCCGGGACGATGGGGCTGAGGATGTCCGCCAGCACTTCGGGCGTGGCGTGGTAGATTTCGCGGACCATGGCGGGCATCAGGATGCCGAGGCCGTCGCCGTGGGTAACCTTGGCGTTGATGGCGCTCATGGCGTGCTCCATGGAGTGCGTGATATGCAGCAGGCCGATGTCGAAGGAAATGCCCGCGATGGCGGAGGAATATATCAGCCAATAGCGCGCCGTCAGGTTGTGCGGTTCCACAATGGCCTTGGGCAGGTACTTGGCAACAAGGCGGATGGCGTCCTTGGCAAGGCAGATGGAATACGGATTGGTGGTGATGGTAGTGGCCGCCTCCAGTGCGTGGTTCATGGCGTCGATGCTGGTGGAGATGGTCTGCTTGAGCGGCATGGTCTGCGTCAGCGCCGGGTCTTCGATGGTGTAGGTCGGGTACACGTGCGGGGAGTTGATGGCGGGCTTGTCTTCGCCGTCCGACTGCGCCACCGCAAAGGCGTCGGTTTCACTGCCCGTACCGTGGGACGTGTTGATGGCGATGATGGGCGCGGCTTCGGCAATGGGTTCGCCCTGCTCATAGAACTGCTTCGCTGTTTTGCCGGGGTGGCGCATCAGGACAGCCGCCGTCTTGGCCGTATCCATGGCGCTGCCGCCGCCAATGGCGAGGATAACGTCCGCCTGCATGTCCGTGGCGGCCTGTGCGGCTTCTTCACAGTTGTCATAGGTTGGGTTCGGGCGCACCTTGCCATAGTGCGTAAATGCCGTGGCCTCGGCTTCCAGCGCGGGCTTCACCGTCTTCCACGCGCCTGAGGCCTCGTAGGCGATTTCGTCCGTGACAACCAGAACCCGCCCTTGCCCTTTGGCCGTGAACTCCTTGAGGATGTCCGTAATCATGGAGACCGCGCCCACACCGAAATACGTTACAGGGCGGGCAGGTTGCAGTTTGAAAACGTGATTGATGTCAATCTTTTCTTCCCAACCAGTCATAGCGACTCTCCTTGGTTAAATGCGGCTGAAGACGCCGTCGCAATGGTGCTGCACAGAGTGGTTATCCCATAAGCAAACACCCATGCGCATATGCGGAAGCGCCATCTTCCGCTGCGTCTGTGGCCGTCGTCACGCGCGGGGAGCCGCGTGGGCGGTCCGGTGTCTTCAGTCAGGTTCCGTGTGTGGTTTCCCTGCTTTTGTTCAAAAAGTAAGGCAAGTTGTGTGCCGAACATGCAAAGCGCGCAACCATGCGCGTTTCCTGTGCAGCTCCGTTTTGAAGAGTGGGTCAAAAGACGCCACACAATAGGGTGGTGTGGCGCCCCTTCCTTCCAAAGAGCCCAAGGCGGCGTAAGAAAATCCCGTGTCGTTTTGACCCACCTGCGCGAGAATAGTGGCCGGAATGCGCCATAATCCTATTGGAATACTTGGGAAAAAGGGAAGGCATGCCTCCGGCGGGTTAAGGACTCCCGTCCTTAACGATTCTGCGAGCGGTCATGACGTGTGTCTCCGCCTGTTACGTGCCAGAACCCCTGTCATACTCCCGCGTGTGTGGATGAAAGGGGAGCACAATAAAGCCGCCCCTATTTTCCCGTCCCGGCTTCCGGGCGGAAATGAGAGGATTCTTAAGGATGAAATCCTTAAGCCACCGGAGGTAAATCATGCGCGGCATAGCCCCCCGATTCGCCAAGAGGCACCACAAAGGCATGCCTCCGGCGGGTTAAGGACTTCCGTCCTTAACGATCCTGCGAGCGGTCATGACGTGTGCCCCGCCTGTTACGTGCCAGAACCCCTGCCATGCTCCCGCGCGTGTGGATGAAAGGGGAGCGCAATAAAGCCCACCCCCATTTTTCCGTCCCGGCTTCCGGGGCGGAAATGAGAGGATTCTTAAGGATGAAATCCTTGAGCCACCGGAGGTAAATCTTGCGCGGCATAACCCCCCGATTTGCCAAGAGGCACCACAAAGGCATGCCTCCGGCGGGTTAAGGACTCCCGTCCTTAACGATCCTGCGAGCGGTCATGACGTGTGCCCCGCCTGTTACGTGCCAGAACCCCTGTCATACTCCCGCGTGTGTGGATGAAAGGGGAGCGCAATAAAGCCGCCCCTATTTTTCCGTCCCGGCTTCCGGGGCGGAAATGAGAGGATTCTTAAGGATGAAATCCTTAAGCCACCGGAGGTAAATCATGCGCGGCATAACCACCCGGTTCGCCAAGGACACCGCGTGGTTGTTATGGGGGGAGGGGGCATGGGTTGCGTCGGCGGGCGTGACCAGCTAGGGTAGTATGGCCGTTGACGCGCGTTGGTGTTTTCGGCGTTGAGCATAGCCGGGCATCCATCGTGTTGGTGGAGGCCCGATTGGCTGTGCAATTTTGAAACGCCGCCAAGCGGCACATGCAGAAGGAGAGCCAAAATGGCCCAGGCGAAAAGCGGCGACACAGTACGTATCCATTATACTGGAACCCTCGCGGACGGATCCGAGTTTGATTCCTCGCGTGATCGTGAGCCGCTGGAGTTCACCCTCGGTGCTGGTGCAGTTATCCCCGGCTTTGATACGGCCGTGGGCGGCATGCAGCCGGGTGAGTCCAAGTCCGTGACCATTCCGTGCGCAGAAGCTTATGGCGACTACGTGGACGAAGCGGTGGCCGTTGTGCCCCGCGATCAGTTCCCGGACCACATATCTCCCGAACTTGGTATGGCCCTGCAGATTCCCCAGCAGGAGGGTTCTCCTGTTGTGGTGACGATTACCGAGATTTCTGACGAGTCCATCACTCTCGACGGCAACCACCCCCTGGCGGGCAAGGACCTGAACTTCGAGATCGAGCTTGTCGAGATCGTTTAGTGAGAATGGGGGCGCTTCGGCGTCCCCTTCTTTTTTGGTGCGATGAAGCAGGAACGACACCTTACCGTGCTGGCCTTTGGCGACAGCATTACGTCGGGCTGGGGCATTGGCCTTGGCGCGTCGTTTCCGTCGCTACTTGAGGCGCGGCTGCGGGAAGAGGCCAAGCTGGAACTGACGATGCGCAACGCGGGCATTCCCGGCGACACCACGCGCGGTGGCTTGGGGCGGCTTCCTGCGGCGCTGTTTTCGCGGCCGGATTGCGCCATCCTTGCCCTTGGCGTGAACGATGTGTTCCACGAGGTGCCGCCGGAGTCGCTGGAGGCGAACCTGCGGCGCATGCTGGAGCTGTTTGCCGAGGCGGAAGTGCCAGTGCTGTTTGTTGGCGTTCGGGCGCTTGGCGTGGTGGACCCAGACTATGCCGAGGACTTCAACGCCGTATACCCGCGTCTGGCGCGGGAGTTTGGCGTGGAGTTTTATCCTTCGCTGCTTGCGGGGGTGGAGGGCGTGCCGGAGATGAATCAGCCCGATGGCGTGCACCCGAGTGAAGCGGGCGCGCAGCGCATTGCGGAGGGCATGTACCCGTCGCTGCTGCGGGTGCTGGATACCTGCTGGAAGGTGTAAGGAAGGTGTACGCGCGCCGGGGCTGGGACACGCCCCGTGATGATGCGCAAGGAAGAGAGAAAGGCGGGCGTCCTGAGGTGGACGCGCCGCCCTTTGTTTTTTGGGGGGATGGCGTTACTGCGCGAGGCCGCGCAGCAGCAGCTTGAAGTCCGTCACGGAGCCTTTCCACGTGACGTGGGGGCCGACGGAGACGCTGATGATGGGGTCGTCTGCGGCGTTGACCTCGACGACGATTTCGTCCTCGGGGGTCGAGAAGACGGCTTCTGCCCATGCGTGTGCGGGCAGGTTGTTCACTTCAATATCGTAGTCCGTGTGCAGTTCGCAGCTGATGCGTTTTTCGTCCATGGATTTCTCCTTGCGGTGTAATGGTGCCGTGGTCGGCGACGCGAGTGTGCGACAACCGGGCCGGATGTGCAAGTGATGGCTAATCCTCGCCCAGCATCTGATGGATGTGCTTTGCTTGCCGTTTGGTCAGCGCGGTGAATTGGCAGCCAATGATTTTGGGCGACACCCGGCGCACGGTGGCGGCGATTTTTTTGATGGTGACCGTGCCCATGATGACGAGATCAAAGGTCAGCTTTTGGCCTTCCTTGAAGGTCACACTCATGGGTTTGAAGCCAAGCCCGCCGAGGCTGATGTCCACCACGGGCAGATTCTCCGCCACTCCGGGGAGTTTGACGGCGCGGTCGGCAAAGGCGAGCCGCCTGTGCCGCCGCATTTCCGAGCCGGTTTTCTCCTGAACGTTGCCGTCCAGAATCTGTACCTCGTGCCCTTCCGTGTCGCTGGTGGAGCCGTAATACCATTCCTCGCCCGTGAGCTTGAGAAAAAGGTCCTTGGCGGCGGGGATTTCTCCCACGCTTTCCAGAATGGTGCGCAGTGTCTCCTCGGCGCGCTCGTCCTGCCCGGCGTTCATGTAGGCTTTAGAGAGGCCGACGGCGATGTCCGTGTCCTTGGGCGAGAGGGCGTGGGCGTGCTCAAAGGCGGTGACGGCCTTGTCGTGCGCGCCTTCATCGTGATGGCGCGATGCGGCGGCCTTGAAAGGATTTTCCGCGTCGGGGCGGGCTTTTTTGACCTCGGTAAACAGGGATTCCGCCTGCTGGGCGTCGCCTGTGTAGGCGTAGATTTCCGAGGCCTTGAGGAGATGCTCCATGGCCCCGTCCAAATTCCCTTTGCCGCGGCAGACTTCCGCAAGGCCCTTGTGCGCTTCGGGGAAGTCGGGCAGGCGCGAGAGGGCGGTGGTCAGCTTTTTGTGGGCGCTGTCGAACTTGCGCAGTTGGAGGTCCTTCCAGCCGCTGGCGAAGAGGCGCTTTGCGGCGTCCTGCGGGGAGTCGTGCTCCGGGGCTGTGGTTGGCGCTTTGGGGGGCGGCTTGCGCGTTGGGGCTTTCGTGTTTTTGGGCGCGGCCTTGGCGGCCCGAAGGGCGGTGATGACCGCGCCGACGAGCTCGCGCGGGGAGAAGGGCTTGTTCAAAATGCCGTGCGCCCCGGCCTTGGCGGCGCGGTGCTTGTCGTCGTCGGTGGGGTTGTGAGCGGTGATGACCACGGGCACCCGCAGTCCGGCGGAGCGCATCTTGCGCAGCAGGATGAAGTCCGCTGCCGAGGCGATGGACCAGTCCACCAAAAAGACGTGGGGCGGCGACGTTTGCAGGGTTTCCCACGCGTCGCGCACGTCGGCAACCATATGCACGTGCGAAAGGCCCGCGGAGGTAATGATCTTGCGGAGGAAGTCGCGGGCGGCCTTGTTCGGCTCCGCGATGACGAGTCGCAGTGATTGTATTCCGGCCATGGCACCACCGTTAGCGTCGAAGGGGATGCTTGTGATACTACACGGAAGACGCGGCGGCGTCATGGTCTGGCCGCGGAGGAGGAATTTTTGGAAAGAATGCCGATGACAAGCGAACTTTGCGCCGATGCGCCTTCGCCGGAGCTTATGCGCGGCGTGGCGGAGTTGAACGCGGGGGCGTATTACGACTGCCACGAAACCTTGGAAGACCTGTGGCGCGAGGACCAGACGCCGCACCGGGACCTGTATAAGGGCATGCTGCAGGTGGGCGTGGCCCTGTATCATTTGGAGCGTGGCGGGCGGCGTGGCCCGCTCCGGCTGCTGCGGCGCGCGCAGGAATTGCTGCGGCCCTTTGCTCCGGTTTGCCATGGGTATGATATTGCACGGCTGGTGGCGGACGCGCGGAACTGCCAGCGGGTGGTGGAAGGGCTGGCCGAGGATGCGGCTACGCCGGAGCAGGTGTTTGCCCTGCGCGTCCACCCGGCAGGGCCGGACGGCTGACGCGTGCGGCGAAGGATTGAAGAGAGAACGAGGTGGCGCAAGGCCATAAGGTGACGGGCCGCTCCCCAAGGGAGCGGCCCGTATTGTTTTTTTTCAGTCCTTAAAGCGGATGCGGAAGTCGGTGATGGTGGCGTTGTAGTTGCTGAATTGTGAGCTGTAGGTCCAGCCAAAGCGGAAGTGCTGGAACTCGTTGTCGCCAATGCCGAGGGTGGTGGAGTTGGTGAGGGTTGGCGCGTCGTCCACGGGGTCGTAGGACGAGAATTGGTCAAGGTCCTGCGACAGGTCGCCGCAGTCGGCGTTGGTGCAGTTGTGCCAGATGCGGATATCCACGTCCTTGGTGGTGGCGTTCCAGTCCACTTCCATGCGCAGGGGGATTTCCTGCGCGGCGGGTAGAGTGTCTTCCATCCAGTTGGCGATGCCTTCATCGTAGACACCGTCGGTGCCATTGGCGGGGCCGACGGTGTCGTCGGGGTTGCCGGTTCCGGCTGAGGGTGTTTCGGTATGTGTTGTGTCGTCGTTGAGTGTAGCATTTCTGCGCCAGTACAGGATGCCCATGTGGTTGGCCGTTTGCCCTGTGCCGGAATAGGTGGGGTCCTGCGAGCCGCCATGGCGGTTGACGTCGAACTCCAGCCCAATCTTGGGCGGGGTGATGCCAGTGGATGTGCCGGAAACAAGGTCTGCGTAGCCAAGGTCATTGCCGCCGTAGCCGCCGCACAGGGTGCCGGGGTCGTCGTTGAGGCCCGTTGTGGCGTTGACGCCGCACAGGGTGAACGTGTGTCCACCACCGGCTACGCCTACGCTCCACTGAAAGTAGACCCGCACGCCGGTGCCGAAGCTACATACGCCCTCGTCGCAGTCGCCTTCCGTGGCGTTGCCCATGTACCAGACGCAGGCCATGTCGTTGCCGCCGGATTGGTCCAAATTGACGCCGTCGCCGTCGGCATTGACGGTGAAGGGCGTGCGTGAGCCACTGCGGGTGACGTAGCCGTCGCCCGGGCTGGCAAGGGGAAAGTCGCCGAGGTCGTCCTCAAAGGAGACATCAGAGCCGCCGGGACCGGTGTGTTCTGCCGTGGTGCAGTCCACGGTGTTTTGCAGATAGGTGAGACGCGCGTATTCAAAAATATCGTCAAAGGTGCGCGAGGTGTCCACGGCGCTGAGGTCGCCGTGGGTGAGGATGCTGAGTGTGGCGGAGCCGGACCCCGGTAACGTGGAGAAATCCTGCTGGGAGTTGGGGCCAAAGCTGGCCACGATAAAGGCCACGTCGCTGATGGAGGTTGAGTCCGGCTCGGTGACGGTGAGCTGTGTGGAGTTGGTGCCGCAGGGGCCGGAGTTGGTCAGCTTGGACGCGCCGCTGACGTCGGCGACAAAATAGTAGAGGGGCTGTCCCCACGCATCGGTTTGGGTGGCTATGGTGGAGGGCACGGTGTTGCCCGTGCCCGGCGAAGGCAGGGCGTAGCTGCCGGAGCTGAACATCTCGCCAATGATTTCGTCGCGCGCCTGCCGCACAAGGTTTCGGCTGTCCACGACCTTGTCGGAGCCAATCTTGGAGATGAGTCCCGGCAGGGCGGTGGAGACGATGACGCCGATGATGACGACGATGATGGCCATCTCGATAAGGCTGAAGCCCTTTTGGATGCCGGTGCGCATAGCCGTTCTCCTTGCGTGGCCGTGGCTGGGAGCCATGTTTGAACAGCCAGTTTGGGTGAATGCTGCAATGTTTCGCTTCGTCCGGAGCGCGAGGTGGTGCGGGGAGAGTTGAGCGGGCGGCGGGCTAGCGGAAGCTGAGGCCAAAGTCGGTGATGGTTATCTCCTGCGTGGCAAAGCTGGAGGTTGTCCAGCCCAGCAGGACCCGGTCGAACGAGCCACCTGCATTGTCATAGTAGATGGTGGCATTGACGAAAGGGTCCGCGGTGCTGCTGGTGTAGTCGGCCGAGAGATCCGTGAAGCTGGTGCAGTCCTCGGTGGCGCAGTCGCGTATCCAGCCTTGAATGGTGTAGGAATACAGGCTGCCGCTTTCCTGCGCGCGGGCGACCTCGAAGCGGACGGAGTGCTCAAAGCCGTCCTCCCACTGTGTGACGGAGGCGGGGATATAGATGCCGGTGTCTGTGGAATTGTCGCTCGGGATGGTGGCCTGGGTGGTTTGGCCGGCGTCGTCGTAGGCGTTGGGCGTGGAGACAAGGTCGCCGTGCTGGTTGTCGTCGTCGCGGGTGGCGCCCCAGTAGACGATGGACAGGTGGTTGCGGGCGTCGCCGGGGGAAGGGATTTGGGTGTCCCATGGGTCGCCGTCGTTGGGGTAGGCGTCTATTTCAAGGCCGATTTTGGGCGGATTGATTTCGCCGTCCCCCTCGCCGCTGCCGCTGCCGGAATACGCAAGGCGCGCCCCGGAGATGCCGCAGTCCGCCGCCGTGTTGTCCGTGGCCTGCGTTACCGCAAAGATAAAGCCGTCACCGGCGGTTTTGCTGTCCGCGCTGGTGTCGGGGGTGACGTAGGTGAAGGAGAAAAACGCCCGGAAGCCGTCGCCAAAGTCGCAGGTGCCGTTGGTGCAGTTTCCTGCGGATTCGTTGCCTTGGTACCACAGGCAGCCTGTGTCGCCGCTGCCCGTGCCGTCGCCAAGGGTGGCGGTGTTGGTTTCCGTATTGACGGTGACGGCGCCCGTGCTGCTGCCGGGCGGGCTGATGCCCGTTTGCGTGCCGGCAAAGTCGCTGATGTTTTGCCCGAAGCTCACATCCGACCCGCGCGGCACAAAGGAATCGGACGCGGTGTTGGTGCAGACCTTGTTGCGCAAGAGGTTGTAGGAGGCGAACTCCACATCGTCGTCAAAGTTGAAGCCGCTGCCGTCCGTGCCGTAGGAGCGCGGGTCCGACACGGCGAAGGTGTTGGTGGAGTTGGTGGTTTCCTGATTGTTGTTGCGGCCCGCGCTGATGAGCACGAAGGCGATGTCCGTGAAGGTATCCGTGCCGCTGGGCGTTGTTTTTTGCACTTCAATGGAATCCGCAAGGGACGAGGTGCACAGGTCGCCGCCGGTGAGGCCGGAGTCCGGCGCGTAGACGATGGTGTTGCCGTAGGGGTCGGTCTCCACGCCGATGTCGTCGAGGGTGGTGGGCAGGCTCTTGTTGATGATGGCGTAGCCGATGATTTCGTTTTTGACCTTGGTGAGGAACTGGCTGGTGGCGCGCTTTTTTTCCTGCTGGATAAAGTCCGAGACGATGGGCAGGGTTAATCCGATGATCAGCCCCATAATGACAAGGACTATGGCCAGCTCCACAAGGGTGAAGGCGTGTCGCGAGCGGGATGTCTGATCCACGGTGCACTCCTTTGACGCCGGGGGCGTCCGCTTCCGCCGTGAGGGCTACTGCGCCAGCAAGGCCCGAAGCTCCGGCGCGGTAACGTAGATGTACATGTCGTCGTCGCCCCGGTCCGGGGATGCCCCGGTGTAGTCGGGCAAGGTGCCGAAATCGAAGTCCGGCGGGTCGTCAGGATCAAGGGCCGCGATGCGCTGGGTGCCCGCGCCTTCCTCAAAGAGTTTGCGGTAGCTGTCGTCGTCCAGCTCGCGGTCGCGTCCGGCGCTGACAATGACAAAGGCCACGTAGTGCACGGTGTTGCCGTCCTTGTCGATAAGGACGGAGCGGGTGCCCGATGGCGCCGTGGCGTTTTGCCCTTTGGCCAGGTTGTCCTCCACATATTTGGCGGAACCTTCGGCCATGGGTTCTTCCGTACTTTCTGCCAGCCCTTCAATAAAATAGAGTCTGTTGCCCCATGCATCCAGCTTGCCGCACATGCAGGCGTCCACGTCCTTGGCGGTGGCGTTGATGCCGGTTGGGTCGCAGTCGGTGTTGTCCGTGCGCCCGGCCACGCCGTCGCCCGTGTAGGACGGATAGGTGTTGGAAAAGAACAGACGCTTGATGAGGCAGTCGCGCGTTTCCACAAGGATGGCGTTTGTTTTGCCCACGCGGCGGCCCTCCCACACCGTCATCCACGCAAAGCTGGCGGCGGAGATGATGATGCCGATGATGACGAGGACGATGGCCATCTCAAGGATGGTGAATCCCCCCCGGCGCGCGGTGGCCGTGTGGTGCGTGCGGCAGGTCGTGCACGGCAGCATGTCTGTACTGGGCCCCTTGCAGTAAAGGGTTTTCGACTCCATGACACAATGACACCTTTCATGGCGAATGGCAACAGAGCTGCCGCTTTTGCAGTGTGCCCGCAAAGGTGAATGGTGTTGGGGTGGTGCAGGGTTTTCCTCGTTTTTTGCCGTTTCTCTGGCATGCGTTTCGCCCCTGTATTGTAAAGGCTGGCAAATGGCCGTAGAGTAAACAAAGGTGGACTCTGCTGTTTTGCCCGCGTTTGCTGTGGGCGTTTTCGGGCCTTTGCGTGGAGGTGTGATGACTCGCCTACGCTGTGACGGATACGTATTGCCAAGCCGCCGTTCCCGCCGGGGACGCGCCGTTTCCGAGTTGTTGGTCGGGGTGCTGATTGTGTCCATCGTGCTGCTGGGGCTGCTCTATCTGTGGACAGAGGACGACAAGCCCACGGAATTTGGCATTGATGTCTCGCCCTACCGTGTCGCCAATGCCGTGTATGCGCACAATCTGCTGGAGCGCTACCGCCTCGCCGTCATGAACTATATAGACATGTACGGACAGTTGCCCGGCGATGTGGGGGCGCAGGCCAATGGCACCGGGCGCGGCGATTGGCGGCTGGAGCGTCAGTATGGCGAGGGCGAGCGCGCTTTGGCCGATATGGCCGATGCTTCCGTGGTGCCGCGCGGCACACTGCGCGTGCGTGGGCGCGAGCTTGAACTCGCGTGGGTGTCGCTGGTGGCGGATGAGCGGGAGCTTACAGGGGCCAATTATTTCGTCCTGCGCGGGTTCAACCGCGACGAGGCCCGCGCCATGGATTGGAAGTTCGACGATGGGCGCAACAATGACGGGGACATCCTTTACGCCGTGCGGGGCGAGGATGCCGTGGACCTGTATATGCGGCTGGAACTGGACAACTAAATCGTGGGCAGAACAAAGAGCCTGAGGGGGACTGCCGTGGGGTATCGCAGGGGCTGGTTTGTTGGGGCGCTGGTGCTGGTTTGGCTGTGTGTGGCAGTGCCTGCTGGTGGCGGGACGGTCCGTGCTGGACTGCAACCGCTGGCGGTGGTGTTCACGGGCAATACGCTGGGCCTGTATGACGCCTGCGAGACCTGCTCGCGCGAGGGGATTGGCGGTCTGGGCCGCCGCGCCACGGTGTTTGGCGATATCCGGCAGGAGTATGGCTCGCGTACGGTCTTCATTGGCGCGCCGTATGAGTTTATGCATTTCCGCAAGGGCGCGCAGGGGGCGAACGCAGCGGTGGCGCGTGCGCTGGTGGAGGCCTACAACATGCTGGAGTATGACCTGTTGTGCCTTGCCCCGCGTGAAGCGGCGTGGCTGGAGGACGAGGGCGTTTTGCCGCAGCGGACGCAGTGGGCCGTGGCGCGCAGCGCGCCCATGACGCGCGTTATCTCGCGCGGGGGGTGGCGCATTGGCGTAGTGGTTTTTCCCGTCGCCAAGGCAACCTACAAGGGACCGGATGCGGCGACAATGCAGGCCGTGGCCGACGCCGCACAGGGCCTGCGCCCGGAGGTGGACATCGTCCTTGGTGTGAGCGCGTGGGGCGAGACCCCGGAGCAGAATTTTATGGCGCAGTATGACGAGGCCGTGGACGTGCTGCTGGGCAGCGGTCCGGGCATGGCCTCGGGCTATCGCCTCAGCCCCGGCGGCAGCACGCTGTGGCTGCGGAGCAACTTTGACGGACGCGGTGTGTTGCGGCTTGTTGTGGCTGGTGACTTTTTGGCCGCCAATGGGCGGTATGTGATCAACCAGCACTTTCGCGTGTCCAACATCCCGCTGGATGGCCGTGTGAAATACGATACGGCCGTATCAAATCTTTTTAGCTGGCTTTAGGATGATCGTGCGCGGACCACGCGAAAAAAATATTCCTTAGCCGATTTGTTGCGGTGTCAATAGTTGAACATGTTGTAATGTTTGCCGTTTTTCCGGGAGCGCCTCGCATAAGCGGATTTTTGCAGGATTGCGCCACGGCCCGCAGATGGCCTTATTCGTTGACGGTCCACAAAGGCTCTGGCACATAGTAAAAATAGGGGGAAAGTCCAGCCAGCCGTATGTTTTCGGCTGGGGGCCGCTGCCTGAAAGCTGCGGCAGGCTGCCCAGGCTTTCACTGCATCAGCAAAAGCACGGGAGGAACAGGAATGCGTTTGCTTCAGGCTGAAAAAGGAAAAGTCACTGGCTTCACGCTTGTGGAGATGGCCATCGTGCTGGTCATTATCGGCATCATCCTTGCGGGCGTGATGAAGGGCAGAGACATCGTGCGAGGCTCGCAAGTGAAGCAGTTCTCGCAGGGGTATGCCCAGAAGTGGGTCACCATCGCTTCTACCTACTACGACAAAGTGGGGCAGAACTTTATGGATGGCTCAGACAACGGCAACAACGGTGGTGGCAATCCCGATGGCCGGATGGATGGGGTGCCCTGCTGGAGTCAGAACAGTGGCTACGCGGCCGCGGACCGCTCCGATGGACTTCAGGTGCTGCGCGATGTTGGCATCACCCCCTGCACCATGATCAAGAGCGACCTGAACAACGACACCGCCACAACCTCCTGCAACAATGGATACAATATCTGGGAACGCACCGTGGAAGGCGAGTGGAGCGGTAAGGCCACCGTGGGTGTGGGCTTCTACAGCTATCTCATCAACAACGCGCGGCGCAACTGCGTTGTCATCGGCGCGGTACCGGCCGACGTCGCCATTGGTCTGGATACCCTCATTGATGGGCAGGCCGACGGCGAAAACGGGCTGTGCGTCAGCATGTCGCCTCCTGGAACGGCCTACAATCCGGGATCGTCCACGGACTTTGCCGCCAACGACAGCGCCCTGACCACCCAACCGTGGCCGACGCAGGATACCGGGCAGGCGCGGTTGGTGAACGTGGCCCTGATTTTGGACTTCTAGGCCGTTTCCCACGTGATGGGGACGTGAGCAAACACTTTTCATACAAGCCGAGTGGAGGCAGCGATAATGCAGTCTGTCAAAGATTACCGTGAAGGCAAAAGCGGCTTCACGCTTGTGGAAATGGCCATCGTGCTTGTCATCATCGGCATCATCCTTGCCGGTGTGATGAAAGGGCGCGACATTGTACGTGGCTCGCAGATCAAGCAGTTTTCGCAGGGGTTTGCGCAGAAGTGGGTGACCATCGCATCCACCTACTACGACAAGAAGGGGCAACCGCTGTTTGACGGCCCGAGCAACGGCAGCAACGCCACCGGTTCCGCCACAGACGGGCGTATGGACAGCCGGATGCTGGCCGACAGCAGCGGCGGCGAGTCCGGCACCGTGGTCACGGACAGGGACAACGTGATGACCTACCTGCGTCTGGTGGGCATTGAGCCCTGCACCATGATCAAGAGCGACCTTGAGGACTCAAGCAATGATTGCGATGGCTCCAACTACAACGTGTTCGAGCGCATGGTGGACGGCGAGTTCACCGGTAAGCAGCGCGTTGGTGTTGGCTTCTATAACTATGTCATCGACTCCGGCGGCGGCACCGATCCCAACCGCAATGTGGTTGTGCTCCAGAATGTGCCCGTGGATGTCGCCATTGGTTTGGACACCGTCATCGACGGGCAGGCAGACGGCCAGAACGGCAGCTGCATCGCCCTTGATGTGGGCGCAGCCAACGGCGACTACGTCACGGCACCCGTGACCGCTCCAGCGTCTCCCGTGACTCCGGCAAGCTGGGGCACGGACAACACGGTCCTGACCTGCGTTGGTCTGGTGCTGGATTACTAGGGCACAAGGCAGAACGGCTCGGAGCACAGAGCCATTACCGCGAATATGGGGGAAGTCATGAAAAAGCGCGTCGAGAAGGGCTTCACGCTTGTGGAGATGGCCATCGTGTTGGTCATCATCGGCATCATCCTGGCAGGCGTGATGAAAGGTAGAGATATTGTTCGGGGGTCGCAGGTCAAGCAGTTCTCGCAGGGCTTTGCGCAAAAATGGGTGACCATTGCCTCCACCTATATGGACAAGACAGGGCAGGCCTTCGTTGACGGTACGGCCAACGGCGGCGTGGACGCCTCGGCCGACGGCTTTATGGATGGCGTCTTCATGGGCACCGGCAACCTCGCCCAGTACGATGAGGTTATCGACGCCGCACGCGACGTAGGCATTGAGCCTTGCACCATGATCAAGACCGACCTGTCCAACGACACCAACAACAACTGCGCCAACGGCTACAACGTGTTCATGCGCAACGTGGAAGGCGAAACCATCGGTAAGTCGCGCGTTGTGGTGGGCTTTTACGCCAAGCAGATCGGGACCAATGGCCCATACCGCAACATGGTGGTGCTGCAAAACGTGCCCGGAGACGTGGCGCGTGGCCTTGATACCGTCATCGACGGGCAGGCCGACCCGGCCAACGGCGCATGTGTTGCCATGGCCAATGCCACCAGTGAAGACATCGCAAGCATCAACACCACCTTTAGTGGAGCAAGCCCTGTGAACCTGATGAACTCGTACCCGGATGCGAATTCCACCAACCAGTACATCGTGATGGGGCTCATTCTGGATTACTAGCGCGGGGTTCCGCGTTCCAGCGGATACGGAGCGGCAGATGAAACCGCGTCTGCCGTTTCGCATCCGGTGACAAACCGGAGGCGGCGGGGGGCCGTCTCTGGCGGTGAGGGGGGCAGCCGTGGTCCGGCATGCTGTGACAATCCGTCCATGAACACGGGGAGCAGCTCATGACGCACGACATCTTCGAAGCCTT
The DNA here is from genome assembly GCF_044987625.1 of Desulfobaculum sp. SPO524. Lineage (NCBI taxonomy): Bacteria > Pseudomonadati > Thermodesulfobacteriota > Desulfovibrionia > Desulfovibrionales > Desulfovibrionaceae > Desulfobaculum > Desulfobaculum sp. SPO524. Next base: position 244,826 of record NZ_JBJDSB010000005.1, on the reverse strand, counting down.
GGGGTTGGATAAAAACCCGTTCTCCATGGCCGCTGATACCGACGGGTATTTCCATACCGGTACCACCAAGCAGATTCTCGACGAACTGGCGTTCGGCATCCTGTCGCGCAAGGGGTTTCTGCTCCTGACAGGAGAGGTGGGCGTGGGTAAAACGTCCCTGCTCTACCAACTCCTGCGGCGGCTGGAAGGGGAACAGCTCGACACGGCGTGGATATTTAACACCATGCTGAACAAGGAAGAGCTGCTCCTTGCCATTGCCCGTGACTTCGGCATTGACGCCCCGCGTACGGCCAACGTGGCCGGACTGGTGGACATGCTGCAGCAGTTCCTTGTGGGGTGCAACACACAGGGGAAGAACTGCGCCATCATCGTGGACGAGGCCCATAACCTGAGTCTGCCTGCCATGGAAGCCTTGCGCATGCTCTCCAACCTTGAGCTGGAGGGGCGCAAGCTGGTGCAGGTGCTGCTTGTGGGACAGCCCGAACTCAAGGCCCGCCTTGACGAGCCAAAGCTGCGGCAGCTTCGTAGCCGCATCACCATCTATAAAGAACTGCAACCCTTCTCCCTTGAGGAGACCGGGCGGTACGTCAACTACAAGCTCTCCAGCGCGTCGTCGCAGTTCCGCATTTCCGGCGCGCCCCTCAAGGTGCTGTTCCGGGCCACATGCGGCAACACGCGCATGGTCAACCTTGTCATGGAGCGGGCGCTGTATGCGTCCGTGGCCTTCGGCGACAAGGAGCTCTCCGTCCGCGCGCTGGATGCGGCGGTGAAGGAGATCGGGTCCTGTCAGGTGGAGGTGGCAAACCGCCTTGCCGCGCATTCGCGCCGCCGCAAGATGGCGGTGGTTGCGGTTGCCGCGGCGATGCTTGTGGGGCTGTCCTTTGCGCCGCTGTTTACCACAACGCAGGGCAGTGCCAGCCTTGCCCGCCTTGCCGCGCGCAGTATGGCTGGGCTGACGGCAACGCCGGTTGGCGCGGATGTGGGCGGGATGACCGTGCAGCCGCGCGAGGGCGCCAAAGCGCCAGCCCCGGTGTCGGCTTCTGCCGTGCAGACCGATGCGGCGGCGCCGGATAACGCCTCCGCGCCGGACATGGTGGCCTCTGTGGCACCTGCGCCCCAAAAGAAGCAAGCGGCAAAGGCGCCGCCCAAGACCTATCCCGAGTCCTACGCGGCATTCCTCGATAAGGCCGGGATGGGCGAGCATCTGTCCGTCCTGGACCGCGCCGTTCAGGAGCGCAAAGTGGGCATCCTTGAGGAAGTGGTGCCCGAGGGGAGCAAGCTCCTCAAGCTGGACCGCCTGCCCGCGCAGACGGGGGTGCCGTTCTCGTCCTTCCCGTGGAAGAAGGTGGTGCGGGAAAGCCCGGCGTGGCTGGTGCTGTGGGAGCCGCCCTTTGTGGTGCAGGACTTCTACTACGGCTACCGGAGCAAGGACATTCTGGCGCTGCAAAAGATGCTGAAGCGTCTTGGCTACTACTGGGGGCAGGACGACGGCATGGTTGGCCCCGTAACGTGGCGCGCCATCAATAGTTTTCAGAAGGATATGAAGCTGAAGCGCACCATGTGGCCGGACCCGGAAACGGTCTTCTGGCTCACTGTCATGGCGAAGCAGGGGTGACGGAAGAAGGCCCCGCACCGGGGCGACACCGCCGCGCAACGCTCACTATCACCACAAGGGTGGAGTTATGGCCGGACCCATTCGAATAGGCGACCTCCTGCGGGACAAAGGGTATATCGGAGACGAGCACATCCGCTACGCCCTGCAGGTCCAGCGTGTGACCAAGGAAAAGCTTGGGCAGGTGCTGACGCGTACCGGCCTTGTGTCGGAGTACGACCTCGTGCACACCGTGGCCCAGCAGCTGGAACTGGAGCATGTGAACCTGGACAGCATCTCGCCGGACTTTCAGCTCCTTAAGCGCTTCAACCGCAACACCTGCCTTGCCTCACGCGTGTATCCCTATGCGATGAAGGACAATCAGGTGGTGGCCGCTATCTCCGACATACCGGAGAACAAGACCGAGCAGTTCATTGTGCGCGCCACGGGCATGAAGCCCCTGTTCACCATGGCCGAGGAAAGCCGCGTCATTTCGGCCATCTATAACTATTTCTACTTTCTCGACAATCCTGTTGAGAAGCTGATGCAGCGCGAGGTGGGCATTATTGCTGCCGACACCAGCCGCACCGTCAGCCCCGACACCCTCATCAACTACATCCTGCTCCTTGCGGTGAAGCAGCGCGCAACGGACGTACACCTGCGGCCCATGGCGCGCGGCATTGCCGTGGCCTTCCGCGTGGACGGCGTGCTGCGCAACGTGGCCTTTTTGCCGCCGCAGCTTTCGCGCGTGACCACGTCCATCAAATTGCAGGGCGGCATGGACATTGCCGAACAGCGCCTGCCGCAGGACGGCCGCTGGACCGCGAACCTGCTGGAACGCCGTTATGACATCCGCGTGTCGTCGGTCATCACGCCCTTTGGCGAAAATATCGTTATGCGTCTGCTCTCGCAGGAGCGGGCCAGTATGTCGCTGCCTGCGCTGGGCATTCTTGAGGACGATGTGGTCCGCATTACGCGTCTGTTCGATGAGCCGTTCGGCATCTTGCTGCTCACGGGGCCGACCGGTTCGGGCAAGACCACCACGCTGGTCACGGGGCTGACCTCCCTCGACCTCCTCGGCAAGAACGTGCTCACCGTTGAGAACCCCATTGAGTACGTGGTGCCCCTTGCGCGGCAGACGCAGGTGAACGAGGGCGCGGGGTATGGCTTCTCCAACGCCATGCGGCACTTTTTGCGGCACGACCCGGACGTCATCCTCATCGGCGAGATGCGCGACGAGGAGACCGCCACCACGGCCCTGACCGCGGCCACAACGGGTCACCTTGTGCTGTCCACCCTGCATACGAACACCGCCATCGGCGCCATTCCGCGTTTGCAGGGCCTTGGGATGGATACGCAGATGCTGGCGGAAAGCCTTATCGGCGTGGTGAGCCAGCGCCTTGTGCGTACGCTGTGTCCGCACTGCAAAAAGCAGATGCAGCCCACCAAGGACGAATTGGACTACCTGGGCGAATCGCTGGAGGCGGTCTACCGCGGCGAGGGGTGCGAGGTGTGCAACCATTCGGGCTACCTTGGCCGGACGCTGGTCTATGAGGTGCTGGTGGTGGACCGCGAGGTGCGTGAGGCCATGGAAAAGGACATTGAGCTGACCCAGTTGGAGGACATGCTGCGCCGCAAGGGCTTCAGGACCATGTTCGACGTGGCGGTCATTAAGGTGAAGGACGGCATCACCTCGGTGGAGGAAGTCCAGCGAGTGCTTGGCAAGACGAGGTACTAGCGGCGGCGGGCCGCATGTGGCGAGAGGCGAACAAACGGGGGGAGCATGCCCATATTCCGGTTCAAGATGCTCGGCTCGGAAGGCAAGGTCGACAAGGGCGTTGTGGAATTGCCCTTTGACGACGACGCGCCAGCCATCCGCTATTTGGAGCGGCAGGGCGGCGTGGTTATCGCCATCCAAAAGCTGGGAACCGTGATGTCGTGGCTGACCAAGCTGGCCACGCAGGGCTTCTCGCGCGTTGGGCGGTCGGACCTTGCGGAGTTTTTCAACAATATGGCCATGCTGCTTGGCGCTGGTGTTCCCGTTCTGTCCGCCATGGACGAAATCATGGAAGAGATCAAAAACCCCATGCTGCTCATGACCCTGCGCTTTATGCGCACGGACATTGAAGGCGGGCAGACCTTTGGCGAGGCGCTTTCGCGGCACCCCAAGGTCTTTAACCCGTTGGTGCAGTACATGTGCCGCATTGGCGAGGAAACCGGCATGCTGGACCGCATGTGCCGCAAGTCCGGCGAACACCTTGAGCATATTGAGGAAATCGTCAGCGGTACCAAGCGCGCACTGGTGTATCCGGGGTTCATCCTTGGCGTGGTTATCCTGTCGTGCTTCTTCTGGTTCTATTTTGTGGTGCCGCGCATCGTGAAGCTGTTTTCGGACATGGGTGTCACCACGCCCGCGCCCACACGCGCGCTTATCGCCATCTCCAACTGGTTTCAGATGTACTTTGGCTGGACGGTCATCGGTGTGGTGGGCGGCATTATCCTGCTGAGCTACCTGCGAAAAAACAGTACCCGCGTGCATTATATTCTGGACTCCATTGCCCTGCGCGTGCCGGTGTTTTCGACCATTATCGAGACGTCCATCATTGCGCGGGTCACGGAGTATTTGGGCATTCTCATTGGCGCGGGCGTTGGCGTGCTGCGCACCCTTGAGATTATCACCGAGTCCATGACCAACCTTGTGTACAAGGGGCGGCTCATCCTTGTGCAGGACAGCGTGCGTAACGGCAATGCGCTGTCGGATTCCATGAAGCAGGCCGAGGCGCTGCACCCCTTTGCGGTGCGCATGGTGTCCGTTGGCGAGCAGACCGGACGCATTGAGGAGCAGACGGAATATGTGGCCAAGCTGTATCGCGACAAGCTCTCCGCGCTGGTGGAGGTGCTGGGCAAAACGCTGGAGCCGGCCATGCTGGTGTTCATGGGGCTGCTCTTCGGGGCCATCTTTGCGGGGCTATTGCTCCCCATCTACGACATGATCGGCAAGGTCGGCTGACGGCCGGGAGGAGACGATATGCGGTGGATCGTAAGTATTGTGCTCAGCGTGGCCTTTGCGGCGGGAATCGTGCTGGCCTATCAGGGCTGGATGGATTTTCGCACCTCGCAGGCGGAGATTGAGTTCCTCAAGCAGGAGATGCGCAACTACCAAAAGGTGGAGCGTATGTACGCCGAGCAGGAGGAAAAGGTCGTGGTGGTCAACGCCCTGTGGGAGGAAATTCAGGACGTGGGCCTCGCCCCCGCCAATTGGCTGCAATATCCACTGTCCATCGGCAGAACCATGAGTTGGCGCGACCTTGAGCGGCTGCTCTTCCTCGCCAGCAACGACCCGGAGACCGGGGGCTACTGGTTTGAGCCGAAGCTCTTTCGGGTGACGCGCGTGGTGGTTGCCCCGGAAGGGGGCGGAGAAGGCGGGGAAAACGCCGGACTGCCGCGCCAGATGTACGAGACCGTCATGCAGGGCCAGTTCATGATTCCCAAGAAGAAGTGATGCGGCCCATCACCTTGGCATTTAGCGAAACGGGGACCAAGCGATGACAGATCCCAAGCACGATCCCAAGAAAAAGCCGGAAGACGTGACGGACGACACCAAACGGACCGACACGGACGAAGCCGTCGTACCCGAGCTTGAGCTGGAGGATATCTCCTGGGAGCTGGAGGACGCTTCCGAGCCGGAGGCCGAAGAAGCGCCAGCGCCGCCTGTGGACGCCGCCGCTTTTGACGACGCCACGGACGAGGACGCCGCCCCCGAGCTGGAGGACCTCTCCGCGGAAGTGGAGGAGGTGCCCTATGACGAGCCGGAGGCAGGAGCGGACGCAGGAGCGCCGGCGGCGCTGGACCCCTTTGTGTCCGAAGTGGCCGCCAGCGCTGATGAGGACGCCACCTACGTCACCGCCGAGGACGATGAGGGCATCGAAGAGGGCGACCTGGAGGACGTGGTCGCCCTTGGCGAGGACGACATCGCCCAGCCCGAAGGCCCGTCCACGGAAGAAGATCTCATGACGGTGTCCCCCGATGAGGACGCGGCGTACGGCGAGGCCGAGGACGTCGCGTACGAGGAGGAAGGCGAAGCCCTGTCGCTGGAGCCTGACGAGGCCGCCGAACCCGAGCCTGAGCCTGAGCCGGAACAGGCCGCTGCACCTCCGCCGCCCCCGCCGCCTCTTCCTGACATGGAGGAGCCGGAGGAAGAAGCGGCCTACTCCACGGACTGGGGTTGGAAGGTCGTGCGCAGTGGCTTTACCCCGTTTGTGTTCGAGGCGCATGACGAAAAGTTCTATTTCGCGTCGGGTTCGGCCCAGCGCATTGACGATGTGGCCGCCATAGGGCGCTATTTCAAGTACCTTGTGGATTATGCGGAGTCTCCGGGCATGGGGCTGTTAACCCTGACCACGGAGTACAAATACGCGGGCGTCCTCGCGCGCAAGAACCTTGAGGAAGTGGGCGAACTCAACACCGAAGGCACCCTGCATATGTTCTCCAAGCGCAAGCTGGAGGGCGGACAGGTCAGCGTGTTTTACGAAGTGCTGCCCCGTGACCGCCACGTGGCCATGCTTGAAAGCTACAACGCGTCGGATAGCGGGTTTGTCTTTCTTGATTCCATTTCGCTGGCTTTTGGTTTGTTGAAGAAGAAGGGGCGAGGGGCTCACGCCATTGCCCTGCATCTGCCAAGCGCCATCGTGCTGGTGGCAGGCAAGGGCGGGGACGTGCACCTTGCCCGCCGGTACACCCTCGTCGGCGACGATGAGCAGGCGTTGGTGGAAGGCCTGTTCGCCCTGGATCAGGACCTTGCGGCGCTGGAAAAGAACGTCGGTCAGAAGATTTCCCATGTGGATTGGGTGGAGGCGCTTACCGCCACGCTGGAATTGCCGCGGCCCGATACGGAAATTCCACTGGTGCCCATGCCGGTGCACGAACTGTCGCTGGATGGCGACGTGGTGTGGTCCGCACTGCCCACAGCGGTGGGCACGGCCCCGACCAGCGCCAACCTTGGCCCAAAGCAGGAAATGTATCTGCGCCCGCTGGAGCAGGCGGAAAAGTGGCTGTGGGCCGTGTTTTTAGCCCTTGCGCTGGTGGCCGGGGCGGGCGTGTACGCCATTCAGGGCGTGCGCTCGCAGGTCAAGGAGCAGGTGCAGATGTATCGGCAGGAGCTGCGGCAGGTGGAGGAGCGCATCCGCTCCCGCGCCGTTAACGTTGCCTTTGAGGACGTGGACCCGGCGCTGAATCTGGCCAACAGTTTCCGCCGCTCTGCCTTGTCGCCGCCCTTTGGCGAGCTGTGGAACTTCCTTGCCTCGCTTCGGCCCGAGGCCGTGCGCGTGGACGGGATGGAGCTGCGCTACGGGCTGGACGCCGTGGACGTTCGCCTTGAAGGGCAGGTGGAGATGGAGCTGGCCGCGGCGCAGCAGGTGTTCACTAAGTATATTGAGGAGCTGGAGCTTTCCGGATTCACCGTTGTAAGCCAGCAGCTCGATCTGGACCTTGAGGGGAACTACTATTCGCTCAACATCAGGTGGCCGCTCAGCAACAAGGGGGACTAGATGCATCCGGGCAGACGGAACATACTCATACGTTGGGCGGGATATGGCCTTGTTGTGGTGGGCACCGTGGCGTGGCTGGCAACCAAGGACCATCAGGTGCCGACCTTTAAATCCGATGTGATGCGCAAGCTTGCGCCACAGCAGGTGAGCATGCCCTCGGATGAAGCGACGGAAGCCATCCGCGCCGCCATTGATGTGCTGCGGGGCACCAAGGCCACCTACGCCAAGGTAGACGCCGTGGAGCCGGACCTGCTTGTGCTGGACGAGGCCGCGGAGCAGGAAACCGGGCGCAGAACTCTGACGCTGACGGCCATCTCCATTGGGCCAAAGTCTAAATACGTGATGCTGTCCGGCGCGGCCTACAGCGAGGGCGACGTCCTCCCCGATGGGCGCCTCATCAAGCGCATTGAGCCGGACGCCGTGGTCTACGGCGTCGGCCAGACCGAAGAGCGGCAACGGTGGCTGCCACCGTTTAAGGTGGAGCTCAAGCGTCCTGAAAGGGACAAGGGCGAAGCCGCCACGTTCGACCCCACCCAGCCCATGGCCGGGGGCGAACAGCAAGAGGCTGCGGCCGCGCCACCTTCCGGTGTAGACATCGGCGAGTTGCCGCCGGACCTGTCTCCGGATCAGGCGCTCCAAATTCTGCAACAGCTTGGAAAACAGCAGTAGGAGCGCGCCATGCTTGATATTTTACGCAAAATCTCGGTGTGCGGGGCGCCACCCGCGATCACATCGGAACCCCTTTCCGCTGGAAGGGACAGGAAGGTGCCGACCATGCGCAGGTGTACGATGGTTTTGGGATTGGTAGTCGTGTCGCTTTGCCTTGCGGCATGCGGGAATCAGGCGTCCAAACAGCTGGAGAGCAACCTCGATTACGACGCCCTCTACAAAAGCATCCGCCACGAGAACGAGCAGTTCCTCAAGGTGCGGGCGCAGGAGGAGCAGTTGGAGCAGGAGAAAGGCTCGCTGGTGGAGGCCCTTGAACCGGTCTTGCCCGAGTTCAATCCGCTGGAAGAGACGCGCATCTCCATCAGCGTGCAGGAGGAGACCATCCATAATGTGCTCTACCTCATCGCGCGCAACGCGGGGTTGAACCTTGTCATCGAGCCGGGCATCAGTCTGGATAACAGGATCACCATCAGCTTTGAGGATGCCTCCAGTGCCCTTGTGGTGGAAAAGCTCCTCGAAGCCTACGACCTCGCATGGGAGGTCAAGGACAACATCCTGTACGTCCAGCGCTGGAACGAGCGCACCTTCGAGCTTGATTTCGTCAACGTCACCAGCGAGGTCGCAACGTCCAGCGGCGGCGACATCTTTGGCAACCTCGGTAATGAAGGCTCGGGCGGCGACCTGTCGGGCGAGTTTACCCTTGAGACGGAAATGGGCGGCGCCCTTGAGGACGACTCCCTCTATGGTCTCATTCTGGAAACCGTGGACGCCATTATCAACGAGGAAAGCGGCAATATCGACGGCGGTGGCGGCGGTGGGGGCGACTCCGCCGACAAGAACGGCTTCTTCGCCCTCGACCCGCTTGCGGGGCAGCTTTACGTGCGCACTACGCCCGGCAAGCTGCGCGCCGTGGCCAAGATGCTCAATAACCTCAAAGCCAAGCTGTCGCGGCAGGTGGTCATTGACGCCCGCATCCTGCAGGTTTCGCTGGATGACAACTGGAGCCTTGGCATTGATTGGAACTACGTGGACCAGCGTCTGTCCGCAGGCGATTCCGGCACCACGTTTGAATACCTGAGCCGTTTTGACAATCCTGCGGAGTACCCCAACGGCATCGGCAGTCTGACCCGCAGCGGCGACGACGTTGTCTTTAAGATGACGGGCTTCACCAAGGGCGACATTGCCATCAACGCCGCCATTGAGGCCATGCAGACCTTTGGCGGGCTGAAGACCGTGGCGAATCCGCATGTGCGCGTGCGGCACGGCCAGCCTGCGCTGTTCACCTCCGGCCAGTCGGAAAAATACGTCAGCGAAATCTCGCGCGAGGTGGACGACGACAACAACACCACCTTCACCGTGGAGACGGCAACGGTCTTCAACGGCGTGATGCTGGGCGTCATCTGCTTCATCAACGATGACAATAAGATTGATATGCAGATTTACCCCATCAAGAGTGAGGTCAACTCCAGCAGCCTTGAGCCTAAGGCCGTAACCGGCGCTGGCGACCAAATCTCCCTGCCCAAGGTGGAGGTGAAGAACGTGAGCACCACCGTGCGCGTGAGCGATGGGGACACCATCATCCTTGGCGGCCTCATCGACAAGGACACCGGCAAGACCGACTCCGGTGTGCCGGGGCTCTCGCAGGTTCCCGGTCTGGGCTGGCTGTTCAAGAGCCGTACCCAGATTGAGAGCGTGCGGGAACTCGTCATCATCATGAACATCAGAGTAGTGCAATGAGCGTTATCTACCGCAGTCTCCAACAGCTGAAAAAGGAAGAGGCGGCGAGGGAGACCCGGCAGACGCCTCAGGCCGTGGCTCCGCGCATGAGCAAGCTCATCATCCGGGCGGTGATTTATATCGGCATTCTTGTGCTGCTTGTGGGCTCCGGTGTGTTCTTTATCAAGCGCGAGGTGGAGCAGATTGAATTGCCGCTGCCGCCCGATGTGCCGCGCGCCCAAAACGCCAGCGTACAGGAGCGCGCGCCTGGCGATGGCGCGGAGAGCGACCTCACCGCAGACCTTGCCCTGCCACGCCGGCAGGAGGCGCCCGTGAATCAGGAACCCATCGTCAAGCAGCGCCTGTACCGCCCAACGGTGGAGGAGCGCCAGCAGGACGTGGTGGACCTCACGAAGCCCACCAAGGCCTTGGAGGTGCACTTTGCCAAGCGGGCGCGCACCAACGAGGAAGTGCTCTCGCTCCAGCGCAAGCTGGTGCAAACGTCCGAAACCGGGGATTTGTCCAAGTCCAAGGAACTGCTGGATAGGATGACCACCCAAATCGGCCGCAAGGAAAGCGCCACCAAGTACAAGTGGGAAGGCTACCTTGCCCTCAAGGAAAAGCGCTACGCCGACGCGGAAAACTTTTACCGCCGCGCCCTGAGCCTGCGCCCGTCGGACTTCGTGAGTAATCTGAACCTTGCCTATGCCCTGCTTGGCGAGGACAAGCGCGGGGAGGCGCTGAGTATCTACCGCCGCCTCGTGGACCGCTATCCCATGAACGAGAAGGTGCTCCAGTTGGGCCGCATCCTCGGCGAGCGCTAGATGCCCGCGCCTGCGCGCATCCTGCCGCCGTCCATACTGGCGCACCGCTTCCGTCACGCCTCTCCCGCCCGGCACCCAGCCCGCGGGGGAGGCGTTTTCCTTTTGCCCGGCAACACAGTGTTTTTTCGCATCTGACGGCCCCGCGCGGCAAATTGGGTTGTGCCGGGACGGGGCATGACGTATGTTGAAGAATAGACAGGTGTTCCGCGAGAGGGGTCGTGTGGTCCAGTGCAGCCAGAGGGGGGTATGCAGGCAATGCGCAGACAGGACGGGGAGCAGCCATCCCTGCATGGCGAATCCTTATATGATCATCTCAGAACCTACGCGGAAATCGGCATGGCCCTCTCCGGCGAAAAGGACGTGTCGCGCCTGCTGGAGATGATCGTTTACGAGGCGCGAAAAATCACCGCCGCAGATGCCGGCACCCTCTACATGGTCAGCGACGACGGCTCCCACCTCAACTTTGTCATCCTGCAAAACGACACCATGAAAACGCGCATGGGCGGCACGTCCGGCGTTCCCATCAATCTGCCGCCTGTGCCCCTTGCCGTGGACGGCGCGCCAAACCATGCCAACGTGTCGTCCCATGTGGCGCTGGAAGGCGACATCGTCAACATCCGCGACGTGTACACATCCGAGGCCTTCGACTTTACCGGCCCCCGAAAATACGACGAGGCCACGGGCTATCGCTCCAAGTCCATGCTGGTCATCCCCCTGCGGAATCACGAGAGTGAAATCATTGGCGTGTTGCAACTGCTCAACGCCATGGACCAATCGCAGGACGACGGCATTGGGGAGTTTACGGACGACCGGGTCATGCTGGTGGCGTCCCTTGCCTCGCAGGCCGCAGCGGCCCTGACCAAGACTCAGCTCATTCAGGACCTGAAGGACCTGTTGTACGCCTTCATCAAAAGCATCGCGAACGCCATTGAAGAAAAGTCCCCCTACACGGGCGGGCATATTAACCGTGTGGTGGACATCACCATGATGATTGCCCGCGAAATCAACGAGATGGACGACGGCCCCTTCAAAAACGTCTTTTTTACCGAAGACGAACTGGAAGAGCTCAAGCTGGCGGCGTGGCTGCACGATATCGGCAAAATCATCACCCCCGAATATGTGGTGGACAAGGCCTCCAAGCTGGAGACCATCTTTGACCGCGTGGAGTTGGTTCGCCTGCGTTTTGAACTCATTGAGACCTCGCTGGAATTGGAATTTCAGCGGCGTAAGGACGAACTGCGCGCGGCAGGGGCGGCCAGCGCTGCCGCCATGAGCGCCCTTGCCGATGAGCACGACGCCGCCATTGCCGAAGTGCGCGAGGACCGGGACTTCACCCTCTCTTGCAACGAGCCGGGGGAGTTTATGAGTGACGACCGGGTCGAGCGCCTGAAGACCGTTGCCGCCAAGACCTACAGCGTCAACGGCGAGGAGCGCCCCTACCTGACGGATGATGAGGTGGAAAACCTGTGCATCCGCAAGGGCACGCTCACCGGGCGCGAGCGGGGCGTTATTGAAAACCACGCCCGTATGACCGGCAAGATGCTGGGGGAGCTTCCGTTTCCCAAAAAACTTTCGCGCGTGCCGGAGTTTGCCAGCGGCCATCATGAAAAGATGGACGGCACAGGCTACCCCGAGGGCCTTTCCGGCGAGCACTTGGCCCTGCAATCGCGCATTATGGCCGTCGCCGATATTTTCGAGGCCCTCACCGCCAAGGACCGCCCGTACAAGAAGCCCATGCCCCTGTCGCAGGCCGTGAAGATTCTGGGCTTTATGCGCAAGGACAACCACATTGATTCCAACGTCCATGACCTGTTCCTCTCCTCCGGGCTGTTCCGCCGCTACGCCGAAAGCGAACTCAACCCCGACCAGTTTGATGACGTGGTGGTGAACCCCACCCTCACCGAGCGGCGGGTGTTGCTGGCCGGGACGGCAGGCATGGAGGATATAAGCGCGATGCTTGGCGAGTGGGGCGCGCACATTGAGCATGTGGACGACGGGGAACAGGCGCTGGATATGCTGCGGCAGGCGTGGCACGACGGCTCGCCCTATACCTTTGCGGTCTTGGATGCGGACCTGCCGGAGCGCGGCGGATTCGATGTTGCCAAAATTCTGTCGCATGTTGCGGGGTTTCCGGTGTGGCGGCTGGCCGTGAGCGCGGCGCGGCACGCTCCGGGCAACGCCAGCCTTGCCGTGGCCCTTGGTCTGGCCGGGTACGTGATGTCGCCTGTGGAGGCGGACGACCTGCGAAAGCTGGTCTTTGGCGTGGAGCACCGCAGCCGCGAGGCCCGCACGGCGGCCCGCGCGCGTCTGTGCCGGGTGCCGGAGGCGGACAAGGACAAGCCGGAGCGTCCCTCCCTGCTGGTGGTGGAGGACGCGGCCAACGCCCGGATGCTGGTGTCCTATTACCTCAAGGACATGGACGTGGACATGGACTTTGCCGAAAACGGCCGGCAGGGGGTGCTGGCCCTGCGCGAGCGGCGCTACTCCGTGGTGCTGACGGGCACGCACCTTGCGGACATGAGCGGCGCGGAATTCATCCGCACCGTGCGCGAGTTGGAGCGCGAAGCCGGAGTGTGTGAAACGCCCTTTGTGGGCCTTGTGCCGCACTTTGTGGTCGGCGCGGGAGAGGAGTGCTTACAAAGCGGATTCAACAGCTATCTGACCAAGCCCATCACCAAGCAGGAGCTGGTGGGCACGCTGTCCGAGTACCTGCGCGCGTGACGCAACCATACTGACGGGGCGGTGACGGTCCGTCTGGGAAGCCAGCTTATGGATATCAATTCCTCCACCAAGTACAGAACACTGCACAAGGGGCACATCGTCTACCGCGAGGGGCAAAAGGGCACGGTGGCCTATATGCTCAAGAAGGGCCTTGTCACGCTGTACAAGACCCAAAGCAACAAGCGACTTATCCTCGCGCGTATCCGCCCCGGTGAGGTGTTTGGTGAGGACGGCCTGTTTACCGCCGGAGCGCGCATTTCCTCCGCCGTAGCCGAGGAGCCGTCGGAAATCATCGTTATTGATCAGGACGTGTTCAAGACGATGCTCCTCAAAAGTCCGGGACCGGTGCAGCGGCTGATGCGCTCGCTGATGGCGCAGGTGTCGGCCATGAAGGACAAGCTGGCCGTGGGCGTGAGCGGCAATGTGTTCCTCAGCGTCTGCGCCGTGCTGGAGCTGATGCACCGCGTGCACTGCGCCAAACTGCAGGCGCGGCAGGAGGGGGAGAGCCTGCCGCTGGGCGTGAGCTATGCGGAGTTCTCGCGTGAGTGCAAGGACATCGTCCTCGTCTCGCAGCTGGAGATTGACGAAATCATCACCCGCCTTGCCAAGTTGCAGATTCTTTCCGTTGCCGACGTGCGCGAGCCTATCATGAAGCGCGACGCCCTTGGCCGTCTGCGCCGCAAGTCGGACTTCCTCAAGGACCGCGCCATCACCATACCGGAGCCGGAAAAGTTTTTGTCCGTGGTGCGTAGTCTGTCGCAGGAGCTTGGCCCCGTGCGCGCGCCCTTTACGGAGTGCCTTGAATTTGTGGACGTGTACGACTTTGCCCGCAGTGTGGACGCGGACCCGGAAATCATCTTCCGCAAGATGAGCTATAAGGAAATTCCCGAAACCATGTTCTTTTTCCACAAGCCAACGGTGGAGGAATGGGCCAAGGACATGGGCGATGAATTCTTCCGCCGCGTCAAACGCAAACGCGTCTCGCCCGAGGACCTTGAAACCGTGGACGACATCGTTCACGTGGACAACGCCACGCTGCAGGAGGCGTTTTCGCGCCTTGGGTACCACAAGCTCGCCGTGCTGGCGGCCATGGCCGGGGAGGAGGCCAAGGAGCGCCTCTACGGCAGCCTGTCCCAAAAGATAGCGGGGGTGGTGCGCGATCAGGCCGGAAGCCTTGAAGGCGTGGACGAGATGGAGGCGGCGGACATTGAGGAGGAGCTTATTGACACCATCAAGGACATTAAGGGGATAGGGCGGTGAACGTCGCCACCATCATCGGCATAGTCATCGGCATGGCGGTGTTGGGCTTTGCCACGTGGTTTTCCACGGCCAGCGCCCTTGTGTTCCTCAACCTGCCGGGGCTGGCTATTGTCCTTGGCGGCACGGCGGCGGCCACCTTTATCTGCTACCCCCTTAAGGAAGTGGCGCGCGTGCTGCAAATCTTTCTCATCGCCCTTGGGCGGGAAGAGCTCCCCATCGGCGAGTACATCGGCGCGCTGCATTCCTTTGCGGATGTGGCCTCGCGCGGCGGGACCATGCGGCTGGAGAAAAAGCTCCCCGGCATAGAGAACGAATTCCTCAAGGACGCCATGCAGATGGTGGTGGACGGCTACCCGCGCGAGGAAATCCGCGAGATTTTGGATACCCGCATTTTGCAGGCCTACGAGCAGGAAATGTCCGCCGCTGGCATTTACCGCACCATGTCGCGCCTTGCGCCGGCCTTTGGCATTATCGGCACGCTCATCGGCCTTATCGGCATGATGCAGGCCATGGGCGCGGACCTGCGTGAAATCGGTCCGGCCATGGCCACGGCGCTGACCACCACCCTGTATGGCATTTTGCTGGCGAACATGGTGTTTTTGCCCATCGCCGTGAAGGTGGAAAAGCGCATTGAGGAGCGGGCCATTCTCATGTCCGTCATCCGCGACGGGGTTTTGCTCATCAAGGACCGCACGCCGGCGCTCATTGTGCTGGATAAGCTGAAGGCCTACTTGCCGCCCCGGCGCTGGGGGTCCATCACCGTGCAGCGCAAGGCCGCGCCGCCGCGTCCGGGCAAGGAGCGGTCATGATTCGTTTTTCGCGCCGCCGCGAGCGCCTGAACGCCGAGGGCGGCGGGTGGGAACTCTCCTTTGCGGACATGATGACCCTTATCCTGTGCTTCTTCATCCTTGTGGTTTCCGTGAGCGAGGTGGACGACTCCCACTACGAAACCGTGGCGCGCTCCCTGGGCGAAGCCATGAGCGCGCCGCCGCCCGAGGGCGAAGCGACCATGCCCGATGAGGTTCGCGTGCGCCTGCGCACGCTGCGGCAAATCCATGCGGACCTTGCCCGGCGTGTTGGTCCGGCCAACGCTGTAGTGGAACTCAGCCGCCGTGATGACGCTGTGGCCGTGAACCTGCACGGCGCGGTGCTGTTTGATTCCGGCAGCGCGGAACTCACGCCCCTTGCCTTGCGGGCGCTGGAGAATGTGGCCCCGGTGCTGGTGGGCATCCCTTACCGGGTGACCGTGGAGGGGCACACCGACGACAACCCCATCCGCTCACAGGAATTTCCGTCCAACTGGGAGCTGTCCGCCGCGCGGGCGTCCGCCGTGGCGCGCTACCTTATCGACAAGGGTTTTCCTAAGGACAAGTTGCAGGTAAAGGGGCTTGCCGATACGCGCCCCGTGGCGCCCAACCGCGACGCGCAGGGCCGCGCCATTGAGGCGAACCAAATGCGCAACCGGCGCATTGTCATCCTTGTTGCCCCGGCGGCGGGGGAGCGGAACGCGCCGGCCAGATAATGTGCTGTCCAGATGACGCGCCGGCCCGGTGACGCACCGGCCAGACGACGCAAAAAAAGGGCGCGCGGCATATGCCGCGCGCCCTGAATGCGTTTTGTCTGTGGCTAGGCGTAGCGGGGTTCTTCTTCCCGCACCACCTGAAAGCCCTTGCTGCCTTTCACCCGGCCGGGCAGGCCGTAGAATTTCTTCACGCCCTCCACCTCGGCGGTAAGGAGTTCCTCCGTGTCCGTATTCAGGAGCAGGATGTCCCCCACGTCAAGGTTGAGGAGCTGGCGGCCTGTAATCTTGGTTTGCCCCAGCTCTATGACCATTTCCACCGGCGTTTCAAGCAGACGCTCCTTAAAGCGGGCAATCCACGCGTGGTCCACTTCCAGTCGTTCGGACTGGAAGGAGGCATGCAGCTTGGAGCGGATAGGCTCCAGCGTGGCGTAGGGCAGGCATACGATAAGCGAGCCGATGGCATTCTCCAGCTCCACCTCGAAGGTGACCACGATAACCACGTCCGAAGGCGGCACAATGGCCGCAAACTGCGGGTTAATCTCGGAGCGCGTCTGCTCAATGTGCACGTCGTGCACCGGGCGCCATGCGTCCTCCAGATTGGAGAGGGCAATTTTGACCACGCGGTCGACGATGGCCTGTTCAATGGCCGTAAAGTCGCGGCCCTCCACCTTGGGCTGGCTGCCAGCGCCGCCAAAGAAATTTTCCACGAGGGCGAAAACGAGCCGGGAGTCCACGACCAGCAGCGCGTTACCGCGCAGCGGGTCCATCTTGAAGATGTTAATGGACGTGGGCACCGGCAGGGAGCGCATAAAGTCGCCGAACTTCGACATGTCGATGGAGATCGGGTTCAGGTCCACGCGTTTGCGCATGGCGTTGGCCAGTGCATTGGTGCACAGCCGCGCAAAGCGGTCGTTCACGATCTCCAGAACCGGCATCCGGCCACGGATGATTCGGTCCTGATTGGCCAGGTCGAACGAGACGACCCCGGTATCGTCCTCGGGGATTTCCGCCTCCGCTTCGATTTCGCCTCCTGAAAGGCCTCGGAGTAACGCGTCGACTTCGTCCTGATCGAGAATCTTGCTCATAATATCGCCTGTAGGGTTCTTGCGGCGGCAAAAAACGCCGCCTGCTGAGATTCGGTGTCTAAGTACAATACGCCGCGCCGCGTTATGGCGCAAGGCCCCGGGCCTGTGGTGAAGCCGATGCACGGCGCATTTTGGGGCCGTGCCCGCCGCTGCCGGATGTGCCATATCCAGCGCCGGCGCGGGGTTTCCCCTAAGTATGCAAATGCCGAACCACTTTTTTTGCATCTGCCTGTGCCGCGCCCGGAGCGGGGGCGGTAGGTCGCCTGCCCATGGCCCGGCATAAAGAGTGACATGATTTTGACATGTTGCACGTGTGGCGCACGCGGCGCGCGGCGCGTGGACAGTGGCAGTGCGCCCGGCCACAGCGTGCAGGGGGCCGCATCTTCTCACCCGAAATGTTGCCAAATGCGGGCCAGCCATCTACAAAAGAAAGAGTGTCCCCCTGTGCGGCATGCGGCTGGCGCGTCCCCAGCGCCGCTACGGCTGAGGCAGGTTCAGGTTGGGACCGCATGGACCATGAACGGCTAGCCGAGGAGAACCTGTGGGGTCATCGCTTGGTCATGTTGCCATCCTGTCCGCAGTGGACGACCACCTGCGGCGGGATAAGCAAACCATGCAGCGCTTCCGCCCGAGGCGCATCTATGCCTTTGCCAAGGGGGGCGAGGGGTTGACCCGTCTTAGTGAAGCGGAGGTGGACCTTGTCATCAGCGACATGGACCTTGGCGACATGGACGGCGTGCGCTTTGTGCGCACCCTGCGACAGTACGCCCAGTTTCGCAAGGTCCCCGTCATTATGGTCACCCTCGTCAATTCCAAAAACGAGGTGCTGGACGCCATTTCCGCCGGGTGCACGGGCTACGTGCTGCGGCCCTATTCCTTCGAGACCTTCCAGCGCCATATTGTCATGGCCCAGCAGCTCCAGCGCTTTAGCGAAATTGAGGAAGAACAGCTCAACGCCGCCAAGGAGATGGTCAACCAAGGCGACTTTGACGACGCCATTGAGGAGTTTGAGGAAATTCTGTCCCTGCAGGATGAGGCGCAGAAGTATTATGATATGGGCTGCGACTATTTGCTGCGTCAGAAGTACGGCAAGGCCATCATCGCCTTCAACAAGGCCATCAAGATTAATGACCTGTATGCCGAGGCCTATCAGGGGTTGGCCGAGGCCTACAGGGGCAAGGGCGATGACCGGCGCTTCCAGAAGTACCTGCAACGCGCGGCAGAGGTGCACGCCCAGTTTGACAGGATGGAGGAGGCCAAGAGCGTCTTCATTACCATCCTCAAGCACGATGTGCGCGCCCCCAATCCGTACAATACGCTGGGCGTCCGCCTGCGCCGTAATGGGGATTACCCCGGCGCGGTGCATGCCTATCAGCGCGCTCTGGAGTTGACGCCGGAGGACGAAAACGTCCATTATAATCTGTCCAAGGCGTTCCACTACATGGGCGAAATGGACGAAGCCAAGCGGGAAATTGCGGAGGCGCTCAACTGCAACAGCGAGTTCCCCGAGGCCCTGAAATTTTACGACGAACTGTACGGGACGCCGTGGCAGGGACCAAAGCGCACCCGCCCGCCGGAAACGGTGCCCCAAACCATCAAGGACGTGTAGCGGTCAGCCCGCATGCACCAGCGCCCCGGTGGAGCCATGCTCCGCCGGGGCGCTGGTGTGTTGATGAGGGAAAAAGAGTTAGATGACGGCGTTGAACACAAAGCCCACCAGCAAAATGCCCGAGGCCACAACGCCGACGAACACGGCAATAAGCCGGGGCTTTAGCACCTTGCGCAGGATGATCATCTCCGGCAGGGACAGGGCGATGACGCTCATCATAAAGGCCAGCGTGGTGCCCAGCGCCGCGCCTTTGGCAAACAGGGCCGACACGATGGGGATAATACCCGCCGCGTTGGTGTAGAGGGGCACGCCCATGATGACGGCCGCCGGGACGGACCACCATGCGCCGCTGCCCATGACCGAGGCCATGAAGCCTTCGGGCACATAGCCGTGGATGCCCGCGCCAATGGCGATGCCAATCACGACGTACAGCCACACCTTGCCCACGATGTCCCGCACGGACTCCGCGCCCATGTCGAGGCGCTGACGCCACGTCAGGTTGTGGTTCTTTTCGGCTTCGGCGGTGGCGAGGCTGACCCAGTCCTCAATGTGGTGTTCCAGCCGCAGGCGGCCAATAATCCACCCGGCCACAATGGCCACCAGCAGCCCGGTGCCAAGGTAGAGCGCGGCCACCTTGAAGCCGAACAGCCCGTAGAGCATGACGAGGGCAATCTCGTTGACCATGGGCGCGGCGATAAGGAACGACAGCGTCACACCAAGGGGGATGCCTGTGGTGATGAAGCCGATAAACAGCGGTACGGCGGAGCAGGAGCAAAAGGGCGTGACAATGCCGAGGCAGGCCGCAAGGCCGTTGCCCACAAACTCGCCGCGCCCGGAGAGGATTTTCCGCGTCAGCGCCGGGGTGACGAAGGACCGGACAATGCCCACGGCAAAGACCACAAGAGCCAGCAGCATGAGCACCTTTGGTCCGTCGTAGATGAAAAAGCGGACGGCTTGCCCAAAGTGCGAGGTCTCGGCAAGGCCCATGAACTGAAAAGTGATGACATCCGCCAGCCGGGGCAGATTCATGTAGAGCGCTATCCAGCCCGCCAAAAGCAGGGACAGAAGCAGGGGATGCGAGAGGCGGAAGTGCTGGGGAGCGGACTCGCTTTGGCACGCGCAGGGCGCGGCGCCCAGTTCGCTGACGTCCACCGTCTCCTGCTTGGAAAGGGGTTTGAGGTCAAAGGAATTCATAGGGGGCTCCTTTGGTCAACGCGGTGGCGCGTCACTTACTTGGTGGTGTCCGCCGTGGCGGGGTCTGCGGGGTCTGGCCCGGTGGGCGCCCCGCAGATGGTCAGCCTGTCGAGGTGCGGTAGCTTATCCAGCACGTCGCGGATGTCCGGCGTGTCGTTCAGCCAGCCGTCCAGATTGTCGAGCATGGCCGCCGCGTAGGAGCCCGCCTCGCGGCGCAGGGCGTAGTTCACCCATTGGCCGTCCTTTTTGCGCGTCAGCAGTCCTGCGCCCTCCAGCACCTTGAGGTGCTTGGACACCGTGGGCTGGGCAAGGCCAAGGGCGCTGCGCAGTTCGCACACGCACATATCGCTGCGGTGCTGGAGCATCTTGATGATTTTGACGCGGCTTGGGTCGGCCAGCGCCTTCATGACGTCGAGGAATTCCTGCATAGGTATATCTCCATGTAGCTATATTGCTATATGGCAATATACTCACCTTTGCGGCGGTGTCAACACGTCACGACGGGCGGCATGAAGGACGGGGGAGAAGCGGCAGGTGGTGGCGGAGAGGTGTGCTGGGTGTCGTTGGGGTGAAGGCTGTGGCTCCACGTCGTGGGCCCTGCGTGGCTGCGTGTTGGTGAGGAAAGGCGCGGCAGAGTGGTGCGTGGCGGAAAAGGGTGCTTCCGGGGCGCGGTGTGACGCCGCGCTGGCCGGAGCGGTGTGTGGAGCGGCTTTTTTTGTCACTGGGGAAGCTTTGAATGGGCGAAGGGCGGGCGGCGATGGCGCGCAGAATGCGCCGCGCTACGGGTCGATTTCGTCTATGGCGGCGGTGTAGTCCACCACCTTGTTCCGGCCTGTGCGCTTGGCGTGGTACAGGGCGCGGTCGGCCTTGACCATGATGTCCTCAAGGGGCCGCGCTCCGGCGATTTCGGTGTGCAGGCCAATGGATACGGTGAAGGAAATAGGCCCTTCGTCGGTCTCCACGGTGGTTGCCTCAAGCTGGGAGCGCATGCGTTCGGCCACATGCATGGCGTCGTCGCGGTCCGTCTGGATGAGCAGGGCGCCGAATTCCTCGCCGCCAAGGCGGCCAAAGACATCGTTCTCGCGCAGGATGGTGTTGCAGGTGCCGACCATAGAGCGCAGCACGTCGTCCCCGGCCGCGTGGCCGTAGGTATCGTTGACGCGTTTAAAGTGGTCGATATCCAGCATCATGATGGTTAGCGGCAGGGAGTAGCGCCGGGAGCGCTGGAGTTCCTTTTCCGCCTTGTCCAAAAATGCGCGGCGGTTGGCCGCTCCGGTCAGCGGGTCCGTGGTGGCAAGGCGTTTGAGCTCTTCCTCCAGACGGCGGCGCTCGGTGATGTCGATGACGGAGACAATAACCTTGCCCCACGATTCCTCGTAGCCCGGCGCAACGCTCAGGTGGATGGTGACGTATTTGGTGTCGCTCATCAGCGTTACCTGCGGGGCCTCAAAGGTCTCGCGCAGTTTGCCCTTGGCCAGCGCGATGAGTTGCTGGCGGAACGAGACGATATTGTTGGAGGTAAAAATGTTCTGCAGGCCCGGCAGAATGTCGTATTTGGTGTCCGCGTCGAAAAGGCGCAGGGTGGCCTCGTTAACCTGCAGCAGTTGCACAAGGGCGGCGCACTGCTGCACGGCCTCGTCATTGCCCATAAAGTAGCGCTCGAAGTCCTCCACGCCGTTGGCGGCGAGGTCGTCGATATAGTGGCGCACAAGGGAGAAGTCCGCCTCCCACAGGGAAATGGGCGAGTTTTCGAAGAGGCCTCGGTAGCGGGCCTCGCTTTGGCTGAGGATGGCGTTGGCGCGCTTTCTGTCCGTGATGTCGCGGCAGATGGATTCCACGGCGACGGCCTCGCCGCGGTCGTAGATCATCTGCATATTGCACTCCACGGTGATGATCTGCCCGTCCTTGCGGCGCAGGGGCAGTTCCCGCAGGCGGATTTCGCGCTTTTCGCGCAGTTCGTCGTGCAGGGTGTTGCGGCAGTCCGGGTCCACGTAGATGTCCTGCACATTCAGGGCGAGGATTTCCTCGGCCGTGTAGCCCAGCAGTGTGGGCAGGGCCTTGTTGATAAGGATGGGCCAGCCTTCAAGGTCGCCAAGGTAGTAGGCGTCCTGCATGTTTTCAAAGATGCGCCGGAATTTTTCCTCGCTGAGGGCCAGCGCCTGCTGGATGCGGTTTTTTTCCGTGGTGTCGTGCACCACGGAAAAGAGCAGCTCGCGGCCCTGATACATGATGGGACCGGAGTAGACATCCACATCGCGGATTTCGCCCGAGGCAAGGCGGTGGCGAAAGTGGAAGCGCTCGCGCGCTTCGTCTCTGGCGCGCTGCATTTCGGCGTTGATTTCATCCCGCGTCAGAATGTTGATGTCCGTGATGTTTTTGGCCAGCAGTTCATCCTTGGAATAGCCGTAGTAGTCGCAGGCGGCGGGGTTGGCGTCGTAGATTTCGCCTGTGTCGGGCGAAATAATGAGCATGATGGAGTGGTTGTTCTGGAAGAACGTGCGGTGGTATTCCTCGCTTTGGCGCAGCAGGTGCTCGGAGCGCTTGCGGGCCGTGGTGTCCCGTATGGTGGACATCACCACGTCTCCATCCCCGAAGTTGAGGCGGCGCAGGAAGATTTCTATGTCCAGGGTGCTGTCGTCCTTGGGGCGGCGGCCTTTCCATTCAAAGAGCTGCGGCTCGCCGTCCAGCGCCTTCTCCCAAATGAGCGGCAGAAGGTTCTTGGGGATGTCGTACGACGACAGGTCATGAATGATGGACATTCGCCGCGCTTCGCGGTGGGTGACGTTGAACATGTGGAGCATGGATTCGTTCACGTCCAGAATGCGGCCCTTCAGGTCATGGATGATGATGGCGTCGTGGGCGCTGTCGAAAATGCGGCGAAAGCGCTCCTCGGACCGCCGCAGGGATTGCTCCGCATCGCGAAAGCGCGTCACATCGTCCAGAATGACCACGATGGAGGAGGCGCGGCTTCCTTGCTCCGTGGCGTGGCAGTCCGCGAGGGGCAGGCAAGTGATGTCAAAACACCGCTCGCCCTGCTTGATGGAAAAGCCCGCTGATGGGCGGCACACACCGGATGCGACCGGCGCGGGCAGAGCGCCGCGCAGCCACGGCAGGATGTCTTCCAGCCGGGGGGAGGCGTCGGCGCTGTCGTCTTCCTCATCGGGCTGGGCGTCGTGCTCCGTGTTGTACTGCTCATGCACCAGCAGGGTGGCGGCATGGTTCATATTGAGGACGTGGTGGGCTTCATCCAGCAGAAAAATGGGCGAGGGCAGATTCTCGAAGAGGTTGATGTACTCCTCGTTTTCGTGCTGCAACTGCTGGTAATGGCGCTGCGCCTCGACGTTGTCCGGGTCGTAGACGGTGTCGAACCATGTGCCGCACAGGGCGATTTCAAAGGCGTCGAAACAGCGCAGCACGTAGCGGACGCGGGGTTCGCAGTGGGTGGGGAATTTGTGGCGCACAAGGTCCACCAGCGACTGCCGGAACCATTTGCACAGGGTGAAGTAGCTGCGCGGCGAGCTTTGGGAATGGTGACAGCGCCGGACTTCCTGCCGGGCCAGAGCGGAGATGGGGTCGTTGTTCGTTTCGCCGGGGGGGCGCACCAGCGGGGGCAGGGCGTCGCCGTAGCGCTCCGCCGTTAGGGCAAGAACGTCGATAAACCCGTCCAGCAAGGAGCCGATGGCTGAGGCAATGGACGGCGACGGCGCAAGGTGGCCGCGCTCATCTGCTATGGAGATGAGGTGGGTGTACAGCCAGTCCCGGTCGGCGGCGATGAGTGTTGCCAGCTCCTGCATATGGAGGAATACCCGAAGTGTTTGTGTGTTGGTGTGGGCTGTGCCGCGGTGCGGGGCGTATGGACACCGCTGGCGGAGAAGAGGTTCTCCGATCATTGCAAGAATCGCAGAGAACGCGGGGTATGGCAAGGCGATGCGCAGAAAAGGGGGGAGCCTGTAGCGCCGGTGCTGCGCGCGGCATCATTGGTGATTCCACATCCACAGGAAGGAAAGTCGAAAATGGGCGGGAAGATGCGCTCTGCTTGCCTTTACAGAGGCGAGAAGGTAATGTCGGAGATCAGTTCGCGCGGACTGTGCGCGGACGCAAAACCCACACGCCACACGGCGTATCGAGTTAAGAGAAGAATGAACATACGTATCCTCTCGCACCGGGGCGCGGCCCTTGTGCGCCTTTTTGTTGTCAGTGTCGTTATGCTGGCGTGTCTGACGCTCAGCGGCCTGCACTCCCGTGCGCAGGCGGGCGACAATTCGTCCATGATTGCTCCTAAGATGAAGACCAAGGGCCAAGCGGTTCCTGCGTCCATCGTGTCCACGGTGGAGCGCCTTATCGCCATGACCAAGAATCCCAGCGCCACCTTCCGGCAGCAGGATGCCGCGGCGCTTCTGGATTTTGTCGGCACGGAAAAAAGCTTCGACGAAACCGAACTGCCCGAGCGCGACGGCGCGCAGGGCGTTTGTGTCCGCAGTTCCATAGACGCGCCCCTGTCCCGTATTTTGCAATACGGCTACAATCCGGACATTCCGCCCTATGTCGTCCTGCCCTCTGTGGTGCGCGTCAGTAGCTGGTATCCGGACAGCGACATGCTCCGCCACCGCCCCAAGCTGTGGGAGGCCGTGGACGAAACGGAATCCCCCGTGGTGCTGCGTGGGCGCGAGTTTGAGCAAATCACCCCGGATTCGTTCAGCGGCGCGTATTACAGCTATGACCTGTCGCGCCTGCTTATCGTGACCAGTATTGACGGCCGTGCGGCCCTTATTTCCGTATCCCTGCAGGACGGTCCGTCCTCCGTGGGCAAAAAGGGCGGCATCCTCGACGACGCCACGTGGGACTATGTCTACTCCGGTGAGGAAGGCCTGACCAAGGGCGGCATCGGCTGGATGGATACCTATATGTACGACTCCGCCGCCGTCTCCGTGTACGTGGAGAATCCCGAGCCGGGCACCGGCACCTCCAGCATGGTCTTCAAATGGCTGCGCGCGGGCTGGGCCGGGATGAACGTGGTGCGCGCCAAGCACATCATTGCGGGCTGTCACCGTTTCTCCGACGCCTTCCGCGAAATTATCGAGTCCGACGCACTGCCCGCGCCCACGACCATTGCCGCCAAGGTGCGGGAGTACATGGCCATGACCAATGAGGAGCTGCAAGCCCTCGTGTCCGGCTATGCCCAGCGCCTTGCCCGCCGCTGGCAGGACCACCCCCTTATGGAGCGCGACATTTTTGCCCGGCTGTTCAAGAACGACCGCTTCGCCGCCGAGCTTTCGCGCGAGGAGCGCATCAGCGTGCTCATGAAGCAATACATTCGCTCCATCATCGAGCCCGGTTCCGTGTCCTAACCACGGGCCTTATGCAGTTGCCAATGCGGCGTCTTCCTTCGGGGAGGCGCCGCTTTTTTGTGTAGTGCCAGGCTTTTGCAGGTGGTGTGTGTTTTGAGGGTCGGACTGTGCGCGATGGGTGAAGGAACTTCTCGCAGCAGAGCAGTGCCTTGCGTCTTTATGGTCCGCACGCGGCGCTTTTGGTAGATGGTGTGGCGCGCTATGTATGTGAGCGGCCCATGAATAAATGACCGTTTTGGTGTCCATATACTGACGTTTTGTTTGGGTTCTGCTTTTCACAAAGAATTTTATTCTTGACACATAGCTGTGAATCGAATTTCATTCTGCACATCATGGCAAAAAAGAAACTCGACGATGTAGACATTAAGATAATCAACGCGTTGCAACAGAACGCCCGCGTTCGCAACGCAGAAATAGCGCGGCAAATCGGTATGGCACCCTCCGCCGTGCTGGAGCGCATCCGCAAGCTGGAGACCAGCGGCGTGGTGCAGGGCTATGAGGCCCGCGTGGACCCCAAGGCCATCGGGCAGGGGCTTACCGCGTTCACCTTTGTCCGCTCCGAGGAGGGCGTCGGCTCCACCCGCGCGGGTGAGGAGCTGGCAAAGATTCCTGAAGTGCTGGAGGTGCACCATACCGCCGGGCACGATTGCTATCTCTTGAAGGTGCGCGTCGCGGATACCGCCGCCCTTGGGCAGTTGCTGCGCCGCATCGGCCAGGTGGACACCGTGCGCGATACGCGCTCCACCATCGTACTGACCACAGTCAAGGAGACTCTGGAACTGCCCCTTGGCGGTTCCCCCGAAGACATATAGGAGCTCGCACAACCTTTCTCTCAAGGAGCGCCACGGATGAGTACGCCTGAACTGGAACGGAAAATCATCGAACGAGGCAAGGAGTTCTTCGAGGCCATCAGCGGCGAGGCGCCGTCCATCTTCAATAAGGGATGGTGGACCGGCAAGGTCATGGACTGGAGCATGAAGGACGAGGACTTCAAGGTCAGTCTGTTCCGGTTCGTAGACGTATTGCCCTGCCTGCACACCAGCGAGTCGCTGAACCGGCACATCCATGAGTACTTCGCCACCGAGTCCGGCGACATGCCTCCGGTCATGAAGCTGGGGCTCAAGGGCGCCGGCGTCGTGGGCAAGCTGGGCGGCAACTTCATGGCCAAGGCCATCTCCAAGAACATTGAGAGAATGGGGCGGCAGTTCATCATCGGGCAGGACGCCAAAGAAGCCGTCAAAAACCTGCACAAACTGCGCAAGGACGGCTTCGCCTTCACCATCGACATCCTTGGTGAAGCCACCGTCAGCGAGGCCGAATCCGAAGCCCGCATGCAGGAGCATCTGGACCTGCTGGAGAGCCTTGCCGAGGTGCGCAAGAAGTTCACCCCCCTTGGTGACGCGTCCGGCGATCTGGACTGGGGCGGCGAGCCTATCATCAACCTCTCCGTGAAACTCACCGCATTTTATTCCCAGTCCAAGCCGCGCGATTTTGAGGGTACGGTCAACGGCATTCTGCGCCGTCTTATCCCCGTCTACCGCCGCGTGGTAGAGATGGGCGGGGCCATGTGCATCGACATGGAATCCCTCGACTACAAGGACATCACCATCGAGGTGTACAAACGCCTGCGCAGCAGCGAGGAATTCCGCGATTATCCGCACCTCGCCCTCGTACTGCAGACCTACCTCAAGTGCACCGACGACGATGTGACGGGTATGGTCGCCTGGGCGCGCACCGAAAAGCTGCCCATCACGCTGCGGCTGGTCAAGGGCGCGTACTGGGACTACGAGACCGTCCGCGCCAAGCAGCAGGGCTGGGAGGTGCCGGTCTACACCATCAAGGCCGACTCCGACGCCGCCTACGAGCGCAACGCCCGCACCGTGCTTGAAAACAGCGACATCTGCCGCCTTGCCTGTGCCTCGCACAACGTGCGCACCATCGCCGCCGTTATGGAAACCGCCAAGGAACTCGGCGTAGCCGACGACAGGTACGAATTTCAGGTGCTCTACGGCATGGCCGAACCCGTGCGAAAGGGCCTGCTTGCCGTGGCCGGGCGTGTGCGCCTCTATTGCCCCTACGGCGAACTTATCCCCGGCATGGCCTATCTTGTCCGCCGTCTGCTGGAAAATACCTCCAACGACTCCTTCCTGCGCCAGAGCTTTGCCAATGGCGCGCAGATGGAGCGGCTGCTGGAAGACCCCGAAGTCACGGCCAAGCGCGAGCGTGAAACCTGCGCCGCGCGACCCGCCTGTGACGACGGCGACCGCTTCGCCAACGAAGCCAACGTCGATTTCACCATCCCCGGCTCGCGCGAGGCGTTCCCCGCCGCTACGGCCCGCATCCGCGAGAACCTCGGGCAGACCTATCCGCTCTACATTGGCGGCGAGGACGTCGAGACAAGCGAAACCCTCGACTCCTACAACCCCGCCAAGACCTCGGAAATCATCGGTCACGTCTGTCAGGCTGGGACAGCCGAAGTGGACCGCGCCATCGCCGCCGCCAAGGACGCCCTGCCCGCATGGCGCGCCAAGGCCCCCGAGGAGCGCGCGGAGTATCTTTTCAAGGCCGCGCAAATCGCCCGCCAGCGCATTTTCGACCTCTCCGCACTCCAGGTCCTTGAGGTGGGCAAACAGTGGGATCAAGCCTACGGCGACGTCACCGAGGCCATCGATTTCCTCGAATACTACGCCCGCGAGATGCTGCGCCTTGGCCAGCCCCGCCGCGTAGGACGCGCCCCCGGCGAGGTGAACCATTATCAGTACCGGCCCAAGGGCATTGCCGCCGTCATCGCGCCGTGGAACTTCCCCCTCGCCATTTCCGTCGGCATGACCTCCGCCGCCATCGTCACCGGCAACTGCGTGCTCTACAAGCCCTCGGGCCTGTCGTCCGTCATCGGGCACGGCCTTGTGGACATTTACAAGGAAGCAGGCATCCCCGCCGGTGTTTTCAACTACGTGCCGGGCCGCAGTTCCGTCATGGGCGACCATCTCGTCGGGCATCCCGACATCGGCATGATTGCCTTTACCGGTTCCATGGAGGTTGGTCTGCATATCATGCAGCACGCCGCCAAGCCCGCCCCCGGCCAGATTCAGTGCAAGAAGGTCATCGCCGAGATGGGCGGCAAGAATGCCTGCATCATCGACGACGACGCCGAACTGGACGAGGCCGTCTCCCACGTCATCTACTCCGCCTTTGGCTTTCAGGGGCAGAAGTGCTCGGCTTGTTCCCGCGTCATCGTGTTGGAACCCATCTACGACCGTTTCGTGCAGCGTCTCGTCGAGGCCGCGCGCTCCCTCAAGCTCGGTTCCGCCGAAGACCCCGCGTGCAGTATGGGGCCCGTCGTGGACAAGGCCGCCCAGCAGTCCATTCTGGAGTACATCGAACTCGCGCGGCAGGAAGGCAACGTTTTGCTCTCCCGCATGCCCTCCGAAAAAGGCGAATCCGGCACCAGCGTGGACGAGGGCTGCTACGTGCCCCTCACTATCGTGGACGGCATCACACCAGAACATCGCATTGCGCAGGAAGAGGTCTTCGGCCCTGTGCTCGCCGTCATGAAGGCCAAGGACTTCGACCAAGCCATCGAGTGGGCCAACTCCACCAAGTTCGCCCTCACTGGCGCACTCTTTAGCCGCAGCCCCGAGCATCTCGAAAAAGCTCGGCGCGAATTCGCCGTCGGGAACCTCTATCTCAACCGCAACTGCACCGGCTCCCTCGTCGAGCGCCAGCCCTTCGGCGGTTTCAACATGTCCGGCATCGGCTCCAAAGCCGGTGGCCCCGACTACCTCGTGCAGTTCATGGACCCCTACACCGTCACAGAAAACACCATGCGCCGAGGCTTCGCGCCCATCGAAGACGACGACGATTGGATTTAGCGCATCGCGCAGCCAACCGCGTCCCCATGCGCCGCGTGGTTGTGGTGGTACAGGACAGCAAGCCCCCGTCGTTATGGCGGGGGCTTTTTGCGTTTTTTGTTTGTCGTTTTGGGGCCTCCGGCGGCTCAAGGAAATGATTTCCTTGAGAATCCTCAGGCTTTTCAGGGCGGAAGCCGCCCTGAAAAGAGGGGGGTAGTGTTTGGGCGCTGTGGGGGGATGGGGTGAGAGGTCGTTTGGCGTAAATTGGGGGCTACGCAGAGATTGGATGTTGGCATATGAGAGGGTTGGGGGGCCTTGACGGCTGACACGGTGAAACGAGGACGCTGAATTCGTGCATCGTCAAACCTGTACGTCAAAGAAGATCGGCACTGTCTTTGTTCCACCATCAACTCTTATTTTCTGGGCGGCTTCCGCCCAGAAAATTCTAAGGATTGTTAAGGAAATTATTTCCTTAACCAGCTCTGCTATCTTTATCCCTAAGCCCTTCGTCCTTTCAGGCCGAACGGGCAAAGCGCTAAAGTCGCCGGAGGCATGCTTTGTCTTCGGCCCACCCTTCACATTTCGTCCTTATATTTCCTGTAGAGGTTTCGGAACTGGTTATAGGTCAGGCCAAGGGCTGCGGCGGCGCGGCGTTGGTTGTGGGCGGATTGGGCGAGGGCTGTTTGCAGGCGTGTGCGTTCGAGGTGCCGGACGGCCTCTTTGAGGGGGAGGGTGTCTGGCGTTGTGGCGGGGCCGGGTGTTGGCACGTTGTCGGGAACTGGGGCTTGTGGCGGTGCGGCGTCGGCGCGGGGCTTTGGCCTGTAGGGCGAGGCGAAGGGGTCGAGGGTGATGCCGGGGATGACGCCGTTGTCGGCGCGGTAGACGGCGCGTTCCACGGCGTTTTTGAGTTCGCGGACGTTTCCGGGCCAGTGGTGGGCGAGCAGGGCGTCCATGGCTTCGGTGGTGAAGGCGGGCTGTGCGGTGTGCAGTTCAATAGCCATACGCCGGGCGAAGTGCTGGGCAAGGACGGGAATATCGTCCTTTCGCGCGCGCAGGGGCGGGATGGTGAGCACCTCGAAGCTGAGTCGGTCGAGGAGGTCGTGCTTGAACTTGCCGTCTGCGGCGTGCGTGGGCAGGTCCACGTTGGTTGCGCCGATGATGCGCACGTCCACGGACACGGGCGCGGTACCGCCGACGCGGTCGAATTGCCCGTACTCGACGACGCGGAGAATCTTTTCCTGCACGGTGAGGGGCATGTTGCCGATTTCGTCAAGGAAGAGGGTGCCGGAGTCTGCGGCCTCGAAGCGTCCCATGCGCCGTCCGGCGGCGCCGGTAAAGGCTCCGGCCTCGTGCCCGAACAGTTCGGACTCCAAAAGCGACGGCGCAAGGGCGGCGCAGTTGAGTGTGGCAAAAGGCCCCTCCCAGCGCTGGGAGAGGTAATGCAGCCGCCGCGCGGCGAGTTCTTTGCCTGTGCCGCGCTCACCCACGACGAGCACAGGACGGTCCACGGCCGCGGCGCGGGAAAGCTGCTCCATGAAGGCGAGAAAGCTGTCGGACTGCCCGATGATTTCAAGGGACGCTGTGGCCGCCATATGTGGTCCTTTTGTGCAGATTATGGTGCGATTAGATAAAATCTGCACAATTGTGCCGCACATTGCGCGGGGATGCAAGAGGGTGAAAAGTGAGTTTTTGCAGGTGTTTGCAGGATTGTGTGGTGATTGGCACGACCAATGCTTTATGGTGGGCAACAAGACTGTAAGCCACAACAGGAGGACACCATGGGTGTATTCAGCAGATTTAAAGATATCGTCAGTTCCAATCTCAATTCGCTTCTGGACCGCGCCGAGGACCCGGAAAAGCTCATCCGCCTGATGGTGCAGGAGATGGAGGAGACGCTGGTGGAGCTGAAGTCGTCGTGCGCCAAGACCATGGCGGACCGCACAACGCTGCAGCGCGAGCTTGATGAAGTGCGCGCCGTTGTGGAGAAGTGGACCCAGCGCGCCACCATGGCCGTGGAAAAGGGACGCGACGACCTCGCCCGCGAGGCCTTGAAGGAAAAGAACCTGTGGCAGGGCCGCCTTGATTCGCTGGAGGATGAGGCCGCGCACCTTGAGACCATGGTTGCCCAGTCGCGCGAGGATATTTCCCGCTTGGAGGACAAGCTGACCGCCGCGCGCGAAAAGCAGCGCCTGCTGGTGCAGCGCCACCAGCGCGCCACGGAGCGCAAGCGCACGGGGCATACGCTGGACCGCGCCAATAAGCAGGACACCATGGTCCGCTTTGACAAGTTCGAGAGCCGCATTGACAGGCTGGAAGCCGAAGCCGAGCTGTCCATTCCCAAGGCTCAGGTATCCCTTGAGGACGAGTTTGCAGTTTGGGAAAAAGACGATAGCATCGAGGCGGAATTGGCCCGGCTGAAACAGGCCGCACATCCGTCCGGCACGGACACTGACGAACAGCCCGGCCCGAGCGGTGCGGGAGAAAAGGAATAGACGCCAATGCATCATATCGGATTCTGGATCATCCTCTTGCCCCTTGTGGTGGTGCTGGTCATCATCTTCATCCTTGGCAAATTGTTCCACGGGGCGTTTTCGCGCAGTGAGCCGCAGGAGCAGGTGGACGAAACGCGGATGATTCAGGAAATGTTCGCCAGCCTCAACCGGCTGGAGGAACGCATGGACGTACTGGAAACCCTCCTCTACGAGCAGGAGGGGCAAAGTAAGGGGAACCGCGATGCGCGCAAGAATGCATAAGAACGGCCAAGGTCGCGGCCGCGGCGGCGGCCCTGGTGCCCGCTCCGCCGGGCGCGGATGGGATGGCTGGCGCGAGCGCCCACGGCGTGAGGTCCGGGGACTGTACCGCTCGCGGCGGGGCATCTTTCTTGGCGTGTGCCAGGGCGTGGCGAATTACTTTGATATTTCGGTCTTTTGGCTGCGGT
This sequence comes from Desulfobaculum sp. SPO524, assembly GCF_044987625.1. NCBI lineage: Bacteria > Pseudomonadati > Thermodesulfobacteriota > Desulfovibrionia > Desulfovibrionales > Desulfovibrionaceae > Desulfobaculum > Desulfobaculum sp. SPO524. The sequence continues at coordinate 212,952 of NZ_JBJDSB010000005.1, read as the reverse complement.
TCTTCACGGTGCTGACGGTGCTGTTTACGGGCTTGTGGCCCGGAGTTTTTCTGTACTTCCTTGCGGCGCTGGTGATGCGTATGGAGCCTGTGGTCCCTGTGAATTCACCGACGGAGCGCGAGTTTTACGACTCCTACTCCCGTTCGCGCTCCCTTGCCCTGCATAGGCTGAAGGAGCAGTTCGACAGGTTGGAGCGCCGCCTTAGGCGTGCGGAGGACTATGTGACCTCGTCGGACTATCAGTGGGAACGGCGCATGCGCGAAAAATAGTGCGCCAAAGTGCAGCAGAGAACGAAGGACACCCTAGGGGTGTCCTTTTTTTTGTGCTAATATCGGGGCTGGGTGGATTTTCCGGTGTGCCGGAAACGTCGGCCCGTTGCCATTAAGGTGGCAAAATGTACGGAAAAGATGAGGGCCTTTGACACCCGCGTGCTCCGGCACGGGTGAAAGGCACCTGCTGGGATGGGGCCGGAACGAGTGGACAGCCTGCCCGCCATGCGCGGATCGGAACGAGGAGGCGAACGTGATCGGTTTTGGGTCAATCAAAGGCAAGATCGTAATGGCGGCAGGCACCTGCCTTGTTGCGTCGTTTCTGGTGGTCATCGGCTACATGACCTACACGGCGCGGGACAGGGCGCTGCAGACAGCGGTGACCGTGGCGCGCAATCAAGCGACAACTGAGTCCTTGCGCATCAAGGGGCGGTTCGACGCCGCCATTGGCGCGGCGCGGGACCTTGCGGTGTCGTTTCAAGGCGTGAAACAAACATGGCCTGTTCCCTCGCGCGATGTGCTTAATGGCATGATCCGCAACGTTGCCGGGGCGTATGACGACGTCCTCGGCGTATGGACCGTGTGGGAACCAAACGCCCTGGATGGCATGGACGACCAGTTCGTCAATGCTGATGAAGGGCACGACAGCACGGGCCGTTTTGTTCCGTACTGGAATAAGGTCGGTGGCCTGCATCTGGAACCCTGCAACACGTACGAAGATCCTTCGCAGAATTCATGGTACGCTGGTCCGCTGAATTCCGGAGAGGAGACCGTGCTCCCGCCATCCATGTATGAGATTGGCGGCAAGCAGGTGATGGTGGTTAGCCTTGCCGTTCCGGTGAAGCTGAATGGCCGGTCCGTGGCTGTTGTCGGCTCGGACCTGAGTGTGGACTTTTTGCAGGATATTGCGGACTCCCTGAATATTTTGGGCGAGCCTGCCGACGTGACGCTTATCGCGAACAACGGCATGATTACCGCTAAGAGCCGCAAGCCCGATTTGGCGGGCAAAAAGCTCAGCAGTATCACCGAGGACGCCGACGCGCTCATGCAGAAGGTTCGCGAAGGCAAGCCGTACCATATGTTTGACGATGGCGACCTAAACCTTGTGGTGCCCATGGCCTTTGGTCACAGCGACAGCTACTGGGCCGTCAACGTGGCGGTGCCCAAGTCGCTCATCTATGCCAAGGCCAATGCCATGGCGCGCAGCTCGTCGCTTATCGGCTTTGTGTGTTTGATCGCCGCCTTGGCGGTGTTGTGGGTCATCGCCGGGTACCTTGCCCGGCCCATCGTTGAAACGTCGAACGTGGTCAACGGCATTGCCGAAGGCAACCTTGATGTGGAGCTGCATCCGCGCGGTACGGATGAAGTCGCGGTGATGCAGGGGGCGGTGAACCTGATGGCCGCCAAGCTGCGCGAGAATATCGCAGAGATTGAAAGCCAGATGAAGCTGGCGCAGGAAAAGACCGTGCAGGCGGAAAAGGCGACGGAAGAGGCCAACGCGGCCAAGGCGCAGGCCGAACGCGCCAAGGCCGAGGGCATGTTGCAGGCGGCGGACAAGCTGGAGCACGTGGTGGAGCGCATCTCCACAGCCACGGAGCAGATATCCGCCCAGTCCGACGCCATCCGGCAGGGCACGGATACCCAGCGCGAGCGTATCGCCACCACGGCCACGGCCATGGAAGAGATGAACGCCACCGTGCTGGAAGTGGCCCAAAACGCCAGCAGTGCGGCCGAGCAGGGCATGGACGCCAAGAATCAGGCCCTTGAGGGCGCGCAGGTGGTGGACCGGTCCATCGAGGCCATGTCCGTAACGCAAAAGCAAACCGAGGAACTGCGCGAGAGCATGGGGCACCTTGACGAACGCGCGCAGGACATCGGCAAGATTATGGTGGTGATTGACGACATTGCGGACCAGACGAACCTGTTGGCCCTGAACGCCGCCATCGAGGCCGCCCGCGCCGGCGAGGCGGGGCGCGGCTTTGCCGTGGTGGCGGATGAAGTCCGCAAGCTGGCGGAAAAGACCATGACCGCCACCAAGGAAGTTGGCGACTCCATCCGCGCCATTCAGGAAGTGGCGGGAGCCAACGTGACCTCCATGGAAAAGGCCGCGGAGGACTTGGAGCAGGCCGTGGATTTGGCTAACCAGTCCGGTAAGGCGCTCAAGGCTATTGTGGAAGTGACGGAAGCCTCGGCCGGGCAGATTCAAAGCATTGCCACGGCGGCGGAGGAGCAGTCCGCTGCCAGTGATGAGATTAGTCAGTCCATGGAGGAGATTAACCGCATCACGACAGAGACATCCGAAAATATTCAGGAATCCAGCCAGGCCCTGCGCGAGCTTGCGCAGCAGACCTCGGACCTGCTGGGGTTGATTCAGGAACTCAAGGACGACGCGACAAAGTAGCGCCCCCAGCTTGGCGCAGAACAGAAAAGCCCCGCGCAAAAGGTGCGGGGCTTTTTATTTGCGGTTTGAAATAGGATTTTATATGTTGCGCGACGCGTTAGCCGTATGCAGTGCGGCTGGTGAAGGGCAGAGGGGCCTTGCCAGTTGCAAAAAGCGTATGGATTTTGCGCCATTCTTTTGACGGTGCGCCACGGCGCGCTTCGTCTTCCACAATAGTGCCAAGGCATATGCAGTATGCGGGAGAGCGTCGCCAGTGAGGGAAACGTGGTGGCGGTGCTTTTCTGTTCCACGTGGCAGTGGGGTGTGGCGGGCCGTACCCGTTACGCGGCCGGTGTCACGGCCAACAGCACTTGGGAAGGGGAAGCGGCGGCGGATGATGCTGGCGCAGTCAAGGGAATGCGGAGGAGGATGGCGGGCATGCTGGTGGAGCCGTACACCACCAGAGGGCATGCCTGCCGTTTGTCATGAGGTCTCTGTGATTGTGGGGCAGCCCACACCAGCCAAAGCGTCGCGTCTGCGCGGCGCTTGTACTTGCGCGCGTCCCCGCCACGGGCGGTGGACTCACTGCGCGGTGAAATCCGCAGTTCCCTAGGAGGACAGCGTGTTTTCGTTTCATTCTATCAAGGCTAAGATCCTCTTCTTCTCCGGCCTTTGCATGATTGCTTCCCTCATTGCGGTCATTGCCTACGCGACGTCTATGTCGCGGGGCATGGCGCTTGAAAACGCCATCCACACGGCGTCCAAAGAGGCGTATATTGAGGCGCTTGGCATCAAGGGACGCATTGATACGGGACTGGACCTTGCGCGCGGGCTCGCCCAGATGCTGCAAGGCTACACCAGCTCTCCGGAAGGCCACCCCCTGCGCGGGCAGGTGGTGAGCATGCAGCGTGAGCTGCTTGTTCGAAACGATGAACTCATGGGCGTACGCTCGGCGTGGGAGCCAGATGCCTTCGACGGCATGGACGCCACGGCGGATGCGCCCGGAACGCAGCCCGGCGGGCGATTTGCCCCGTATTGGACGCGCTCCGGCGGCGTGCACCTTGCGCCCATTAAGGGCGATTTGGAGCGCGCCAGATGGTACACCGTCACGCGCAGGCGCGCGGCGGAGACCATTGTCAATCCTGTGCGCGCCACGGTGAACGGGCAAACCACAACCATTGTGACCATCGCCGCGCCCATCAGCGTCAATGGCCGGACCATTGGCGTAGCGGGTGTGGATGTGACGGCCAACTTTCTGCAGGAGCTGGCCAACTCCATTGCCATCTTTGGGCAGAAGGCCGATGTGACCTTTGTGACGCATACGGGCCTTGTGTCCGGGCGGACGGGGCAGACCGGCGTCATCGGCAGAAATTTTGCCGATGTTGAGGAGCGTGGAAGCGCCATTCTCAAGCAGACCCACGCGGGCGAGACGGTGCATTTCTTCCGGGGCGGCAAGCTGCACATCTATGTCCCCGTGGAGATGGGCAAAACCGGCTCGTACTGGACCGTTGGCGTCGCCATTGATGAAGCCAGCGTCTACGCCGAGGCCAATGCCATGGCCCTCAAGACCACGCTCATTGGCGGCGGATGCCTTGCCCTTGCGCTGGTGGTGCTGTGGCTGCTGGCCGGACGCCTTGCGCGTCCGCTGCATGATACGGCAACCGCCGTCAACCGCATTGCCGAGGGCGACCTGTCCACCCGCCTTGACGCCGCAACGGATTGCGAGGTGGGCCAGATGCAGAGCGCCGTGAACGCCATGGCGACAAAGATGCAGCAGAACATTGCGGACATTGAGCGCCAGATGAATGTGGCGCGCGAGAAGTCGGCGCAGGCGGAAAAGGCCATGCTGGAGGCCGAAGAAGCCCGCAAAAAGGCTGAAAGCGCCAAGTCCGAAGGCATGATGCAGGCCGCAAGCCAGTTGGAGCAGGTTGTGGAGCGCATCTCCACCGCCATGGAGGAAATCTCCGCGCAGTCCGAGGAAGTCCGCAAGGGCACCGACGTGCAGAAAAGCCGCATTCAGGCCACGGCCACGGCTATGGAGGAGATGAACGCCACGGTGCTGGAAGTCGCCCAGAATGCGGGCTTCGCGGCGGATCAAGGCAAGCAGGCCCGTGAGCAGGCCAGAAAGGGACAGGCCGTGGTGACCAGTGCCATTGACGCCATGGCGACCAGCAAACGGCAGACCGAGGCCCTGCGCGTGGCCATGAACGACCTTGACCAGCAGGCGCGTTCCATTGGCAGCATCATGAACGTTATTGAGGACATTGCGGACCAGACCAACCTGCTGGCGCTTAACGCGGCCATTGAGGCGGCGCGCGCGGGCGATGCGGGGCGCGGCTTTGCCGTAGTTGCCGACGAGGTCCGCAAGCTGGCCGAAAAGACCATGAACGCCACCAAGGAAGTGGGCGCGACCATTTCGTCCATCCAGAAGGTGGCGGACAGCAATGTCACGTCCATGGACAATGCGGAAAAGGACATCAACACAGCCGTCACCTTCGCCAATGAATCCGGCGAGGTGCTGGGCACCATTGTGGACGGTGCGGAGCGCTCCGCGGAGCAGATTCAGAGCATCGCCACAGCGGCGGAGCAGCAGTCCTCGGCCAGCGAGGAAATCAACCGCTCCATCGAAGAGGTGCACCAGATTGCGCAGGACACCGCTCAAAGCATTGAGGAAACGGTGATCGCCCTGCGCGAGATGGCGCAGCAGTCCTCACAGCTCGCGTCCCTTATTCAGGACTTGAAAAACGACAGCACGCAGGGCTGATAGCCCCGCGTAAGCAGTACGCAGCAGCCCCCATGGCCAAGGTCATGGGGGCTGTTTTGCGTTGTGCGGCTGTTAGGTGCCGGGCAGTGGCGCGTTCTCCGCGATGGGTTCGCGGCTGTGGCGCAGCGCGGCCATAATGCGCGAGCAGATGCTGTCCAGCAGGCGTTGCTCGGGCAGGCAAAGGACGGACATGGTGTCGAACTGGCGGCTCGTGAGGGAATCCAGAACCGGAAATGTGCCGACGCACGGGGGGAGTTCCGGCAAATCCGGCTGCGCGGGCAGCACGGTGCCGGGCGCGGCGCGGTTCACGGCGAGGACAGCGTCGCTAAGGCCGTATTGCGCCGCAAAGCGGGCGATGTGTTCGGCAATGCAGAGGCTGACGCGTGATGGTTCGGTGAGGATGAGCAGGGCGTCCAGCAGGGCGCAGCGCTCGGCGCTCAGGCCGCTGACGCCGCCGGGAAGGTCCAGCAGCACAACGCGTTCTTGGGAAGGGGCGCGGAGGGCATCCCATTCGGGAGTGACTGGCTCAACGACAAGGCGAGGCCGCTGCGGCTCTGCGCCATGCACACGGGGAAGGGGGCGGCTGAGGCGCCGCAACAGGAGCGGACGGTTGGCGTCCACCAGCAGGACCTCTTTGCCCTGTCTGGCAAGCCAGTCTCCAAGCCACACCGTCGCAGTGGATTTGCCTACGCCGCCTTTGCCAGCAATCGCTATTTTCATGCGGGCCTCCCGTCATGGTGGGTGGTAGAGGTGTTCTTGAAACCCTAGGCACGGGTGGAAGGCTTTGTCAAAGCATGACGGGATGTTGGGCGGCTCCTGCGTCGCGGTTGGGGCCGTTTCTGTCATCCGCTGAATGGCGGCGGGGGGGGGCGCCGGACGCCGGAAAAGGGATTTTTTGCTGAAACGTGATATTGCCTATGCTATGGTGACTTTTGCTATGCACTCAAGTTTTTTGGAACAACGTTTGGAGGAAATAATGCGGTATCTGACGTGTGTTGGGGTTCTTTTCCTTGTGTTGGTGATGGGCGCTTTTGCCACGGCGCAGGCTGATGGCCGCAGCGTGTATGCCAAGTGCATCGGGTGCCACGGCGTGGACGGCTCCAAGGCCGCCCTTGGCGCCAGCCCGCCCGTGAAGGGCCAGTCCGCCGATGAGCTGGAAAAGAAGATGCACGGGTATGTGGATGGCTCCTATGGTGGCTCCAAGAAGGTCATCATGGTCAATATGCTCAAGAAGCTCTCTCCGGAAGAAATCCGCGAGGTTGCGGAATACATGGCGGAGTTCTGATGCACGTCTTCATGCGGATTTGCGCTGCGGCGGCGGTGTGCGTGTGCCTCGCCGCCGCGCCTGCCGTTGCCACGGACCATGGCGGCATGGACCACGGCGCGGATGGGCACGCGGCTGAGGATATGTCCGGGAGCCATGACGGCATGACCGGCGCGCCCGCCCATGACGGCGGGGAACACATGATGGATGGGGCGTCCGGCCAGCCCATGGGCGGCCACGCTCCAGACCACCAGAGCATGCCTGCCGGTGAGCACGACGGGCATACGATGCCCGCAGGGAATGCGTCGGACATGCACGCCAATATGACCGGAGATATGGCCGACATGCCGGGGCATGACCATGAGGCCATGATGCAGGAGGTTATGGCCGAGGGCGAAGCCGTTCCGGACATGGACGTCGGCGTGGACGAAAAGCTGGGCGAGTACATCCCGCGCGGCATTACGCTCAAGGATTCCAACGGCCACGAGGTGGACCTGCGCGACGTGCTGACCGCGCCGTCCATCATTATGCCCGTGTACTACACCTGCCCCAGCGTGTGTAACCTGATGCTGTCGTCCTTTGCGCGCATTCTGCCGGATGTGGCCTTGACGCCGGGACAGGAACTGCGCGTGGTGGCCATCAGCTTTGACGAGTACGACACGCCCAAGGTGGCCGCCAGCAAAAAGCGCAACTATATGGCGTCCATGCAGGGCGAGTTTCCGCCGGAGCACTGGCTGTACCTGACCGGCGATAAGGAAAACATCGACCGCGCCATGCAGGCCATTGGCTTCCGCTTTCACCGGGTGGAGAATGCCTTTGTGCATGCGGCGGTGGTGGTGGCCGTGGCCCCGGACGGCAAGATCGTCCGGTATCTCTACGGCACGGATTTTCTCCCCTTTGATGTCACCATGGCCGCCACGGAGGCGGCGCAGGGCAAGGTTGGCGTATCCGTCAAGCGCCTGTTGTCCTTCTGCTTCGACTACGACCCCGAGGGGCGGCGCTATGTGTTCGACACCATGCGCGTTGCTGGGTTCTCCATCCTTGGGTTTGCCGTGATTCTTTTTGTCATACTGCTGGTATCCGGGCGCAAAAAGCGCGACTAGCGCCGCCTGTGGGCCACGGCCTGCCAGCTGTTTCCGTTCGTGTTGAATGCATGGATGCGCCCCTTCGCGGGCATCCGCCAACCGTGCGAGGAGAAGAGGCATGTGCGCGACCGAGGTCTATGGTCCGGGATTTCTGAATCCGGTTGAAGGCAGCGGCCTCATCCGGTCGTGGATATTCTCCACGGACCACAAGCGGATTGGACTGCTCTATCTGGGATGCATCCTCGCCATGTTTATCGTGGGCGTTGTGCTGGGCCTTGCCATCCGGCTGGAGCTTATTGCTCCGGGCGAGACCATCATGGGCCCGCAGACGTACAACGCCGTGTTTACCCTGCATGGCGTGGTGATGATTTTTTTGGTGGTCATCCCCAGCGTGCCCGCGGCTTTCGGCAATATTATTCTGCCCCTGCACCTTGGGGCGGAGGATGTGGCCTTTCCGCGGCTGAACAATTTTTCGTGGTGGCTGTATATCATTGGCGCGGCGTTTGCCATTACCGCGCTGTTTAGCGGCGACGGACCGCCCGATACGGGGTGGACCTTCTATGTACCGTTCTCCACGCAGACCACGACCAATGTGGGGCTTGCCGTAACCGGGGTGTTCATCCTCGGGTTCTCGTCCATCCTGACGGGGCTGAATTTTATTGTCACCATCCATCGCCTGCGCGCACCGGGCATGACGTTTTCGCGCCTGCCGCTGTTTGTGTGGACGCTGTACTCCACGGCGTGGATTCAGGTGCTGGCAACGCCCATTCTTGGCATCACGCTGCTGCTCATCGCGGCGGAGCGCGTGCTGGGCATGGGCATTTTTGACCCCGCGCGCGGCGGCGACCCCATTTTGTATCAGCACCTGTTTTGGATTTATTCCCACCCGGCGGTGTACATCATGGTGCTGCCCGCCATGGGCGTGGTGTCCGAGATTATCCCGGTGTTCGCGCGCAAGAACATCTTTGGCTACAAGACCATTGCGGTCTCCAGCCTTGCCATTGCCTTTGCCGGGTCGCTGGTGTGGGCGCACCACATGTTTACCAGCGGCATGAGCGACACGGCGGTGCTCATCTTCTCCCTGCTCACCTTTGTGGTGGCTATCCCCTCGGCGGTGAAGGTCTTCAACTGGGTGGCCACCCTGTATAAGGGAGCCATACGGCTGGACCCGCCCATGACCTTTGCCATGTGTTTCATTTTCCTGTTTTCCATCGGCGGGCTGACCGGGCTGGTGCTGGGCAGCGCCGGGACGGACGTGCATGTGCACGACACCTACTTTGTGGTGGGGCACTTCCATTATGTGATCTTTGGCGGCACAGGGTTTGGGCTGTTTGGGGCCATGCATTTTTGGCTGCCCAAGGTTTTTGGCCGCTCCTACAACATGCGGCGGGCCAATATCAGCGCGCTGCTCCTGCTGCTGGGGATGAACGTGCTGTACATGCCCATGCTGGTGTTGGGGATGGAGGGCATGCCGCGGCGCTACTACGACTATCTGCCCCAGTATACGGACATGCACTTTGTCTCCACCATTGGCTCGTGGATTACTGCCGTGGCCTTGGCGTTGATGTTTTGGAATCTGTGGCAGGGTATGCGTCACGGGCCGAAGGTCGGCAAAAATCCATGGGGCGGCGCCACGCTGGAGTGGACGTTGCCGTCTCCGCCGCCGCACCACAACTTCCCGTCGGTTCCCGCCGTGGACCGCGGACCGTACGACTTCTCGGGGGTGAAGGCTGATGACGCATGAGGCCTTGAAGGACTACACCGGCGCGAAGATGGGAATGTGGCTGTTCCTGTTCACGGAGATATTGCTCTTTGGCGGGCTGTTTGTGCTGTTTGCCGTGTATTTGGCGCGCTATCCCGTGGGGTTTCATGCCGGAAGCCTGACGCTGAGCGTGCCCTTTGGCGCGGCGAATACCGTGGTGCTTATCACCAGCAGCCTGACCATGGCGCTGGCCGTGTCCGCCATTCAGTACCATGACATGAAGCGGACCATGCTCTTCCTTGGGCTGACCGTGGGCTTTGCCGGGGTGTTCCTCGTCAACAAGTACTTTGAGTGGAGCGCCAAGATCCACCACGGCATCTATCCCGGCTCGGACCTGATGACGGACATGGAGCACGGCAAGGCCGTTTTTTACGCCATGTACTATACCATGACGGGGCTGCACGGCCTGCATGTGATCATCGGCATGTGCGTCATTGGCTGGGTGATGTGGCTGGTGCATGTGGGCAAGGTCACCGGGGACGACTTCGTCACCCTGGAGAATGCCGGGCTGTATTGGCATCTGGTGGACCTTGTGTGGATTTATCTGTTCCCGCTTTTCTATCTTGTCACTTAAGGACGGGAGACGCGCTATGCACTCGGAAAATGGCGATCATCATATCCTGTCGTACCGGCTGCTTGTGGGCATATGGGCGGCGCTTCTGGTGCTGACCGTCGTCACTGTGGGAGCCGCGGAAATCAATTTTGGGTTTTTGAATGTCGTCATCGCGCTGACCATTGCCACCAGCAAGGCGCTTCTTGTGGTGCTCATCTTCATGCATCTGCGCTACGAGAACAGGACCTTTCACATCATGGTCATTACGACGTTTGTTATTTTGGCGATATTCATCGGGTTGACGTTCTTCGACACAGCATACAGGTAGGCTGCCATGAATCCGATTGTGGACGCAGCGGCAAAGGTTGATTTTGCCTTTCTCATCATCTTCGTCATTTCCGTGGCCGTACTGGCGCTGGTGACGGGGCTGATGCTTTGGTTCTTGTGGCGGTATCATCATACCCGCCATCCCGAGGCCGAAAACGTGCGCGAAAGCGTGTGGCTGGAGGTGATGTGGACGCTCATCCCCACCATCCTTGCCCTTGGCATGTTTTGGTTCGGGTGGGACAGCTTCAAGGCCTTGCAGTCCGCGCCCGAGGGCGCCCTGGAGGTGCGGGTGGAGGGGCGCATGTGGTCGTGGGCGTTCATTTACGACAACGGCCGCCGCAGCAACGTGCTGTACGTGCCCGTAGACACCCCGGTGAAGTTGACCATGACATCCACGGACGTGCTGCACAGCTTTTACGTTCCGGCGTTTCGCATCAAGCGCGACACGGTTCCCGGCATGAACACCTACGCGTGGTTTCGGCCCGAGGAGGCCGGGGACTATGACATCCTGTGCGCGGAGTACTGCGGGCTGAAGCACGCCAATATGCTGAGCGTGGTGCGCGTGGTGTCGGATGAAGAGTTCGGGGCGTGGTACACGGGTGAAACCGATACCAAGGCCGCGGACAAGGGGAAGGCGCTTCTTGAGGAATACGGGTGCGTCAGTTGCCACTCGCTGGATGGCAGCGACGGCGTTGGCCCAACGCTGAAGAATATCTACGGCACCACGCGGCAGGTGGTGAAGGCCGACGGCACGGAGGCCGAAGTGGTGGCGGACAAGCCCTATCTGCGCCGCGCCCTGCTGGACCCCAATGCCGAGGTGGTGAAGGGCTATCAGGCCATGATGCCCGGCTATGACGGCGTGATCCCTGAGGAGGACCTGCTGGAGATGGTCAACTGGATGGCGAACCAGGGAGCCATGACCATGCCCATGGGCCGCAGTGTGGCCGAGGGCGAAGGGTGCCTGAGTTGCCACTCCACGGACGGTTCCGAAATTGCCGGGCCGACCTTTAAGAATCTGTACGGCAGCACCGTTGCGGTCCTGCGCGATGGTGTGGAGGAGCAGGCCACGGCGGACGAAGCCTATCTGCGCGAGGCCATCCTTGAGCCGGAGGCGGTGATTTCCAAGGGCTACCAGCCCATCATGCCCCCCTATGGGCACCTGAGCGAGGATGACCTCAGCGCGCTGGTGGACTGGTTGAAAAGCCTGAGCAAGGCGGGCGGATGAGCACCGGCGGCTGGGCCTCGGCGTGTGTGGCGCTGGCGCGCCCGCGCATCAGTGCCATGGTTGCTGGCGCCGCGCTGTTTGGCTTTTTGCTTGGCTGGGAGGGCGGCGCGCCCCTTGGGGCTGGTCTTGCCGTGTGCGCCGGGTCCTTTGCCCTGTGCGGGGGATGCTCGGCGCTGAATCAGGTGCAGGAGCGCGTACTGGACGCGCGCATGCGGCGCACGGCGTCGCGACCTGTACCCGCTGGCCGCATGTCGCCCAGCCTTGCCACGCTGTGGGCGGTGGCGCTTATGGCGGTTGGCCTGGCGCTGTACGCCGCGGCAGGCTTCTTGGGAGCGGGGCCGCGCGGGGCCGGGGCGCTGGTCCTTGCTGGCGTGGGGGTGGTGGCCCTGTACAACGGGCTGTATACCCCGCTGAAGCGCCTCACGGGCCTAGCCGTGCTGGTGGGCGGCGTTCCCGGAGCCATGCCGCCCTACGTGGGCTGGCTGGCGGCTGGTGGCGCGCCTGATGCGCCGGGAATCCTTGCCGTGTGTGTGGTGGTGTACTTGTGGCAGGTGCCGCATTTTTGGATGCTGGCGGAACTGCACCACGCGGACTACGCAGCGGCGCGGCTGCCTTTGCCGCCTGTGCGCCTGCCTGTGGCCGTGTACCGGCCGCTGATGTATTTGTGGGTGGTGGCGTACTTTACCACCGCGTTGACACTGCCGGTTTTTGTGGGCGCTCCGGAGGCTGCGCCGTGGATGCTGGGCATCTGCGCCGTGACCGGGGCAGGAGTTGGGCTTTGCGGCGTGTGGGGACGCTCCCGCCGCGCCATGGCGTGGCTGAATGCGTCCATGCCGCTTCTTTTCGCAGCGTTGCTGCTCGGCCTGTAGACCACGCTGAACGCAAAGGGGGAACGTATGCTTTGGGTCCATCCCATCGTGCAATTCCTGTGCACGCTTCTGGCCGTGTATGTGCTGGTGCTGGGCATCAAGCGCTTTATGATGTCGCACCTCAAAAAGCGCACGCGGTTCGACTGGAAGCGGCATGTGTTCTGGGGGCGGGTTGTCATCATCGTTTGGTTTGTCGCCTTTGTGTGGGGCGCGGGCATCACGCGCTACAAGTGGGGGACGTCTGACCTGACGGGTACGCACTTTGTGGTGGGGCTCATCATGCTGCCGCTGCTTGTGACCGGCTATTTCACGGGCGAGGTGCTGGACAGAAAGCGCAAACGCCGCACGGTGCTCCCCCTTGTTCACGGCGCGAACAACGCCCTCTTGCTGGCGCTGGCCATTTGGCAGATTTTCACCGGCATTTGGGTGATTCGGATGTTTCTGCTGACGGGTTGAGTGGTGCCCTGTCGGTGGAACAAAAAGCGGGCCGCTTTCCGAGAGGAAGGCGGCCCGCTTGAATGTGTGCGCTCTGGCGCGGCGCTAAATCTGCATCACCAGCGGCATGACCACGGGGTCGCGGTCGATGACGCGGCGGAAGAAGCGGCGCAGGGAGGAGCGGATGCGCTCCTTGAGCTTGCCCGTCTCGCCGGGGGGGATGTTCTCGAAAATATCCAGCACGATGCATTTGGCGTCTTCCAGCAGGTGGCTGTATTGCTGCTCGAACACAAAACCCTTGGACGAAATGTCCGGGCCGACGAGAATTTCGCCGGTTTCATCGTCCACCACCAGAGTGACGATGACCATGCCCTCGCCGCCGAGGAGCTGGCGCTCCTTCAGCACGGTTTGGCCCACGTCGCCAACGCCTTTGCCGTCCACCAGAATCTGGTCCACGGGCACGCTGTCTTCCAGACGGATGCCGCCGTCAGCCAGCAGGGTGAGCGGGTCGCCGTTCTCCAGCACAAGGGCGCGCTCCGGCGCAACGCCGCATTCGCGCGCAAGGCGGGAGTGCTTGACCAGATGGCGGTACTCGCCGTGCACGGGCACAAAGAACTTGGGCCGCACGGTCTCCAGCATGATTTTCAGTTCCTCGCGGTGGGCGTGGCCCGATGCGTGGATGCCCTGCACGCGCTCGTACAGCACCTCCGCCCCGAGGCGGTAGAGGTTGTTGATGACCTTGGTGATGGCGCGCACGTTGCCGGGAATGAAGCGCGAGGACATGAGCACAAGGTCGCCCTCGCGGATGGAGAGCTGCCGGTGCTCGCCCGAGGCGATGCGTGAGAGCGACGCCAGCGGCTCGCCCTGCGAACCCGTCACCAGCAGAACGATTTCCGAATCCGGATAGGAGGGGATGTCCTCCATGTCGATGATGGTGTCGCTTTTCACGCGCAGGTAGTCCAGCTCGCGCGCAAGGTCGATGTTGCGCAGCAGGCTGCGGCCGTTGACGGCCACCTTGCGTCCGAACTGGGCGGCAAGGTCAAAGACTTCCTGCATGCGCTGGATGTGGCTGGAGAAGAGCGTGACGATGATGCGTCCGTCGTGCCCGTCAAAAATGTCGTGCAGGGAGCTTTTGATTTCGCGCTCGGTGAGGGCGAATCCGTCGCGTTCCACGTTGGTGGAGTCGGACAGCATGAGTTGGACCTGCCCCTCGTCGGCAAAGTGCTTAAAGCCGTCAAGGTCCGTGGCCACGCCGCCAAGGGGATTGCGGTCAATCTTAAAGTCGCCGGTGTGGACGATGCGTCCGGCCGGGGACTCGATGCCCATGCCGAAGCCGCCCACGATGGAGTGGCACACGGGGAAGAACGTGACGCCAAAGTCGCCAAGCTCAATGCGGTCGTGCCCGTTGACGGTGCGCAGGTCCGCGTCGTCCAGCAGGTCATGTTCGCGCAGTTTGCTCTGCACAAGGGCGATGGTGAATTCCGAACCGAACACCGGGGCATGGACATTCTGGAGCAGCCACGGCAACGCGCCGATGTGGTCCTCGTGTCCGTGGGTCAGGATGATGCCTTTGAGGCGGTCCTTGTTTTGAATGAGGTAGTCGAACCGGGGGATGACCACGTCAATGCCGAAGAGGTAGTCCTCCGGAAACATCAGGCCGCAGTCGATGAGGATCATGGAGTCGTCCGTCTCCATGACCATACAGTTCATGCCAATCTCGCCCAGACCGCCAAGCGGGGTCAGGGTGACGTTGTGTTCAGCCATTATGCTGCTCCATGTAGGCCGCGTTCATGGCGCGGTACAGGTCGTCCTTGAAGAGTTCGCGCTCTTTGAGCGTGTAGCGCCCCTGTGTGGTAATTGGGGGCAGAGCCTTGACCCGTATGGTGCGGTTCTCGCCGAAGCGGATGCGGTTTTTGGGCAGGGTCTCGCCGGAACCGGTGATAACGAGCGGGACCACCGGAAGTCCCGTTTTGAGCGCGATAATCATGCCGCCGACCTTGAAGGGTTGCAGCGAGGAAAAATCCGAGGCGCGTGTGCCTTCGGGAAAGATGACAATGTTCTGCCCGGCGCGGACTTCCTCCACCGCTTTCTCCACGCTTTTCATGGCGCGGCGGCGGTTGGTGCGGTCGATGGGAATGGTCCCGGCGTTGCGCATGGCGTTGCCGAACAGGGGAATGTCAAAAAGCGACTGCTTGGCCACAAAGCCGATGCACCAGTGGCGAAGCGATGTGTACAAAAGCGGAATGTCCAACTGACTTTGGTGGTTGGCCATAAAGATATAGTTCTGGCTTGGGTCCAGATTCCCCAGGTCCGCCTCCACGCGGATGCCAGCAAAGCGTACGGCGCAGGCGCTCCAGAATTGGGCGCACCAGCGGGCGGTCTTGGGGATGGTAATGGCCAAAATGGTAAGCACTGCCGTCAGCGGCAGGTACGTGGAATAAAAGAATATGGTTCTAAGCATGTTGTGGTGCGATGTCCTTGTTATCGTGTCCGGGCGTCTGCAAATATGACCCCGGCGGGGGCAATGTACTGGAAATACGGACGACAAACAAGGCGCAGATTGCCTGCCTTCGCTGTCCCCGAGCCGACACTCGGGCGCGGAAAAATCGGCGCAATGCCGACCAAAGGACGAAAAACGCCGCCCCTGCGCATGCAGGGGCGGCTGTGGTGACAGGAATGTGTGGCGCGGGGCGCACGGGCCGCCAGCGCAGTGGTGGCGGGGCCATGCCTCGCCGGAAGAGGGATGCGCCCTAGGCATGGGCGGGTTCTGCGGCCTTGGCCACAACTTTGTCCACCACCTGCGGCGGCGCTTCCTCGTAGTGGTCAAACTCCATGGTAAATGTGCCCTGACCGCCCGTCATGGAGCGCAGGTCCGGCGCGTACTGGAGCACTTCCTCCATGGGCACATGGGCGCGGATTTCCGTCACGCCGCCCTGCGAATCGGACCCAAGGACCTTGCCGCGGCGGCTGGACAGGTCGCCAATAACGTCGCCCATAAAGTCGTCGGGCACAAAGACGGAGACGAGGACCACAGGCTCCAGCAGGATGGGCTTGGCCTGCTCTGCCGCCTTTTTGAAGGCGAGGGAGCCGGCAATCTTAAACGCCATCTCCGAGGAGTCCACGGAGTGGTACGAGCCGTCGTAGAGGTGCACCTTAAAGTCCACCACCGGGTATCCAGCCAGAACGCCGCGCGCGGCGGCCTCCTGAATGCCCTTGTCCACGGCGGGGATGTACTGGCGCGGAATGGCGCCGCCGACGATTTCGTCAACGAATTCATAGCCCTCGCCGCGCTGCATGGGCTCCAGCCTGATGAGGCAGTCGCCGAACTGGCCACGGCCGCCGGACTGCTTTTTGTGGCGGCCCTGTACGTCGGCCTTGCCCTTGAAGGTTTCGCGGTAGGGCACCTTGGGCGTTTTGAGCAGGATATTGGTCTTGAAGCGGCGCTTGGCGCGCTCCACGGCGATTTCAATGTGCAGTTGGCCCATGCCGGAGAGCAGAATGTCTCCGGTTTCCGCATCACGCGTGAGCTTGAGGCAGAAGTCCTCCTCCAGCAGCTTGTGCACGGCGGAGTAGACTTTGTCTTCCTCGCCCTTTTCCTCGGGGGCGAGGGCGTAGGAGATAAGCGCCGGGGGCAGCGCCGGGGCGGCAAAGGTGAACTGGGCCTTCTCGTCGCACAGGGTGTTGCCGGTGTGTACGTTTTTGAGCTTGGCCACGGCCACAATGGCGCCGGGACCGGCCTCGCCTTTGAGGGGTTTTTGGGTTTTGCCCTCAATCTGCAGCAGATGGCCGATGCGTTCCTTGTCGCCTGTGCTGGTGTTGAGCACCTGTGTGTCGCCGGCAAGAGTGCCGGAGAGGATGCGCATGACGGACAGTTGTCCGGCAAAGGGATCGGCAATGGTCTTGAAGACAAAGGCGGAGAAGGGGGCGTCCGGGCTGGACTTACGCTGCTCGCCGTCTTCACCGGGCCAAGGGGAGCGTTCCAGGGGAGAGGGGAACAGGTTCTGCGTGAGGTTGAGCAGCATGTTGCTGCCGCGGTTTTGCAGGGCGGAGCCGCAGGCCACGGGGGTCAGCTCGCCGGAGCGGACGCCCTTGCGCAGGCCGATGGCGATGTCGTCGTCGGAGAGCTCGCCTTCCTCAAGGTATTTTTCCATGAGCTCTTCATCGCTCTCGGCGATGTTTTCGATCATGGTTTCGCGCAGGGTTTCAACGTCGGAGGCTATGTCGCCGGGGACGGCTGTTTCGGTAAAGGAGCCGTCTTCGTTGTAGATATAGGCCGTGTTCGCCAGAATGTCCGCTACACCGCGGAAGTCTTCCTGCTGGCCGATGGGCATGTAGAGCAGAACGGGCTTGGTATCGAGCATGGAGGAGATGCTGTCGAAGGCCATGTCAAAGTCGGCGCGGTCGCGGTCCATCTTATTGATGAAGATGATGGCGGGGAGGTCTGCCTTGCGGACTTCGCCCCACAGGCGTTTGGTCAGGGGCTTGGCGCCGTCCACGGCATCGATGGTGAAGATGACGCCGTCCGCAGCGGTGAGGAGGTAGGCGATGTCGCCGACGAAGTTGTTGTCGCCGGGAGTGTCGATGAGAAAGTGGGTGTTCTTGTTCCACTCGTACGAGGCAAAGCCCGGCTGAATGGACCCACGGCGTTTGATTTCCTCGGGTTCGGTATCGAGGACGGTGGTGCCTTCCTCAATCCTGCCGAGTCGGTTGATGACGCCGGTCTGGAGCAGCAGCATTTCGGCGACCGAGGTCTTTCCGCAGCCGCCGTGTCCTACAAGTGCGTAGGTCCGTTGGGTCTTGAGCGCATCCGACATTGGTCTCTCCCTTGGCTGTGTATTAATTCCGGGTGACCGCAGCGCTAGAGCGCACCGCAGAACCCGGAAACAGGTCCGCGGATAAGAAATTTCAATGATTTAAAGCTATACGAAGCTCCCTTCAACGTTGTCAAGCGGCGAAATGCAGACTCGCGCAGGTGTTGGCCCCAGCTTGTGCGTGGGCGCAGGCCCCGCCGCGCGCGCTAAAGCGCAGGAGTGCCAGAGTAACGGTAGGTTGCGCCGGCGCGTAGGCGCGGCCCCGGCGCGGCGTAGAATGTTGGGGCAGGGCGGGCGCGCGGCGGAGTTTTCTGCGCGCAGAGTGGACAATCCCGCGCGTTTTGTGGGATTCAATAGGAAGGAAGTTCCGTCATTTTGGCGGGACCGCTGGGGCGTCTGGCATAAAGCGCGACGGGCGGGTCTGATTCGTCTTTTCCTGAGTTGCGGTATGCGTCCCACCATCAAGCTGGGGTCTGTTCATGCAGAGTAGGCGATTTTTCCAGATGATTCTGGTTGTGCTGCTATGCCTTGTGGGGCATGGGGCCAGAGCCAACGGCCTTGTGACGCCCCTCACCGAGGAGGAGCGCGACTGGCTGTGGAAAAACGCCGCGGATGTCGTCTTTGTCTACGACCAGCAATTTCCGCCGTTTGAATTCTCCGACGAGGAGGGCCGCTTTACCGGGCTTGGCGCGGACTACCTGCACCTTGTGGAGGAGAAGCTGGGCGTCAAGTTTTCGTACAAGACCCACCCGGATTGGAACACCGTCCTCAACATGCTCCGTACGGGCGAGGGCGACGCCATTACCGCGCTGACCATTATCAAGGACCGCGAGGATTATCTTATATACACCAACTCCTATGTGGAGGTGCCGTGTGTACTGCTGGTGCGCAGTGATGATAAAGCCACATCAACGATGGAGGACCTTGATGGCAGGCGCGTGGCCGTGGTCAATGGCTACGCGACCCATTCCTTCCTTAAAGACAACTACGCCTCGCGCTTTGAAATCGTCCCCGTTCCCACGGCGCAGGCCGGGCTACGCGACCTCGCCTTTGAGGTGGTGGACGCCTTTGTGGTGAACCTTGGCCTTGCGGCCTACTACATCGAAAAGGACGGCCTCGCGAACATCCGGGTGGCCGGGGACGCCGTGTATACCTACCGTTTCAGCTTTGCCGTGCGCAAGGACCTGCCCATCCTGCGCGACATTCTGCAAAAGGGGCTGGACAGCATCACAGACGAGGAATCACAGGCCCTGCGCGACAAGTGGTACAACATGGATGGGGACCGCAAGCACACCTTGTTCCTTTTGCGTATTGGCGGTTTGACCCTGCTGGCCGCGCTGGCGATTATTGTCGTCTTCTACGCCGTGAACAGGACGCTGAAGAAGCGGGTGCGCGAGCGGACCGAAGCCCTTGAATTTGAGCTGGAGGAAAAGGAGCGCATTGCCGAGGAATTGCGCCTGAGTCAGGAGCGGTACGCGCTGGTTGTCCAGGGGGCCAACGACGGCATCTGGGACTGGGACGTGGCGTCGGACTCCATCTATTTTTCCCCGCGCTGGAAAAGCATCATCGGCTACGCCGAACACGAGATAGACAACGATGTGAGCGAGTGGATGGACCGCATCCACCCAGATGACAAGGACAGGGTTCTGCGCGTCAATCGCGAGTGCCGCGACGGCGTACGCGACCAGTTTGAGATTGAATACCGTCTGCGGCACAGGGACGGCAGCTACCGCTGGATTTTGGGCCGGGGCACGGGCGTGCGTGATGACTCGGGCCGTGCCTACCGCATGGCCGGGACCCACTCGGACATCACGGGCCGCAAGCGCGCCACCAACGAGCTGGCGAGGTCCAACCGGCTGCTGCGGGCGGTGCTGCATCAAGCACCGTTTGCCATCGTCATTGCGCAAGGCAACGCCAAGTCGTGGATTATCACCGCGTCCAACAAGGAGGCCGAACGCCTGCTGGGCATCAACGAGGAGGCCGTGGGCACCACGGGCATGGTGGACGGCGAATTCGTCAATGCGGAGACCATCCGCTTCCGCGCCTACGACTTGGACGGCTGGGAGTTGCCGCGCCATAAATTGCCGCTGGCTCTGGCGATGACGCAGGAAAAAGTGCTGAGCGGGATGGAGATGGTGGTGGTGCACACCTCGGGCGAGGAATACACCGTGCTGGTCAACGCCGTACCCGTGCATGACGAGCAGGGCGAGGTGGTCGCGGGCATTGCCATCTTTTTGGATATTACCGACCGCAAGCGCGCCGAGGAGGAGCGCAGGCAGCTACGCAATATGCTTCAGTCCATCATTGACTCCATGCCGTCGGTGCTGGTGGCTCTCGACGGCGAGGGCCGCGTGACACAGTGGAACACCGAGGCCGAGCATATGACGGGGATTAGCTTTGCCGATGCCGAAGGCCGCTCCCTCAGTGACGTAATGCCCGAACTTGCCGGAGAGACCACCCTCATTGACGCGGCGCTGGCGGAGCGTAAGCCGCAGGTGTCGCCCCGGCGGGCGCATATGATGGGAGAGGGCGCCATGCGCTACGAGGACCTGACCGTGTACCCGCTGGTGTTCGAGGGCTTCGAAGGGGCGGTTGTGCGCATTGACGACGTCACGGAACGCGCGCGCATTGAGGAAATGATGATTCAGGCGGAGAAGATGCTTTCCGTTGGAGGGCTGGCCGCTGGCATGGCGCACGAAATCAACAATCCGCTGGGCATCATTATGCAGTGCGCGGAGAGCATCTCCCGGCGTGTTTCGCCCGAGCTTGCCGCCAACACCAAGGCCGCAGGCGAGATTGGCATCGACCTTGGGCAAATGCGGCAATACATGGATGAGCGCGGCATTTCCGGGTATATTGATGGCATCCGGGATGCCGGAAGCCGCGCCGCCAAGATTGTGCAGAACATGCTGAACTTTAGCCGCAGCAGCGAGTCGCGCATTCAAGCCTGCGACCTGAACTCCCTGCTCGATTCAACCATTGAACTGGCGGCCAACGACTACGACCTCAAAAAGAAGTTCGACTTCCGGCAGATTGAGATAGAGCGGCGCTATGCCACGAATTTGCCGCATACGCTGTGCAGTTCCACGGAGATTGAGCAGGTGTTTTTAAATCTACTCAAAAACGCCGCGCAGGCCATGGCCGAGGCGGACCCGCCGCCCGAGACGCCGCGCATTATCATCCGCACGGCGCTGCAGCGCGCGGAGATACTCATAGAATTGACGGACAATGGTCCCGGTATGCCCGAGAATGTGCGCAAGCGTGTGTTTGAACCGTTCTTCACCACAAAGTCCGTGGGCACCGGGACGGGCCTTGGGCTGTCCGTGTCGTATTTTATCATATGCACCAATCATGGCGGTCAGTTTGATGTGGAGTCGGCACCCGGCAAGGGCGCCAAGTTCACCATCCGGCTGCCAGTGAGGGAGGCCGCCGCATGAGCCGAGAAGAACCCGTCATACTTGTGATCGACGATGAAGAGTTCATCAGAGGCACACTGGTGGACTTCTTCGAGGACTGTGGATTTGAGGTCCATGCCGCCGGAAGCGGTGAGGAAGGGCTGGAGGTGCTGCGCCGCATCGGCCCGGACCTTGTCACCGTGGACATGCGCCTGCCGGGGATGGACGGGAACGATTTTATCCTGCAGGCCAAAGCCGAAGTGCCGGACCTGATGGTGCTTATTTTTACCGGGTCGGCAGATTACGTGCTGCCGCAGGCGCTACGCGACATGGGCCTGACGTCGCGCCATGTGTTCAGCAAGCCCGTGCGGTCCATGGAGGCCCTTGTGGATGCACTGGACGACCTCTACGGCGTGAAGGTTGAGTGGTAGGATGAAACGGCGGCGGGCCGGATACCCATGGGTATCCGGCCCGCCGTGCGTGCGAGTATGTCGGCTCTGGCCTACTGCCAGAGGTCCAGTTCCTCGGAAATGAGCTTGTCCGCGATAAGGCGGCCGTTTGGCGAGTAGGTTCCGTTTTGGACCTGCTCCTTCAAGCGGGCGACCTTGTCCTCGCGCGTGTCCGGGGCTTCCGCCGCGACCTCGCGCGCTGTGGAGAGCAGGCGGGCATCTCCGCTGACGGAGACGGCGTCCCGCGCTTCACCCGACGAATTTTTGACATCGGGCGAAAGCTCTTCACGCTCGCGGTCCTGCTGGATCTTGAGCTGATCGTAGGGAGTCCTTCCCGGACCGATACCCTTGATATCCACGATGTTCCCTCCCTTGAGCCTGGGCTGGTGCCCTGTGGCTCCATCTCTAAAATATGCACCGGAGACCGGAGTGTCAAATGGCTCTGGCGGTGTCTGGTGGCTGCGGTGAATTCTGTGTTGAATCCTGCTGTAGATGGAATGCAGTTTTCATGCCTGAACAGATGTCAGCTCCGGTGCGTGGCAAGGGACAGCGCGGCGGTGCGGGGAATCAGCCCCCAACCGAGGGGATCAGCTCTCCCTTGGAGTTGTACACGGGCGACGCCTCAATGGCGATAAGCCGTGCGGCCATGCCCGGGTCCGCGTACACTTCGCGCTGCAGCTTTGCCTTTTGGATGTCCTTCATGGAATTGGCAAGGGACTTCTGACGGTCCGCCGAAAGGACTTCCCAACCATTGGTCGATGCGTTTGAGATGCTTGATATGGCCATGTCGAAACCTCCATGTTTCGGGTATGGCATTCGCGACCATGCCGTCCGGTTGCTGTTACAGTCTCTATCGGCTGGGTGTGCAAAAAACTTTAGCAAAGACCGTGGCGTATGGATTGTGGGAAATATCAGGCACTCTCGGATGGTGTGCGCAGCTTGGGGCAACTGTTTTGCAAAAGACATATGGCGCATCCGCCCTGCCACGGCATGGGAGTGACCAGCGCGTAGCGCCGCTCAAGAGTCGTTTCCGATGTCCAGACAAGGCCAAAGCGGTCTGAAACCGCGGCCAGCTCCGGGTCCGGCGCAGGGACCGGGGCGCAGCCGTGCTGCGCAATTTGCGGCACCAGTTGCGCCGTGGCCGCCATAAGCAGGTTCAGCGCCAGCACATGCAGCAGAAAGGACGTGCGCGGCTCCGCAGTCCAGCAGCCATCAATTTCGTCTTCTACCGCTTTGTCCAGCCACGCCAGCAGGCGCGTGCCGCCGCCGGTGCGCACCGCGCACGCCGTGAGGCGCTCGGTCCAGCGGTCCCACGTGGCCGCAAGGCGCTGGGTTTCCGCCTCGCCCAGCGCAGGGGCCTCGGCAAGCTCACAGAAGCGGGCGGGGTCGAAAGGTGGGCGGGGTGAAAAACGGGTGGAGCCGGGAGCCATACTTCTTTCTCCTCAGTTGCGCCGCTCCCGCGGCACGGGGCAAGCGTCATAAGATTATGCCGACACAGACCAGCGTCTGGCCGCGGCCCATCCTACGCCAGAATGCGGTCACCGTCAGCCCTTGGGGTGGACTTTGCGCCGCGCCGGGGGCATCATAGGGGCGTCTGGCCGCTTCCGTCGTCAAGACCGGCGCGCGGCCACCCCCAGCACCGTGAGGCCCATATGCTTATTTTGTACGATTCCCAGCACGCACAAGCCTTCCGGCGGATGTTTCGCCGGTTGCCGCCCTATACGCTGTATAATTTGAAGGAGTCGCGCGCTGCCGAGATGGCCCAGCGCGAAGCCGCCCGCGCCGCTGGCTTTGCCCAGCGGACGCAGATGGGCGTGGCCCCCTCCGACCGCATGGGCATGCATCCCACCATGACCCTCGACCCCGCCGCAAACAACCGCTTTTCTGGAGGCGAGGTGCTGCCCGAGGTGAACACCGGGCGCATCATGGTTGCCCAGTCCTAAGCCCCCACCAGCGTTCATGAAAAAAACGCCACCCGGTTCTTCCGTGGTGGCGTTTCGTTGTTGTGATGCGCTTTAGATGCCAGTAATTTTAATGGCTCCTCCGTCCCGGAGCGACGGCTTGGCCTTGTGCAGCGCCTTGCGGAGCATGCGCGCTTCGTACAATTCAGGATTGATGGACAGGCTTTCCTTGAGGAGCTTCATCGCCTGGTCAAACTCTTCCGCCTCAAAGTGCGCGCGGGCAATATTGAAGAGCAGGTGGTCGTCCTCGCCCGTCAGCTCCTGCGCGCGCTTGTAGTAGCGGATGCACTCCTTGAACATGCCGTTGCGCCGGAGCCGGATGCCAAACTCGTTGAACAGGTGCTTGTGCTGCTCCGTAAAGGCCGCATCCAGCGTGACCAGCTTGTCCAGCACTGCCTGCGCCTTTTTGTTTTCGCCGCGTTCAAGGTACGTCAGCCCAATGCCGAAGTTGGCGCGGATGTGGTCCTCGTCAATCTCCAGCGCATTGGTGTACTGAAATTCCGCGCTATACAACTCGCCCTTTTCCCGATGCTCGTCCCCTTCGTCCACGGTTTGCTCAAGCTGGCGCATGCGCGGGGCCGTGTGCGTCATGTACAGGTCCGGCTCCGGAGAATACTTCTCCAGCACGGTCTCCGGGGAGATGGGCCTGGTGCTGCCCGTTGGGATAAGGTTCTTGTTGACCGGCCGGATGGTCGTCTTGCCGTCGGCGTCGCGCTCAACAAACCACAGTGTTTTGCTGATCTTGCGTTTTTTGGTCGCACCAAAGCCAACAGTGCTCGACTTCCTCTCCGAAAAAATGCCCGCGAACGGGGAGGGGAGGGTTTTAAAAGAGGCATCCGTGGCAAGTGGTTCTGTCATGGGCAATGCGCTTTGTTTATGTGTCGTCGCCGTGGTCGAAGAGGCGGTGGACGTGGTATGCTTTCCTCAACATATTGATGGAACCACCCGTGAGAATAAAGACCCTAGAACCCTTGGTAGAGGCGGATATTCGCGATTATCGCACCAAGGGTCCGTTTTTCTCGACAAAGCGTGTGCACGCTTTCGATCAAGGAGTTGCCGTGTGTTTGCAGTGATTTGCAGCGCAAGAAAAAAGCGCCGTCTGGTCGACTTTTTCCGGAACCGTTTGATTGCCTTGGCAGTTCTTTTCACCCTTTTTTCGCCCGTCTGCGTCAATGCAGGCTATCTGGGCGGCGTGGATGCGAAGGCGCTTCAGGATATCGTAGATGATTCCACAGGCCGCGTTGTGGTGTTGTCCTTTTGGGCCACGTGGTGCCCGCCCTGTGTGCGCGAGATGCCGGACTTTATGGCCCTGCGGCGCAGCGTGCCGGATGACGAGATGCGCCTCATCGGCATTTCTCTCGATTTCGACGAAGATTCCCTCAAGACGTATGTGGATGAGAATAAGGTCAATTTTCCCATTTATCGTTCTACGCCGGGCCTTGCCAAACATTTTGAGGTGGAAGGCGTTCCGAAACTCATGGTATGGGATGCACAAGGGACCCTGCGCGTCGACCACGTAGGGTATGTGCCCGGAGACGTGCTGCGCGCACTCGTCATGCAGTTCCTCCCCGAGCACGCCGACGGCGGCCCCCAGTCCAAGGAGGAAATGAATCCGGGGAGTTGACTATGCGTCTGCTATGTCTCACCGTATTGGTAACGGCACTCGTCAGCATGACCATCGCACCAGCGCATGCTGGCACGCCGCAGGCCTTCGCCGCCTTCGTCACAGGCGGCAGTGTCGCCCGCGCCACGGCCGTTGTGGTTCGTCAGGCCCTGCCCGGGCTGCGCGCCGAGGTGTACGCCAGCAAAGTCGGTGAGCATGTCGTTCATTACCTGTACGTCAGCCACCCGGAGCTTAAGTACGAAGATATTTGCCGCCGCCTCGGCGGTGCCAGCTGCCCCGCACTGCGGCAAGCCGGACCACAGGCGACAAGCGCAAGGCGTAAAGGCCCTGTCCTTGAGGAACCCAACAAGGAGAAGCCAATGACAAAACAGTTTTCCTTCGTGAAGTACGAAAACGAGGTGCTGCCGGAGTACAGAAACAAGCTTAGCCTCGCGGAAACCGCTGAGGACGTGCGGACCTGCTTCGGATACACCGTCCGCGAGCTGTTCGCCAAAGCCCTGAACGGTGAGGAACTCGTGGACGAAGACGACATCATCCTCGAAGCGGAAAACGAAAAGGGCTACGAAATAAGCGAAAAGGTGCGCAACAACGAGACCGTCGCCGTCCTTTGGGAAGGCTCAGACCTCAAGCGCGTTATGAAAAACATCGCCGACTCCGCGCACAAGCGCATCATGCGCATCGACAAACACCCCGAAAAGACCGACGCCAAGATTCGCAACTAAGCCAAACACTGCACCAACATCACAACGCCCCGCCAACGCGGGGCGTTTTTTTATGGACGGCAGGAGGAGACCGGGCGTTGGCGGTGAGGGGGCGCTGTGGTGGAGAGAAGGCCGGGCTTTTTGTGCTCCGCAGGTTTAAGGGCCGTGGGCCCTTAAAGATCCCGTGTGCGCACAGGCCGGGTGCTCTTGGATGGGGCGGTCGTCACCCCTGACGGCTCTCGTCCGTGCTTATGGGGAGAGATTTTTTTGGGGGCGTCGGTGGTGCGTGAAGGGCGGTGAGAATCCCTGCTCGTGTGTGTGAAGAACAAAGAGAAGGCAGAAGACCCCGCCCACCCACCCCTATTTTTCGGGCGGCTTCCGCCCGAAAAATCCTGGGGATTGTTAAGGGAATCATTCCCTTAACCCGCCGGAGGCATTGCCTTTCTTTCTTTCTTTCTTCTAAACAGTCTCACTCACATGCAGCACGTCGTTTTTACGGCGGAGTTTGGTGGTGATGTCGTTTGGTCCGGTGGTTTTGAGGAGGTAGCGCAGGTGTCCGAGGTTGGCATCGATGGCGTGTTGATACGGGTCATGGTCGAGGCCGAAGCGGTGGAGGAAGTGCAGTCGCATGAACCGGGTGACGGCGCCCAGGTCGTGGTCGAGGCGTGGGCGCACGACGTTGTTGTAGAAGGGCGCAGTTTTTTGGAACAGGTCGCGCTGGGTGACGTAGCCGGGGATGCGGGCTTCCTGAAATTCTTTGAAGAGGAGCGGCAGTTTTTCCAGATATTTGCGGTCGGCGAGTTGGGCGATGAGGTCGGCTGATCCGACGATGAGTCCGGCGTCTTTGGCGTCTGGTGTTGGGAAGGCGATGTCTGCTGGTGTAAGGGCGAGGCGTGTGCAGTCGATGGCGCTGGCGATGGCGTCGCAGGTGTGGGCGGGGACGGCGTGTGTGGCGAGAAGGCTGCGCATGATGGCGATGGAGCGGTCCTCGTGCCCGACGGTGTGCTTTGCGCCGGTACCGGTTGTATCGGTTTCGTCCTGCAGCATGCCGGTGTCGTGGAAATAGGCGGCGACGACGGCGACCGTGAACAGATCGTCGGAGACGGCGCGCGTGGTGCTGATGCCGTGCACAAGGCGCGCGGAGGCGAGCACGACGGAGAGGGTGTGCTCCAAGTCGTGGTAGGGCGCGGTGCTTTGGCGGTAGCCGGGCATATCGCCGCGGAACAGGCGCAGAATACTGGCGTGGGTGTCCGTGATAATGCTGGGGAGATGGCCGAGGCCGCAGTCGGCGTACAGGCGCTTGACTTCACGCAGAATGGTGGCGGTATCCGGTGCAATGGTGCTGTTACTCAGGGCCGGAGTGGTGTGCGTGTCAGTGGTCTGGGGCATGATTCTTCCAGTTCGGACAGAGGGATGAACGATGGCGGCGCTCATGAAAACGCCGCGGCTTCTGGCCTGCAAAAACCGCCCGGAAGGCAGGTTTGCCATGTAGGTTATCCTATATCGGATATGAATGCAAAAGGTCTTATGTGGTGGGCGTTGCGGGGAATTTTTGGTGCGCAAAAGAGGGCCGCCCACCGTGGTGGCGGGCGGGGGCTATTTGGAGAAAATGGGCGGGACGAGATGCGTGGCGGTGAGGGCCTGCTTCATGTCGTCCAGCGCTTGCGGAAGCGATATGATGAAGGCGCGAATTTCGTCCCGGACGCGGGCGTAATGGGCGAGGGCTTCGGCTTCTGTCGCAGCGTTTTGGGCGAGCTGGGGCGGGTCGTCAAACCCGCGGTGCAGTACGGTGGCCCGTCCGGGAAAGCGGGGGCAGGTCTCCTTGGCGTTGCCGCAGAGGGTGATGACGTAGTCAAAATTGAGGTCCGGGAGTTCCTCAAGGGTTTTGGAGGACTGCCCGGAGATATCCACTCCGGCGTCGGCCATGGCGCGGACGGCAAGGGGATTGAGGCCGTGCTTGACGATGCCTGCGCTTTGGGCGTGGATGACCGGGGCCTTGAGGTGCCGTGCAAAGCCCTCGGCCATCTGGCTGCGGCAGGAGTTGCCGGTGCAGAGGAATAAAATGCGTATGGGAAATGGTGGAACGTTCATGGGCAGCAGCGTACAGAGGCCGTGTTACGGCTGTGTGACGGGGGCCTTGCAAATGGGGGGAAGCTGTGCAAGCTAGGGCAAGCACACTGTGTGAGGAATCCGGAATAAGGAAGAACTGAGACATGTTTGAGATTTTTGCAGTTGCTGTGGCGCTGGCCATGGACGCTTTTGCGGTGTCCGTTGCGGCGGGGGCGGGGATGAGCACCCGGTCGTGGCGGCCTGTGGCGCGCCTTGCGTGGCACTTTGGCCTGTTTCAGGCCATGATGCCTGTTGCCGGGTGGTGGATGGGCCTTTCCGTGCGCGTGTTTGTTGAGAATTGGGCGCATTGGTGCGCCTTTGGGTTGTTGTTCCTTATTGGCGCGCATATGTTTGTGGAGGCTCTGAAGGACGAGTGTGAATGCACGGACAACGATCCCACGCGCGGGCTGTCGCTGGTGATGCTCTCTGTCGCCACCAGTATTGATGCGTTGGCGGTGGGCGCCAGTTATTCGTTGATGGGGCGTCCTATCCTTCTACCTGCGGTGATTATTGGTGTGGTGGCGTTTGTGTTTACTGCCGCTGGCGTATGGGGCGGCCGCCTGCTTGGGCAGTCGTGCTGCCTTGGGCGCTACGCCGGTATGGTCGGCGGCGTCACCCTGATGGGCATTGGCGTGAACATCCTGCGCGAGCACGGAGTCTTCTCGGCTTTGCTGTAGCCCGCCTTTTCTTTCTTCCCCCGATTTTTGTCTTTCCCCTCTACTCCCGGCGTGGTGTTTGAGGTATGCTAGGAAGTGTGTCCGCACTGACCGGTCCTGTATTTGCGTGAAGCGTACTGGGAGGCATACCCGTTGAGGCCCCGCGACGAATCGATTCTGGAACACGCCGCTATTCCTGCCATGATTGTGAGTGGCGAGGGCATTGTCCTGTGGGCAAATGCCGTCGCGCGGGAGCAGTATGGCCTGCGCGAGGACGACCCGGATGGCCTTGCTGGGTTTGGCGATGCCATTGTTCCGTATCCTGCCGAAGCACTGAGCCATGTATGGAAGAGCGGAGCCTTTGCCGTGGAGGCCCAGCACACGGTGGATTCGCGGGTCTACAACGTGGAGCTTGCCGTCTCTCCTTCCAAGTGGGGGGAGAAAAAGGCCATGCTGTGCTTGGTGCATGATATTTCCGTCCGCAAGCAGGTGGAGGCGACACTAATTGAAAGTGAGCGCCGCTGCCGCGCCATTATTGACAACGCGCAGGAAGGCGTCTTCCGCCTCGCCCCGCATGGTCGGGTGCTGCGGGCCAATCCAGCCCTGGCGCGGATTCTTGGTTTGCCATCTCCCCATAAAGTTATGGAGCTTTCCGGGCTGTCGGCGATGTTCGTCCGGCCGGAGGAGTTTGACAAGTTCATCGCCGCCTTGGCGCTGGATGGGGTGGTGAGCGATTATCAGTGCCAGATGCAGCGCGCGGACGGGACGCGCATTCTGGTGTCTATGGACGCGCGCGGGCTTGAGGACTCCGAGGGGCGGTTCTTCTGCGCGGAGGGATTCCTGCGTGACATTACGGAGATGGACGCCGCCGTGCGGGGGCTTGAGTACCGCATGAAGCTGGAGGCGCTGGTCTCGCAGTTGACGCGGCGCTTTGTCAGCGACAGGGGCAGCGATATCAACGCCGTCATCCGCGATGCGTTGCAACAGATTGGCGAGTTTGCGCAGGTGGACCGGTGCTGCGTGTTCAGGCTGACGCAGGATGAGCGGCACATGGTGCAGTCGTACACGTGGCGCGAAAAGCAGGCCACGAAGTGCCCGGCATCCGCGCGGGATGTGGCGCTGTCCGTAATTCCCTGGTGGGTTGAAACCTTAAAGGCGGGAACGCGGGTGGTGCTGGCCTCGCTGGATGATGTGCCGCAGCAGGCGCGGGGCGAACGCAAATGGCTGGAAAAGCGGCAGGTGAGCGCCCTTGCCGCCGTGCCGATGTTTACCGGTGGCAAATGGGTTGGCTGCATGACTTTTGAGCGCCTGACGGGCGGCGCGTTGTGGTCGGAGGGCGATTTGCGGCTGTACGAGGCCTTGGCGGACGTCATCAGTAGCGCGCAGGAGAGCCGCCGGGTGGCCGAGCAGTTGGCGCGCAGCGAGGAGCGCAACCGCACTCTTGTGGAGAACATGCAGGAGGGGCTGATTATTACGGATGCGGAGCTGCGCATTACCTATGTGAACCGCCGCGTGTGCGAGATGCTGGGCAAAGCGCGCCCCGAGGTGCTGGGCGAAACGGTTTTGGAATTTTTGGATGAGGTGAATCGTGAAAAGATGCTGGAGGAGCACGAAAAACGCCAGATGGGCAGCTCCGAGAGCTTTGAGCTGACCTGGGTTGGGCCAGAGGGACGCGAGGTGTTCTCCCTTGTGTCGCCAACGCCGCTGTTTACGGAGGAGGCGGAATTTGAGGGCGCGTTTGCCGTGGTTATGGACGTGACGGAGCGCAAAAAGCTGGAGAGCCAACTCCTGCAGGCGCAGAAGCTGGAGTCCATCGGTCAGTTGGCCGCGGGGATCGCGCATGAAATCAACACTCCGGCGCAGTATGTGAGCGACAATCTGCGGTTTATTAAGGACGCGTTTGACGACGTCATAGGCGTGCTGTCGGCGTGCCGCGCGGCGTCCAACACATGCACCAGCGGCACGGAACAGGAACGGGCGCAGGCCGCGGGCAAGATGATTGAAACCATGGAAGAGGCGGACGTGGACTACCTGCTGGAGGAAGTGCCCGCCGCCATTGAACAGACGCTGGACGGTGTGGACCGCATC
This sequence comes from Desulfobaculum sp. SPO524, assembly GCF_044987625.1. Lineage (NCBI taxonomy): Bacteria > Pseudomonadati > Thermodesulfobacteriota > Desulfovibrionia > Desulfovibrionales > Desulfovibrionaceae > Desulfobaculum > Desulfobaculum sp. SPO524. The sequence continues at coordinate 182,225 of NZ_JBJDSB010000005.1, read as the reverse complement.
GCCGTTATTGTGCAGTCCATGAAGAAGTTCGCCCACCCCGGCGAAAGCGGCAAGGTGGGCACGGATTTAAACGACGCCCTGCGCAATACCATCACCGTTGCCAGCAACGAGTGGAAGCAGGTGGCGGATGTGGAATACAACCTTGATGACGCCTTGCCGCCGGTGACCTGTTACGCGGCGGAGTTGAATCAAGCGTTTTTAAATTTTGTGGTGAACGCCGCTCAGGCCATAGAGGCCAAGGTGGGCGCCACCGGAGAGCGGGGGACGATATATGTGTCCTCGGCGCAGGCGGATGGCGGCGTGGAACTGCGTTTCCGTGATACGGGCACCGGCATGCCTGAAGATGTGCGCAAGCGGGTGTTTGATCCCTTCTTTACCACCAAGGAGGTGGGCAAGGGCACGGGGCAAGGGCTGGCCATGGCACACGGCATTATTGTGGAGAAGCACGGGGGCCGGCTCTCCGTGGAAAGCGAGGAGGGCCAAGGTGCGGAATTCATCATCTGGCTTCCTTTGGATGCGTAGACCGGAAGGAGACCCAGTCGTATGAGCAGACGGATTCTCTTTGTGGATGACGAGTCCAATGTCTTGCAGGGGCTGCGGCGCATGCTGCGGCCCAAGCGGCAGGAATGGGACATGGCCTTTGCCGCCAGCGGCGAGGAGGCGCTTCGTCTGTTGGACGAGAAGCACTTTGACGTGGTGGTTACGGACATGCGCATGCCCATGATGGATGGCGCGGCGCTACTGCACGAGGTGATGGAGCATCATCCCGGAGTAGCGCGCATTGTTTTGTCCGGCCACTCGGACCTTGACCTTGTGGTGCGCTCTGTCCTGCCCGCACATCAGTATGTGTCCAAACCTTGCTCACCGGAAAAGTTGCAGGATGTCATCTCCAAGGCGCTGGAAGTGCAGGACATCGTGTCCGTGGATACCCTGCGTGAGATGGTGTCGCGTATTGAGTCGCTCCCGTCGCTGTCCGAGGCATACCACCAGCTTACCGAGGAGATGAACAAGCCCGAGCCGTCCATCGCCAAGGTAGGGGAAATTATCTCGCACGATATTTCCATGAGCGCCAAAATCCTCAAGCTGGTGAACTCGTCGTTCTTTGGCTTTGCGCGGCATATCTCCAGCCCGGAGCAAGCCGTGGCGCTCCTCGGGCTTAAGGTCATCAAGGCCCTTGTGCTGTCCGTGAATATCTTTTCGGAATTTCACAGCGAGGAGCTGCGGCAGTATTCGCTGTCCGGCCTGTGGGACCATAGCATGCGGGTGTCCACCCTGTGCCGCGACATCGCGGAAATGGAAAAAATGGACGCCAAAATGCAGGACGAGTGCTTTATTGCGGGCCTGCTGCACGACGTGGGCAAGCTCATTCTCGCGTCCACCTTTACGGACAGGTACAACACCATGCTCACGCAAGTGCGCGAGCAAAACCGCGTGGTGCGGTGGATGGAATTTGAGACCTTCGGGACCACGCATGCCGAGGTGGGCGCCTACCTGATGGGGCTGTGGGGATTGCCGGATGCGGTGGTGGAGTCCATCGCCTTCCACCACGCGCCCATGTATCCGGAGCGCGGTCTGAGCACCGTTGGCGTGGTGCACGCCGCCAATTGGCTGGACCATGCGTATTATGTCCTGCACAGCAACTACGCCATCCCGGAGCTGGACGAGGAGTACCTGCGCATTGCGGGTGTTGGCGACAGGATAGAGGCATGGAAGGAGCTGGTGGTGTCACCGGAAGAGAGGGAGGAGCATGGCGACGAAGAAACATAGAATCCTCTTTGTGGATGACGACACAAATCTGCTCGCCGCCTACTCGCGCCAGTTGCGCAAACGCTACGACGTGGAGACGGCAAACAGTGGCGTGTTGGCGCTTCGGACCATCGCGGAAAAAGGCTCGTTCAGCGTGGTGGTGTCGGACTTTCGTATGCCCGGCATGGACGGACTGCAGTTTCTTGCCGAGGTCAAAGACATGCTTCCCGATGCCTCGCGCATTCTTTTAACGGGGTATGCGGAGTTGGACGTGGCCATCAAGGCGGTGAATGAGGGGAATATTTTTCGCCTGCTCACCAAGCCCTGCCCGCCGGAAATTCTGGTGCGGGCGCTGGCCGATGGCGCGCGGCACTACGAGCTTATTATCTCTGAGCGCGAACTGCTGGAGGAAACCCTCAAGGGCAGTGTCGCCATGCTGAGCGATGTGATGTCCGTCATTCGGCCTGATGTGTTCGGGCAGGTGTCGCGTATGACGCCCTACGTGCGCAAGCTGGCCATCATGGTGGACGACCCCAATCCGTGGCGGACGGAGACGGCGGCCATGCTCTCGCTGCTGGGCTACATCACCCTGCCGGAAAAGCTGGTGCGCCGCGTGAACCTTGGCCGCCAGCTCAACCCCGGCGAGTACGCCATGTTTTCGGAGCATACGGACATCTGCGCCCGCATTGTTACGCGCATTCCGCGTATGGAGGAGGTCGGTCGCATCATCGCCTATCAGGACAAGCTCTTTGACGGCAAAGGTCTGCCGCAGGACTCCGTGGCCGGGGAGCTTATCCCCCTTGGCTCGCGGATTATTAAAATCGTGCTTGATTTCGACAGGCTCCAGCAGGCGGGACAGGACAAGCAGGAGGCCTATTCATCGCTGACCAAGCGTGGCGGCTGGTACGACCCCAAGATTTTGGAAGCGTTCAAAAAGCTGCTGGGTGATGAGGGGCGCTTCTGTGTCCGGCAGGTGGCTATTGATAATTTGCAGGAAAATATGGTGCTGGCCGAGGACGTCACCCTGGAACGCAACGGCAAGTTTATCCGCGTGCTGGCACGCGGGCAGGAGATGACGCGGGTGAGCATTGCGTACCTGAAGAAGTACCACCAGAATTTTGGCATCAGCAATATCGTCAAGGTGCTGATCCCGTGGGAGAGCGAAGGCGGAGAAGGCGGCGAAAGCACGGAGGACGTGCAGGCGCCGCCCGAAGACGGCTAATGAGTGGAGGCTGGCGCGCCGGTGGCGTACCCGCGCCGAGGGGCCATGCGCGCGGGAGCGGGCTGGCGGCGGGGACGCGTTACAGCGGAAGGGCGCTGGGGCTGAGGGCGTGGGCCATAATGAAAGAGGCCGCACATGGCGCAGCAGAGGGCTGCCATGTGCGGCGCTGTGTATTTGAAGGGCTAAACGTCCTGAATGGGGTGGACTTCGTTGCAGTAGTCGTCCCACTCCGCGCAGGTCTTTGACAGATCCTCGACGTGCTGTTTTCCGCAGGAGTCGCAGGTGAGCTGTACCTGTGGTGCGCGGCCCTCCAGTTCCTTGCGCGCGGGGCGTCCTTCCAGCTTGTCCTGCGTGCGGCCTGTGAGTTCTTTGTTGACGTCTTCGGGGGAGGCTTCCAGCTTTTTGAGCTCGCGGGCGGTGAGCTGCAGGGTGGCATCCTTGCCGCACAGGGGACAGTGGGCCTCAAGGGTATACGTCTTGGTCATACATCCTCCGCGTTGTGCGTGCCGGGCTGTTGTGGCGCGCTGGTCGCCGTGTGGCGGCCTGCTGGTATGGGCAGGGCGCGCCGGAGCGGCCGGGTGATGGTTCTGCAAGTACGCACTCATCATTGCGGACAACGAAGGCGCGGTCAACCCTGCCAAGGGGCGGCCGTCCTTTTGCCCGCCGCTCCCCCAAACCGGGAAAAAAGCGCCATTGCGGCTGTTGCCACAGGGTGGGGGAGTGGTTACATATGCACTCTTGCGCCCAAAAATGGGCGCGTGGAGTGATAGACATGGATATGGAAACAACCGACGCCCTCCATCAGGATGGGGGGCAGCGTGAAGGCGGATTGTCCAAGGGCGTGTTGTATGTCGCCGTGGGCACCGTCTTTTTCAGTTTGGCCAGCGTCCTCGTGAAAACGACCGGACAGCGCCTGCCCTTTATTGAGATTGTTCTCGGGCGCAGCGTGTTCGGCATTATGCTGTGCTGGTGGCTTATGCGCCGCAGCGGCGCGCCGTGGATTGGCACGCACCATGTGCCGCTGCTTCTGCGCGGTATTTTGGGCTTTGGCGGCCTTGCCGGGTCGTTTTACGCCATCACGCATATGCCTCTTGCGGACGCTATTGTGCTCTTTTACTGCAACCCGGTCATCGCGGTGCTGCTGTCCTTCGTCTTTCTTGGCGAGCGCATGGACAGGCGCGCCATGCTGTGCATCCCGCTGTGCCTCATGGGCGTGGTGCTGGTGACCAAGCCGCCGTTCCTTTTTGGTGCGGGGGCGGTGGAAATCTCCGGGCTGGCCTACGCCGTGGCCCTGCTTGCCGCCGTGTCCGTGGCGGGCGCGTATGTGAGCATGCATCACCTTGGCGGGCGCGAACACCCGCTGACCATTGTGGTGTATCTGTACATTGTGTCCGTGCCGTGCGCGCTGCTTGGTAGCCTGCCGGTGTGGGTGACGCCCAACCTGCTGGAAATGACCATGATGGCGGGCATTGGCGTGCTGACGCAGGTGGCCCAGATGTGCCTGACGCGCGGATTGGCTATGGAATCCACGGGAACGGCCACCGCAACGGGCAGTCTGCAGGTGGTGTTCACCGCCATCTGGGGCATGCTGTTCTTTGGGGAATTCCCCGATGGATTGGCCTTTTTTGGTGCAGGATTCATCATCCTGAGCACCCTTATCCTTTCCGGCACCATCCGGTTGCCCCGCCGCCGCCAGCGCGTGTGCTGACGGCAGCGGCGCGGAAACGTGTCATACAAAAACGGGACGAAGCCTTGCGGTTTCGTCCCGTTTTTTTGTGCGTGTGAGCGGCGGCTAGCGGCCCGGGGCGTAGCCCCAGTCGTCCAGCTTGCTGGCGGCCCAGTTGGCGCGCTGGCCTTGGCCGCCGGTGGCGGTGATGTAGCGGTTGTATTCCCACGCGGCGGCGGAGCGGTCACCCATGCCCTCAAGGGCGAGGCCCTTGTAAAAGGCGGTGCTGGGATTGCCGGGGAGCGCCTTTTCATAGGAATGGAAGGCGCGCAGGGCGGCCGGGTAGTCGTTCTGGGTCAGGCTGGCAAGGCCGATGACCTGATCTGCCTGCGGTTCTGTGGGTTTGATGGAGTGGGCTGCGTCGGCGTAGCGCTTGGCCTCGGCCTCGCGCCCCTGCGCCAACTGGCATTTGGCCATCATCAGGTTGCCCGCGTAGTCGTCCGGAATCTGCTTCAGGGCGGCGGAAAAATGGGACTCGGCCTCGGTGAAGTCCTTTTTGACCATGTACTTGGCACCGGTCTGGAGCTTTTCAATGCCGTCCTTTTTGGCGCGCAGCGTGGCTGTGTTGTCCATGTAGCGGTCGCGGTACACGGGATTGGATGTGGCTTTGGCGTAGTTGTAGCGCATCTCCTCCTTGGCGGTTTCAAGGCGCTCCTCGCTCATGGGGTGCGAGGCAAAGAGGAGTTCTGTTGCGGAGGGCTTTGCGTTGTGCAGGTCCACAAGGTGCTGCTGCAGGCCCACCATGCCCTTGGGTGAATAACCGCTGCGCGTCATGTATTCCATGCCCAGCGCATCGGCTTGGCGTTCGTCCTCGCGGCTGTAGAAGGCCAGCAGTGCCCCCGAGGCGATGCCGCCCATACCCGCGGCGATTTCGCCATAGCCCTTGCCAAAGGACGCGGCATAGGCCGCAAGTCCGGAGGAGAGCAGTGACACGGCCATGCCCTTGGACATGCGCGAGGCCGAATGCCGCGCGTTGACGTGCCCCATCTCGTGCCCCAGCAGGGCGGCGAGTTCGGCTTCATTTTCCAGCGTCAGCAGAATACCGCGCGTGCACGCGATGGACCCGCCGGGAAAGGCGTAGGCGTTAACGTACACCGCATCCACACACCGGAAGGAGTAGGGCATGTCCGGGCGGTGGGTGTACTGGGCCATGCTCTTGCCCGTTTCGCCCAGATAGGCGTTCAGGGCCGCGTCGTCCGTGGGGCCGTAGTCGTTGGAGAATTGGAGCGGCGAGCGCTCCTTGTCCAGCTTAATTTCGCTGGATTTGGACAGCAGCATGAACTGCTGCTCGCCCGTGACGGGGTTCTTGGCACATCCCGTTGCCGCGCCAAGGGCGCAGATGCCTGACATATAGAGAAAATCCCGTCTGGAGAGGGAATGCTTCATTGGTCGACCTCCTTCATTTATAGAGGTCTTTGCATAGCACAGACGCGCGGCGCTTGGTAGTGCGCGCGCAGGGACTGGGCCGGGCACGCCCCGCAGGCCCGCGGCCGGCACTCGCTGGCGCGCCGGCCTGCGGGTGTGGCGTAGAGAAATGTACAGAAAAGTGCGGATGCACTACACTGCACAGCAACTGTTGTGTCGGCTGTGGGACATGTGTGGGGCAAAATGATACACGTTTCTCACCAAAAAAGAGGGCGACCGTCCAAAAAGACGCGCCACTGCAAGGTTTGCGGCGTTTTGCAAGCAGGATTCGTTGCTTGAGCAAAATTGCACAATGTACGGCGTTTTCGTCATAGGCACGACGATACCGCCTTGGCGGACTCTGGAGAAAAAATTTTCTTTATGAGACGTGAGAATCATATATCATCTGGATTTTTTAAAAAGAGTGTTGAATTTCAGTCGCTTGCGCTTAATGAGAAGGGAGAATCGTGTATTAATAGCCCGCTTGACAATGTGAAATCGAGCACATAAGGGGGAGTGAAGCCGAGTGCTTACTCGGTAAACCCGAGCGCGCACTCGGGCTAGGAGATGCAATGTCGTACAAAGAAAAGATACTTGAAACAGCAGCGGCGCTTTTTGCAGCCAAAGGCTACAAGGACACGTCCATTGCAGAGCTTTCGCGCCTCACCGGCGCGGCTGAAGGCACGATTTTCCATCACTTCAAGAACAAAGAGGAAATCTACATCGGTGTTCTTGAAGCGACGAAAAACGGCATTGTCAGCCGCGTGGAGGATGCGGTTTTTGCAAAGGGGTCCGGGTCTGGGCTGGAAACGGTGAAGGATCTTGTCGCCCTCTTCTTCCGTCTCTCCGAGGAGATGCACGTGGAGTTCAGGCTCCTTTTCCGCTCGCATCTGTATCATCTTGCCGGGACCAATCCCGCCCTCCGGGAAGATGTGGAAGCCATTTACAACTGTTTTGTGGACATGCTGGTGGAGGCCATCCAGAAGGGTGTGGCCGATGGTTCCATCCGCAGGGACGTGTCCCCCAATGGTCAGGCCCTGATACTGTTTTCCATGGTATCGGGCCTTTTGCGCTTTAAGATGCTGAGTCTGTTTCCCGTTCGTTCGTTGTACGCTGACGTGCTCGCCTCATGCGAAAACATGCTGAAACCACAACCGATGGAAGGGTGCTCATGCTGACCCGAATTTTTCCGTTCCTGTCCTGGATGAAGGGCTATGGAACAAAGCATTTGAGGGCTGACTTCACGTCCGGACTGACGGTGGCCCTTGTGCTGATTCCGCAGTCCATGGCGTATGCACAGCTTGCGGGTATGCCCGCGTATTACGGGCTGTACGCTTCGTTTTTGCCCCCCATGATTGCCGCGCTGTTCGGCTCCAGCCGTCAGCTCGCCACCGGCCCTGTGGCTGTTGTCTCGCTCATGACAGCCGCATCACTGGAACCGTTGGCCACAGCAGGCAGTGAGGCTTTCATCGCCTACGCCATCCTGTTGGCGTTTACGGTTGGCCTGTTCCAGTTCCTGCTGGGCGCGCTGCGTCTTGGATTGGTGGTGAACTTTTTGTCGCATCCGGTGGTCAACGGCTTCACCAACGCCGCGGCCATCATCATTGCGTCCAGCCAGCTATCCAAGATGTTCGGCGTGTACGTGGACAAAGCCGCGCACCACTATGAGACCATCTACCGCGTGGTGGAGTCCGCCGTGGACTACACACACTGGCCAACACTCGGCATGGGTGTGCTGGCCTTTGCGGTGATGATTGGCCTCAAGCGCTTTGCGCCCAAGGCGCCGAACGTGCTGGTGGCGGTTGTGATTACCACGCTGTTGTCGTGGGCCATTGGCTTTGAGCACAACACCACCGTGGACCTGAACCACATCAAGTCTCCGGACGCTGTGGAAGCCATTGCCAAGTTCAACGCCGTCACCACGGAGCTGCCCAAGATTGGCGAACGGCGCACCGAGCTGAACTCCCAGTACGCCGCCGCTGTTGAGAATTCGGGCATGCACTCCATCCCCGCCCTCGACATTAAGCACGATGTGGAAGTCGCCAACATCAAGATTGAAAACCTGAAGCGCAGGGCCCACACCTGGCGCTCCAAGATTCGCCATATGAAGTTCGACGGCGTCAGCGCGCCTGACGGCACCACGAACTTCTACCTTGCGGGCACCACGCCCGAGGGCCTGAACACCGACGGCCGCATCTGGCGCATCAAGGTCGGCAACAAGGCCATTAACAAGGACTCTCTGCTCATGATGGGCGGCGGCGCGGTTGTGGGCGTGGTCCCAAGCGGCCTGCCGACCCTGTCCGTGCCCAAGCTCGACATGGGCGTGATGCTCCAGTTGCTGCCGTATGCGGCCATCATCTCGCTGCTGGGCTTCATGGAAGCCATCTCCATCGCCAAGGCCATGGCCGCCAAGACCGGCCAGCGCCTTGACCCCAACCAGGAGCTTATCGGCCAGGGCCTGTCCAACATGGTGGGCGCCATTGGCAAGAGCTACCCGGCATCGGGGTCGTTCTCCCGTTCGGCGGTGAACCTTGCCTCCGGCGCGGTGACCGGACTGTCCAGCGTGTTTACCTCGCTGGTGGTTGTTATCGTGCTGATGTTCTTCACCCCGCTGCTGTATCACCTGCCCCAGTCCGTTCTGGCGGCGGTCATCATGATGGCGGTTATCGGCCTCATCAACGTGAAGGGCTTTGTCCACGCGTGGAAGGCCCAGTGGTACGACGGCGCCATCTCCATCCTGTCCTTTGTCTGCACGCTGGGCTTTGCCCCGCATCTGGACAAGGGCATCATGGTTGGTGTGGTGCTGTCCCTTGGCGTGTTCCTGTACAAGAGCATGCGCCCCACGGTAGCCAGCCTGTCCCTGTCGGCGGACCGCGCCCTGCGCGACTGCTCCGTCTACGGCCTGCGCGAGTGTGACCACGTGGCTGTCGTCCGCTTTGACGGCCCGCTGTTCTTCGCCAACGCCAGCTACCTTGAGGACCGCATCACGGACATTCTGCAGGCCAAGCCGCATCTGCGGCACATCCTGCTGGTGGCCAACGGCATCAATGACATGGACGCCTCCGGCGAGGAAGCGCTGGCACTTATTGTGGACCGCGTGCGCAGTGCCGGGTACGGTATGTCCTTCTCCGGCGTGAATGAGAATGTTCTCGCGGTGATGAAGCGTACGCACCTGTTTGAGTCCATTGGCGAGGAGAACATCTACGCCACGCAGGCAGAGGCGCTGCCCATCATCCACGCCAAGGCCCACGAAGGTTCCGAAGAAAAGGCATGCCCCCTGACTGAGGCCTGCCCGGCCCAATAGGACAAGGAGAATCCTCATGGCAGTGATCAACATCTTCAATGCCGCGTATGTTCGGGCCGAGGAAGTGGCGGCTGGCGTCGCTTCCGAGCTTGGCCTGACCACCATGCGCGACGCCGAAGTCTTCGCGATGGCCGCGGAACGTTTCGGTATGTCCGAGTCGCGTTTGGCCAAGACGGTGTACGGCAAGCCGAGCGTGTTCAACAGCTTCACCCACGAGCGCGAGCGCGCCGTCACCTGCCTGCGCGCCACGCTGGCCGAACTGCTGCACAGGGACGACCTGCTCCTGTTCGGCTGGGCTGGGTTGCTGGTGCCGCAGCGCGTGTCGCATGTGCTGCGCGTGCTGCTGGGGGCGGAGGTGCACTACCGCGCCGGTCTCGCCGCCGAGCGCGAGGGTGTCAGCGCCGAAGAGGGCGCCAAGCTGGTCCACAAGGCCGACGAGGCCCTGTTTGGCTGGAGCGAGTACGTCACCGGCGCCAAGGCGTGGGACAACGAGCTTTACGACGTGGTCATCCCCATGGACGCCAAGTCCGTGGAGCATGCGGTGGCCTTTACAGTGGACAACGCGCGCCGCGGCGTGCTGGTGCCCACGGCCCAGTCCCAGCAGGCGGTGGACGACTTCGCCCTTGCCGCGCGTGTGGACATGGCCCTCGTCAAGGAAGGCCACAGCGTGGACGTGGAGGCCAAAAACGGCCGCGTGCAACTGACCATCAATAAGAATGTCATTATGCTCTCCCGCCTTGAGGAAGAGCTGCAGCGTATTGCCTCCGGCGTGGAGGGGGTCCGCGAAGTGACCACTCGGGTTGGAAAGGATTTCTATCAGGCGGACATCTACCGCAGGCATGATTTCAGCCTGCCGAGCAAGGTGCTGCTGGTGGACGACGAGCGCGAGTTCGTCGAAACCCTGTCCGAACGTCTCACCATGCGCGACGTGGGGTCCGCTGTGGTGTATGATGGCCCGCAAGCTCTGAACCTGCTGCAGGATGAGGAGCCGGAGGTCATGATTCTGGACCTGAAGATGCCGGGTATGGACGGCCTTGAGGTGCTGCGCCGCGTGCGGCGTGACCACCCGGGCGTCGCGGTGATTATCCTCACCGGTCACGGTTCCGATAAGGACCGTGAGACCTGTATGGACCTTGGCGCGTTTGCATACTTGCAAAAGCCGGTGGACATTGACGTCTTGTCGTCCACGGTAAAGAGCGCCTACGAGAAGGTTCGCGTCTCGTCGTAAGACGTTTGGCCGACAGGGACGCGACGCTTGGCGTGCCTGTCGGCCCTTTTTTTACCCCGCAAAGGATGCGCGTATGGCTTCGTGGCTGAAACGGCTCCGGCCGAATTTTTGGACGACGGATGAAGAGGATGGGCACAACATCCTCAACTACAGGCGGCTGTGGGGGCTGGTTGTCGGCGTCATGCTGCTCGTCTCCATTGTGCCGCTTGGCGTGATGTCCTTTACGGATTTCAGCCTCAGCCAAAAGCTGGCCGAGGCCGAAAACCGCTACCGCATGACGCGCCTTGTCTCCAACAGCAAGCGCTCCGTCACCGCCTTTCTCGAAGAGCGGCAGTCCGCGCTGGACTTTGCCGTGCGCCATCTTTCCCGCCGGGAATTGGCCGACCCGTTGCGCATCCGCGGCCTGCTTCGCGACCTTAAGAATTCCTTTGGCGGTGTGTATGACCTTGGCTTCATCGATGCCGACGGCATCCAGCAGGCCTACGCCGGACCGCATGAACTGGTGGGACGCGACTACTCCCGGCAGGATTGGTTCAAGCACGTGGTGGCCCGTGGCGTGTACATCAGCCCCGTGTTCAAAGGCTTCCGCGAGATTCCGCACATGGTCGTCGCCGTCAAGCACGACGACGCGGACGGCAGTTTTTACATTCTGCGCGCCACCCTCGACACCAGCCGCTTCAATGATCTTTTGCTGTCCATCGACATTGGCAGCGACAGCGACGTCTTCATCACCGACACCACGGGCGTTCTGCAAACGCCCACCCGCCACGCCGGGGACGTGCTGGCGGCCTCGGGCTATCCCGTGCCGCCGTACTCCGAGCGCACGCGCATTATGGAGACGCGCTCCAAGGACGGCACCCCCGTCTTTATGGGCTACACCTACGTGAAGGGCGCGCCCTTCATCCTGACCCTTGTCACGGATAAAAAGGCCGTCATGGACCCGTGGTGGACCGTGCGCCTTGAGATGTTCGGCTTCACCGCCCTGAGCATGACGGTCATCGGCATTGTGGTGCTGGGTGTGGCGACCTCGCTGGTGAGCCGGGTGCACTTTGCCGACCAGCGGCGCACCGTCGCCATGCACCGCGCCGAACACGCCAACAAGATGGCTTCCATTGGCCGTCTTGCCGCAGGCGTGGCCCACGAAATCAACAATCCCCTCGCCGTCATCAGCCAGAAGGCCGGACTGATGAAGGATCTGCTGACCTTCGGCTCCGTGGAGGGGGCGAACAAGGAAAAGCTCATTGGCCTGACCGATGCGGTGCTTGCGTCAGTGGAGCGCTGCGGGACCATTACCCACAGGCTGCTGGGCTTTGCCCGGCACATCGACGTGCGCCTGGAGAAGCTGGACCTTGAGCCTGTCATCCGCGACGTGCTCGGCTTTTTGGAAAAGGAGGCGGAGTACCGCGGCATTGAGGTGAACGTGGACGTAGCGGGCGACGTGATGCCCATTGAGAGCGACAGAGGGCAGTTGCAGCAGGTGTTTTTGAACATTATCAACAACGCCTTTGCCGCCGTCGAAGATGGCGGCAGGGTGAACATCGGCATCGCGCCCATGACCGAAGACCACGTATCCGTGGTCATTCAGGACAACGGATGCGGCATCCGGCGCGAGCATTTACGCCAGATTTTTGAGCCGTTCTTCTCCACCAAGGGAGACAAGGGCACAGGCCTTGGCCTGTCCATTACCTACGGCCTGGTGCAGAAGCTGGGCGCGGAGATGCATGTGGACAGTACGGAAGGCGAAGGAACGGCGTTCACTCTGGTCTTTCCTGTAAAACGGTAACGGACGGAGAGATATTGTGCGGATTTTGTTGGTCGACGATGAGGCCGAACTGGTGGAAACACTGGTGGAGCGCCTGCGGCTCAGAGGAATTGATGCGGATTGCGCGCTGTCCGGCGATGCCGCCATTGATATGACACAGAGCAAGGCCTACGACCTTGCCGTGGTGGATATGAAGATGCCCGGCACCAGCGGGCTGGACGTCATGAAGTCCATGCGCGACATGCGCCCCGAGATGCGCTTTATCTTTTTGACGGGTCACGGCTCCACGCAGGACTGTCAGGAAGGGCGCAAGGCCGGTGCCAGCGACTACCTCATGAAGCCCGTGCGGCTGCAGGTGCTGCTGGAGCGCATTCAGGCGGCTTTGAATCCCGGAGGGGAAGAGAACAATGAGTGCTGACAACGGGTCCGATGCCGGGTTGGTCTGCTTTGGCCGTATGACGGCCAGCGTGTCACATGAGTTCAAGAACCATTTGGCCACCATCCGTGAAAAGGCGGGCCTGCTCACGGACTTGTTGACCCTTGCCGCGCGTGGCCGCGAGGTCGACTTTGAGCGCCTTGCGGGTATTGCCGCGGACATCCAGCAGCGCACGGCGGATGCCGACGCGGTGGTGAAGCGCCTTAATGCCTTCGCCCACAGCACGGACCATCCCCTTGCCGAGGTGCCGGTGGACGAGTCCGTGGAGCTGACGCTGAATCTCTACGCCCGGTTGGCCGCCATGCGCGGCGTGAGTTTTGACCCGCAGGGTGACGCCGGGGTGGTGGTGTCCACGCGGCCTTTCCTGCTGATGCAGCTCCTTTTGGCCTGCCTTGACGCTGTGATGGACAGTGTGGAGGACGGCGCGCAGGTGACGGTGACCACGCGCGCCACGCAAGAGGGCGCGGAGATTGTTTTTTCTGCCGGGGGCGGGGGGCAAGCGTCCCAGATGGCGGAGCTTTTGGACGCACTGAGCGCGACGGCCGTGGCCGAGGCCGGCAGCGGCCTTGTGCTGCGTTTGCCGAAGAATGTCTAATCCATGGTGCGCCGGGGGTGGCGCGGGGAGGCTTTGAGAGATGACGGGTGTGAACGTTTTGTTGGTTGATGACAACAAGGATTTTGTCGAGACGTTGGCCGAGCGCCTGCGCACGCGTGGGATGGACGCGACAGCGGTTTATAACGGCCGCAGCGCCGTGGACGCCATCGACGCCCGCCGCTACGACGCGGTGGTGCTGGACCTGCAAATGCCGGACATGGACGGCCTTGAAACGCTGCGGCGCATCAAGGAGCATAACGACGAGGTGCAAATCATCTTGCTGTCCGGTCATGCCACGGTGGAGCTGTCCGTAGAGGCCATGAAGCTTGGCGCCCTTGATTTTATGGAAAAGCCCGCGGACTTCGACACGCTGGTGAAAAAGATTACCGTGGCGCAGGCAAAGCGCCTTGTGCTGGAAGAAGAGCACAACAACGAAAAGATTCAGTCCATACTTTCCCACGCCGGTTGGTAGTGGGAGAAGACAACCTGCGTAGGCGGCTTGGGCCAGGCGGTGGCCCTTGCCTGCCGGTATTTCCCGGCCTTGTGAGGCACGTTTGAGGCCGGGATTTCTCTTCGGGTCAGTGGATGGCGTTATGTACGGGAAGCATCACCACACCTCCTCCCGCCAGACGCCGTGACCGGAGAGCCTTCGTCTTCCGGAAGGCCGAAAACTTGGCGGTTTCGGCCTTCCGGAAGTCTTTTTTATTCCTCCCTCTTTTATATACTCCCTTTTCTTGTGATTTATGGCGGCGGCGTGCGCCGTGGTTTCACTGGTGGCTCCTTTTCGAGCTGCATCTCTCCGTGTGGGCGCATGGCGCGAGCTTGTGTGATGCTGCTGCGGCGTGGCGTTATGGTACACTGGTGTATTGTGCACTGTTTCACGTGGCGGAAAACGTGTGGACGATGCTTAAAAACACATGCTACCGGAGTCACTCGCAACACGAAAACTCCGCCAACAGCGCAAAGCGACGCGCCGGTGCATGGTGATGCGCGCCATGGCGATGCACCGGGGGGAGTCAGAGGCAAGCGCGCACAGACAGCATAGGGAGCCCCCGCCCAGGTTTGCGGGGCCGCAAAGGAAGCAGACGGATGCCTCGACACAAGGAAGAAAGCGCATGCGCGTTTTGGTCGTAACCGCAGACGCGGAGGATGGAAAACGGCTTGTGGCGGGCCTGAGTGGTCATGGCTACGCCGCCGAATGGGCGCAGGACGCTGTGGGCGCACTGCGGCTGGCACGGATGATACGCTACGACATCGCCCTTGTGGACGAGATGGTGCGCGGCGTGCGCTGGGACGCAATGCTCCGCGGGCTTCGCGGACTGCAACATGACGTTGCGGCGCTGTGCATGTGCGATGACACCACGCCCCAGTATCAGGAATCTGACGCAAAAACAGAGGCTTGCACCTTTGTGACAAAGCCGGTTATCATGGCTTCACTCCTGCCGCATCTTTTGGCAGTGCAAGAACGGGGGATGGTGCACGCACCGCACGCGGACGCGCGCTACGTCTTGTGATCATCTAAAGAGGAGCCAGCAATGGTCAACGCCCATGTCCTACTCGTGGACGACAATATCGACTTCGTGAACACCATGGCCGAACGTCTGCGTATGCGGGAGCTTAAAGTCTCCACCGCGACCAATGGCCGTGACGCTTTGGAAATGGTTGACTGTGAGTGCTTCGACGCCGTTGTGCTCGACATGCAGATGCCCGGTCTGGACGGCATTGAAACGCTAAAGCGCATCAAGGCCAAAAACGACGAGGTGCAGATCATCATCCTGTCCGGCCACGCCACTGTGCAGATCAGCGTGGAAGCCATGAAGCTGGGCGCGCTGGACTTCATGGAAAAGCCTGTGGACATGGACGCCCTGCTGGAGCGCATTCGCAAGGCGCAGGCCAAGCGCGCCGTGCTGCAGGAAAAGCATAACGAAGAGAAAATTCAGGACATTCTGGCGCGCCGCTTCTAGCCCGCGCACGGCCCGCCGGGCGTAAGGCGCAAGCATACGATTCTCCAACGCCGGGAAGGACACACGTCCTTCCCGGCGTTTTTCTGTGCAGAGGGGAGGGCAGGAGTGGCGGCGCGTGGAGCGTCGATATGGCGTGCAGGGTGTGGGTACGTTGACGCCTTGTACGAATATCGGAGCCGCGCATGACGCTGCGTGACGCCTCTCAGGGGACGAGCGCTCGTCTTGTCCTCTCTCCCCACGCATGCCGGGGCACAAGCGCTTTCTTTGGGGACAGTGGGCATAAGCCGCTGCGCCGCTGCAGTGTGCTCGTTGAGTGTGTGGCGAAATGTCGGGTGTGTGCTTTTTCAGGTGGGAGTGGGCCAGAGGGGCGAAGTGGACGTCGTCGGGCATGACACGGCTTACTCAGGCGTGGGCGGCCCCGCCCCTGTCCTATCGTCCGGTCACACCATTCTCCCGCCCCGCAGCCGGAGCGCGCCCTTTTTGGGGCACAGGATGCGCGGCAAAACCATGGTCCAGAGTTTCGGCCGCGGAGGGTGGCGGAAATGGGGCGGCTTGGGAGCGTTTGGCGCTGCTGGTGCCTTATGGGGGCGCTTTACGCTTTGGGGCATGCGGGGGCGTTGGCGGGTGGATTTCGGCCTGATTTCGGGCGTGTCACAGAAAATTCATTTTTTGCTGGACTCTCTACAATGCTGGTGCTAAGTGGGCCGCATTGGCATATGTGCTGATTGACCACACAATCAGGCATAACCGAACCCCCCTTTGCAGGAGAAGCCATGCGCATTCTTGTAGTAGAAGATGAAGGCAGACTGCAGACGTCGTTTGTCGAGCGCCTTACGGCCAAGAACATTGCAGTGGATTATGCTTCCGATGTGAACACCGCCATCAAATTCGCGCGAATGATGCGGTATGACGCAGCGGTTGTTGACGTACGCAATGGTCCCGCACCGTGTGGAGACATCCAGCGGGGTCTTTCCCGCATGCAGCCATGGATGAAAGTGCTCGTCGTGACGGGGCGCGGAGCCTGTAAAGGCTTTATGCCCGCAGCTGGCAATGAATTTCTGCTCAACAGGCTGACCCGTTCCCTTAACGGGGCGCCAACGAAGAGTGCGCGCTGCGCCTGACCCTGTTTGTTATCCGTGTCATGAAGAAAAGGGAGACCGAAACCTCGGCCTCCCTTTTCTGCGTTTGATGCGCAGCGTATGAGGTATGCTGAGCCAAGCGTCCCCTCTTTTTTGTACTGTCCGGTAGGTCTCGCTACCCGAAGGCGGGAAGAGGGCAAGGGCGTACCGCCACGCAAACTCTGCCTGACATGTTCCCCATGTTTCCGGACGAATCTGCTCCCTCAGTACCCTGACTGTCCCGTCCCTTCTGCGCCTCTCATTCACCGGCCAGCATTGGCCCGCTCTCCCTTCCTCTGCAAAGGCGGCTGTTCGCAGTCTTGCGGCGTTTCCATCGGCTTTGCCGCATGGGCGCCTGTGCCCATGCCGTTGCTTCTGCTCGCCGTCGTTATTTTTGAATTGATCTGTCATCTTCTTCGCGCCTCAGGCGGAAGCAGAATGCCGCACGGTTGCGCCGCGTTGCGGTGTGTTGCCGCCTTGGCGGTCCAGCTCCTCGGGCGCGGCAAACAAAAAGGGAGGCCGATTTCTCGGCCTCCCTTGCGTACAGTTGGAGCGTGTGTGAACTAGCCGTTGATCCAGCCGTCCACGGTCTCCTTATTCTCGTTGATCCACTTCTTGGCGGCCTCGTAAGGCTTCATGCCGTCCTGGATCCAGACCATGACCTCGGCCATGTCGTCGGGGGACCAGTAGAAGTTGTCGAGGAAGGAGTAGACCTCGGGCATATCCTTGTCCAGACCCTTGCGGGCGAAGGTGCCGATGAACTCTTCATCGCCGTACACGCCCTTGGGGTCCTTCAGGTACTTGAGGTCCCACTTGGCGAACATCCAGTGCGGGGTCCAACCAGTCACGGCAACCCACTCGTTGTGCTTGATGGAGTCCGCGAGGGTGGCGGTCATCATGGCGCCGGAGCTGGTGACGAGGTCGATGTCGCTCAGGTTGTAGGCCTTGATGGCCTTCTCGGTCTTGTCCACAACACCGGAACCGGGGTCGATGCCCACGATGCGGCCGCGGAACTTGTCGCTGACTTTGTTCATCTCTTCGAGGGAATCAATCTCCACGTAAGAGGGAACAACGAGGCCAATGCGGGCGCCTTCGAGGTTGGGGCCAAGGTTGTCCACCTTGTCTTCCAGCTTCTCAAGGTAGTGGCGCTGGGTAATGGGCAGCCATGCGGAGACCATGCCGTCAACGTCTTCGTCCGTTGCAACCGCCTGCCACATAGCGGCAGCAGAAACAGGTGTGATTTCACAATCGTATCCCATGCGTTCCTGCAGAACAGCGCGGACAACGTTGGTACTGGCGACTTCTGTGGACCATTCGACGTAGACGAGGTTTACGGTACCTTTGGCGGCCTGAGCAGCGCCGCAGAAGAGCGTGCCAATGAGCGCGAGAGTGGCAAGCAATGTAACGAAGCGAAAACGCATCCTTCCTCCTGGGTTATGGTTATACATGGGCCGCCGCGAAGTTGGGCGGCCACGGTATTTGGCGCATGCGGCCCGCGCGGAGCGGGAGCCTGTGGCCCCGGGCTGATCCGGCAGGCCGCATGAGGCCAAGAAAACGCGGGGTAAAACTAGGCGGCCTTCTTCTTGCGAGAGCCGACCTTCTGGAGAATTCTGTCCAGAGAGATAGCCACGATAACGATGCCGATACCGGCCTCGAAACCGCCGCCAACTTCCATACGCTGGATGGCGCGCCACACTTCGCCGCCAAGGCCGCGGGCACCAATCATGGCGGCGATAACGACCATGGACAGGGCCAGCATAACGGTCTGGTTGACGCCTGCCATAATGGTGGGCAGGGCTGTGGGCAGTTCCAGCTTCACGAGCTTCTGCCAGCGGGTGGAGCCAAAGGCGTCCGCACACTCGACCAGCTCGCGGGGGACCTGACGGATGCCGAGGCAGGTCAGGCGGATTGCCGGGGGCATGGAGAAGATAACCGTGGAGAAAATGGCCGCGACCTTACCCAGGCCAAAGAACGGAATGGCCGGAATCAGGTACACAAAGGCGGGCATGGTCTGCATCACGTCCAAAATGGGCATGACGATACGGTAAATCTTGTTGCTCATGGCGGAGCCGATGCCAAGGGGCACGCCCAGCATAATGGCGACCATGGTTGCCACGATAACCAGCGCAAAGGTGCTGATGGTGGCAGCCCACAGGCCGAGGTTCCAGATAAAGGACATCCCCACCAGAACGAAGATGGCGACGCCGCGTTTGCGGGTGAACCACAGGGCCAGTCCGGCAAAGAGCAGGATGAACAGCCACGGGGGCAGGAACATCAGGCCGCTCTCCAGCCAGTTCAGCACATGCTCCATGCTGGCCGCGAAGGCCTTGGTTGCAAAGGAGAAGTGATCAACAAGAAAGTTGATGCCGGTTTCGATTCCATCGCCAAGCGGTATTCGGGGGACTGTAAAACTCATTATGCTGCTCCTCGTTCTGCGACTGCACCCAGCAGAAGCCCGCGGACGATAACGCCCTTAAGCCTCTTTTTCTCATCCACAACGGCCAGCGGGTAGGGCAGGTTGTGCATAACCTGGAACAAATCCGCTGCGGGGGTGTCGGGCTGGACGGTGACAATGTCTTCCTGCAGGGCGCCATCCAGCGTCCGTGCGCCGTCCTGAACGAGCTTGACGGCCTCTTCGGCGGAGATAACGCCAGCGAGGCTTCGGTCCTTGCGCAGCACAAAGATGCTGGAAATCTTGTTCTTCTTCATCTTGCGGAGGGCCGCGCGGGGGCCGTCCGTGCCGAGCCATGCAACGGTCTCGGTCTTCTTCATCACGCTTTCGGCGGTGAGGATCTTGGTGATGTCCACATCCTCAACGAAGCGGCGGACGTATTCGTCTGCAGGATCGGTGAGAATGTCCTCTGCGGTGCCGATCTGGACGATTTCGCCGTCCTTCATGAGGACGATGCGGTCGCCGAGCTTGAGGGCCTCGTCAAGGTCATGGCTGATGAAGACGATGGTCTTCTGCATTTCGTCCTGCAGGGAAAGCAGCTCGTCCTGCATGTCGCTACGGATGAGCGGGTCGAGGGCGCTAAAGGCCTCGTCCATGAGCAGGATGTCGGCGTTGAGTGCAAGGGCGCGGGCAAGGCCAACGCGCTGCTGCATGCCGCCGGAAAGCTGTGTGGGGTAGCTGTCTTCCCAACCCTTCAGACCCACCTGCTCCAGCGCGACCATGGCGCGGCTGCGGCGTTCATCGTGCTCGATGCCGGCAATCTCCAGGCCGTACTCGGTGTTTTCGGCCACGGTGCGGTGGGGGAAGAGGGCGAAGTTCTGGAAAACCATGCCGAGCTTCTGCAGCCGCAGCTGGCGCAGCTCGTCGCTGGAAAGCTTCGTCACGTCAACGTCGTCGATGAAGACGCTGCCGCTGGTCGGCTCGATAAGCCGGTTGATGCAACGGACAAGGGTAGACTTGCCGCTGCCGGAGAGACCCATGATGACGACGATTTCGCCTTCTTCAACCTCGAACGAAGCGTTGTTCACGCCTACGCCGTGGCCGGTCTTCTCCTTGACGTCCGCTTTGGTTGCGCCATCTTCAAGCATGGGGACAACCTTTTTGGGATTGGGACCAAAGATCTTGTACAGGTTCTTTACGGCAATTTTTGCCATGCAATCTCCATTGGTTTGCATTAACGAACCACGCAAGGGTCTAACCTGTAATGTATGTAGACCCCGGTGAATAAGTACTGTAACGGCCCTGATGTTATGAGGATGAAGCCCTCTATGTGGCCGCACTAAAGACTACTGAACTGCCTGGAAGTGAAAAGGGGTAGAAAAGGGGAAGTATTGGGTATGTGGGTATACCCGGCCTCAGTGTGTCTACCTGTTTTCCATGGCGTCCAGCCGTTCTCGGATGATAGAGACGAGCTCTGCCGCGGTGAAGTGAAAATGGTGGTCCTTGGCTATGTCGACGATTTCTTGGGCGCGCATGGTGCGCATTTGGTTCAGGAGGTCGTCCCTATCCTTCAGCCATTCCAAAAAAGCGTACACACTCTCCTCGGACATGCATTCTCCTTCTCTATGGTTAAACCATGACTGCGGCGGAGTCTGGCGCGCCCATACGGGGCGCTTTGTTAGGCCGCATGAATGGCAGGGAAAACCGGGAGAAGATTCCCGGATGCCCCTGCCTCATGTTCGGCGCTTACCTTCATGCAGACGAGGAAAAGAAGAAAGGGGATGTGTGAGGGATAAAGCGGGTATTATTGCATACCCAACTACATTTGCACGTCTTTGCTATTGAGGAAGGTGTAGAGCGACACCTTCTTGCCGCGCAGGTCCAGTTTGCGGCGGATGTTTTTGCGGTGGGTTTGGACCGTGTCGTGCGCGGAGTGCAAAAGCTCGGAGATTTCCTTGGTGGTGTGCCCGGCGCGGATCATGCGGCAGACCTCCAGCTCCGTGGGGGTCAGCTTGAGGAACTGGCCGCTCAGGCCGTTCTCCGTGCCTTTGGTCATGTCTTCCAGCCGGTCCTCAAGGACGGTCTGATAGCCCTTGCGTACGGAGCGGCTCGACTCGTTGGCGATGTGCCCGAGTGCGGGAATGACGCGGGTTTCCACCTCTTGCGCCCATTGCTGCTGGAACTTTTTCTTCTCGTCGGCGGAGGCGCGGAGCACGTGCTTGAGGGTGACGGCCATCTCCTGCACGTGGGCGCGTTCCTGATTGAGTTCGCGCTCCAGCTCCTGTGTTTCGCTCACGTCGTGGGCGGTGATGGGAAAGTAGTTGCCGTCGTCGAGGTCCACCCGGCCGATGGTCAGCACAAGGGGGAACATTTCGCCGTCGATGCGCTTTCCCGTTGCACTCAGCTCCGAGAAAACGCCGTCCTGCAAGCTGTCCAGCTTGCTGACCAGTGCGCCGCGGTCGCCGCCTGCCACAATGTCGGGTACGGGGTGCTCCAGCAGTTCGTCCAGCTCGGTGCCCCACATTTCAAGGGCGGTGTTGTTGGCCGCCACAATGCGCAGGTTGTCGTTGGCGATGAGAATCGCCTGGAGCGAGGTTTGGAACAGGCTCAGAAAGAATTTTTCCCCGTCGTCAAGGGACGGGTCGTTCAGCCGTTCCGGCGCGGCGGCCAGCAGTTCCGGCTGGGCAAGGAAGGAGTCGTCTGTGGCTTCGGTGTCGGCTTTACCGTAAAGAACTTCCTCCACGGCATCGGCCACCCAGCGCAGGTCCATGACGGCGTCCAGGGCGCGTTCTGCCGATTCCTCGGCGGAGACGATTTCGTGGCCAAGGGTGCGGACGTATTCCTTCAACCCCAAAAGCGGGGCGGCGGAGCCGTCGCCAAGGGGCGGCAGGCTGTCCAGCACGGGCCACATGTTATCTGCACAGCGGCGGAAGTTTTTGTCATCAGCCGCGCGGTCGCGGCGGGCACTGAAAGCGACAACGCAGTCCGAAAGGCAGACGCGTAGCCTGTCACCGACGTCGTTCAATTCCTCGGGGGAAAGCTCGATGTCTCGTGCGCTCATTCGCCTCGACCACGCCTCGTTGACCCGGTCTGCGGCATGCTCCATGGTCAGCAGAATTATGGATATGGTATGTAAGCGTTTCTTTGACATCGTTTCCTAACGTGTTGTTATGCGGGCCTTGGATATTACGATAGGAGGCTCCACGTGTAAGAGATGAATGAAAGGCAGCGGGGTGTTGGCGAAAACGCGATGGGGGGGTGCGTTGCAACACTGGCCCGTGCCGAAAAGATGGAAGCGGTAGAGTCGTCTTACATCTTTTGGACAATATTCTCAAGGCGTTGCCCGTTTCCTACCCGATTGCGTGTGCAAAAGAGGGTATGGGCGTTGCTCATAACCTGCTCTAACTCGGCGTCAGTAAAGCGCAAACGCCGCTGCAGCTCGGCCATTTCGGCTCCCGGATCAAACAGTGGGTAGTCGCTGCCGAACAGGATGCGCTCGCGCGGGTGGCGGCGGACGATTTCATGCAGCGTGGCGTCGTCGATGAGGCTGAGCGTGCTGGAGGTATCAATATAGATATCCGTCCCTGCCAGCCCGTCCAGCACCCATTTCCAGTGCATGAAGCCGCCCATGTGGGCGGCGATAATCTGCAGGTCCGGGAACTGCTCGTGCAGGCGCTTCACCTTGTAGGGGTCGGTGGGGTTGGAGCCGGGCGGCTCCCTGTCGCCGATGTGAATCATGACGACAAAGCGGCCGGACATGGCTTCGTAAATGGGCATCATTGCCGGGTCGTCCATGGCGTAGCCCTGAAAGTCCGGGTGCAGCTTAATGCCGCAGATGCCAGCCTGCTCCAGTCTGTCGAGGGACCATTCCCACCGGTCGAAACCGGGATGGATGCTGCCGAAGCCGATAAGCTCGTCATAGCGCTGGTTCAGGTCGATAGCCCAGTTGTTGGCCGGGATGACCTGATCCGGCGAGGTGGCGGCGGTGTGGACCACGGCGCGGTCTATACCCGCCCGGTGGATGCGGTCGATGAGGTCCCCCGCAACGCCGGTGCCGGTGGCGGGGAGGCCGTAGTGGTCGGACAGTTGGTCGAGGACCTTGTGAACTATTTTCGGATGGAATGCGTGGGTATGAACATCGTACAACATGGCCCGAATGTTGTACTCCTTTGAACGCGAAACGCAAGCCGCCCCAAAATCTTTCGGTTTTGGGGCGGCTTTTTCCATGCAAAACGGGGAGTTGGGGCAGGGGCGTGGCGGCGCTTTCCGCGCCCTGCCGTCAGGATTTCTTTTTGCGAGTGGTTTTCTTTTTGGGCTTTGCGGGTGGTTCTTCAGCAGGTGGCGCCCACAAATCCGGGGGCGTTTTGAAGGTTTTTTTCGCCGTGTCGTACCCCATGTCGAAGGCTTTGATGTTGATGTCGATGATTTTGGCGGGCAGGGCTTGGCGCAGGCTGTCCTTCATGCGTTCGGGGTCGGCGAAGGGCAGGAGGAATGAGCAGGTGCCAAGGACGATGGTGTTCATGGCCTGCACCAGCCCAAGGTCATCCTGCGCCATGGTGGTGAAGGGCAGGCCGATGTACTGATTGGTGGGAATCTGCTTCACCAGCGTGGTGTTCACCAAAAGGACGCTGCTGGGCTTGAGCAGGTGGTAGTACTTGTTGCACGCCTCCTGCGACAGGGCGACCAGCAGGTCAATTTTGTCCGTCTTTGGGTAGCTGATGGGGCTGGAGCTGATAACAAGGTCCGTGCGGCTGGCCCCGCCGCGCGCTTCGGGTCCGTAGCTTTGGGTTTGGGTGACGAAGTAGTCGTGCCCAAGGGCGAGGGCCTGCCCCATCACTTTGCCAAGGGTCAACACGCCCTGACCGCCAAGGCCGGAGAGGCATATCTCGAATCTGTCGAGGCTTTGGGTGGTCATGCCTTTGTCCTCCTGAGGCTTGCGCGCATGTCGGCGTAGCGGTCTTCAAGGGGTGTTTCGTCGCGCTCGGCAAAGACGCCGATGGGGATACGCTTTGCGGCCTCTTCGGGCTTCAGCTTGTCGTAGGACTCGCGCTTCACGGCGTTCTTTTTGAGCCATTTGTACATGTCCACCGGGGTCTTGTACGCGTTTTTGCGGCCAAACTGGGTATGGCAGGGCGTCATGACTTCCACCACGTTGAAGCCCTTGCGGGTGATGGCGGTTTTGATGAGGCGGTCCAGCATGTTCACATGAAACACCGTCCCGCGCGCCACATAGCTTGCCCCGGCCGCGGCGGCCATGTCCACAACGTCGAAGGACTTTTCCAGCGCGCCGTACGGCGAGGTGGTGGTCCAGCTTTCCATGGGCGTGGTGGGCGAGCACTGCCCGCCGGTCATGCCGTAGATGAAGTTGTTGAGCACCAGCACGGTCAGGCCGATGTTGCGCCGCGCGGCGTGGATGAAGTGGTTGCCGCCGATGGACATGGCGTCGCCGTCGCCCGTGATGACGATGACGTTCATGTCCGGCTTGCACATCTTGATGCCGGTGGCGAGGGGAATGGCGCGCCCGTGCACGGCGTGGACGGTGTTGAAGTCCACATACACGGCCATACGGCCGGAACAGCCAATGCCAGCCACGAGGGTGACGTCGTCCTTGCCGATGCCAAGGCCGTGCACGCTGCGGATGAGCGAGCCAAGCACGATGCCGTGGCCGCATCCCGCACAGAAGACGTGGGGGAATTTCTTGTCGTGGCGCAGGTAGTGATGGATGAGTTGGGTTACTTCGGCCATGGCGTTATCCCTTCCTCAGCTTGTCGAGTATCTGGGCGGGGGTGATGATGCTGCCGTCGATGCGGTTGATGGTGGCGACGTCCACGCGCCCGTTGTTCACGCGTTTCACCTCGCGCGAAATCTGCCCCATGTTCATCTCCGGGACGATAATGCGTTTGCAGGTGCGCATTTGGTGTTCGGTTGCGGAGCGCGGGAAGGGGAAGAGGGTTCCCAGCTTGAGGAGGCCTGCCCGGATGCCTTCCTCGCGCGCCTGTGTGACGGCAAGGTGCGCCGAGCGCGCCACGCTGCCGTAGGCGACAACGACGGTGTCCGCGTCCTCGCACAGCACCTCCTCCGTGACCTGAATATCAAAGAAGAACTGGTCCACTTTGCGGAATTGGCGTTCAAGGGCCTGCACAACCTCGTCGGGCTTGGAGGTGGGGAAGCCCTTGTCGTCGTGCATGAGGCCGGTGACGTGGAAGCGGTAGCCGCTACCCACCGGGGGCATGGGCGGCACGCCGCGCACGGTTTCCTCAAAGGGTTTGTACCACTCCGGCGGCATGGACGGTTGCAGGCGCGAGATGACTTCCACATCCGTGGTGGCGGGGACGGTGATTTTCTCCCGCGTGTGGGCGGTGACTTCGTCTATGAGCAGGATGACGGGGATGCGGTAGCGTTCGGCAAAGTTGAAGGCCTTCAGCGTCATGTGCAGGCATTCCTGCACGTCCGAGGCGGAGAGGACGATGATGGAGTGGTCGCCGTGGGTGCCCCAGCGCGCCTGCTGCACGTCGCCCTGTGCGGGGCTGGTGGGCAGGCCCGTACTGGGGCCGCCGCGCATGACGTTGACGAGCACAAAGGGGACCTCCGCCATGCAGCCAAAGCCGATAAGCTCCTGCATCAGCGAGAATCCGGGGCCAGAGGTGGCGGTCATGGCCTTGCGTCCGGCAAGGGATGCGCCAATGACGGAGCCTATGCTGGCAATTTCGTCCTCCATCTGCATGAAGACGCCGTCATCCGTGTGCGGCAGGCGGGCGGCCATGCCTTCCATAATCTCGGAGGATGGGGTGATGGGGTAGCCCCCGTAATAGCTGCACCCGGCCAGAAGCGCGCCCTCCACGACGGCCTCGGCCCCGAGGGCGAAGATTTCCCGGCTTTCGCTGTAGGATGTGGTCATGACTTATCTCCTTCGTCCTCGGCGGGCTGGGCGCCCTTTGTGCGCTTTGGCGTGACGACGATGGCGAAGTCCGGACAGTGGAGTTCGCAGAAGCCGCAGTTGATGCATTCCTCCTCGCGCACGGGAACTGCGCACCCGGCAACCGGGTCCAGCTCCAGAACGTTTGCGGGGCAGAAGGCGACACAAAGACCACACACCTTGCACCAGTCCGGGTACACGGTGATGGTGGTCTGTCCTTTTGTTTTTGCCATGGCTTACTTACCTCTGGCTGGAAGGCGCGCAAACAAAAAAGGGCAATCCTCCGGGGAGGATTACCCTAAAACTTCGGCAAGCTGGGGCTGACCTGTTGCACGCGAGAACTTCCGCCATGAATCTGAAGTTGTGGCACTACCGTAACAGCCGATGCCTTCAAGATGTACCGCATGTGGCGTGCGCCTGCAATAGCATTTTCCTGAAAAGGCTGATGGATAGCGTTTTGCGTTGTGGGTGGCGTTTGTACATCGCGCCGTGGCGGTGGCGTGGTGGTGCAGCAGCGTAAAAAAAAGCCCCGCCGGAGTCCCTTTCTCCGGCGGGGCGGCGCACATGCGGGTGGGTGCTAGCTTACCCGCGCGCCTGATATCGCGATAGCTGGCGTTCCAGCCGGCGGCTTATCGAGGTGAGGATGTAGCAGATGATGAAGTACAGCACCAAGATGGTGACAAAGATTTCCATAGGCGCCACCAGAACGCGGTTGTTCACCTGGTCGGCGGCGAGCATCAGCTCCGGCACACCGATGATGGACGCCAGCGAGGTGTCCTTAGTCAGGCTGACAAACTGGTTGACGAAGGAGGGAATCATATTGCGCAGCGCCTGCGGCAGGATGACGTAGGTCATGGCCTGAAAGTGCGACAGGCCGGTGCCGCGCGCGGCTTCCATTTGTCCCGTGGGCAGGGCTTCAACTCCGGCGCGGACGATTTCCGCCACATAGGCGCCGGTGAAGACGATAAACGCCACAAGGGAGCTTTGGGTGGAGGGGATGGGGTGCCCCAGCACCACCGGCGCCAGAAAATAGAACCAGAAGATGAGCATAAGCAGCGGCGTGCCGCGCATGACTTCAATATAGATCATGGCGGGGATGCGCACCCAGCGCTTGCGCGACATGCGCATCAGGCCGGCGCCAAGCCCCAGCCAAAACGCGCCGAATATGCCGCCAAGGGCCAGCAGTATGCTCATGGCCAGCCCACCCAGAGGACCTTCCGGGTAGGCGCCGATGAGGAAGTAGTCGAAATTGTTCCAGACGATGTCCCAACGCATTGCCGAAGGCTCTCCCTAATGCTTGACGGTTCTCAGGAACCGGCGGTTGTACTGTGTAATGCACAGCGAGACCACAAGCGACAGACACAGATACATAAGCGTGGACACCGTAAAGGCCTCGAAGCCACGGAAGGTGTACGACTCGATCTGCCGCGCCATGTAGGTCAGCTCCATGACGCCGATGGTCATGCACAGCGATGAATTCTTAATGAGATTCAACGCTTGGGAGATGAGCGGCGGAATAATGATGCGGAAGGCCTGCGGCAAAATGACGTAGCGCTGCGCCTGAATGAAGGACAGGCCCGTCGCGCGCGAGGCTTCAAGCTGCGTCTTGGGGATGGAGAACACGCCGGAGCGGATTTCCTCCGCAATGAAGGCGGAGGTGTACACCGTCAGCGCAATCACGCCGGAGGCGAACTCGAAATCCGTGTTGTACAGCCATCCTTTGATGGCCTCGGGAAACAGCGGGTCCGAGCCGAAATACCAAAAGTAGATCTGCACAAGCAGCGGGGTGTTGCGGAAAAATTCCGTGTACGCCGCGCTCAGCCAGACGAGGGGACGCACTCTGGACATCCGCATCACCGCGATGACGGTGCCGAGCAGAAGCGAGAGGACAAGGGAGACGGCAGAGATTTTGAGGGTCATGATCAGACCGTCAATAAGCCAGTCCGCATACTTGCCGGACAGGACGAGCTGCCATTTGAAATCGTAGTTCACGGGCTTCCTTCCGCGTGGTGTGAGGTGGAACATGCCGGGGGCCGTGGCCCCCGGCTGTCAAAGACGTGCGGGGAGGCGTCTAGTCGTTGGCGCCGGGCCAGACTTCCATCTTCCACGTGGTGGGCAGATAGTAGTTGGTGTCCGGGCCGAACCACGTGTTGTAGACCTTCATGTACTCACCGGAGAGCCACATCTGGGCCAGGGTCTTGTTCACAAAGTCGCGGAAGTCGGAATCGTTCTCGGGCAGGCCGAGGCCGTAGGGTTCGTCGGCAATGTAGTCACCCACGATGTCCCACAGCTCGGGGTTGGGGTCGGAGCCCTTGAGGCCGAGAAGGATGGTGGAGTCCGTGGTGACCGCGGAAACCTTGCCCTGCTTCAGGGCAAGGAAGGCCTGCGGGTAGCCCTCAAAGGACACCACGCGGCAGTCGGGCTGGGCGGCCTTGATATTCTTTTCGGAGGTGGAGCCTTTGGCGGTGCCCACCTTCTTGCCGGCGAGGTCGGCCACGGACTTGATGCCGGAGCCGCGCTTCACGAGGATTTTCTGGCCGTCCATGAAATAGGTGATGGAGAAGTCGATGACGTCGTCGCGGGAATATTTGTGCGTCATGGTGGCGGCGGCGATGTCAATGGAGCCTTGCGTCAGCATGGGGATGCGCGTGGCGGAGGTGACGGGCTTCAGCTCCAGGTCAACACCCAGCTTGTTTGCAATGTAGCGGCAGATGTCGATGTCCATGCCCACAAGCTGCTTGGAATCCTCGTCCACATAGCCAAAGGGCACCACGGCGTCCTTAACGCCGCAGATGAGGGTGCCGCGCTCTTTAATCTGGTCGAGCTTTCCGGCAAAGGCCGCTGTAGCCATCAGAACGAGGCACAGCGCGACAAGGGAAATGAGGGTGGTCTTTTTCATTGGGCTTTTTCCTCCATGCGAAAGTGTTGCGGGGCGGGGTGGCCGCCGGGATATCCATCGGGCGCGGGGTGTGTTGCGGACCTGCCGCGCCGTGCTGGCGTGGGGCGCTGACGCGTGCGGCGTCTTGTGCGGGGCATGTGAGCCGCCGCGCGCCGTGCGGGCTACAGAATCTCGCGCAGGAACGCTTTGCTGCGTTCGTGGACGGGGTTGGCGAAGAAATCGTCCGGGCGGCCCTGCTCGATAACTTCGCCGCCGTCCATAAAGACCACGCGGTCCGCCACTTCACGGGCAAAGCCCATTTCGTGGGTGACGCAGACCATGGTCATGCCCTCGCGGGCGAGGTCCTTCATAACGGCGAGCACCTCGCCGATCATTTCGGGGTCCAGCGCGGAGGTTGGCTCGTCAAAGAGCATCACCTTGGGGCGCATGGCAAGGGCGCGGGCGATGGCCACGCGCTGCTGCTGGCCGCCGGAAAGCTCTGCGGGGTATTTGTAGGCCTGATCGGCAAGGCCCACGCGCTCCAGCAGTTCCATGGCGGTGTCCTGCGCTTCGGCCTGCGGGAGTTTGCGGACCTTGGTGGGGGCCAGCATGATGTTTTTCAGTACCGTCAGATGCGGGTACAGATTGAACTGCTGAAACACGATGCCGATTTCGGTGCGCAGGGCGTTGGTATCCACGCCCTTGGCGTGCAGGTCGCGGCCCTCGAAGAGGATGGTGCCGTCCTGATAGTCCTCAAGGCGGTTCACACAGCGGATAAGCGTACTCTTGCCGGACCCGCTGGGACCGCACACCACAAGCACTTCGCCTTGGTCTACAGTCTCGCTGATGCCCTTCAGCACGTGAAAATCGTCATACCATTTGTGAACATTATTGAATTCGATGATGGGCATGGTCCCTCCCCTTGGCGTCGTCGGTGGTGTGCTGTGCGGCCTGTGCCCATGTTGCGAAGGCGGCCGGATTGCCCTTGTGCGTGGGAATTTTGACGCCACTGAAAAATTACCGTTATCCCTCAAGGCAGTTCTGTACTTGTCTAATTTGACTCTTTTGTCAAGAGGCTTCGGAATTGAGGGGTTTAAAAGTTGCTTGTTGAAGTGTGTTTTACATAAATGTCACAAGGCGGCGCAAAGGGCTTTGGGTATGGCAGGAACAGGGCGGGAAGGCGTTGGTTGATGCAAGGGGCAGGGCGCGAGGCGCAGGGTGGGGCTTGGGGGCCGAGAGGATGCGGTGAGGACGGCTGGTTGGGCTGGGGATGGGGCAAAGGCGCGGGTGCGCGGCGCGTGGTTGACGTTTCGCCCCGACTTGGCCCCGCTTCTTCGGAGCAGCCGCAAGAGGGCGACGCATGGTGCGGCAGCGGGTGGTGCCAAGTGTTGCAGGGGAAAGACGGGACGGGACACTGTGGGGACACCGGCGCATGGCAGAATGCTGGGGGCCAGGAGAGGCCGGCCAGCTCATGGCGATGCGCAGGGCGGGAACGCTACGGCATTACAGCGCTACAGCACGTCGATTTCGCGGCGGATAATGGCCTTATTGTAGGCGTGGAGGACGTCCTTTTGCCGCAGGGTGCCGAGAAGGGTGTTGCCGTTGCCGGGCTGGACCACCGGCAGTTGGGAGACGCCCTGCGAACTCATAAGGCGCAGGGCGGTCTTGATGGTGTCGTCCGGGGTGACGGTGACGACGTGTGAGGTCGCCACATCACGGGCGATGACGAGATAGTGCAGGCTGTCCTCGTGCATCAGGGGGCGGATGTCGCGGAAGGAGATGATGCCCCGCAGCGCGCCGTTGTCGTCCACTGTGTGCAGGTAGGAGACGTCGGCGTGTTTGAAGGTCTTGATAATATCCAGCAGCGGCAGGGATTCCGGGATGGTGTAGGGCGAACCTTGCATGAAGCGCCCCACCTTGAGCGAGCGCAGAATGTTCTGCTCCAGCCCGCCCGCGATGTCGATGCCGCGCCGCTGGAGCTTGATGGTGTAGATGGAGCCTTTGCAGATGGCGGAGGTGATGAGCGTGGAAATGATGCAGGTAATCATCATGGGCAGAATGATTTTGTAGTCGCCCGTCATTTCAAAGAGGATGAGAATGGCGGTGATGGGCGCCTGCGTGGTGCCTGCGACAACCGCGCCCATGCCCACAAGGGCGTACGCGCCGATGGGCGCCGTGATGCTGGGAAACACCAGCCCCGCCACCCAGCCGAAAAAGCCCCCGGTCATCGCGCCGATGAAGAGCGATGGCGCAAAGATGCCGCCCGACCCGCCGGAGCCAAGGGTGGCCGAAGTGGCGAGTATTTTTACGGCAACAAGGGTGAGCAGCAGCATCCCCGCCAGTTGCCCGTGCAAGGCGCGGTTCATGGCCCCGTAGCCGACGCCAAAGGCATGCGGCCATTGCAGCAGAATAACGCCGAGAATCAGGCCGCCAATGGCGGGCTTGAGCCACTCCGGGATGGGCAGGTTTTCAAAAATGTCCTCGGCCTTGTAGAGCACGATGATGAATCCCGCCGCCGCCAGCGCCGCAAGAATGCCAAGAAACGGGTAGATGCCGAATTCCCACATGGAGCGGATGGTGTACAGCGGCAGGTCAAAGGTCGGCAGGTCGCCCCAGTAGTAGCGCGACACCGCCGTCGCCGACACGGACGAGAGCACCACCGGCGAGAACGACGCCAACCCAAAGTCGCCCACCAGCACCTCAAGGGCGAACAGCACGCCCGCCACAGGCGCGTTGAAGGTCGCGGCAATGCCCGCCGCCGCGCCGCAGCCCACCAGCGTGCGCTGCTCCATAACCGGCACCTTGAAGTACTGCCCGATGGTGGACCCGATGCTGGAGCCAATCTGCACCATAGGCCCTTCGCGCCCGGAGGAGCCGCCGGAGCCGATGCATACGGCGGAGGCGATAATTTTGACAATGGCAACGCGTTTGCGGATGCGCCCACCCTTGAGAGCGAGGGCGGACATGACCTCGGGCACGCCGTGCCCCTTGGCCTCGGACGCGCCAAAGCGCACGATAAGGCCAACAATAAGCCCGCCAATGGCGGGCAAAAGCACCAACTGCCAGGGCGACAGCCGCCCGACAAAGTCGAGAATGTCGCCCGTCTCCTGATAAAAGGCGAACTGCGACCCAACAAGAACGTGGTGGAAGAGTATAGCGCCGTACCCGGACAGGGCACCAATGAAAATGGCGATGAAGAGGTTGAAGATGCGCTGTTCAATGCAAAAGCGCCGGAATCCGGAGCTTATTTCACGACAGGAGTTGGGGAGCCGCACGGGATTTCGGACCTCCGGTTTCGAGGTTCGGACGCGGAGAAAGAGTGTGCCAGCCCGTGATTACGAATCCGGGCACCGCGAAATGATGCGGACCTCCAGCCCAAAGCGGACAAGGTCGTCAGCATGGCGTTTCGCCCTGCGGATGGAGGCGTGCTGACCCACCACGACTTGAGCCCGGTCCGTCTCGTCCCAGACCCAGATATGTTCACGCAGGCTGATGCCGTAGTCGCTCAGCGTCAGGCGCAGGGCCTCCCGCGCCGCTTCGCGCTGGTCGAAGTCTTCGGCATCCAGATGCGCGCCGCACACCAGAACCCACCACCCGGAATCGGGAGAACGTGGCGGCTCGTCAGGCTCGGTGCGCCGCAGAGCATCTGTCATGGACTGAATGATCGTTGCGATGTCGCGAATCAGGGTCATGCCGCCTCCATCCTGCATGTGACGGGGAGGATTCATTCAAGAATATGCAGAACATACCGGGCAATGACAAGGGAAAAACCCACGGAATGCAAATCGTGGTGGGATGTGGCCCCGCATGGGGCCGCGATGTTAGCCCGTGGCTTTGGGTTTGGCCGGGGTGGTGAGCTTGTTGTAGGTGCGGATGACCTCATAGCGCCACTTGAGGTCCGTCAGCAGGCGCTTGATGATGGTTTTGGCGTCCTGATCCTCCATGGCGCCGTCCTCGAAAAGGGCTTTGACGCTCTCGGTGATGAAGGACTCAAGGCGCAGAAGCAGCAGTAGCGAGGTCTGCCGGGGCTGGAGCTCCAGCGCGCCGAGGGGCTTGCGCTCAAAGGCCAGAAGGCGCGCCACTAACTCTTGATCGCGCTCCAGCTCCGGCGGCGGGTTTTCCTCACGCGTTTTGCGCATGTGGGTGATGATGTCCGCCGCGCCCTTGTCGCAAATCTGTTTCATACCCGCCGCAAGCTCGGCCAGCGCCTCGGGATCGCCCTTGCCGTCAAAGGCGGTCTTGACGGCATCCGGGGTGCAGTGGGTTTTGAGCACGTCGTTGAGGGAGAGGCCCGCAAGGCTGTCATCGCTCTTGGCCAGCTTGGTGATGGCAAAGTACACGGGCTTGAGAAAGGTCGAGACCGTGCGTTTCATTTGCTTGGATTCCAGCGACGAGTTCAGAAAGAGCAGAAAGCGCCCCGGCGAGCCAAAGACGGAGTCCACATCCAGCGCGCTGCCCTGAAGGGTTTTGAGGGCGGCCACGTCGTTTTTGATGGACGCTACGTCGATGAGGGGGCGGGGCTTGGACAGGACGCTGCCCACGGTGTCCAGCCTGTCGTCCTTGAGGTATTTGAGGGCGGCGGCGCATTCCTCGGTGACCTGCCCGCGCTCCGCCGCGTCGCGGATGTCGCGGAAGCTGGCCAAAATGCTTTCGATAAGTTCGCGGTCGTCGCCCTCCAGCAGGGAGTGGTTCCCAACGCCCGCCTCACCGAGGGCCAACTCCAGATAGTATTCAATCTTGTGCAGGTTCCCCACCAGCGCGTCGGCGTAGTCGTCAATAAAGGCGCGCCCGACGCCGATGGACAGGCACGTGCGGCTCAGGCGCGAGCGGATGGCCATTACGGCGTCGGCAGGCAGGGCGGCGCGGACCTCGCGCTTGGCATCCTGCCCCTCTCCGGCCGGCGTGGTGGACAGGGCGTTGTAGGCGCGCACCACGTCCAGAACCATGATGATAATGCGGCGCAGGGCCTTGATAAGCTCCTCGGCGGAGAGGGGGCGCAATTGTTCCGCAATGGCCGCCGTGATGGGGCGGCGCTCTTCCGGGCCGTTTTTCCACACGGAGCGGATGAGGTCCAACCGGTAGCGGACAAAGCTCTTGAGGCGGGGGATAAGCAGGTCCACAAGGCGCTCCGCGTCAAAGGGCAGGTCTTTCAGCTCGGCCTTTTGCATGGCGAAGAGCTGGTTCAGCAGGGCCTTGTCCTGCTGGAAGTCGGCGTCCTCGGAATTGAAGGGCACGCTGACGATTTTGCGGATAAGTTCCTTGGGCCGCATCTGTTGCAGCACGCGTATTTCGGCCTCAATGGCGGCAAGCTGCTTCAGGTGGTCTTCATCTGAGAGGCGCTTGCGCAGGACCTTGAGGGTATGCGCCGGGTCCTCAAGAAAACGATCGAAGCTGAGGCGGGCTTCCTCGGGGAGCTGTTGGACAATGTCGTTGAAGTGTCCGGGCACGTCCCCTGCGGCGCTGGCAAGGTTGCCCCGCGCGTCGTCGGATTTAAACGTCACATGCAGAAAGCGCGCGGTGGTGAGGCCGTCAGCCAAGAGTTCGTCGGAGTCCGTGTCCTCATCAATAAAGCGGGTAATGTCGTCAAGGTCGTGGCGGATGAGCTTTTCACTCACCTTGTAGCGGGGGCGTTTGGCGAACTGCCCGGCAAGGGTGACGTCGTCGTCCGAGATGCCGTCAAGGGCGTCCAGCACGGCGTCGGAGTTGACCTGCGCGGCGGAAAAGGGCGCGCGCAGGGCGCCAAAGGCAAGGATGAGCCGCTCCAGCGCGGCAAGCTCCGGGTCGTCCTTGGCCGGGGGCTTGGACTGGTTCAGACGCGCAAGGTCAAGGTAAAGGCAGATTTTATCGATATTCTCCTGCGTACGCGAGACGCTCTTGGCGATAAAGTCCGCGCCAAGGCCCAGCATCAGGCTGATGCGGCTCAGGCGGCCGGCCACCTGCTCGAACACGGCGGGGTCGATGCGCTCGCGCCGGACAAGCTGCCACTTGCCGGTTTTCCACACGTAGGAGGTGAGCACGTTTTCGCCCGTGAGTTCCCACGATAGGGTCGCGCCCTGATGCTCGTTGAAGACGAACACATCGCTGCGGATTTTGACGCGGTGGCCTTTTTTCAGGCCCCATGCGCGCAGTTGGTCCGGGGTGAAGGGGGTGCCGAGGGGCGATTTGACGCCGTAGAGGCTGATGCCGTTTTCCAGCTCAAGGGCGGGCGGCGTTTGGCGCAGCAGCTCGTAATTGATGCACAGCGCGCCTTGGATCGTCAGGGTATGGGAAAACTGCGAGTTGACGACGCGCGCGCCACGGGCGATGAAGTCCCCTTGCACGGTGTGGATTTCTGGAATGATGTAGAGCGAGCGCACATCGTCGGCCAGCATGAGGTTTCCCAGCCATTCGCCGTCGCGGTACAGGATGGCGATGGTGCCGGTTTTGGGGTCCGGGCCGATGCGCGTTTTGGGCGCAAGGGTATCCAAAAAGCCCTCCCACATGTCGCGCGCCTCGGGCGTGTTGCGGATGCGGATGTCGGGCAGAAAGGATATGGTGTAGCCACTGCCCGCGGCCCCGACTTTGACGTCCATGAGCCAGATGTGGCGCTCCATTTCGCGCTGGGATTTTTTGGCGCGGGCGATGGCGACCTGAGCGATTTTTTTGGTGCGCTCCTCCATTTTGTCGGCGGCGAGGTTGAAGCCGAACTTCTTCAGCGCCTTGCTCACGAAGGCGTTGATGCTTTGCGCCGCTTCGCGCTCGTCCTGCTTTTCGTCAAGCAGCTTGAGATACAGCGCGCCGATGCGGTCGATGAATTTATTCTGCGTGGAGTTTTTGGTCGTCATAAGTATGTTTTATCATTGATGGTCTGGCCATGTGTTTTGGGGTGCTTTTTGCTGCGCCGTTGTGGTGCGTCAGCCTGAGCCCTTCATGGTGGCCGGCGCGGATGCAGCGTGCAACGCCAGGAAAAAGAGACCAGGTTATGCAATCTTCATATGTATGCGTATGCCGGGGGAGCGTCAAGCAAGGGGCCGTCATTGACGGCGTTTGCAGGCGGCCTGCGGCGGCGCGAAGGAGGACGCCATGAAGAAACGTCCCGTTGATGTTGTTGGCAGTGATTCTGGAAAGGCTGACGCCACGGAGCCGCGCCCCGCGATTGCTCCGGCCGCGCCGCCGCTATCGCCGTTGGTGCCGGGGACGGCGCAGCAGCCGCCGCGCCCGCAGGGAGCGCCCGCCGCGCAGGCTGGTCCGCGCGCCGCCGGGGATGCGTCGTATGGCGAGTTTGTCCAGAACATTGCCCGTGGGCTTATCGACGCCAACGCCGCGAGCCTTAAGGGGGAATCGGCCCAAACCGCGCGCAATAGGCAGGGCGTGGCCAACGTGGTGTCGCGGCTGCTGAACGGAGAGTAGGCGCGGGTGGGAATCGTGTTGCGCCAGCGCGCGTGGTTCTGCTATTGTCAGTATGGTAAAAATCCGCCTGTGGCGGGGGCTGGCGTCAAATGGTGGCGCGCAGCCGGCCCGTCCGGAGCGTGCGGCGCACGGCAGGATTCGTGACCGGGAGGGGACGGCATGAGGAGGAAAACGGGTGTCATCTGTGCCCTGTGTCTGGGCGTGATATTTGCGGTGAGCGCGGCGTGGGCGCAGACGGCGCTGTTGCCGGGCAAAAGCTCCCCGCAGGAAGTGGTGCTCACGCGGAAGTTCGCCATGCGGTCCATGAATGCGGACCTGCGCGATATTCGGCTGAAGCTGGAAAAGGGCGACGTTATCCGTGTGGTCAGCCCCACGCTGTCCATTGCGGCCAAGGCCCAGATGCTGCCGCTGGTGTTTGAGCACCGCTACGAAAATGTCTATCCGGTGGAAGGGTCGGACAAGTTTTTCAAGGGCGCGGACCCGGCGAAGTTTCAGGCCGCGGCCGAGTACCTGAATGCGCAGGCCCAGAAGTTTTTGCGCATCGCCTCGGATAACGACCTCAAAAAGGCCGACCAGCATTTGAACCGCGTCAAAAAGGCCTGCCGCTCCTGCCACAGCGAGAACCGCGGCGAGTATTAACGGCGGACTTGTCGTCCTCACGGCGCAGAAGCGGGGCGGCGCAAGGCCGCCTCGCGTTTGCGCCGTGTGTGGCGATTGGTCCTTTTGGGGACGGGGGCTTCTGGGGTTAGATGTCGCCGGGGTCTGGTTCCGGCGTCATGGTGCCTTGGAAGTAGAGTAGCTCGCCGTCGTCATCGCGGATTTCGCGCACGTTTTGGCGTACGGTGAGCGTGGAGCCGTCCGCGCGGCGCATGCGGGTGCGCAGGTTCATCACAGAGCCGTGCTCGCGCAGCGCGTCAAGCAGCTTGTCCCGCTCGGATGGCTCGGCGTAGACCTCGCGCGACAGGCTGCGAATTTCATCCGTCACCTCGCTGATGCTTTCATAGCCCAGCATCTCGGCCAGCGCGGGGTTGGCCAGCATAAACCGCCCCGACGGGGTGGACACAAACATCCCCTCCACAGCCTTCATGAAGAAATTGCGGTAGCGCGATTCCGCCTGCCGCAGCGTGCGTATGGCCTTCTCCCGCGGTGATATGTCGCTGTAGATGGCGCAGATGCCGCGCGCGCCGTCTTCAAGCTCCACCGGAATGCCAACGGCGATAACGTCCACACTGCTGCCGTCCTTGCGCAGGCGTGTTGTGCGCTTGCGCACCATGTGTCCCTCCCGCACGCGGCTGGTGAGGGACAGAAACTCCTCGTCCGCGCCCTCGGGCAGGATGCAGTCCCCGAGGTGGCGTCCGCGCACTTCGTCCGCGCTGTAGCCAAAGGTCTTGGTAAAGGCGGCGTTGATGTCGAGGACGTGCTCGTCCAGATTCAGGATGACCACCGCGTCCAGCGAGTGCCGGTAGAGTTCGGCAAAGGTGTTGGCGCTGTGCTCGCAGTGCTGGGGCTCGGGGGAGTGGTCGCCTGCGCTGGGGGCCGAGGGCTGGGCCGGATTCTCAGCCCCGTGGGGCAGGGTGTGCGCCGCAGGCTGTGGCGCGTTGCCGTCCGTTACCGGAGCCGGCACGCGCTTTGGCCGCACGTCGCGCATGGCTCGCGTGACCGAGGCGGGCAGGCGCTCCATCTCGCGGCGGGCCATATAGTCGTGCGCACCGGCCTCGATGAGGGCGCGGCCCCGCTCGTGGCTGATGTCTGCATCCACGGCAATGAAGGGCACCCCGGGAGGCAGATTGCGTATGAACTGACGCAGGCTTGTCTGGTCTTCGCCGATGATGAGGTCAATGCCGTTTCGGCTGACGGCGGGACGGGCGTCGTCTACGTCCGTCGCTAAGCGGAAGTCGGCGTTGTAGCCGCCGAGCGAGAGCATGCGTGACAAGTCGTCCGTGGTTCCGTGCCGCCGCCCCATGACAAGTACGCGCAACGGTCTGTGCTGCATGTCGTCTCCCTTGCAGGGGTGAGGCTCGCCCGCTGTGGTGACAAACGGGCCGAGTTCTGACCTTACCGGAGCAATACCCTGTTTTGGGCAATATGTCAGCATTGATGCACAGTTTTTTTGATAGAGACACTAGGCGGTTGCATGCGGCACACCGGGAAAAAGCTGTGTCTGCATGCGGGTGAGGGCGGGGCGGGGCAGGGAAAGGCGTAGACGCTGCCAGCGTTTTATTGCACTGTGTCCACGTTTCACCGAGCTGGACAGCCCCGGCGGAGGGCGCGCGCGGGTTCACGTGGTCCAGCCACATGCGATGATGGGAGATTATCATGCCCCGGAATATACGGCCCGAAAATGCCATGAAGAAGAAGGTGGACGTTGCCGAGAGCGACCAGACCATGACTTTCAAGAAGGCGGAGCGCCCGACGCGCTTCGGTCCGGACGTGAACGTGTACCTTGTGGGGCTTCGGGCCTGCGGCAAGTCCACCCTCGGGCGTGAGCTGGCAAAGCGCATGCGCCGCCCGTTTATCGATACCGACGACCTCGTGGTGAACCATGCGGGCCGCGCTGTGGCTGCCATTGTTGAAGACGGCGGCTGGCAGGCTTTTCGCGACATTGAGCGCGATATTGTGCAGGGCATTGACCCCAAGGCCGGCGCGGTGGTTGCCACTGGTGGCGGTGTGATTTTGGACCAGAGCACCCGCGCCTTTTTGCGCAGCAGCGGCCCGGTGTTTTACTTGATGGCCGACGTTGCCCTGCTGGCCGGGCGCCTTGGGGCCGACCCCAAGCACGACCAGCGTCCCGCCTTGACCGGCGGCGGATTGGTGGATGAACTGAGCGCCACCCTTGCCGAGCGCGAGGCGCTGTACATGGAGACCTCGCACTTTGTGCTGCCTGCCCAGGAGCCTCTTGAGGAACTGGTGGAGGACGTGCGCGAAAAGCTGATGCTGCTCCAGCGCGGCTGATGCCGTAATGATTTGAGTACAAAAACGCCCCCGGAAGTGACTTCCGGGGGCGTCTTTTATTTTTTGTGGATCAGGCCGTAGGTTTTGGCGATAAGCGGGTGGGAGTAGAGCACAAGGCGGGAGAGCAGCCACGCCGAGCTTCTGGCCCGCGCCTTGAAGCGGTGGGCGCTGTCCGCCACCAGCCCCGGCGGGTTGGGGCCAACATCGGTGGTGAACAGGACGGTGAAGCCCAGCTCCTTGGCAATGCGGCGGCTGGTGTCGCTGGATGCGCCCCACGGCCACGCCATGACCTCGGGCGCGCGGCCAAGGCCGGTGGTCAGCTGGTCGCGGCTGGTGCGCAGTTCCTCGTAGACGCGCTCTTCAAACTCGGCCTGTGATTCGTAGGTGCCAAGGCGTTCGGTGGGAATCTCGCGCAGGCGCTGCATCAGGTCCTGCCTATGGCGCTGGTCCTTGAAGTAATCGTAGGCGGTGCGGAAGTCCTGCGGCACGGTGGAGGTGACAATGTCGTACACCTCGTTCGAGGGCTTGAAGGCCCGGTGCTGCATGGCGGGGCCTTCCTCAAAGCGCGGCAGGCCGTAGGGGACGTCGCCCTCGATTTGGTCAAAGGTGCGGCGCTTGCCCTGCGGCTCGCACAGCATGCGGAAATTGGGCCCGGTGAACACGGAGCGGTGGTTGTGGGTGTGCCCGGCAACGGCCATGGTGCCGTCGTCCTGCATCAGGCGGGCTTCCTTCCACGAAAAGAACAGGTCCGTGCGGATGCGCAATCCCTCGCGCGAGGTCCGGATGGGGCTGTCCACCTGCGGCAGGTCGTCCATGCCCACGTAGCCGTCCCACACGTCCGACAGCGTGGGGCGGGGGCGCTCCTCGTCCACAATTTTATTGGTGACGGCAAAGACGACGCCTTTGTGGCCGTGCTCGCGCAGCAGCGGCCACGCGTAGACGTAGTTGTCCAAAAAACCGTCATCAAATGTGATGAGGACGGATTTTTTCGGCAGGGCGCGGCCTTCGCGCAGGTAGGCGACGGCTTCGTCGAGGCCCACACCGCGGTAGCCGGCTTTGGTCATGGCTTTCAGGTGGCTTTCGAAAAGTTCGGGCGCCACGGCGATGGAATTGGGCCAGGAGCTGATGTAATGATACATCATGACTGGCAGGCTTTTGAGCATTGGTGTCGGATTCCCCTAACGAGCTTGGATACTTGACTGTCGGCTGAAGCGGCTTATCTAGAGAAATATGCCGAACAGAGACATTCTGCGGTAGCAAGGAGTGCTAATCGAGATGAGCGTTGAATTCAAGGACTACTATGAAATTCTGGGCGTGAGCCGCGGGTCCTCCAAGGAGGATATCGCCAAGGCATTCAAACGCCTTGCACGAAAATACCACCCCGACCTCAACCCGGATAATGCTGAGGCAGAGGCCAAATTTAAGGAAATTAACGAAGCCTACGAGGTGCTCAAGGACCCGGAAAAGCGCCGGATGTACGACCAGCTTGGTCCCAACTGGCAAAACGGGCAAAACTTTGAGCCGCCGCCGGGCTATGAAAATTTTGCGGGCGGCTTTGGCGGCTCCGGATTTAGCGACTTCTTCGAAACCATCTTTGGCGGTGGCTTCGGAGGCGGCGGTTTCGGCGGGCAGGGTGGTGGATACCATCAGGACCCGTTTGGCGGCTTTGGCGGCGCGGGGTTCAGGCCCGGCCCGTCCAAGGGACGCGACATTGAAACCACGCTGGAGCTGACCCTTGAGGAAGCCTACGCCGGTGGCCGCAAGAACGTGGCCTTTCAGGACCGCGCCCCCGACCCGTCGGGCATGTCGTCGCTGCACACCAAGAACCTTGAGGTGAACATCCCCGCCGGTGTGAAGAACGGCGCACGCATCCGGCTGTCCGGTCAGGGTTCCCCCGGTCGGCAGGGCGGCCCCGCAGGCGATTTGTACCTGCGGGTGAAGATTCTGCCCCATGCCCGCTTTAAGCTGGACGAAGCCAACGTGACGCTGGACCTGCCCCTTGCCCCATGGGAAGCCGCCCTCGGCACCACGGTGCAGGTGCCCACGCTGGATAAATCCGTGGAGCTGAACGTGCCTGCGGGCATCTCCAGCGGGCAGAAGATGCGCATCCGTGGCCGCGGACTGGGCAGCGGCGCCAAGAAGGGCGACCAGTATGTCCGCGTGGTCATTAAGACCCCGCGCGACCTTTCGGACGAAGAGCGCGCCCTGTGGCAGAAGCTGGCCGAGACGTCCACCTTCACCCCTCGGGATTTCTGACGCCCGGTTCCTCCATGTGGGCCGGGTGATGGCAAAGCAGGAGAGTGACGCATGCATAAGGATGATATCCGCGGCGAAAATATGCCGATTCCATCTCAGCTTGTTTCGTGGGCGGTGTTTGTGGAGCTGACGGCGGTGCACCCCTCGCGGCTTGGCGAACTCATCGACATTGGCTGGGTGGAACCCATGGAGGTGTCCGAACGCGGCACCTTCTTCCGCCCGCACGACATCTACCGGGTCCGCAAGCTGGTGCGCCTGTGCACGGACCTTGAACTCGGCGTTGTCGGCGGCAGCATCATTGTCGACCTCTTGGCCCGCATTGAGGAACTTGAAAACAGGGTTCAGAATCTCCAGCGTCTGCTGTGACGCATCCGCCGCGCCGGTCCGTGGGACGGGCGCGGCCATTCCACCGGACCACATCCGGAACCTCTGGAGGGAATGCCATTATGGATATGAACAAGTTTACGCAAAAATCCCAGACCGCCCTGAACGAGGCGCAGGACAAGGCCGTTACCCTTGGCCACCAGCAGGTGGATGCCGAGCATCTTCTGCTGGCCCTCGTGGAGCAGAAGGACGGCCTTG
This sequence comes from Desulfobaculum sp. SPO524, assembly GCF_044987625.1. Classification (NCBI taxonomy): domain Bacteria; kingdom Pseudomonadati; phylum Thermodesulfobacteriota; class Desulfovibrionia; order Desulfovibrionales; family Desulfovibrionaceae; genus Desulfobaculum; species Desulfobaculum sp. SPO524. The sequence goes on along the minus strand of NZ_JBJDSB010000005.1, from coordinate 140,355 downwards.
TGGGCCGCCTTATCGAAAAGGCGGGCTACGATCCGTCGGCCTATGCCAAGGCCGTGCGTGCGGAGCTAAAAAAGCTGCCGAAGGTCTCCGGCCCCGGCTCCGGTCCGGGACAGATATACGTTACCCAGCGCCTGAACGAGACCCTCGTCAAAGCGCAGGAACTCGCCGGCCGCATGAAGGACGAGTACGTCAGCGTGGAGCACATATTCCTTGTGCTGGCGGACGAACCCGCCTCTACCGGCGCGGGCCGCGTGAACCGCGACTTCGGCCTGAACCGCGACAAGATTCTGGCCGTGCTTACCGACGTGCGCGGCAGCCAGCGCGTCACCTCCGCCAACCCGGAGGAGACCTACGAGGCGCTGAAAAAGTACGGCCGAGACCTTGTGGAGGCCGCAAGGCAGGGCAAGCTGGACCCCGTCATCGGCCGTGACGAGGAAATCCGCCGCTGCATCCGCATCCTGTCGCGCCGCACCAAGAACAACCCCGTGCTCATTGGTGAGGCGGGCGTTGGCAAAACCGCCATTGTTGAGGGGCTGGCCCAGCGCATCCTGAAGCAGGACGTGCCCGAAGGCCTCAAGGACAAGACGGTCTTTGCGCTGGATATGGGCGCGCTCATTGCCGGTGCCAAGTACCGCGGCGAATTTGAGGAGCGCCTCAAGGCTGTACTGGCCGAGGTGGAAAAGTCCGCCGGGCAGATTCTGCTCTTCATCGACGAGATTCACACCATCGTCGGCGCGGGCAAGACCGAAGGCTCCATGGATGCGGGCAACCTGCTTAAGCCCATGCTGGCGCGCGGCGAGCTGCACTGCATCGGCGCAACCACCCTTGATGAGTACCGCAAGTACATCGAAAAGGACCCCGCGCTGGAGCGCCGCTTCCAGCCCGTGGTGGTCGATGAGCCGACCATGGAGGACACCATCTCCATCCTGCGCGGCCTAAAGGAGCGCTTCGAGGTGCACCACGGCGTGCGCATTGCCGACGGCGCTATTGTGGAGGCGGCGACCCTGTCCAACCGCTACATCACCGACCGCCAACTGCCGGACAAGGCCATTGACCTCATTGACGAAGCCGCGGCCATGATTCGTACGGAAATCGACTCCCTGCCGGCGGACCTTGACCATATCAACCGCAAGGTCATGCAGTTGGAGATTGAGCGCGAGGCCCTGAACCGCGAGACGGACGAAAAATCCCGCGAGCGCCTGCGCAAGCTGGAAAAGGAACTGGCCGACCTGCGCGAGGAACAGGCTTCGCTCACCGCGCAGTGGGAGAGCGAAAAAGGTTCCATTGAGGACGTGCGCAAAATCAAGGAGGACATCGAGAAAACCCGCCTTGCCATTGAGGAGGCGGAACGTTCGCTGGACTACAACCGCGCGGCGGAGTTGAAATATTCCACGCTGCCGGACCTTGAAAAGCGCCTGGCCACCTACGAGGGCGAACACGGCGACGAAACCCCGCGCCTGTTGCGCGAGGAAGTCGGTCCTGATGATGTGGCGCAGGTTATCTCGCGCTGGACGGGCATCCCCGTGGCGCGCCTCTTGGAAGGCGAGCGCGAAAAGCTCCTGCGGCTGGAGGACCAGCTTCATGAACGCGTGGTGGGGCAGGACCAAGCCGTCACTGCCGTGGCGGATGCCGTGCTGCGCGCCCGCGCCGGACTCAAGGACCCCAGCCGCCCCATTGGCTCGTTCATCTTCCTTGGCCCCACGGGCGTGGGCAAGACCGAACTGTGCAAAACCCTTGCGCAGGCGCTCTTTGACACCGAGGAAAACATGGTCCGGCTGGATATGTCCGAATATATGGAAAAGCACACCGTGGCGCGCCTTATTGGAGCGCCTCCCGGATACATCGGCTACGACGAGGGCGGCCAGCTGACCGAAGCCGTGCGCCGCAAGCCGTACTCCGTGGTGCTCTTTGACGAAATCGAAAAGGCGCACCCCGACGTGTTCAACACGCTGCTCCAGATTCTGGACGACGGCCGCCTGACGGACAGCCACGGCCGCACGGTGGACTTCAAGAACACCATTATCATTATGACGTCCAACCTCGGCTCCCAGTACCTCTTGGAGGGCATCCAGAAGGATGGTTCGCTGGCCGACGGCGTGGAGGAGCGCGTTATGGATACCCTGCGTGGCCACTTCCGTCCGGAATTCCTGAACCGCGTGGACGAGGTGGTGAACTTCAAGCCGCTGCTGGCCGAGCAGTTGAAGGCTATCATTGAGCTGATGCTGACCGGCCTGCGCCAACGCCTTGCCGAGCGCAAGATGACGCTGACGCTCACCGATGCGGCCAAGGCGCTCATCGCCGACGCGGCCTACGAGCCTGCCTTTGGCGCGCGGCCCCTGCGCCGTTATCTGCAGGCCCACGTGGAGACGCCCCTTGCCAAGGCCATCATCGGCAACACGGTGGGCGAGGGACAGGACGTGGTGGTGGACGCCGCCGAAGGCGGACTGCGCATCAGTTAGCGCGGTGACGGGCAGCGCATCCGGTCCGTATGGTCTGTACGCCCCGCAAAGGCGACAACTGCGCGGCTTGGCTTGTGGGAAGCCCTCACGGGACCCCGACCTTGCCTTCTTCGGCCACGGGCGGCGCTTCGTCCCTACGCGGCGTCGTCCGCCGTGGACTGCGCCGCGCTGCGGCCCAAAACAGCCTTCACACAGAGAGTGAATCACCCCACAGGGTGACAGCAACCACGCCCCGGCGGAGAGTGTCTCCGCCGGGGTGCCTTTCTTATGCGGCCTGCGGCAAGCTCCTCTGGAGAAGAACGGAGCGCTGGCGCGCCAGTGAGCGGGCCGGATACAAAGAAAAGCGCCCGGACAGGTGGACTGTCAGGGCGCTTGCAGTTTTGGGGAATTGCCGTATCGTGGCGCGGCGTTGCCGATCTTTGAAAACATGGCCTGTGGCAGGGTGTTTGCGGGATTTGCCCGCTGCTTCCCGGTGGCCTGAGGCCCCGCCTGATGGGCGGCGTTGTCAAGCGCAGTCCCGGTCACTCCGGAGTAAGGCGGTGCGTCCTTGACCACGGTTGGCGTATTCTGCGTGAGGTCAGCAGGCCGGAGCGGAGCCCCGGCGTCCGTGGCGTCCGTTCACGCTACGCCGACAGAATTGGACACAGGGAGGGGCGTAGACCGCTCCCACCGTCTCCCACTCCCACCTGTTACCACTTGCCGATGGTGATGGCGCTGTGCAGGAAGGTGACGATCTTTTGGTCGTACTTGCCGCTTTGGGCCTTGAGCTGGGCCACGGCGTCCTTAGGCTCCATGGCTTCGGCGTAGGGACGCTTGGAAATCATGGCGCAGTAGGAGTCCGCAATGGCGCAGATGCGGCCAAGGGGCGAAATGTCCGATTTTTTGTTCGGGTAGCCGGAGCCGTCAAGGCGCTCGTGATGTTCCATGATGCACTGCTGCATCTCGTCGTATTTCAGCCCCAACTTGAGGGCCATCTTGGAGCCGACGAGGGGGTGCATGTTCACCTTGTTGCGCTCGTCCTGCGTCAGGGATTTGGTCTTCTCGCGGATGAAGGCGGGAATTTTGGACATGCCCATATCGTGCAGGAACAGGGCAACGGTGACCTTGTCGTACACTCGGCGGTTAAAGCCGCCGGGGTAGACCTTGCCAAACAGCCAAAGTCCCAGACTGCCGGAGCTGAAGCTGTGGTGGGCGAGGGTGTGCTCCTTGTGCAGGCGGCGGGTAAAGGCCTTGATGCGGTTCAGGTCGCCCCACAGGTACTCGGTAAGCACCATCAGGTCGCCGTAGAGCTTGTCGAACACGGCCTGCACCGGCTGCTCAAGGAATTCATTGATGCGGTCCGTCAGGGCATGGCGGAAAATTTCCGCGATTTCCGCTTCCTTGAGGTGCTCGTCCTGCAGCACGAGGTCCAGCTGTTTACTGATGTGCTTGGAGTAGATGTGGTGGTCACTGCGGGCAAGGAAGATGTTGCCCTCCGCGCAAAGTTCTGCAAGTTTCTCCTGCTCGTCTTTGCCCACGCGTTCCCCGGTCTTTTTAAAGATGAGGATTTGGGCCACATCCTCCTTGAGGATGTAGATATTGAGCGGCGGACGAAACTTGGGAAAGCTGGACAGGATTTCAGGAGTGATCTGGTAGTATTCCTCGTCCAGATTATCCAAAATGCCTGATTTTGGTGAAGCCATGTGCGTCAGTACCTCGTAAGCAGGATTGTAGGAAACGTTTGCCGCAAGAATGTCGAGGTTCAAGCGGCCTCAAGTCACGTGGATAACACACTTTGCCTGTGTGAGGAAGTCTGCGAAAAGCCCCTTTTGCGCGGGGGCGCGGCGTGGGGCCGCTTTGCCGCCGCACTTTGCGGGCAGTAGGAAAGTGTCCTGCATGGGGCGGGGGAAGTCAATCCTTGCGAAGCGGTAGGAATGCGGCCGCTGTGGGCGCGCCCCTGCGTGTGAATGGTCTCTTTCATGGCCGGTGTGGCGTGGCCGCCGCCGCATCTGGTGACGCTTCATCGCTGTAGTGTCCTGTTCTTGCTCATTTTCTGCACGGCGTTTGGTGTCTTTTCACTGCGAGTTGCAGTTGGGGGTGATTCTCCGGGGAGTGTGGCAAGGCGGGGCCATTTCCCGAAAAGGCGTGAATGGCTGGCATTTCCCCTTGACATGCTCACCTTGTTTGGTGGTAATTTGTGGTAAAAGGTGGGTATGGGTGTATGCCATGAGCATGTTTAGAGGACATTCCTATAGAAGCCTCGACCCCAAGGGGCGGCTTATGCTTCCACCGGAATTCCGGTCAGCTGCGGCTGATATGGAGTCCGGCGAATGTCTTATGCTCACGAATTTTGACGGCTGCGCCGTCGGCTACCCCCTCCCCGAGTGGGAACGCATCGAAGAGAGTTTTAACCGGATTAATATGCTCGACTCGCGCCTGCGCAATTTTCAGCGCTTTTTCATCTCCGGCGCTATGGAGGTGAAGCTGGACAAGCAGGGGCGCATCCTCATCCCCCCGCATCTCAGACACTACGCGGGGCTGGAGAAGGACGTGGTCATCGCCGGAGTCGGGAGAAAGTTTGAAATATGGAACACGGACACCTTTGAGGCCAAGCGCCGCGAGATGGAGTCGAGCTTTGACGACGACATGTCCGCGCTGGCGGAAAAGGGGTTCGAACTGCGGCTGTAGAGGCGCGCGGGGAGAATGATTATGGGTCAGCAACAGCACGACCCCGCAAAGGTGCACATCCCCGTCCTGAGGGACGAGGTGATAGAGCACCTTGCGCCGCGTCCCGGTGGCCGCTATCTGGACGGCACCCTCGGAATGGGGGGCCATACCGAGGCCATACTCGACGCGGCGGGCGGCAAAGCCGAAGTTGTCGGCTGCGACCGCGACGCACAGGCACTTGCCCTTGCGCAGGAGCGGCTGGACCGCTTTGGCGACAAGGTCCACTTTGCGCACTGCCGCTTTAGTCAGTTTGAGCGCGCGCTGGATGAGTTCGGCTGGAACGAACTCGACGGCGCGCTTGTCGACATTGGCGTCTCGTCCCTGCAGATTGACGACCCCGAACGGGGATTCAGCTTTCTGGAGGACGGGCCGCTGGATATGCGTATGGGCACGCTGGGGGACAGCGAAACCGCATCCGCCATCGTCAACCGCGCCCACGTGGACCGATTGAAGCAAATCATCGGCCGCTACGGCGAGGAGCCCATGGGCGGGCGCATTGCCCGCGCTATTGAGGAAGCGCGGGCCAAGAAACCCATCGAAACCACCCTTGAGCTGGCCGCCATCGTGGAAGGGGCCTACCCGGCCAAGATGCGCGCCAAGTCGCGCCTGCATCCCGCCACCAGGACCTTTCAGGCCCTGCGTATGGAGGTCAATCAGGAGCTGCGGGAGCTTGAGGACTTTTTGGAGCGCGTGGTGCCGTACCTGAAGCCGGGTGCCCGGCTTCAGGTCATCTCGTTCCATTCCCTTGAGGACAGGATCGTCAAGCGCTTCTTCCAGCGCGAGGCCAAGGGATGCCTGTGCCCGAGGGAGCAGGTCATGTGCATATGCGGCCACTCGCCGCAGGTGAAGATTCTGACCCGCAAACCCGTGACGGCCAAGGATGAGGAACTGGCCGTGAATTCGCGCTCGCGCAGCGCCAAACTGCGCGTGGCGGAAAAACTTCAGGAACAAGAGCCGGGAAGATGAGGGGATTCAGGGACTGGCGGAGCGCCGCCGCAGCAACACTGCTGTTGACGTCCCTGCTTCTTGGCCTTGCGATGGTCTGGTGCAACATCGAGCGGATGGACCTCGCCTACAGCCTCAAGGAGCAGCAGGATGCGCTGGACGAGAGGCTGGCCTTGGTCTCCAAGCTGGAGGTGGAGCGAGATAATCTGCTCTCGCCGCACAGGTTGCGGCGTAAGGCGCGCGAACTTGGCCTTGGGCCGGGCGCGCCCGGTCGCATCAGACGCATGCACGATGGACTGGCGCATGATGAACCGCAACATGGAGAGCGTCCCTGATGGCTGCCTACTCGCCCCGTCATGCCAAAACGCGCGACTGGTGCCGAATCCGGCTCGTCGTGGTTGGGGTGGCGTTTGGCCTTTTTTGGCTTGGGCTGTGGGGGCGCGCCTTCTCGGTGCAGATTCTTGATGGCGAGCGCCTCGCCAAGCGGGCCAACAGGCAGCATCTGGCCAGTGAATTCACAAGTGGGGAACGGGGGCGGATCTTTGACAGCCGCGGGCGTGTACTGGCGCAGAGCGTCCAGTGCCGTTCCGTTTTTGCGCGGCCTCTTGATGTAGAGGACCCGCAGCGTGCCGCGCGCGAACTTTCGCGCGTGCTTGGCATCTCCTCGCGGCAGTTGTACGAGGACCTCACCGCCCACCGGCCCTTTGTGTGGCTGGAGCGGCAGGTGAGCGACCGCGAAGCCGCGGAGGTGGACAAGCTGGACTTTCCCGGCGTGCACCTCGTCACCGAGTATAAGAGACTCTACCCCAACGGCCATCTGGCCGGTCAGCTTCTGGGCTTTTGCGGCCTGGACGGCACCGGGCTGGAGGGCCTTGAACTGTCCCTGAACGATGCGCTGACGGGCCAAAGCTCCAAGACCATCGTCCAGCGCGACGCGCGCGGGCGCATGCTCTACCTCAATGGCGACATGGAGGACTCCGGGCGTGGGCAGGACGTGCACCTTACCATCGACGCGGACATTCAGGCCGTGGCCGAACGCGCCCTTGAGCGCTCCGTCACCCGCTACAGCGGCAAGTCTGGAACCTGCCTTGTGGTGGATGTCGATTCCGGCTCCATCCTCGCCTGGGCGCAGTACCCGTATTTCAATCCCAATATCTACGGTCAGTACGGGCCGGACATCTGGCGCAACCGCATCGCCCTTGATGCGCTGGAGCCCGGGTCCACCTTCAAGCCCTTTGTCATTGCCGCTGCGCTGCAGGAAGGCGTTGTGGCGCCGGACACCAAGCTGGATTGCGAGGGCGGACGCTATCGCCTTGACGGCGTCACCATCCGCGATACCCACGACTATGACGACCTGACCGTCTCTACCATTCTCAAGAAGTCCTCCAACATCGGCATGTCCAAGATTGCCTTGGAGCTTGGCGCGGAGCGGTTCTACACGTATCTGCGCCGCCTTGGCTTTGGCGAGCGCCTTGATATGCCTCTTGCCGGGCAGAGCCGGGGCATCCTGCGCGATCCGGGGCGCTGGCAGCGGGTGGACACCGCGTCCATCGCCTTTGGGCAGGGCATTGCCACCACGGCGCTGCAAATGGCGCAAGGCTATCTGTGCATTGCCGACGGGGGCGTTCTGAGGCCGCTGCGCATCGTGGAAAACGCCGCGCCGCAGGCCCCAAGCCAAAAAGTTTTTGATTCGACTGTGACGTCGCAGGTGCTGCGTATGCTCCGCGACGTCGTGGAGGCAGACGGCACGGGACGCCGCGCACGCATCGACGGCATGGATGTGGGCGGCAAGACCGGCACCGCGCAGAAGGCTTCGGCCTCCGGCGGCTACGGCAACAAGTATCTGGCCTCGTTCGTGGGGCTGTTTCCTGCCGAAACGCCGCGGTATCTGGTGATGGTAATGGTTGACGAACCGCATCCTCAGCATTACGGCGGCGTGGTTGCCGCTCCTGCCGTGAGGGACATTGCGCTCGGCGCCATGGCGTACCTTGGCGAGTTGCCCGACGTGGCCGCCAAGAATGCCTTTGCCGCCGGCAAAGGAGGGTCAGCATATGGTCGGACGCTTCCTCGTAGAGTGCATCGCAAGGCTGTTCCCATCACAGACGCCGCGGGCGCACACGCCGTGCCCGACGTTGTCGGAATGCCCCTCAGGCAGGGCATCGCAGTTTTCGCAAACGCAGGGGTTATGCCGGACCTCCGCGGTAAAGGATACATCATCGGCAAGCAGAGCCCCGCGCCGGGAACGCCGTGGAAAGACGCACGGCGGGCAGTCCTGTGGCTGTCCGACGCGCAGGGGCGGAGTTGATGCGAGCATGAAGAATATATGGAATACGCTTGTCCAGGCTGTCTCGGACGGGCTGATGGTACGGTCGGACTCCCGTCAGGTGAACCCTGGCGAGGTCTTTGTTGCTGCCCCGGGCGCCAGTGTTGATGGCGCCGCGTTTATCCCCAGCGCCCTTGAGCGCGGGGCCAAGTGGATTGTGGCCCGCCCGGGCACCACGCTGCCAGACGGCGCAGACGCCACACTGGTGGAGCACGAGGAGCCGCGAAAGGCCCTTGGCGAGCTGGCCGCCGCCTACTTTAAAACCGCCGAGCACGGGCAGACCGTTATCGGCATCACGGGCACCAACGGCAAGACCACCGTCACATACATGTTGGAACACGTCCTTGCCGCCGCTGGCCGCAAGGTTGGCGTTATTGGCACTGTGAACTACCGCTGGCCCGGCTTTGCGCTGGACGCGGCCATGACCACGCCGGACTGCTGGCAACTGCATGAAATCATGGCCAATATGGCCGCCGCAGGTGTGGACACCGTCATCATGGAAGTTTCGTCCCACGCCCTTGATCAGGACCGTGTGGCGGGCCTTGGCTACGACGTGGCCGTGCTGACCAACGTGACGCAGGACCATCTGGACTACCACAAGACCATGGACGCCTACTTTAACGCCAAGGCGCGCCTATTCACCGACGTGCCGAAGGCGGGCAAGACCACGGTCATCAACGTGGACGACCCCTATGGCCGCATCCTGCTGGACCGCTGTCCCGACGCCATCGGCTACGGCCTGTACTACCCGGCGACGGGCGAGGCGCGCGGGCTGTGGGGCGACATTGTGTCCTGCGATTCGCGCGGGGTGCACCTGTCCATGAAGTTCGGCGAGGAGCGCTGGGAACTCCAGTCCCCGCTTATCGGCAAGCACAACGCGTCCAACCTGCTGGCAGTGCAGGGCGCGGCCCTTGCCCTTGGCGTGAAGCCCCGCCGCCTGAAGGCGCTGGAGAAGTTCTGCGGCGTTCCCGGACGCCTTGAGCGCATCGACAACCGCCGCGGGCTGAATGTGTTCGTGGACTATGCGCACACGCCGGACGCTTTGGAGAATGTTCTCTCCAGCGTGAAGGAACTCGATTTCAAGCGTCTGTTTGTGGTGTTTGGCTGCGGCGGCGACCGCGACCGCGCCAAGCGTCCGCTCATGGGCGAGGCCGTCAGCCACTACGCCGATGTGGCGGTGCTGACCTCGGACAATCCGCGCAGCGAGAATTCCGTCGCCATTATGAATGATGTGCGCCCCGGTTTGTCGAAGTGCAAGTACGTCATCGAGAACCCCGACCGCCGCGGCGCCATCACCGCCGCCCTTGGCGAGATGCGCTCCGGCGATGTGCTGGTCATTGCGGGCAAGGGGCACGAGACGTATCAGGAAATCCGCGGAACGCGTCTGCCCTTTAGCGACGCGCAGGTGGTCAGGGAGATCACGTCGTGAACATGACCCTCGCTCAGGCCGCAGCCGCCATGAACGCGTGTGGCGACATCGACCCTGCACTGCAGGAGCGCCACATTGCGGCGGTGCGTACGGACAGCCGGGCCGTTCGGCCCGGAGACCTGTTTGTCTGCCTGCCGGGCGCCAAGTTCGATGGTCATAACTTTGTGGAGCAGGCCGTGGCCAGCGGCGCCATTGCCGTGCTGGCCGAGCGGCCCCTGCCCGAGATCATGGACCGGGTGCCTGTGCTGATGGTTACGGATTCCCTTGCCGCGCTGGGCCGCCTTGGCGCGTACTGGCGCAGCCGGACCAGCGCTACCGTGGTGGCTGTGACCGGTTCTGCCGGCAAGACCACCGTCAAGGAGATGCTGGCATCCATCCTTGCGGAAGTGGGCGAGACGGCGCGCAACTACAAGAATTTCAATAATCAACTCGGCGTGCCCATGTGCATGCTGGACTTTACCGGCGACGAGCGGTTCTGGGTGCTGGAGCTTGGCATTAGCCAGCCGCACGACATGAACGAGCTTGGCGCCATTGTCCGCCCGGACCGCGCGGTTATCGGCAATATCGGTCCCGCGCATTTGGAAGGGCTGGGCGACCTTGACGGCGTGGCCCGGTGCAAGACCGACCTCCTCGACTTTGTGGCGGATGGCGGGCGCGCCTATGTGAGCATGGACTATCCCCAGCTGTGGCAGGCCGCGACATCGCGCTTTGCCTTGACGGTTGGGTTTTCCACCACGGGCCGGTCGGACCGGTTCAGCGCGCGCTACCTCGGCCATAACGAGGAGGGCGGGCAGTACGAACTGGTGCTGGACGGCGAGCGTGTGGACATCACCATGCCGCTGTGCGGTGCGTATCAGGCCGAAAACATGCTTGCGGCGGCAACCGCTGCCCATGACCTTGGCGCGGGCCCGGAGCACATTGCGCGCGGCCTGCGCAAGGCGGCCCTGCCCGAGCACCGCAGCGCCTGCCTGCCCGTTGGCGGGTGGACCCTTGTGGACGACGCCTACAACGCCAATCCGCTGGCCATGCACCGCGCCGTTGACAGTGCGGCGGATATGGCCGGGCGTGCCCCCCTCGTTCTCGTCCTTGGGGCGATGCGCGAGCTGGGCGACACCGCGGCGGACCTGCACCGCGAGCTTGGGCGCGCCATTGCGGCGACCCCGGCGCAGGCGGTGTTCTACGAAGGCGAACACGCCGAAGATGTGGCCGCGGGCCTTGGCAATGGCGAGTGGCCGGGCCAGTTTGTCCGCCTGTCCTCGCCGGAGGCCTTTCCCGAAGCCTTTGGCGCCCTCGGCCTTGACGGCGGCGTGGTCCTGTTCAAGGGCTCGCGCTCTACGCAAATGGAACGTTATGTCCAGTCCCTGTCGGACTGGCTCAGTAAAGAGAGCACAGCATGATCTATAATCTGCTTTACCCGCTTTCCAGCGATATAAGCCTGTTCAACGTGTTCCGGTACATCACGTTCCGGAGCGTCTGGGCGCTGCTGACGGCGCTGCTGCTGACCATCGTCATCGGCCCTGCCTTTATCCGCCTGCTCAAGCGAATCAAGTGCGGCCAGCATATCCATGAGGATGTGTCCGCGCACATGTGCAAGGAAGGAACGCCCACCATGGGCGGCCTGCTCCTTGGCTTTTCCCTGCTCACGGCAGTGTTTTTGTGGGCGGACCTGACCAATGTGTACGTGTGGCTGGCGGTGTTTGTGTTTACGGGCTTTGGGGCCATCGGCTTTATTGATGATTACCTCAAGGTGGTGAAAAAACAGAATAAAGGCCTCTCCGCCCTTGGTAAAATGTCCCTGCAGCTGCTTGTTGCGGGCATTGCCATGTTCTTTCTCATCCAGCAGCCTGCCTATGACACGCACCTCGCGTTTCCCTTCTTTAAGGGCCTGCGGCCTGACCTTGGGTGGTTCTACCTGCCCTTTGCCGTGCTGGTCATTGTTGGCTCGTCCAACGCCGTGAACCTGACCGACGGCCTTGATGGCCTTGCCATTGGTCCCAGCATTGTGGCGGGCGCGTGCTTTGTGGTGTTCGTCTACGTGTCTGGCCACTCGGAAATCGCCAAATATTTACAGATTCCCTACATGGCTGGGATGGGCGAAGTGACGGTGTTCTGCGGCGCGCTGGTTGGCGCGGGGCTTGGTTTTTTGTGGTTCAACGCCTATCCGGCGCAGGTCTTTATGGGCGATGTGGGCTCGTTGTCCATCGGCGCGACCCTCGGTTTCATCGCCGTGCTGTGCAAGCACGAGCTGGTGCTGGTCATCGTTGGCGGGCTGTTCGTCATTGAGACGTTCTCGGTCATCCTGCAGGTGGGGTACTTCAAGTTCACGGGCGGCAAGCGCATTTTCCGCATGGCGCCGCTGCATCACCATTTTGAGCTGAAGGGCATCCCGGAGTCCAAGATCATCACCCGGTTCTGGATTCTGTCCATCCTGCTGGGCCTTTTTGCCCTTTCAACCCTGAAGCTGAGGTAGCCGGTCATGCAGACGCAGCTTGAGCAGACAATGACTGGCAAACGGACCGTGGTGGTGGGCGCGGGCACCTCCGGCCGCAGTGCGGCGCGCCTTGTGCGCGCCCTTGGCGCGGACGTGACGCTTCTGGACGCCAACGAAAACGCGCTGGACGACACCCTGCGTGCGCAGCTGGAAGGCGAGGGTATTGTCCTGCGCTTTGGCCCCCACAAGCCGGACTATTTTGACGGCGCGGACACGGTGGTGCTGTCTCCGGGCGTGCCCGCACGGAAAATCCGCGCGCTGTTCCCCATGGATGTTGCCCCGGAGATCATGTCCGAGCTGGAACTGGCCGGGCGCTACGCCAGCGGCCGCGTTTTGGCCATTACGGGCACCAACGGCAAGACCACAACCACCGCCCTGTGCGCCCACGTGCTGCGCCATATGGGCCTGTCGGTCTTCGAGGGCGGCAACATTGGCACGCCCCTGTCCGAGCATGTGCTCTCCGGACGCAGCGCCGACGCGCTGGTGTTGGAAGTCTCCAGTTTTCAGGCGCAGAACTGTACGTCCTTCCGCCCCGAAGTGGCGGTGCTCCTGAACCTTACCGAGGACCATCAGGACTACCACGCGGACATGGACGAATACCTGCGCGCCAAGCTGAATCTGTTCGCCTTCATGACCGACGAGGACCTCGCCATCGTGCCTGCGGACATGCGCGAAAAGCTGGAGGAATACAGCTTCACCGCCGCGCGGGTGCGGTTCTTCGAGTCCACGGACCGCTTTGAGTGCGACAGGCTCCCCGGCGCGCACAATCAGGCGAACATGGAGGCCGCGTATCAGGCGCTGCGACGCTTTGGCGTCAACGAGCGCGACATGCGCGAGGCCCTGGCGACCTTTGAGCCGCATCCCCACCGCCTTGAGCGGGTTGGTGAGCATGCGGGCGTGACCTTTGTGAATGATTCCAAGGCGACTACCGTGGCGTCCCTCAAGGCCGCGCTGGAGGCCTTTGAACAGCCTGTGTTGCTGCTGGCCGGCGGCAAGTACAAGGGCGGCGACCTTAAGGCGCTGGCTCCGCTGTTGCGGCGCAAGGTCCGCGCGGTGTGCCTGTTTGGCGACAGCCGCCACATTTTTGAGCAGGCATGGGCGGGCAATGTGCCGCTGGCATGGGAGCGCGACATGGAGGGCGCGGTGCGCCGCCTGATGACATGGGCGGAATCCGGCGACGTGATGCTGCTGTCTCCGGCCACGGCCAGCTATGACCTGTACAACAACTACTGTGAACGCGGCGACGACTTCCGCCGTATATTCAACCTGTTGGAAGAGGAGCTGTAGAACATGGCGAAAGCCGCCGCAAAGACCGCACCCGGCAACCAGCGGGAGAAGGGGCAGGGACAGCGCTTTGATTATGTGCTGCTTTCCGCCGCGCTTATGCTGCTGTGCACGGGCATGGTCATGGTCATGAGCGCTTCGGGCGTGATGGCCGGGCGGCAGTTGGGCGACCCCTACATCTTTTTCCGCAAGCAGGCGCTGTTTACGTTGGCGGGCCTTGGGGTGATGACGGTGTGCTTTTTCACCTCGCGCAAGGTGTTCTACAAGCTGACCTACCTGTGGCTGTTTGGCGCCATGGCCCTTATTCTGCTGACGCTCACGCCCCTTGGCGTGGAGGCGGGTGGCGCGCGGCGCTGGCTGCGCTTTGGCGGGCTGTCCCTGCAGCCGCTGGAGTTCAGCAAAATCGCCCTTGTGTTCTATCTGGCCTATTTTTTCAGCCACAAGCAGGACCTCGTCAAAACCTTCAGCGTGGGGTTTGTGCCCCCGGTTTTTGTGACGGGCACGTTGTGTCTGCTGCTTCTGCTGCAGCCGGATTTCGGCGGGGCCGTGTTTCTGTGCGGAATTCTTTTCCTTATGAGCCTTGTGGGCGGGACAAGCCTCGTGTACCTCGGGTCCTCCGTCCTGCTGGCGGCGGGGTGTGCGTGGATGCTGGTCATCCGCGAGCCGTACCGCGTCAAGCGATTGACGGCCTTTTTGCACCCCTTTGAGAATGCACAGGATTCAGGGTATCAGCTTGTGCAGTCGCTCTATGCCTTTGGCTCCGGCGGCTGGACGGGCGTTGGCCTTGGCGCGGGCAAGCAGAAGCTCCTCTTCCTGCCCGAGGCGCACAACGACTTCATCATGGCCGTGGTGGGCGAGGAACTGGGCTTTCTCGGCGTCTCGCTGGTCTTCGTCATCATGGGGACGCTGCTTTGGCGCGGCTTTGCCGTAGCCTGCGCGCAGGAGGATGCCCAGGATAGGTTCACCGCCCTTGGCATGGTGCTCATCCTCGCCATGGGCGCGGTGATGAATATGGCCGTGGTCCTTGGCGCAGCGCCGCCCAAGGGCGTGCCCATGCCCTTTATCAGCTACGGCGGCTCCAGCCTGTTTGTGACCTGCATCTGCGTCGGCATGCTGCTGAATCTGTCGCGGAGAAAGAATTGATGATTGAACGCGTCATCCTGACCACCGGAGGAACCGGTGGACATATATTTCCAGCCCTCGCCGTGGCCGAGGAGCTGCGCCGCCGCAATCCGGACGTGCGCATCCTCTTTGTCGGCGGGCGCTATGGCCGCGAGTCCCAGTTTGCGCAGGATGCGGGACTGGACTTCATCGGCCTGCCTGTCCGGGGCATCCTCGGGCGCGGCATCAAAGCTGTGGGCGCGCTGGCCGTCATGGGCGGCGCTGTGCTGCGCGCCCTTGGCATCCTTGGGCGCTTTGGCCCGCAGGCCGTTATCGGCTTTGGCGGGTACGCCTGCTTTGCCCCGGTGCTGGCCGCGCGCCTGCGCGGGGTGCCCTGCGCCGTGCACGAACAAAACAGCGTGCCCGGTGCGGCCAACAGGTTCCTCTCGCGCTTTACCAAGCGGGTGTTTGTGAGCTTCCCGGACGAGCGGGGCGCCTTTGCCTCGGACAAAACCGTGGAGACGGGCAACCCCGTGCGCGAAGTCATCCGCGGCCTCGCGGACAAAACCGTGGAGGAAGCCGGAACGCGCCGCGTTTTGGTGGTGGGCGGCAGCCTTGGCGCGCGGGCGCTGAACGACGCCGTTATCGCCAGCCTGCCGCACCTGCGTGAGAAAGGCATTGAGCTGTGGCACCAGACGGGCGACGCAGACTACGAACGCGTAAAAAGCGCCCTTGAGGGCGACGGCGCGGGCCTTTTTCGCGTGGAGCCGTTTATCCGTGACATGCGTGAGGCCTATGACTGGGCGGACATCGTCCTGTGCCGCTCCGGCGCAACCACGGTTGCGGAACTGGCGGTGGCGGGCAAGCCCAGCATTCTGGTGCCGTTCCCGCACGCCACGCACGACCACCAGACCGTGAACGCGGGGTTTCTGGATAAGGCCGGCGCGGCGGTGCTGCTGCCGCAGGCCGAGCTGGAAGGGACCGACCTTGCCGCGCGGCTGGACGACATTTTTCAGGAGCCGGGCCGACTGGCCCGCATGTCCGAGGCGGCACGCGCCCTTGGCGCGCCGCAGGCGGCCGGGAAACTGGTCGACGAGATCGAGGCAATGATCAACGCATAAAGCATGCATAACGGGGACCACCCCGGAAACGATACAAGTGGCCGCATGAAGAACAAGATTAAGAAAATCCATATGGTCGGCATCGGCGGGTCCGGCATGAACGGCATCGCCGAAGTGCTCATCAACCTCGGCTATGAGGTCGCAGGCTCTGACCTTGCGGACAACGCCGTAACGCAGCGCCTGAAAAGCCTTGGCGCAACCGTGCATCAGGGCCACGCCGCAGAGAACCTCGGCGACGCCGATGTGCTGGTGAAGTCCACCGCCGTCAGCGAGGACAACCCCGAGGTTGTGGAAGCGCGCCGTCAGGGCATTGCCGTCATCCCCCGCGCGGAGATGCTGGCGGAACTGATGCGCCTGAAGCAGGGCATCGCCGTGGCTGGTACCCATGGCAAGACCACTACCACATCGCTGCTGGCCACCATCTTTACCGAAGCGAAGCTGGACCCCACCGTCATCATCGGCGGCAGGCTCAACACTTTCGGCTCCAACGCGCTGCTGGGCGAGGGCGAATACCTTGTGGCCGAGGCCGACGAGTCCGACGGCTCGTTCCTGTGCCTTGCCCCCATCGTCACCGTGGTCACCAATATCGACATGGACCACATGGACTTTTACGAGGACATGGACGCCATCCGCGAGAGCTTTGTCAGCTTCATGAACAAGGTGCCGTTCTACGGCATGAACGTGGTCTGCGGCGACAATCCGGTGGTGCGCGAGATTCTGCCCCGCATCAAGCGTCCGGTGATGGTCTATGGCCTTGGCGAGGACTGCCAGCTGCGCGGCGTCATCAAGGAGTGCGAGGCCGAAAGCTGCTTCGACGTCTACTTTGAGGGCGAATACTGGGGCGAGGTGGTGCTTGGTCAGCCCGGCCACCACAACGTGCTGAACGCCCTTGGCGCCATTGGCGTGTCTATTGAGGCTGGCCTGTCCAAGGACGCCATCATCCGCGGCCTTGCCAACTTTGGCGGTGTTGGCCGCCGGTTCGAGCGCAAGGGCGAACGCGACGGCGTGCTGGTGGTGGACGACTACGGGCATCATCCCACGGAAATCATGGCCACCCTCGACACCGCGCGCCAGTGCTACCCGGACCGCAGGCTGGTTGTGGCCTTTCAGCCGCACCGCTTCACACGCACGCAGGCCCTGTTTGGAGAATTCTGCAAGGCATTCAGTCAGGTAGACACATTGATGCTCACCGAGATATACCCCGCAAGCGAGAAGCCGATTCCCGGCGTGAGCGGGCAGAGTCTTGCGCAGGGCATCCGGCAGGTATCGGAGACGGATGTGCAGTTCTTTGAGGATTTCGACGCCCTGTCGGGCGCATTGCCGGAGACGCTCCGTCCCGGCGATGTACTGCTGACGCTGGGCGCTGGGAATATCTGGACCATCGGCACGCAGTGGCTTGACGGCCGTAAAGGATAGCAGACGAGAGGGAACAATGGGACTCAAGGTTCTTCCGGGACCGAGCATGCAGCAGCGCACCACGCTTCGCCTTGGCGGCACCGCCACGGCAGAAATCGTTGTTGGGCATGTCAACGATCTGGATGAGCTGCCCGGAGCGCTGGAAAAGCTGGGTGTGCCGCCGCTCATGTTGGGCAAAGGCTCCAACCTGCTTGCCCGCGACGGCGAGCTCCCCCTTGCTCTTGTCCGTGTGCCCGAGCCGGCAAAGCCGGAAATCGTTGGCTTTTCCGGCGACCGCGTCACCGTGCGCGCCGACGCAGGCATGGGTCTGCCCGCCTTCCTGTCATGGGTGGCGTCCAAGGGCCTTGCCGGTATGGAAGGGCTTTCGGGCATCCCCGGCACCATCGGCGGCGCAGTGGCCATGAACGCCGGGTCCTACGGCACGGACATGAGCCGCGTTATGCGGCGGGTTCTGCTGTTTTCCCCCTGCTGCGGCCTGCGCTGGGCGGACCGCGAGGATGTGCTTACCGGCTATCGCCATTTTGCCCCGCGTACCGTGGACGAGTGGTTCCTCGTCATGGGCGTGGAGGTGGACCTGAAGGAAGACAGCCGCGAGGCCATCAAGTCCCGCATGGCGGAGACCATGAACACCAAACGGGCGTCCCAGCCGCTGGAGGCATGGAGCGCCGGATGCGTGTTCAAGAACCCGCAGGCGAACTCCGCCGGGCGGCTGCTGGATGAAGCGGGATTCCGCGGACGGCAACTTGGCGGCATGGCCTTCTCCGAGCGGCACGCGAACTTTTTGGTGAACACGGGTGGCGGGACCAGCGCCGACGCCCTTGCCCTCATTGCGGAGGCGCAGAGCGCCGTATCCCGCACACACGGGATAGACCTTGAGCTGGAAGTGAAGGTCATCCCATGAGCGCTGCGCGCGCTGTCCACACGAGGCGCGCAGCGGGCAGAAACGGCAGAAATCGTCCCCGGCGGACAGGGGGAACCCGGATACGTCCGGGAAAGGCCGTTATCTGGTTCTTTGTCATACTGATGGGAGCGGTGCTTGTCGGCACCATCAGCCTTGGGCTGCTTGTGGGCTTTCGGTGGGTGACCACCAGTCCCTTCTTTGCCCTGCGGTCCATCGAAGTGGTGGGGTGCACGCGCCTGACGCCCGAGGAAGTGGTGGACCTGTCCGGGGCCGAACTTGGGGACAACGTCCTTGAACTGAAGCTGCCGGACATCGAGGAACGCGTCTTTGCCCACCCGTGGACCAAGGTGGTAATGGTCCGGCGCATTTTGCCCGGACAACTGCGCATCACCATTGAGGAGCGCCATCCGGCCTACTGGATTCGTACCGTGGAAGGGCTGGCGTATGTGGACGCGCAGGGCGAGGTCATCGACAAAGTGGGCGCGGACCGGTTGGTGCCGCTGCCGCTTTTGGACATCGCCGAGGGAGCCGAGGAGGACGTGGACATCCTGCCCGAGTTTCTGCAGGCGGTGGTGCACACGGGGGTGCCGGTGACTGCGCAGGCAGCCAGCTTCATCCACGTGGGCACGCGCTCCGTGAAAATGATTTTTGACGACCCTTCGCTCACGCTGGTTGTGGAACGCGAAGGCTGGAAAAGGAATATGCACAGGTTGGGCCTGGTCTGGAACGACCTTGTGCGGCGCGGTGAAGCGCC
The DNA here is from genome assembly GCF_044987625.1 of Desulfobaculum sp. SPO524. Taxonomy (NCBI): domain Bacteria; kingdom Pseudomonadati; phylum Thermodesulfobacteriota; class Desulfovibrionia; order Desulfovibrionales; family Desulfovibrionaceae; genus Desulfobaculum; species Desulfobaculum sp. SPO524. The sequence goes on along the minus strand of NZ_JBJDSB010000005.1, from coordinate 121,425 downwards.
GAACGTTGACGTCATACGCGTCGTCGGCGGCAAGGTTTTCGTCCGGGCCTAGAGCCTGTCCCGCCATGTGCGGGAGACATACGGAAGGAGAACGGCATGGCCAAGTCAGAACTCATAGTCGGTCTGGATGTCGGCACCACCAAGATTTGCGCGGTGGTCGGCGAGCTGACCCCCGATGGTGTCGATGTCGTTGGTATCGGCACCAGCCCGTCCCATGGACTGCGCAAGGGTGTCGTCGTGAACATCGAGCAGACCGTCCAGTCCATCAAAAAGGCCCTTGAAGAGGCCGAACTGATGGCTGGATGCGACATCCGCTCGGTGTATGCGGGCATCGCGGGAAGTCACATCAAGGGCTTCAACAGCCACGGCGTCATCGCCGTCAAGGGAGGCGAAGTCGCCCAGCGCGATGTCGAACGCGTCATCGACGCAGCCAAGGCCGTTGCCATCCCCCTTGACCGCGAAGTGCTGCATATCCTGCCGCAACAATACATCGTGGATGACCAGCGCGGCATTCACGACCCGCTGGGTATGGCTGGTGTGCGGCTGGAAGTGAAGGTGCACATCGTCACCGGCGCGGCAACATCCGCCCAGAACATCGTGCGCTCCTGCCATCGGTCGGGGCTGGATGTGGCGGACATCGTGCTGGAAGCTTTGGCGTCGTCCAAGTCCGTGCTCACCGAAGAGGAGCGCGAGATTGGCGTCGCCCTTGTGGATATTGGCGGAGGGACCACGGATGTGGCCATCATCTCCGAGGATTCCATTAAACACACGTCGGTTCTTGCCCTTGGCGGGGCGAACCTGACCAATGATATTGCCTTTGGCCTGCGTACCCCCATGGCCGCAGCGGAACAGATTAAAATCCGCTACGGCTGCGCGCTGGCCGAACTGGTGCCCGGCGATGAGTTCATCGAAGTGCCAAGCGTTGGCGACCGCGAACCGCGCCGCCTATCGCGGCAGGTGCTGGCCGACATCTGCGAGCCGCGCGTGGAGGAAATCCTCGCCCTCGTGGAGCAGGAACTGGCCCGCTCCGGCTTCAAGGACAAGCTTGGCGCTGGCGTCGTCCTTACGGGCGGCACAGCCCTCATCGAAGGCGTTCAGGAACTGGGCGAGCAGATATTCAACATGCCCACACGCATCGGCTACCCCCGTGAAATCGGCGGCCTGCGCGATGTGGTCAACAGCCCCATGTACGCCACCGCAGCCGGCCTGCTCCAGTACGGAGCCGAAAAGGAAGGCACGGGGCAGAACTTCAGCATGCGGGATGAAGGGATGTTCAACCGCATCTTGGGGAAGATGCGGAAATGGTTCATAGATGTGAAATAGCGGGGAATTTGCGCCCGTCATGCCAAAGGCGGGTTCACCCTTGGGGAAGGAAGGAGGATACGCATGGATTATTTGGAACTTGAAAACGAAAGCGCGGCGAAAATAAAAGTCGTCGGCGCGGGTGGCGGCGGCGGTAACGCTGTCAACAACATGATCAATTCGGCCTTGAAGGGCGTCACCTTCATTGCCGCAAACACGGACGTTCAGGCCCTGAACAAGTCCCGCGCCGAGTTCAAGATTCAACTCGGCGAAAAGCTGACCAAGGGCCTTGGCGCAGGTGCGGACCCCGAAGTGGGCCGCGAAGCCGCCACAGAGAGCATCGACCAGATTCGCGAGAGCCTCATGGGCGCGGACATGGTCTTCGTCACCGCCGGTATGGGCGGCGGCACCGGTACTGGTGCCGCTCCCGTCATTGCCGAGGTGGCCAAGGAAATGGGCGCCCTGACCGTGGGCGTGGTGACCAAGCCCTTCTACTTCGAGGGCAAGCGCCGTCTGGAAAGCGCCGAACGGGGGATTAAGAACCTCTCGGACAACGTGGACAGCCTCATCACCATCCCCAACGACAGGCTGCTGTCGCTGGCGTCCAAGAAGGCCACCTTCCTCGACATGCTCAAGAAGGCTGACGAGGTGCTCTACTACGCCGTGAAGGGTATTTCCGATCTCATCATGGTGCCCGGCCTCATCAACCTGGACTTTGCCGACGTGAAGGCCGTCATGGCCGAGTCCGGCCTTGCCATGATGGGTACCGGCATTGCGCGCGGCGAGTCCCGCGCCCGCGAGGCCGCCATGAAGGCCATCACCAGCCCGCTGCTTGAGGACGTCTCCATCGACGGCGCCCGCGGCGTGCTGATGAACATCACCTGCGGACCGGACCTTGCCATTGACGAAGTGGCCGAGGCCGCAAGCACCATCTCCGAGGCCGCGCACGAGGACGCCCGCATTTACTTCGGTACCGTCTTCGAGCAGGAAGCCAGCGACGAGATGCGCATCACCGTCATTGCCACGGGCATCGAGACCAAGCAGCAGGTGCCTGTTTCCGGCAACGGCGACGCGCTGTCCATGCTCAAGGGCATGCAGGGCGGTTCGGCCAAGAGCATGCGCACCGGCAGCGGTGGGAGCGGCGCGGCAGGCGCCCACCACGGGCAGAGCGCGCCCCAGCCGGCCCAGCCCCAGCAGCAGAACATGACCACGCCCAAGACCCTGTCCCGCGAGGACAGGCTCCGCCGCGCGGAACAGTTTGCCAAGAACGACCCGGACCTCCAGACGCCGACGTACCTCCGCCGTGGCAAGCGGGGGCAGGGCGCTGGCACCAACCCGCAGGTGGGATCGCAGGGAACGGAGGATTTCGTCTTTGACGAAGATGACTTCGAAACTCCCGCATTCCTGAGGGCTCAGGCCGACTAAGCAACTATGGGTATCCTCCCCGGTGAGGCCCGGAAGCTGTGTGTATTCCCCGCAGTGTTTTCCGGCCTCCGGGCTTCACACCCCCGCTGCGGCGGGGGACGGGGGCATTCTGCGTCATATGGAGATTGAACGGATTTGAGACGGAAACCTCGCAAGAACATCTTTGCCGATCCGACGCGCGTTCGGAAAAAGCGTATCTTCGCCGCCGCCTTCCTTGCTGTGGCCGCCTGCTTTGTGCTGGTGACCGTAGCCCTTTCCCCGCAAAGCGGCGGTTCCCCCGAACGTGCGGCGCAAACGGCGCACACTGACGGCAGCACCGAAACCGCGGAAACCACCGCAGGTGGATGCTCCGCCAAACATGATGCCGCCACTCCCCCGCCCGTGGCGGACGCGCCCGCTCCCGACCCGGCGCCGGTGTGCGAGGTTATCAAGGCCACCGTCAAAAGCGGCCAGACCGCGACGGCGCTCCTCGGGGATTGGCTCTCCCCGCTCGATATCCACAATCTCTCCGCCCTGTGCGACAAGGCCTTCCCCCTGTCCCGCATGCGCGTAGGGCGTCCGTACGCCATCACCACCGAAGACAAGGCGCTCAGGCGCTTTGAATACGAAATCGACAACGAGGAAAAGCTCGTTATCGACCGCACCGACGATGGGTTTGACGTCCGCGTGGAGGACATCCCCTACGATGTGAAAACCTGCGTGGTGGACGGCGCCATTGAATCCTCGCTGTACGGCGCGGTGCAAAACGCTGGCGAACATCCCGCCCTAGCGGTGCGCCTTGCCGATATCTTTGCGTGGGACGTGGACTTCATCCGCGACATCCGCGAGGGCGACTCCTTCCGCGCCATCGTGGAAAAGCGCTACCGCGAGGGCGAGTTTACGGGCTATGGCCGCATTGAGGCCGCCGAGTTCGTCAACCGCGGCGACAGATTCCGTGGGTACCTGTTTGCGGACAAAAACGGTGTCGAGCACTATTACGACGAAACGGGCAAGTCCCTGCGCAAGGCCTTTCTCAAGGCGCCACTGTCCTTTACGCGTATCTCGTCGGGCTATTCCATGAGCCGCCTGCACCCCATCCTCAAGATTCGCCGCCCACACCAGGGCATCGACTACGCCGCCCCGCGCGGCACGCCCATCAAGGCCATTGGCGATGGCGTCATCATCAAGCGTGCCCGTGGCAAGGGCGCGGGCAATTACATCAAGATTCGTCACAACAGCGTGTACGAGTCCGTGTATATGCACATGAGCCGCTACGCCAAAGGCACCCGCCGTGGCTCCCGCGTGAAGCAGGGGCAGGTCATCGGCTACGTTGGCGCCACCGGCTACGCCACAGGGCCGCACCTTGATTTCCGCATCAAGAAAAACGGCGCCTACGTCAACCCGCGCCACGTCAAATCCCCACCGGCAAACCCGGTCTCGGAGGCGCTGATGGCCCAATTCCAAGAAACCATCACCCCCCTCGCCGCCAAACTCGACAGCCTCGACACCCTCCACGCCGCAGCAGAGGACGCTGGGGATGTGGTGGTGAATTAGGGGCGGGGAGTCCTTGTGGCAGGAGCGCTTGGCGTTTACTGCTGTGCACTATGAATATGAGAAAGCAATGAAAATAGCATATATTGTTGGTGGACTTCCCTTTGGTGGAGTTGAGACATGGCTCTTGACGCTGCACAAGGAATTGACCAGCCGTGGGCATGAGCCCGTTGTAATCAATATTTCCGGAACGGGCATTTTTGAGGAAGAGTACCTTAAGGCGGGTATTACTCCTCATCACGTTGGGAACAGTACAAAAGTGCTGAAGACTACGCGCTTCGATACCACCAGAAAGCTACGAGCCTTGCTGAAGGAAATTGATCCGGACATTATCCATACGGCTCATTTTTCTGCGGACTATCATGGCCGATTGGCCTCCATTGGCCTTGGTAAGCCTGTGGTAACCCATTTGCGAAATATTAAGATAGAACCTCATTTTACTCGCCGCCTTGCCAACAGACTGCTTTCCTTTGCGACGGATATGTATATTGGTGTTGCTCAAGCCGTTGTTGATCAGGCTATTACGCCGTTTAATATGGCGCGCAGGCCAAGCCGGGCCTTGTACAATGCCATCAGCCTTGAGCGCCTGGATGCCTTTCCGGAAGTTGACCTTTTTGGTGTACTCCACGGGGACGGACCAGTGCTTCTTTCTGTGTGCCGTTTGGTGAAGCAGAAGAATATGGATGTGCTTATCAAGGCTTTCGCAGAGGTGAAGGCATCCATCCCGGACGCTGAACTGCTTATTCTTGGTGAAGGACCACGCCGGCAGAGTCTTGAGGAATTGGCGGAATCACTTGGAGTGGCTGAAAGCTGTCACCTCGCGGGATTCCGGCCTGATGTCGCTGGAATTTTGAAAGCCGTGGGCAAACGGCAAAGCCTGTTTGTTATGCCCTCTGATTATGAGGGCTTTGGCATTGCTCCGCTGGAGGCCTTCCACTACGGAATTCCTGCGCTGATTAGTCCCTTTGTTCCGCTTCAGGAAGTAGCGCGCGATGCGGCCGTTGTGTGTGGCCTTGAGCCACAAGAAGTTGCGCAGCATGCAATGTCCATTTTGTCAGACCGTTCGCGTTGGGAAGCGATGAGCAGTGAGGCAAAGGCTGTTGCAGAAGAGTTGAGCATCCAGAATCATGCGCGGCGGCTTCTTGAAATTTATGAAGAGGTTCTTGAAGGTCGCTGAGTATTGAAACGCCCTTGAAGTGCCGCGCGGAAGAAGACGATGTATCCCCCTTTGCAGCGAAAGCTGCGAGGGGGATTTTTATTTACAAGCACCCTCCCGCACTTCCTCCCCAGAATTTGCCTTTCGCGGCAATGTGTATATAACCGCCGCATGAGCGAAGCGACGTTGTATCCGCCGGAGTCCGGCGTGTTTTATGGTTTGGACAGGCCGTCTGTTCCCGAGTGGGGGGGGCGGCTTCCTGTGGCTTTGGTGTTTCCCGGTTCCGCGCGCCTTGGATTGTCTACCCTTGGGTGGCAGGTGGTGTGGAAGCTGCTGGAGGAGTGCCCCGGCATTATTGCGGAGCGGTTCTTCTGGGAGGGGGGAGATGAGGAGCCTCGGGCGTATGACTCCGGGCGGCCGTTGTCGGACTTTCCTGTCATTTCCTTTAGCCTCAACTTTGAGGAAGAGTACCGCGCCATGGCCCAGATGTTGGACCGGGCGGGCATTCCCCTGCGAAGTGAGGACCGTGACGGGGCGTGGCCGCTGATTACTGCTGGCGGGCCGTTATCCTTTATGAATCCTGCGCCCGTGGCCCCGGCGGTGGACCTGTTTTGGGTTGGCGAGGCCGAGGCGGGCTTTGCGGACCTGCTGGCCGAGTGCGCGTCCTACGCCTTTGACGGCGCAAGCACCATGGACTATCTGCGCGCCGTTGCCGGGCGCGATGGCGTCTACATTCCGGCCCTCGCCACAGCGCCTACCCGGCGCGTCCTTGCCGGGCACGGCAATGAGCTTTCGCATCCGGGGCATTCCTGCTTTGTGACGCAAGAATCCGAATTCCGCGACATGTTCCTGCTGGAAGTGAACCGGGGCTGCCCCTACGGGTGCCGCTTTTGCGCCGCTGGCTACATCTACCGGCCGCCCCGTCATGCACGCGTTGAAGTTCTCAAGGACATTGTCGAACGCGTGAACCCCGGCAAGGTTGGCCTTGTGGGCACGGCGCTCACGGACTGGCCGGACCTGCATCCCTTCCTGACATGGCTCCATGAGCGCGGGACGAAATTTTCCCTTGCCTCGCTACGCTATGACGGTTTGACCGACGACTTCCTGACCTTTTTGCGCCGTACCGGCACCCGCAGCGTGACCCTTGCGCTGGAGGGCGCCAGTCACCGCATCCGCGAGGCCATCAACAAGCGCCTGGACGAGGAAAAGTTCCTCGAGGCGGTGTCGCGCATCAGCCGGCTGCAGTTTAATCACCTGAAGCTGTACATCATTGCGGGCTGGCCGGATGAGACGGAAGAGGACTACCGCGAGCTTGGTGAATTCCTTCAGCGCATTCGCGAGGCCATCGACGCCGGGCGCGGCAAGAAGAAGACCGGTGTTGGTCACGTGACCCTCGGTGTCAGCAGCCTTGTGCCTAAGCCGTGGACCCCGTTTCAGTGGGCGCCCATGGCGGGTGAGGCGCACCTCAATGACGTGATGAAGCGCCTCAAGAAGGTGGTGAAGCCTGTGAAGGGCTTTCAGGTACGCGTGGACAAGCCCGCACCGGCGCGGCTACAGGGGCTTTTGGCGCGCGGGGACGAGAAAATTTTTGACCTCATTGAGATTGCCGCCCGTCCGGGCATGAACTGGCGCAAGGCGCTGAGGCAGTGGGACGGCGACATGAGCGCCTACCTTGACCGCGAGCGCGGCAAGGATGAACCCCTGCCGTGGGAGTGTGTGGACATTGGCGTGGACAGGGAATACCTGTACCGCGAGTGGGAGCGCTACAAAACCGTGAAAGGAACGGCGCTCTGTGGCAAGGTGGAATGTGAACGGTGCAATGCCTGCGGCATGGGGACGTGGCTGCACCACGGTGACGGCAAGTAGGCCCTGTGGCGGAAAATGAAAAACGCCAGAACCCGTCCAAGGACGAAGGTTCTGACGTTTTCACTCCGGCGCGGGATGCGCGCGGGAGGTATGGACGGGAGTGCGGTTAGCTTGCGCTACTGCACCCGCTGCATCCGCCACTGGCTTTGCCGGGGCATGCGGCCGCGGCGACAGCGCGACGCTTCATGGCTTTTTGCACATTGTGCTGCACCTTGGCGTCGGGTTTTCTGTCGAGGGGGCTGGCCGCTTCGATGTGAAGTGAGGTGGCTGAGAGCAGTTTCCGTGTCGCTCCGCTGGAACATTCAGGGCAGGGGGGCGCGGCCGCGTCGGACGCCACCAAATCCTCAAACTGCGCACCGCATTTTTCGCATTCAAATTCATAAAGAGGCATCGTTCAACTCCTGTTCGAGGGATGTAATACTTCACCCCCGGGTGAAGTCAAGGATGGATTTACCACCGTCCGCCAAGGGCGGCGGGACCATACACGCAGAAGGGAAGGTAAGGTACTGATTATGATACTTCTTGATAAACCATATGTTTCGCAGTTTCTGAAGGACTCTATCCGCCAGAATGCTCTGCCCGTGTGCGATACGGAGCGGGCGCGGCAGATGCTGGTCGGCTCCGGCATTGCCACCACTGATGCGGCGGACCTTGTCCAGCAGGTGAAGGAAGGGGCCATCACCCGCGTTTATTGCAATTCCGAAAACGCCATTGATTGGATTGGCGAAAACCTTGCCTTTACGTCCCTGCCGGAGACCATAGACATCTTTAAGGACAAGGCAAGATGCCGCGACCTGCTGCGCACCGAAAATCCGGACTTTTTCTACCGCAAGGTGCCCTTTGCGGAGTTGGACGCCGTGGACCCGGCGGACCTGCCGTTGCCTGTGGTGGTTAAGCCCAGTGTTGGGTTCTATAGCCTTGGCGTGCACCTTGCCGCCACCGCAGAGGAGTGGCGCGAGGCCGTCAGCGCCATCCGCGCTGAGGTGGACGAGATTCAGACCATCTACCCCCGGCAGGTTCTGAACATTGATGCCTTCATCATTGAGGAAGTCATCGACGGCGAGGAATTTGCCGTGGACGTCTACTTTGACGACGCGGGCGAGCCCGTTATCCTGAACATCCTGCACCACGAGTTTTCGTCGGGCAAGGACGTCAGCGACAGGCTGTATGTGACGTCCTCGGCCATTATGCGGGAGCGTTTGCCCATGTTTACGGCGTGGGCGCAGCGCCTCGGCGAGCTGGCGGAGCTGAAAAACTTCCCCATGCATGCCGAGCTGCGCGTGCGTGCGGACGGCTCCATTGTGCCCATTGAGGTCAATCCTATGCGTTTTGCGGGCTGGTGCGTGACGGACATCGCCGCCCACGCGTGGGATATCGACGTGTATGATTATTATCTGAACAACAAGCGCCCGGACTGGGACGCCCTTATCGCTGAGCGCGATGGGTATATCTGGGCCAACATCATTGGCGACCTGCCTCCGGGCATCAAGGGCGCGGACGTGCAGGATGTGGACTACGAGGGCTTTGCCAGCCGCTTTACCGAGCCGCTGGAACTGCGCCCCATCAACTGGCTGGAGTACCCGCTGTTTGCCTTTCTGCACGTGCGGGTGCCCATGACGGACCGCTCGGAGCTGGACGCCATGCTCCATGCAGACTTTACGCCTTTTCTCACCATGCGCGTGAGCGCTGGCGCAGAGTAGGAGAAGACGCTGCGTCGCGCACGCAGAACACAGCATACAGAAAAGGGCGGCCCCGAAAGGAGCCGCCCTTTTTGACGTCGTGTGGGTGGCCGTTAGCTCTTCAGGAACTCGCGGTAGGCGAGCATAGTGATGTAGAGGTCGGCCTTGGAGGCAATTTCAAAGGGCGAGTGCATGGCGAGGACCGAGGGACCGAAGTCGATGATGTCCATGCCGTACACGGCAAGGTATTTGGCAACGGTGCCGCCGCCGCCGAGGTCCACCTTGCCCAGCTCGGCCATCTGCCACGGGATGCCTGCCTTGTTCAGCAGGCCGCGCAGCCAGCCCACGTATTCGGCGTGGGCGTCGTTGGCCGCCACCTTGCCGCGGTGGCCGGTGAACTTGCAGAACACGGGGCCGTGGCCCAGCAGCGAGGCGTTCAGCTTTTCGTGCACTTCCTGATAGTCGGGGTCCAGACCGCCGTGCACGTCGGCAGAGATGGCCTTGGAGTTCATGAGCACGCGGGACAGGCGGGTGCCGGGCTCCCATGCGTCAATGAGGTCCTCAAGGCTGTACTCGAAGAACAGGCTCTTGGCTCCGGTGGAACCCTCGGAGCCGATTTCTTCCTTGTCCCAGAACAGCACCACCTGCGTATGTTCGGGCTGCTCGGCGGTGAGCAGGGCCTCCAGGCCGGTGAATACGCAGATGCGGTCGTCGTGGGCGTAGGAGCCAAGCAAGGAGCCGTCCAGACCGACCTTGCGGGCAGGACCGGCGGGCACGACCTGAATCTCGGCGCTGAAGAAGTCCTCTTCCACAATGCCGTATTTTTCGTTCAGCAGGCGCAGGACCTGCTTTTTGATGCGGCCGGTGTCCTTGTCGTCGTCGCCGTCCTTGGCAGCCGGGGCGTGGCCGAGGACAACGTTGAGCTTTTCGGCTTCAAAGGCCTTGGACAGCGGCTTTTCGGCTTGCTCGTAGGCAAGGTGGGGCAGCAGGTCCAGCACGGTGAAAACCGGGTCGCCCGCGTCCTCGCCAATGTTCACGGTAACGGTTTCGCCGTTTTCCTTGACGATGACGCCGTGCAGGGCCAGCGGGCGCGCCAGCCACTGGTACTTGCGGATGCCGCCGTAGTAATGGGTTTTGGCGAGGCCGATGTTGCAATCTTCATAGAGGGGGTGCTGCTTGAAGTCGAGGCGCGGGGCGTCGCAATGCGCGCCCAGCAGGCGGATGCCTTCGGACAGCGGCTTCTTGCCCTTGCGGGCGAGGAGCATGGTCTTGCCACGCATAACGCGGAAGACCTTGTCACCGGAGAAGTCCTCGGTGAATCCGGCCTTGGTGGCGATGTCCGTGACGTAGTCCACGGTTTCGCGTTCGGTCTTGCAGCGGGTGAGAAAGTCGAGATAGCGGTCGGCCAGCTCGTCCATTGCGGAGCGGTGTTCCTCGGTTTCGTACACTTCCCAGCTGTTGCGGGATTCAAAAAGCAATTCGTCTTGAGCCATGTTCTATCATCCTCTGTGTTGAATCGGTGAGGGGAGATGTGGCGGATGGGCCGCCTTACTGTGCGTTGCCAGATGCGGTCAGCCGTGTGAGTGCCTCGGTAAGAGCGCCGGCGACCATGGAAAATTCGTCATCGCCCAGCGTTCTGGGGTCCAGACACAGGGCGTCGTCCTCAATGCGTCCCACAAGGGGCGGGGTGGTGTCCAGTAGGGCGCGGCGCAGGGCGTCGGCGCTGATGGACGCGGTGGGCAGAATGCGCACCAGCGTCGTGGGCAAATCGCGCTCCGGGAAGGAGCCGCCGCCCACGCGGGACTGGCCTGCCGCAAGCTCGGTCTGGGCCAGATGGGGCAGGGCGCTGTCGATTGCCGCGGCCAGCTCGGTGGCGCGCCTGTGCAGGTCGTCCTGGCCTGCGGTAATCATGCGCAGGGTGGGGACGGATTTGGGCGCGGCGTCGGGGTCGATGTACAGGCGCAGGGTGGCTTCCAGCGCGGCAAGGGTCATTTTGTCGATGCGCATGGCGCGGTTCAGCGGATTGCGCTTGATGCGGTCGATATAGTCCTTTTTGCCGACGATAATGCCCGCCTGCGGCCCGCCGAGGACTTTGTCCCCGGAGAAGGTGACTACGTCAATCCCTGAGGCCACGGTGTCCTGCACGGTGGGTTCGTCCAGTTCGCCGGAGGCGAAGGGATGCAGGTTGCCACTGCCAAGGTCTTCAATGCTGGGCAGGCCATGGGCGCGGGCGAGTTCCGCCAGCTGGGCCGAGGACACTTCCTTGGTGAAGCCCACGATGCGGAAGTTGGAGCAGTGTACGCGCAGGAGTGCGGCCGTGTCCTCGGTGATGGCGTCCTCGTAGTCGCGCGGGTGGGTGCGGTTGGTGGCGCCAACCTCCACAAGGTGTGCGCCGCTTTTCGCCATTACGTCCGGGATGCGGAACGAGCCGCCAATCTCCACCAACTGCCCGCGCGAGACAATAACCTCGCCGCCTTTGCCAAGGGTTTCCAGTACGATGAGCACGGCGGCGGCGTTGTTGTTGACCACAAGGGCGGCTTCCGCGCCTGTCAGGCGGCAGAGTACGTCTTCCACGTGGCTGTAGCGGCTGCCACGTTCTCCGGTGGCAAGGTCGAACTCAAGGTTGGAGTAGTTGGCGCAGGCGTCGGCCACGGCGTCCATGGCTTGCGGAGCAAGGATGGAGCGCCCAAGATTGGTGTGGATGACCACGCCCGTGGCGTTGAGCACGCGCCGGAAATGCGGGCGCGATGCGGCGCGGACAAAGGCGGTCAGCGCCGGGGTGAGGGCGGGCAGGGACAACTGCTCGGCTTCGGTCACGCGGCCACTGCGGATGTCCGCACGGCAGGAGTCGAGAAAGTCATTCACCAGCCCGCGGACAAGGGGGCGGGGCTGGGCGGCTATGTCGTCCACCGTGTCCAGCGCCGCGAGCACGGCGTCCACGGAGGGGATGTGTCGGTACAGGTTCGGCATGTGTTTTCCGGCTTAGTGGGTGTGGTCGTTGTCACTCAAGTGTTCAGGATGCAGAGTAAAGAATGCGGCCAGTAAATACAAGGAGCCGCACAGCAGCACCGGCCCGCCGTGGCTCTTGGCCCGGCTGAGGGCGCTGGCCATATCCGGGGCGGCGTGGGCTGGCGCGCCGATGGCGCGGGCTGTTTCAGCGGCGTTTCTGGCGCGGGAGTTGTCCGGCATCTCCGGCACATAGACCGGGGCGTCTGGCGCCAGCGCGCGGACCTGCGGGGCGATGGTGCCAAGGTCCTTGTCCGCAAGACAGGTGAAGATGACTGCCGCGGGCTGAATCCCCTCGGCGCGCAGGGTCTGCGCAAGGGCGGTGAGTGCCTGCGGGTTGTGTGCGCCGTCAAGATAGATGTCCGGCTCGCCCGGTATATGTTGGAACCGGCCCGGAACCATGGCCGTGGCCGCGGCGGCGCGGCAGGCGTCTGCAGTGATGGCGATGTCGCGCGCTTCTGCGTACAGGTGCCATGCGGCAAGGGCAAGATGCAGGTTGCGCTGCTGGTGTGGGCCTTTCATACGCGGGAGGACGCCCTCGGCGCTGGGCGCGTGGGCTTTGGCGCGACGGATGGTGCCTGTTTCCGGCGCGTAGTCGAGGACATCGGCGGCGCGGAAGAGGGGCGCGCCGACATCGGCGGCGTGGGCGGTAAGCACGCGCATGGCCGCGTCGTCCTGCGGTGTGGTGACCACGGGAGTGCCGCCCCGCATGGCTCCGGCTTTGTCTGCGGCGATGTCGGCAAGGGTGGGGCCGAGGATGGCCTCGTGGTCCATGCCGATGGCGGTATAGACGGTGAGGTCTGTGCGCAGCACGCCCGCCGCGTCGTAGGTGCCGCCGAGTCCGGCTTCCATGACGGCAAGGTCCACCCCTGCGGCGTCAAAGGCATGGATGGCGAGCACGGTGAGAAATTCGAAATAGGTCAGTCCCTCGGGCGGCGCGGCGTCCATGGCGGCGTTGGCGCTGCGGACCCATGCGTCCGGCGGCAGCATGCGGCCATCCACAAGGATGCGCTCGCGTGGGGTGATGAAATGCGGCGACGCGTAGAGGCCAACACGCAGGCCGTGGGCGCGGGCAAGCTCGGCGATGGTGCGCGAGGTTGACCCTTTGCCGTTGGTGCCGACAACGTGGATGACGCCGTAGGACGGGGAGAGCAGGTTCAGCGCGGCGGTGGCGGAGTGGACGCGCTCCAGTCCAAGGTCCATATGAAAGAGGCCCAACTTGTCCAGATGAACCTGAATATCGGCGAATGACGAAAAGCGGGGAAGCAGTGGTTTTACCTCGGGTGGCGCAAGCCGTGAAGGTTGTGGAAGATAGGGCGCGGCGCGTGGCCGGACCCCGCAGCCTGCCAGAGCGCGGATGGTACCCCCTCGCCCCCCGGCGTGCAACAGTTTTACCTTTTCCCGCCAGACCACTTGACCGCTCCCCCCACTGTGGCATATAAGACGCAACCCATGCGCCAGTAGCTCAGTTGGATAGAGCATCGGCCTTCTAAGCCGACGGCCGGGGGTTCAAATCCTCCCTGGCGCACCATAGAATTTCAAGAGGTTACGCACTTTGCGTGACCTCTTTTTTTGTTGTGGGGGGTAACAAAGGGGTAACAGACTTGCAGAGGTGTCGCCCTTATCCTTTCTTTTCGCATCCTGCATCAATCCCGCATTACGTCGCGCCTTGCCGACGGGGTATCGCGCAGGCCGGTGTCATCGTTTTCTGGTGGTCATACTTGTGATAAAGCGCAGAGGACATCACTGGGTGCCCCCCTGCGCCTGTATTCTGCCACGTTGCACAAGCGTCTGGCGGTTCATTCGGGTGGAGTAGACAAAACGCTTGACCCGTTTGTTAACCACGTTTACAAAGAGCGAATGAAGCGCACCACAACACAGGCCGCCCGCTCGATTTTGGAGGGGCTTCGGCGGTTCAAGGCCAAGGCTGATCATCTGGAATCCCAGACGTATACACATGCGGATGGGACGGTGCTGTATCCGGCGGAGCTTGATGTCATCGACGCTGTGGGGCATCATCCCGGGCTGAATGTGTCGCGCCTTGCCGCCATGAACGGCGTGTCCCGCGCGGCAGTCTCGCGCATGACCACTGGCTTGGTGCGCAAAGGGATGCTGGAGAAGGAGCGCCCGGCTGGGCGCCGTGAGGTGAGCTTGCGTCTGACCGCCAAGGGCGAGGCGGTCCACCACGAGACTGAGGCGCACTATGATGACCTCTACGCCGCACTGGAAGCGCACCTTGGCGCTGGTGACCCCGGCGCGCAGGCGGCCGAGTTTTGCGCGCTACTGGCCCTTGTGGAGGAGCATTTGGAGCAGGCGCACGGCGTGGCTGGTTCGTCGTAGCCTCTTTTTTTATACAGAATGTTAACATGGTTAATAAAAGGAGTGCAAGTGATGTATATTGATTTGACCCTGCCGCTGACGGACGCCAATGCGTTCCAGCGTGCGGAGAATCCTGTGGCCCGCCTTGGGCACATGGGGACGCATATGGATGTGATGGACGCCGAGCCGCCGACGGCGGAGCGGTTCTTTCCCCGTGGGCGGCTGGTTGATGTGCCGGACACGGAGGACATTGGCGTGGACGCCCTGCGTGTGACAGGGGACCTGCGCGTCGGGGATTTTGTCCTTGTGCGCACGGGCTGGATGCACAGGCACTGGGGAACGGACGGGTACTTCGGCCCGCACCCGGAATTGTCGTGGGATGCTGTGGAATATCTGCTGGACTGCGGCGTCTGGTACATCGGCATCGACGCTCCGGGCATCCGCCGTGGTGAGGAACACAGGCGCGTGGACGAGATGTGCGCGGCGCGCGGCATCTTTGTTGTGGAGAATCTGGCGGACACCCACCTGCTGCCGCAGCGGACCTTTCCGCTGTACTGCTTCCCCATGCGCCTTGCCGGTGTGAGTGGGGCGGCGGTTCGTGTGGTGGCGGAGGTTGGCGGCGCGTAGGGGGGATATTTACTCTTCTCTTTCATGTACCTGCTGTGTTAAAAAATCAAGTAATTTAAGAAATTCCTCAATGGTGATGGCGATATGCCAAATTGTTTTTTCGCCACCCAGTTTGTTTTTGAGTGTCAGCCCCTTGATCTGATGATCTTTTGCAATAATTCCAATGTTGCTATGAGCTAATGAGTGTCTCATGTGTTCCAGCGTGCTTTTGGTGGGGGCTTTATGTTTAAGTTTCCGCGTTTTTTGTGGGGTATCATTTTTATCTAAGGATAACTCTGTATACTTAATGCGCGCAGTGCTGTCGTTGAATGAGAAAGAGTGCTCTTTTTGTTTTTTAATAAGCGCATCATAGCTGATTTCTGTTGCTTCAAAATTGCTCTTGTTTTCATTAACGAAAACAATGAGACCTAGGCACGAGTTGATGAGTTGGGTAACCTCGTATCCTTTGTCATGATGTTTTTTTTGTTCTTGGATGATTTTGAGATTTTCGGTGGTTCGTTCTACGAAGTCTTTCAAAAACTGTTGGTATTCCATTTTTGTCTCCTGTTGTTTTTCTATAAGCTTTATTCTATCACTCCCCCCCCAATTGCGAAGCAAAAAACCGCCCCCGTCGGAGCTGTCCGGCGGGGGCGGTTCTGTGTGCGTATGTTGGGTGGTGGGCTTATTTGCCCAGCCAGGTATTCAGCAGCTCGGGGTGGGCGTCGAGGAAGGCGTTGGCGTTGGCCAGCGGGTCCGCGCCCTGCTTTTCGTTTTCGGCCATGAGGTTCTGCATGGTGTCGATGTCCCACTCAATGCGGTCCAAAATGGCGGCTGCCTTGGGGTTGTCCGTGCTAAAGCCCTTGCGGGTGATGGTATCGATTTCCTCGGAGCCGCCAAGGGAGCCTTTGGGGTCGTCGAGGTATTTGAGGTCCCAGCGGCCAAACTTCCAGTGGGGGGACCAACCGGTCACGACAACCCATTTGTTCTGGCGGATGGCGTCGCCAAGGACGGCGGTCATGGCCGCGCCGCTGCTGGGCACAAGGTCCATGTCGATATTGTAGTCCTTGATGGCTTTCTCGGACAGCAGCATCAGGCCCGCGCTGGGGGCAATGCCGACGATTTCGTCATTGAACTGGTCCTTGTGGGCATTGAGCTCGGTAATGGAGTCAATGTCCACATAGCTGGGCACCACCCAACCAAGACGTGCGCCAGCGGTGTTGACGCCAAGGTTTTCCACAGAGTCCTTGCACGCTTCGTAATACTCGCCGTGCGTGGAGGGGAGCCATGCGGCCAACGTGGCATCGGCTTCGCCCAGTTCCAGCGCCTTCCACATGGTGGCGACGGAAACCATGGTGATTTCGCTGTCGATTCCGGCGCGGTTCAGGACGGCCTTGGCGAGGTTCGTGGTGGTCAGCGCGCAGGCGTAGGCAGGTGTAATAAGCCGGACCTTGCCGGTGTCGCTGGCGTGGGAAAGCTGTGCGGTCAGACAGAGGGTGATGATGGTTGCTGCAAGGATCAGTTTTTTAAACATGCATACTCCTGGGTTGGGTTCACGAAACCGGCGTCGGTGAGGCCGGGGTTCTCTACCGATAGCCGCACAGCAAAGCCCCGTCCGAAACGGGCGGGGAGAGCCTGCGCGCGGCATGCTTGATGGAAACATTGGAAAAGGCGGCGGACACGGAGCTGCGGCAGTGGGGACCGTGGTCCGTGACTGCGGCTTCGTGGTGCATTGATGGAGAATATGGTCTGCGCTGTGTTGTGTTGCGGAAGATGTACTGCTTCTTTGTCTGTGGCGCTCGTTGACCAGCGTTTGATTGGTGTTTCGAAGGTGTGTGTTGCGTGTAGGATAGCAGGACGGCCTGTTTTGTCAAATTTGTGATTTTGAATTGAAAAAGACTGGTGTGCACACTGTAGAGTCGTCTCTAGTACATTGTGCGTATGAGTGGCGCCGCACTGTAGAAGTGCAGGCTGTACAGTGCGTCGCTATGACGCGGCGGCGAAAAAAAAGTGAGAAACCCTGAGAGCGGACGGCTGACGGGGGCTGCGGCGGGCGAATGCTTTAGGGGGTACTACAGTGGGCGGCGCGCAGGAAGGCGCCGCGTGCATATCCATGGAGGGCACTCGGGATGTTGCCAGTCGGCGCGCGCCCCGGTACGCTCCGCACCGCCACATCATGAACCATCGCCAAGCTCGACAGGAGGAGCGTATGACCGAGTGCACCAGTTTTCTTGAAGCATGGACGCAGGACCCCAACGCGGTAAAGCCCGCTTTTGCCCGCCTGAAGGCGGTGCTGGAGCAGTGCGGCGAGGCGGAGCTGTCCTTCAAGGCCCGTCCGGGTATTACCTATTCATTGCGCGGGGCCTGTCCCGGGCATGACCGCGACCTGTTTGTTATGGTGGACGTTGTGGACGATGACCCGGCGGACCGTTGGCTGTCCGTGTGCTTTTACGATGATCAGGTCACGGACCCGGAGGACCGGGGCGACTGGGCTCCCGGCGGCCTTGGCGGGCAGGACGCCCGGTGTTTCAATATTGATGAAGAGGACGCCGCCGCTGTCGCCTATGTGGAAGCCCGCATTCGTGAGGCGTGGCAGGCCGCCAAGGCCGCCGCGTAGCCGCGGCATACTGCGGCTCGGTTCACGGCGACGCTGTTTGCCGCGCCCAGAACTCTGGCGTTGCCCTGCGCGTTGTGCGCTGGAGTCTTTTCCTTACGCCGCGCCTGTCCGTATGGCCAAAGCGCCGCGTAAAACGGCCCGTCTCTTTTGAGGCGGGCCGTTTTTGTGCGCGCGGGCATGTGGAAGGAGGAAAACGCTGTGGACGACTCGCAAAAACGCGGTGCAGAACGCGGCAACGTTTTGCAGAAACGCATCGGCAAAACGCGCGCGTTTTCGCGTCCGCACTGCGTTTTTATGCAAAACCCGCAACTGTGAAAAACAGAAAGCCGTCCATGCCTTCACTTGTTGCAGAATACGTTCTATAGTCGCGCCGAGTCTCTCCCGTTGGCTTCGCAGTTGTTGTACGTGTCAGGAGTTCTCGCCACGGGAGCAAGAAGCGTCTCTGGAGGCGTTATGTGTGACAAGGAAAGGATATTTTTGACGCGCGATGAGGCCGTGGAGGCCATGCGCATCGATTTTGAGCAATACGCGCCGCAGATGGCGCTGTTCGCCGACCTTGCCCCGCGTTTTCTTGGGGGGGCGGCGCGTATTGTGGAGCACGATGGCGGCATTGCCCTGCGGGTGGATGCCGCTGCTGGTCCGCGCTACATCCCGGCTGATGCGGCTGGGGAGTGCATTTGGCAGGCGGTGGAGCGCGCCCGGCTCCCCCTCGCAGAGCTTGCGGCGCTGTGCCATACGGTATTCTGGGGACGGACAGAGGTCGCTCCCGGTCCGGATGGCGAGGGCGACGGCATTTGGATGGAAACCGGCATGGAGCGCTTTGCCTGCAATGAATGCGGGCTGTGCTGCTTTACGCTGGACTACCGCTGCTCATGCACGGAGGAGGACCGCGCCCGCTGGCTGGCGGCGGGGCGGGAGGATATTCTGGAATGGGTCGGCGATGTGCTGGAGGATGGCGAGTGGCTGCGCGACAGGCTGTGGGTGCGCCCCGGCACCTCGCTGCCGGCGGAGCAGTGCCCGTGGATGGTCACGCGGCCGGACGGCGGGTACTCCTGCGGCATTCATGACGTGAAACCGCAGGTCTGCCGCGAGTATCCCGGCAGTGTGAAGCACGGCGCGCTGACTGGATGCTACGCCTTTGCGCCGGAGCAAAAACGCTACCGCCAGCGCGAAGCCGTGGCGCATGACGACGTTGAAACAGTTTAATAAACGCGGCAAAGGCCGGGACGCCACACGGTGCCCCGGCCTTTTTGCGTGCTTTTAGGAGGTGATGAGGCGTTTGACCTCATCCACCGGCGTCATGGTCTTGTCGGCGATTTCCTGCGGCGAGTACCCTTGGTTGTGGAAGCGCAGGGCCACAACACCCATGGGTTCGGCAAATTCAATGATGTGCCCGTCGGGGTCAAGGATGCGGAAGGCGCGTTGGCCCCACGGCTGTTCGTGGATGTCATTGAGCAGGGCAACGTCGTGCTCGCGCAGGTTTTCCAGCGCGGCCTCAAGGGCCGGGGTTTCGAAGTAGAGTTCGAGATTATTGCGCCCTTGTGGCGTGTCCGTGCCGTCGGGCAGGGTTTTGTGCATCATGGAGAGCGCGTCCTTTGCTGTCCACAGGGCGAAGCCTTTGTAGGCGGTGTAGGCGTCCTCTACGGCAAAGAGTTCTTCCTGCTCCAGCACCTCGGTATAGAATGGGCGCGAGGCCTTCATATCCGCCACGAAGAGGACCGGTCCTTCAAAGGTGGGTTTCATCTCGCTCTCCTTGTAGAGATTTCCCTATTGATATTCCAGAATGCCGCCGATGCGTCAACACGCCGCCCACGCCCTTGCCGGGTTGAGAGGGCGGCGTTTTTGCCATAGAAGGAAAGACCAAGGCAACTTACGCAGTAGAACGAGATTTCATATACGAGCATGACCACCGGATGCGTCCGGTGAAGGAGAGAGGGAACCATGCCTGTCATCATGGGCACAGCCGGACATATCGACCACGGCAAAACCACGCTGGTGAAGGCCCTCACCGGCATTGATTGCGACAGACTGGCCGAGGAAAAAAAGCGCGGCATAACCATTGAACTGGGCTTTGCCCATTGGGATATGCCAAACGGGAAACGCCTCGGCATTATTGACGTTCCCGGCCATGAGCGCTTTGTTAAAAATATGGTCGCAGGCGCATCGGGGGTGGACTTCGTCCTGCTGGTTGTGGCGGCGGACGAGGGCGTTATGCCCCAGACGCGGGAGCATCTGGAGATTTGTACCCTGCTCGGCGTGAAGCACGGGCTGGTGGCCCTTACCAAGGCCGATATGGTGGACGCGGATTGGCTGGAGCTGGTGCGCGAGGATTTGTCCGGCGTGCTCGCCGGGACCTTCCTTGAGGACGCGCAGGTGTTGCCGGTGTCGTCCCACACGGGCGACGGGCTGGAGGAGGTGCGTCAGGCCGTGCAGGATATGGCCGCGGGCTTTGCCGCGCGCCGCCGCTCGGACCTGTTGCGCCTGCCCATCGACCGGGTGTTTACCCTGCGCGGGCACGGTACTGTGGTGACCGGGACGCTGGTATCCGGCGCCGTGCGCATCGGCGAGGAGGTGGAACTCTACCCCGCAGGAACGCGCGCCAAGGTGCGCAGTCTGCAGTCCCATGGCGACAGCGTGGAGGAGGCCCCGGCCGGCCGCCGCACCGCCGTGAACCTTGCGGGGCTGGAGGTGGAGGACATCTCGCGCGGCGAGGTTATGGCGCGTCCGGGGACGCTGTTCCCCAGCACCGTGTGGGATGTGGAGCTGACCTACCTTGCCTCGGCGGGCAAGGAGCTTAAGCACCGCAAGGAACTGCACTTCCACCACGGCACCAAGGAGGTGCTGGCGCGCATCTATCTGCTGGACCGGGACGTCTTGAAGCCCGGCGAAACCGCCATCTGTCAGGTGCGCTTCAGCGACCCCATGCCCGCCGTGTACGGCGACCGCGTCGTGCTGCGGTCTTTCTCGCCCCTGCGGACCATTGCGGGCGGCATGGTGGTGAATCCCCTTGGGCGCAAGGTCAAGCGCTTCTCGGATGACGCCATGGCGCGTCTGGACCGTCTGCGCAGTGAGGACCCCGCAGACGTTGTGACGGCGCAGCTTGAACTTGCCGGGGCCGAGGGCCTCACCTTTGCCCAGCTGATGACCATGTCCAATCTGGAATCCAAGGCGCTGGACAAGACCATGCAGCAGCTTATGAGCAAGGGCGCGGCGTTTTTGTTCGATAAGGACGCGCGCGGATTTGTGGCCGGCGCGGAGGTGGAGCGCCTTGCGGCTGGCGCTGTGGAGGCTGTGGCGGCCTACCACAAGGCCAAGCCCATGGAGCAGGGCGTGGTGCGCGGCGAGCTTGCCTCGTCCAAGTGGGGGCGCGCTTTGCCGGAAAAGCTCATCCACTTTGTGGTGGAGCGGCTGGTGAAGCAAAAGGCGCTGGTGGCCGAGGCCGAGCGCGTGCGTCTGCCGGAGCACAAGGTCTCCCTTGCGGCGGATCAGGAAAAATTGCAGGCGACCATCAAGGACGCCTACGCGGCTGGCGGCATCACCCCGCCAAACGTGCGCGACGTGCTGGACCCGCTGGGTGTCACCTTCAAGGAGGCCGCCCCGGTCTTTCGCCTGTTGGTGCAGGCTGGCGAGCTGGTGAAGGTGAAGGAGGACATGTACTTCCACACCCCGGCCATGCAGCGCTTGCAGGACATGGTGGTGGGCTTCATCACGGACAAGGGCCAGATGACGGCCCCGGACTTCAAAGAGCTTACGACGCTGTCGCGCAAGTTCGCCATTCCGGTCATGGAGTATCTGGATAAGGAAAAGGTGACGGTGCGCGTTGGCGATGCGCGCGTTTTGCGTGGCGCCTAAGGCGGTGCGCGGCGCTGCGGCCAAGTGCTTGAGCCGCGCCGCTGATGGACGAATCTTGAACGGTCTGCCCCTGTGGCAGGCCGTTTTTTTATGCTGGCAGGCGGCAGAGGCGCGCGGGCAGGCGGGATTGTGGGCCGGAGATGGTAATGGTGCGGCGCACGCCCGGGCTGGGGGCAAGGTCCATTTGCAGGTATTGGGCTATGGCGCGCTGGACGGTGTCCGCAATGGTGTGGGGCAGGGACTTGTCACGCACCACGCGGTGGCGCACATCAAGGGCGTCGCCGGATTCAAGGGCGATGTTGAGGCTAAAGGCCGGAACCGGGCGCGACTCGAACCCCGGCCCGCCGCTGGCTGTGACATGCGGCTCAATGAACAGGCTTGCGCCCTCAACGATGGGATGATGCTTGCGCAGGGCGTCTTCCACCAGCTTCTTGTCCTGCGCGGAG
The DNA here is from genome assembly GCF_044987625.1 of Desulfobaculum sp. SPO524. Taxonomy (NCBI): domain Bacteria; kingdom Pseudomonadati; phylum Thermodesulfobacteriota; class Desulfovibrionia; order Desulfovibrionales; family Desulfovibrionaceae; genus Desulfobaculum; species Desulfobaculum sp. SPO524. Next base: position 99,624 of record NZ_JBJDSB010000005.1, on the reverse strand, counting down.
AGGGTGAAGGGGCATGGTCCGTCGGCATAGAAGACGGACAGCGGAATGCGCACGCGCGGTGTGGGCGAGGTGAGGTCCACAAGGCCGAAGTAATGCAGTCCAATGGGAATGAGGATTGCGGAAAGAAGGCTGAAGATGGTGGCAAAGGTGCGCATGACGTAACGGCAAATCTCTATTTTCAATTCATGGAAGAAAAGTATGCATTCGTGCTGCGTACATGATGGGCGCTGTGGTCCACCCCGTGTCTCCGCGAGAGTATAACAGGCTTTGTATAGACTGTGGAGTGCTGCGGCAATGGAAAATGCGGCGGGAGCACAAAGCGTGCAACGCCTTGGAAGCATGGAAAAAGTGGCGCCGGCGCTTGTCATTTGCACGGGCCAACGCTACAAGATGGGAACGTAATCCATGAGGATGACACGTTATTCTGCGCTAGACCTGTGATCCGGAAGAGTACTATGCCTATCGTATCGACCCGATTTACAACAAGTCCAAGAGTTTACAGGGACACAGTGACCCACCGGGTCATGGTGGCTTCGTCCGAAATGCACGAGACCTTCGTTCAGGAGGAGGGGCGCTGGCGCGAGGGCGCGTTTGACGACGGCGACCTGCGCGAAAATTTCGTCCTTGTGCAGGACCAGCAGGAGGCATGGCGCGTATTCAAGCAGGCCCTCGGGCAGGTGGGCTACCTGTAGCGCGTGCGTCGCGGCGCGCGCCGGATGGGGAAGTTTCCCGAGCGGTGTTCCCCTTCAGATGAATGCGCCGACGTGTGCGCCGCCGTGTGCGCCGTGAAAGCGCGCCGCGCTCATTGCGGCTCGTCAGGGTGGAGTGCTTAGGGCAGGATATCTTTTGGGGAAGGGAGAGGTGCTCCGTATTATGCGGGGCATCAGGCGTGCGTCACATGCGGGCGGGTGCTGAGAGAGCGTGCGGCAAGCCGAAGCGAGTCCGCCATCCCCTGGCCCTACAGTCAAAACATATTCCAGAGCACGCAGACGCCGGACTTATGGCATGCGTCATCCAGACCATATTTGCATCTGCAAGCGGCCTCATTGTGTGGGCCGCTTTTTTGCGTTTGTGGGGGCGGCGCTGGCGTGGAAGGGTCAGGAGACCGTAATGGTCCGGCCCCCGCGCGACGGGTGGCGGCTGGTGGACGTGTAGTATTGGTCTATGCCGTCCTCAATGGACCGGATAAGGGACGCCGTCAGGTGACGGGCCTTGATGCGGCGCGAGAGTATCTGAATGGTGTCGTCGGATTCGGTCTGCATGGTGATGGCGTAGCAGGCTACGCGGTCGCCTTGGTTCTCCGGGGGCAGGGAGTCGCGAAACGCGCCGTCCTGCAGGGAAATCTGCACGTTGGACAGGAGCTTTTCGTGGCGGTTGAGGGTGCGGGTCAGCTTGGTTTCGTCCACAAAGCGCAAAAATGGCTTTGACGCGGGCACGGTGTGGACCTCGTGCGCGACTTTGCTGACAAGACGGGGGCTGGGGGAGGAAAACGTGAAGGCGTAGTCCTGCGTGCTGACCAGCAGCACGGCGGCAGTAATGGCCGCAAGGGCGGTGATGATGACGAGAACGGCGGCTGGGCGCATGGCGTATCCTACAGACGTATCGGGCGAATGTGTTGGGCGAGCCTGTTGTGCGAACGTGTCGGCAAGCGGTGCAGGGAACGGGAACTGCCGGGAGCCGGGCAAAGGATGCACGGAAAAAAGGCTCCGCATGTGCGGAGCCTTGAATCCATACTGGGGTGAGTGATGGGACTTGAACCCACGGCCACTTGGGCCACAACCAAGTGCTCTACCAACTGAGCTACACCCACCGTGTGGTGAAGGGAGTGATAGCCAAGGAGCCGCCATTGGTCAAGAGAAGATTGGCAACAAATCGCCGCCAAGGCGAAATTTCTACTGGATGGGGCCATTTGGAGGGGGCGCGTTGAAGCGGCGCGGTGGGACTGCGGACAAAGGGGGGGCGCTCGTGCGGCGCGCCGCGGAGGGTTTTCGCAGGGTCCGTCACGGCGTAGGCGGGGGCCGCGCTGTCAAATGTGTCCGCCGGAGGACATTTTTGTGTACAGGGCTTGGGCGCGGCGCGGGGCTGGCAGGGCGGGCAAATCCGGCGGCGAAGCGCCCTTGCCGGGGCGCGCGGGGGCCACGGAAATGGCGCGGCAGGAGTTGACAAAACAGCCGGAGATAATGAAAGTCCCGAGACAGTCGGCACGGGGCGCGTCGTGGCGCCCGGCCGCACGCGCGGGCGGAGGCTTTCGGCCCGGCGCGGCGCACTATGGGCACAAAAAAAGCCCCGTCAATGACGAGGCTTTAAGTGCATATGGGGTGAGTGATGGGACTTGAACCCACGGCCACTTGGGCCACAACCAAGTGCTCTACCAACTGAGCTACACCCACCGTGTTGCGGAGGCTCTGATAGCCGAGGTCAGCATGACGGTCAAGCAATTTTATTGATTTGCTCAAAAAAAGGCGAAAGCAATTTCATGGAAAAACTCATCATCGAGGGCGGACGCCCATTGGAAGGCCGGATACGAGTCAGCGGTTCCAAGAACGCCGCACTGCCCATTCTTCTGGCCAGCCTGGCCGTTGACGGACCTGTTACATATACCAACGTTCCCAATCTTCGCGATATTAATACCACGCTGCGTCTTCTGGACATTCTGGGATGCGGGACCACATTTGAAAACGGCACCGTTACGGTGACGCCCGGCACCCTTGTGCCCGAAGCGCCCTACGAGCTGGTGAAGACCATGCGCGCCTCCGTGCTGTGCCTTGGCCCGCTGCTGGCGCGCCTGTGCGAGGCCCGCGTGTCCCTGCCCGGCGGCTGCGCCATTGGCTCGCGCCCGGTGGATCTGCACCTCAAGGCGTTGGAAAAGATGGGCGCAACGTTTGATCTGGAGCAGGGCTACATCCACGGCACCTGCGACGGCAGACTGCGCGGCGCACATATTCAGTTCGACTTCCCCACCGTGGGCGGCACCGAAAACCTGCTCATGGCCGCGGCCCTTGCCGAAGGCGAAACCGTTCTCGTCAACGCCGCGCGCGAGCCGGAAGTGGTGGACCTTGCCAACTTCCTGTGCGCCTGCGGGGCCAAGATTACCGGACAGGGCACCAGCATTATTACCATTGAGGGCGTGGAGCGCCTCTCCGGCTGCGAATACCGCATCATGCCCGACCGCATTGAGGCGGGCACCTACCTCTGCGCCGCTGCCATCACCGACGGCGAGCTGTTGCTTGAGGACTGCCCCATGTTTGAGCTGGAGGCCGTCATCGCCAAGCTGCGCGAGATGGGCGTGTATATTGAGGAGAAGGGCGACGTGGTCGTGGCCCGCCGTAATGGCGGGGGCGTGCACGGCGTGGACGTGGTGACCTTGCCGTTCCCCGGCTTTCCCACGGACATGCAGGCCCAGATTATGGCCCTGATGTGCCTGAGCCAAGGCTCCGGAATGATTAAGGAAACCATATTCGAGAACCGCTTCATGCACGTGCAGGAGCTGAGCCGCATGGGCGCGCACATCACCCTTGATGGCCGCACGGCCATGGTGCGCGGCGTGGACAGCCTCATCGGCGCGCCGGTGATGGCCTCGGACCTGCGCGCCAGCGCGTCCTTGGTGCTGGCCGGTCTGGCCGCCAAAGGCTCCACGGAGGTCCAGCGCATCTACCATCTGGACCGGGGCTACGAGAATATTGAACACAAGCTGGAGGGCGTTGGCGCGCGCATCACCCGCGCCCGCGACTAAGCCTTTCCGCTGGCCGCCGCCCCGTGCGGCGGCAGTAACGCACAGAAAACGCCCCGCCTCGGCAATGCCGAAGCGGGGCGCTTTTTTGTGTGGTGACCGGAAGCGCTAGGCGTTTTCCGGATCAAGCACGCGCTCGATGGTTTCCAGCACGTACAGGCCGTCGCGGCCGGTGATGGGCACCTCGGTGCCATCGCGCAGGGCGCTGAGGAAGGCCTTGAGTTCCAGCGGCACGGGCTCGCGGAACATAACGGGCCATTCGCGCACCATGTAGTTGGCGTCGTAGCCCTCAAACTTGCTGTATTCCTTCACTTCCTGCGTCACGAGGTTGGCGTGGATGTACTTGCTCTTCGTCGCCACGCTGATGCAGCGGGACTTGTAGGGCGTCACCCAGTTGGTGTTGATCTGGGCCAGCACGCCGTTGTCCATCTGGGCGGTGATGAGAGCGGAGTCCTCATGCTTGCCAAGGGAGGACGACGTAACGGCGAAGACCTTGTCGTACTCTGCGCCGGTGATGAAGCGAATGAGGTCGATGTCGTGGGAGCCGAGGTCCTTGATGACGCCCACATCCTGAATGCGGGGCGGGTAGGGGCCAACTCGCTCGATGTTGATGGACACCACGTCTTCGCCTTCAACAAGGCTCTTCACGCGCTGCACGGCCTGATTGAAGCGCTCGATGTGGCCGACCATGAGGGGCAGGTTCTTTTCCTGCGCCTTTTCGATGAGTTGGCGGCCTTCGTCGGCGGAAGCGGCGAGGGGCTTTTCGATAAGCAGGGGGATGTTCTTGTCCATGACCTTGAGGCCGACGGGCAGGTGGTACACCGTGGGCACGCAGACGCTCACGGCGTCCATAGGCTGGGCAAGCAGGTCGTCAATGTCGCTGTAGGTGGCAACGCCGAAGCGCTCGCGGACTTCCGCCAGCACGTTTTCGTCCGTGTCCACAACGCCGACGACTTCCACGTCGGCCATTTCGGAGTAGACGCGCAGATGGATTTTGCCCATCCAGCCGAGGCCGATAACGCCTACACGCATGGTTTTGTTACTCATGATAGCATGACTCGCTTTGATAATGCCCACGAAAGGGCGTGAATACGTCGTGCGTCCGTGCCGGGGCGTGGCCCACGAAATGGCCGGGCGTCGTCATTGTCATTGCAGTGCAATTCGCTTATTGGTGCGTTGGCGTTTATCAAATTTTCGGCAGACTGCCAAAGATTGAATTTCTGTAGGAACGATATGGGTACGAAGCGTAACGGCGAGTCGATATGGCTGAGCGCGGGCGAAGTTTCGGGCGATATGCACGGAGCGCTGCTTGTCCGCGCCTTGCGGCAGCGCGCCCCCGGCGTGCGGTGCATGGGCCTTGCCGGCTCCGCCATGGAAGAGGCGGGGTGCAAAAAGGTCTTTGACATCAGCGAGTTGTCGCTGATGGGCGTTACCGAGGTGGTGGCCCACCTGCCGCGCGTGCTGGGGCTGATGCGCCGCATCTACGCCCGCCTCAAGGCCGAGCGGCCACGCGCCGTGGTGTGCATTGACGCGCCGGACTTTAATTTCTTTGTGGTGCGTATGGCCCGGCGGCTGGGCATCCCGGTGTTGTATTACATCTGTCCGCAGGTGTGGGCGTGGCGCAAGGGCCGCGTGAACTTTCTGCGCGACAAGGTGGACCGGGTGCTGTGCATTCTGCCCTTTGAAAAGCCCTTCCTTGCCGCCCACGGGCTGGACGCCGACTATGTGGGGCATCCGCTGGTGGACCAGATTCCCTTTGCGGATATTGAGGATGTGGAGCCGGACCCGAACCGCGTGCTCATCCTTCCCGGCAGCCGTCGCAAGGAGATTGAGTCCCTGTATCCGGATTTTTTGGCGGCCGCGAAGCGTATGCACCATGTGCGCCCGGAGCTGACCTTTACCGTGGTCCGCGCTCCGGGTGTGGACCGCGCGGCGCTTGAGGCCGCGCTCCCTGCCGGGCTTCCGGTGACCGTTGAGGAGCCGGAAAACCGCTACGCCGCCATGCGCGGCAGCGGCGCGGTTATTGCCGCGTCGGGCACGGTGGCGCTGGAGACGGCCCTTGTGGGCGTGCCCACGGTCATCGCCTACCGCCTGTCGCCCGTGACCTATGCCCTCGGCAGGCTCATTGTGGATGTGCCCTACATCAGCCTGCCCAATCTCATTATGGATACGGAGGTCTTCCCCGAGCTGTTGCAGGAGGATGCGAATCCTGAGGACATCGCGGCCAAGGCGCTGGGCTTTTTGGATGCGCGCACCAATGCCGAGGTGCGCGCCACGCTGTCGCGGCTGGCGGAACTGGTGGGTGAGCCGGGCGCTCCGGGGCGCGCGGCAGATATCATCCTTGGCCGACTGCATATGACGGCCACAGACGGCGCGGGAGCGTAGGGGGAGGCGGATGTCCGCTCGCGGCGCAGGGACGCGGCCCCTTGTTATGCCGGGGCTTTTGCCGTGGCAGGTCTTTTTCGGGGCGGCCATGCTGGGCATGCTGATGCTGCGCCAGCCCCACGCCGCCATTGCTGGCGGCCTTGCCCTGTGCGCCCTTGGCGCTTTTCCGAAACGATTTTGGGTCAGAGTGTGTGCTCTGGCCCTGTTTTTTTGTGCGGGGTGGGGCGTTGGCCTGTATGTTGCCCCTGCGCCGCCGCCGGAGGTGCCCGCGTGGATGCAGGCGCGCGAACGCGTGCGCGTGACGGGTGTGGTGGACGAGGTGCAGCGCTCCCCGCGCGGCGCGGTGCGCATGTTCCTGCGCGGGGCAACGTGCCGCCGCGATACTGGCGAAACGGTCAGCGTTCCGGGGCGCTTTTTATGGAATTGGCAGGACCCGGCGGCGGACCCGCGGGTGGGGATGCGCGTGAGCGTCACCACACGGGCGCGCCCGGCGCGGGGGTATGTGAACCCCGGCAACTGGAACACCGCGTTCTACTGGGCGCAGCGGGGCGTGTATTGGCGTGGGTGGACGCGCGGCATGCGCGGCGACCCCGACCTGTCCGGACAGGTGCCCGAAGGGCTGCGCCACCGCATCGTCACCGCTGTGGCCGGGGACGGCCCCATGACGCAGGGGCGGGCCATGCTGACGGCGCTGTTGACCGGGGATAGATTCTTTTTGCAGTCCCCCACCTTTGACGTCATGCGGCAGGCGTCCCTTGCCCACAGCCTTGCCCTGTCCGGGATGCACCTTGGCTTTGCGGCGGGGCTGGGGGTCGGCGCGGCGTGGCTGGTGGGACTGGTGGCGCCGGGCGTGTATTTGCGGGTGCCGCGCCCCAAGCTGGCGGTGCTCCTCGCCGCGCCTTGCGTGGCGGGGTACGTGTGGCTTGGCGGCGGCTCCCCAAGCCTTGTCCGCGCGGCCATTATGTTTGCCGCGTGGGGCGCGCTGCTTCTGCTCAACCGCGAGCGCGTGCTGGTGGATGGGCTGTTTGTGGCCCTTGTGTGCATCCTCGCCATGGACCCGCTGGCCGTGTACGACCTGCGTTTGCAGCTTTCGGCGGTGGCCGTGGCGGGTATTGGGCTGTTTGCCCCGGCCCTGTGGCATGCGGCTAAGCTGTGCGCCGCGCACGTGGCGCGGCGTTTTCGGCGGCCCCAGCTCCAGCATGACGGCGGGCACCGCGCTCCCTTGTGGGAGCGCACCCTGCGCGGCGGAGCGGTGGTGCTCCTTATGAGCGCCAGCACCAATATCGCCCTCCTTCCCCTCATCGTCAGCAATTTTGGCTGTGTGGCCGCTGGGCTGTATATGAACGTCCTGTGGCTGCCACTGCTTGGGCTGGTGGTGATGCCCCTTGGGCTGTGCGGCATGGCGCTGCTGGCGGCGCCGTGGACCGCGCCCTTTGGCCATTTGGGCTTGAGCGTGGCGGCGGGCGTGCTGGATGCGGGCCTCGCGGTGCTCCACATGTTGGCGGATGGCGGCATGCTGCCCGAGGTGGCGGCCCTGCGTCCGCTGTGGCCGCAGATGTTTGGCTACGCCCTTGCCGTTGCCGCCGTGGGGCTGGCGCTTGCCCGCGCGCGGCGGCGCGCGATGTGGGCGGCGCTTTTGGGCGTGATGCTGTTGACGGGTCCCGGTCTGGTGCGCGGCGTCTTGCAGGGGCAGGACCGGGTGCGCCTGACCATGCTGGATACGGGCCAGAGTCAGGCCGTGTGTGTGGACGCGCCGGGGGGCGTGAGGGTGCTGCTGGACGCTGGCGGTTCTCTGCCGGGATTTGACCTTGGCCGCGCTGTGGTGGGGCCGGCCCTTGCCAACGGGCGTCCGCCCAGGCTGGACATTGCCGTGTTGACGCATCCTGATGCGGACCACTACCGGGGCTATCCCTTCCTGCTGCGGCGGTTTATGGTGGGGCGTTTTGCGGGCAATGGCGATTGGCCGGGGAATATTGAGGTACAGCGCCTGCGCGGGGATGTCCGCGCCGCCGGGCTGACGCCGGAAGCGTGGCACGCGGGCCAGCGCATACTGCTGACGCCGGACCTGTGGCTGGAGGTGCTGGGGCCGCCGGCACAGGGCACGCCGGAGCGCGCCACGCTGGGCAAGAATGATGCGTCGCTGGTGGTGCGTCTGGTGTGGAAGGGGCGCGGGTTGGCCCTTGTGCCCGGTGACGTGGAGGAGGCAGGCATTGCCCGCGTGCTGGCTAGCGGCCGGGATGTGCGGGCGGACGTGCTGGTCCTGCCGCACCACGGCAGCAAGAGCAGTTTCGCTCCGGGGCTGTATGATGCGGTTCGCCCGCGTCTTGCGCTGGCTTCGGCAGGATTCATCAATTACCGCCGCTATCCGAACCGTGTTGTGCGCCGCGCTGTGGCGGAGCGGCATATTCCACTCTTTACGCCGGGGTGGGACGGCGCCACACGCGTGACGTGGGCCGGGCCGGATGCGCCGCCCGTGGTGGAGACCTCGGACAATCCCCGGCGGCAGTGGCGCAAAGCGTCCCTTACGCGGCGAGCAGAAAATCCCGTCCCATAACGTAGCCCGCCCCGGTCAGAAACTCCGCGACCTCATCGCGCGCGCCGCGGTTGCCGACGTAGGAGATGATGCAGCACTCCCCCGGCGCGGGCAGGCCCGCGCGGCCGATGACCGGGCGCCCGCCGATGATATTGCCGATTTTGCGCGGGTCGATGTCCACATAGGCGCGGATGTTCACGCCGTGGTCAAGGAGCAGGTCCGCGCGCTGGCGGGTGGGGCGGCCTGCGCCGATGATGTAGACCTCCGGCCAGTGCGGGCTGGTGCGCCTCAGCCAGCGGGCAAGGTAGGCCGCCTTCACGCGGTAGAATGCCATCTGGTCGTAGCGGCAGTCCGTGCGGGTGAGGCGGGTTGGCGGGTCGTTCCATGTTACCAGCGGCTGGGGGAGCTTTTCCATGCGCACCCCGGCATCCAGCCAGCGGAGCCACATTTCGTAATCCTCCGGGAAATCCCCATCCAGAGCGCCGCCATGGGCGGCAACGCATTCGCGCCGGAACATCACCGCCGGGTTGGCAAAGGGCAGGTCCACAAAGCGGTGCAGAAAGATGTCTGCCGCGCTGAGCAGGGTGTTGGTCCAGTCCACGTGGTGGGCGTAGCCCGCGCAGGTCTCCCGGCATCCGCCGTAGGTGACGGTGCTGGCCACCAGCCCCACCTGCGGGTTGGCGCTCAGGTGCTCGGCCTGCAGGCGCAGGCGGCGAGGGTCGCAGGTGTCGTCGGCGTCCATGCGTGCGATGTAGCGGCCTGTGGCGTGCTCCATGCCCGTGTTGAACGCGGCGGCCACGCCCTCGTGCGGGCGCAGGATGGCGCGCATCCGGTCGTGGCGGGCGGCGTAGTCCGTGAGCACGCGGGCGGTGTCGTCGGTGGAGCCGTCGTCAACGGCGATGATGTCATAGTTCCCGGCGTCCTGCGCCAGCAGGCTGTCCAGACAGGCTGGCAGGTGCCGGGCGGCGTTGTAGGCGGGCAAAACAACGGATATGGCGGGCGTGGTGTGCGTCATGGGTGGTGTGTCTCCTCGACGCACGGGCTATAGCGCGCCTTGCGGCGTTTGCCAATGCCGCGCGGGCGCGGGGCGGTGAGCCATGGTGGAGCAAGGCGGAGGGGCTGGAAGGGGGTGCCCCGCGCGGCGGGAAGCCCTAAGGGCGCAGTGCTGCTGGGGAACAGCGTTTGGCGCTGGGCGCGGCGTTGCCTACAGACTTCGGGCATGCGCAGGGCGGGCGTGAAGGCGCGCCGTCCGGCGCCGCACTATGCGGCGCCGGACTCGCAGGATGGCGCTGGGGGCGGCGGCGACGTGCGCCGCCTAAATAATGGACATATTCTTGCGGATTTCTTCAAGCAGTCCACTCAGCTTGTAGACGTCCACCCGGTCCTCGGAGGAGAAGACCAGCTCCGAGACGTCCTCGGCGCGGTAGTGGATGGTGATGGTGATGCTTTCACCTTCGGCGGTAAACGTCTGCACCACGGCGACAAGGTTGTCCTTCTTGTTGAAGGAGATGGGCAGTTCCAGCGTGTTCAGCGCCTTGATAACGGCGTTGTGCAGTTCGGTGATGGTGCCGGGCTCTTCCGTGGAGAGGGACCCGAACATGTAGCTGTAGGAGGCCCCGTCCGGGACCGGTCCTTTGCCGCAGCCTGCGGGAATGAGCAGTGTGGCGACAAGCGCCAGCATGACCAGAGCGTGCCTTCGCATCGTGTCCCCCTGCAACGTCGGTGTTTTATGCCGTATGGCCGGCCATTGGAGCAATGCCGACATGTGTGGCATTCTCTTGCAGATGTACCGCATATTTCCCGCCGGAGCAAGGCGGGGCGCGGAAAAACGCGGCAAAGTCCACCGCGGCTGCGCCCGCCGCACCCTGCATAAAAAACGCGCCGCACAGGTCATCCTGCGCGGCGCGGTGGTGGTGCGGAAAGCGTGGGGGCTAGTCCTCTGCGGCGACCTGCTCCTTCATGCGGCAGATGTTGCAGAGGCCGGCCGAGGTGGGATAGCCGCACCCGGTGCACGGGGAGACGGCGTAGCCGTCGCGTTCCTCTGCGGCCTCGAACAGCGGTTTGGCCGTCTTGAGGAAGCCCTCGTAGAACTGGAGCTTGCTGCCGGGGCTGTTCTCCTCCAGCGTGTTGAGCAGCTCCTTGCGCACGGGGAAGCTGGCTCCGGCGCTGTAGGGGCAGATGGCGGTGCTGTGCTCAATGCCGTTGAGGAAACAGTAGGCCGCCGTCTCAAACTCGGACAGGCGGTACAGTGGGCGGTACTTGGGGGCAAAGCCGCCCTCGGCGGGCAGGGCAGGGCTTTGGTCGCTCAGGTACGAGACATCCCAGCGCAGGGTGTTGGAGAACAGGCGGCCCACCTCGTCATCAAGGTTATGGCCTGTGCACAGCGCGGTGAAGCCTTCATCAAGGGCGACCTTGTTGAAGTAGTAGCGCTTGACCTTGCCGCATACGGAGCACACCGGGCGGTTGATTTTGCGCTTCACTTCGCTGATGGGCAGGCCTTCGTCGGCCATGTTCACCACGCGCAGCGGCGCGCCAAGCCCCTCGCAGAATTGTTCCACCACAGCGCGGGAGTGGCTGGAGGAATTGGGGATGGACAAATCAATGTGCAGGCCCGTGACGTCATAGCCCTGCATGTGCAGTTCGCGGAAGAGGGCGAGGGAATCCTTGCCGCCGGAGAGGGCGACGAGGACCTTGTCCTTGTGCGTGAACATGCGAAAATGCCTGATGGCGCGCTCCACCTGACGGGAAAAGAACAGGTTGAAGCAGTCCGGGCAGAAACCGGCGTGATGGCTGGGCAGGGCGACCTGCGCCAAACTTTTACAGCGGGAACATTTCATGGCGCTACCCCCTTGAGCCCACAAGGCGCACGGTGATGTGGTCGCCGTTTTTCAGGGCGCGGTCGGGGGTGAGCATCTCATCCCCCCGGATAATGAGCGCATCCGTGCGGCGCAGCCCCAGTTTGTTGAGCAGCCCGAGCACAGATTTGAGCTTCGGGAAGTCCTTTCGTTCATCTGTGGGTATGATATGTATATGTATCATGGATATCCTGCCTGAAATCGTACTAAAGTGATCAGGATTTGGTGTGTACAAGGAGGCGGCAACGGATGCAAGCCTTTTTCCCGGCTTTGAAATTTCACATTTCTTTTTGGCGGGATTTGTGGCTAAATATGACCAAATGCGAGTTCTGCATGTGCCAATGCCGCAAAGGTAAACATTTCGGGCCGTGGTCGTAAACGGTCCATTCCGCCCGCGGAGGGGCCATGAGCAAAAGAAAAGTCCTGGTTGTCGACGACGAACGACACATCCGCATGCTCTACCAGGAAGAGCTGCAAACGGAAGGCTACGACGTGGCGACATCCGATGGTGAGGAGGAAATCCTTACCGTTCTCGAACGCGAGGACCCGGAGGTCGTGGTGCTTGACATCAAGCTCAGCAACAACCGCTCCGGGCTGGATTTGCTCCAGCAGATCCGCAGCCAGGAGCAAAACCTGCCGGTGATTTTGTGCACCGCGTACGACAGCTTCCAGCACGACCTCAAATCCATTGCCGCGGACTACTACGTGGTCAAGGCTGTGGATTTGACGGAACTCAAGACCAAGGTGGCGGCCGCGCTAGAGAACCTGTAGCGCACCATCACTGCCGGGTTTCATCAGCCGACTCACGCGCCCGCCGGGTTGCCCCCGGTGGGCGTTCGTGGTAAGTCGCAAGGCCCATGTTCGACATTTCCCACGCCATTGTGCGCATCGCCATTATGGCGGTTCCCTTTCTGCTCGCCGTCACACTGCACGAGGTGGCCCACGGCGCAGCAGCCTACTGGTACGGCGACCCAACGGCCAGAAACGCGGGGCGGCTTACGCTGAACCCCATCCGTCATCTGGACCCCATCGGGACGCTGGTCTTCGTGCTGACCGCTATGACCTCCGGCTTCATCATTGGGTGGGCCAAGCCCGTTCCCATCAACCCGCGCTACTTCCGCAACGTGCGGCAGGGCATTATCGTTACGTCCGCCGCCGGCGCGGCCGCGAACTTTGTCCTTGCGGGGCTGATGTATGCGGGCTTTGCGCTGATGCTGAACTATCCGCCCGCCGCCAGCGAGATGGCGTCCTTCTTTTACCCGCCGCTGGTGAATATTTTACGCTTCGGCGTGCTTATCAACGTCATCCTTGGCGTGTTTAACCTGCTGCCCATTCCGCCGCTGGATGGCAGCAAGATTCTCGCAGAACTGTTGCCGCACAACGTGGCATACAAATACATGCAACTGGAGCGGTACGGGTTCATCATCCTTCTTCTGCTCATCATGAGCGGGGGGCTTCGGCTGGTGTTCGCGCCCGTGCTGTCGTTAATCGCACCGCTACTGCATCTGATTTAGGAACCTTGTCATGTCTCAGAACAAACAACGCATCGTCTCCGGCATGCGTCCCACCGGGGCGCTCCATCTTGGCCACTACTTCGGCGTCCTCAAGAACTGGGTTGACCTGCAGAAGGACTACGACTGCTTCTTCTTCGTGGCGGACTGGCATGCGCTGACCAGCGAATACGCCGATCCCCGCAAGATTAAGGGCTTTGTGCCCGAACTGGTCAAGGACTGGATTGCCGCCGGACTGGATCCGGAGCGCTGCGTCATTTTCCAGCAGTCGCAGGTGAAGGCCCACGCGGAACTGCATCTGCTGCTCTCCATGATGACGCCCCTTGGCTGGCTGGAACGCTGCCCGACATACAAGGACCAGAAGGAACAGCTGGCCCAGAAGGACCTGAACACCTACGGCTTCCTTGGCTATCCCGTGCTGATGACCGGCGATATCCTTATGTACAAGTCCGAGCGGGTTCCCGTTGGTCACGACCAGCTGCCGCATCTGGAGCTGACGCGCGAAATCGCCCGCCGCTTCAACCATCTGTACGGCGATTTCTTCCCCGAGCCGCAGGCCCTTTTGACCAAGGAGTCCAAGCTGCCCGGTCTGGACGGCCGCAAGATGTCCAAGAGCTACGGCAACTCCATCGCCCTCGGCGAGAGCATGGACTCCGTGCGCAAAAAGGTCATGAGCATGCTGACGGACACCAACCGCATGCGCAAGGCCGACCCCGGCAACCCGGATGTGTGCAACCTGTTCCCCTACCACCAGATTATGACCGATCCCGAGCGCCTGCCCGAAATCGACAAGGGCTGCCGCGACGCAAGCTGGGGCTGTGTGGACTGTAAGAAGCTGCTGCTGGAATCCATGGAGCACTTCGTGGAGCCCATCCACGCCCGCCGCAAGGAAATCGACGCCAACCCCGATATGGTGTGGGACATCCTGCGCGACGGCAACCGCCGCGCCGAGGCCGTGGCCGAGGAGCACATGGACGCCCTGCGCGCCCACCTGAACCTGAACTTCTAGGGTTCATCGCTCCTCCGGCGTCCATCGCCATTTCAGCCCCGTTTCCCGTGTGGGAGGCGGGGCTTTTTTGCGACAACTCGCCACCGGCGCGCCGGGCGCGGGCTTTTCAAGCCGGGCGCAAGGGCATAGGGTAGAGCTATGCGAATTGCCTGTATCCTGCATGAATCACCGGAGAACCGCCTTGGCGGCGTGGAGCTTCACGTCCTTGATATGGCGCGGGCCTTTCTGGCCGCCGGGCACGCGGTGGACTGCTATTATCCCCGGCCGGGCGGCGGCGCCCTTGGCGAGGTGACCTCCCGCGTTGTGGCTGGCGTCCCCTTTCATGGTGTGGCGGTGCCGGTGCGTCCGGATTTTGCCGCGCGCTTCAAGGATGACGCCGTTGGGACGGCGGTGGCGGACTTGGTGCAGGCCGGGGGATGCGATGTGGTCCATGTGCATCACCTGATTGGCTTTACCGGAAGCCTGCTCCATACCCTCGTTGACCGGGGGCTTCCTACGTTGGTGACGGCGCATGATTCGTGGGCCTTTTGCAACCAGTGTCATTTGGTGCGCGCCGACGGCCACCTGTGCGCCGAAGGTCCGGAAACGGACGACACCTGCGCGTGGTGCTTGCTCCAGCGTGTGCCGCAGTTGGGCCATGTGCTGGACCGCGCCGCGCTGGCGCGCATGCTGGGCCTGCGGCGGCGGTATCTGACCTCCGCCTTGGCCCGTGCGGACGCGGTGCTGGCGGCGTCGGCCTATATGCGGCGCAATCTGGAGCGTGCCGGGGTGCCGCCGCAGCGCATTCACCATGTGCCCCTTGGCGTGCGCGCGCACGCGGAAGTCCCGCACCGGGAGCGCACCGGGCGGCTTCGCGTCGGCTCCCTTGGTACGGTGACCTTCAAGAAGGGCTTGGACATCCTGCTGGACGCCATGGACCGCCTGAGTGAGGACGAGGTGCGCCTTGAGGTGCACGGACAGGTCATTCAGCCGGACTGGCTTGCCGCCCTTGCCCCGCGCATGGATGCCGCGCCGAATATTGCTTACTGCGGGGCGTATGGGCCGGAGGATGTGCCGCAGATTTTGGGCGGGCTGGATGTGGTGGTGGTTCCCTCGCGTGAGGAGAGCTATTGCCTTGTCCTGCGTGAGGCCTTTCAGGCGGGCGTTCCGGTTGTGGCGTCGGCCATCCCTGCCCTTGCCGAGGCGGCGGAGGAGGGCGCCGGGGCGGCATTCTTCCCCTGCGGCGATGCTGACGCGTTGGCGCGCGTGCTGGAGCATTTGGCGCGGGATGCGGGCGCCCTTGCGGCCCTGCGCCGCGCTGTGCCCACGGTGCCCACGGTGGACGACACCGCCCGGCAGGTCCTTGCGCTGGCCCGGACGCTGGTGCGGCGCGCCCGGACCTCGTCCTGACACGCCGCTGTGTTGGCTTTTCGTTGTATGGGGCGCACTCCTGACGCCCTGTTGTTCCCTGTGGGCTGTTTTCTGCCCTAGGAATTCTCCTCCATAATTTTGTCGATGAGCTTTCGCAGGTCGGACGACTGGCTGGCGACCTCCTGCAGGGCTTGGCGCGACTCGTCCATGCCGTCGGAGAGGGTACTGGCAATGCTGTTGACCTCTTCGATAACGCGGTTGATTTCGTCGCTGGCGGCGGATTGCTCTTCACTTGCCGTGGCGATGTTGCTGACCTGTTCGGCTGTGCCCTCGGCAAGGGTGACAATGGCTTCCAGCGCTTTGCCGGACTCGTTGGCGAGGGACGTTGCCTCTTCGACGGCGGTGGCCGCCTTATCCACATGCGCGGCATTGCTGCGCGTGGAGTCCTGAATGCCGGAGATGGACTGCGCCACTTCCTTGGTGGCGCTCATGGTCTTTTCAGCCAGTTTGCGGACCTCTCCCGCCACCACGGCAAAGCCGCGCCCTGCCTCGCCTGCGCGGGCGGCCTCAATGGCGGCATTGAGGGCCAAGAGGTTTGTCTGGTCCGCGATGTCGTTAATCACGTTGATGACGCCGCCGATGGACTCCACCTGCGTCTCCAGCTTGCCCATGTCGTCCTTGAGGACGCTGGCCATGGTGTGCACGGAGCTGATGGCCTCGATGGCGTCTGCGACAATCCGCTGGCCCTCCACAGCGCGCTGGCGCGTGCTGTCCGCATTTTCCGCAGCGTTGGAGGCATTGCGCGCCACCTCCATCACGGTGTGGTTCATCTGCTCCATGGCTGTTGCGGTTTCGTCGAGGCGTTCCTTTTGGTCATGCGCGCCCTGCGCCGTGAGGTCCGCCTGTGCGGACAACTCTTCGGACGCGGTGGTAATGCGTTCCACAATGCCCTCCAGCGCGCGGGCGGACTCCAGCATGCCTTGGCGCTTGGCCTGTTCGGCCATCTCGCGCGCCTCTTCGGCTTCGGCCGTGGCCTCGCGCGCTCGGGCGGCTTCCTCTTCGGCCTGCGCGCTTTTTTGTTCCGCATCGGCCATACTGTCACGCAGGCTGTCCAGCATGGCGGATATGGAATTCTTGAGGGTGAGGAGTTCCCCATGGAAGCGGCCCTGCAAGGTGGCTTCGTGGTCGCCCTCGGCCACGCGCTCGGCGTAGGTGACCAGCGTGCCCACCGGGCGCTTGAGCATAATCCACATCAGCGCCGAGATGGTCCCCAGCGCGCCAAGCACAATAACAAAACCTATGAGCGCGGTGATGTTGAGATTGGTGTTGATGGCGTGGGCAAAGCGCTGGTGGCGGCTGTCCACCTGCGTCTGCACATCGTCCATATAGACGCCCATGCCAATGACCCACCCCCACGGGCGGAAGAGCTGCACATAGGACAGCTTGGGGAAGTCGCCGTCCTGACCGGGCTTGCTCCAGTGGTACTCCACGAAGCCTTGCCCTTCTTCGCGGGCAACGTCGGCAAATTCCATAAACAGATGCTTGCCCTTGGTGTCCGTAATGTCCCCAAGGGGCTTGCCGTTCAGTTCCGGGTTCACGGGATGCATGACCATGCGCGGCTCAAGGGTGTTGATCCACAGATAGTTGCCGTCGCTCAGGCGCATGCCACGTATTTGTTCCAGCGCGGTCTGCTTGAGTTCCTCCGTGATGTCCTCCACCCACGCGCCCGTGCCGACAATCCACCCCAGTTCCGGAATGAGTTTAACGTATGAGACCTTCTGCTTGGGCTTTTTTTCCCCCGGCTTGGCCCACAGGTAGTCCACGGTGCCTGCGCCGGTCTCGGCGGCAACGCGCGCCATTTCGCGGAAGAGGTGCTTGCCGTTGGGGTCGGTGGCGTCCGAGAGGTCCTTGCCATTGAGGTCCGCGCGGATGGGGTGGGCAATCATGCGGCCATCAAGGTCCGTAATCCACAGATAGTTGCCGTCGTCGTAGCGCATGCGGGTAATCATGGCGGTGATGCGGGCTTTGGCCTCGGCAAGAGAGGCTTCGGCTTCGACATCATGCAGGGTGTTTTGCAGCAGGCTGTGCACGGTCTCCACGATGGGGCGCAGCTCCGCGACCTTGTCGCGCTTGAGGGCGGCGAGGTCTTTGGAGCGGGCGTGGATTTCATCCACGGTGGAGATGGCAAGTTGGACAAGGTCGCGCAGCTTGGTGCGTTTTTCCATAATGATGGCGGCGCGCGTCTCTTCGGACTGCTCGGTGGCAAAGCCGCGCAGGCCGTAGGAAATAGCGGTGTAGAAGAACAGCCCCTCAATAATGAGCGTGGCCGCCACGACAAGGAGCATTTGCACGACGATGGATTTGCGCATGAGATGGTCCCCTGGCTTGTTGGACGATACAGCTCCTCAAATCATATCAGGTTTACATGAAATTGCATCACCCTGACGCGAAAACCGTTTGCGCGCGGCAAAAAAGAACGCCCTCCGGCTGGCGGCCGAAGGGCGTGTGATGTCGTGTGGAAGCCGCCTTAGCGGCGCAGCAGGTAGCGGCGCACGGCGCGGTTGTGCTCGCGCAGGGTGCGGCTGAACTTGTGGGTGCCGTCGCCCTTGGAGACGAAGAAGATATATTTGTGCTTTTCAGGCTGCATGGCGGCTTCAAGCGCCGGGCGGCCGGGGGAGCAAATGGGGCCGGGGGGCAGGCCCTTGTGGCGGTAGGTATTGTAGGGATTGGACGAGTCGCGCAGGTGTTTTTTGGTGATGTTGCCGTCAAAGGCGGTGCCAAGGCCGTAGATGACGGTGGGGTCACACTGCATGCGCATGCCGCGGCGCAAACGGTTGGTGTACACGCCCGCGATACGGGCGCGCTCGGACGCGGCGGCGGTTTCCTTTTCCACCATGGAGGCCAGCGTGACGATGCGCTTCAGCTCGTCCTCTGGCGGCGGACCGTTGGGCCAGATGTGGTTGCCGGCCTGCTCCCAGAAGGTGCTGAGCATGGTGCGCACAATGGGGGCCGCGTCGCCGCCGCGCGGGCGGGGGATGAGGTAGGTTTCCGGGTAGAGGAAGCCCTCGGCGCTGTCGAAGGGAATATTGTAGCTGCGCAGCAGGTCCTTGTCGTGGATGGCTTTTTCAAAGCTCTCGGCGGTTGTGAGGCCGGATTCCTCCACCACGCGGGCGACCTTCCACCACGGCAGGCCTTCGGGGATGAACAGCTTGTGGAGCATGGCGCGGCCTTCGGTGAGGGCGTCCAGCACCTGCCGGGGCGTCCAACTGGAATGCAGGCTGAACTCCCCGGCCTTGATGGACTGGGCTTTGCCCTCAAGGCGGGCCAGCAGACGAAAGCGCCATGCGTCGGTGATGACGCCGTCGGCCTGAAGGGCCGAGGCGGCTTCGTCAAAGGTTTCCCCCGGGGTGATGTGGACCACCACCTCGCGGCCCGGCGTTTCGGCCGGGGTGTGCAAAAAGGAGTGCGCCTGCCACAGAAACCAGCCTGAGACGGCGCAGAGGAAAACGGTGAGGGCAGCGCATGCGATCAACGTTCTTTTCATGCTCATGCGTCGCGTTTCTCCTGTGCGAGGTAGCTTTCAAGGATGCGGACGGCGGCTTGCTGGTCCAGCACGGTTTTGCGCTTTTTGCGGCGCAGGCCGACTTCCTTGAGTTGTTCTTCGGCCTCTACGCTGGAGAGGCGTTCGTCCATGTAGTGGATGGGCAGGTCCGTGCGCCGGGCAAGGCTGGCCTTGAAGTTGTAGACCTGCCGCGTGATGAGCGTTTCCTCTCCGTCGAGGGACAGGGGAAGGCCCAGCACGATGGCGGTAACATTTTCCTTTTCCAGTATTTCGGACAATTCCGCAAACAGTTTGTCCCTCGTGGTGCGCACGATGGTCTTGTAGGGAAAGGCCATCATGCCCAGCCCGTCGGTAAGGGCAAGCCCAACGCGTTTAAGTCCAAAATCAATGGCGAGAATGCGCATGCGTGTTTTTTCCGGTTATCGGTCTGGCAGGGCGGGCATGCAAAGAGGGGGAACGCGGCGGCCGTGGTGAAGCTGTATGCGCTTCACGCGCGGGGCGGCGCGTTGCCCCCTCAGTCATATGCTTGTGCGCCCTGCGGTCAGGACTCCGGGTGGGAGTCCGCCACGGGTTGCGCCCCGGCGGCATGGCCGCGCGGGGCTATGGGTTAGCCCTTGTGCAGGGTAACAGGACGCACGCCGGGGCGCGGGTCGCTGTTTCCTATAGCGGAGAGCAGTTCTTTTTTCCACTTCGGCCCGCCAAGGCGCTCGGCCATGTACTCCAGCGTGTGGATGACGCGGTGGGCGTCCTTCATGGCGATGAGGCTGCGGCGGATGCCGATGCGGCAGGACGGGCAGCCCACAACGATGGGGCGGTCCGCCGGGTAGTCGCGCAGGTCGCTGGTGAGGCGCTGCTGCTTTTCCGCGCGCAGTTTGTTGTACAGCGCGGGGGTGGTCATGGCTCCCATGCCGGACTCGCCGCAGCAGCCGGGGGAGATGTTCACCGTGGTGCCCGTCAGCTCGGCAAGCGCTTCGGCGTAGCGTCCGGACGCCTTGGTGGCGGGGACGCCGGACCATTCCGCATGGCACGCCGCATGGTACAGCAGCGGTGCGTCGTCGGGGGCGGCGGCGTCCAGCACGCGGGGGGCGGCCTCCATGACGTACTGCGTCACGTCGCGGTGGGTCAGGGGCGTGGTGAAGGTTTCCAGATGGTATTCCTTGAGGCCCTCGCGGCAGGTGCCGCATGCCGTCAGCACGTGTTTGACGGACAGTCCGGCGTCGGCGGCGGAGCGTACAAGGTCGGCCAGCCGGTCGATATTGCGCGAGCGGTTGGCGTTGAAGGCTTCCTCGCAGCCCGCGGTGATGAGCGGATAGCCGCAGCACATGTGCTCCGGCGGCAGCACCACCGAGGTGCCGGACTTGAGCAGCAGGTACAGCCCGGCAAGGCTGATGCTGCTGCTGAACAGCCCGCCGCCGCATCCCGGGAAGTACAGCACAGCGCCGCCGTCGGCGGTGTCCGTATCCGGGACGAAGAAGGAGCCTTTGCTGAGGCGCAGTGCGTCGCCAAGGTGCTGGAAGCCGAGGGACGGCCCCTTGCCCTGGAACATGGGATTCTCCGCCCGCTTCCGCCACGGCGCAGGGATAAGACCCACGGTGCGGTTGGTCATGGTCTGGCCGATGGCCGCCATCTTGGCCGCGCGAGGCACCCTGTTTGTGGGGTTCTTGGCAAGGAAGTGCAGCACCCGCGTCTTGAGGGGATGCCCGCCAGCGCCCTTTTCCTCAAGGAAGGTGCGCATGTGCAGGGTGACTTCCGGGGTGTTGATTTTCACCGGGCACACGGCCATGCACTTGCCGCAGGCGGTGCAGTGGTCCACCAGCTCGCGCAGCTTGTCCATCAGGTCGCGGTCCGGCTCGCCGCCGGTCACCTGCGAGTAGTAGATGGCCTCAATGAGCGCGCCAAGGCTGATATTCTTGTTGCGCGGGTGGTGGATAAGCGAGCGCGTGGGCGTATACATCGGGCAGACCTGTTTGCACTTGCCGCAGCGGGTGCAGGTCTGGATGTTGGTGAGCATGCTCATCAGCCGCTCTTTATCCGCAAGGCCGGTGTTGCCGATGTCCTCGATGAGTTTGTTGAACGAGAACGTATAGGTCGGCGCGGGCAGTGTGCGGGTGGTGAGCTTGCCGGGGTTCAGGATGTCCTTGGGGTCCACCTGCTGTTTGTAGTCAGCAAGGGCCTTGATGCGTTCCTCCGGCAGGAAACCGATTTTGGTGATGCCGATGCCGTGCTCGCCGGACACCACGCCTCCCATGCTCATGACGGTATCCGCCACGGCGTGGATGGCTTCTTCGGCAAGGGCCAGCATCTCGGCGTCGTTCGAGTTGACCGGGATGTTGACGTGGCAGTTGCCGTCGCCCGCGTGCATGTGGTTGGCAATGACGATGCGGGTGGCGCGCATGTGCTCGAAGATGGCGTCCATTTCTTCCGACAGGTCGCTGTAGCGGCTCTTGAGGTCGCGGAAGAAGTAGTAGGCCTGCACTTCAAGTTCCTGATCGGAAATCTCGCTGTGGGTCACCTGGCTGTTGATGATTTTGGACGAGAAGGTGAACTCCATGTTCAGGAACTTGTCATCCACGCCAATGCCGGGCAGGCGGCCAACCTCCTGCAGGGCGCGGCGGTAGGCCTTGGCCATGTAGATAAGGTTCTGCGCCTCAAGGAAGTCCGAGAACTCGGGGATGACGTCAATGGGGATGACGATATCCTCGTTGATCTTAAAGCCCGACGTCCGCTTGGAAATGGCGGACAGGCGGTGGCGGTCCTCCCAGAAGACTTCGGCCTCGCGCGGGTCGCGCGCGGCAAAGACGTCCACATCGTCGTAGGGTTCCACGATGTCGATAATGCGGCGCGCGGCGTCCTCAAGGGCGTTTTCGTCGTTGGAGTCCAGTTGCAGGATGAGCACGGAAATGGGCTCGCCCTCGTAGCGCATGGACTTTTTGGTGTACTCGATGGCCTGCACGTATTTGCTGCCGAACTCCTCAAGGGCGGAGATCTTCACCAGGTCGCCTTCCTTGCGGATGGCGTCGCGCAGTCCCACCACGTCCTTAATGACGTGCATGGCCGGGCGCATGGTGCGGCCAAAGAATTCCAAACACAGCACGCGCGAGTGGGCCATCTGGTCGTAGCAGGTAAAGCAGGCCTCGGTGATGATGCCGTCCACGCCTTCTTTCTGCACGCCGGGCAGGCCGCCGAGGAACTTGTTGGTCACGTCCTTGCCAAGGCCTTCGGCGCGCACGTCCGTGCCGGAGAGCGAGACGGTTTCCATGACGGAACCCTGCTCGCTCAGCACCTCAAAGACCGCCGTTTCATGCGGCATAATCTTGTGGCGCGGGTGGTCCTTGCGGCGGACCTCAATCAGGTCGCCCGTTGGCATCACCATTTTATAGGACAGGATGTTGTCGATGGTGGTGCCGTATTCAAAGGCAAAGGGACCGCCCGAGTTCTCAGACACGTTGCCGCCGATGGACGATGCGCTTTTGGAGGCGGGGTCCACGGTGAACAGCAGGCCCTTTTCCGCTGCGGCTTTGATGGCGTCGATGGTGATGACGCCGCTTTGGCAGCAGATGGTTTTGGCCTCGGTGTCGATGTCCAGCATCCGGTTGAGGCGGGCGAGGCTGAGGACCACGCTGCGCCGGCGCGCTGGGATGGCGCCGCCGGTGAGGCCGGAGCCGCCGCCGCGCGGGATGAGGGAGAAGTTCATGGCCCCGGCCAGACGCACAAGGTCGCGGACCTGCGCGGTGGTTTCGGGCAGGGCGACGAACATGGGCAGTTCCATACGCAGGTCAGTGGCGTCGGTGGCGCACTCCACGCGGGAGTTGGGGCGCGTGTCCAGCGCCTCCGGCGGCAGGAACTGCGCGGCCCGGGTGGTGACCTCGTCCTTGAACTTTTGGTCGTCCTTGAACTGGTTCCAGAAGCGGAACATGCCCGTTGCAAGCACAGAGGAATATTCCTCGGACAGGGCGAGTTTGGCGCGGCTGAAGGAAGCCTGCGCGCTCTTCCAGACCATTTCGGGGTCGATAAAGGGATTGTAGCGTATCAGAAAGAGTTCTGCGGCGAGGTCCAGTGCGGTCTCTCGCACGGCCTCGGGCCATCTTCTGAATTCCTTGTAGTCCAGACCCAGAACGCGCGGAACAAGGCGCTCTGGCGGAATGGAAATGTGGGGTCCTTTGTAAGGCATTGCGGAACACCGGTTTGTTGGGGTTGTTTGTGGAGCCAGACAGTATACGGACGGTGCTTTTCAATGACAAGTCGGGTTTTTTATCCATTTTTGCGGGGGGAAAAGCATGGGGCGGGGCGCCTGTTTCGGGCAGGGCGCAGGTGGGCGCAGACGCGCCGTGGCAAAGGCGCACCGCGCGTGGTAGAGTAGCAGGCAAGCGGCGCAAAGCGCCGCGCCGGAGCGAAAGGAGGAGCCTATGCGAAACGGTTCCCAGAGCCTTATGGGACTGTATGCGGTGCTGGCCGTGCCGTTTTTGCTCAACGACATGGCCAATATTTTCGTGACGGATTACCGGGTGTGGATTGGCATCGACTACACCTTTGTCAAAGCCCTGCCCATTGTCATCCTTGTGTGGGCGGCGGCGCGGGGGATGGTGCGCCCCGAGGACCTTGGCCTGCAGCGGCTTACGCCGGCGCTCTTTGTCTTTTACGCGCTGGGGATGAGCGTTGCGGGCATTTTGCTGGATACGTGGGGGCTGGCGTTTTTTGAGTCCCTTGCGCCGGGGGGCAAGCTGGGCAGCGTGCCGGTGATGGAAGGCACGGCGCTTGGCGCTGTGGACGCCACCATCGGGCTCTTTTTTGTTGGTGTTGTGGAGGAGATCATTTTCCGCGGGCTGGCGTGGACGGCCATTATGCGGGCCACGGGCGCGCCGGGGGTGGCTGTGGGGCTTTCGGCCCTTGTGTTCGGCGCTATCCATTGGTCCCTTGGGCCTGCCGCCGTGGCTAATGCCGCTGTCATCGGCGGGGTGTTTTCGCTGTGCATGTGGCGCACGGGGAGTGTGTATCCGCTTATCATTGCGCATTGTATTGTGGATGTATTGTATTTTGGCGGCGCGTAGCCTGAGGCGGCGTGTCCCCCCTGCCGCCGCTGTGCGGAGCAGACCAAACCACCCGGAGGTGCTGTGTCAGTATTGCGGCGGCTGATGAGCCGTGTTCAGAGTGTGTGGCGTATGGCCGCCCTTGTCCGGCAGGACAGGGCCGTCGCATGGCTGGGGCCACGGCGGCGCGTGGTGCTGGTGCACCAGATGGGGCGCGTTGGCTCCATGAGTGTGTACGCCGCCCTTCGCGCGGTGCCGGGTGTTCTGCCCGTGCATGTGCATTTTCTGTCCCCCACCATGCGCGAGGCCGCGCGGCGCGAGGCGCGGTCCGCGTCGCGTCCGGTGCCGGACCATGTGCGCGAGGGCGCGCTTGCCGCGTGGTTTGTGCGGCGCAACAGAACCCAGCGTGAAGCGCTGGTGGTCACGCTGGTGCGCGACCCTGTGGCCTTTGTGCTGTCGGACCTCTTCCACAACGAGGTGGCGGCGGCCGTGTGCGCGGAGAATGGGAAGCGTCCGGGCACGGAGAATCATGCAGACCCAAAAGAGCAGGCCGAGCTAGAAGAGCAGGCCGACGCGCTGGCGCAGGTGGCGCGGGAGCGACTTGCGGCCTTTGACCCGGAGACGGATTATATGGCCCGCTGGATGCGCGAGGAGCTGCACGGCGTGCACGGGGTGGACGTGCTGGCGGAGGGCTTTGCGCCGGAGGCGGGCTGGCGCGTGTATGGCGGCACCGCATCCGTGCGCGTGGCCGTGTTTCGGCTGGAGGATGCGCCGCGGGTGTTCGTGCCCGTGATGCGCGGCGAACTGGGCGTGCACGTAGAGGAGCTTGGCCGCACCAACGCGGCGGACCAGCGCCCCTACGCGGCGCTGTATGCGGCGGTGACCGAGCGCCTCGCCCTGCCGGACGACGTGCTGGACCGCATCTACGGCGCGCCCTTTGCGCAGACGTTGTATTCGCCGGAGGAGATTGCGGCTTTTCGGCAGAAGTGGGGCGCGGGCAAAGCCGCGACCGCCTAGAGGGCAGCGGAGCGCAGGGAGGCCGCGCATCCGCCGCAGGGGAAGATTATTGCCATCCGGCGAGGAAGCCGCCGTTGGCAAGGTCCGCCTTGTTGTAGAGAAAATCCGTTCCATCCGGAGCGGTAAAACTGCCGCCGGCGCCAAGGACAATGGCGTGTCCGGCGGCGGTGTCCCATTCCCATGTCACGTTAAAGCGCGGGTAGTAATGCGCCGTGCCCTCGGCCAGCAGGCAGAACTTGATGGCTCCACCTGCGTCGATGCGCCGGGTCACGCCCTTGGCGGCGGCAAAGGTTTCGGTCTCCGGCGCGGGGTGCGAGCGGCTGGCCAGCAGGACCGGGCCGTCCGGTCCCGGCGTGGCGGTGTGGATGGGCGCGGCCTCGGTGTTGTCGTACTGCCGGAACGCGCCACACTCAGGCCCGCCCCAGTAGGTCACGCCGCGCACGGGCACGCGGATGACGCCAAGGACGGGGCTTGTGCCTTCCACAAGGGCGATGTTGACGCAGAACTCGCCGTTCTTTTTGACGAATTCCTTGGTGCCGTCCAGCGGGTCCACCAAAAAGAAGCGGGGCCATGCGGCGCGCTGGGTGGCGGGCAGGTGCGCGCCCTCCTCGGACAGGATGGGGATGTCCGGATACGCGGCGGCGAGGCGCTCGCAGATGAGGGCGTTGGACGCGCGGTCCGCCCGGGTGATGGGCGAATCGTCGGCCTTGTATTCCACGTCGAAGCCGTCTTCGTAGATGCCAAGGATGACGCGTCCGGCGTCTTCGGCGATGGCGGTCAGGGTGTGGGCCATGGCTGTGAGGTCTGGGGTGGTCATATTGCGCGGTTCCTGCTGTTTTTGGCCATGCGGCGTTCCGTCAGCCGGACCGAGCGGCGCGCCTGCGCGGCGTCCCTGCGGCGGAAGTCTTCGGACGTTTCGGCGATAAGGGGCGGGGCCTGCATGGGCTTGCCGTCCTCATCCAGAGCAACAAAAGTGAGATAGGCGGAAACGGCGTGGCGCAATTCGCCGGTGAGGATGTTTTCCGCATTCACGCGCACGCCCACTTCCATGGACGAGGTGCCCACATAGTTCAGGCAAGCTTTGACGTGTACGAGGTCGCCCACGAACACGGGGTGCAAAAAGTCCATTCTGTCGATGCTGGCGGTGACGACGTTGCCCCGCACATGCCGCATGGCTACCACGGCCCCGGCGTTGTCGATGAGTTTCATCACCACGCCGCCGTGGACGTTTCCGGCGGGGTTGGCGTCCTGCGGCAGCATGAGCTGCGACATGGAAATGCGGCTTTCTCGTACGGTTTTCCCTGGCATGAAGGCTCCTGATATATCGTGCAATGGGGGGCGCTGCCGCCTTGGGGCAGCCGCTGGACGGTACACGATTTCGCTGTGGACCGCTACGCGTCAGGTGGGATTAGTCGCAGGTCGGGCTGGGGGCGTCCACCCACAGGGGTAGCTTGACGGTGACGGAGGTGCCCGTTTCGCGGCTGGTCTCCAGCGCGATGCAGCCGCCGTGGGAGCGCGCAATGAGCGCGGCGGAGTAGGTGCCAAGGCCCGTCCCGCCTGGCTTGCCCGCTGTGGCGAACTTTTCGAAGAATCTGCTGCGGATTTCCTTGGGCACGGCTCCGGCGTTGTGGATGCTGATGGCTCCGGCGGAGTCGTCCAGGGTGATGGTGACGACGCCGTCCATGGGCGAGGCCTCCACCGCGTTGCGGATGAGGTTCGCCAGCATGGAGTACAGCAGCAGGTTTTCGCCGTAGGCCGTAAAGGGCGTGTCCGGCGCGACGTTGCCCACGCGGTTGCGGCGGATGCGCACCTGCCGCGCCTCGGTCACGGGTTTCAGGTCCGTGATGATGCGTGTGAGCAGGTCGTTGATGTCCACGGCCTCGCGGGAGAGTTTGTAGGTGCCGCGTTCCATTTTGTAGAGGTCCATGGAGCGGTTGACCATATCCAGCATGCGGTAGCCGGACTTTTCCAGTTCGTCCATCAGCTTGAGCTGCTGCGGGTTCAGGTTGCCGTCATCGCGCAGGAGCTGGGGCACGTAGATGACGTTGTGCAGCGGGTTTTTCAGGTCGTGCCGCATGATTTGCTCCACGTCTTCGCGCAGTTGCTCCAGCTTTATCTGCTCCGTCACATCGGTGGCAACCCAGATGACCCCGCGCGCGAGGTCCGACGGGTCCAGCGCCTTGCCGGTAAACTCCGCCCAGAAGGGCGTGTCGTCCTTGCGGCGCAGTTCGTATTGCGCGTGCACGGTTTCGCTGCGCTTTAAGCGGTCGATGAATGTGGCGGCAAAGTCGGCGTAGGTTTCGTCCGAGGTATGGATAATGCGCGTGCTTTGGCCCTGCATTTCCTCGGGCGTGTAGCCGAACATTTCCGCAAACAGGGCGTTGACCCGGACGATGACGCGGTTTTCGCGCACGTAGAGAACGCCCACCATGGAGTTGTCGAAAATGGCCTCGAATTCCTCCAGTGCTTCCTGAATGCGCTGCTCCTGCCGCTTGCGCTCGGTGATGTCGCGGAACCAGAAAATGCGGCCCAGATGCTTGCCCTTGTCGCTGAAGAAGCCGCGGGAGCGGCGCTCTATGACGCGGCCATCGCGAAGCTCCAGCTCGTAGTCATCCTCTTCGACCTCCGGGTGCTCGCACAGCCAGAGAAAGTGCTGGTACATGGCGCCCGGGTCGGGCATAAGCGCGTCAATTTTCGAAAACGCCTGTTCGCGGTTTTCCGGGAGCAGGTCCTGCGGTTCAAGGTGCCACTGCTCAAGGTAGCTGACGTTCCAGAAGGTGGCGTAGAGGTTATGGTCCACCACAAGGATGCCGTCGGGCGAGGTGTCCTGCTCCGTACGCAGCAGGGCGTCCTGATAGCTGAGGCGGCGCGCGACCACGGCGCGGTAGAGCAAAATACCCGCGCCGATGAAGAACAGTGTCAGCACCACGGCAAAGGCCGTGCGCTGCATGCGCAGGGAGGTGAATCCCTCGCTGACCTTTGCGGCGTCGGCGGAGAGGCCTATGGTCAGGTGCTGGGTGCCAATGGACGCCGTGGCCCATGCCACCAGCCTACAGCACGGCCCGCCGGAACCGTCCCCTTTGCCGGTGATGTGCCCTTCATGCGATTCCAGAACCTTGAGGCGCCATGCGCTGGGCACGGGGGAGTCGTCAAAGGTTGGCTCCAGAATGCTGCGGCCCAAAACAGGGCGGGCGTTGTTGAATAAAAATCGTCCATGCCGGTCAAGGAGGAAGACTTCGCCGTAGCCTTGCAGGCGCAGGGGGCTGACGTAGCTGTTGACGATGTGGTTCAGGTTGACCACTGCAATAACCGCGCCGTGCATGACCGTGGTGGTGCGCACCGGAGCGATGATGGCTAAAAAGCGGTTGCGGGGGGTAATGTGCAGGTCCGGGGCGTACATGGCGTCCGGTGAATCCTGAAGAATGCCCCACGACTCCTGAATCCAGCGTTCGGCCTCGCGCTCGGCCTGCTCCGCGCTCTGAAAGCCGGAAATAGCCAGCATCCCCGGCGCGTCGGGCGTTTCGTAATAGCCAAGGACGAGCAGTTCGGGAAAGCTGGCCCGCAGTGGCTCGAACATATTGGGAAAGGTGGCCTTGCGCTCGCTCCCGGATTCGATTTTGGGCATGGTTCTGCGGGCAAGGTGTGTGATGGCGGCGCTGAGGGCGCCAAGGCGGTTTTCAATGGCGCGGCGGGAGAGCTGCACCGCTGTCATTTGCTGGTCGTTAAAGATGCGCTCGTAGTCCGATGCGGCTTGGTCGTCTATCCAGTAGGCTGCTGCGGCAAAGATGCTGGTGGCGATGAGGAGTCCAAGGGCGTAGAGCGCCCTCAGCCACCAACGGTGGCGCCGGAATCCCACGGAGGTGCGTGGCGAAGGAGGTGGATGCTGCATGTGGCTGTGCTACCTGCGGTACGTGGCCGTGTCTTCGGCGCTTTACACCGGTGCCATCTTTCCCTAATCACATCGGTAAAACGGAAACATATCACATCATACCCTATGAGGATAAAATAATGAAGCTGGTTCGCTCCTTGCGTGCGGCGTTTCTTTGTCTTTCGCTGTGTGCTTTGGCTGGGTGCGCATCCATGGGCGGCGCTCCGGCGCGCCCAGACGACACCGTGCGCTTTCCCCGTGTGGTCATGGAAACGACCATGGGCGACGTTGTTCTTGAGTTAAACCGCGTCCGCGCCCCGAAGACCACCGAGATGTTTTTGCGGTTTGTGGAGCAGGGGCTGTATGACGGCACCGTGTTCCATGCCCTTATTGACAACGTGATGCTGCAGGGCGGCTACTTTGATGAAAACTTGAAACGCCGGGATACCGGGGTGCTGGAGTTCGCCAACGAGGCGGACAACGGCCTGACCCATGAATTCGGCACCATTGCCTTTTCCCACCGCAACGCTGGCGGGAAGAACTTGACGCCGGGCTTTTTTATCAACGTCAATTGGGACGGCAATCCGGAACTCAATTACGATCCGCACGTGGATATCTCCTACGGCCTGCCAGTTTTCGGCAAAATTGTCGGGGGAATGGACACGGTGCTTGATATTGTCGAAAAGGCGCAGGACCATGGGCGCTTGGTGCGCATTTTTATTATTCCTGATACCTATGAGCGCATCATCCACGCCTACCGCGACGACAGCGCCAAATCGGACTAGGGCGGCCCTTTGTCCGCCCTTGGCGCGTTGCCGGCGCGCCTTACGCAACGCACAACCACCCCACAAGGAGTGACATATGAAAACTGCACGACTGTTTCTGGCGGCCCTGACGCTGGCCGCCCTCTGCTTCGCCACCGCCGCCTTTGCCGCCAAGCCGGGTCCCGGCCCTGTGGTGGTGCTGGAAACCACCATGGGCAACGTGATGGTGATGCTGGACGAGAAGAACGCCCCGGTTTCCACAAAGAACTTCCTCCAGTATGTGGACGACGGCTTTTATGACGGAACGCAGTTTCACCGCGTGATTGACGGCTTTATGGTGCAGGGCGGCGGCTTTGACGGCACACTGAACCAAAAGACCTCCACCCGTCAGCCCATCGTGAACGAGGCGGGCAACGGCCTCTCCAACGACAAGGGCACCATCGCCATGGCGCGGACCTCCGTGGTGAACAGCGCCACCAGCCAGTTCTTCATTAATCTGGTGGACAACGACTTTCTGAACCACAAGGACGAAACCCCGCGCGGCTTTGGCTATGCGGTGTTTGGCCGCGTTATCCGTGGTATGGATGTGGTGGAGAAAATCGGTAAGGTTTCGACGGGCCGGTCCCGCGGCATGGGCGACGTCCCGCGCGAGACGATTCTCATCAAGAAGGCCTACCGCTACGAGGACGCCGCCAAATAGCGCCCACGCGTTCGGCGAAGGAAAAAAGAAAAGCGCCCTGTCCGATGGTTTCGGACAGGGCGCTTTTGCGTGCGGTGGCCTACTGCTGCGCGGACAGCGTGGCGGCGAGGTCGGTGGCAAGCTGGTGCAGGATGTCCTGCACGCCGCGCTCCAACGCGTTGGCAAGGTCAGCCGCTTTATGGCGGCGTAAGGGGATGCGCTGGGTGTAGGTGTGGTCAAACATGATGTCGTAGTCCCCAACCGTATCGCGCAGCAGGAAGAATTGCATCTGCACCACGGCGGCGGGGGCATCCGTGTCTTGAAAGTCGCCGTGCAGGGCGCTGACCGTGCCCTCCAGCACGTAGTCCGGGCGCAGGGAGGAGCCATCCCCGGCCACGGCGGTGAACAGCGCGGCGGAGCGCATGGCGCGGCGTGTGGCCTGCGTCAGCATATCCGCCGGGTTCACGAGGTACTGGTTGTAGTAGTCAAAGGCGTAGAGCGTCTCGCCCGTGCGGTAGACCATTTCGCGTCCGGAACTTTCGGGCGCGATGGCGAGGCGGCGGACCTTAAGGACGCCCGGCGCGCTAACGTTTGCGGGCGCCGGCGGCGCGGGGCGCAGGGCGTAGTGGTGAATCTCCGGCGCGGGGCCTGTGAGGCTTCCGGCGCAGCCCGCGCACAGCAGGGCGAGCGCCGTCACGGCAAGGCAGAGGGCGGTGGTGGCGTAGCGCTTCACGGCAGTTTCTCCGGGTCGATGCGTTTGGGCGGCGCGCCAAGGATGAGGCGCGCGGGGTTCTGGCGGGCTTCCCCGGCCACGGCGTTGAGGTTGTCCATCAGCCGCCGGGTGTCCTGGAGGATGGCGCGGATGTTGGCGGACTCGGATTCCGTCAGGTCGCCCACGCCGCGCAGGGTGCGCTCCAACTGTTTCATGCTGCGGCGGATGTCCTGCGCCGCGGCGCTGATGTCCTCTATGGTGCCGGGCAGGCGCGAGAGGGCCGCGCCGAGCTTGTCGTCCTCCAGCAGGGTGTTGATGCTGACGCTGGCGCGCTCCAGATTGCTGCTGACATTGCGCGCCTGCTGGAAGGTGGCCACAAAGTTTTCTTCGGAGCTGGCCACCATGCGGCGGGCTCCGGCCACGGCAGCGGCGGCGTCGGGGACGATGGTTTCAAGGCGTGGGTCGCTGAGCAGGGTGTTGACGCGGCGCAGGCCCTTGCGCAGTTCCAACAGGTCCTGCTGGATGAGGCCGCCAAGGGTGGCGACGTCGGCCTCGTCGAGGCCGGTGTTCACCTTGTCCAGAATTTGCGCGAGGGTGTCGCCGATGTGCTGGAATTCAATTTCCTTGATGGCGTCGCCGATGCTGTCCATGGCGGCTTCCAGCCGGCTCATAGTGCTGGGCGCGGAGGGAATGTAGGGGTTCTCCGGCTCCCAGCTAATGGGCAGGGGCGGGGAGTCCTCGGGGTCGAAGAAGTTCAGCTCCAAGAAGGCGACGCCGGTCAGGCCCTGCGTGGTCAGGCGGGCGCGCAGGCCAAGCTCAATGGGGCGGCGCAGGTACAACTTCTCCCGCGCGATGCGCTGGCCGAAGAAATTGGTCACCAGCTCCTTGTCCAGCGCCATGTCCACCAGCACGTAGCGGCCCAGCTCATCAGCGTGGGGGTAGCGCGTCCAGGCAAAGGTGATGTTCTTGACCGTGCCCACCTTTACGCCGCGGAACTTTACCGCGCCGCCAACGTCCAGCCCTTGGACGGATTCGTCAAAGTAGGATTCCACGACAATGCTTTCGCGGAAGGTGGTGCCAACACCAAGGTAGATGATGGTCGCGGCCAAAAGGCCTATCCCCGTCAGGATGAAGAGGCCGAGCCGGAATCGGCTTGTCCGAGTGCTCATGGTTGTTCGTCGCTTTCCGCCTTGCGGTTGAAGAAGTGGCGGACCCACGGGTTGTCGGAGTGGTCCTTCAGGTCATTGGGGCGGCCTTCCGCGATGATGCCCCGCGTGCGCTTATCCAGCATTATGACACGGTCCGCAATGGTGTAAATGCTGGGCAGTTCGTGTGTAACCACCACAAAGGTCATGCCGAGGCTGTCACGCAGGCTGAGGATAAGCTCGTCCAGCCCCGCAGAGGTAACGGGGTCCAGCCCGGCTGATGGTTCGTCCAGAAACATGATGTCCGGGTCCAGCGCCATGGCGCGCGCCAAGGCCGCACGCTTGCGCATGCCGCCGGAGAGTTCCGCAGGCATATGCTCCTCGTAGCCGGAAAGGCCCACGAGGGAAAGTTTTATGCGTGCGGCAAGGTCCATGGCCTCGTCCGGCAGGGTGGTGAACTCCTCCATGGGCAGGCGGATGTTCTCGCGGATGGTCAGGGACCCGAACAGCGCCCCGGACTGGTACGTGACCCCAAAGCGCCGCAGAATGGCGCGGTGGTCGTCGCCCGTTGCGGCGGTGAAGTCCTCCCCGCCTATGAGCACCCGGCCGGAGCGCGGGGCTTTGAGGCCGATCATATGCTTGAGCAGGGTCGACTTGCCGCAGCCCGACCCGCCAAGAATGACAAACACCTCGCCCGGTGCCACGGAAAAGCTGACATCATCAAGGATGACGGTCTCGCCATAGCCGCCGACGAGGCGGTCCACCTGTATGAGTGGCGCGTCGGTCATGGCTATATCCCCAGCGCGTAGTAGATGGTGGCCAAAATGCCGTCCGCCACGGCGATAAGCACCAGCCCGCTCACCACGCTGGAGGTGGTGGATATGCCAACGGCGCTGGCTCCGGACCCGGTGCGCAGTCCGCGTTGGCAGCCGATGCCCGCCACAAGAATGCTGAAGATGAGCGCCTTGAACAGCCCGCCCAGCACGTCGCCGGTGGTGACGTTTTCAAAGACGCGCGTGGCGTAGGTGATGAGCGGATACCCAAGCCCCGTTACCACAATGCCGCCCCCAATCAGCGCGAAAAAGTTAAAGAAAATGGTCAGCACCGGCATAATCAGCAAGGTGCCAAGAACGCGCGGCACCATCAAAAAGCGTATGGGGTCCAGCCCCATGGTGCGCAGGGCGTCCACCTCTTCATTGATGACCATGGTGCCGATTTCCGCGGCAAAGGCCGAGCCGGAGCGCCCCGCAAGCAGGATGGCCGTCACCAGCGGGCCAAGCTCGCGCAGCATGGACAGGCCAAGGAGGTTGGCCACGTAGATGTCCGCGCCAAAGCGTTGCATGGGCACGGCGGATTGAAAGGCCGTGATAAGGCCCATGAGGAAGCCGATAAGGGCGATGATGGGCAGGGCGTTGACGCCCGCGCTCTCGCAGGTGGCGATGGTGTCCTTCCACCGGATGCAGGAGGGCGAGCGCAGGGCGCACAGCAGAGAGAACGCGCCTTCGCCCACAAAGGAGACAAGGTCCTTGAAGTCGCGGGCCACGGCCACGGCGGAGTCGCCGACCTGCTCCACAAATCCGCCCCGGCGCGGCGCGGTGGGCGCGGCAAGGTCCGCCCCGTCAAAGAGGGCCAACAGGCGTTCGTGGTCGGCGTTGGTGCCGGTCAGGGGCGGCTGTGCGTCGCCGCGTGTGGCGGCCTGACGCATGCGCAGAATCAGCCCCGCGCCCATGGTGTCCAGATAGCTGACGCGCGAGAGGTCGATAAACGCGCATTCTCCGGCACCGGCCAAGGTGAGGCCCTCTTTCCAGATAACGGACGTGCCGCGGGAATCCAGCCGTCCGGCAAGGATGAGGCCGCCGCCCTCGCGGGTGATGGTGGCGGGGGGAGCGTGCCCCGCTGGTTTGTGGCGCGTGGTTTCCATTGCATGGTTATATAAGTATCCGCCCTCAATCGCAATGTCCGACGCAGTGAAGGCGCTGCGGTGTCCGGCGTGGCGCGCCTTGAGCGGTACGAAACCCATATCGCGGCTCGAGTTTCCTCCGCCTGTATTTGGCGGCAGAGGAAAAGCCTTGTCTGTCCTGCCTTTTGCCTGCGTTGATGTATCTTTTGACACCCTGTTGACCCGGTATGGTTTCCATGCAAAAGTGAAGGAAACTATGGAAACGGAAATGGTTTCCCCGGTGAAAGGAGAACAACACAATGGATGAGAAACGCCGCGAACGCATTTTGGCCGTCGCCGCAGAGAAGTTTGAGCAATATGGCCTGCGCCGCGTGACCATGGATGACATCGCCCACGAACTGGGGATGAGCAAAAAGACGCTGTACAAGGTCTTTCAGGGCAAGGAAGCCCTTGTGGACGAATACGTCCGGCGGTCCATGGAGCAGCGCCTTGGCGAGGTGTTTACGGCCATGGAGTCCGCGGACAAGGTGACGGACTGCTTCGGCGCGGTGTACCGCCGCATTTTTGCCTTTTCCTCCAAGATTTCCCAACCCTTTATGCGCGACCTCAAGCGCGAGTACCCGCAGATTTGGGAGCGCGTGCAGCTCAGGCGCGCCCGCGGGCTCCAGCGCTATACGGCCCTTATCCGCAAGGGCGTGGAGCAGGGCGAAATCCGCCCCTCCATTGACCCGGAAATCGCCACGGGCATCATCAGCGCGGTCATCAATAACTACATGGTTCCGGAGACCTTTGACGAGGGCAAGGAGCCAAACGAAGTGGCGCGGACATGGTTTACCATGTTGACCTCCGGGCTGTTCATCACCCCGCCGTCCCTTGAGGTGACTGATGATGAGGCCGCCGGGGACAAGAGCGCCGATGAGACGCCCGCAGGCCAGTAAGGCGCGGGCCATGGAACGTGGTGTGTGCAACACGTCCGCTGTGCGGGCGGGAAGGGAGTGGGGACTATGAAGAGGGTGTCGCGCAGGATGCTCATTGTTCCGGCAGTGCTTGTCGGAGTGCTTATTTTTGTGGCGCTGGTGAAGACAAAACAGCAGCCCCGGCGGCTGGAGGGCGCGGAGATAGCCCGCGCGGTGCGCGTGATTCCCGCGCCGGAGGTCGACGTTGTGCCCCGCGCCGTGGGCTATGGCAACGTGCAGCCCGCGCAGGTGTGGGAGGCCGTGGCCGAGGTCAGCGGCAAGATTGTCGCTGTACACCCCAGCCTTGATACCGGAGCCATTTTGCCCGCCGGGGCGGAGCTGTTGCGCATAGACCCCACCAGCTACCGCCTTGCCCGCCAGCGCGCCGAGGCCGACGTGCAAAGCGCCTTGGCCCAGTTGCGTGAACTGGATCAAAAAAAGCGCAATACAGAGCGGAAGCTGACTGTGGAATCCGAGGCCCTCACCATCAGCCGGGCGGAGCTTGAGCGCAAGCGCCGCCTGCTGGAGAGCGGCACCATTTCCCGCTCCGAGTTCGACCGTGAGGAACGCGCATGGCTCAGTCAACGCAACGCGGTGCAGACCTACCAAAGTACGCTGGACCTGATCCCCGCCGAACGCCAGCGTCTGCGCGCCACACTGGACTCCGCCCGCGCCCGGCTGGAGGACGCCCGCCGCGATGTGGAGCATACCGTCATCCGCGCGCCCTTTGAATGCCGCATCGCCAAAGTGAGTGTGGAGAAGACGCAATACGTCTCGCCCGGTCAGGTGATGGTGGTGGCGGATTCCATTGGCGCGTCCGAGGTGCCCGCGCAGGTGCCGCTGGCCGCATTTCTGCGCCTGCTCAGTCCCGGCACCGCTCCCCTTCTTCCCCTTGAGCACGTCGATATGGACGACATCCGCCGCGCCATCGGTGTGGATGCCACCGTGCGGCTGGACCTGCCCGGCGGGGCGGTGGCATGGGACGCGCGCCTCTCGCGCCTGTCCGACACCATCGACCCGCAAACGCGCACCGTGGGCGTCATCGTCGTGGTGGATAATCCCTACGTGCAGGCGCGCCCCGGCGAGCGGCCGCCACTGGTCAAGAATATGTACTGCGAGGTGGAACTGCGCGGGAAGCCGCGTGGCAAGCGCGTTGTGGTGCCACGCTCCGCCGTGCGCGAAGGCCGCGTGAATGTGGTGGACGCCGAGAACCGTCTGCGCTTTCGTCCGGTGCGTGTGGACATGGTGCAGGGCGACGTTGCGGCCCTGCTGGAGGGTGTCGCCCCCGGCGAGCAGGTGGTGATTACCGACCTTGTCCCGGCGGTGGATGGCATGCTCCTTGACCCGCGTGTGGATGACGAGGCCCTGAGCCGCGTGCGCGCCGAGGCAACCGGGGAGGGCGTGGTCCGATGAAGGCCATTACACCCGTTGTGGAGTTCTTTACCGCGCACCCGACAGCCGCCAACCTGCTGATGGGGATATTCCTGTTCCTTGGCGTGCTGACGGTGTCCGACCTGCAGCGCGAAACCCTGCCCGACTTTACCGCGCCCGAGGTGGAAGTGAGCGTCGTCTACCCCGGCGCTACGGCCGAGGAAGTGGAAAACGCCATCTGCCAGCGCATTGAGGACGCCGTGGACAGCGTGACCGGCGTGTACGAGGTGCGCAGCGAGGCCCGCGAGGGCCTTGGCAGTGTGGTGGTGGAGATGGTCGAGGGCGGCGATATGCCGCAGTTCCTCAACGATGTGCAAACGGAAATCGACGCCATTGACGACTTTCCCGACACGGCGGAGGACCCGGTGGTCAAGCAGCTGGGGCGCACGGACATGGTGGTGTCCGTGGCGGTTACCGGCCCGATGACCGCGTCGGACCTCAAGCTCTACTGCGAGGGCGTGAAGGACCGCATGGTCATGCTCCCCCAGATTTCGCAGGTGGATATTCAGGGCTTCTCCGACCACCAAATCCGCATTGAACTGCGTGCGGGCACGCTGATGCAGTACGGGCTGAGCGTTTCGGACATTGCGGAGCGCATCGCCGCCCAGAGTGTTGACCTGCCCGCCGGTAGCGTGGAAACGCGCGACGCGGACATCCTTGTGCGCTTTGATGATGAGCGGCGCAGCGTGCGCGAGTACGAGGACCTGACCGTGGTGTCGGGCGCCACCGGGGCGGAGATTCGCCTTGGCGACATCGCCCGCATTACGGACCGCTTTGAGTTGGACGAACAGAAGATTCTGTTCAACGGCCAGCGCGCGGGGCTGCTCATGGTCAGCAAGACCAAGGACGAGGACTCCCTGCGCATTATGGACGCGGTGCAGGCCTTTGTGGACCGCGAGCGCCGCGAGGCCCCGCCCACCGTGGAATACACCCTCACGCGCAATGTTTCCAAAATCGTGCGTGACAGACTCCAGATGCTGGTGAGCAACGGCGTGCAGGGCCTTGTGCTGGTGTTTTTGACCATGTGGCTGTTCTTTACGTTCCGTTTTTCCTTTTGGGTGGCCATGGGACTGCCTGTGTCGTTTATGGGCGCGGCCTTTGTGCTGGATGGGCTGGGGCTGTCGCTGAATATGATCTCCATGGTGGGCCTGCTGATGGCTATCGGCCTGCTTATGGACGACGCCATCGTCATCTCCGAGAACGTCGCCTCGCACCTGCGCAGCGGCAAAAGCGCCTACCGCGCCGCCGTGGACGGCACGGTGGAGGTGGCGCGGGGCGTGTTTTCGTCGTTCACCACCACGGTGCTCATCTTTGGCACCGTGGCGCTGCTTATCCGGGGCGATATCGGCAAGGTGCTGTGGGTGATGCCCGTGGTGCTCATCATTACCCTTGGCGTCAGCCTTGTGGAGGCCTTTTGCATTCTGCCCCGGCATCTGTCGCACTCCCTGCACGGGCACGAAAAGGACAAGCGGTCCCCCTTCCGCCAGCGCTTTGATGCGTGGTTTGAGGGCATGCGCGAACGCCGCCTTGGCCGTAGTGTGGACTGGGCCGTGCGCTACCGCTACCTGTGGGTGGGGTGCGTTGTGGCGGTGTTTGTGGTGTCCATCGGTATGGTGGCTGGTGGGCGGCTCAAAATGCGTGCTTTCCCGGAGATTGACGGCGATGTGCTGGAGGCGCGGGTTCTGCTGCCGCAGGGGACGCCCCTTTCGCGCACCGAGGCCGTGGCCGGGCGCGTGGAGGAGGCCCTGCACCGCGTCGGGCAGCAGCTTGCCCCGCGGCAGCCGGATGGGCAAAAGCTCATTGAGAACGTCAACGTGCAGTACTCCACCAATGCGGACTCCCATGAGGTGGGGCCGCACCTTGTCACCGTCAGCGCGGACCTGCTCTCCGCCGAGGAGCGCGACGGCACCATTGATGAGATTTCCCGCCTGTGGCGCAAGGAGGTCGGCGAGGAGCCGGACGCCATCAGTATCGCCTACAAGGAACCGGTCATCGGTCCCGGCGGCCTTGCCATTGATATGCGTTTGCAGGGAGACGACCTGCACGAACTGAAATCCGCATCCAACGAGCTGGTGACGTGGCTGCGCGGCTACGACGGCGTGTACGACGTGTCCGACGACCTGCGCCCCGGCAAGCCCGAGGTCCGCGTGCGCCTGCGTGAAGGGGCGCTGGCCCTTGGCGTGACGGCGGCGGACATTGCCCGCCAGCTACGGGCCGGATTCTACGGTGTGGACGCGCTGGAGATTCAGGACGGGCCGGAGAGCTACGAGGTCAACGTGCAGCTCGACCAACTGGACCAGAACAGCTTTGCGGACCTTGATATGTTTCATGTGACCATGCCCGGCGGCGGGCAGGCCCCGCTGGGGAGCATCGCCGTTATTGACGAGGGGCGCGGCTGGGCGCGCATTGCGCGTATCAACTCCCGCCGCACGGTGACCATTCAGGGCGAGGTGGACTTTATGCGCGCCAACGCGGGCGAGATTGTGGCGGATACGCAGGCGCGCTTTGTCCCCGGCATGCTGGAGCGTCATCCCGGCGTGCGCATTGCCATGGAAGGGCAGGCGCGCGAAGGGGCGCGGACCGGCAAGTCGCTCATGAAGGCCCTTGTCATCGGCGTGTTCGGCATTTTTGTGCTGCTGTCGTTTCAGTTTCGCAGCTATTATGAGCCGTTTGTGGTCATTGCCATCATCCCGCTGGCCTTTATCGGCGTGGTGTGGGGGCATTTGCTCTTTGGGCAGGAACTGGCCATGCCCAGCATCATGGGCTTCGTCTCCCTTGCGGGCGTGGTGGTGAATGATTCCATCCTGCTGGTGGAGTTCATCAAGATTCACCTGCGCCAAGGCATGGATGTGGTGGATGCCGCGCGGCAGGCCAGCCGGGAGCGCTTCCGGGCCGTGCTGCTTACGTCCATGACCACCATTATGGGCCTTGTGCCCCTGCTGACGGAGCGCAGCCTACAGGCGCAGATTCTTATCCCCCTATGCATCAGCCTTGTGTTTGGCCTGCTGGCATCCACGGTGTTGGTGCTGCTTGTCATCCCGGCCTTTTACGCCATCCTTGCGGACTTTGGCCTGACCGCACATGTGCGGGAGGAGGGCGCGGGCGAGTAGGGGCCGCGCGCCCCTTTGCCCCCCGGCCCAACTGGTGCTACAACGCCCCTCGGAGGACATCGTAGCCATGCACAAGCGGGACTTCATCGCCGACCTGTCGCTTTTTAGCGGCCTGTCATCCGGGCAGCTTGACGCCGTGGCCGATATCGCCGTGGAGACGCGCCTTGCCAAGGGCGCAACCATCTTCGTGGAGGGCGATAGGGCCGACGGCTTTTATGTTGTCTTTGAAGGACAGGTGAAGATTTTCAAGCTGTCCCCCGAGGGACGCGAGCAGATTATCCACATTTATGGTCCGGGCGAACCCTTTGCCGAGGTGCCGGTGTTCGAGGGTGGGGACTTTCCCGCCAATGCCGAGGCAACGCGCCCCTCGCGGGTGCTGTATTTCCCTCGCGAGGCCCTGCAC
Organism: Desulfobaculum sp. SPO524; assembly: GCF_044987625.1. NCBI lineage: Bacteria > Pseudomonadati > Thermodesulfobacteriota > Desulfovibrionia > Desulfovibrionales > Desulfovibrionaceae > Desulfobaculum > Desulfobaculum sp. SPO524. Next base: position 59,677 of record NZ_JBJDSB010000005.1, on the reverse strand, counting down.
CGGCTTATCGAGCGCGAGGCGGGCGTGGCCTTCAACATGCTGGCCGCTATGGCCATGAAGTTGCGGCGCTTTACCGTGAAGCTGGAGAACCTGACCCTGCGCGAAACGCCCCAGCGCCTTGCCGCCTATCTGCTCGATCTTTCCGAACGCAGCGGCGGCGCCGAGCAATTGGAACTGGACATAGCCAAGGGTCATCTGGCAAGCCTTCTCGGCACGGCGCAGGAGACGCTCTCCCGCGTACTCAGGCGGATGAATGACGCCGGGCTTATTGAGGTCCGCGGGCGCTTTATCACGCTGAAGCAGACGGACCGTCTGGAGCTGCTTGCTTCGGGCGAGGAAAGACTGTGAACAAAGAGGATTTTTCATGACCAAGATTTTTCCCGTACCCATGCGCGGTGTGGTGATCGGCCTGTTGCTGGTCTTTGTCGCCGCCGTCACTGCCGCCACGGTGTGGAGCTTCCGCTCCGGCATCATGTGGACCGGCATATGTCTGTTGGCTGTAGCGGTGCCCATTACTGCGCTGTATTGGTACATGCTGTATATCAACCCGTCCCGCACCCGCGTTATGGTGGATGAGGGCCGCGTGTTCGTTGAGGCCCCGCCGTTTTTGCGCGCCAGCGTGACGCTGGACAAGGTGACCCGCGCTTTTGTCACCGACCTTGAAACGGACGAGACCCTTTCCCCCATGAAGAAGGACCGCTGTATGGCCTACTTCGGCTACCGCTCCGGCATGTTCACGCTGCCTGCGGGACGTGAGGCCGTGGTGGTTTCCCGCTCCAAGCGCGTTCTGTGCCTGAAAACCCCGGACCTGTTCTATGTGCTGGGACCAAAGGACGTGGACGAGCTGGTCGAGGCCGTGCGGGAATACATTCCTGTGCACGAAGGCTAACGCATCTGAAAATCACGTAGAAAAGCGCCGGGGCAACCGCTCCGGCGCTTTTTTTGCGCTTTTTCCCGGCCCGATGTTGAGCGGTGGGGGGACTGTTTCATGCCGGGAGAAGTGCGCGCAGGCACAGGGGTTCCGGGAGGTTGCCGTCCTGTACAGCGGCTTGTCGAGGGCAGGTTTCCCGCCTGCGTCGTAAGGAAAAACGCAACGAATTCGGCCCAATTGACGTAGGTCAAAGTTCCTGTTCCCCTCTACGGGTAGAAAAGTGTGGAAAGGCAAACACGACCACCACCATCCCGAAAAGGAGGGACCTATGTTTTGTTATCAGTGTGAACAGCGTGCCAAAGGCTCGTGCACCAAGGTAGGCGTCTGCGGCAAGCAGCCGGACGTTGCGGCCCAGCAGGATCTTTTGACCTACCTGCTTCGCGGCATTGCCGTGGTTGCCGTGGAAGGGCGGCGCGTGGGCGTGACCGACATTGACGCCGACCGTTTCGTGGCCAGCGGGCTGTTCTCCACCCTGACCAACGTGAATTTTGACCCCGCGCGGTTTGACAGGCTTATCCCCGAGGCCGTCCGCCTGCGTGAGGGCCTTATTGAAAAGGTCGCCGCCGCTGGTGGCCGCGCCCAATACACCGAAGGCGCCGTGACCTTCACCCCCCGCGCCGGTGCGGACCTGTCCGAAGAGGGCGAGCGCTGCGGGCTGACCGTGGACCACGCCGAAAACGACGATATCCGCTCCCTGCAGCATACGGTGCTCTTTGGCCTGCGCGGCGTTGCCGCCTACGCCGACCACGCCCGTATCCTCGGCAAGGAAAGTGACGAAGTTTACGCCTTCCTGCATGAGGGGCTGGCCGCTATCTATCAGGACCTTGACCTGAACGCCTGGGTAGGCCTCACCCTCAAAACTGGTGAAGTAAACCTTAAGGTTATGGAACTGCTGGACGACGCAAACACGTCCACCTACGGCCACCCCGTGCCCACCAGCGTGCCGCTGGGCCACCGTGCGGGCAAGGCCATCCTCGTCTCCGGCCATGACCTGAAGGACCTGCGCGACATTCTGGAGCAGACCGAGGGCAAGGGCATCAGCGTGTACACCCACGGCGAGATGCTCCCCTGTCACGGCTACCCCGAGCTGAAGAAGTACTCGCATTTCTACGGCCACTACGGCACGGCGTGGCAGAACCAGCAGCGCGAGTTTGCAGACTTCCCCGGCGCTATTCTGATGACCACCAACTGCATCCAGAAGCCCATGCCCAGCTACATGGACAATATCTACACCACCGGCCTTGTGGGCTGGCCCGGCGCCCAGCACGTCACCAACGGCGACTTTGGGCCTGTGATTGACAAGGCGCTGGCTATGGACGGCTTTGCCGCCGAGGAAGACAAGGGCGCGGTCATGACCGGCTTTGCCCGCAACGCCGTGATGGGCGTGGCAGACACCGTCATAAGCGCCGTGAAAAGCGGCGACATCCGTCACTTCTTCCTCGTGGCAGGTTGCGACGGCGCCAAGCCCGGCCGCAACTACTACACCGAGTTCGTGGAAAAGGTGCCAAGCGACTGCGTGGTGCTGACCCTTGCCTGCGGCAAGTTCCGCTTCTTCGACAAGCAGCTGGGCGACATCGGCGGCATACCGCGCCTGCTGGACGTGGGGCAGTGCAACGACGCCTACTCCGCCATCCGCATCGCCACCGCCCTTGCCGAGGCCTTTGACTGCGGCGTAAACGACCTGCCGCTGTCCATGGTGCTGTCGTGGTACGAGCAGAAGGCCGTGGCCATCCTGCTGACGCTGCTGTACCTTGGCGTGAAGGATATCCGCCTTGGCCCGACGCTGCCGGAATTCCTGACCCCCAACGTACTGAACGTTCTGGTGGAGAATTACGACATCAAGCCCATCGCCACCCCGGATGAGGACCTGAAGGCTATTCTCGGCTAATCACGGCCCCTTCCAGTATGAGTATCGCGGCCCCGCACACCTTGTGCGGGGCCGCTTTGCGTTGTGGTAAGAAAAAGTCTGTAAAAGGGTGGCCGGGAGGCATTTTGATATGTATAACGGTATACATTGTGTTTTTTATAGGGATGGAATGACTATATCTCAGGGAGTGTATCCATGAGAAAGTGGACGAAGCCGACGCTTTGGGTCGTTTTTGGTGTCCTTATCTCATTTCCGATCTTTAGTCTGACGTATTATACAATGGTCAGAACCTCCACGCCTCAATTCTGCGCATCCTGTCACGAAATCGAATTTGCCTACAATACATGGCGGACCTCAAGCCACGTGAACAACGGTCAGGGGGCCGTGGCGGACTGTATGGACTGCCACCTTCCCGCGCCGCAGGACACCGTGAACTTTTTCTACATGAAAACGGCCCACGGCATCCGCGACGTGGTGCTGCACTTTGTCAAAGGTTCGGAGGCCTACGACAACGCCGTGCAGCGCGAAAAGGCCTACAAATCCTTCAAGAACGCCCAGTGCCAGAAGTGCCACCGCAACATCCTGTATATTCCGGACAAGCGCGGGGCCATGCTGGCGCACCGGACGGTGCTCTATGCGCGCGAGGGCTACGAGAAGAAGTGTGTCGATTGTCATAGAGACTTGGTCCATAACGAGCGGCCATTCTATGACTTTAAGCAATTGCGGCCCGATGCCTCACTGGCCGGGTTGTAGATGAGGATGTGGATGCTATTCGGACCCAGCTGACGGAGGAGCTATGAACACACGAAGAGTATGGGGAACCGTCGTCGTGGCCGCCGCGCTTGTGGGGGGCTTCGCCATTGCGGCGTGGGCGCAGAACTTTCCAAAAGCGCGTGAATTCCGGTTGGAGCGCAGCATGCCCAAGCAGGCCGAAGCCTGCATTGAGTGCCACAAGGTGGAGCACCCGGGTCTGTTTGCGGACTGGGCGCGCAGTCGCCATGCCAATGCGGGCATAACCTGTCTGGATTGCCACCTTGCCGACCCTGTGGACAAGGACATCAGTCAGGAGCACTTCAAACAGTACGAAAACAGCGATTCACCATGGGGCCGCAGGGAATACCGCGTGCCCGTCGCCGGTGTGGTGACGCCCAAGGACTGTTCGCGCTGCCATCCTGACGAGGTGAAGCAGTACAGCCGCTCCAAGCACGCCAACACCGTAGAAATCATGTGGAAGCTGGACCCGTGGCTGAACAAGGGCATGAACTCCGACAACGAGCGCAAGACGGGCTGTTATTACTGCCACGGCACCGTGCTCAAGATGAAGGACGGCAAGCTGGACCCGGCCACGTGGCCCAACGTTGGCGTTGGCCGCGTGAATCTTGACGGGTCCCTTGGCAGCTGCACAAGCTGTCATACGCGTCACCGCTTCTCCGTAATGGAGGCGCGCAAGCCGGAAGCCTGCGGGCAGTGCCACCTTGGCCCGGACCATCCGCAGATTGAAATCTATACGGAATCCAAGCACGGCGACATCTACAACACCTTCGGCGACGAATACACATGGGATTCCGCCCCCGGTACGTGGACACCCGGCGTGGATTACCGCGGCCCGACGTGTGCGTCGTGCCATATGTCCGGCTCCGGCAATGTGAAGACCAGCCACGACGTAACCGAACGGCTGTCGTGGGAGACGCAGGCCCCGCTGACGGTGCGCCCGCAGGACTTTAAGCCCTTCCCGGCCAAGACGGACTGGAAGACCGAGCGCGACAAGATGAGCCAAATCTGTCAGCAGTGCCACGGCGAAAAGTGGGTGAACGACTTCTATGTGGACTTCGACAAGGCCGTCGAGGAATACAACGAAGCCTACTTCAAGCCCGCCAAGGCCATGCTGGACAAGCTGTACGAAAAGGGCCTGCTGAGCAAGGAGACCTTCTTCGACGAAGAGCTGGAAGTGGAATACTACGAGCTGTGGCACCACGAGGGCCGCAGGGCGCGCATGGGCGCTGGCATGATGGCCCCGGACTACGCATGGTGGCACGGGTTCTATGAGTGCAAGCACCGCTTCAACCGGTTTATGGAAGGGGCCAACCACCTCATCGACACCGGCGAGAAGGCGTACGTGTATCCTACGTTCCCGAACACCGGCGGCGACACCACGCGTCCGCCCGAAATCTTCAACAAGCAATAACGCCGCACCTGCGGCACTGGCCCCCCTTTCGCCCGGTGGCGGAAGGGGGGCTTTTTTCGCCTCAGTCGCACCTGTTTGACATGCGTCAAGGCGGCGGGAGACCACTGCGGGCACTATGGGCTCACACGGCGGGCGAAAGGCCCGTCCACGAACCAGCGAAAATGTGCGCCGGATGCGGCGAGGAGGAATAGACCATGAGGAAGATCATCCGAAAGATTATTGAAATAGACGAATCCCTGTGTGATGGATGCGGGCAGTGCATCCCGTCCTGCGCCGAAGGCGCGCTGGCCATCGTGGATGGCAAGGCCAAGGTGGTAAAGGATATGTACTGCGACGGCCTTGGCGCTTGCCTTGGCGAGTGCCCGCAGGACGCCCTGCGCATTGTGGAGCGCGAGGCCGACCCCTTTGACGAGGAAGCCGCCATGGCCCATGTGGCTCGCACCAAGGAGCAGGAATCCCCGCTCGCCTGCGGCTGTCCGGGAAGCGCCATGCAAACCCTGAAGCCCGCTGGCGGCTGCCCCGGCGCGGCGCTCCAGCATATGACGCCTTCTTCCGCCGCCCCGGCCAGTGCGGATACGCCAGAAAGCCAGCTCTCCCACTGGCCTGTGCAGATTCGCCTTGTGCCGCCCCATGCGCCGTTCCTGAACGACGCGGACCTTGTGGTGGCGGCGGACTGCGCCCCGGTCGCCATGCCCAACTTTCATGACCGCTATGTGCGAGGCAAGGTTGTCCTCATCGGCTGTCCTAAGTTTGACGACGCGCAATACGCCCAGCGCTTCGCGGAAATATTCTCCACGGCGCGGGTGCGCAGCGTGACGGTTGTGCGTATGGAAGTCCCGTGCTGCCAGGGCCTGCCGCGCGCCGTAAAGGATGGCATCGCCATGTCCGGCAGCGGCGTGACGTATAATGAAGTTACAGTCACCCGAACCGGAGACGTCATCGAATCCACCTAATCCCTTTTCCCGCCCGCACACCTCGCCCCCGCTCACACCCCGTGAGCGGGGGCCTCCTTTTTCCTCCCCATACATAGGATTCTTAAGGATGAAATCCTTAAGCCACCGGAGGTATTGAACCATGGCGCAACACCTCCACCGCCCGCCATCACCACCCATCCCCCCCCTCGCCATCACCACCCATCCCGCCCTCAGCCCACAACAAACGCCCCCACTCCCACACCCCCCGCCAGCGTTGTGAGAATCCACCATGCTGTGCTACCATCCGAAGTTGGGGGACTGTCTTATGCGTGCCGCTGGCACGGAGCTTAGGTCAAAGGGGGCCAATCATGCGTTTGCTCGCGAACATCAAGATGAAGCCGAAGCTGACGCTTTTGCTTCTGTGTGCGGGATTGGTGCCGCTGCTATTCATCGGGTGGTGGGCATCAAACAAGGCGACACAGGCACTTATGGAAAAATCGTATGGGCAGCTCCGCTCCATGCGCGAGATAAAAAAGGCGCAAATCACGCGCTATTTCTCGGAGCGGCAAGGGGATGCCGGAGTCCTTGCGGAAACGGCGGCCACGCTGCGCCGCGAGGCCATGACCAAACTGCGCTCCGTGCGCGATGTGCGCCAGCAGCAGATTGAACGCTTCTTCGCCGAGCGTCTCAGCGATATGACCGTTATGGCGGAAAACCCCACCACAGCACAGGCGTACGCGGCCTTTGTGCGCGCCTTTGACCCACTGGCGCAGATGCGCGGCGATGGGGAAGGGCGCTTTGTGGCGCCGCAGGAGTACCGCGCGGTGCACGAACGCTTCGCGCCGATGTTTGAAACCTTTGTCAGCGCCTACGGCTACTACGATGTGTTCCTGCTGGGGCCGCGCTATGGCGATGTGGTGTATTCCGTGGCCAAGGAGGCGGACTTTGCCCAGCGGGTGGGCGAGGTGGACTCGCCCCTGCGTGATGTGTGGACGCGGGCCATGGAGGAAAACCGCGCGGTGCTGTCCGAAATGCGGCCCTACGCCCCAAGTGGGGGATTGCCGTCGCAGTTTGTGGCCGCGCCCATCCATGGGGCCGACGGCGGCATCGTTGGTGTGGTGGCGGCGCAGGTGTCCTCGCAGGCCGTGGCGGAAATCATGGAGCAGCGCAGCGGCATGGGCGAAACGGGCGAGGTGTACCTCGTCGGTCCGGACTACCTGATGCGTTCGGATTCGTATTTGGACCCGCAGGGGCATTCCGTAGCGGCGTCCTTTGCCAACCCGCAGCAGGGCAGCGTGCGGACCACGGCTGTGCGCCGCGCGCTGGAGGGCGAAACAGGGGCGGATGTGGTGCGCGACTACAACGGCAATCCGGTGCTGTCCGCCTTTGCGCCGGTAGAGGTTGGCGGGCACACGTGGGCAATTTTGGCGGACATCGACGTGAGCGAAGCCTTCAGCCCCAAGGACGAGGACGGCACCTACTTCTACAAGCGCTATGTGGAGCTGTACGGCTACTACGATTTGTTCCTGTTCACCCCGCAGGGGGACGCCTTCTACACCGTGGCGCAGGAGGCTGACTATAAGACGAATTTCATGGACGGCGAGTACGCGGACTCCAACCTTGGGGAGCTGTTTCGCCGCGTGATGGAGACCAAAGCCTTCGGCATGGCGGACTTTGCGCCGTACGCGCCGAGTAATGGCGAACCGGCGGCCTTTATTGCCCAGCCCATCGTGCATGGCGGCAAGGTGGAGCTTGTTATTGCGCTGCAGGTGTCGCTGTCGTCCATCAATGCCATCATGCAGGAGCGTGAGGGCATGGGGGAAACCGGAGAAACCTACCTCGTGGGACCGGATAAGCGGATGCGTTCGGATTCCTTTTTGGACCCGGAGGGGCACAGCGTGCTGGCGTCCTTTGCCGGAACGGTGGCCAACAACGGGGTAGACACCAAAGCCGTGGCGCTGGCGCTGGCGGGCAAGGAAGGGGCCGAGGTCATCAAGGACTACAACGGCAATGATGTGCTGTCCGCCTTTGCTCCGGTACAGGTGGGCGGGGCAACGTGGGCGGTGATTGCGGAAATTGATTACGCGGAGGTGCTCGCCCCTATCCGCGCGCTGGCGTGGTCCGTTGCGTACACGGGGTTGATTATCGCGGCCGTGCTTGTGGTGGTGGCATTTGTGCTGGCAACGGGCATTGCGCGGCCGCTGACCAAGGGCGTGGAATTTGCCCAGCAGGTGGCGCACGGCAACCTTGGCGCGACCCTTGATGTGCAGCAGCGGGACGAAGTGGGCCAGCTTGCCGCCGCACTGCGCGATATGGCCGGACGTTTGCGTGAGATTGTGGGGGATGTGCAGTCCGCCACGGATAATGTGGCCGCAGGCAGTGAGGAACTGTCCGCGTCGTCCGAGAGTCTGTCGCAGGGGACAACGGAGCAGGCCGCGTCCGTGGAAGAGGTGTCGTCCAGCATGGAGCAGATGGCGGCCAACATCCGGCAGAACGCCGAAAACGCGCGCGCCACGGAAGGCATGGCCGCAGGCGCGGCGCAAAAGGCGCAGGATGGCGGCGGCGCTGTGCTGCAAACCGTGCAGGCCATGCGCGACATTGCGGAGAAGATTACCATCGTGGAGGACATAGCGCGGCAGACGAACCTGCTGGCGCTGAACGCCGCCATTGAGGCCGCACGCGCTGGTGAGCATGGCAAGGGCTTTGCCGTTGTGGCCTCGGAGGTGCGCAAGCTGGCCGAGCACAGTGGGCAGGCGGCAGCGGAAATCAGCGAGGTGTCCGAGCGCAGCGTCAGCGTGGCCGAACAGGCCGGAGAGCTTCTGAAGGAACTGGTTCCGGAAATCCGCAAGACGGCGGACCTTGTGCAGGAAATCGCCGCCGCCAGCGAGGAGCAGAACGCCGGGGCCGGGCAGATTAATCAAGCGATTCAGCAGCTTGACCAAGTGATTCAGCAAAACGCGTCGGCCTCGGAGGAACTGGCGTCCACATCCGAGGAACTGGCGGGACAGAGCGAGCAATTGCGGCGGACCATGGGCTTTTTCCATGTGAATGGTTCCGGCGCTGATGAGGCGCAGGCCTTGCCCCAGGGCGAGGATGCACCGGATGGGGCAGGGGCGTTTGAGCGGTATTGACCGCGCAGGGCAGGGCGGCGCGCCGCCCGCCATTTTGGCGTAGGACACGGGCAGGGGCGCGGCGCCCCTGCCTTCCCCCAAAAGACCGGGAGATAACGAGTGGCGCAGCAACGAAAAGGCTCGGAAACACACGACGCCGCGATGCTCAGCATCAGCATTGGCACGAAGATTCTGGTGGAACCCGCCGGTATGGGCGACAGGTTCAAGTCGGACTTTGTGGGCATGGTCCGGGGCAGCTACCTCATCGTGAAAGTGCCGAGGATACCGGGGCTTAACGACTTCCTGTACGTGGAAAAGCCCGTGACGGTGCGTTATCTGCACGAGGGGCAGGTGTATGGCTTTGGGTCCGAGGTGGTGTGGAATCTGTCCGCGCCGTACCGCCTGCTGTTCCTCAAATATCCGAAGAGCATCGAGTCCCTGAACCTGCGCAAGGCCCAGCGCGTGGACTGCTTTTTGCCCATTGAGCTTGGCGGGGCGGGGAGCGATGGAGAGTACATCCGCGTAACGGGGATGATGCTGAACCTCAGCGCCGGCGGCTGTCAGCTTGTGCTGGATTCCAAGGAGGATGAAAACGGCCTGCCGTCGTTCTCCGTGGATGAAAAGGTGGAGCTGACCTTCACCATGATGGGTACAGACATGCCCATCGCCCTCACGGGCAAGGTGAAGAACATTTCCCTTCATAAAAATCGGATGTATATAGGCCTCATGTTTCAGGACATGGTTGACGAACACCGTCAGGCCATCAGCAGCTATGTGGAGAATGTGACCGATTATCTCATGGAATAGCCCGAAAAGTAGGAGCGAATGCATACATCACTTGATTGCCTGCCGTGTTTTTTGACGCAGGCGCTGAAAGGCGCGCGCCTTGCCGCGCCCGCGCGTGAGGATATCCACCAGCGTGTGGTGCAGGAGTGGGCGGCGGAATTTGCCAATCTGGACCTGACGCTGTCGCCCCCGGCATTGGCCGGGCGGCTGTACGCCTTGTTGGCTGACTCCGTTGGCGATGTGGACCCCTTCCGCGGGTATAAGGAGCAATCCAATATGCAGGCCCTGCGCCTGTTGCCCCGGCTGGATGCCTTGGTGCGCCAGCAGGCGGACCCGCTGCGGGCCGCCCTTGGCGTGTCCATCATCGGCAACTACATGGATGCGGGCGTCCAACTGGTGGTGGATGTGGAAGACGCCCTGTCGCGCGAGGACATCGGCGCTGTGGATGATGACACCTACGTTATGCTCCGCCAGCGCCTCACACCGGGGGCCAGCGTGATGATTCTGGGCGACAACGCTGGGGAAATTGCTTTTGACACCCTGCTGGTCCGCCGGTTGGCCGAGGCCGGGTGCGTGGTGACCTACGTGGTGCGCGGCGTGCCCATTATCAACGACGCCACCATGGAGGACGCCCGCTTTGTGGGTATGACGGACCTGTGTGAGGTGGTCTCCTCGGGCGTGGATACACCGGGCACAGTGCTGGAGCGCTGCGCGCCGGGCTTTGTGGACCGCATGGCGTCGGTGGATGTGGTGCTGAGTAAGGGGCAGGGCAATTTTGAGGCCCTGCGAGATAATTTTGCCGACGCGTTTTTTGCCTTTAAGGCCAAGTGCCCCAAGGTGGCGGGGCTGTGCGGCGTGCCGCAGGGAACGAGCATGCTGCATTACGAATCCTCCTGACATTTTTAAGGATACTGCGCCCTGAGCGCCCCGGCATCGTTTGGCGATGCCGGGGCGCTTTTTTTGCGTGGCGGCAGTGCGAAAAAATCGCACAGGCGTTGGCGCAGGGCCGGAGATGCGGTAGAATACAAGGTCACTATCTATGCCCAGTGTATGGCGTATGGAGCAGAAAGGGGAGGCGTATGGCGCGGGTTCTGGTCGTGGATGATGACCCGTTTGTTCGGGACTACATGAAAAATGCCCTGACGCGGCAGGGGCACGACATCACGGCGGCGGCGTCGTGCGAACGGGCGCGTGCGGCCAGCACGGCGCAGGCGTTTGATATTGTTATTTTGGATGTGCGCCTGCCTGATGGCGATGGGCTGGCCATGCTGCCTGCGCTGCGGGGGCGGCATGGCGGGCCGGAAGTCATCGTCCTGACCGGGGCAAACGACCCGGACGTGGCCGAACGCGCCATGCGCGGCGGCGCGTGGGACTTTATCGTCAAGCCCTGCTCGCTGGACCGGATGACGCACTCCCTGCGCCGGGCGCTGCAGTACCGGGGCCAGCGCGATTCGGGCAGTGCGCCGCGCCTGCATGGGTGCGACATTGTGGGCAGCAGCCCGGCCCTGCGCGAATGTTTGGAACAGGCGGCGCGCGCGGCGCAGACGCGGGCGGACGTGCTCATCACCGGCGAGACAGGAACCGGCAAGGACCTCATTGCGCGGTGCATCCACCGTTCTTCGGCGCAGGCCAGTCGCCCGTTTGTGGTGGTGGACTGCGCGGCGTTGCCGCAGGGGCTGGCCGAGAGTCTGCTCTTTGGGCATGTGCGCGGCGCATTCACCGGGGCGGATACGACCCGCGCGGGACTCATTAAGCAGGCGCACGGCGGCACGCTCTTCCTCGACGAGGTGGGGGAGCTGCCCCTTGATGTGCAGTCCACATTTCTGCGCGTGTTGCAGGAGCGGCGCTTTAGGCCCGTTGGCGCCTCACACGAGGAGGAGAGCGACTTCCGCCTGATCGCCGCGACCAACCGCGACCTCGACGTGATGACCGCCACGGGCGCGTTCCGCGATGATGTGCTCTTTCGGCTCAAGTCGCTGGTGCTGCGCCTGCCGCCGCTCAGGCAGCGGCGTGAGGATATTGCCTCTTTGGCCGTGTACTTGCTGGCGCGGCTGGCGCATGAGGCAGGCGAGCCGGTGAAGGGGGCCAGCCCGGAGTTTTTGGGCGTTTTGGCAGCGTCGGATTGGCCGGGAAATGTGCGCGAACTGCGGCAGGTGCTGGGCGCCGCGGCCCTTGCGGCGGGGAGTGAGCCAACGCTGTACCCGCACCATTTGCCCGTAGAGTTCAAGGTCCGCTATGCGCGCTGCGCCGTGGGCGATACGGCGCAGGCCGAGCAGTCCGCGCCATGCGGCGGTGATGCGGTGGAAGTGTTTCCCGGTCAGCCATGGAAGGAGTATCGGCGCATGGTCATGGAGGACGCGGAGCGGCGGTATATTCGTTCGCTGATGGCCTTTGTGGAGGGCGACGCCAAGCGCGCCATGGCGCTTTCCGGCCTCAAAACCGCACGCTTCTACCAACTGCTGCGGCAGTATTGGCGGCGGGAGGATCTGTAGCGGTTTGCGATTTTGTCGCAATGCAGTGTGATGTTATCGCACTGTACGCTGTAGGCGCAGGTGTCGTGCAGGTGGTGGCTCTGTAAGATGCTGAAATGTAATGCATACAGCATGATCAATATTTGGAACACTTCTTGATGGTGCGGAGGTAGTGTGTAGTGTTCGCATGCCCGTGTGGTCGCGGGCCGGACCAATAAACCGGAGGGGTCTTCATGTTTAAGAACTTGAAGCTCGGCATCAAAATGAGTCTCGGATTCTGTGTGGTCCTTGTGCTCACTGTTGTTGTGGCGATGGTTGGCATTCGGGGCATGTCCGCCGTTGGGGAACGGGTGGTCAAGGCCGACGGGGTCAACCGCATTGTTAAGGACCTGCTTGAAGCGCGCCTTCATGTGACCCAGTACATGATGGATCAGGATGATGCGTCCAAGGCCGAACAGGAGAAGCTGTTCAAAGGAATCGTGGCCGAAACCAAGGAGCTGCGTTCCACATTCAGCGATCCCGTGAACATTGAGCAGGCCGACGCCATTATTGACAAGGTGCAAAGCTATTCCGATGTGTTTGAGGAGTACGTGTCTCTGCAAGGAGAACGCGATGATATTATGAACACCATGCGCGACCTTGCGGACCAAGCTCTCATCCAGTGCGAGAAAATCAGCGCCGAACAGAACAGCAAGTTCCGCAAAATGCAGCAGTCCGGAACCGCATCCGTGGCAGAGCTGAACTCCAAGCTGGCCAACGCCGATGTGGCGGAAACCTTCATTCAGCAGTTTAAGGACATCCGCAAGAACGAGAAGGAAGTCATCATTACCGGCGAGGACCGCTATTTCCAAATGGTGACGGAGGGCGTGGAATTTATTGTAGGCAAGGCGCAGGAACTGCAATCCATCTTCAAAGACCCTGTGGACATTGAGGCCGCAAAGGGGGTTGAGGAGGCCGTGAGCAAGTATTACGCCTCCTTTAACGAATATGTGAGCAAGATGCGCGAACAGGACGAAGCCACAGAGCGCATGGTCGCCGCCGCCGAAGAGGCGCGCAGCGTCTGTATTGAGGCGCGTGACGACCAGAAGATGAAGATGGACGCCCAGATGGCGTCATCCAATTCCATGGTCTTTACCGGCGCTGGTGTGGCGGGTGTTATCGGCATACTGGCCGCCTTCCTCATCACGCGGGCGATTACGGTCCCCGTGCGCAAGGGCGTGCACTTTGCCCAGACCATCGCGCAGGGCGATCTTGATGCAAGCATTGATTTGGAACAGCGCGACGAAATCGGCGCACTGGCCGACGCCCTGAAGAATATGTTGAAGCGTCTGGCTGGAGTGGTGGGCGACGTCCAAAGCGCGGGCGAGAATGTCTCGTCCGGCAGTCAGCAGTTGTCGGCTTCGTCCGAGTCCCTGTCGCAGGGGGCGACGGAACAGGCCGCATCCGTTGAGGAAATCTCCTCCAGTATGGAAGAGATGACCGCCAACATCCGCCAGAATGCGGAAAATGCCCTTGAAACCGAAAAAATGGCCATCCAGTCCGCATCGGACGCCGAAACCGGCGGCAAGGCCGTTATCGACACCGTGGAGGCCATGAAGCAGATTGCCGACAAGATTTCCATCATTGAGGAAATTGCGCGGCAGACCAACCTGCTGGCCCTTAACGCCGCCATCGAGGCCGCCCGCGCTGGCGAGCACGGCAAGGGCTTTGCCGTTGTGGCCGCCGAAGTCCGCAAGCTGGCCGAGCGCAGTGGCGCCGCCGCGGCGGAAATCAGCGAACTGTCGTCCTCCAGTGTGGAAGTGGCCGAACGGGCCGGGAATATGCTGTCCAAGATGGTGCCGGACATCAAGCGCACCGCCGAGCTGGTGCAGGAAATTGCCGCCGCCAGTAACGAGCAGAATTCCGGCGCGGAGCAGATTAATCAGGCCATCCAGCAGCTGGATCAGGTGGTGCAGCAAAACGCCGCCGCAGCCGAGGAAATGGCGTCTACGTCGACGGAACTGTCCAGCCAGGCCGAACAGCTCCAGCAGACCATGGCGTTCTTTAAGCTGAAGAGCAACGGCTCCGGCGCATCCCGCGCGTTGCCGTCGCGTTCGGCTGGGGCCAACCGTCAGCTCAGCGCGGCAAAGCCCATCAGTGGCGGGTCCAAGCCCAAGGCGTCCGGTGGCGGCGGGGCATCCTCCGGTGGGTCCGGCGGCAGCGGCATCGCCCTTGATATGGACGGAGACGCTGACGACGACTTCGAGCGCTTCTAGTCAGGCATGCGCATACCGCGCAGAGCGTGGCATGGCGACAAAAAAGCGGCCCCGGCATTGATGTGCCGGGGCCGCGTCTGTTTATCGTACAGCGCCGCGGTTAGCAGCGGTCGCAGACTTCGTGGAACACAACGCGGTCGTCATATTCGGCCTGCTTGCCCTTGTTCCAGCGGGACACGGGGCGGTAGTACCCGACAATGCGGGTGTAGACCTCGGCATCCTGACCGCAGGTGGGGCAGGTGAAGTGCTCTCCGGCAATGTACCCATGCTCGTTGCAGATGGAGAACGTGGGCGTAATGGACAGGAAGGGCAGCTTCGTATTGGTGAAGGTTTTGACGATGAAGTTCTTGAGCGCTGTGGTGTCGGAGACGGCTTCACCAAGGTAGGTGTGGAACACGGTGCCGCCGGTATACATCGGCTGGAGCTTGTCCTGATGCTCCAGAGCGAAGACCACGTCGTTGGAGATGCCGACGGGCAGGGCCGTGGAGTTGGTGTAGTACGGCACGCCGTTGCCCGAGGAATTGATTTCCTTGTACAGCTGCTTGTCAATCTTGGCGAGGCGGTAGCTGGTGCCCTCGGCCGGGGTGGCTTCCAGATTGTACAGGTGGCCGGTGTCCTCCTGGAACTTGGAGGTCAGCTCCTGCAGGTGCTCCAGCACGCGCTGCATCAGGCGGGTGCCTGCTTCGGTCTCAATGCCTTTGCCCAAGAGGTTCTGGCAGGCTTCGTGCCCGCCCACCAGTCCAATGGTGGAGAAGTGGCCGTCAAAGCCGTTTTTCAGGTAGCGCTGGGACCACGGGAACATGCCGCGCTCAAGGTTGTCGTTGATGAGCTTGCGTTTGAACTCCAGCGAGTCGCGCGCCATGGTGGCGTACTCGGTGATGATGTCGAGGAAGTCTTCCTCGCCCTGCGCCAGATAGGCCAGCTTGGGCAGATTCAGGGTCACCACGCCGATGGAGCCGGTCAGGTCGCCCGCGCCAAACAGGCCGCCGACCTTTTTGCGCAGTTCGCGCAGGTCCATCTTGAGGCGGCAGCACATGGAGCGAACGTCCTCGGGGTCCAGGTCGGAATTAATGAAGTTCTGGAAGTAGGGCACGCCGTACTTGGCCGTCAGCTTCAGGAGCAAATCGCCGATTTCCGATTCCCACGGGAAGTTCGCCGTGATGTTGTACGTGGGGATGGGGAAGGAGAAAATGCGCTTGTGGTAGTCGCCGTCGAGCATAACCTCAAGGAATGCGCGGTTGATCCAGTCCATCTCCTGCTGGAAGTCGCCGTAGGTGGCGTCCTGCAGCTTGCCGCCAATGATGACGGCCTCGTCGCGGATGTGCTTGGGGCAGGTGAGGTCAAAGGTCATGTTCGTGAAGGGGCTTTGGCCGCCCCAACGCGAGGTGGTGTTCAGGTTGAACACAAATTTCTGCATGGCCTGACGCACCTGCTCGTAGTCCAGCCCGTCGTGACGGATAAAGGGCGCGAGGTAGGTGTCTACGTTATTGAAGGCCTGCGCCCCGGCCCACTCGTTCTGGAGCGTGCCGAGGAAGTTGACCATCTGCCCGAGGGCGGAATCAAAATGCCGCGCGGGACCAGCGCAGGAACGGCCCTCAAGGTTGAAGCCCTCCAGCAGCAGGTCGCGCAGGCTCCAGCCTGCGCAGTATCCGGCAAGGCCAAAGGACAGGTCGTGGATGTGGAAATAGCCGTGCTCGTGCGCCTGACGGACTTCTTCCGGATACTTCTCCAGTGCATAGCGCGCCTGAATGGAGCCGGAAAGGTGCAGCATCAGCCCCTGAAAGGAGTGCGACATATTCGCGTTTTCCGCCACGCGCCAATCCGCCTTCGACAGGTAGGTGTCGATGGTGTCCTTCACATCCAGATAGGCGTTGTCGTGGGCGCGCAGTTCGCGGCGGCGTTCGCGGTAAATGATATATTTCTTGGCAACCCCGTACATGCGGGATTCCATCAGGACCTGCTCCACGAGGTCCTGCACGTGCTCTTGCTCGGCGACTTCGATGCCGCTCAGCTTGGATTCGACCTTACGAGCCAGTCGCTTGGAGAGCAGCGGATCCTTCACCCCGTTGGCTTGCAGCGCCTTCAGGATGGCACTCGCAATCCGCTCCAGTGACCACGTCTCCATGCATCCGTCTCGTTTCAGAATCTGTCTGGGCATCTGACGTCCTCCGAGGTTCTATGTATTTTTGTTCGGTGAGGGGGAAGCCGGCGGGCAGGTACCCGCGGACCGTTTCGATGTCCGTATCGGTGAGCAGGGGCACCCGGGTGGTGCGGAAGTAAAAGCGTCCGGGGTTGTCCTGCGCCATGGCGAAAATACGCTCAACATTGTGCTGCGCCGTTTCGGCGGAGACGGCGTTGCCGGTAAGGGCCGGGTACTTTTCGTAGGGACCTTTGACGTCCACGGCAAAGGTGGTGACATAGCCCGTTGCCAGCATGTCGGCCACCACGCCGGGATTCATGGCGTTGGTGTCGAGCTTGATGGCATAGCCCAGTGCGTGGATGTCGGCGAGGATGGTCTCCAGACCGTCCACGGTGGTGGGTTCGCCGCCGGTGATGGTGACGCCGTCCAGCCATTTGGTGCGGTTTTGCAAAAAGCGCATCATGGCGGATTGGTCAAGGGTCGGCAGCGTGTCGTGGTGCCATGCCATGGTGGCATTGTGGCAGGTAGGGCAATGCAAATTGCACCCGCCAAGAAAGATGACACAGCAGGTTTTGCCCGGCCAGTCGCACAAGCTAAAGCGTTCAAAGCCACGAACGGATTTCCAGGGTTGCATGTACTGCATTCCTAACGCGTTGGAGAGTTAGACACGAAGCCGCCACGCCCCGCGTTGGCGCTTCGTTTTCTTTAGAGTGCTTCGGACCGTGGTCTGGCTTCCCGCGGGGCTGCTGGGTGGCGGTGTGGTGGTCGCCATGTCCGCCAGCGGCGGCGCGGGTTACAGGGGCAGAACCGCCCCGGATTCGCACCGGGTTCACCAGTGCCGAAACGCCTCGAAGAGGAAGAAAATCAGTAGTAATTTGAAGTGCTTATGAAAAGCAGATAATTTCTAGAAGCATAGTCCAAAAGCGCCATGAGGTAAAGGGGTGTTGGAAAACTGACGGGTTAGTCGAAAACGCAAGTATTTCATGCGTTTTAGAAAAAAAGGGCCCAAAAGGGGTGAAAATCCACATGGTTGTCCACAAGGTATATTTCTTAACAGCCCGAAATAGCAGGGGATAAACTTTGGTGTGTGGAAAGTGTAAGATTGCCGACAGCGCCCTGAGCGCCGCAGGTGCAGGAAAGTGCGCGCGCGGCGGGCATGGATGGTGCGCATTCCGGATGGGTGTGGACGGTTTTGGCTGATTGTGGGGAGAGAGAAGGGTGTTGAAAAGCATTCTCAATGGGGATCTGTTGATGGCCACACAGGAAAAAGAGTCATAAATCAAGGCGGCCTGCGCGCTGCGGAGACCTTTTGGCCGTTGCGGGGTGGTGTGGACAAGTCTGCAACATGTTGGAATAGCAGTGTTCTTGTGCATGGCAGGAGAAAGGTGTGGCGTAAGCCACCGCCGGACAGGCAGATTTGGCCGAAACATTGACAAAAAACGGTATGTATATTCTATACTAGGGAACGTCTGGAATTCCCGTGTGTTTGTCAGAGTTGGGTACGGGGTGGACAGGCGTTGTGTGATGGCGTGCATGGGAGGCGCTTGCAGAGGGCCGGGGCAATTCTGCAAACACGGCATGGCCAAGGCAGTTATGGATGATGAAATAAAGCGTGGGAAAAATGGGGCTGGCAAGGCCAGTGCGGCGCGGCGCGATGCGGGGCTGCCGCCACTGGAGATACTGCTGGTCGAGGACAATCCGGTCAATCAAACCGTGGTGCTGATGATTCTCAAACGGGAAGGGCACCGCGTTACAACCGTGGGCGACGGCCAACAGGCACTGGATATTCTGTGCAAGCAGCGTTTTGACGTGGTGCTTATGGACATCCGCATGCCGGGGATGAATGGGGACGAGGCCACGCGCCGCATCCGGACGCAGGAATCCGGGGTGCTGGACTGCGAGATTCCTATCATTGCCATGACGGCCTACAGCACCAACGAGGATGTGGAACGCTTCCTTGGTGCGGGGATGGACGCCTTTGTGGGCAAGCCCATGACGTGGGAGACCGTCACCCAAACCATTCGCGAGACATTGCGCGGCAAAGGGCGTTTGGAATAGCGCGCTATGCCCTGTGGGCGAGACCACGCACAAAGCCCCGAGCAGGAGACTGTTCGGGGCTTTGTGCGTTTATGGAGAGGGCGCCCGCCCATGTGACCTAAGCCAGCAGGCGGTCCAGCAGCCAGTTTACATGCTCACGCGTGATGGGCAGCGGGTTGGCCTTGGTGGACCCGGAAACCAGCACCTCTTCAATAACGGCGTCGCGGTCGGCAAGCGTTTGCCCGGAAAAGGGGTTCTGGATGCCAAAGTGCGCCAGCAGGGCGTGGACGGTTTCCCAAAGGTCTGCGCCGATGGCATCGCTCATTTCCATATACTGCGCGCCCATGGTTTCGCGGTTCAGTTCGATGGCAACGGGGAGGCAGACGCCGCAGGTCAGGCCGTGGGGCTGGTGGAAGCGCGCGCCCAGCGGGTGGGCAAGGCCATGGACCACCCCAAGGCGCGAGGACGCAAAGCCCACCCCGGCAAGGAAGCTCCCGAGCAGGATGCCCTCGGCATGGGGCAGGGGGATCTCTCCGTCGGTGGCGGCGTCATAGGCGCGGGGCAGATGCTCCGCCAGCAGGGTCAGCCCGCGCAGGGCCAGCGTTTGCGAGAACCACGTGGCGTATCTGCTGGTGTAGGATTCAATGGCCTGCGTCATGGCGTCCAGCCCCGACGACGCCACAACCTTGGCCGGGCATCCGGTAAGAAGTTCGGCGTCCAGGAGCACCACCTGCGCGGTCATGGTGGGGCTGCGGAAGGACTTTTTGACGCCCGTTTCGGTGTTGGTGAGCACCGAGACGGGCGTTGCTTCGGAGCCGGTACCCGCCGTGGTTGGGACGGCAATAAAGGGCAGGGTGTCGCCGATGATGGTTTCGCCATCGTGGTACTGCTGCACATCGCCGGTCTGGTGATAAAGCCCGGCGCAGCCTTTGGCGATGTCCAGCACACTACCGCCGCCCACAGCGGCAATCCAGTCCGCACCGTGCTCGCGCGCGGCGCAGAGCAGGTCGGTTAGCTGATGGAGGGTGGGCTCGCCGCCGGGATGCTGCCATGCGCGGCAATCCATATCGCCGGGGCAGTCGCCAAGCAGGCGGGCCAGTGCGCCGGATGCGGCAAGGCTCGCCCCATGGACAAGCACGCCCCGTGGCCCGAACCGCGCCGCATGGGTAAAGAGCGAGGACAGCGCTCCGGGGGCGGTGGCGGTGGTGCGGGGCGTGCTGAGCAGCTGGGGCAATTGCATAAGGGGCATAACGTCTCCTCCGTCGTCAGGGCGGCGCTGGTGATGGACCGCGCCAGCTTGGGCGCGGCATTGGCCGCCGGGGATTGAATCAAAAAATGGGCAGAAACCATCGCAGGAATTCGCGGGCATCGCAAATGCGCCTGCCATAGAAAAAACCGATACAAGATCGTAATAATCTTGTGAAAAGCGGGGAAATCATATAAGGGCACCGCAGGCGGGCGTGGAAATTCCCGCCAAGAGGATGCAGGGCATCCTCTGTGTTGCAGTGTAATGGAGGCCGCGGCGTGTGGGGTTCAAGCCGCGGTACGAGAGTCGAGAACGGAGTCCCGTTTGAAACAACCGATTGGAGGGTTTCTGATGGCCAAGAGATTTCTTACCGCTCTTCTGGTCCTGCTGATGGCTGCCAGTGCTAGTGTCGCCTTTGCTGGCGACTGCCTGAACCGTGGTCAGCTTGACGAATTGTATTGTGATGAGGACGGCGACCTGGTGGCAGATAGCCCCAAGGACGAGTCCGAATGGCTCGACCCGAGCACCCTGGTCTTTACCTACACGCCTGTTGAAGATCCCGCAGTGTACAGGGATGCCTTCGCCGATTTCCAGGCCTACCTTGAGAAAGCTACCGGCAAGCGCGTTGTGTACTACACCGTGCAGTCCAACGCCGCCGAAGTTGAGGCCATGCGTTCCGGTCGCCTGCATATCGCTGGCTTCTCCACCGGCCCCACCGGCTTTGCCGTGAATCTGGCCGGCTTTGTGCCCATGGCCGTTAAGGGCTACGCCGACGGCTTCCAGGGCTACAACCTCATCATGATCGTCCGCGCCGACAGCCCCTACAAGAAGCTGGAGGACCTGAAGGGCAAGGTCGTGGCGCACACGTCCGCTTCCTCCAACTCCGGCAACCTCGCTCCTCGCGCGCTCTTCCCCAAGGAAGGCCTTGTCCCGGATAAGGACTACCGCGTGATGTACTCCGGCAAGCACGACCAGTCCATCATGGGCGTTGCCCACGGTGACTACGACGCCGCTCCCGTCGCCTCCGACGTGTTCGACCGCATGGCCGAAGCCGGCCGTATCGACCGCGACGACTTCCGCATCATTTACCGCAGCGCCAAGTTCCCCACCTCTTCCTTTGGCTACGCGCACAACCTGAAGCCCGAACTGGTGCAGAAGATTGTTGGCGCGTTCCACACGTACCGCTTCCCGCCTGCAATGCAGGAAAACTTCAAGGGCGCCGACCGCTTCTATCCCGTCACCTACATGGCTGACTGGAAGATCATCCGCGACATCGCGGAATCCACCGGCACCTACTACAACAAGGATGGCCTGAAGAAGATGGCCGCCAAGGAAGCCGCCAAGCGGGCGAAGAAAAAGAACTAAACCCGATCGCCTTTTGGCGTGACGGAGTGAAAACCCGGAAAGGCCAAGGCCTTTCCGGGTTCATACGTGTAAAGAACTGGAACAGCGTACCTATGAAGAATGACTCAGAGCGCTCCTTGCGCATCGACAACCTGGTAAAGGAATATGTAGCGGGAAAGCCTGTATTGAAAGGCATTTCCTTTGAAGTGAGCGGACGATCCACCACGGCCATCATCGGCCCGTCCGGTACGGGCAAGTCCACCCTCATCCGCTGCATCAACAGGCTCATCGATCCCACCAGCGGCAGCATCAGCATCTCCGGCCTGGACATCACCAACCTCTCCGGCAGCAACCTGCGCGCCGCCCGCCGCCGCATCGGCATGGTGTTTCAGGAGTTCAACCTCGTTGAGCGTCTGTCCGTGATGGAAAACGTGCTGTGTGGTCGCCTTGGCTATCTGCCTGTATGGCGTGCATGGCTGCGCAAGTACCCCAAGGATGACATCGAAAGGGCATTCCACCTGCTGGACAGCGTGGGCCTGCTGGAATTCGCCAACGAGCGTGCGGACAGCCTGTCCGGCGGCCAGCGCCAGCGTGTGGGCATTGCCCGCGCCCTGATGCAGGACCCGCACATTCTGCTCGCCGACGAGCCGACTTCCTCGCTGGACCCCAAGACCTCCGTGGAAATTATGGAACTGCTCAGCAAGGTCTGTACGGACCGCAATATTCCTCTGGTGGTCAATATTCACGACGTGAACCTCGGCAAGCGCTTTGCCGACCGCATCGTGGGTATGAGCAAGGGCCATGTCGTCTTTGACGGCGCGCCCGATGCCCTCGGTACCGAGCATCTTCAGGAAATTTACGGCGGCAAGGATTGGCTGCAATGAGTTCGGTGGCAGAGCGAAGGGAAACGCCCTTCAAACCAAATTGGTGGGCGCGGCTGGGCTACCTGCTGGCCATTGCCTATGCGCTGTATGCCATGTCGTATCTGGACATCACGTGGAGCCGCTTCATTCAGGGCTTTTCCAATGCCGCAAGCTTGCTCGGCGAGATGGTGCCGCCCAATTTTGAGCGCTGGCAGCTGCTGATCCGCAACATGCTGGAGACCATCCAGATTGCCGTCATTGCCTCGGCGTTTGGCGTGCTGTTCTCCCTGCCCATCGGCCTGTGCTCCGCCCGCAACCTGATGCCCGACTGGCTGACCTGGCCCGCGCGGACGGTGATTTGCATCTGCCGTTCGTTCCACCCGGTCATCTTCGCCATCCTGTTCGTGAAGGCTGTGGGCTTTGGCCCGCTGGCTGGCATCCTGACGCTGATTTTCGCGTCCATCGGCTTCATCGGCAAACTGTTCGCCGAAGCCATCGAGGAAATCAGCCTCAAGCCCGTGGAAGCCGTCCGCGCGTCCGGCGCACCGTTTATGAGCGTGCTCATCTTTGCGGTGCTGCCGCAGGTGTTTAACCGTTTCGTTGGCTTCTCGTCGTATCAGTTCGACGCCAACCTGCGTAACTCCACAATGGTCGGCATCGTTGGCGCTGGCGGTATCGGCGGCACCCTGTTCGCCGCGTTCCAGCGCTTTGACTACGACTTCCTCGCCGCGATCCTGATCTCTATCATCGCCTTGATCATGGTATCGGAATTTCTGTCGGTGAAAGTGAAGGCAATGTTCCGATGAATGATATGATGAAATGGGAACGGTTTACCCCGGCCGAGCGTCTGGCTCGGTTCTCGTTCTATCTGTGTGCGGTGGCGCTCTTTATGTGGTCCGTCAGGACCGTTGAAGTCATCCCGGAGTTCCTCTACGACGCGCCCGCGCAGGTGCAGGACCTCTTTAACCGCATGTGGCCGCTTGATCTGGCGTACTATCCCGTGGGACTGCATGTCCCCCTGATGGAAACCCTGCACATCGCCACGCTGGGTACACTGCTGGCTATTGTGCTGGCCGTGCCCGTCGGCCTCATGGGTGCCAATAACATCACCAAGATGCCCCTGCTGAACTGGCTGGCTAAGCTGATCCTCGTGTCCTCGCGTACAGTGAACTCCCTCGTGTGGGCGCTCCTGTTCGTGGCCATGTTCGGCCCCGGCGCACTGGCAGGCGCAGTCGCCATCGGCTTCAGGTCCGTCGGCTTCTGCGGCAAGCTCATCGCCGAAGCGCTGGAAGAGGCCAAGGAAGGCCCCGTCGAAGCCCTGAAAGCCGCGGGCGCTCCGTGGCCTACAGTGCTCCTCAAGGGCTACTGGCCGCAGGTCGCCCCCGCATTCTGGGGTATTCTGCTTTTCCGCTGGGACATCAACGTGCGTGAATCCGCAGTCATCGGCCTTGTCGGCGCAGGTGGCATCGGCATGGCACTGGATACGGCCCTCAACCTCTTTGAGTGGGACCGAGTGGGCGTTATCCTGCTGTGTATCTTCACCATCGTTATCCTTGCGGAAATCTTCGTCACGAATATCCGTAAGCGCATTATCTAATCCGCGCCGCCCAAGGGCGCAGATACCGATTCTCCAGCGGGGAGAGGACACCAGTCCTCTCCCCGTTTTTTTTGACCGCGCGGCCAAACGTATGCTTGCGACGTGCGTTTTTTGGTCTCCGACGGCTTAAGGGAGTGACTCCCTTAAGAATCCCCATATGGAGGGCGAAGCGTGGTGGCTGGGAATGGGCAGCACGCCACACGCCCAGCTCCCAACCCCCATGGGAGGATTGTTAAGGATGAAATCCTTAACCCCCCGGAGGGAACAGAAGTGAGGCGTCACCACCAACGTACGCCCCAAACGCGTGCCTACGACGTGCGTTTTTTGGTCTCCGACGGCTTAAGGGAGTGACTCCCTTAAGAATCCCCACATGGAGGGCGGAGCGTGGTGGCTGGGAATGGGCAGCACGCCACACGCCCAGCTCCCAACCCCCATGGGAGGATTGTTAAGGATGAAATCCTTAACCCCCCGGAGGGAACAGAAGTGTGGCGTCACCACCAACGTACGCCCCAACGCGTGCCCGTGCCGTGCGTTTTTTGGTCTCCGACGGCTTAAGGGAGTGACTCCCTTAAGAATCCCCATATGGAGGGCGGAGCGTGGTGGCGGGGAAAGGGCAGTACGCCACACGCCCAGCTCCCAACCCCCATGGGAGGATTGTTAAGGATGAAATCCTTAACCCCCCGGAGGGAACAGCAGTGAGGCGTCACCACCACCGTACGCCCCAACGCAAACAGCGCCGAAGCAGCTTAGTTGCTTCGGCGCTGTGGTGTTGTCAGCGGGGTGAGGTGGGGCTTAGTGCGTTTCGACGGCGGTGGATTTGGCCGCGCTGGCTGGTGCGGGGGAGCCGCTTTGGCGCAGGCGCGCGGCGCGCAGGTATTTGCGGCGGATGTCTGCGAAGCTGTCG
Source organism: Desulfobaculum sp. SPO524 (assembly GCF_044987625.1). Classification (NCBI taxonomy): domain Bacteria; kingdom Pseudomonadati; phylum Thermodesulfobacteriota; class Desulfovibrionia; order Desulfovibrionales; family Desulfovibrionaceae; genus Desulfobaculum; species Desulfobaculum sp. SPO524. The sequence goes on along the minus strand of NZ_JBJDSB010000005.1, from coordinate 35,027 downwards.
TGGGCTTCGGTGCGTGCTGCCGGGGTCAGGAACGAGGTGAGCTTCTTTTCCAGAATGTGGGTGTTTGTTTCGGTCTTGATGGCGCAGACGCCCTCAATGATGATGTGCTGGAGGAGCAGTTCACGGTCGGTCTTGCTGCGGATGTTTTCTGCTATGGGGGAGAGCACGATGTTGCCCAGCAGGATGCCGTACAGCGTGGAGATGAGCGCGATGGGGATATAGCGCAGAACCTCGCCTGTGTCGCCAAGGCCGGTCAGCAGGCCGATAAGGCCGATGACGCTGCCTGCAAGGCCAAAGGCCGGGGCATAGGCGGCCATGCAGCGGAAGATGCGTTCGTTGTGCTGCCTACGCTGGCGGAAGAACATGCTCTCAGTGGTGAGAATCTCGCGGATTTCGTGATCCGGATAGTTGTCTGCCAGCATTCGCAGGGCGTCGCGCAGGAAGTAGACGGTGGTCTGTTCCTCCATGCGCTCAAGGCTGGTCAGTCCGTCCATGCGCGAACGGATGGCCATATCCAGCAGGACGGAGATGACCTTGTCCGGATGCGTGCCAGGGGATTTGTAGGCTCCCCGCGCTACTGACCATGCGATGCGGAGTTCGGAAAGCGGGTAGGACAAAAGGATTGCCGCGCATGTGCCCGACGTGACAACGAGGAACGCCTCCAGATTCAGGTAGACGCCAACGTGCCCCGTGAGGATGAACGAGACAAGAAAGATGATGCCGAAGAGACAGACGCCGATGATGTTCGCCCGTATCATGAGTGCTCCCTATCGGGTTGGTCCGGGCGCGAGAGTTCAATCTCCACCCTGCGGTTTCTGGCCTTGCCTTCCCCGGAGAGGTTGGGGGCGGCCGGTTTGAACATGGAGTGCCCGCTGATGGTCACCTGCTCCGGCGCAACGCCGCGCCGCTCGGTCAGGTAGCGGGCCACCTGTGTGGCGCGGGCGGTGGAAAGCTCCCAGTTGGTGGGGTACTTGGGAGTGTGCACCGGGTAGTTGTCCGTGTGTCCGTGCACGTGCACGTTGTACTTGGCCTTGGCGATGATGCCGGAGACCATGTCGAGAAACCGGCGTCCTTCGGGCTTGATGACCGCGTCGGTCCGGTCGAAGAGCATGGGGCCGTGCATACTCAGGCGGATAACGTCGCCCTCCATCTCGATGGAGACATTTTGAATGCCGGATTCGCCAACGATGGCCTTGCAGCGCTCAAAGAGTTGATGCGGGCCGGGGCTGGGATGGATGCCGGTCTTGGGGAAGGAATAGACGGGCACTTCGCCCTCGTGGCGGCCCAGTTCGTCTATATCCTGCACGTTTTCGTGTTCGACATGCCCACGGAAGGCCAGCAGAAAGTCGCGCTTGGCGCTGGCGTAGACGAAAAGCACCGTGAACACGATGAACATGGTCATCATCAGGTCCGCCCATGGGATGGACCAGTGGAACTGCGGCATATCGTCCGTGGGCGCAAAGGCGCGCTCCATGGCGTCAAGACTGTGACGCGTTCTGGAGTGCGAGGGCGCGCCGCTGGGTGTGCCCGTCATGCTTTCGGCGGGGCCGGATGGCGGCGTCTGCCCGCTGCCCGCGGTGTTTTGTGGTGGTTGCTGTGACATTGACGCCCCTGTTGCTGGTGAATGGAGAGTTGCCTACCACCTGCGCAGAAGCAAAAAGTGGTCCATGCGCGAAGAGTGCTGTCCATTCATGGAAGCGAGGGGCGCTTCGTCAAGGGCGGCAGGGGGTTGCCTGCCGCTGGGGAGGGATGGAATGTCGGCTATTCGCCGAACTTTTCAAAGGGTACGGGGCGCGAGAAGAAAAATCCCTGCCCATACTCGCAGCGCAGGTCGGAGAGGAGTTCACGCTGGTCCGCGCCCTCCACGCCCTCGGCGATAATGCTCATGCCGAGGCTGTGCCCAAGGGCGACCACGGCGCGGATAATGGGTGTGGTGTTGTGCGCATCGGCGAGGCCGGACACAAAGGAGCGGTCAATCTTCAGCGTATCCACGGGGAAGCTGTGCAGGTGCGACAGGGACGAGTAGCCAGTGCCGAAGTCGTCGATGGCGATGGTGATGCCCTGCTGGCGGAGCTTGGTGAACAGTTCGCGGGCGTGGTCCGGCGAGGTCATGGCCGCTGTTTCGGTAATTTCCAGCTTGAGCGCATGGGGCGGAACATTTGTTTCGCGCAGGATGGTCGCGATGTCGTCGGCGAGGGTGGTACAGCTAAGTTGGACGCCGGAGAGGTTGACGCTCATGGTGAAGTCGCCGTTCGGGGCGGCTTTGTCCCGCAGTGCGGCGTACTGCTCGCAGGCGCGGCGCAGGACAAACAGCCCGAGTGGGACGATAAGGCCCGTCTTTTCCGCTACGGAGATGAACTCGTCCGGCGGCAGCATGCCAAGGTCCGGATGATTCCAGCGGACAAGGGCCTCTGCGCCGCGGATGCGCCCGGAAGCCAGCTCCACCAGCGGCTGGTAGTGCAGCACCAGTTCGTCATTGTCTAGGGCGCGGCGCAGGTCATTGGCAAGGCGCATGAAGCGCTGCGCTGAAATGTGCATGGCGCAGGAGAACACGGCGTGGCGTCCCGGACCATCCTGCTTGGCCTTGTGCAGGGCAGTGTCCGCGTCGCGGACGAGGGATTCACCGTCCATGCTTTCCCCCGCGCCGATGGCGATGCCGATGTAGGAACTCAGGTAAATGCCGTCGTCCGTCACGGGGAAGGGGCTGGCAAAGCGGCGCTGGATTTCCCGCGCAATGCTGATGGCCCGCGCTTTGTCCTCCACCTGCGGCAAAAAGGCCGCGAACACGTCGCCACCAATGCGCGCCGGAACCATGCCGTAGGCCTTGAAGGACCGCAGGCGCTCCGCTGCGGCGCGGATAACGGCGTCCCCTGTGGGGTGCCCGAGGCTCTCATTGACCAGCTTAAATTGCGCCAGGTCCAGCATACACAGCACTGGAGACAACCCCGGAGCCAAGTGCCCAATATGGCTGTTGATGGTGCGTACGAGGTTGGTGCGGTTGGGCAGGCCCGTCAGCGGGTCGAAGTACGCCTGAAAGAGCAGCTGCTCTTCGGAGTCCTTGTGGCGCAGAATATTGGCGATGGTCTGCGACGCATGGATGAGAAATTCGCGCTCCGGTGCGTCGAAGCTGTGCGGCGCGTCCATGATGATGGTCAGCGCGCCGAGGAAGGTGTTGTCCTGCATCAGCGGGACGCAGGCTTCCTGATGTTCCACGGCGGTTTTGTCGCTGGCTTCACCTGGGGAACTGATAATGTGCAGAACCTCGCCGCAACGCAGGCAGGTCAGACCGGGAGTGGGACCGTTTCCGATGTGCGGGCACATATGCGGTTGCATGGAGCGCGACCCCCGGCTGGCCGCAAGGTGGTAGCTGCCATCGTCCTGCGTAAGGAATATTCCGGCGCTGGCGCCTTCCTTGGCCCACGGCAGGGCCAGCAGAATGTCCAACGCGTGGTTCAGGGTCGTTGTGGTGGACAGCGACGCAAGGGACAGCCCCAGTAGCTTGTTCAGGGCTTCCTGAAAAAGATTGTCGCGCAGAAGCTCATACGTGCGCTGTTCCACAAGGTCCTCAAGGTGGTCGAGGTACAGGCGGTTGAGCTGGCCCTGACTGCGCATGGTCAGGTGCAGGCGGATGCGCGCCAGAAGTTCCTGCGGCTGAAAGGGCTTGGCGATGAAGTCCACCGCGCCAAGTTCCTCAATGGTGCGCATCATTAGGTTGGGGGCCGTGCAGTCGGACAGAATGAGGATGGGCAGGTCGCTTTCCGCGGCCTGCGAACGCAGCGCGTGGCAGGTGGCGGTGATGTCCTCGGGCGAGGCTCCTGCGTCCAGCACGACAAGGTCCGGCGGAAGTGCCGCAATGGAGCGGATGGCCTCGGTGTTGTCCGTAGCGTGGCGGACCGTATAGCCCGTCTGGTCCAGCAGGGCGGATGCAGGTGTTGCGCCGTGGCCAAGGAGGAGTATGGATTCGTGGATGTCGTGCATGAGCGGTCAGGAGCCTATGTAAAACAGGGGAAATGTGTTGATTGTTCAATAATGACTGAATGTTCCAAGAAGGGCAAGGATGCGGCCAGAAAAATTCCGTTCCCCTCTGGGGGGCCTTGCGGGGGCCGCGTCGTTCCTTAGTTGGCTGGCCTTGGCGGAGCCATTTGCGCCGCACCTTCAACTGCCGGGGCCGACTGCTGCGCGGTGCTGGGCCGCGTGTCTTCCCTGTGTGGCCGCCCCGGAACTATATCCGTCAGCACGGCAAAGAAGCGTCCGACAATGACGCGGCTGGAGACTTGCACCGGAATCTTGCGCTCATCCGCCGTAACCCACACAAGGAGGCGGGCATCTTTGCTCTTTTTGAACACGCCGCCGATGTGCCGGAGCTCCGGCTCCACAACCCACGTGTCAAATGTGCCAGCGGGTACGGTCAGCCGCTCTCTGCGCAGGACGGTGGCCCGGCCCATAACGCTCTTCACCCCGTCCGTGACCGGGGCGTACAGTTGCGCCCCTTTCTTAAGCGGCATGCGCCGGAACGCATAAAACACCGACAGCGGGTCAAACGTGCCGGGCAGGATGAGAATAGGGTCCTTGGGACCATTGATGATATTGGCGTACTGCGCCTGACCCGTCTCCCACAGAAACGACACCGTGATGTCGCGCTTGTAGCTGCCCTCGCGCTGGCGCTGGGTGTAGTGCACGGATTTTTCAAGGTCCGGAGCCGTATAGGCGTTTACCTCATCGCGCACGGTGTAGAAGATGTCCGCAAAGGCATTGGTCCACGCCTTCATGCGAAAGTGCAGCGCCGGCGCGTTGTTTACCTGTGTGTGCGGCAGCACCTCCAGCGTCGCCGTCCCCGCGGGGATGGCCTCCCACCGTAGGCTGTAGGTAAGCTTTTCGCCCGGAGCAAAGGGAAGGCGCGCCGCCGTGGCGTTTTGCGCCGCGCAGCCGAGGAATATGCACAAGGCAAGTGCTGTTCCCAGTATGTGCCGCATAACGTCCTCTCCCTCAGTGGTTCGTCAAAATCCTTGTCCCAGTGACGGGTCCCTTGTCAATACGAAATCGGCCGGGGCCTCCGCTAGGAAGCCCCGGCCGGGGTGCTCGTGGTGGGTGCGCCGCAGTTAGGACGGTTTGGAAATGGTGATAAAATGCTCCTGCATAGCCACGCCGCCGCCGGCGGGGTCGCACTTTTCAAGGCCGCCTTCCATCAGTTCCTGATCCGCAATGCCGCGGCTGGAGCGCGTCTCCGGCGGGAGCTTGTGCCCGAATCCGTGTACCACAAAGGCCGCCTCCGGGTGGATGAAGTCCGTCACAAAGGCCACGGTGCGCGCGCTGTAGGAGCCGTTGGAAAGCTCCACTTCGTCGCCGTCCGCAATGCCCATCTCCGCCGCGCGTTTGGTATTGATCCACACGGGGTTGATGGGCATTTGCTCGTTCAGCATGGTGTTGTTGACGGTGTGCCCCTGCGTATGCAGTGCGCAGCGCCCGAACGCAATGCGGAAGCGACCTTCCGGCGGGCGCTCCGGGCTTTCGTAGGGCTTCAGCGAAGGCAGGTTCATGTCTTCCAGCTTCTCGCAGATGACTTCCAGCCGTCCTGACGGAGTGGGGAAGGAAAAGTCGTTCATGTCGCGGTACAGGGGCTTTTCCGCCAGCCAGACTTCGCCCGTGGCGTCAAAGTCCTCAACGCTGACGCCAGTGTCCGTCAACTGGTAGTTCCACATATCCTCGGCGGAGTCGAAAGCGAGGGCGTCGAAGCCCATGCGCTTGGCAATGCCGCCCAGAATCTCCCAGTCCGCGCGGGTGTCGTAGCGCGGTTCAACAGCGCGGGCGCGGCGGAAGAAGTAGGACTTCAAGCCGTTCTTGGTCGCCAGCGGGGATTCGCGCTCAAGGTAGGTGGACATGGGCAGCACAACGTCCGCGTGCCATGAGGAATCGGACCAGCTGAACGTCGTTGCCACGATGAGGTCCAGCTTTTTCCAGATGTCCTTGACGCGCTGCTGGTCCGGCAGGGCGTGGAGCGGGTCGTGCCTATGGATGAAATACGCTTTGATGGGGTACGGGTCTTCGCTTTCGATGGCCTCGTACGCCTTGTTGATAAGGCCCGGTCCCGCGTCGATGTGTTTGAGCTTCCAGCCTGCGCCATCGGCGCGCTTTTCTTCAGGCTTCGGGAACAGGTCCGAGAACGCCTTCAGGCCCTTGCGGCCAAAGTCTTTGGGCTTGTTGACGATGGGCAGGCCGCCCTTGGCGCCAATGGATCCCAGCAGGGCGTTGATGAGGTAGATGCTGCGGCACACATAAAACGAATCCATGTACCGGGCCACCATCCAGCCGGGATGCCAGATGACGGCGGGCGCGGCCTTTTTCAGTTCCTTCACGAACTTTACAAGGTCGGTCGCCTTGATGCCCGTTTCTTCTTCCGCCCATTCCGGTGTGTACGGCTCAACGAACTTTGCCAGTTCGTCCAAGTCTTTAATGTGCCGCTCGGCGTAGTCCGCATCGTACCACTTGTTCGTGATAAGGCAGTTAATCACCGCGAGGTTGAACGCATAGTCCGTGCCCGGCCGGATTATAAAGAAATTGTTCGCCTTGCTGGCCGAGATGTTCGCGCGGATGTCAATGACGCTCAGCTTGCCGCCAGCCGCCAGGCTGTCCAGCGCGCCGTTGACTTCCTTCACGTTGATGGCTTCAAACAGGTTGCGCGTTTGCAAAACGATATGCTTCGTGTTCTTGAAGTCATACGCCACGCCCTTGCGCCCAAGGCCCATCACGGACTTTGCCGCGTGCAGCACGTTGCGCGCGCACGATGCGTCGTGGTTACAGTAATTCGGCGAGCCAATCCCGCGCATGAACGCCTTGTGCAGGTCCGCAAACGGGCCACCACGGTCCGACCACAGCACGCTGCGCGGGCCGTGCGTGTCAATGATGCCCTTCAATCTGTCGCAGATATAGTCCAGCGCTTCGTCCCACGTTACACGGCGCCATTTGCCCTCGCCACGTTCGCCTTCGCGAATCATGGGGAACTGTGGGCGCTCGCTGTCTTCATACAGCGCGCGTCCCGCGCCGCCGCGCGGACACAGGCCCCCAGCCATGCCGGGGTCGTGCGGGTTGCCTTGGATGAAACCGAGGGAGCCAGAGTCAACCTCGACCATAATCGGGCAGCGGACGCTGCACATGCCGCAAACGCTGTACACCTCTTTTGTGGGCATTGTGTGCTCTCCTGACGCGGTGATGGGACGGATGCCGTCTTATGACGGCGGGCCGGACGTTGTGCCAGCGGACGCCGGTCTGAGCCATCCGCGTGATAGTCGTTCTCGCATATCAACTACATGGTCGCATCCGCTGCGCGCAAGGGTTGGCGGCTCTATCGTGAAAAAGTTCACGAATAGGAGCCGTAATCGTTCGATATCCCGGTGGGCTACAGAAAAAACAGCCACCAAGGATCCGCGCACCCTAGATGCGACAGCAAGTATGACGCAAACCGCCCGCTTAGGGCAAGGCCAGAGTGCATCTGGCCGAAACTCATAAGGTTTGTGGTGCCATGGGATAGGCCGGGTCGTAATGCGTGGGGCAAGAGGTTGCCTCCGGCGGCTTTAGCTCTTAGTCAGTTCGGCCTGAAAGGACGAAGGGGCTTAGAGATAAAGATAGCAGCGCTGTTTAAGGGGTGCGACCCCTTAAAAATCCCGAGGTTTTCGGGCTGGAAGCCAGCCCGAAAAAGGGGGGGGGTGGCCTTTTCCTCCACGTTGGGGGAGTTGGCCGTGTGTGTGGGACGCCGTTGCTGGGGCCGGATAGAGGCCGCGCGTCCGGAACGCATCACTGGCGTATAAATGGGATCGTTAAGGGCCCACGGCCCTTGACCCTGCGGAGCAAAAAAAGGCCGGGGCATTGCGCCGGAGGCACGTGTCCATTGGTTAGGCCGGGGGCGTTGCGCCCGGTGTGGCGGGCGCGCAAAAAGCCCCGCGTTTCGATCACTGCGTGGTGATGAAGCGCGGGGCTTTGGTTGGTGCGGGCGCCTTGGGCGGTTTAGTCGCAGAGGGCGGCCAGTTCTGGGCCGAGGTATCCTCTTTCGTCTTCGCCGAGGATGCCGAGAGAGAGGCAGATGAGGGTCCAGAGGTGGACGGTCTTGTAGCCCCCGCTGAAGTGGTGGGCGAGGTCCTCAATCTGCGAGTGGCAGTTGTGGCAGGGGGTGATGCAGTATGCGGCCCCTGTTGCCATGATCTGGTCGAACTTCTTCTTACCGTAGGCGTGCCGCGCCTCGGTGTAGCCGGACTGGAGGAAGCCGCCTCCGCCACCGCAGCAGTAGTTGTCTGCTTTATTCGGCCACATTTCGATGAGGTTCTCTTCACCGACCACGGATTTTACCACAAAGCGCAGGTCATCTGCGAGGGGGTCGCCGAGGGTCTTTCGCACCATCTGACAGGGGTCCTGCAGGGTGAACTTGACTTTGGCGTCCTTGTTCCAGTCGGCGTTGACTGGGAGTTTTCCTTCGCGAATCCAGCGCGCGTACCACGGGATAATGCTGTTCAATTCGAAGTTGGCCTTAATGCCGAATTTTTTGAGTCCGGACCGGACTGCATAGAATTCGTGGCCTCACTCAGTGTTGAGCCAGACATTACAGCCCAGCTCATGAACAGCCTCCACTTTGGTTTGAACGTTTTCTGCCCATGCGGCGTCGTTTGCGGCGAACATGCAGTAGTTTTCTGCGGCCCATCCTTTATCGGAATAGGTCCAGTCCGCGCCGACCACGTCGAGAATTTTCCACAGGGGGATCATTTCTTCGGGCTCGGTAACGGGCTCGCGGGAGTTTTGGTTCACAAAAAAGTGCGCGCCCTTCTTGTTGATGGGGGCCTTGAGTTCTGTATGGGCGGGCTGGGTCTCGTGGACTTCCTCCAGCACGTCCTCGACGACGAATCGGAAGTCTTCGGGCGAGGTGCCCATGGCGCTCATCGTGGGGGTGGAGAGGGCCATTTCGCAGGACTTGACGATGCCTTTTGGGCGTTTGTCGATGGGCCATGCGGCGCGGGCGTTGTAGACCAGCTGCGGGATGTCAATCTGCATGGGGCAGACGCTGACGCAACGCTGGCACATGGTGCACATCCAGACCCATGGCGTGGATGTGACTTCCTCGTCCAGACCAAGGGAGGCCATGCGCAGGAACTTGCGCGGGTCCATCCCTTCCAGCCCGGTGGCCGGACAGCCGGCGGAGCACTGCCCGCAGGTCAGGCACATGTTTAGATGCCCACCTTCGGGAAGGAGCTGCGCGACCTTGTCTTTGAAGGACTGATGTTTGTCGGATGTATTCATAGCGTTTGTCTCGGGTTTTGCTGCGTAGAGCGGTGGCGCAAAATCACTATAGACTCTTGGAACGGGATGCAAGGTTTTCCTTGTCGGGAGGTCTTTGTGGGTTCGGTGCGTCTGGAAAATTTTTTGGTGAATTTCGTGAAAATTTCAAAAGAAACGAAAGAGCGTGAGAAGGGGCGGCACTATTGGCGGGCGGACTGGAGCTACTCAGTTGTGTGAATAGAGTGCAATAGCAGGGGTGGGACAAGGAAAAAGTGACGCCTGGCTGACATGGAGAGAGGGCGCCAGTGCAAAACGACGCAAGTTTATAGCAATAAGCCTGTGATTTGACATTGTAAAGGCCTTTTTCCATTTGTGAACGGATGATCGAAGTAGACGCTCTTGACACGGGGAATACAAATGTGATTTCGACATAATAACCCGGAAAAATCAGTAACTCGGGTTGTATCGGATGCGGAATGTTCTGATGCCGATTCCCATCGTGTTCCTTTGCATAGGTGCTTTAGCCACAAGGAGTAGCGGCCGATGGTCTTTACATGGTTGAATCTGGCGATCCTGTTGGCACTGCTGTTCGGATTTACGTTCGCAGCGGGGCCTATACTGGGTGCCTTGCTCCTCTCCCCCAAGTACCGGCGCGGCGCAATAGGCATGCCGTACGAGTGCGGTATGCAACCCTACGGTTCTCCCAGTTGGGTGCGCTTCGGCATCAACTATTACGTCTACGCCCTTCTCTTTCTCGCCTTTGACGTGGACGTTCTCTACCTGTTCCCCGTTGCGGCGTATTACCCGTTTAGTTTCGGCTGGTGGCCGCTCATCAAGGTGACGATCTTCATCGTCGTTCTGGCGCTTGGCTGCGTCTACTTCTGGAAGAAAGGGGTGTTCGAATGGCCGCGGAAGATTTCGTTCTGAGGAAGGCGGAGGTCGGCACAGAGCCGCCTCTGGTGAATCTGGAACTCACCAACAAGATTTTGGACGTCTGCCGCGCGATGTCGCTGTGGCCCATGACGTTCGGTCTGGCCTGCTGCGCCATCGAGATGATGTCCACCGGCATGGCGCGGTTCGACATTTCGCGTTTTGGCGCGGAGGTGTTCCGGCCCTCGCCGCGTCAGTCGGACCTGATGATTGTGGCGGGCACCGTCTCCAAGAAGATGGCCCCGGCCCTTGTCCGCCTGTACGAGCAGATGCCCGCTCCCAAGTACGTCATCGCCATGGGCAACTGCGCTATCAGTGGTGGCCCGTTCAAGTTCAAGGGGCAGTACGGCATCATTGAGGGCGTGGACCAGCTTATCCCTGTGGATGTGTACGTTCCGGGCTGTCCGCCGCGCCCCGAAGGGCTGCTGGAGGGCCTGTTCAAGTTGCAGGAAAAGATGACCGGTCGCCGCTGGTGGCCCGAGCCGCCGACAGGGGAGGAGTAGATGAGCATGCAGTGGCTTGAGGAAATGAGCACCGTCTGCAACGCCATGTGCGACCCGGACGTCTGCGGGCAGAACTGGCGGCTTGTGCTGGAGCCGGTGCAGCTGCGCCGCGCGGCGCGCCGCATGCTGGCAGAGGGCTATTTTCTGGAAGATATTACCTGTCTGGATATGAAAGAGGGCATCGTCGTCCTCTATCATTTTGACCGGTACTCGGCGCACGGGCGCATCACGCTCAAGGTGGTGCTGCCGCACGACGCCGCGCAGGTGCCGTCCATTGCGGGCATCTATCAGGGCGCGGAGTGGCACGAGCGCGAGTGTATGGACTTCTACGCCGTGACCTTTACCGGCAATCCCAACCCCAGCCGCCTGCTTTTGCCTGACGACATGGACGAAAAACCGCTCATGAAGCCGGAAAAGAAGCGCGTGAGCATGCTGGAGGTCTTTTGCATCACGGATTTGGTGCACTGCTCGACGGACCACCCTGTGGCCAAGGCCATGGAGGAAAAGTTCGCCGCCATGAAGGAAGAGCAGGCCAAGGCCGAAGCCAAAGCTGCTGCTGAAGCAGAGGCCGCACCGGCGGAGGATGCCAAGAGCGAATAGGGCTGGGACTGCGGCATGGGCCGGAGGCGAGAGCGGAGCACGTTGAACAAGGGATGACGCCATATGCTGAAAATGGATGAAAGGTTGCATGGTGACTCCTACTGCCGGCATTTCGAGCAGGGGCCGGACCGGGATACCATGATCATCAACATGGGGCCGCAGCACCCCTCGACCCACGGCGTTCTGCGCATCGTGTGCGAGCTGGACGGCGAGTATATCCGCCGCGCCGAGCCTGTGCTTGGCTACATCCACCGCATGCATGAAAAGATGGGCGAAACCAAGACGTGGTGGCAGTTCCTGCCCAATACGGGCCGTGCAGATTACCTGCATGCCATGGCATGGGGCCATACCTATGTGCTGGCGGTGGAACGGCTGGCGGGCATTGAGGTGCCCGAGCGCGCCGAGTACCTGCGGGTCATCGCCACCGAGCTGAACCGCATCGCCTCGCACCTCCTCTGGTGGGGCGCGTATCTGCTGGACCTTGGCGCGTTCACGCCCATCATGTACGCCTTCGCGGACCGCGAAATCATTCAGGACCTTCTGCAGGAGCCGACCGGCTCCCGCCTGACCTACTGCTATCACCGATTCGGCGGCGTCAAGGCCGACGTCAGCGACTCCTTCATCGAGGGCGTGCGCGACTTTGTGCGCTACGAGCGCGAGCGCTTCCCCATGTACAAGGACCTCGTCACGGACAACATCATCCTGCGCAAGCGCGTGGAGGGCATCGGCGTCATCGACGAAGACTGCTGCCGCCGCTACGGCGCGACGGGTCCCGTGGCGCGTGGGTCGGGCATTGACTACGACTGCCGCCGCGACGAGCCGTATTCCATCTATGACCGCTTTGACTTTTCCATTCCCGTGTACACGCAGGGCGATGCTCTGGCGCGGTACATGGTCCGCCTGGAGGAGATGGAGCAGAGCCTGCGCATCATCGAACAGGCGCTGGACCAGCTCCCCAAGGCCGACGGCAAGCACATCGCCAAGAAGGCGCCCAAGCCCAGCTTCAAGGCTCCGGCTGGTGAGTCCTACGCCGCCACCGAGGGCGGGCGCGGCAAGATCGGCATCTATGTGGTCAGCGACGGCTCCAAGACGCCGTATCGCATCAGACTGCGCGCGCCGGGCTACAGCAACCTGAGCCTGTTTGCCGAGGTGGCGCAAGGCTCCCTGCTGGCGGACGCCGTGTCCATTCTGGGCAGCCTTGACCTTGTTATCCCGGAGATCGACCGATGAACACAGCCGAGATGATCTACGGAATTCCCCTGCCGCTTTTTCAGATCGTCGTGGGTCTTGTCCTGCTGGCGGCCTTCGTGGGCGTGAACGCCGTGCTCCTTGTGTGGATGGAGCGCAAGGTTGCCGGTCACTTCCAGCGGCGTCCGGGACCCTTTGAGGTTGGGCCGCATGGTCTGCTCCAGACCGTGGCCGACGCCGTGAAGCTGATTGCCAAACAGCTGTTCGTGCCCGAAGGGGCAGACCGGTGGCTGTTCTGGGCCGCGCCGTTTTTGGCGTTTTTGCCCGTGTTCGTGACCCTGCTCCCCATTCCGTGGGGGGACATGCTGGTGGTGCAAAAGGCCAACCTTGGCATTTTGCTGATTCTGGCCTTTGCGGGCATTGGGGTGCTGTCCCTGTGTTTGGCGGGCTGGGCCTCCAACAACAAGTGGTCGCTCCTTGGCGCGGCGCGCGCCGTGGCGCAGAGCGTGGCGTATGAAATTCCCATGCTGTTGGCCGTGCTGTCCGTTGTGATGATGACGGGCACCCTGAATCTGTCCGAAGTGGTGGAGGCGCAGGGGAGCTGGCCATGGCAGTGGCTGGCGGCCTCTCAGCCCCTGGCCTTCGTCATCTACTTTACCTGCGCGGTGGCCGAGACAAACCGTGCCCCCTTTGACCTGCCGGAAGCCGAATCCGAGCTGACGGCGGGCTTCCACACCGAATACTCGGGCATGGGCTTTGGCCTGTTCTTCCTTGCTGAGTACGCCAACATGATTGTGGTGAGCGGCGTGGCCGCGGCCCTGTTCCTTGGCGGCTGGCGCGGTCCGGGTATGGACGGCGTGTGGTGGTTCCTCATCAAGGTCTACGCGCTCATCTTTGTGATGATGTGGTTCCGCTGGACGTACCCCCGCGTGCGGTTCGACCAGCTGCTGAATCTGGCGTGGAAGTGGCTGATACCGCTGGCCATCATCAACCTGCTTGTTACCGCCGTGTTGGTGAAGCTGTTCTCCATCAACTATTACGTCTAGCCGCAGCACCCGCCGCCCAAAGCGGGCGGCGACGACCGTAGCGAGGTGTCCGAACCGATGAACGCGTGCAAGTCCGTCAAGACGATGAGAGACACGGTAAAGGGCCTGTGGAGTCTGCTCGTGGGCTTGCGGGTGACGGGACAAAACTTTGTCCGTCCGCAGCTGACGGTGCACTACCCGCGCAAGACCGTCGACAATATCCATACCTATCACGGGCACATCGAGTTGGTGGGCAAGCCCAAGGAGCCGGCAGTGCCCAAGTGCATCTGCTGCATGCTGTGCGTCACCAGCTGCCCGTCTGGCTGTATCTCCGTGATCAAGAAGAAGGAGCCAAAGCCCGCCGCCAAGGAAGGCCCCGAAGCCCCCAAGGAGATGGTGGGCGAGGTAAAGGGCAAAACGGAGCCGCCCAAGAAGAAGCCCGTCAAAACGCCGTCCAAGTGGAAGCTGGACTACAACCTGTGCAGCCTGTGCGGCACCTGCGTGGAAGTCTGCCCGGTGAAGTCCATCCGCTTCTCCATGGACGTGTATCTGGCCGGGTACGAGCGAAACGACTTTGAATACGACCTTCTGGCCCGCCTGCGTGAGCAGGCCGGAGAGGGTGGCGCGGACGAGGAATAGGGGCGCGGTCCCAGGCGGTCGGCAATTATTCCAACCAACGCGCGCAACCTGCGCGCATAGCAGAGGAAGGCCTGATACTCGATGGATACCCTGATCTTCGCCAAGATGCTCTTTGCCCTGTATGCCGTGGTCATACTGCTGGGCGGCTTTATGGCCGTGCTGGCGCGTGACCTGGTGCGGGCCATGGTCGGGCTGGTGCTGACCATGTTCGGTGTGGCCGGGCTGTATCTGGTCATGAATGCACCCTTCATCGCGCTGATGCAGCTGCTTATCTACATTGGCGCGGTGGTCGTCCTTATCTTTTTCGCCATCATGCTGACCCGCGCTCCTGCCGGCGCGGAGGAGCGCCAGTCCCGCAGCGCGCGCCAGACGGTGTTGGCCCTGCTGGGCGGCATCGCTCCGGCGGTGATGCTGGCGCTCATCTGCATCAAGGTGCCGCAGGTGTCCATCGGCAGTCCGGCCGAGGTCGGCATCCAGCAGCTTGGGCGGGGGCTCATGCAGGACTACATCCTCGCGTTTGAACTTATTTCCGTTGTGCTGCTTGTGGCCATGGCCGGAGCCGTGGTGCTGGCATGGGAGAGGAGGAAGGCACGATGACACCGCTGGTCCTGTATCAACTTGTGGCGCTTGCCCTGTTGGGCATTGGCCTGTTTGGCATCATACACCGGCGGAGCTTGGTGGGCATGCTCATCAGTGTGGAACTGATGCTCAACGGTGCGGGGCTGTCCATTGTGGCGGCCGGACAGTTGACCCCGGCAAATGCGACGCTGGCCCAATTGTCCACCCTGCTCGTCATGGGCCTTGCCGCTGCCGAAGCGACACTTGTGCTGGCCATCATCCTGGTGGTGGTCAAGCGCTTCGGCGGCGAGGACAGCCAGGAAATCTCCGAACTGAAGGGGTAGTAGGCACATGCCAGAGTACATCGAGAGCTATCGCCTCCTGATTCCGCTTGTTGCGACGCTTGTCGCACCCTTCCTGATCTGGTTCATGCGCAGCGACCAGAACGCGCGCGAGGGCGTCAGCTTCGTGGCCGCGGCAGTGGCCTTCGCCGGCATGGCGAGCTTCATCCCCTCCGTTCTCAAGGGCACCATCTGGACCCTGACGCTCTTCACGCTGCTGGACGGCATTTACGTGAAGTTCTGCGTGGACGGGCTGACGCTCATCTTTGGGCTTATCGCCACGTTCCTGTGGTTCTGGGTCACCAGCTACAACATCGGCTACATGCGCTCCCTCAACGAGCACGCGCAGACGCGTTACTATTTCTGCTTCGCCATCGCCATCTTCGGTGCGGTGGGCGTGGCCATGAGCGCCAACGTCTTCACCCTGTATCTCTTCTACGAGATTATCTCGGTGTTCACGTATCCGCTGGTTGCGCACCATCAGGATGATGAAGCCTTTAACGGCGCGCGGAAGTACTTTGTGTACCTCATCGGTACATCCAAGCTGTTCTTCCTGCCCGCCATGGTCATGACCTATGTGCTGTGCGGCACGCTGGACTTCCACCTTGGCGACGTGGTGCAGGGCATGTTCCCGGCGCAGGTGGTGGCGGAGCATCCCATCGCCGTCACTGTGACTTATGTCCTTTACATTGCGGGCCTTGCCAAGGCCGCGCTGATGCCGTTTCACAACTGGTTGCCATCGGCCATGGTCGCCCCGACGCCTGTCTCGGCACTGCTGCACGCGGTGGCGGTTGTTAAGGCGGGCGTGTTCTCCGTGTCCCGCGTGGTGCTCTCCGGCTTTGGCGTGGACGTGATGGACAAGCTCTTCCTCGGGATACCAACGGCCTATTTGGCGGCCTTCACCATTGTGGCGGCCTCGCTTATTGCCCTGACTAAGGACGATATCAAGGCGAGGCTGGCATACTCGACGGTCAGTCAGTTGTCGTACATCGTCATTGGCGTGTGCATGCTGACGCCGCTGGCCGTGCAGGGCGGGCTGGCGCACATTGCGCACCACGCGTTCTCCAAGATCACACTCTTTATGGGCGCTGGCGCCATCTATGTGGTGGCCCACACCAAGAAAATCAGCGACATGGGCGGGTATGGCCGCAGAATGCCATGGACCTTCGGCGCGTTTGCCGTGGCCTCGTTGTCCATGATTGGCGTGCCGCCGGTCTGCGGATTCGTCAGTAAGTGGTACATGATCAACGGCGCGGTGGACATCAACCGCATGGTGCTGCTGTGTGCGCTGCTGGCCTCCACGCTGCTGAACGCGGGCTACTTCGCGCCTATCACGTTCCAAGCATTCTTTGGCAAGCCCAAGGACGCGCAGGCCGTGGCGGAATTGCACGAAGCGCCCATGGTTATGGTGGTGCCCCTGTGCCTGACCGCGGCGATGAGTGTGATTCTTGGCCTGTATCCCCAGATATTCATGAACTTTATCACGGTCTTCGGAGGGTACTAGTCCATGCTCAAGGAAAGGATAGGCAACTGGCTGTCCTGGCAGCGGATGCGTGCGGGGGCGTGGAAGAAGGCGCTCTTTGTGACGCTGGGCATCCTTGTGGCCCTCAACTTCTTCATCCATCCGCATCATCCGCACTTCGGTCTGGACCGGTATCCCGGATTCTGGGCGGTGTTCGGCTGTGGATTTGCCGTGGTCATGACCGTGATTCTCAAGAAGGTCGTCTTCCCAATCTTAGGCAAGCCCGAGGACTACTATGACAGAGACGAGTAGCTTCCTGCATCCCACCATCTGGTTCTTTGGCGTGGCGGCGCTTATTGCCGTGTGGCCGCGCGGCGGGTGGAAGTGGATGCTCATTGCGGCACCGCTGTTGGCCATCGCCAGCGTCCTGAGCATGGAACCGGGCGTGTACATGCCCCTGCACTACCTGTGGAGCGATGAGCCGCTGGTGCTTGGCCGGGTGGACAAGCTGTCGGTCATCTTTGCGCATGTGTTTGCGGTGCAGGCGCTCATCGGATTCATCTTCGCCCTGCACCTGAAGGAAAAATACCAGCACATCGCGGCGGCCATGTATGTGGGCGGCGCGTTTGGCTGTGTGTTTGCCGGGGACTACTTCACCCTGTTCATTTTCTGGGAAGTTATGTCCGTGGCGTCTACCTTCCTTGTGTGGCTGAATGACAATCCGGCCTCCACACGGGCGGGCTTTCGGTACTTCCTGTTCCATACCCTTGGCGGGCTGTTCCTGCTTGGCGGGTTGCTCCTGCGGTACTGGGACCTTGGCACCTTCGCCTTTACGGCCATCGACCCGAGCACCGCGCAGTACTACGACTGGATTATCCTTCTCGGCTTCTGCGTGAACGCCGCGGTGGTGCCGCTGCACGCATGGCTCCCCGACGCCTACCCCGAAGGCACGGTGACCGGCTCCGTCTTTATGAGCGCCTACACCACCAAGACGGCGGTGTACGTCCTTGCGCGGGCCTTCGCGTCCTGGGAAATTTTGGCGGTGATGGGCGTGGTGATGGCGCTGTACGGTGTTTTCTACGCGACCATCGAGAACAACGCACGGCGGATTCTGGCTTACCACATCGTCTCGCAGGTGGGGTACATGGTGGCGGGTATCGGCATCGGCACGGCCATGACGCTGAACGGCGCATGCGCCCATGCCTACGCCCATATCCTTTATAAGGGCCTGCTGTTCATGAGCGCGGGCACCATTCTGTACGCCACGGGCACGGCCAAGCTCACCGAGCTTGGCGGGCTGGCCTCACGCATGCCGCTGGTGATGATTTGCTATGTGGTGGCGGGGCTGTCCATCTCGGGCATGCCCTTCTTCAACGGCTTCGTCTCCAAGACCATGACCATCGCCGGCGCGGCGGAAGCGCACCATACGTGGCTGGCGCTGGGGATGGAAATTGCCGCCGTGGGCACGTTCCTCTCCGTTGGCATCAAGCTGCCGTATTTCGCCTTCTGGGGTGGCAAGCCTGAGGACAAGACCAGAAAGCTGAACCCCATCCCCAAGAATATGTACATCGCCATGTTCCTGAGCAGCGCGCTGTGCTTCGTCATGGGCGTGTATCCGCAGATGCTCTACGATCTGCTGCCCTACGCGGTAACCGGCGCGCACCACGGTGTCCCGGAAGTGGTGCATAACCTCGTCTCCTTTGACGTCGGCTACGTGCCCTACACCCCGTGGCACCTGCTGCAGGCCTTTATGCTGCTTGGGTTCACCGGGCTTGGCTTTTACTACATGCGGAACATCATCAAGCCGCATCCGTCGCGGAACTTGGACTTTGACTGGGTGTACCGGCTGGCTGGCAAGCTGGCCATGTGGGTCATCTGCTGGCCCCTGGCCATCATCGACGGCGTGTGGACCAAGGTCTACCGCGTGGTGGGGCTGCGGGGGCTGATGGCCTTTGCCGCCTCGGCGGGATGGTTCGACGTTAAGGCCATCGACGGCGTGGTGGACGGAACGGCCTACACGGTGCGCGGCGTTGGGCGCGGCGCAGCCAAGGGGCAGACCGGACGCCTTCAGGATTATCTGGCCTTTGCAATCTTGTTGGGACTCGGCATCTTCGCCGTGGTCTGGTTCTGGGCCTAGGCCCAAAGACACGGAGCGGACTCGTATGATCGAAGCAGGGTATCCGGTTCTGACGTATCTCATCTTCTTCCCGCTTGTTGCGGCGGTGCTGCTTGCGTTTTTCCGCACCGAGTGCATGGTCCGCTGGTTTACGCTGGTTGTCGGGCTGTGTGAGCTGCTGCTGGCGGCTCCGCTCTTCAATTTCAAGCTGGGCGTGGCGTCCATGCAGTTTGAGGAAGTGGTGCCGTGGGTGGAGCAGTGGAACCTGAACTACCATCTGGGCGTGGACGGCATTAGTCTGTTTATGGTGCTGTTGACCATCTTGCTGCTGCCGCTGTGCACCCTGTGCTCGTGGAAGTACATCTCCAGCCGCGTGAAGGAATTCCACGTGTGCCTGCTGCTGATGACGGCGGCGTGCGTGGGCGTGTTCGTCGCGCTGGACTTTGTGCTGTTCTACCTGTTCTGGGAAGCCATGCTGGTGCCGATGTACCTGCTTATTGCCGTGTGGGGCGGCCCGCGCAGGCGGTATGCGTCCATCAAGTTCTTTCTGTACACACTGGCCGGGTCCACGCTGCTTTTGGTGGCTATTGTCGCCTTTTACCATCAGACCGGGACCTTCTCCATTCCGGAGCTGATGCAGGGGCAGTACTCCTTTACCTTCCAGTTCTGGGCCTTTCTTGCCATGGCGCTGGCCTTTGCCATCAAGTGCCCCATGTTCCCGTTCCACACCTGGCTGCCCGCCGCGCACGTTGAGGCCCCGGCGGCCGGGTCCGTGTATCTGGCGTCCGTGCTGCTGAAGATGGGGACCTATGGGTTCCTGCGCTTCTGCCTGCCGCTGACGCCTGCCGCCAGTGAATACTTTGCCCCGATGATGATTGCCATTTCGCTGGCGAGCATTCTGTACGGCGGGTTTGCCGCCCTTGGGCAAAACGACATGAAGAAGCTGATTGCCTACTCCTCAGTGGGCCATATGGGCTTTGTGACCCTTGGCATCTTCCTCTTCAATGTCCGGGGCGTGGAGGGCGCCCTGATGCAGATGCTGAATCACGGCATTACCACCGGCGCGCTGTTTATGCTCGTCGGTGCGGTGTACGAGCGCAGCCACAGCCGCGAGATCAAGGACAACCTTGGCCTTGGAAAGTTCCTGCCCATCTATATGGGCTTCTTTGGGCTTTTCACGCTGTCCAGCTTTGGCTTTCCGGGGACAAACAGTTTCGTTGGCGAAGCCTTGGTGCTGTTCGGCGCGTTTGAGGCCAACTACTGGGTGGGCGGCATCGCCATTCCCGGCGCGCTGGTGGCCGCGGCGTACATGCTGCGCCTTGGCCTGAAGATGGCATGGGGACGGCCCTCGTCCGTACCTTCCGGCCACTTCTGGGACCTTGGCATCCGCGAGTGGGTGTACCTTGCGCCGCTGGCGGCGCTGGTGCTGTACATCGGCCTTGCGCCCACGCTGTGCCTGAAGGTTGTGGACCCCTCCATTGAAAAGCTGCTTTCGGACTTCCGCGTCCGCTCGGCGCAGATTCCTGCCGAAGCGCGGACGCTGGCCGATTATGCGCCAGAACTGCCGGTAGTGGTGGCCGAGCAGTAACGGACTGATGCACGTCACGATGCGGCGGGCGGCCCAAAGCCGCCGCGACGCAGGAGCCGTAAACAGGAGTAATGCAAGTGTCCATACGCCCCGACCTGTTCTTGCCGGAACTTTTCCAAATCGTGATTCTTCTGGTGCTGTTCGCCCAGAGCATCAGCCGCCATTCCACGCTGCGCAATGACGCATCGTGGGTGCCGTGGGGTGCCGCGGTTGGCGTGGCCGTCTCCTTTGCCGCCATGACGGCGCAGGGGCAGCTTTTCCACGGTGCGTACCGGGTGGACATGATGTCCCAATTCTTCAAGCTGGCCATTGCCGTGGGCTTTTTTATCGGCACGCTCAATGCCGTGCGCCAGCCCACGCTGGAGAAGGACAAGGAAAGCGACTACTTTCTGTTCCTTGGGTTTTCGGCCCTTGGGTTGATGTTCCTCGCGTCCAGTGCGGAGCTCATCACCATTTATGTGGCGCTGGAGATTTCCTCCTACTCGCTGTACGCCATTATCCCCATCCGCGCGAAGGAGCGCAGCGCGGCGGAAGCGGGCATCAAGTACATCCTGTTCGGCGCGGTCGCCACGGCTGTTTCGCTGTATGGCCTGTCGTACATTTTGGCCTCGCAGCATTCCAGCTACCTTGTGGACCTTGCGCAGGCGGACTGGTCGTGGGCCAATAACCCCATGGCTGTTGTGGGCCTGTCCTTGTTCCTTGCGGGGATGTTCTACAAGCTGGCGCTGTTTCCCTTCCACTTTTGGTGCCCGGATGTGTACGAGGGCGCCAGCAACGAGACGGCGGCCTACGTGGCAACCCTGCCCAAGCTGGGCGCGGTGGTCGTGCTGGTGCGCCTTGCCGCACTGCTGACTCCGGGTATGGAGGTGACGCTGATTTTCGCCATCCTTGGCGCGGTGTCCATGACCTTTGGCAACCTCTCCGCCCTTGTACAGCGCGATGTAAAGCGCATGCTGGGCTATTCCAGCGTATCCCACGCCGGATATGTGATGCTGGGCCTTGTGGCGGGCACAGCGCAGGGCCTTGCCGCGGCCGCGTTCTACAGTCTGGTGTATATCCTTATGAACCTGACGTGCTTCTGGGTCATCTGCAAGACCAGCGAGGACGGGCGCAACGTGAAGCTGGACGACCTGAACGGCCTGTACCGGCGCTCGCCGTATATGGCCATGGTGCT
Organism: Desulfobaculum sp. SPO524; assembly: GCF_044987625.1. Lineage (NCBI taxonomy): Bacteria > Pseudomonadati > Thermodesulfobacteriota > Desulfovibrionia > Desulfovibrionales > Desulfovibrionaceae > Desulfobaculum > Desulfobaculum sp. SPO524. Next base: position 13,645 of record NZ_JBJDSB010000005.1, on the reverse strand, counting down.
GGCCGTGGCGGCCTTTGCCCTTGTTGGCCTGCCGCCTACGGCCGGATTCATCGGGAAGTTCTTCCTGCTGACCAGCGCGTGGAACCACGGGTACAACTGGTTCGTCATCGTGGCGGCAGTGAACACGGCCATCGCCATCTATTACTATCTGAGTCTGGTGCGCCACGCCTACACTGTGGAGCCTGAAGACGCCGCGCGGCTGGAGCCTGTGGACGAAGGCCCCATGACCCGTGTGTGGGGGACGGTGCTCGCCGCCGCCATCCTGCTGCTTGGCGCGGTGCCCGGACCGGTCTTTGAGTTTGCCGCTGAAGCAGGGCGACAGCTTATGCGGTAAATGGCAAGGGGGACGACGTGCCCCCAAGGCCACACAACGGGACCAGCCAGCAGAACTGGTCCGCAACCGGGGACGACGGCAATATGCAGACAGAGGACGCCTTGGACCGCACAGCGCGAGAGACGATACACTCCAGGGCCGGGCGACGAGCGCCAACTGGCCGCGCCGGTTTGATGAGCGCTGCTCTGCCGCCCCCTCCACAACGGACCATCCCCTGACCGCCAGAAAGCGCGGGAGGTGGCTCTCTTGAGCGAGAAAAAACACAAGAATGAGGCAGACCGGACCGAAGGGTTCGGTCTGCTGTTGTATGGCGGGGGAGCGCGGTTGCGGCTTTCCAAAACGAAAACTGCCGCATGCCAGCGGTTTGTGACGCTGCGGTGAAAAAAGGAACGTGTTGCCCTTTATACTTAAGCTGAAACGCAAACCATGATAGACATACAGGAATCTGCGAGCCTTTGTCGGCTGGCGGACACGCTTGGTTCCGGGTGAAATGTAAAGGGGTTTTTGTGTCATGTGAAAGATATCACATGCACATGCGGCCTCATTGACCTTGGCTCAAGCAACTGATTTAACCGCCTAGACTCAGACGGACGCCTACGCCGCAGGGACGCTTGCGGCACTGTTGGCGCCGGTGTGAAGGCCTTCAGTTTTTCATCCAGAGACGGGAGGGATGCTCCGTGAGCAAGTACATGATCAAGACCAACCAGGACCGGTGCATTAGCTGTAATGCCTGTGAGGTGCATTGCAAGCAAAAAAACGCCGTGCCTCCGGGTGCGCGTCTGGGGCAGATGGTGACGGTAGGTCCGCTGAAAAAGGCGGGCAAGCCCAAGATCATGAACCTGTTCATGCCATGCTTCCACTGCGAGCAACCCTGGTGTGTTGCGGCCTGTCCCACCGAGGCTATGCAACGCCGCGAAGACGGCATCGTTTTTGTGGATCAGGAGCTGTGCGTTGGGTGCAAGGCATGCATCATTGCCTGTCCCTGGAACATCCCGCAGTGGGACGAGACCACGGGCAAGGTTCTCAAATGCGACCTGTGCATGGACAGAATCGACCGCGGCCTTGAGCCTGCTTGCGTTACGGCATGCACCACGCATGCGCTGGAGTTCGTGTCGCCGAATGCGGCATCTCGCACGGCACGAGAGCGACACGGGCAGAAGATGTTGCTGAAGCGCGCTTTGCGCTGACCGTTGTTTTTCTTCTTTCAACCTTTAAGGAGGGTGGCACTGTGAAATTCAAGTCCAACCACGCATTCCTCGCACTGTTCGCCATTGCCGTGGTGCTGTGCACGCAGGAAGCGGCATGGGCCGATCGCCTGACCGACGCTGTGAGCCAGGCCATCGCAGCCGACAAGCTCGACCCCAACGCCGCCAAGGGATACCTCGGCATCCCCGGCGCACCTAACCTCAACGCCCTGATCGGCCTCGTGTGGGCCATCTGGGTTGGCTGGATCTTCTCCACCGTCGGCGCGTTCGGCGGCATTATGGCCGGTGTTGGTCACATCACCATTTACGGCCTCGGCGACTACGCGAAGGGCTTCGGCAAAAAGATGGCCCTGAACAAGGTCGTCACCGACTCCATCCGCGTGTCCAACCAGTGGCTGGTGGGTTGCTCCGCCGCGCTGTCCACGTTCAACTACTACCGCGCCGGCCGTCTGGTTGCCCCTCTGGGCATCGCGCTGGCCATCGGTTCCGTGGCCGGTTCCTGGCTGGTGCCGTGGCTGACCGCCGGTAAGATCAGCCTGAAGTCCTACCTCGGCTACTTCGGCCTCTTCGTCCTGTTCCTTGGCTGCTACCTCTTCTACGAGACTACGCCCAAGGCCCAGAACAAGAAGAAGGAAGCCAAGGCAGCCGCCAAGGCCTTTGAGGACAGCGTGAAGACCGGTAACGTGGATATGTCCGCCCAGGGCGTTAAGGTGAAGACCTTCACCCTGACCCGTTGCGAGTTCACCTTCTTCGGCGTCGAGTTCCACTTCAACCCGCTCATCCCGGTTATTGGTGGCTTCTTCATCGCCGCTCTTGCTTCCTTCCTCGGTGTTGGTGGCGGCTTCCTGCTCGTGCCGTTCCTGACCTCCGTGGCTGGCCTGCCCATGTACCTTGTGGCTGGCACTTCCGCCATGGCCGTGTTCATCGGCATGATCAACTCCATCGCCTCCTACATGGTCCTGAAGGGAACGCCCGTACAGTGGAGCCTCATCGGTGCCGAGCTTATCGGTATCGTTATCGGTTCCATGATTGGACCGCGCACCTCCAAGTACATCCCCGACGTCTGGCTGAAGCGCCTGTTCGTCGTGCTGGCCCTGTACGTTGGCCTGCGCTACTGCTCCAAGGGCTTCCTGGGCTTCAGCATCCTGCCTCCCTTCTAGGCGAGTGCACGCTCTGTAAAGCGAGACCCTACCCGGGCCGGCCGGTCTTTACCGGCCGGCCCTTTTTCCGCCCTGCGCCGCACTTGTGCGGGGCGGCAAGACATCGTACAAAAGAGGTCCGCGGACTTTCCGCGTAAGACCACGCCCTGAGAGGAAGACGTGTTAGCATCCTTCGACAGCCTCAATTATCTTTTTGACCCGGTGTTCATCCCCCTGTTTCGGCTGCCCCTTGAGCCGCTGACAGCCTACTTTGTGGGGATGTTTCTGCTGGTGCTTCTGTGCACGGTGGTGGGGGAACTGTCTTTGGCCGGCGCCTACTTCCTCAACCGGAAGCACTTTGCCAAAATCAATCAGGACATGATTCGCCAGCACAACCTGTCCGTGCAGGCCATCTGCGAAAAGGACAAGGCCAGCTACAAGGCCTGTAACTCGCTGGCGAACGAAGCCTTTGGGCAGAATTTCTTTTCCCACATTGCGCTATTTGCCTCCAGCCTGTGGCCTGTGCCCTTTGCCCTCGGCTGGATGGTTATGCGCTTCTCCGAAGTTGTCTTTCCGCTGCCGTTCACCATCCCGGCCATCGGCAATGAAGTGGGCAACAACTTCATCTTTATCCCGCTGTACGTCGCCGTGCGTGTGGGCTTTGCGAAGCTCAAGCCCCATCTGCCGGTGTTTAAGCAGATTCTGCAGGCCATCAAGGACAACGAGGACCCCGGTGAAAACCTGCTCTCGTGGTCCGAGCTGTACGACGGCAAGAAGAAAGACGCCCCCGGCGCGGGAGCCCCGGACAAGGCCTAGGCGTTCCGGCGCTCCATCCGCCCCGGCAAGGAGATGCGGATGCACGAAACAAGTCTTGGTCAGGTGGTTCGGGACTACCTGACCGGCGAGGACATCGAGGAAACCTCCTACGAGGAATTCCGTCAGGCCATGGCCCGCATGCTGGTAGAGGAGCTGGGCTATCCGCCGCAGCGCCTGCTGGCCAAGGTGGGCATTGAATTTCCCGTGGACGGCGAAACCTATTGCCGCGTGGCGGACCTTGTGGCCTGCGATGAGGATGGCTCGCCGCTCTTTCTGCTCTTTTTCGTGGCCGGACAGCCCGGCAGTTTTGACCGCGAAGTTCTTGCCGCAGCGCGGCTGTACCCCGACGGTCCCATTCCGCTGGTTGCGGTGACTGACACGCGCGAGGCCGTGCTTTTGGACGCCGCAACGGGGACCACCCTTGGCACCAGCATGCGCGCCATCCCCCGGTATGAGGACCTGCCCGCCCTTGCGAAGGCCCATCCCGCGCCGCGGTGCTCGCCGCAGCAGCTAGACCGCGAGCGCCGCATCCTCTACGCCTACAGCGAATTCATCTACGGCAGTTGCTGCCATACCTGCACGCCAAAGCCCGCGCATACGCCGGGGCGGGACGACGACCCCGCCTAGCGCCCGCGCGCAACAACGCCCCCGCTGGAGTAATCCAACGGGGGCGTTGTTGTGTGTGGTGCGTGGTATGCCGCGCCTGTGGCCTCGCCGGCGCGCTGCTTCGAGACGGGCGCTGGGCGGCTAGGAGTCGCCGTTTTGGCAAGGACCGTGCACTTCAATGCAGTCCTGCGGACAGAGGGCGATAGCCTCGGCCATTTCCGCTTCGGTCGCGCATTCCTTGCGCAGGACGACTTCTTCGTTGATGTCGTCCCATTCAAACAGGTCGGGACACATCTCCACGCAGCCCATACACTCGGTACAGTCCACGCGGTTGATGGATATTTCCTTTTTTTCGCTCATGGTGGTGCATCTTCCTTTGGCTGAAAGCAATGGGCGTGAGAGCCCCAATGCTATCGAAGCTCCATGCTGGCCGCAACATGCTCAAGGGTGGTCTGGCCGTGGAAGATGATGCGTTGCGCCACGTCGCGTACCTCGGCGCTACGGCCTTGTCTTGCCGCGTGCTCCAGCCGCTCCGCCTGCTGTTTGAGGGACAGCGCGCTGATGGTTGCCGCCGCGCCCTTGATGGAGTGCGCAATGCGGCGCAGGGCGGTTTCGTCATTCTGAGAGAGCGCGCTGCTGAGGGCGGTGAGCTTTGGCGGGAGGTCATCCAGAAAGACGCCATACAGCTCGGTGAGAAACTGGGTATTGCCGCGCAGGCGGAGGAGCGTGGCCTGCTCGTCAAGGATGGGCGTACTGAGGCCGGTGGGGATGCGGTAGGGCATGGGTGCCGTCCAGAGCTTGTGATGAATGCCGCCGGCGGGGCAGGAGTCGTCAGGTGGCGGCCCTGTGGCGAGGGCGGCGCGAGCCAACCTTCCCCCCCGGCGTTGGACATGCGCGGCCACTTGGCAAAGCGTGACCTAGCGCACACAACTCAGAAAAGCATACAGCTTTTGCAGGATGTTGGCAAAGTGGGGGATGAATATTCTGCATCACAAGGCTCGCTTGGCGCATCCGTTGGCGGGCGCAGCGTGGTGACGCAGGGCGCGTTATGCGTCACTCTGAGCAAACGTGTTGAAATACGCGGTGTTTTCCAGTAGGCTACAATTGAAGTGTTCTGCATGCCTTGCGTGTTTCCGCATAACCTTTGTGTTTTTCTGCGCGCCGCGTGGACCCGAGGTGCAGTCTGCCATGTATATCCGTTGCTGGGGCTCAAGAGGGTCCATCCCCGTATCCGGGCCGGAATACAACCGCTATGGCGGCGATACCACGTGTATGGAGGTCCGAAACGCGCGGGACGACATTGTCATCATAGACGCCGGTTCCGGCATCCGTCGCCTTGGCAACACACTTCTTGCGGAAGGGCGCTTTGACTACACCATGCTCTTTACGCATCTGCACTGGGACCATGTTCTTGGTCTGCCGTTTTTCAAGCCAATCTTCCTGCCCAAAACAACACTGAACATCCGCGGTTGCCCCTTTGGCATGGGCGCGCTGGAAACCCTGCTGGAAGGCGTGATGACAGCGCCGTATTTTCCCGTGCCCTACAAAGCGCTGCTGTCCAACATCACGCACGAAATCGCCTGCGGGGTGGACCTCACCATCGGCGAGATGCGCATCACATCCATTCCCCTCAACCACCCCAACAAGGGGCTGGGCTACAAGTTTGAGGAAAACGGCAAGAGCTTTGTCTTCCTTACCGACAACGAGCTGGACTTTGCCCACGATGGCGGCCTGACGCCCGAGGAATACGCCGCCTTCAGCGAAGGGGCGGACCTGCTCATCCACGACGCCGAATATCTGCCCAAGCAGTATAATGAACTCACCCGCGGCTGGGGGCACACGCTGTATACCGACGCCCTGAATCTGGCCATAGATGCGGGGGTGAAGCGCTATGGCATGTTCCACATCAACCAGGAGCGCACGGACGAGCAGGTAGATGAGATGGTGGAGCACTGCAACCGCATTCTGGAAAAACGAGGCGTGGAGATGGACTGCTTTGCCGTGGCGCAGAATCAGGAGTTTGAACTGTGAGGCATGCGGAAGGCCGCACAGGGCTTGGCGCGTGCCTGGGCCGGGTGATGGCGCTGGTGTTGGTGCTGGCGGGGGGAACCGCGCTGTGCGCCCCGAATACCGTGCGCGCGGAGGTGAAGACCCTGACGGCGGAGCACGTGTACGTGATGGGGGATAACGACACCCGCACCGAGGCCCGCCGCATTTGCTTTATGCAGGCCAAGCGCAAACTGGTGGAGCAGGTTGGCACCTATGTGGAGGTGCTGACGGAGATGAGCGACTTTCGGCTGACACGCGACGAGGTGCGCTCCTTTACTGCCGCGACCATGCAGGTGGAGGTGGACGAGGAAACGTTCTTTATGAAGGACAAGAGCTTTGCGGTGCGCATGAAGGTGCGCGCGCGGGTGGATGGCGACGCCATGCGCGAGCGCCTGCAAACCGCGGCGCGCCAGCGCGACGATCTTGTCCGTATGCGCGAGCGCTACGACACCACGCGCCGCCTTGAGGACAAGGCCCTTGCCGTGCAGGAGCGTCTGCGCACGGCCCCGCCGGAGCAGGCCGCCCCCCTGCGGCAGGAGCGCGACGCCATCCTCGGCACCCTTGAGGAAACGCAGGCGCGCTATGATGCCATTATGCAAAACCGCAAAACGCAGGCGGACTACGCAGAGCGTTTTGTTGAGGCGGACATGACCCGCAGTGAAGTGCGCTCCCTGCTTGGCGAGCCGCGCACCATTCGCCGCAACGGCGATTCCGCCACCTTTGAGTGCTGGAACTACGGCCGGGTGTGGGTGGTGTTTCGCGATGGACTGGTGGTGTGCCGCCGCGAAAGCCTCAGCTACAGCCAGCGCCACGGCGGAGACTGCCACTGCTCCGGCTTTGTCGGAACGGGCGGGGTGTTTATGCAGTAGCACGCGGCGGGACGGAGAGCGCAGCACGCAGACGGGCCAAGCGGTCCGTCTTTTCTTTTGGGCAGGAGTTGCCGCATGGGATACGGATGGTGCCTTCTGCGCCGAAAAGGCGCAGGCGCAGGAGGCGGCGGCAAAGCTGTTTCGATTTCAGATGGATAAAGAAGAGGCGGCCGGGTTGGGGGGCCCAGCCGCCTGCATCAAGGAGGAAAAAGCTGCCACGTTGTTAACAGCTTTTGTTAGACAATAGCATCATGCATGCCATGTTGAAAGCAAAAAAGGAAATGATGTGTACTACTTGTTTGGAACGCCTTTTTTCTCGACGTAGCGCAGGAATTTTCGGGCGGGTTCCATATTGGGGTTGATGGCGAGTGCGGCGTTGATATGGCGTATGCATTCGTCCTTGCGGCCAAGGTCGTAGTAGACGCGCGCGGTGTTGAAGTGCAAATTCTCGTCCTTGTCGTGGTACTCCAGCGCCTTTTCATAGTAGCGCAGGGCTTCGGCGTTCATGCCCTGTTTGCGCAGGCTCATGCCCAGGCGGTTGAAGCGCACACGCTGTTCGGCCACGAAGGTTGCGTCCTGATTCAGCAGAATGTTCAGCACCTTCTTGACCTTGTGGAATTCGCCCTTGTCTGCGTACACGGAGCCAACGCCCATGTTGGCCTCCACATTCAGTTCATCAATCATCAGCGCCTTGAGGAAAGCCTTTTCGGCCTCGTCCAGATTGCCATCGGCGTAGGCTTCTTCGCCTTTGCGGATTTTTTGCTGGAGGGATTTGATGGCTGGGACGGTGTTTTGCTCGTAAAATCGGGGTTCCGGGGCATAGGCGGAGATGAAGTCGCCCTTGGTGATGGAGTTTCGCAGGCCCGACGGAACGTGGTGGTCGTTCAGGGGCTGCACTTCGTATTCGTCATCGTCCAGCCGCCGGACATACCAGTAGGTGGTCTGCGAATATTCACCCTGTGTTGCGCCGTGGCCAACGCCTGCGGCTTGCGTGCGGGAGAAAACACCAAGGATTTGTGGGTATTGCGACATGCAAGGCTCCATGGCTGAGGGGAAAGGGCGTCATTGTAGACAGTACGCAAAAAAGCGGCCCGCGCCAAGGGGAAGGCGCGGGCTTGCTTCGGCGCCCTTGGCCAAGGGCGCTAGGTGCGGCGTAAGGAAATGGTGAACACGGCGTTGCCATTTTCGCGCCGTACGCGCATGAGGCCGTCCATGTTTTTGATGAGCTTGTAGCACAGTGGCAGGCCGAAGCCGCCTTCCTCAAAGGGCAGGTACAGGCGCTCCGGGTCAATGTCGCGGATGTCGGCAAGGGCGTAGCTGATGCGGATATCCACGGACTTTGGCGTGGAGAGCGTGCGCAGGGACAGCTTGCCCTGCTTGGCGAGGGCCTTGCTGGCGTCCCCCAGCAAAATGCCAAGGATGGTGCAGATGGCCTCCGGGTCGCCAAGGGCTCGGGGCAGCATGTCCGCCAGCTCAATATCAGCCGTGATGCCGGTTTGTTCCAGCACAGGCAGGTGGTGCTCCAGGCAACTGGACACGATGGGTGGGATGTGCAAAGGCTCGGCAGTGATATCCACAGGGTCCAGATACCCCCGGATGCGGTCCAACAGGTTTTCCAGCCGCCGGGATTCGCGCAGGATGATTTCCGTTTCCGGCATGTCGGGCACCTTGGCGTGCAGCCTACGGGCAAAGCCGCCGATGGCCATAAGCGGGTTGCGCAGTTCGTGCGCCATTTCGTCCGAGATGGCGCCGATGGTCTTGAGCTTTTCGTCCTGCAGCACGGTGCGCTCCATGTGCACGCGCTCCGATATGTCCACAAAGATGCCGTCCAAAAGGCGCGGTTCGCCTGCACCTGCGGCGGCGGGGCCGGGCATGGTCTTGATGTAGCCGTGCACGTTGTAGCCGGATTTGTGCGCCATACGGCATTCCACCGTCAGGGGGGTGGCGCTGGCAAAGGCGCGCGTCAGCACGTCGCGCACGCGGGCGCGGTCGCCCATGCGGATGCGGCTGAGGAACCAGTTGTCATGGCGTGTCGCTTCGTCGGGGTCATAGCCCAGCACTACGGAGCAGGCCTTGTTGATGAAGGCCAGCGAGAAGTCCTCCCGAAGGCGGTAGATAAGCAGGGGGATGTTATGCAACAGTGTGGTGTGACGCTGCTCGGCGCGCTCCATGCGGCGCTTGAGGGCGCGGCGCTCGGTGTAGCGCTCCAGCGTCAGGCGCAGGTCATCGGGCGAAAAGGGCTTGATGAGGTAGTCAAACGCGCCGATTTGCATGGCCTGAATCAGGTCGGACGAGGTGCCGACGCCGCTGATGAACACCACCTCCGTGGCGGGGTTGATGGCGCGCAGCTCCCGCGCAAGGGCCATGCCGTCCGCCCCGTCGAGGCGAACGTCCACAAAGGCGAGGGCCACGGGCGAATGCTGGGCCGCGTCCAGCGCGCTCTGGGCGGAGTGGCGTGAGGCGGCGTTAAACCCAACGTCCGTCAGCGAGCGGGCGAGGGTTTCGCACATGATGGGATTGTCGTCCACGACGAGAGCGTGTTCCTGCATGGGATACTCTGGCATGGGTTGCTCCTGAGCAAACAGTTGCCGTGATCCTGAATGCAGTGTGACGAGAACTGAAAGGAAATGCAACGCCTCTCTGCGCGTAATCTCCCCGGAATGTACAAATGTGCTGGGGGCGTGGCAGGTGGCGAAAAGGAGAAGAAGCATGAAGCCGCGCGTAGGATTCATGGGGCTTGGCCTGATGGGCAGGCCCATGGCCGAGAATATTTTGCGGGCAGGGTACCCGCTGGTGGTGTACAACCGCTCGCGCGAGAAATGCGCCATGCTGCGCGAGCTGGGCGCGATGGTGGCCGAAACGCCGCGCCAACTGGCGGAAAAATGCGACATCGTCGTGATGATGGTCACCGGGCCGGAGGCCGTCTACGCTCTGTTGTCCGGCGAGGAAGGCTGCGCCATGGGCCTTGATGCGTCCAAGACCGTGGTCAACATGAGTACGCTGTCGCCGGAATTTACCCGCGAGATTGCCGCGACGCTGCGGCCCCTTGGGGTCACCTACGTGGACGCCCCGGTTTCCGGCTCGCGCCGTCCGGCGGAAGAGGGGAGCCTGCTTGTCCTTGCCGGTGGGCCGCAGGAGGCCGTGGACGCCTTGCGTCCGGTGTTGTTGACCATGGCGCGCAAGGTGATTCACTGCGGCGGCGTGGGGCAGGGCAGCATGACCAAAATGGCCGTGAATCTGCTGCTTGGGGTTATGATGCAGGGCCTTGGCGAGGCTTTGAACTTTGGCCGCCAGGGCGGCGTGGATGATGCCGTGCTGTTGGACGCCGTCACGTCGGGGCCGCTGGCCTGCGGGCTGTACGCCCTGAAGGAGCAGATGTTTCAGGACGGCGCCTACCCTGCGCAGTTCCCCCTGCGGCATATGAATAAGGATATGAAGTTTGTGCTGGATACGGCCCATGCCACCGGCGCAAGCACCCCGGCCGCGCATGCGGCGGCGCAGCAGTACGCGGCGGGCGCGGCAACGGGCCTTGGCGACATGGACTTCGCCGCCGTCATCAAGGTGCTGGAAGCCCTGTCCGGTGACGGGCGCAAATGATGAATCCACGAGGAGAAACAGCGTGAACGAGACGCCGATGCGAACGGCCGTGGTGGTTCTGGCCGCTTCCGCCGCCGCCTTTGTGAGTGCTTCCGCCGGGATGAGCTTCCGGCAAGAGCCGTTTTTGACCTATTATTTTTTGTTTGCGTGGTGGCCGTACATCTTTGGGGCGGAGTCCCTGCTTGTGGTCATGGGCGGCTATTCCACGCTGTATGAGCGCCCGCGCAGCTTTTGGGCGCTGTTGCCGCTGTCGGTCATTGTGTGGCTCGCCTTCGAGGCCGCAAACTTTCGCCTTGGCAACTGGTACTACATCGGTCTGCCGCGCGAGACGGCCATCCGCTGGGGCGGGTACGTGTTGGCCTACGCCACGGTGCTCCCTGCGCTGTCCGTGACGCGGCGGCTTTTGGAATTCCTTGGCCTGTGGGAGGATGTGAAGTGGCCGCCGCTGCGCGTTGCCCCGTGGCGCTGGCCCATGTTCGCCCTTGGCGTGGCCTGCCTTGTGTTGCCGCTCGCGTGGCCGAAGTATTGCTTTCCGCTCATCTGGGGCGCTCCGGTCTTTCTGCTGGAGCCTGTGCTCTACGGCTTCCGCGCGCGCTCGCACTTGCGGCTCCTGCTTCTTGGCAAGCCGCGCCGGCTGCTTCTCGTGCTGGTGGCGGGTTTTCTGTGCGGCGGCATGTGGGAGTGCTGGAACTACTGGGCCGGGGCCAAGTGGTACTACGCCATCCCCTTCGTGGACGTGCTGCATATCTTTGAGATGCCGGTGTTGGGCTTTTTGGGCTTTCCGCCCTTTGCCCTTGCCTGCGACGTTATCGTCAGCGCCTTTCGCGGTGCGGACCGGGCACTGGCCGAGCGTTCGCCGGCCCTGCGCTGGAGCGTGTGGGGCGTGTGCGCCGTCCTTGGCGTGGTGTGCGCCGTGATGGTGATGCAGGGCATTGACGAGCACACCGTGGTGCTGCTGCGGTCCTAGCGCCGCGCGTCCAAAACATTTCGCCCCCGCTGGATGGATTCCGGCGGGGGCGTTTTTCGTTTGGTCAGCCCATGAGGCTGGGCAGGAAGGACGTCAGCGGTGGCCAGAAGGTCACCAGCAGCAGGTCAACGATGAGCACCAGCAGGAAGGGCAACACCCGCAGGCTGATGTCCGCAAGGCGTGTCCCCGCTATGCCGCAGGAGACGATAAGGCAGATGCCAAGGGGCGGCGTCAGCATGCCGATGGCAAGGTTCACCACCACGATGACGCCAAGGTGGATGAGGTCGATGCCGAGGTTCGGCAGCATGGGCAGGATGACCGGCACCAGCAGGATAAGTGCGGCGGTGGTTTCCACAAAGGTGCCCGCCGCCAGCAGGATGATGTTGACCAGCAGCAGGAGGGCGATGGGGTTGTCCGTCAGTGTCAGCAGGGCGGAGGTGATGTCCTGCGGGATCTGCTCAATGGTCAGCAGCCACGAGAACGCCGTGGCCTGCGTGATGATGAACATGGTCACGCCGGCGGTGATGGACGCGTGGATGAACAGGCGCGGCAGGGCGGCAAGACGCAATTCGCGGTAGACGGCCATGCCGACGAAAAGGGCGTAGACCACGGCCACGGCGGCGGACTCCGTGGCGGTAAAGACGCCGCCGAGGATGCCGCCAAGGATGATGGCGGGCGCGCCAAGGGCGAGCAGGGCGCTGCGACCCGTGCGTAGAATATGCCGCAGGGAGAAGGGGCGCAGCCGTCCGCCGCCCTCAATGCCGCCGCGCCGTGACAGGACCACGGCCACGGTGATGAGGGACAGCCCCATGAGCAGGCCGGGCAGAATGCCCGCCGCAAACAGCTTGCCGATGCTGGCGCTGGTGAGGAAGCCGAACACAATCATCGGGATGCTGGGCGGGATGATGACGCCGATGGAGCCGCCAGCCGCCTGCACCGCTCCGGCAAAGCCGCGCGGGTAGCCACTGCGCGCCATGGCCGGGATGAGCATGCCGCCCACGGCGGCGGTATCTGCCGCGGCAGAACCGGAGATGCCGCCAAAGAACATGGCGGAGACGATGGACACGGCGGCCAGCCCGCCCGGCAGCCAGCCCACAAGGGCTTCGGCAAACGCGATAAGCCGCCGGGAAATGCCGCCGGCCTCCATCACTTGCCCCGCAATCATAAACAGCGGAACCGCCATAAGCGGAAAGGAGTCCGCCCCCGCGTACATGCGGGTAACCGCCACCATAAGGCCGGTGTCGCCCTGAAGGGCAAACACGGCAACGGAGGCCGCGCCGATGGCGATGGCGATGGGGACGTTGAGCAGAAACAGCGCCACAAGGGCGACGAACAGCAGGGAGGTCATGCCTTGCCCCCGCCGAACAGGTCATCCAGCAAAAAGGCCAGACCGTGCAGAAACAGCACCGCGCCGCTCAGGGGCACCACGCTAAAGGGGATTTGCTTGGTTATGCCAAGGGCCGCGGTTTGCTGGTATTGCATAAAGTCCAGCACGCGCATGCCGGAGGTGATAAGCACCGCGAAAAACGCCAGCGCCACCAGATGCGCCAGAATATGAGCCGCGCGGCGAGGGTGGCCGCTCAGGCGCTCCGTCAGGATGTCTACGCCGATGTGCGCGCCGCGTTTATAGGCCACGCACGCCCCTAAAAAGGTGAGCCAGACAAGGAGCATGCGCCCCAGCTCTTCCGACCAGAACAGGGAATCATTGAGCACGTAGCGGCAGAAGACCTGCAGGCTGATGACGGCCACCATCCCCACGGCGCAGAGCATGAGCGCCCCTTCGGTCAGGGTATTGACGAGGCCGCTCAGGCGGCGGATGGCGGTGAGGAGAACATGCATGATGCTGGCACCGGCGTTTGGGGTGAACCGTTGGCACGCGCCCGCTGGGGCGGCGCGCCGCGTCGGGATGGTCGGCGGCCTTTGCCGTACTGCGCCACATGGAAAAAGGCAACCCGCGCGCATTTTTTCGCGAATACGCTGTTGACGCTGGGGTTTGGGGTCTGCTCGGCTCTCGGCTCTCGGCTCTCGGCTCTCGGCTCTCGGCTCTCGGCTCTCGGCTCTCG
>NZ_JBJDSB010000004.1:0-287745 GCF_044987625.1 Desulfobaculum sp. SPO524 | reverse complement strand
TCATTCGGCGAAATGTAAACATAGCGAGCGTTGCCCGCTGCGTCAACATCCATTTTGCAATTGACGTTTCCGTCAGTCGCGAAGGGCAGTTACTATCGGAAGCGATTCGCTTCGTCAACCCCTCATTTCGTCTTTTTTCAAAGTCGCTGTCGGCGTTGCCGTCAGCGTGTTGAGGCGGTATAGGCGGACCCGAGCGGCCCGTCAAGCACTTTCTCAACATTTTCCAAAATTTCAATGTGTTAGCGTTCTTTCGACCGCTTTGTGAACACACACCCGGTATGCTTACGCATCCCGGTCAATTCTGGCTTTTCAAAGGCCCCTGAGGTTTTCCCTCGCGGCGGAGAGCGTTTCTAGGTGATTGCCCTCCCCGCGTCAACTGCTTTTCCCTCTTTTTGGGCAAATTGTTGCACTTTTCTCTGTGTGGCCCGCTTACGCCTCCACGTGTTACGCGAGAAACTTCCTGAGAAGACGGGTGCTTATGCGCGAATAGCGGTCGAAATCGGGGAGCAGTTCCATCCTCGGCACAATGGCCCGCGTGACGGGCAAAGCGAGGTCCTTGCGCGTCAGATCGGCATAGAGCGGCGTCCGTCCACTGCGGAGAAGTGTCTCCTCCACCAGCTTGAGGTCCGTGGCGATGCTGCCGGTGGACAAATCCGGCAGGGACTCCAATGTGACCACCTCAAGCTCCTCCGGGCCCGGCGTTGAGGGCGGCCCAAAGGGAAAGGGATACGGCACTTCAAGAATGGCCGACAGCGCCGCGCGTGCGCCCGAGAGTTTGGCCGAGGCCCCTTTCACCACCTGCCCCTGCGGGCCGATGGCAAAAGCCTTGTAGCACGGGATACCCAGTTCGCTGGTACATTCCTGCAGGAGGACGTCCACACCGCGGCGGGCGTACTTCGCCAGCAAGGCCGCGATGTCCTTGTCATCCGACCGCACGCGCAACCACGTGCGCGAGTCCACAGGCGTGGTGGTTTCCGCATCGCGCTCGATAATTTCAAGAAGCGCCCCAAGGCGCGCCTGCTCGACAGTATTCCCCGACGCCAGCCCGGTTGAGCCAAGTCCGCCGAAGAATCCCTGCTCGTCAAGGTTCACAAATAGCGCGATGAACTGCGCCGGAACATACACCGTGGCCCCGCCCGCGTCCTCGCACGGGAGCCAGTGCAGCGGCTCATTACTATAAGAAGCATCAAGGGGGAGATCGTTCGGGTCCAGCGCGGCGCGGCCCTGATCCAGAAGGTCCGAGCGGCGCGCGCGGACCAGCTCCCGCCCCGAAGCGCAGTCCGGAAGCGCGAGGTTCTCCACGCTCACCCAACTGGAATAGCGCTCCACAATCTCCATAAGCAGCGCGGCCTGTGCGGCGTCAAAGGCGAGGCCCCGTCCATAGGACATATGCTGGCCGGACACAGCGTAGTTCAGCGCGCCATTGCGGACACGGATAGACGTTTCCCAGCTCCGCACCAGCCCTACGGGAGACAGCGAATCCATATGCCGCGCCTGTGCGCCAAGGGGCACCCCGGCCTGCTCCAGCGCGGCTTCGGCGCGTCGCGCGGTCTCCGCCGCCGAGGGATAGCGCTCCTCGGCGGGGCGCAGGGCGAGCGCCTGGCGCACATCCGCCACATGGGCGAATTCGTCCCCCGCTGTTGCCACGACTTCGGCGGCGTACGGCACGTCCAGCCCCTGCCGGCGGATATCCTCCAGCGGCGCGTGGTCAGCAATATTCGCCTGAAACGCCATGGCCCACTTGCGGTGCAGGTCGGCCTCCGGCCCTTGGCCGGCGCGCAGGTCCACCAGGGGAGACACCGCCTGCTCCTCTGGCGTGGCGGGACCAGACAGCCCGAGACGCTGAGCGACATCGGACCTCCCCTGCACGGCTTCGCGGAGAAGCCCCGTCACCACGGGGTCAGCGCTCATCTGCTCCAGAAGGGCCGCCAATTCGGCTGCATCAGAGGCCGCAACATGGCGCAACGCGGCGCGGCGCATAGCGTCGTCCATGGGCGCGGCGCGCAGATGCGCAAGCATGGCGTCCAGCGTCATCTCCTCCTTGGGCAGGCAGGCGCAAAAGCCAACTGTGGCGTGGGTTTCGAGGAGTGTGAATGCGTACTCCATGGTCATGGGCTGTGGTCTCCTTGCTGAAATTCCATCATGGGGACGTAAGACATAGCCAAAAGCCCGCCATGAAACAACAACCAGTGCATGGCCGCCGCTGCCGATTGGGCTGGTCCACGGGGCTGGCTTTGAGGTATACTGGCGGAAGGTCCATCAACCGCATTCCACAAGGAGAAGCACTATGCCTCATATTCGGCGCGGTTTCGCCTGCCTGACCATCGCCCTGTGCGTTCTGTTCGCCAGCCCCGCCTTTGCCCGGGACTGGAGCGTGGATACGGACCATTCGCAGGCCGTTTTCACCATCACGCACATCGTGGGCAAGGTGACGGGGTTCTTCAATGACATTACGGGGACCATCAATTTCGACCCCAAGCATCCCGAAGCGGGCGTCATCGACATTTCCATTGGTATTGACTCCATCAACACCGGCATTGCCAAGCGCGACGCACACCTAAAGACGGCGGACTTTTTTGACACCGCCAAGTACCCGCGCATGAGCTTTGTCAGTGACGACATTGTCGCCCGTGGCGATGGCTGGTTTGAAGCGCGCGGCACCTTCACCCTGAAGGAAACCAGCAATGACATCACGCTGCCGTTTACGGTGCTGGGGCAAAAGCCGCACCCGGTGCCCGACTTTGAGGGCAAGCCCGTGCTGGGCTTTCAGGGGCGCTTTGACCTCGACCGCCTTGCCTACGGCGTCGGCTCAGGCACCTTCCACAAAATGGGACTGGTGGACAACATGGTGGCGGTAACGCTGTATACGGAGCTTTTGCCCGCCGATTAAAGGCAAACGCGGCAGACACATGCAAACGCGGCGCGTCCCCAAAGGGATGCGCCGCGTTTTTTCGTTTTCGGTATGCAGAAGCCGGAAATCCCCTGCCCGCGCCACGGTCCGGCGACGGGCTGTGAGCCGCCTGCCGCCCAGGTCCACAACGCACTCCCGCGCGGGTGGCGCCGGGTTAGGCCTTGTAGCCGATGGTACGCAGGAACTGCTTGCGCGCGGCCACGTCGTCTTCGCGCTCCACGCCTGCGGAGGCATAGCCGTCGATAACGCCCATAATGCCGCGCCCCTGCTCGGTTTCGGCCACGATAACCTCTGTGGGGTTAGCCGTAGCGCAGAACAGGCGCACCACTTCGGGCACGTTCTGGATGGTATTGACGATGTTGATTGGGAACATATCCTTCATGAACAGGATAAAGGCATGGCCGCAGGACAGGGCCTTGGCGTTCTTTCGCGCCAGTTCCACGCATTCTTCGTCGGTTCCGGTCAGACGGATAAGGCGCTTGTCGGACGCCTCGCAAAAGGCGAGGCCGAACTTGGCAAAGGGTACCGTGGAGACCACAGCCTCATGGATGTCTTCCACCGTCTTAATGAAATGGGACTGGCCGAGGATGAAGTTCATCTCTTCGGGCTTGTCGATACGCACAGTGGTCAGTTGCATGATGCAGTCCTCCGCCCCTAGGGCATGTATCAGAGTTGATTGAACTTCCTGGAAGTAGGATGCCCGGGCATAGTACGAAACCTCGCCCCGCAGGGCAATCGTCATTCTACGGGGCGTGGTGGGGCGCTGGCGCAGTGGGAGCGATTCATCACTTGCCCGCGCAGGCCGACATGGCTACCCTGCCTGACTTCAAGGAGCCGAAACAATGCCAGTATTGCCCATACCCGACTATGCACCGCCAACGCTCTTGGCCAATGCGCATGTGCAAAGCGTTGCCCCGTCCCTGATGCGTCCCACGCCGAAGGTGGACTATGTCCGCGAACGCATCCCCACCCCGGACGGCGACTTTTTGCTGCTGGACTGGAGCTTCACGGAGCACACCGCCACCACCAGCCGCCTTGCCATTATCACCCACGGGCTGGAAGGCCACTCCCGCCGCAAATACGTCCGCGGCATGGCCCGCGTCCTCAATGCCGCAGGCTGGGACGTGCTGGCGCGCAACTGCCGTGGCTGCGGCGGTGAAATGAACGCGACCCCGCGCTTTTACCACAGCGGCGAAACCGACGACCTGCACACCACCGTCACCCACGCGCTGTCCTTTGACCGCTACAGCTCCATTGCCCTTGTGGGCTTTAGCATGGGCGGCAACCAGACCCTGAAATATCTGGGTGAAGCGCCCTCCCGCGTGCCGAAGGAAATCAGCGCCGCAGTTGCCGTCTCCGCCCCATGCGACCTTGTGGACTCCGTCCACGCCCTGGAGGCCCGCCACTCCGGGCGCTTTTATACGGAATACCTGCTGCGCAGCCTGCGGGACAAAATCCGCCAGAAGCACAAGCTGTTCCCGGATGTTTTTGATATTTCGGACCTTGGCCGCGTGACCACGTTCCGCCATTTTGACGAGCGCTTCACCGCGCCGCTGTTTGGCTTTGCCAGCGCCGAGGACTACTGGACCCGCGCCAGCTCGCGCCCTGTGCTGCCAAACATTGCCGTGCCCACGCTGATGATCAACGCGCAGGACGACCCCTTTCTTGGGGAAGACAGCTTTCCCGAGCGCGAAGCACGCGACAATCCCAACCTGTATTTGGAAACGCCCCGCGCCGGAGGCCATGTCGGGTTCATTCAGCTAGACCACGACGGCACCTTTTGGTCCGAGGCGCGCTGCGCGGCCTTTCTTACCACGCACGGCGCGTAGCGCCCCTTCACCTCAACCACCATATCCGCATGCAGACACTACTCCGCCCCGCACGGCCAGAAGACATTCCCGCCATTCTCGCCCTCAACGAAGCCGCCGTCCCCGCCGTGAACAGCGTGGACCACGACTTCATGGCGTGGTCCATCCGCGAAGCCGCCTTCTTTCAGGTGGCCTGCACCTCGGTTCAGGACGACATTCTCGGCTTTATGATTGGCCATACACCGGGCGTCACCTACGCCAGTGAAAACTTTCAGTGGTTTTGCGCGCACTATCCCTCCTTTGTGTATGTGGACCGCATCGTTGTCGCGCCACGCGCCAAACGCATGGGCGTCGGCACCGCGCTGTACGACGCCGTCTCCACCGTGGCGCAGCGGCTGGACTGCCCCGCCGTCACCTGCGAGGTGAACACCCGCCCCCGCAATGACGATTCCCTCGCCTTCCACCACCGCTACGGCTTCCACGAAGTGGGCGCGCAGGAGACAAAGAACGGCACGGTTGCCGTTTCCCTGCTTTTGAAAGACCTCAAGGCCTGATACATTCACGAAAGCCAAAGGCGCGCCGCCCCCAAAAACGGTGACGGCGCGCCCTTTCCTCAAGCGCAGGAGGCCAAGCGTGACGGACAAAATTCGCAAAACCGACGAAGAATGGCGCGCCCAGTTGACGCCGGAGCAGTTCAACATCTGCCGCAAGCGCGGGACAGAGCCTGCATTTTCCGGCGAATTCGCGTCCTTTAAGGGCGACGGGGAGTACACCTGCGTGTGCTGCGGCAACACACTGTTCCGCTCCGCGGACAAATTCGACTCCGGAACGGGCTGGCCCAGCTTTATGGCCCCTGCCGCACCCCACGCCGTTGAGGAAAAACATGACACGTCCCACGGCATGATACGCACGGAGGTCGTCTGCGCCCGCTGCGACGCCCACCTTGGGCATGTGTTCCCGGATGGACCACCGCCAACGGGCATGCGCTACTGCATTAATTCCGTGTGTCTGGAGTTTGTCCGCGCAGGAAAAAACGCGCCATCCTAGCGCCATTGGCGGTGTGGAGCACGCCCCGCCCCCATCATGCCATACAGGAAAAACGCCGCCGAGCTTGAATTCCTTCCGTTTTGTGGCAATCATTGGTCAGCCTGCAACACAAAACGGAGAACCGATGCTCGACGACGCCTACCGTAACCTGTGCATCTATCACATTCACGACGGCCTCCGGGACGGCCTGTCGCACTTTTCCCAATCCAGCCGCGCCGCGCTTATCTACGCGGAAACGCCGCACAGCGCCCCGCGCATTCACGACCCGCAAAACCTCTTGCGCGGACACGAACCCATGCTGGAAAAGGTCTTCCTCAAGGACGCCACATGGCGGCAATGCCCCGGCAAGGTCGCCTCCATCCCGCCCTTTGAGCAGATTTTGTGCGACCCTCTGCCTGTTTCCGGCCTCATCAACGTTGGCGCGCGCTCGCGGGCTATCTTTCACCAAACATGGTTTACGGAGCACCACCCGGACCTGTGCTCCACCGGCCCAACCGAACGCTGGCTGGAGCATGCGTCGTGGATGCTGTCGCAGGCGTTTGCCTCGGACAACGTCCTGCATCTGGACCTTGCGGGAGCCGTGCTTCAGGGCTGGGCCACCCACGCCGTGCGCAATTTCATTGTGGACCAGCGCGCCGAGGCCATGGGCATGGATACGAAACTGCGCATCTATCCCACACTGGACGCCATCCTCAGCATATCCAAAACGCTGGAGGAAGGCGCATGGGCGCGCGGGCGGCTGTGCTTTGTGGAACCGGGGGATATCGACAGCGTGACCTATCTGGCCAAATTCACGCGCGATGAGCGCCCGGTACTGCAAAACCACAAGCACGTGCGCAAGCTGCTGCTCTCGGTTGAGGATTCGCCCTACGCCTTGGTCTCCGACGGCGCGAGCATTGTGGGCATTGGCATGCCGCCCTATCCCGGCGCATGTGTTCTGGCGGAGTTCCGCGGCAATTATGGCTTTGTGCGGCTGGGAGAGGAAAAGGTATGCAGTTTCTTTGACGGCGCGTTTCATTCCACCACGCGCCGGGCGAACCTTGTGCAACTGGAGGAACTGCTGCTGGAAAGCCGTCTCGACGCCACCCAGCGCCACGCGCTGTTCACCATTGTGTCGGACATTGTTCACAGCACGCAGGAGCGCAAACACGGCTGCACACTGGTGCTTGATTTCTCCTGCCCGCACATTCCCATCGCGGGCCAGCATCTGGAGAACCCCATCAGTCTGCATAACCCGCACATGCTGCATGTGGCCAAGGCGCTGGCCAAGGTGGACGGCGCCCTGCACATCTGCGCGGATGGAACCCTGCACGGTTTTGGCTGTCTGTTGGATGGCGAACGTGTTGTCGCCGAGGACCGCTCGCGCGGGGCGCGGTACAATTCCGCGCTGCGTTTCACGGCGGGGCACGATGACCTTGTGGTCATTGTGGTGTCGTCGGACCGTCCCATGTCCATTATTCAAGGCGGCGTGGAAGTGACGGCGGCGTGCCCCCTGCCCCCGCTGGCTGGAAGCTGTGGCACCCCGCCCCACCTTGAGGACTGGATAGCGGACGCTTAATCCCGTTGGCGGACGCGGGCAAAGTCGAGGGCGCTGCGCAGGTCCGCAAGCTGCTCCGTCACGTCCCGGTCCGCACAATCGGGCACGTCGTCAATGAGTTCACGCAGGGCGTCCACGCCTTCCAAAAGCGCGGTGACAAGGTCGCTATCGGCCTGAATCTCCCCCGTGCGCACACGGCCGAGCAAGTTCTCCAACCAGTGCGAGACCCGCTCAATGCTGTGCAGTTTGAGCAGTCCGGCTCCCGCCTTGACGGAATGCGCGGCCCGGAACACGCTGTTGAGCAGTTCGGCCTCGTCCGCAGCGGTGTGTTCCTCCAACTCCAACACGCCCGACTCAAGCTCCGAGAGCCGCTCGCGCGATTCTTCAATGAACGCGTCGAGCACTTCCTTATCCTGCGAAAAATCCATCATGGACTACTCGCCCCCAGCTGGCTGGCCTTCTAGTATGGCAATGGCTCGCTCCGCCATGGAATCCATGTCCGGCTTGGAAATCTGCTCCGCCGCACCCACGGATTCGCCCTTGTGCCGCAGTTCCTGCGTAATGAGCGATGAATACAAAATCACCGGGATATCCTTGGACATCTCGTTGTCCTTGATGTTTTTCGTCAACGTAAATCCATCCATCAATGGCATCTCAATATCCGCGATGACAATGTCCAAAAAGTCGCCGATGGGACGGCCTTCGCCCTTGGCACGCTCGGAGATGCTTTCCACAAGGTCCAGCGCCTCCTGCCCGTTGTTGACGATTTGCAGGTCAAAGTTTGCGGCCTCCAAATTCTTGCGCAGCATCAGGCGGATGGTTGGGGAGTCGTCCGCCACCACGGCGCGGTAGCGCTTGGAGGCAATAACGCTTGGCGCTTCGTCGTCCTTCATGCTTTTTGGCTCAAGGGCGGAAATAATCTGCTCCAGGTCCAGTAGCTGGATGAACCTGTCCTCGCGCCGCACCATGCCGATGATGCTGGATGTGCCCATGCGGTTGACGTACTTGTGCGGCGGGGCCACGTCGCGCCAGCCCACACGGTGGATTTCCGTCACGCCAGAGACAAGGAATCCGGTCACGGCCTTGGAAAATTCCGTCACCATGACCACTTCGTACTCGTGCGGTTCGCGCTCAATGCCCAGCCACACCGCAAGGTCCAGCACCGGGACGATGTGCTTGCGCAGGGAAATGGTTCCCATATAGCACGGATTGGATGCCGATTCCGGTGGATCAAGGTCCGGACTTTCGATGACCTGCATCACCTTGGCGACGTTGACGCCAAAAAAGCTCGGCGCCGGACGTCCGCCCCCGGGGACCTGCTCGTTAATGAACAGCTCCAGTATTTCCAACTCGTTGGTTCCGGTTTCCAGCAGAATATCGGTCTTCGCCATACCAGCCTCCCATAGACGGTCTTCACGGCCCTACTCTGCACCACTCCACTGTCCTTTCTACCCTTGCAATAGCCTTTACGCAATATACGATGGCGGATTGTGCGGCGTGTCGCCCGCTTTTCCCCGCCTGAAGGAGCCTCGTGCGCGCCGGAAGGAACGCACGGCGCAGGTGCGGGGCACGCATTCCGGACGAAACAGGTGACAAACATCGAAATTTAAGGAATGGCTAGGGGCGAAGCAACGACCGCAAGCACAAGGTAGACGTCAATGCAGATACTTCTTGCAACGGAAATCTGGGGACGAACCCCGCATGTGGATATGATGGCCGACACGTTCCGGCGCGTTGCCGCTTCGGTGACGGTGGTGGACCCGTACGGTGGAGCGGACCAAGGCTTTGTCAGTGAAGGGGAAGCCTACGCGCGCTACGTTGAAACTGGTGGGCTGGAGGCCTACACCAACCGCGTCCGGGACATGCTGGCGACACTGCACGGCCCGGTGGCGCTCGTTGGATTCAGCGCCGGAGCGGGAGCGGTGTGGGCTGTCTCGCGGGAAACGCCTCCGGTCCCTCTCCTCGCGGTCCTGTGTTTTTACGGCTCGGCCATCCGGACCATGATGGACACGCCCCCGCAGGTGCCGACGGACGCCATCTTCCCCGCGCACGAACCGCATTACTGCGTGGACGATGTGATTTGCGTGCTCAACCGCGCGCCGCACGTCCATTGCCACACCACGCCCCACGGGCACGGCTTTATGAATCCGCTGTCCGTCAACTACGCCCCAAGCGCTGCGGCCAAGTGGCTGGTCTGGGCGCAAACACGCCTGACCACCGTGGCGAAAAACGCCGAAGCCCTCTAAATTCGGCCCACGCCGGGGCACATGCGCTGCAGCGTCGTGCCCCTCATGCCGCGCGCCAACATCACCGGCCCAGCCTGCGACACGCCCCGGCCCACTCCTGCGGGGCATGCCCCTTGGCGCGCTCCCCCTCCGCCGCCCAGCCGCCGGACCAAAGCCCAAAGCCCAAAAAAAATCCCCCGTCCACAGGGAACGGGGGATGAAAAATGACTCGCTGGTGCGCCACATCAAATGGCGGCGTCCAGCAGCATGTTGTCGCGGTGGATGGCTTCGGGGTACGGGCACGCGCCGAGCACCTGTTCAATCTCGCTGCTCCGGCGGCCCATGATTTCCCGCAGGTCCTCGTCGGAGTAGTTGGAGAGACCAACGCCGATAACGTCGCCGGACCCATCCAGCACACGCACCAACGCGCCATGACCAAAGGAGCCTTCAACGGCCACGATTCCGGCAGGAAGCAGGCTTTTGCCGTGCCACACCAGCGCCTTGGCCGCTCCGGCGTCCACCTTGACGCTGCCGTCCGGAACCTTGTTGTAGGCCAGCCAGAACTTTCTGCGCGAGATGGTTTCGTGCTCCGGAACCACCCATGTGCCGATGTCCTCGCCCGAGAACACACGCTCCAGCACGTAGCGCTCCGCGCCGGAAACAATGAGTGTGGGCACGCCCAGCTGGGCCACACGGCGCGCGGCAAGCAGCTTGGAATACATGCCGCCCGTCCCGGCGGAGGTTTTGCCGTCGCAGGTGGAGTCGATATCCATGCACGAGATGTCCTCAATGCACTGCAGGCACTCGGCATCCGGATTCTGATCCGGGTTGGAGTCGTACACACCGGAGGCGGACGTCATATTGATGAGCAGATCCGCGTGGACAAGGTTGACCACAAGGCTCGCCAGCGCGTCGTTGTCACCGAATTTCAGTTCCTTGACGGCGTCGGCGATGGTGTCGTTTTCGTTGACGATGGGGATGGCCTTCCAGTCAAGGAGCTTATGGAAGGTGTTCCATGCGTTCAGGAAACGGCCACGGTTGCGCAGGTCGTCACGCGTCAGCAGAATCTGCGCGGAGACCTTGCCATAGCGCCCGAAGGCTTCGTCATAGGCGTGCATGAGGCGGCTCTGACCAATGGCCGAAGCAGCCTGCCGCTCGGGAACGCCCGTGATAGCGGTGTCCAAAACGCGGCGTCCGGCGGCAACAGCGCCGGAGGAGATAAGAACAACGTCCAGTCCCCTGTCGTGCATGGCGGCCATCTGGTCCGCCAGCCGGTTCACAACGCGCATGTCCAGGCCGTCCGGTCCGGTCAGGACGGCGCTGCCGACCTTGATGACCACACGCTTGGCGTCCTTGATGACGTGCTGTTTTTGCTCTTTCCAGTCCATTTCAGGCCTTCCGGGTCGTGTGTAACCTTCCATCCGGTCCAAACCGCTCAGCTCTCCGTGTCCGTATGGTACAACCGCCACATTTCATTCACAAGCCCTTCCACTCCGTCGCCATTGAGGGCGGATATGAAAAAGACCTTCCGGCCGTCATCCTCGGCGCGCTGGCGGAGCGCGGCAAGGTCGTCCTCGCTAAGCAGGTCTATCTTGTTGATGACCGCCAGCTGGTGCCGGTGTGCCAACTCGTCATTATAGCGGGCCAACTCGTCATTGAGCATGTCGAAGCCTTCCCACGGCGATTCCACGTCAAGGTCCTCGGCGCTGAGGATATGAACGAGGAAGCGTGTGCGCTCCACATGCTTGAGGAAGGTGTGGCCAAGGCCCTGCCCTTCGTGCGCGCCCTCGATCAGCCCCGGAATGTCGGCCACAACAAAGTGGTCGCCCACGTCGTTAATCAGCACGCCAAGGTTCGGGGTGAGGGTGGTGAAGGGATAGGGAGCAATCTTGGGACGCGCCGCAGAAATCGTGGAGATGAAGGTGGACTTGCCCGCGTTGGGCAGGCCCAAAAGCCCCGCGTCCGCGAGGATTTTCAGCTCAAGGCGCAGGGTCCTTTCCTCATTTTCGCCGCCGGGCTGGGCAAAACGCGGCGTGCGCATGGTGGAGGACTTGAAGCGCTCGTTGCCAAAGCCGCCGCGTCCGCCTTTGCAGACCGCAACCTGCATGTCCGCGTCCGTCAGGTCGGCGAGGAGGCTTTCGTTGCCTTCCTCGTCAATCTCATAGAGCAAGGTGCCAACGGGGACATCAATGATGAGGTCTTCGGCGTTTCTGCCAAAGCGCTGCTTGCCCATACCGGGCTGGCCGTTTTTGGCCTCGTACAGGCGCTTTAGGCGAAAGTCGTACAACGTCAGCAGCTTATCGGACGCACGGAAGATGACGTCGCCGCCTTTGCCGCCGTCGCCGCCATCGGGTCCGCCTTTGGGCACATGGGCCTCGCGCCGAAACGACACGCAGCCATGCCCGCCCTTGCCGGAACGCACTGTAATCCGTGCTTCATCTACGAAGCGCATAGGTAACTCCCCGCGCGAGATACTCGCGCATAAAAAACGGGCGGATAGCGCAAAGCTGCGCCATCCGCCCCGGAAAGTGCTCGACCGCTGAGACTATGCCTCAGAGGGAACCACGCAAACCCGGGTCTTAACTTTCTTCCGGCGCGTGAACTTTTCAAATTTGACTTCGCCGTCGGTGAGGGCGAACAGGGTGTAATCCCTGCCAACACCAACGTTCTCGCCAGCGTGGTACTTGGTGCCCAGCTGACGAACGAGGATGTTGCCCGCGAGGACCTGCTGGCCACCGAAGCGCTTAACGCCTCGTCTCTGACCGATAGAATCGCGACCGTTTCTCGAGCTACCGCCCGCTTTTTTATGAGCCATTTCAGTACTCCTTTACTGACCTTAGGCCTCGATGGCCTTGATCTTGATAGTGGTGAAGTCCTGCCTGTGGCCCTGCTTCTTCTGGGAATCCTGGCGGCGGCGCTTGTGGAAGACGATAATCTTCTTTTCGCGGCCGTGCTCGACCACTTCGCAAGAAACCTTGGCGTTTTCGACGTAGGGCTCGCCCACGGTCACTTCGCCAGACTTATCCACCAGCAGAACCTTGTCCAGAACCAGCTCGGAACCGGCCTCTGCCTGAATCTTCTGAATGTCAATCGTGCGGCCTTCCTCAACACGGAACTGCTTGCCGCCGGACTCAACTATTGCATACATGACCTATTACCTCCAAAGAAAGAGAGAGGGGTAGATATCCGACAAATGCAGAAAAAGTCAACCCCTCACGCTTGAGTTTTTTAATTTGCCTCATAAGCGGACACGCGGTTCCGTCCGCTCCTCTTTGCATCATAAAGAGCGGCGTCCGCCCCTTGCACTAACCGCTCGGCGTGGCTGTCTTCCCATTTTTCATCAAACTGCGCAACACCAATAGATATGGTCAACGCAACATTCCGCTCCAAAACATCGCCGTCCACGCTTTTGATCTCAAAGCGGTACTTCTCAATGCTGGCACGGATATGCTCTGCCATGTCAATGGCTTGCTCCAGCGTCATGCCGGGCGCAATCACCACAAATTCTTCGCCGCCATACCGCGCTGGCAGGCATTTGCCGTCCGCGCGCCCCTTCACCCCTTGGGTAATAAGGTGCGCCACAAGCTTCAGCGCCTGATCGCCAATCTGGTGGCCATAGGCGTCGTTAATGCGCTTAAAGAGATCAATATCCAGCATGAGCAGGCTCAGCGGCCCGTCACGCTCCTCGCCGCACTGGCGGCGAAGCTCATCGTCAAAGCGCCTGCGGTTGGCCAGCCCGGTCAGGGCGTCGGTATTGGCCGCGCGGTGCAGGTCTATTGCGTCCTGCCCCATGGCGTCCACCAACTGCTTAAACGAACGGCGCAGCGACTTCACCATCTCTTCCGGTGGCATACCGCTTTGGACGGTCTGCACCGTTTCCTCGCCGAGGTTTTGCACCTCGCCCGTGCGGCGGGAAAACAGCTGCCCAAACTCCTCCAGCAGCGCCGAGGATTCCTCCAAGGCGGCCTTGAGGCGCTCGCGGTAGTCCGTAGTCAGGATTTCTTCCTGCTTGCGCGCCACTTCGTCATAGCGCTCGTCGCTAAAATCGCGGCGGCGGATGAGGTCAAGAAACAGCTCGTGGATGGCGGCCTTTTGTCCGTCGGACAACGTATCGTTGTACTCAAGGCTCCGCATATAGAGGATAAGCGAGTACCACCTCGGCTCCGAGGGGACTCCCGCCTTGGACAAAAGCCGGCACAGGTGCTGTTGTTCCGGCGCGGTGCAGGGGGTGGTATCCTGTTTACTCATGGATAGACGACACTGCGGGTTGATGGTTCCTCGTACGGACAAGCCGCCGATAGAGCCGCATCCCGGCTGTTTTAGGCCGGGCACGCTCCGTTCATCTTCGGCCATGGTAGCGGACTCTGCCCACGCCGACCAGCATTTTCACGCCTCCGGCGTTCTGGCCAGCACGGCCACATCCACGCGCGCCGCCCCGGCGCGCTCAAGGGCGCGCGTTGCGGCCTCCAGCGTGCCGCCCGTCGTCATAATATCATCCACAAGCAAAATATTGCGTCCGGCCACGCGGCCCGCATCCGCAGCAAATGCGCCGCGCACATTCTCGCGCCGCACCGCGGCGCTCAGCCCCACCTGCGGGCGGGTGGCGGCATGGCGGACAAGGGCGTGGGCGTCCACACAGGCCCCGCTCCTGCCAAGCCCGCGCGCCACCTCTAAGCTCTGATTAAAGCCGCGCTCGCGCAGGCGGGCGGGATGCAGCGGGATGGGGACCACACTCCACGACGGCGCATCGGCAGGGTCGCTGCCCTGCCACCCGCCGCGCTGGCAGGCCTCGCGCAGCAGCCGCTGGAGCAGACGCCCGCGACCTATGCGGCCGGTGAACTTGTAGTCCAGCACCAGCCGCCGCAGCAGGCCGTCATAGACGCCGGAAAAATACAAACTGTCCCACGGGCGCGGCTCACGGCGGCATGCGCCGCACAGGTAGATGCCGCCGGACGGGGCAGGATACAGCGCGCCACAGGCAGGACAGTAGCCCGTGGTACGCGGGGCCAGCTCGCGCGCGCAACCGGAACACAGCCCGCGTTCGCCCGGCGCAAGGGCCACACCGCACGCGCCGCAGCGTGCGCCGCATACCGTCCGGACAAGCCGCCGCAGCACTTAGCCCCTCCGCTCCTCCACGGGAATTGCGGCAGGGGCGTGCTCGGCGGCCGCAGCGCGGCCAAGCTCAATAAGCTGGGCAGAGCCGGAGACATCGGCCTCCAGGTCGCCGCTTTCGTCAATGCCCTTAAACAGCAGCGGCTCCTGCATCTCAAAATTGAAGACATCAAGGAAATATTTCAGCGTGAGCAGGCTGCCTTCAAAGAGCTTGTCGCCGTGCTTGCGCCCGGCCAGCAGGGAAACATAGGCCTTGCGGCGCGGCAGAGCGCGCATGCTCTCGTCGCCGTCCAGTTTGCGCAGGTAATGACACTGGCTGCGGTCTATCCACGCCTTGAGCTGGGCCGGAACGTGATAATAATAGATGGGCGAGGACAGGAACAGATACGGTGCAGTCAGCATCTCCTGAAACAGCCGCCCGCTGTGGTCCATGTCCGTCAGGTAGCAGGCCCGCTTCGGATCATGCTTGCACCGATAGCAAGAGACGCACGGCTCCACCCGGTAGCGCCGCAAAAAATCTACGGCGATGTCTCCCGCGCCTTGGGCGAAGAGGAGCGCGGCCTTGTCACTATTGCCGCCCGGCCGCGGGCTGCACGACATGACAAACGGTCTGCCGCCCTTGTGTGCATTGTGCACCGTCATGATTTCTCCCTCAGTGTGTGGACGAACCGTGCACGAACATGGTCGCCCTCGTCGGCGGCCTCAAGCCGCCAGCTGTCGTTTGTGGCGCGCTGGTCTTCCAAAGAGGCCAGCACGTCCTTACGGACAAGCACTTCTATGACCGAAGCGCGGGACAGGCGAAGGTACCACCCCACCTCAAGCCCAACGCCTCAGCACTTGCCTCGCAGGTCCAGAAAAACCGTTTCGTTATCGCTGGTCATGTGCCACAGGCTCCACGCCGCACGCGCCGCCGGACGCGCGGGGCATCCGGCGGCGGAGCGGTGTCGCTACAAATCCATCCCAGGCGCGCCGGGCTGAAAGAACGGATTGTGCGCCTTTTCGTCGCCAACGCTGGTGGCCGGACCGTGGCCCGGATACAGCGTGGTGTTCTCCGGCAGGGTAAAGATGCCCTGCTCCACGGAACGCACCAACGTAGGCGTGCTGCCGCCGGGAAAGTCCGTGCGGCCAATGGAGCGCGCAAAAATCAGGTCGCCCACAAAGGCCGCACCCTCGCCGGGGAACACAAAGGTCAGGCTTCCGGGCGTATGCCCCGGCGTCGCCACAATTTGGCACTCTTCGCCAACAAAGGTCGCGGTGCCCGGAGCGATGGGGTCAAAGTCAAACAGCTCTACCTTGGGCAGGCCCATGGCGCCGCCCGCGCCGACCTCAGTTTCCAGCAGAAAACCGTCCTCGGTGTTGGCGGCGATGGTGGCGCCGGTCTCGCGCGCCAGCTTGGCCGCGCCGTAGATATGGTCAAAGTGCAGATGCGTGATGAGCACATGCGTCAGGGTCAGGTTCTCCTGCCGGATGACGTCCAGCACGCTGGCAGGGTCACCCCCGGGATCGATAAACACGGCCTGGCCTCCGCTGGAGAGCAGATAGCCGTTGGTTTGCAGGGGGCCGAGGGCGTAGGTCCGAATCTGCATCAAAACTCCTCAATAAGCAGCTTTTCAAGCGGCTCGCGCGAGCTGGCACCCGGATGCGCGGGATGGCCGACGGCAATAAAGGCCATCACCTCATACCGCTCCGCGTCCAGCTTCAGGGCGTCGAGCACCTGTTGCGGTTGATTAATAATTTCTCCAAGCCACACGCCGCCAAGGCCAAGGGCGTGCACGCCAAGCAGCATATTCTGTATGCAGGCCCCGGCGGTTTGATGGTCCTTCAGCGGCGAATACATGGCGTCCTTATCGAGAAAAACGCCCACGAGCAAACCGCACGCGCGCACAACGGCGGCGTATTTGGTGCACCCCGCAAGGGCTTCAAAGCGCGGATCGTCCGGCCACAGACACATAAACCGCCACGGCTGATTGTTCAGTCCACTGGGGGCCCAGCGTCCGGCCTCCAAAATGGCAAGAGCCTCGTCGCGCGTTACAGGAGCATCGGTGAATTTCCTTACGCTGCGGCGCTCAAAAAGCGCCTTAAATACTGGATTATCGCTGAGTTCCATACGCTTCTCCTTTGCAATTTCTGCTTTGCCACGGTGAACAACATTGTCGAAATACCAAACAATGTCCACCCCCAGACATGTTTCGATACACAACATTGCACCAGCAACCGTCATATCCTACAGTGAGGTGCCCCCGTCACGCCCAGCCCAGGAGGTTCTATGCCGCATCTGCCCTTTTCGCCCCTGCGCCGCGCGCTGCTCCTTGGCGCGCTCACGCTGCCGGTGAGCATTGCCCTGCCCGCCCCAGCGCGCGCGGCCATGCGCCGGGCCTTTCCCACCCGCACCGTAGAGCAGGACCTGCCCGCCTTTTCCGCGCGCACCGGCATGCTGGAATTTCCGGACGGCACGGACGCGCCCTTTGTGCTCCGCATTGACGGGCTGGTACGGGCGCCAGCCGCCCTTGCCTACGCGGACCTCACCGCCCTGCCGCAGGTGGAGCAGACCTCGGACATGCACTGCGTGGAGGGGTGGTCCGTCCAGAATATCATGTGGGGCGGCGTACGCCTGAAGACGCTGCTGGAGCTTGCTCAGGCCGAAGAGGCGGCGCGGTATGTGGTCTTTCACGCCCTTGGGGCCACGCCACGCGGTCCGGATGGTCTGCGGGCCTATGTGGAGTGCATGTCCATTGCGGACCTGACGGACCCAGCGCAGGACTGCCTGCTGGCCCTACGCATCGGCGGCGCTCCACTGCCGCATGACCGGGGCGCCCCCGCACGGCTTGTTGCGCCCTATCAGCTCGCCTACAAAAGCATCAAATTTGTGCACAGGCTGGAGGTCACGCGCGAGGCCCGCGACGGCTGGTGGACCGCGGCCAACCCCATCTACCCACGGAATGCGCCCGTGCCCAAGCGGCGCCTGCGCGCGCCATAGGCGCATGCGTCTTGAACTCCTCGCCGCGCCGGGGTATGCACCGCTTCTATGAGCGAAAACACCTCCTTGCTACCCGATACTGGCCTGACCCTGTCGCGGCGCGACCTGATCTCCTTTGAGGACATCCTGCGGGAGGAGATCGCTTCGTACCTGTCGTTTACCTCGTACAGCCTCTTTTTCCCGCGCTCCGTGGACGGGGCCGGCACGTGGGCGGACCTGCGCGAAGGGCGCGCCGTCATCCTGCCGGAAGAAGGCAAGGCGCTCTTGCCGCTGGCCCTGCACGGGCAGCTGCTTGGCGTATTTGCCGCGCGCGGCGTGGAGGTGGACCCCACCCCGTCGCTGCCCACCTACCTTGCGGCCATGGCGTGGAAAAGCATGGAAAAACTGCTGCTGTACAAGGCCGCAATGACGGACCCGCTCACCGGGCTGGCCACGGCCCCGCATTTTCTGCGCGTGGTCTCCGGCGACATTGCCGGCGCGCAGGACGGCCTGATGTCCCCGGCCGGGGACTGCTTGGCCGCACCCGGCACCGAGGGGGCGTCCTCCTTTGGCCTTGTGCATATCGCCCTGCCAAGCATGCCCGAATGGCAGGACCGCTACGGCTACACCTTTGGCGACCGCGCCCTGTGCAGCGCCGCCGCCGCCCTGCGCGACCTGCTCCCGGAGCAGGCCGTGGCCGCGCGCCTTGACGGTGACGCCCTTGGCGTCTTCTGGCCCGGAGCCACGCCCGTGGACTGCCGCGAACTGGCGGACCACATTGCATCGGGCCTGCAAACCGTCGCCGTCCCGGACATCATGCTGGGTATGGAAATGGCGCTGGACGCCACCGTTGGCCTGACCCACTACCCAACGGACATGCCCGCACGCACCCTGCGCCAGTCCGTACGCGAACAGGCCGGAGCCGTCCTTGCCAAGGCCGCGCGCGCCGCAGGCTACGCCACCCACGGCGCGGCGTTCAGCTTTGGGCAAATTGTGCAGGAAGGCGGCACGGTCACAGAGATTCTGCCGCTGAACCGCATCACCGTCAGCCTTGGACGTACCGTTGGCGCGGCCGAGGGCCAGCGCTATCTTGTGTGGTCCGACGACCACGGCGGCGGGCCGGACACGCCCCCCATGTACAAGGGGGAAATCGTCCTCATGGAGGTCCGTGCCACGACATCCACGGCGGATGTGCTCTACCTTGCCGACACCTCATGGACCATCACTCCGGGGGACCGCCTGTCCCTTGCCCAGCAGTCCGAAGAGGCCCCGGCCTCTGGCGCGCGCGGCGACGCCCCCCGGCGCGACCTGCTCACGGGACTGCTGCTCTACCGCGACTTTTTGGACCACTTCGCGCAGGAGCGCGACGCCTGCGACAGCTTCAGCATGGTGCTGGCACGCCTGCCGGACGCCGGGGAAAACGACACGCCCGTGCAGACGGAAATGCACCTGCGCGACGTGTCCGCCATCTGCTCGGACCTGTTTGGCGACAGCGCCGTGGGTGGACGCTTCAGCATTGGCAGCCTGATTTGGTTCCTGCCCGGATGCACGGGGGATGACGCGACAGACTTGTGCGCCGCCGTCCAGCGCCGCCTTGAGCCTGTGTTGACCACGCCGCCCGCCTTTGGCATCGCGCCCTTCCCGCACCTTGGCTTCTCCCGCGCGGACGCACTGGATAACGCCCGCAAGGCCCTTGCCTACGCGCAGATGCTCCCGGCGCCGCGCATTGGCGTACTGGATTCCGTGGCCCTCAACATCAGCGCGGACCGGCTGTTTGCGCAGGGGCGCATCTACGACGCCATTGAGGAATACCAGCTCTCCCTGCTGGCGGACGAAGGCAACACCGTGGCCCGCAACTCCCTTGGCATTTGCCTTGCGCGAACGGGGCAGTTGTCCAAGGCCAAACAGCACTTTCAAACCGTTATCGACCGCGACAGCGGCAACCTTTTTGCCCGCTACAACCACGCCTTTGCCTGCCAGAAAATGGCGCAGTATGACAACGCACGCGCCGCATACAACGACTGCCTCGCCATTGACCCGGACCACGTGTTCAGCCTTATCCGCCTTGGCGAGTTGGCCCAGCGCGACGGCGACTTTGATGCCGCGCGCGGCTACTACACCCGCGCGGCGGCCATTAGCGGCGGCGAAAAGCTGACCCACCGCTTCCTCGCCCGCCTCGCCCTGGCCCAAAAAAATCCTGACGAAGCGCGCGAGCACCTGCACCAAGCCATCCTGCACGACCCCAAGGACGCCGTGTCCCTGCACCTGATGGCGAAGCTGTACCTCGACAACGGCGAGGACCCGCACATCGCGGAGGTACTGGCCCGCCAGTCCGCCGCCCTTGCCCCGCGCCAGCCGCAATTCTGGAAGGAACTCGCCCGCGCCCTCACCGCGCAGGGCAAGGCCGAGGACGCCCACAACGCCCTTGTCCGCGCGGAAAGCGTCTAGCCACCGTGCCGCTCTCGGTCCCGTGCCCTTTGCCCCCACTGCCATATACAACAAAGAAAGCGCCGGAACGGTCTCCCGTTCCGGCGCTTTGCGTCGTGTCGTCTGATTCTGGTGCCTAGTCCGGCATCTCCATCCACTGGCGCAGCTTGCGCAGGACAAAGCGGTCCTGCGTCAGGTCCGGCAGCACGGCAAGGATGAGCCGCAGCGGATTGACGTATTTTTCGCTCCAGTCAAAACGGATGGCCAGCGTCCGGTCCCCCTCGCGGGAGAAATGCTTGACGCGGGGGCGGATGTCCATGGTGCGCGGGCCTTTTTTGGTCTGGCGCGTCCACGGAATCTCATCCTGCTCCATAGCGGTCTCCCACGCCTGCATCCACGCATCCGCGCCGTCGTCGAGGAAGGTCAGCACATAGTCCTCAGCCACGGGCTGGGGCTGCTTTTTCGCCAACGACAGGGTCTCCACCCGCACAAGGTCAAAGCCGATGGGGAGCTGCGACGCGATGCGGCGCGAGAATTCATCAATGGGCATGGCTTCGCGCAGGTAGAGGTTGAACCACTCCTGCTCGCTCTCCACCCCAACGGGCAACGCCATGCCAAAGGACATGCGCGGCAAGGGGTGGAAGCCCTGCGAAAAGCTCACGGGGATACGGGCGCGGCGGAGCACACGCTCCAGCATCACCTGCATCTCCACCTGCGAGACGAACCGGGCC
Organism: Desulfobaculum sp. SPO524; assembly: GCF_044987625.1. Classification (NCBI taxonomy): domain Bacteria; kingdom Pseudomonadati; phylum Thermodesulfobacteriota; class Desulfovibrionia; order Desulfovibrionales; family Desulfovibrionaceae; genus Desulfobaculum; species Desulfobaculum sp. SPO524. The sequence continues at coordinate 266,991 of NZ_JBJDSB010000004.1, read as the reverse complement.
AGACCGCTCTTGGCGTGCCAAATGCGGTAGTGCGCGGCCTTCTCCGCCAGCGGTCCGAGGGACGGCGGCTTGGGCTTGGCGCGCGGGTTCGCGGGCTTGGCCGGAGCCTCCTCCACAGGCGTAGCGGCCTCGGCCTGCGGCTCAGGCTGGACGGGCTGCACCTCGGGAGCGGTGGTGGCGTGGGTGTTGGACTCCTCGGTGGCGTCACACTGGTCGCGGTGCTCAAAAATCACGCGCGGGCGGATGTCCATGTCCTTGCCCTGCTGTTCCAGTTCGGTCTGCCGTCCGTCCATGTTGCACACGCCGCAGTTGCGGCAGGTGTGGTAGCGGCAGTCCGGGGTCAGGCGCTCCTCAACAGCGCGGCGGCGCTCCGTGAGCAGGAAGGACTTGCGCACGCCCGGATGCAGGTGATCCCACGGCAGGGGACCTTCAAGGTCACGGGCGGCGAGGAATTCCATGGGGTCCAGCCCCTCTTCCGCCATGGCCTCAAGCCACGGCTCCAGCTTCATATGGTCTATCCAGCTGGCAAACAGCGCTCCCTTGGCCGCCGCACGCTCCACAACCGGAGCAAGGCGGCGGTCACCGCGCGAAAAGATGCCTTCCAGAAAGCTCATCTCCGGCATATGCCAGCGCAGTTTGATGCGTTTGTGGGGCTTCAGCTTCTCACGCAGGTAGTTCACGCGCTCGCGCACCTCGTCCATGGTGAGCTGGCGCTCCCACTGGAAGGGGGTGTGCGGCTTGGGCACAAAGGGCGACACCGCCGCCGTGACCTGAAAGCGCTTTTCGTACTTGCCCGCGCAGTCGCGCACCTTGAGGCACAGGTCCACAATGGCGTCCATATCCTCGAAGGTTTCCGTAGGCAGACCCAGCATGAAGTACAGCTTCACCTGCTGCCAGCCGCGGTCGTAGAGCTTGCGGACGTGGGCGATGAGGCCTTCTTCGGTGACGCCCTTGTTGATGACGTCGCGCAGGCGCTGGCTGCCCGCCTCCGGAGCAATGGTCGCGCCGGTGCGGCGGATGGAGGCCATAAGCTCCATGATGCGCTCGCTCACGGACCCAACACGCAGGGACGGCAGGGAAATAGCCACCTGCTCCTTGCGGCAGCGGCTAAAGCTCTGCTCAAACAAATGCTCCAGGCCGGAATAGTCGCCCGTGGACAGGGACAGGAAGGACAGGTCCTCGTAGCCGGTCTTCTCAAGCCCATCGGCAATGAGGGCGTCGAGTGTGTTGGGGTCGCGCTCGCGGGCGGGACGGTAAATCATGCCCGCCTGACAGAACCGGCACCCACGCGTACACCCGCGCGCAATCTCCACAGCCAGCCTGTCGTGCACGGGCTGGGCAAAGGGCACAATGTGATTGGTGGGGAACGGCGTCTCCTCCATGCTCTCGACAATGGCCTTCTCCACGTGGGGGTAGTCCTCACGCAGGGGGCGCGGCGGCTGCGCCGCACCGGGGCTGTCGAACAGCGAAGGGATGTACACACCGGGCATGTGGCGCATGGACTCAAGCGTCTCGCGGCGCGAGTGCCCGGCCTTTTTGGCGGCGTCGATGTGCTCCAGAATGCGCATCTGCACCTCTTCGCCGTCGCCAAGGACCATAAAGTCCATAAACGGCGCAATAGGCTCGGCATTGAAGGTGCATCCACCGCCCGCCATGATGAGGGGCGCCTCGCCAAGGGGCAGGTCCATGCGGTCCTCGGTGCGGCGGGGAATGCCGCCAAGGTCCAGCATATGCAGAATATTGGTGTAGCACAGCTCGTGCGTGACGTGAAAACCCACCAGATCCATCTGCGCCAGCGGGGTGTCGGACTCCAGCGTACACAGCGGCTCGCCGCGCTCGGTCAGGATGGCCGCCACGTCCTCGCCCGGAGTGAAGACGCGCTCCGCCCAGAACGCGTCGCGCTCGTTGATGATGCCGTAGAGGATTTTCTGGCCAAGGTAGGCCATGCCGACCTCGTACAGGTCGGGGAAAGCCAGCGCCATCCGCACGGACACGGTTGCCGGGTCCTTGTGCACGGTGCCGGGTTCGGTGCCCATATATTTGCTGGGACCGTTAAAAAGCGGAAGTAGTGAACGCATTCGTGCGCCTCCGGCGGTGCTGGCGCATCCGCCTGTGTCGTCGTGACTGGTGGAAAAGCCCGTAGGGGCAAAGCCACTGGGGTGGCAAAAAAAGGGCGGCCCGCAGGCCGCCCCAAAACATCGCCGGACCGCCAGTCGCTACTTCTTGAGAAGCTGGGACAGGTCGGAAACGTTGCCGCCCTGGCCACCGAGATTGTTCAGGTCGCCCGGCTTGGCGAGGGTGAGGTTGGAAGCCGCCTCAATGTACTTGTTCTTCAAGTCATCGGGGCAGTTTTTGTATTCGTAGATGACGTATTCGTAGGAAATTTCAGCGTCAATCTCGTTATCAAAGGGGTAACCGAAAGGCAGCAGCATCATCTGCACGCCCTGCTGGGCAGGAACGGTCTGCAGGATGGCGGCGTCTTTGAGCTGCTTTGCTTCTTCGTCGTACTTGCCGATGACCATCTCACCGTTGATGAGCTTCACCAGGCGAATATCGTATGCCATAATGGTATGTCTCCTTACTCGGGTTTCACGTGGAAAGTAGAGTCTCCACCCCACCCTGTCAAGCAGTGGCCCGATCAGGATGCATTCCTCTGAAAATATTGACAATACACGAAAAAACGCCGCCTCTGCCTCCGGGCGAGGCGGCGATGTTGCACACTCGGGGGACGCGCGGCCGACGAAGGCGGGCTTATCACCACCACTGGCGCGGCTGCGGGCGCTCCCGCGCAGGCGGACGCCAACTAGGCGGCTTCCCCGCCCTTTTGCTCCACGGTGCGCAGAAACTTTTTCAACTGCACGATGTCCGGACCCAGCTCAAGGGCGCGGCGGCCAAGGGTCAGCGCCTGATCATAGCGCTTTCCGGCGGCGGAAAGCCGCGCAAGGCCAAAGAGCACATGGGCGGTGTCACCGCTTTTTTTCTGCGCACGCTGGAAGTACTCCATGCCACGCTTGAGGTCCTTGGTCTTCACGGCGGCTTCGTAGAGCATCTCGCACGCGCGGCGGCTGTTGGGGTCCACCTCAAGGGCTTTGCGCAGGTGCTCGAAGGATTCGGAATAGAACCCGGCGGCCTGCAGCCTCTCGGCAATCATCAAAAACAGCGCGTCCTCATCCACGTGGACGTCCACGGCCTCGCGGAAGGATTGCTGGGCTTCCTTAATCATGCCGCGCTCCAGATAGCGGGTGCCGCCAAGCAAGGCGCGGTCAATCTTGAGCTTGCGCTCGCGCATGGCCTCCATGCTCTCCCGCCGCTGGTCCTCCTGCATGGCCTTGATGATGGGCACCAATGCGGCAAGGAGCTTTTTCTCCTGCCCCTTGCTCCACGAAAGCGGCTGGGCGGACATTTCCTTGACCTTGGCGATGCCGGTGACATTGCCGAGGTTTTCACGCACGAGGTTGCCAATGCGCTGCATATCCATGGAGTGTATCTTGTGCTGAATCATCAGCTTCAGCGCTTCCGCAAGGGCAATCAGGCTTTTGAGTTCCTCACCCTTGCGGTACGCGGCGCGGCACCGGTTGAGATGCTGTTCGACAATCTGGGCTGCCTTGGGCATATGCGTCCTTTTTGCTTGAATATCTCTTGTGATGGAGCGGTCCCACGCATCGGCGGGCGCCGCGTCGGACTATCCTAGCAATTTCGGGGCACTTTTTGAAGATATTCCATAACGCGCCCCCCGCGAAGCGCAAAACCGCATCCACGCCGCGCCGCGTCTGTGCTGCGCAGGTTTGGCGCAGGGCAGACCGCCCACCACAGGGGGGAATCCATTCGGGACAAAAGGTCCTGCACTATGGTATAAACGTCAAAGCGAGATTCGGACAATCCCGCCCGCGTGCAACGCGCACGCGCATGGCTTCACCGGCGACGCACCACCACGGCGCCGCACGCCGAGGCCCCGCCCCGGCCCTGCGGCTGACGCATATGGTGGCATCTCCGGTTTTCCATGACCAGTTCACCCAGAACAGTGCAGTTGCCTCCTGCACAGGAGATCACCCAATGGCCAACACGTCTTCCTCTTCTTCCCGCACAACTCCCCTTCTGATTCTTGGCGGCGTTCTCTCTGTCCTGTGCCTTGCCGCAGGAGCGCTGGCCTCGTTGTGGGCGGGAATCGGAGCGGCCGTCATCGGCCTTATCCTCACCGCAGTTTTATACCTTGGCGCGGCCAAGACGCAGCGCGAGGCCGCCGCACAGGCCGACCTGGCCCAGCGCGATATTGAATCCTACCGCGAGGAGGCGGGCCTGCTTTCCCGCGCACTTGCCGCGGCGCAACTGCCCATTATCGTCTGCGCGGACGCCGAAACCGTCTGGGGCGCCAGCATGGCCATGGCCGAACTTGTGGGCGCGGACGACCCGTCCGAGCTCAAGGGCCTGCCCCTGCGCGACGTGCTGGGCGAAGAGCTTGCCCTGTCCCTCGCGCGCGAGGGACGCGCCGGGAGCGTTGACGGCACCCTGCACACCACCGGAAAACAGGTCCGCGTGCATATTGGGCGCGACATGGACACCGGCGTTTTTGCCCTGCAAATGAGCGACACCACGGAAATTGACAATTACTGCACGGAATCCGAACAACAGCGCCAGCAGTTCAAAAACGCCTTTGCCTCGGTGAACAAGCTCGCCCAGCGCCTTGCCAGTTCCTCGGAGCTCATGAGCGCCCACGCCGACGAGCAGGCGCAAGGCTCCCGCCGTCAGAAGGAGCAGACGCAGGCCGTCGCCGAAGCCGTGGAAAAGCTCATGGAAGCGGTGATGGAAGTGGCCGAGAACGCCACCGGCACCTCACAGGCCGCCGAGTCCGCCCGCTCCGAAGCCGCCGACGGCGTGCAACTGGTGCGACAGGCCGTGGACCACATCAACGCCCTGTCCCAGTCTGCCAAGGGCCTTGCCGAACAGTTGGCCGAACTGGATAACCGCACCGGCGAAATTGGCCGCATCATCGGCGTCATCAACGACATTGCGGACCAGACCAACCTGCTGGCCCTCAACGCCGCCATCGAGGCCGCCCGCGCTGGCGACGCCGGGCGCGGCTTTGCCGTTGTGGCTGACGAAGTCCGCAAGCTGGCGGAAAAGACCATGGTCGCCACCAAAGAAGTGGAGAGCGCCATCCACACCGTGCAAAGCTCCGCCAAGGACGCCGTGGAGTCCATGGACGTCACCGGCAAACAGGTGGAACAAAGCACCGAGCTGTCCAACAGCGCCGGCGAGTCGCTGGAAAAGGTCATGGAGCGCATTGACGACATGGTGGACCGCGTGGCGCAAATCGCCTCCGCCGCGGACGCCCAGTCCGGCCACGCCGAACAGATTTCCGGCAGCATCGACGAAATCGCCGACATTGCCCGCGACGCCGACGAAGGCGCATCCCAGCAGGCCTATGCCACCCGCGACCTTGCCAAGCTCTCCAGCGAACTGCTTACCCTGGCCAAGGCCACGGGCGAAGATGGCGCAAGCTCCGGCTTTATGCTGAAGGAAGGCGAAGGCATGATGAAGGGCGTTCTGCCCCAGCTCATGCATGAATTCATTGAGCAAAAGCTCGGCAGCGAAGCCTTCAACGCCGTGCAGGAAGAACTGGGCGAGCCGACCTTCCTGCCGACGGAAAGCTACCCCGATCACGTGCTGACGCAGATGGCGGACATCGCCGCCGGTGTCACCGGCAAAAGCCGCGACACCATCTTCCGCGAGCTGGGCCACTACACCATTGGCGGCTTCCACAGGATGTACAAGCGCTACTTCAAGGCCGACAACCTCAAGGACTTCCTCCTGCGTATGAACGACACCCACGCCGACGTCATCAAAAATATGCCCGGCATGGTGCCGCCCAGCTTCACCATTGAGGACAAGGGCAAGGTGCTGTTCATGAACTACCACTCCAAGCGCGCCCTGTTTGCCTACTTCCAAGGCATCCTTGAAGGCGCGGCCACATTCTTTAAGGAGAAGGTGGACGTCAAACTCAAGCCCCTTGATGCGGAAACTGCCCGCGCGGAGATCCATTTCAAGGGCTAGCTCCCCACTCCCGCACACGCAAAACGCCCCCGCCGGACAATCCGGCGGGGGCGTTTTTTCGTTTCAATGCGCGGCGCTGTTAGGCGTCGTACGCGGCTTCGGCCTCGCTGCGGCGGCGCTCCCAGCCAAGGAAAAACATCAGCAGGCTAGGAATCACAAACACCGTGAAGATGGTGGACAGGGCAAGTCCGCCCAGAATCACGGAGCCAAGGCCGCGGTACAGTTCGGAACCGGGACCGGGGGCCACGGCCAGCGGCAGCATGCCGAAGATGGACGTCAGCGCGCTCATGTAGATGGGACGCAGACGCGTGCGCACGGACTCCAGCACAGCCTCCTTGTAGGCCATGCCGTGGTCGCGGATATTGTTCAAGCTCTGGTGCACGATGAGGATGGCGTTATTCACCACCACGCCGATGAGGATAACGAAGCCGAGCATCGTCACCACGTCGAGGGGCTGGTAGGTAATCAGCAGGTTCTCCAGCTTCAGGCCAAGGAACCCGCCCGCCGCCGCAAGGGGCACCGTGAACAGGATAACGAACGGATACAGGAAGTTCGAGAACAGCGACGACATCAGCAGATAAATGATGACGATAGCCAGCACAAAGTTCCACTGCAGGGCCTGACGCGTCACGGTCAGCTTGTCCGCCGCACCGGCAAGGCGCACGTCAATATTCTCCAGCAGGCCGGATTTCTGCACATCAGGAATGATGCCGTTTTGGATGGTCTCCATGGCCTGCTCCAGCGGCAGGGTCTCGGGCGGCGTCACCTGCAGGGTGATGGTACGGCGGCGCTCAAGGTGACGGATTTCCGTAATACCGTTGGCGCGCTCAAGGTCCGTCAGCAGGGAGACCGGGACCAGCCCCGTGGCCGGGGTGGCAAGCTGCGCATCATACAAGGCCTCCGGCGTCGAGATATCCTCACGCGAGGCCTTGAGCACAAGGTCAATCTTCTTTTTCCCCTCTTCCTTAAACTCGCCCACCTTGCGGCCGTCCATGAGTACGTCGAGGGCAACGCCCACTTCGCCGGCAGTCATGCCCGCGGCGCGCACGCGGTCGCGGTTCGGCGTCATGCGCACTTCGGGGAAGGAGAGTTCAAGGGACGGCTTGGGGCGAATCTGCGCGCCGGGTACAGCGCCGTTGATGGCCCCAAACAGCGCGCCGCCGGCGGCGGTGAGCTGCTCCAGACTATCACCGGACAGGTCAAGGTCAATGGCGCGGCCGCCGCCAAGGCGGTCCTGAAAAATGCCCGCCTGCAGGCTGACGCCAAAGGTGCCGGGGATGGAGTTCGCCACCTGCGACATCTTGCCCAAAAGCTCGCCGGCCCGCTGCTCGTGCCGGGACACCACGCCAAAGATATTGAACCCCGGCGCGCCCACGTAGAACATATTCTGAATACCGGGCAGGCCTTCCCACTCGTCGTTATCCAGAAGCGGTCCGGTCTCCTTGAAAATCTGCTCGCCCATGGCGTCCTTTTCGGACACGGACAGCCCCGGCGGCGGGATAAGAATATTCACCAGCAGGTTTCTGTTGCCCTGCGGCAGGTATTCCATCTTGGGCAGAAACAGCCACGACATGCCAACGGCAAACACCGTCAGCGACACCACTGTCACAAGCCGCGACACGCGCGAGGACAGCGCCAGTTCGCTCAGTCCCATCATGAGGCCGGTCACGGTCTCACCAAACCTGTCAAAGGCGCGGGTGACGGGGTTGCATCCTCGGGTGCACGCGGCGTCGTCCTCGCCCTTGCCTTTGCCCCCTTTGCGGCGGCCAAGGCGCTTCTCCGTAAAGGTGAAAAACTGGTTGCACAGCATGGGGATGACGGACACGGACACAAACAGGGAAAGCGCCACGGCGCAGGTCACGGCGATGGCGATGTCCTTAAAGAGCTGGCCCGCTTCCTCCTCCATAAACACCACGGGCAGGAAGACCGCCACAGTGGTGAGGGTGGAGGCCAGCACCGCGCCCCAGACCTCTCGCGTGCCGTCATAGGCGGCGCGGAAGGGCGACTTGCCCAGTTGTTTCCGGTGCCTGTCGATGTTCTCCAGAACAACGATAGCGTTATCCACCAGCATGCCCACGGCAAAGGATATGCCCGCAAGGGACACCACGTTCAGGTTGCGGCCAAAGCCGCTCATAAAGATGAACGCGCCGATGATACTAATGGGAATCGCCACAGCTACGATAACCGTGGAGGAGAAGCTGCGCAGGAAGATGAGCAGCACGCACACCGCCAGCACGCCGCCGATGATGATATTGCGCTTCACAAGGTCGATGGCGCCGTTGATGTAGGGGCGTTGGTCGTAGGACCAGTCGAGGAACACGCCCCGGTTTTTCAACTTGCCGTCGTTGAGCTTTTGCACCTCGTTCCACACGTCGTCGGTGACCTGCAAAACGTTGGCGCCGGGTTCGGGCTTCACACCCACGGCGATGCCGGGGTCGCGGTTATGCATGATGGAGGCTTCGCGCTTTTCGTAGCCGAATTCGGCAAAGCCCACGTCGCGCAGGTGCACCCGCCGCTCCCCCGAGGAGCTGATGACCATGTCTTCAATCTCCGCCGGGGACTTGAACTCGCCAATGGACCGAATGCGGTACTCACGGCGGCCAAGCTCCATGTTGCCAGCGGAAATGCTCATGTTCTCGGCCTTGAGTACGGCGATGAGCTTGTCGATGGTCAGGCGGTGGGCGGCCATTTTCACCGGGTCCACAATGACATGCATCTCGCGCTCGGTGCCGCCGCCCACAAAGAGTTCGGCCACGCCGTCCACACGCTCCAGATACTGCCGCACCTCGTTCTCAAAGAACGTCCGGTAGGTGTCGATGTCCTTATCGTTCTCCGGCAGGTTCTTGAGCATCATCCAGATGATGGGGTTGGTGGACTCGCCCGTGGCGCTGATGACGGGCTTATCCGCCGTCAACGGGTAGGAGGGAACCTCGTTCAGCTTATTGGAGACGCGCAGCAGCGCGTCGTCGGCGTCGGTGCCGATTTTGAACTTGAGGGAAATTCTACCCCGTCCGGTCTGGGAACGGCTTTCCATCTCCACAAGGCCGGAGACGCCCTTGAGCACTTTCTCCTGTTCCTCGATGATGTCGCGTTCCACCTCGTAGGGGGTGGCGCCCGTCCACGTGGTGGAGACGGTGATTTCCGGCTCCGTCACGGTGGGCGTCAGCTGGTAGGGCATGCCAAACAGGCCAATAAGGCCAAAGAGCACCACAAGAATAATGCCCACAAGCACGGTCACGGGCTTCTTAATGGAATACTGGATGAAATCCATCAACTCTCCCCGGTAGTCGCACCAATCCCGGCGCGGAAGCGAATTGCGGTCGAACTAGATTCTGTCGGAAACGATGACGGACTGGCCCGGGCGCAGACGCTCGTTGCCCTTGACCACCACGTCCATGCCAGGCGACAGGCCGTCGCCGGATATGGCGGCGTCCAGCCCCATATAGTCGCTGACCCGGATGGGCACAGGCTGGGCCGCGCCATCGGCAATGGTAAAGATAACCGTGCCCTGCGGCGATGTGACCACCGCGTCGCGCGGAACAATGAGCGACTGCACAGGCGCGCCAATGGGCAGGCGGACCTCCGCGTCCATCCCCTGCGCAAGGCCGGGGGCATCCTTGATGCGGACCTTCACCGGGAAGGTGCGGGTGGTTACGTCGCCACGCGGAATAACGGCGAACACAACGCCCTCGTACTCCTCGCCGCCGACGCGGACGGGAACGGTCGCCCCTTTCTGCACCGTGCGCAGTACGCTGGCGGGCACGTTGACGTGTACGTCCACGGCGTCGTCACGGGCCAAAACGGCCACAGTGGATCCCGGAGACAGCCATTCGCCCCGCTCCACCTCGCGCGAGAGCACAACGCCCGTAAACGGTGCGGGCACGCGGGCCTTGGCCAGTTCGATGGTCATTTCCGCCACCTCGGCCTGCAGGGCGTCCACGCGGCGCTCCAGTTCAATAACGCTGTAGCGGGAGTCGTCGAAATCCTGCTCGGAAATGGTTCTGCTGGTATACAGGCGGCTCAGGCGGCCAAACTCTATACGCTCCCGCTCAAGGGACGCACGAGATTCGGCCAATGCCGCTTTGGATGCGGCAAGGCGCTCTTTGGTCAGGCTGGTATCAAGGGCCACAAGACTTGTGCCCCGGGAAATGCGGTCGCCTTCCTCAAAGCTTACACGCACCACGCGGCCGCTGACTTCAGCGGCCACATCGGCAACCTCTGGGAAATAGACCGTGCCAACGTACACAGACCGAGGCGTCACCGAACCGGAGACGGCCTTGGTCACGATAACCTTGGCGGGAGGTGGTCCCTGCTTGTTTTGCGAGGAATCCTCCTGCGCGCCCGCAGGGAAGGCGCACATAAGAAGGATGAGGGCGGACAAGACAACAGCAGCAGGCAGACGCGACATAAGCAGACCTCCGGCCGCCCTCATGGCGGCTCGATTTAACTCGTGGTTTCGCGCATATCAACGATGTGGTTACACAGCGTGTTGAGCATGCGGACCAGTTCCTTCTGTTCGTCATCACTCAGGCAGGAGAACGCCTTGCTGGCGAGGTCCATGACAAAAGGCATGACTTCGCCGCGCAGCTCGCGGCCTTTGGACGTCAGGTAGATTTTGTAGGTCCGCCTGTCCGAGGGGTCCTTCTCGCGGTAGACTATACCTTTCCCTTCAAGGACGTCTATCATCCGCGTGATGTTCGCCGTATCCTTGAAGGACAACTCGGCCAGCTCCTTCTGGGAGCGCCCTTCCTGCTCCCACAGGTGGCACAACAGCGCCCACTGCTCGCTTGTCACTTCGATTCCGGCTTCGCGCAGGTAGCGGCGCAGCTCAAACTTGATGGCCTTGCCCGTACGGGCAATGACGTAACCTGGGTAATTGGTCAGAAAATATTTCTCTTCTGTAATCATAGTGCAACATCCCCTATAGTGAGTGCTCACCCACTATCCCCGCAAGTCTTGTGTGTCAATGCTTTTCGACAATCAGCCGGGGTCCCGGCCAATTTACATTTCCCTTGGCACAAGATTGCGTTATCTTTGTACGATGGAGCGAGACTGCAATCCGTCAGGCGCCACTCGCGCCTGCGCCCCATCGATTGTCTGCAACAGTGGTCACCTATAACAGATGATTATTGCGGGAACAACAGTCTTCCACCTGATCTTTTTTTGCATGATAAATCAGGGAACTAGTTCCAAAACACCAGGGGAAACGCCATGAAAACGCCACATTTTCGCGTCGCCATCATCATCCCCGCACTCAATAATCCCGCCCTGACCTCCGACTGCCTCACCTCCATCAAAGCCACCACGCAGGGGCACAGCATCGCCGTGGTGGTGGCGGACAATGGCTCCGAGGCCGACAGCCTGCACATGGTGAAAAAACACCTTGCGGCCACCTTTCCGGAAAACGGCGTTCTGCTCCAGAACCCGGCGGGTACGCCCTTCGGCGTCGCCTGCACCCGCGCCGGACAGGCCGTTGACAGTGATTTTCTCTTTCTGCTCAACAACGACACCCTGTGCGAAGACGGCTGGCTGCCCCCGCTTCTTGCCGCCTTTGACGACACGCCGGACCTTGGCGCCGCAGGGCCGCTGCTGCTCTTCCCGGAAACGCGCACCGTGCAGCACCTTGGCGTGGCCTTCCACCCGGACATGGGACCGGAGCACATCTACTCCCACGTTCCCGGCACGCACCCCCTGTGTCAGGTGCGCCGCCCGGTGCAGGCCATCACCGGAGCGGCCATGCTCATACCGCGCCCCCTCTTTTATGACATGGGCGCGTTCTATGAGGGCTACCGCAACGGATTCGAAGATCTTGAACTGTGCTGCCGCCTGCGTCAGGCCGGGCGCAGCGTCCGGGTTGTGCCCTCCAGCACGGTGCTGCATGTGGGGGGCAGCACAGAAGGACGCTTTGCAAGCGACATCCACAACGGCCGCCTGCTGCGCGAGCGCTGCCCGGACTGCTTCGAGCCGGACTTCCACGCCCTTGTCACGCGCGACGGCTTTGAGGTCCGCCTCACCCGCGCCCTTGACCCATACCCCGCCCTGCCGTGTGAACGCGGTGAGGAACTGGCGCGCCGCGCGGCGGACAAGCCCCTGAGCGTCATCATGGACACCCTCGCCCGCGAACTCTTCTGGGAGGAAGGCTACCACCTTGCCATCTCCCGGCTGGAGGCCGCCGGGGACCTGAGCGGCGCGCTGGGCGTTCGGTATACGCAGTCGCTGTTCATGCCCCACGCGGCCAATGCCGCCGCCCTTGCGGGTCTGGCCGCCCGCTGCGGGCACACGGACCTTGCCCGCGCCGTGTCCGCCACCTGCGACACCCTCCTCTCGCGGGAGCGGGACACCGCCGCCCTCACCCAGACCGCCCGCCGCTACGCGGACCTGTTTGCCGCGCGCGGGGACGAACGCCACGCCGCGCTCTACCGCCGCTGGCTGGAGCCTGCGACTCCGTCCGCCCACTAGGTGGGGATGCTCCACGTCCCACGGGGCCACCACATGTCTCCAACCAACAGGTGTGGACGCTGACCAGCGTCTGCGGCGCGCCGCACGGCCCCAAAGCCCCGCCCGCACGGCACGTCCCCAGCCCACCTCGCAGGGTTTCTGCCACCCGCCCCCTTGACAATCCGCACCACGAAATTATGTGCAAGAAGAAAAATTTTGTCTGAAAGAGGAGGAATCCCACATGGCTGCACAGCACAGCGAACATACATTTAAGGCCGAGATCACCCAGCTTCTCGACATCATCACCAACTCCATCTACACCAACCGCGACATTTTCCTGCGCGAGCTTATCTCCAACGCGTCTGACGCCATGGACAAGGTCCGCTTTCTGACCTCCAGCGGCACCGACGTGGTGGACTCCGACGCCGAACTCGCCATCACCATCACCACGGACAAGGACGCACGGACCATCACGGTGACGGATACCGGCATCGGCCTCACGCGCGATGAGCTCATCGACAACATCGGCACCATCGCCCACTCCGGTTCTGCCTCCTTCATGGAAGAGGCCGCCAAAAACGGCACGCAGGCCGATTCCATCATCGGGCGCTTTGGCGTTGGCTTCTACTCCGTGTTCATGGTGGCGGACAACGTCACCATCACCAGCCGCTCCGCCATGCAGGATGCCACCCCCGTGGTCTGGACCTCCGGCGGAACGGGCAGCTACACCATTGAGGACGCCGAAGGCGACGTGCCCCGCGGCACCACCATCTCCATCCACCTGAAGGAAGACGCCGCCGACTTTGCGGACACCGAGCGCCTGAAGGGCATCATCCGCGAGCACTCCAACTTTATCTCCTTCCCAATCAAGGTGGACGGCGAGCATGTGAACACCCAGCCCGCCCTGTGGCGCGAGCCCAAGTTCCAGATTAAGCAGGACCAGTACGACGAGTTCTACAAGTTCCTCACCTACGACACCAACGCCCCGCTGGACACCCTGCACATCGCGGTTGACGCGCCCGTGCAGTTCAACGCCCTGCTCTTTGTGCCGGATATGTCCTCCGGCGGCTTCTTCAACGATCCCGAAACCTACGGGCTGGACCTGTACGTGCGCCGCGTGCTCATCGACCGCCGCCACAAGGACCTCATCCCGCAGTATCTCGGCTTTATGCGCGGCGTGGTGGATACCGAGGACCTGCCCCTTAACATCTCCCGCGAGACGTTGCAGGAAAACATCCTCATCGACAAAATCCGCAACACCGTCACCAAGCAGGTGCTCACGCGCCTGGCCAAACTGGCCGAGGACGACGCGGAAAAGTACGCCTCCTTCTGGAAGAACCACCACAAGGTGTTCAAGCTGGGCTACAGCGACTTCATGAACAAGGACCGCTTTGCCGAGCTGCTGCGCTTTAACTCCTCCGCCAACGAGGACGCCGACGGCCTGACCTCCCTCGCCGAGTACGCCGAGCGCATGAAGGACGGCCAGAAGGAGATCTACTACATCTCCGGCAACAGCCGCGAGGCCATCCGCCTGAACCCTCACGGCGAAATCTTCCGCCGCAAGGGCATTGAAGTGCTCTACCTCTACGAGCCTATTGACGAGTTCATCATGGAGGCCCTGCGCGAGTACAAGGAATTCCGCCTTGTGGCCGCAGAGCAGGCCGACATGGCCGCCCTTGAGGCCTTCAAGGACACCGAGGACGGTCCCGCCGCCACCGAGACCCTGTCCGAAGAGGACGAAAAGACCTTTGACGACGTGCTGGCCGCCATCAAGAGCATCCTTGGCGAGCGCGTGGAAGATGTGCGCGTCTCCCGCCGCCTCAAAGACAGCCCCGCCTGCCTCGTCAGCGCGGACGGCACCAGCTCCCAGATGCAGAAAATGATGCAGATTATGTCCAAGGACACCACGCCCCCGGTCAAGATTCTGGAGCTGAACCGCGACCACGCGCTGGCCCGCAACCTGCTGAAAATCTACAAGGGCGACGCCGAGGACCCGTTCTTCCGCACCAGTGTGGAGCATCTGTACGAAGGCGCGCTGCTGCAGGAAGGCTACCTGAACGACCCGCACGCCCTTGTGGCGCGCATCAACGAGCTGCTTGAAAAGTCCAGCGGCTGGTACGCCGAAATCAAAAACTACTAGCGCTCTGCGCTCTTCCAGCTTGCCGCGACCGGCCGGCTGGCCCCTGCGCGCAGGGACTCCTTCCCCCATATAACAAGCCGCCCCGGACCACGATTGGCCGGGGCGGTTTTGTTGTGTCGGCCACACCGCCTAACCGCCCCTTCGCGTTGACAGAACTTTCCCCCTACGGCTACCTTACACTGATGCGTTCTCCGTCTGCGCCCGGTCTCTGATCAACGGGAGTCCCCTGTGCCGCAATCCCGATCCGCCTTTGCCAGCATTCTCGGCTCCGCGACGCTTATTGCGGCCCTGACCGCCGTGGTTAAACTCGGCGTGCTTGGCCGCGACATCATTGCGGCCCAGCGCTTTGGCACCGGCGAAGCCATGGACGTTTTCTCCATGGCTATGGTGCTTCCTGTTTTTGCCGTGGGCATTCTTAGCGGCTCTTTTGGCTCCGCCGTCATTCCCGCATACTTACGCACCACCACACGGCTGGGACGCGATGCAGGCCAAGCTCTTCTTGGCGGCATCAGTCTGCTTGGCGGCGCGGCGCTCCTGACGGCATCAGTACTGCTGGCTGTATGCGCGCCCCTGTATGTCCCCCTTCTTGCCGGCGGCTTTGATGCCGCCAAAACAGCGGCCGTCGTCCGCGCCGTTCAGGTGCTGGCCCCATGGACCTTCCTCAATGGCCTCGTCATGCTTGCCGCCAGCATTCTCAATGCCCAGCAGCGCTTTGCCGCCGCCGCGCTTTCCCCCATCACCACCCCCACAGCCACCATCATGCTGCTGCTTCTGTATCCACAGTGGGGCGTCATGTGCCTTGTGGGCGGACAAGTGGCCGGCGCAGCCTCGGAAATTCTTGTGCTACTCGTTGTCCTGCGCCGCAGGGGGCTGTCCCTGCGGCCCCGGTTAACCTTTCCGCGCGCCCCCTTGGTGGATGCCATCACCCAATACGCCCCCGCCCTTGGTGGCGCGGTACTTATGAGCAGTACGCTTGTGGTGGATAACGCCATGGCCGCCCACCTTCCCGCCGGAAGCGTCGCCACACTCAACTATGCCAACCGTCTCATCCTCCTGCCCATGGGCCTCACGGCCATGGCCCTTGGCAACGCGGCCATCCCCTACCTTGCCCAGCTGGTGGCGGAGGACAAAACCCCCGAAGCCTTTACCGTTGTACGGACCACAGTTCGGCGCATTTTCCTTGTAGCCATTCCGGCGGTCGGCCTGCTCATTCTTGTGGCGGAACCAGCCATCACCATTGTGTTCCAGCGCGGGGCCTTTGCCGTGGACGATGCGCAGGCCGTGGCCCGCGTCTTCTCTCTGGCCGCTCTGCAACTGCCCTTTTACATCGCGTCCATTATGCTCATCCGGCTGATTGCGGCGCTCAGGCGCAATACCCTTGTCGCCCGCGCCGCGCTCTATAACCTTGTGCTCAACATCATCCTCAACGCCGTGTTCATGCGCATTTTTGGCGTTGCAGGCATCGCACTGTCCACATCGTGCGTTTACGCCTTTTCCTTCTGCTATGTCGCCCTTGCCCTGCGGCGCATCGCACGCTCCACCCCACCGGAGGCCGCATCATGAATCAGGAAGCCATCTGGACCTATTTTCAAACCAGCGGCGTCGCCTCCTTCGCGCACAGCCGCACCCGGTTGGAACATCTTGTACGCCTTGCCGCCGCCCATACCCGAAACCTGCCAGCCACTCCCGTCATGCTCAACATCGGCATCGGCAACGCCTACATTGAACGCGCCGCAGCGAAACGCGGCTGGACCATGAAGGCACTGGACATCAGCCCAGAAGCCGTCGCGGCACTGGACATACCCGGCGTTGAGGCACACTGCGGGTCCATCACCGACATGCCCTTTGCCAGCGCAAGCCTTGACGCTGTGTTCTGCTCCGAGGTGCTGGAGCACCTGGGCGACGCCGACCTTGCCGCGGCCATCACAGAACTCGCCCGCGTCCTCAAGCCGGAAGGACTCCTTCTCGGCACGGTGCCCCACGAGGAAAACCTCGCGGACTCCATCGTAGTCTGCCCCGACTGCGGTGTGCGCTTTCACCGCTGGGGCCACCAGCAGAGCTTTACCGTCCAACGCCTACGGCAGTGCCTGACGCCGGAGTTCCTGCCCCGGCACACGGGGGTACAGTTCTACAGCTCCCGCTACCCATACGGCCTGCGCAGCATGCTGGTGCACTGGGCGCGGACCCTGCTCAGAAAGACTGGTATTGCATACGGCTACGCCAATATTGTGTTCACCGCCCAGCCCGCCCCACACAGCACCGCCAAGGAGCCCTAACCCCATGTGCGGCATTGCAGGATTTTGGACCACAGCGCCAGCCCCCCAGACCACACGGCGCGCCGCCGCCAAACGCATGGCGGACGCCCTTGCCCACCGGGGGCCGGACGCCGAGGGGTTCTGGTGCCCCGATGACAGCGGAATCGCCCTCGCCCACCGCAGGCTGTCCATCCTCGACCTGTCGCCGCGTGGGGCCCAGCCCATGCACTCGGCGACAGGACGCTACGTCATCACCTACAATGGCGAAGTGTACAACCACCTTGACCTGCGCGCAGAACTCGGTAGCCACGCCCCAGCCTTCAAGGGCACCTCGGATACCGAAACAATCCTCGCCGCCATTGAGCATTGGGGGATGGAAGCCGCTGTCCCCCGGTTCGTCGGCATGTTCGCCTTTGCCCTGTGGGATACGCAGACGCACACCCTCTCGTTGGTCCGCGACAGGCTGGGCATCAAGCCCGTTGTCTATGGGCTGGCGGGGCATACTCTACTTTTCGGCTCCCAGCTTGCGGCCCTGCGCGCGCACCCGGATTGCGCCGCACCCATGGACCGCAACGCGCTGACGCTCTACTTCCGCCACAATGCCATCCCGGCCCCATATACCGTCTACGAAGGCATCGCCAAACAGCGCCCCGGCACCATCCTCACCTTCCGTGCTCCCGAGGCACCACCGCAGGAAACCACCTACTGGAGCGCGCGCCGCATCTGGCAACACGGGGCGCAGAATCCCTTTTCCGGCAGCCTTGATGACGCCGAGGACGAACTGGACGCGCTGCTTTCCAATGCCGTATCCTGCCGCCTCCTCTCGGATGTCCCCCTTGGGGCGTTTTTGTCGGGCGGCATCGACTCCTCTACCGTGGCCGCACTGATGCAAAAGGCCAGTTCCACCCCGGTGCAAACCTTTTCCATCGGCTTTTCAGAGGCCGCCTACAACGAAGCGCCCTACGCCGCAGCCATCGCCCGCCACCTCGGCACCGCCCATACCGAGGCCATTCTCACGCCACAGGACATGCTCCGTGCCATACCGGAACTCCCCCGGCATTGGGACGAGCCCTTTGCGGACTCCTCGCAACTGCCCACCCTCCTCGTAAACCGCATGGCGCGACAGCATGTGACGGTGTGCCTCTCCGGCGACGGCGGCGACGAACTCTTTAACGGCTATTCCCGCTACTTCTGGACCCACCGTTTGTGGTCCATTCTTCGCACGATACCGCGCCCCGTCCGCGCTGCGCTGCCGTCGCTAGCGCGCCTGCTTCCGCCTCGTGCGTGGAACGTCCTCGGGCCGCGCGGCCAGCGCCTGCGCTGGCGGCTGGACGGACTGGCCTCGCCAAACCATGCCGCGCTGTACCGGTTTCTTGTGTCGCACTTCAAACATCCAGACCGCCTTGTCCTTGGCGGCACGGAACCACAGCCCCCAACACCGCCGGCGGACGACGACCTGTGGCGGGCCATGAGCCTGACGGACATTGAAGGCTACCTCCATGACGACATCCTGACCAAAGTGGACCGCGCCTCCATGGCCGTCGCCCTTGAAGCGCGGGTTCCCATCCTTGATCACCGGGTCGCAGAATTTGCCGCGCGCCTGCCCACAGCGCACAAGATTCAAGGCGGCGCCGGAAAGCACGTCCTGCGCCGCGTCCTGCACCGTTATGTTCCATCGCGCCTTGTGGAGCGCCCCAAGATGGGCTTTGCCGTGCCCATCGAACACTGGCTGCGCACGGACCTGCGCGACTGGTGCGAAAGCCTGCTTGACGAAAACCGCCTGCGGCAGGACGGCTACCTTGATGTGGCCACGGTCCGCCGCATGTGGACCGAGTACCGCGACGGGGAATCCAACTGGTACTACTACCTCTGGGACGTGCTCATGTTTCAGGCGTGGCTTGATGCGTGGGAGCGGGGGACGTGATGCGCATCCTTTTCCTTGCCCGTTCACTGGAAACTGGCGGCGCGGAGCGCCAAATCATGTGCCTTGCCAACGGCCTTGCCGCACTTGGGCATGATGTGGGCATTGCGGTTTTTTACTCGGGCGGGGGGTTTGAAGAAGACCTGCGCGGCGTCTCCCTCCTGCCACTAGGCAAGACCGGGCGCTGGGACCTGTTCGGCTTCCTCATACGCCTTCGCAGCGCGGTCCGCGGCTTCGCCCCGGACGTGCTGTACAGCTTCATGACACCGCCCAATATCCTTAGCGTGTTCTGTCCCGTCTCGTGCCGAGTGTGGGGGATACGAGCCTCTGACATGGATTTGTCCCAATACGACTGGATGCACGCGGCCTCCCACTTCATTGAAGCGCGCCTTTCCCGTTTTGCCTCCTGCATCATCGCCAACTCCCATGCCGGGGCCGCTGTGGCCCGCCAGCGGGGCATGCCCGCAGGCGCACTGTGCGTTGTTCCAAACGGCATAGATACTGACGCATTCTCCCCAAAGGCATCCTCCCCACAAGAAATCGCCCAGCGCCGCCATGCATGGAAGGCCGACAATGACGCCCCGGTCATCGCCCTTGTCGGACGCATCGACCCTATGAAGGACCACGCCACGTTCCTCCGCGCTGCGGCAAAGCTCGTCCCTAACGTACCCAATCTGCGTGTGGTCATCGTCGGGGACGGAGACAACGCCCTGCGCACACGGCTGACGGAGCAGGCCGCCGCACTCGGTCTCACGCAGCACATCATCTGGCACGGGCCAGAGCGCGACATGCCGCGCCTCTACCCCGCCCTTGATGTGCTGTGCCTCACCTCGGCGTGGGGTGAAGGCTTTCCCAATGTTGTGGGTGAAGCCATGGCCTGCGGCGTTCCCTGTGTGGTGACCGACGTTGGCGACGCCGCACATGTTGTCGGGGAAGCCGGACGGGTGGTTCCCCCCGAAAACCCAACGGCCATCGCCGCCGCCATCCACGCCCTGCTCAGCCTGCCTCGTGATGAACGCCGCCGCCTCGGGCACGCCGCGAGACAGCGCATCATCGACGTCTTTTCCGTCAAGGCCATGCTGACCACAACCCAAACGCACCTCCGCTGCGCCAAAGACACGTGCGCAGCGCGCTCAAAACAGGTACATTCCCGGTCATGACGGGCACTGCGGAACCAATTTCTGAAAATTTGACATGCATCACTTCCCTCTGGAAGAATTCGGACTTATACTCTCAACAATGCTTCAGCCCGGAGAGGAATAAACCGGCCGGGCGAAACGCCAGGAGGCAATCCCATGTGGGAATATACCGATAAAGTGAAGGAATTTTTTCTGGAGCCGAAGAACGTCGGTGCCCTTGAGGACGCCAACGCCATCGGCGAGGTAGGCAGCCTTGCCTGCGGCGACGCGCTCAAGCTCTTCCTCAAGATTGACGACAACGGCGTCATCACGGACGCCACGTTCCAGACATTTGGCTGCGCCAGCGCCATTGCCTCCAGCTCCGCCCTCACGGAACTGCTCAAGGGCAAGACCGTGGACGAGGCACAGTCCATCACAAATAAGGACATCGCGGAATTCCTTGGCGGCCTGCCGAAGGAAAAGATGCACTGCTCCGTCATGGGGCAAGAAGCGCTGGAAGCCGCCATTAAGAACTTCCGCGGCGAAAAGGTCGAAAAGGTCGAGCTGGAAGGCGAGCTGGTCTGCCACTGCTTCGGCGTTACGGACGAAGCCATCCGCCGCGCCATCCGCGAAAACGACCTCAAAACCGTTGAAGAAATCACCAACTTCACCAAGGCCGGTGGCGGCTGCGGCGACTGTGTCCCCCAGCTGGAAGAACTGCTGCACGAAGTGCGCGGCGAAAAGGCACCCGCCCCTGCCGCCACTGAGGACGCAAAGCCCCTCAGCAACATCCAGCGCATGCAGCTGGTCATGAAGGCCGTTGACGAAGAAATCCGCCCCCGCCTGCAACAGGACGGCGGCGATATAGAACTTGTGGACATCACCGGCACCGTGGTTCAGGTGGCCCTGCGCGGCTCCTGCACCAACTGCCCATCCAGCCAGCTGACGCTGACGGACTTCGTCCAGAAAACCCTCCGCGATCAGGTTGATCCTGAAATCGTGGTCAAGGAGGTCTCCGCATGAGCCAGCGCGCCATCTACCTCGACAACAACGCCACCACGCAGGTCGCGCCGGAAGTCCTTGACGAGATGATGCCCTATTTCTCCGAGCTGTACGGCAACCCGTCCTCCATGCACACCTTTGGCGGACAGGTTGGCGCCAAGCTCGATGAAGCCCGCCAGCGCGTGGCCACAGGCCTTGGCTGCGAGCCGGGAGAAATCATCTTCACCGCATGCGGAACGGAAGGCGACAATACCGCCATCCACTCCGCCCTTGCCGCCCAGCCGGACAAGCGCCACATCATCACCACCAAGGTGGAGCACCCCGCCGTGCTCAATGTGGTGCAAAAGCTGGAAAAGAAAGGCTACGACGTCACCTACCTGGGCGTGGACGAAAAGGGCAATCTGGACCTTGAGGAACTGAGGGCCAGCCTGCGCCCGGACACGGCCCTCGTCTCCGTGATGTACGCCAATAACGAAGTGGGGAACATCTTCCCCATCCCGGAGATTGCCCGCATCGTGAAGGAGCATGGCGCGCTCATGCATACCGACGCCGTGCAGGCCGTGGGCAAAGTTGAGATTGACCTGAAGACCCTGCCCGTGGACTTTTTGGTGCTCTCCGGCCACAAGCTGCACGCGCCCAAGGGCATTGGCGCGCTGTTCGTGCGCCGCGGCACGCCCTTCCGCCCCTTTATGCTGGGCGGGCATCAGGAACGCGGCCGCCGCGCCGGTACGGAAAACACCGCCGGCATCATCGCCCTTGGCAAGGCCGTGGAACTGGCCACCCAGCACATCGAGGAAGAAAACACCACGGTGAAAGCCCTGCGTGACAGCCTCGAAAAGGGCCTACTGGCCGCCATAGACGACGCCCGCATCAACGGCGACCCGGATAACCGCCTGCCCAACACCACCAATATCTCCTTCAAGTACGTTGAGGGCGAGGCCATTCTGCTGCTTATGGACCGCCTGCACATCTGCGCCAGCTCCGGCTCGGCCTGCACGTCCGGCAGCCTTGAGCCGTCGCACGTGCTGCGCGCCATGGGCGTGCCCTTCACCTTTGCCCACGGGTCCATCCGCTTCTCCCTGTCGCGCTACACCACGCAGGAAGATGTGGACCTTGTGGTCAAGGAAATGCCCGCCATCATCACGCGCCTTCGCGAAATCAGCCCCTTCCGCGGCGACGACTCCGAGCTGCCGCCCTGTACCTGTTGATATGACCTTCCGGCCCGGACGCGCCGCGGCGTTTCCGGGCCTTCTTTCCATCCCGGACAATACCGTCTTTCGGAGGCCGCACCCCGGCCCCCGCAACAGCCGACCAAAGGACACATCCGGCCATGAACATTGCTAGGGATATGACGGAACTTGTAGGCAAGACGCCTCTGGTGTACCTGAATGCAGTGACACAAGGCTGCACCGCAACCGTTGCCGCCAAATTGGAATTTTTCAACCCCTGCGGCTCCGTCAAAGACCGCGTAGGGGTGAACATGCTTCTCACCGCCGAGCAGCAGGGCATCTTGAAGCCCGGCGCAACGGTGGTAGAACCCACCAGCGGCAACACCGGCATCGGCCTTGCCCTGATGTGCGCCGTACGCGGCTACCGCCTTATTCTGACCATGCCCGAAAGCATGAGCATAGAGCGGCGCAAGCTGCTTGCCGGATTTGGCGCGGAAATCCGCCTGACTCCGGCTGCGGAGGGAATGTCCGGCTCCATCGCCACTGCCCGGCGCATTGTGGACGAAACGCCCGGCGCGTTCATGCCGCTGCAGTTTGACAATCCGGCCAACCCGGCCATCCACTCCTGCACCACCGCCCATGAAATATGGGACGACACGGACGGCGGCGTGGATATCTTTGTTGCCGGGGTCGGCACCGGCGGCACCCTCAGCGGCGTTGCCAAAACGCTGAAGGGCGAAAAGCCCGGCGTAAAAATCGTGGCAGTGGAGCCTGCCGAATCCCCGGTTATCTCAGGCGGAGCATCCGGTCCGCACGGGATTCAGGGCATTGGCGCGGGCTTCATCCCCAAGAACCTTGACGTGAGCCTTGTGGACGAGGTGACGCCCGTCCCCACGGACGACGCCCTCGCCATGGCGCGCCGCCTGATGCGCGAAGAGGGCATCATGTGCGGCATCTCCGCCGGTGCGGCAGTGCACGCCGCCGTGGAGCAGGCAAAACGCCCCGAAAACGCAGGAAAGCTCATCGTCACAATCATCCCCGATACCGGCGAACGGTATCTGAGCACGCCCCTGTTCACTCAGGATGAACAGCAGGGCTAAAGAGAGGAATCACATGGGTTTCATGGACGACGTCATCGACAGACTGTGCGAGCCGGGTTCCTACGAATCCGTCTACCACAGCCCCAAACGGCACGCGCCCATGCCCTCGGTGGAGGTTCTCACCGAGGTCGTGAGTCGGCTGCGCGCCGTGCTGTTTCCCGGCTACTTCGGCCACTCCGAAGTGGAAGCCGAGAGCATGCGCTATCACATCGGCACCAACCTCGATAAAATCCGCCGCCTGCTCACGGACCAGATTAACCGTGGCAAGTGTTTTGTCTGTGTGGCGGAGAACCGCGACTGTACCAAGTGCGAGGATGAAGCCGAGGAGACCTGTCGAGCGTTCATCGAATCCCTGCCCGAACTGCGCCGCCTGCTGGTGACGGACGTCATGGCCGCCTACGAGGGCGACCCCGCAGCCGTTGGCCCCGGCGAGACGATTTTCTGCTACCCCAGCATCCTCGCCGTCACCAACTACCGCATTGCCAACCGGCTGCACACGTTGGGCGTGCCGCTCATTCCGCGCATCATCACGGAAATGGCGCACTCCGCCACCGGTATAGACATCCATCCCGGCGCAACCATTGGCGAGCATTTCTTCATCGACCATGGCACCGGCACCGTCATTGGCGAAACCTGTGTCATCGGCCGCAAGGTGCGCCTGTATCAGGGCGTTACCCTCGGCGCGAAGAGCTTCCCCAAGGGCGACGACGGCAAGCTCATCAAGGGCATCCCCCGTCACCCCGTGGTGGAGGATGGTGTTGTGGTCTACTCCGGCGCCACCATTCTTGGCCGCGTCACCATAGGCAAGGACGCGGTCATTGGTGGTAATGTCTGGCTCACCCGCGACGTCCCGGCCGGAACGCGCGTCCTGCAGACCCCGGCGGGCGAAGAATAGTCCAGCCCCCTAACGCATAACAAAACGGGCCGGATGCCATGGCATCCGGCCCGTTTTGTTACTTTATTCCGCGCGTGGCAACGCGTTTAGGACTCACCGCGTTCGCCCTCCGGCGCGTCATTCCCTTCCTTCGAATCCTCTTTACTCATGTCCTCAGAGGCTGCGCTGTCCGGCGGCGTGCGGTCCGCGTTGTCGCCGGAATCCGGCGCTGCGCCGTCCTGCGCGGCGCGCTGCGTGCGCCCGCCTTCGCCATTGGCCACGGCGGTGACGGGCTTGGCCAGCTGCACCTGATTCCGTCCACCCTCCTTGGCCGCATACAGCGCCGCGTCCGATGTGGCGATAAGCGTTTCCGTACTTGTGGCGTAGGCGGGATACTCGCTGACGCCAAGAGAGATAGTCACGGTGAGCTTTTCCTCGCCATGGCGCACGGCCATACGTTCGGCCACGGTCGTGCGCAATTCCTCGGCGCGGCGGCGGGCATCATCGGCAGCGGCGCCGGGCAGGATGAGCACAAACTCCTCCCCGCCAAAGCGGCAGGCAATGTCCTCATGGCGGCTGAACAGGCGCAGGGTTTCGCCGAGTTTGCGCAACACCTCGTCGCCCAGTTCATGCCCGTAGGTGTCGTTGAAATTCTTAAAGTGGTCCACGTCCAGCATAATAACGCTCAGCGGCTGCTCATGGCGCTGGGCACGGCTGAACTCGCGGGCAAGGGATTCTTCCATGTGCCGGCGGTTGTACAGACCGGTGAGCTGGTCGCGAATGGACTGCTCGCGCAGGGATTCGCGCAGGCGCAGGTTGGAGAGGGTCAGCGCCACGTGTTCGGAAATAGCCACAAGGTGCTGCTCCATGCCCGTGGCGTAACGGTGCAGGCGCTCCGGCTCCATGGAGGTGGTGTCAAAGGCAAAGCGCGAGGTCAGCAGACCAGTGACCTTGCCGTGGGCAATGAGGGGCACACAGATGAATCCCGTCTCCGGCTCGTTGGCAAAGTGCGGACACACCGGGCCTTCACCCGGACGCTCCACCACATGCACCTGCCCGCGCCGAAGCGCCCAGCACCCCTCGCGCGAGAAGAGCGGACGGCTGCACTGGTCCCCGCCCCACGACGCCACACACTCCAGCAAGCTGGATTCATCGTCATAGATATTCAAAGACCCCGCCGTGCCGGGAAGCAGGCTGGAGGCGTTGGAGGCCACAATACGGTAGATTTCCTTCTCCGTCCGGCAGGCCTGCAGAAAGTCCACCATGGTATTAATGCGCACCGTGGCCCGGTTGCGCCGCTCAAGGCGCTCCACGGCGTTATTCAGGTCGCGGTTGATGGCCGAAAGTTTGGTATTGGCAAGGGCGCTCAGGCGCGTTGCCCGCGCCACAATCCACGATCCACCGAACACCAGCAGCATCAGCACGCCATACATCATCCCGTACAGCCGCCGTGAGGACGCCTGCTCCTTGTGCAGAGTCTGCGGCGTAATGTGCGAAATAATGGTCCAGCGATAGGGGACATCTCCCACGCCCAGCGCCCGCACCCGTGCGGTGCGCATAACGCGGCGGGCCTCCTGCTCCACCACGGAGAGCGGATGGATGATGCCATAACTCGTAATGCCGCTGTGGGTGTGGAACTGT
Organism: Desulfobaculum sp. SPO524; assembly: GCF_044987625.1. Lineage (NCBI taxonomy): Bacteria > Pseudomonadati > Thermodesulfobacteriota > Desulfovibrionia > Desulfovibrionales > Desulfovibrionaceae > Desulfobaculum > Desulfobaculum sp. SPO524. The sequence continues at coordinate 241,282 of NZ_JBJDSB010000004.1, read as the reverse complement.
CCCACCTCGCTCCCGGTCAACAGACGTTCCCACAGTGCCGGATATTCCTTGGCGAAGGTCATGGAGCGCTTGTTCTCGAACATAAAGCCCCATTCCTTGCTGGGCGACGGGGCAAGCATCCAGTACCCCTGCGCATTGAGCATCATCAAATCGCCGGGAGAATTCACGTGCTGGCGCTTCAACTCGTTGAGCATCCGCCGCCCCTCAAAATTCAACACCAAAAATCCAAGGCGCGCGCCCTCGGCATTATGCACCGGGGTCACAATGCGGAGCATGGGCTTGTACGGCAGTTCCAAGGTGCCCTGCTCCACGTTGAGGTCAAAGGGCGAAACGAACAGCTCGTTGCGGCGAAGGGGTACCGCGTGTTTAAAGTAGTACCGCTCGCCCTTACTTTGTAGCTGCGCCTCGGGGACGATGTGCGCCGCGCCCATGTCGTACTGCACGCGCAGACGTTCGTCCCCGTTGATATCCAAAAAGCGAATCTGATCATACCGCCCGCGCACCACGGCAAAGCTCTTGAGCATGGCATGCAGGGAGGACGTATCGCTTTCGTCATGATTTTCGGAAAAGATGACGGGCAGGGCGTCCTTCTTAACCGTGGCAAACACCCCGCGCAGAAACACAAGGTCGGACACCACATCGCGCAGGTCGCGCACCACGTCCACGCGCTCCATGGCCATACGGTTTTCCTCCATGGCCTTGAGGGACTCGGTAATGCGCTCGGCGTCCTTGATATACAAGAGGATGGAGCCAGCCGTCAGAATAACGGCCAGCGGCAAAAACACGCGCAGAAAATGCCACGCAATGGGGGCGAGGCGTCGCAACAACGGCTCCTGCTGGACAGGTGCTTGGGCCATGAACTCTCCCGGATGTATCGTGCAGGGTGCTGGTTCCACCAGCGGTATTTTATCCACAATGTGTGTATTAGGCCCGAAAGTCAACGTTTGCCGCGCGCCAACAGTTTTCAGGCCTTTCGGGACGTTATTCCGACAAAACTGCTAGAGGATTCCGCCGCCCTCACGGTTAGCGCACAACTCCGCGCCATTCCCTTGGCCGGTCACGCGCGGCGCGCCGCAGTCCGCCCCCGCCTCTGCATGCCATACAAGACGGCGCAGCTGTCAAGAAAGCCGCGCTTTCTCTTTGCACCAGTGCATACTTGATGCTAATCTTGTCTTGTTATCCACCCTCAGCATGTTCGCCTCTTCACGCAGGCGGCGCAGGAGCACAGTGCATGGCGGCTGGCGACAGAAAACAACTCACCCTCCGCATACCGGCAGAAACACACAAAAAACTGCGCATCCTTGCCGCCGTTTACGACACGACCATGACCGAATACTTCATCACCCTTGTGGATGACGCCTACGAGCGCGAAAACCGCCACAAAGGACCAGTGCAGCTCAAGCTGCCAACCTAAAAGGAGGCACACATGAAGGGCAAAACCACACACGCCGCATCCGGCAGGCCCACGGCCCGGCCCACCATCACGCTGGAAAGCGACACCGGCCCGGCCATCACCTTCCCCGGCATCCAGTACGCCGCCACTTCGTTTTTTGAGGACGACGCCGTCACCCTGACCCGCCAGCACCTCTACCGCGCAGCATGCGGCGACCACGCCATCGCCATCACCTCCATCAACGAATCCTGCCGGTTGCGCCGGGCCTACCGTATTGGGCACACTGGCGAAGAATGCACCCTCTCCGACGGTGCACTCACCATTGCCATGTCCACGTCACTGCTGAACGTTCTGGTGGACGCGCTGTGCGGCATTGACCATGAACAGCAGCGCGCCGCATGCGGCGATTCCAGCCCCGAGGAGGCCCCGGCCCTGTAGCACCCCGCCCCCGCATGCGCCGCCGCCTTCGCGGCCCCCTCTTTCCCCGCACCACTGCGGGGCACGGGCGCATCACGCCGCAACGGGCGCCACCGCAACGCATGGGGCACGCAGGCCCTCTTCATCTCCCACGCCACACGGCTGACATGCGCCGCACGCTATCCATTGCGCTTGATCACAAAGCGCGATATTGCGTTACGGCTATGCACACACGAACTCTCCGCGCGAACATACTTCTTCTTTTGACTGCGGCCATTTGGGGGTCCGGATTCGTTGCCCAGCGCTCCGGCATGGACTACGTCGGCCCCATGACCTTCAACGCCTTCCGCTTTGCCCTTGGGGCGCTGTCCCTTGTGCCGCTGGTCATCTGGCATCACCAGCGCGGCGTTGCCGCCATCAGTCCCGGCGTTTCCCGCCGCTTTGCCCTGCTTGGCCCCTGCATCGCCGGTGCGGCGCTGTTCGGCGGCGTGTCACTGCAACAAATCGGCCTTATGTACACCACGGCGGCCAAGGCCGGATTCATTACCGGGCTGTATGTGGTCATTGTGCCGTTCATCGGCCTCATCCTGCGCCAGCGCCCCGGCGTCGGCGGCTTTGTGGGCACCTTTTTCGCGGCCATTGGGCTGTATCTGCTTTCCGTCACCAAAGACTTTACCCTTGCCCCGGGCGACGCCTTCGTCATCGCGGGCGCGGTCATCTGGGCCTGCCATGTGCATGTGCTGAGTTGGCTTTCGCCCAAGCTGGACGGCGTGCGCCTCGCCTTTGGACAATTTAGCGTGGTGTCGCTCTTGTGCTTTGTCTGCGCCTTTCTCTTTGAGGACATCACCGTTGCCAGCCTCAGCGCCGGGTGGCTGCCCATCGTCTACGGCGGCATTATGCCCGTGGGCGTCGCCTTTACCCTGCAGGTCATCGCCCAAAAGGACGCCCCGGCCACCCACGCGGCCATTATCCTCAGCATGGAAGCCCTGTTCGCCGCCATTGGCGGATGGCTCATCCTTGATGAGACGCTGACCCCGCGCGGCATGGTCGGCTGCGCGCTGATGCTCACCGGCATGCTTGCGGCCCAGCTGTGGCCGGACAAAAAAGCCGCCGCAACCGCCTAATCTTTCCGGCGCCCCGCGCCACCTCAGCCTTAACCAAGGAGCCTTGCAGAATGACGGCCATAAGCTCGTTCATGGAACAGCACTTCAAACACTTCAACGCCCGCGAGACGCTGGATGCCGCCAAGGCATGGCGCGAGCTTCTTGACGGTGGGGGAAAGATGTTCCTGTCCATGGGCGGCGCCATGAGCACCGCCGAACTGGGCATATCCCTTGCCGCAATGATCCGCGCGGGCAAGGTCCATGGCATCTGCTGCACCGGCGCGAACCTTGAGGAAGACGTCTTCAACCTGCTCTCCAACCGGGACTATGAAATCCTGCCCAACTACAGGGACCTGACGCCGCAGCAGGAGGAAGACCTGCGCAACAGGGGCATGAACCGCGTAACGGATACCTGCATCCCCGAAACCATCATGGTCCACATTGAGCACGAGCTGAACGACGTCTGGGCCGAAGCCGCCGCCTCGGGCACGGCGCGCTTCCCCTACGAATACCTCTACGAGGTGCTGGACACCCCCGGCCTTGAAGAGCACTTCCATATCCCGCGCGAGCATTCGTGGCTGCTGGCCGCCAAGGAGATGGGCATCCCCATCTACACTCCGGGCTGGGAGGATTCCACTCTCGGCAACGTCTACTGCGCCAACGTCATGCGCGGGGTCATCCCCAATCATGGGGCCATCAAGACCGGCACCCAGCAGCTGGAGCATCTGGCCTGTTGGTACCGCCAGCAGGCGCAGGAAGGCACCCCGGTGGGCTTCTTCCAGATTGGCGGCGGCATCTCCGGCGATTTCAGCATCTGTGTGGTGCCCATGCTGATTCAGGACTGCTACGAGGACGACACCCCCTTCTGGGCCTACTTCTGCCAGATCGGCGACTCCACCACGTCCTACGGCTCCTACTCCGGCGCGCCGCCAAACGAAAAAATCACCTGGCACAAGCTGGCCCCGGACACCCCGCGCTTCATGATCAATTCCGACGCCACCATCGTCGCGCCGCTCATCTTCATGTACGTCCTCGGCAACTAAACGCCCTGTCCACGGCCCGGCCTCTGCCGGGCCGTTTTGCGTGCCGGAGTAAGGCGGCAGGCCGCCGCAGGCAATAGCGGCCGCCTTCGCCTTTCTCCGTATCAGTGCGCGCATCCTGTTCAGTCTGCGCCCGCCACCGCACAAACCACCGCAGCACCTGCCCGTGCCCCGGCGATGCGCCCCCTCGCCGTCGACGCCATCCCTCAAGGCTGGCGCCTCATGCCAGCTCCCCGCCACTTTGTCGCCTGCCTCTGTGTCGCCCTTTCCTGCGGCGTCGCCCCTCCCCCCTCACTCCACACGTTGCCGTCAAAAAAATCCTCCATTGCTTTCAATGACTTCTTCGCCACCGCGCCCAATCCCCCCACGCCGGGGTTGACGGCGCGCGCTGTGGTCATTATTGAACAGTTAAACATATGAACAACTGCTCACATATTCAGGAGACCATATGACACCCACCACCTGCGAAGTGCACTGCGAACACGACGACGCCATCGCCCGCGTTGGCCAGCGGATGCTGGACGACTCCACCGTTACCGGGCTGGCCGACATCTTTAAGGTGCTTGGCGACCCAACGCGCGTGCGCATCCTGCATGCCCTTTCCGTTGAGGAGCTGTGCGTCTGCGATATTGCCGCGCTGCTCTCCATGTCCTCGTCCGCCGTCTCCCACCAGCTGCGTCTGCTGCGGCAGGCCAAACTGGTGCGAAACCGCAAGGTCGGCAAATCCGTCTTTTACGCCCTTGATGACGACCATGTGCGCCTGCTCATGGGACAGGGCCTTGCCCACGTGCTTGAGGACCGCAGCGCCACCTAACCCGGCCCGGCCACATCGCGCCACACTCCAACGCCCTGCCGGGTCGCCCACATTGGCCCCGGCATACAGGAGACGATATGAATTTTCTCGCCACATTCGCCAGCGAAACGTGGATTGTCCTCAACGAAGCCGCGCCCTTTGTGCTGTTCGGCTTTCTTGTATCCGCCCTCGTCAAGGCCTTGGTGCCCGACGACTTTGTCGCGCGGCATCTTGGGCGCTCGTCGTCCGGGTCCGTGTTCAAGGCCGCGCTCCTTGGCATTCCCCTGCCGCTGTGCTCCTGCGGCGTCATCCCCACGGCGGCCGGCCTGCGCAAACAGGGCGCCAGCCGCGGGGCGACCACGTCTTTTCTTATCTCCACACCCGAGACCGGGGCGGATTCCATCGCCGTCACGTGGGCACTGCTTGATCCCATTATGACGGTTCTGCGCCCGCTAGCCGCCTTCATCACCGCCACAGTAGCGGGCCTGCTGGTAAACATCCTGCCCGACGAGCCGGAAGCCTCCCGCGGGGCGGAGCTGCCCATGGCCTCCTCCTGCGGTTGCGGCGGCGGATGCTGCGAAACCGGCTCCGCCAGCGCCCACAAGCCCCCGTTTCTCACCCGCCTCAAGGACGCCCTGCGCTACGCCTTTGGCGAGATGCTCTCTGACATCGGCATGTGGCTGCTCATTGGCGTTCTGGCCGCCGGGTTCATCGGCGCGCTGGTGCCCGCCGGATTCTTTGAAGACTACCTCGGCGGCGAATTTGCCTCCCTCGTCATCATGATGGTTGTGGGCGTGCCGCTGTACGTCTGCGCCACCTCCTCCACGCCCATTGCGGCGTCCATGGCGCTGAAGGGACTGTCCCCGGGCGCGGCGCTGGTCTTCCTACTGGCGGGTCCCGCCACCAACACGGCCACCATCGCCGTTGTGGCGCGCATCCTTGGGCGCAAGGCCGTGGCGGTCTACATCGGCGCCATCGCCCTGTGCGCCCTTGGCCTTGGCTGGCTCACCAACCGCCTCTACGCCGCCCTCGGCACGGACATCTCCGCATGGATGAACCGCGCGGAAGTGGAATCCGTCACCCCCTTCACCATGGTCTGCGCCATCGCCCTCGTTGTGCTGGTTCTCCTCAGCAAGCGGCAGAGCCGGGCCACCCACGCCCATGACCACGCGCACAACCACGCCAGCGACTGCTGCCACTAACCGCCCACCAAAAACCACGCCGCCAGCGCCCAAAATCTCGGGCACTGGCGGCTTTTCATTTTTCTCCCAAAAAAGTGGAAAAACTCATTGCCTGCACAACCATGCCACAACACGCTGCAAGAACTGCACAACACTCTTGCGCCACGACACCGGCACTGCAAAACACACATTTCGCACTTCAAAAAGCCTTGACATACGCGCCACACGTTTTACAGTTGAGTCAACAGGAATTGTCCTGATCCGATACACACAGCATGTGTGTCACTTTAACAGGAGGTAATGTGCGACAAGAGCCCCAGCTCCATACCGGGCGTGTAGAGACGCCCCTGCAGGGAACCTGCCGCGCATGACTATTCCCAAGGGCTGACAGCCAGTGACTGGCCCGGGAGTCTGTCGGATAACCGATACAGCGCATCTGGCGGGTTCTTTTTTTGCCCTTTTCCCTCCTTTTTCCGCGACGTTTCCGCCCACTGTGGCGCCGCCCTGCCGCCCATCGCGGCAGTCCCCCGCGCAGCGCACCCAGCCTGTCCGCCCCTGTGGATTCCCCTCCCGATTTCGTGTACCTAACGACCTGACGACAACGACATCACACAAAGCGGGACCACACACACCATATGCTCACGTTTATCCATGCCGCGGACATCCATCTTGATAGTCCGCTCAAAGGCCTTGAACGCTACGACGGCGCGCCCGTGGACGACGTCCGCGGCGCATCGCGGCGCGCGCTGACGTCCCTCGTGGACACCATCATCGACGAAAATATCCCTCTCCTCGTCCTTGCCGGAGACGTCTACGACGGCGACTGGAAGGACTTTCAGACCGGACTGTTCTTCGCCAGCCAAATGACGCGCCTGCGCGAGGCCGGGACCCATGTTGTGCTCATCCGGGGCAACCACGACGCCCAGAATAAAATGACGCGCTCCCTCACGCTACCCGCCAACGTGCACATCCTCAGCGCCAACCGGCCCGAGACCGTGCGCTTTGACGACATCGGCGTTGCCGTACACGGCCAGAGTTTTGCCGGGGCCACAGTGACGGAGAACCTAGCCGCAAGCTATCCTCCCCCCGTTCCGGGGCTGTATAATATTGGCCTGTTGCATACGGCGGTGGCGGGCGTAGACGGCCACGCCAACTACGCCCCCTGCTCGCAGACGGACCTTGCCGCCCACGGCTACGACTACTGGGCACTCGGCCACGTACATGACCACAAGGTGCTGGTGGAGACGCCGCCCGTCATCTACAGCGGCGTGCTTCAGGGCCGCAATATCCGCGAAACCGGCCCCAAGGGCTGCGTGCGTGTGGATGTGGACGAAACCGGCCACACCGCCTACCGCTTCATGCCGCTGGACGTCATGCGCTTTGCCCGCGTAGCCGTGGACGCCACGGATACGCCGGACACCGCCGCCATCTGCGACCGCTTCCTTGCCGCCATGGAGCGCCACCTTGCCGAGGCCGAGGGCCGCCCCCTCGCCATGCGCATTCAGCTTTCCGGCGCCTGCCCGGCCCACAGCGCCCTTGCCGCCGACCCCGAAGCCGCGCAAAGCCTGCTCCGCACGGCGGCAACGGATGCCAGCGGCGGCTCCGCATGGGTGGAAAAGGTCATCGACGAGACCACCACCCCCATCGACATCGACGCCCTGCGCGATTCCGACACCCCACAAGGCGACCTTGTGCGCTTTTTGGATGAGCTGGAAGTGAGCGGCGAAGCCTTTGCCGAACTGGGCGTCGACTTCAAGGACCTGCGCGCCGCCCTTTCCCGCAACGGCGCAGCGGATATCACCCTGCCGGACCTTGACGACCCCGCCCAGCGCGCCGCGCTCCTACGCGACGTGCGCGAACTTGTGCTGCCGCGCATCAGCGGGGCCGGGGAGGCGTCCTAATGCTGCTTCGCGCCCTGCACCTTGCCGCCTACGGTCCCTTCACCGACGCCACACTGGACTTTCCCGCCCAGACCGGCGGCCTGCACGTGGTGTTCGGCCCCAACGAAGCTGGCAAAAGCTCCGCCCTGCGCGCGGTGACGAACCTCTTCTACGGCATCCCCCACGCCACGCAGGACAATTTTCTGCATCCCAACAAAGCCCTGCGCATCGGCGCGGAGCTTATGAACGGCTCGGGCGAAAGCATCCGCCTCACCCGCCGCAAGGGCCGCAAAAACACCCTGCAGGACGACAGCGGCGCGCCCATGGACGAGGCCGTCCTCGCGCGCCTGCTCTCCGGCGTGGACCGCGACATGTTCGAGGCACTCTTTGGCATCAGCCACGAGACCCTCGCCCAAGGCGGGCGCGACATCCTCAGCGCGGGCGGCAGCCTTGGCGAAAGCCTCTTTGCCGCAGGCTCCGGCATCGCCCATCTGCGCGACACCCTCAGCGCCCTTGGCGCGGAGCAAGACGCCCTGTTCAAGGCCCGCGGCAGCAACCCGCGCATCAACAGCGCCCTCGCAAACCTGAAGCAGCACCGCCAAGACGAACGCGACGCCGCCACCACCCCCGAAGAATATACGGAGCTGGAGCAGGAACTCACCGCCCACGAAAAGCGGCGTGACGCCCTGCAGCAGACCATTGGCGACCTCACCCGCGCCATGAGCCGCCTCCAGCGCCTCGGGGACGCGCGCCCCGTTGTCAGCCGCCAGCACTCCCTGCGTGACGAACTTACCGACGTGGCCGACGCGCCGCTGCTGCCAGATGATTTTCCCACCCGTCGTCACGACGCCCTTGCCGCGCTCAAGAGCGCGGACAGCCGCACGGCAGACCTCACCAAGGCCATCGACGCCCTTGAGGCCGACATTGCCGCCCTTGATATTCCGCAGGCCCTCCTCCACGCCAAGTCGCGCATCGAAAGCCTGACCCGCACGGAGGAAACCCACCGCAAAGCCCTGACCGACCGCACCGCCCTCACCCGCGAAAGCCGCGAGCACGCGGAACAGGCGGAGCGTCTGCTCCACGACCTGCGCCCGGACCTCACCCTTGCGGACGCCGAAACCATCCGCCTGTCGGACCACCAGATGGCGGCCATCACACACGCCGCCAAACAGCTGACCCTCATGCAGGACCGCGAGGACCGCGCCAGCCGCGCCCACGCACAGGCCCGGCAGGCCCTCGCCCACCAGCGCGAGACCCTCGGCGCACTGCCCCAGCCTGCCGACGTCACGGCCCTTGCCAATATTCTGGAGCAAACCCGCGCCCACGGCGATCTACGCAAGCAGTACACCGACGCCTGCACACGCCTGAGCGCCCTTCAAGAAAAGGCCTCCAGTGCCCTGAGCCGTATGGACTTGCCGGACGCCACACTGGATACCGCCGAGCAACTGCCCGTGCCACCAGTGGAAACCGTCCGCAATATGGAGAAGGAATTCCGCGCCCAAAAGGACCGTGAGGCCGCCACGCACACCGCCCTCGACCAAGCCCGCGCCGCCCTGCGCGACAGGCAGGCCGAGCTGGACCAGTTGCGCTCCGGTGGCGAGGTCCCAAGCCGCGACACCCTCACCGCCCTGCGCCAGCACCGCGACGGGGCATGGCAGCTTGTCCGGCAGGCGTGGACCGCCGGGGACGAAACTTTCCGCGACAGCTACCCCACGCCGGACGCCCTCGCCGACGCGTTCCAGTCCGCCATGAGCGAAGCCGACAACGCCGCCGACGCCCTGTTCCGCGACGCAAAGCGCGTCACCCGCACCGACGCCGCGCGCCAAGAGAGTGCCCGCCTTGAAGCCGACATCGCCCGCCTTGAGACGGAATCCGCCGCCCTCAGCGAGCAGCGCGCAACATTGGAGGACAACTGGACCGCCCTGTGGAAACCTGCAGGCATCACCCCGCACGACCCCGAAGGCATGCTCAGTTGGCTCAAGGACCTGACCACCCTGCGCACTGTGGACGCCGCAGAAATCCGCGATCAGCGCGGCATTACGGAAAGCATTGCCAGCACCGTCTGCGCCTGTCGCGACGATATCCTCGCCTGTCTGCGCGACCTTGGCACCGACCTGCCGCCGGACACCAAGCTCCAGCACGCTGTTGCCGCCGGTGATGACGTAGTCCGCGCCGCCGAGGCCGCGCGCCGCACCCGCGAGGACGCGGACGCCGAGCTCCGCCGCCTTGAACGAGCCGCCAAGGACGCAGAGGCCGCCCTTGCCGACGCACAGGCCGCCGCCCGCGACGCCCGCGACGCATGGGAGAGCGCCCTTGCGCCCCTCGCCATGCCCAGCGACGCCAAGCCCGACATGGCGGAGACCATCACCGGCACACTGACCAAGCTCTTCACCACCCTTGATGCCCGCGCCCGCACGGAACGCCGCATCACAGATATCACCGCCGACTACGACGCCTACGCAAGGGACGTCCAAGCCGCCATCGCCGACCTTGCGCCAGACCTTGACGGCCTCGACGCGCTGGACGCCGTCCCCCGCCTTGGGGACCGCCTCGCCACTGCCGAGGCCAACAATCAGCGGTCAGTCCTCCTCACGGACCAGCTTCACGCCAAGCGCGACGAACTCGCCACCGTCACCGCCGCCGCGCAGGAAGCCGCCGGCGTGCTGGAAACCCTGCGCGCCGAAGCTGGCGTCGCCAGCACCGACGAACTGCCGCAAGCCGAGGAACGCTCGCGTACCCGCCGCCGCGCCGAAACCGGACTGCGCGAGGCCGAAGAACAACTGCGCACCTTCCGCGGCGGAGAAGACGCCGAAGCCTTTATTAAGGATGTCCTTTCCACGGACCCCGACGCCGCCGCGGCCGAACTGGCCGAGCAGGAACGCCGCAAGGCCGATGCAGAAGCCCAGCGTAGCGAATTGGAACGCGCCATCGGCAGCCTCCAGTCCCGCCGCGAGGCCATGGACGGCACCTCCCGCGCGGCCCGCAGCGCCGAACTTGCCGAGCAGACCCTTGCCGCCATTCAAACGGACGTGGACCGCTACATCCGCCTGCGCCTCGCCCACACCGTGCTCGCCCACGCCATTGAGCGCTACCGCAAGGCGCATCAAACACCCGTCCTCACCCGCGCCAGCGAACTGTTCTCGCGCCTGACTCTGGAGTCCTTCAGCGGTCTGCAACAGGACATTGACGAGCGCGACACGCCCGTCATCGTGGGCGTTCGAAACGGCGAGGACACCGTCCCCGTCACCGGCATGAGCGATGGCACGCGCGACCAGCTTTATCTGAGCCTGCGCCTTGCCGCGCTGGAGCGGTATCTGGACGCCAACGCCCCGCTGCCCTTTGTTGTGGACGACATCCTCGTGCACTTTGACGACGAGCGCTCCGCCGCCACCCTTGGCGTTCTGGCCGAGCTTGCCCGGCGCACGCAGGTCATCTTCTTCACCCACCACGAGCGCCTGTGCGAAATCGCCGCAGACGCCGTGCCACAGGACCTTCTCAACACCATCCGCCTCCCGCGGTAGGAGACGCCATGCCCTACATTACTCAGGACCGACGCGACAGTTTCGACGACGCCCTGCGCACCTTGGCAGACAACGTCACCAACGAAGGGGAGCTCAACTACTGCATCTACAAGCTGGCAACCCTTGTTGTGGAGCGCACCGGCGAGAGCTATGCCAAGCTGGCCATGTGCTCCAGCGCCATGGAGCACGCCAAGCTTGAGTGGTACCGCAAACGCCTCGCGCCCTATGAGGATGTGAAGATTGCCGAAAACGGCGATATAGAATAAGCCTTTCGCACATATTTCATGACGCACAACGCGCCGCCCAGCACCCTGCGGCGGCGTCTGCGTGCGCCTTCTCTCAGCAACCATACGAGACTGAACATGCATCCTGATTCCCGCATCTACGTCGCCGGTCACCGCGGCCTTGTCGGCTCCGCCATCGTCCGCAGCCTCCAGCGCGCCGGTTTTACGAACATCATCACCGCCACGCACAAGGACTGCGACCTCACCGAACAACAGGCCGTGCGCGACTTTATGGCAGAGCGCAAGCCGGACTACATTTTCATGGCCGCAGCGCGCGTCGGCGGCATCCTTGCCAATGCCTCGCGCCCTGCGGATTTCATCCGCGACAACCTCGCCATGCAGACCAACATCATTCATGAGGCGTGGCGCTCCGGCGTCACAAAATTCCTGTTCCTCGGCTCCTCGTGCATCTATCCCAAGTTTGCGCCCCAGCCCATGAAGGAAGAACACCTCCTCACCGGCGGACTGGAACCCACCAATGAGTGGTACGCCATCGCCAAGATTGCGGGCATCAAGATGTGCCAAGCCTACCGCCGTCAGCACGGGTTTGACGCCATCAGCCTCATGCCCACCAACCTCTACGGCCCCGGCGACAACTTCGATCTGGAATCCTCCCACGTCGTCCCCGCCCTGCTGCGCAAGTTTCACGAGGCCAAACTCGACGGCGCGCCCAGCGTCACCGTCTGGGGCTCCGGCTCCCCACGCCGTGAATTCCTGCACGTGGACGACATGGCCGACGCCAGCCTGCACCTGATGCAACACTACACCGGCGAAGACATCGTCAACGTCGGCGTCGGCAAGGATATGACCATCCGTGAACTCGCCGAATGCATCCGCGACACCGTGGGCTACTCCGGCGACATCACCTTCGATACCTCCCGCCCCGACGGAACGCCCCAAAAACTGCTGGACACCACCCGCCTCACCGCCCTCGGCTGGACCCCAACCCGCACCCTGCGCCAAGGCCTCGCCGAAACCTACCAGTGGTACCTGTCTACAGAAGATAGACGGATGTAAAACACCAACACCGGCCGGGCATTTTTTATGCCCGGCCGGTGTCTTTGAGAAGAGAAGGGAAGAGGGCCTTCGGCGACTTAAGGAAATAATTTCCTTAAGAATCCTTATACTTTTCTGGGCGGGGGCCGCCCAGAAAAGTGAGGTGGTGTGAGGTGTCGTGTGTGGGGGGCTTTCGTATTCTTTTCGCCTAGCTTGGCAGGGATGCTCTCCGCCCATCCAACGCGCCAACGCCCCAAAAAGAATTCTCACGGACGAGAGCCGTCAGGGGTGACGGCAGTGTCATACAAGGGCAACCGGCTTGTGCGCACTTGGGATTTTTAAGGGCCCGCGGCCCTTAAACCTGCGGAGCATATAAATAATCCTACGCCCAGCTCCACCCCACACGACACCAAAAAGCCCCGCGGTTGGCGGGGCTTTTGTGGTCGTACAGGGAGGACGCGATTGTGGGAGGCTATTTCTTTTGTTTGGCTTTTTTGCGGGCTTCTTTTCTTTTTTCCCACAGGCGCATGTCTTTCATCTTTTTGCGGCGTTCACGCTGCAGTGCTTTACAGATAAGGGGGGTGCCCTTTTTGTAGCCCCATTTCTCGCGGTATTCGTCGGGAGTCAGGTCAAACTTGGCGAGGTTTTTCTTGGTGAGGATCTTATAAGGCTTGCCATCTTCAAGGTTGATGATGGACTTCTCACGGATGGCTTTCTTGGGATCGACGGGTGGTTCTTGCTTTTCTTCGGCGCGGGGGGTGCCTTCGGCGATACCCTTAATGCCGGTAGCCAACTTCTGGACCATTGACGTTATCTCTTCTTCCGTCAATGTGCGGACACTCGCCTGTGCCTTGACGATCTCAAGTGCTTCTTTCAAGTAATCGTCCATCATAGCATCTCCTTTTTTACTCCCGGCGAGGAATCCTTTCGTTCCATGCACTCCGCCAGAACTGAATGTGGAAACTCCCGCTCACAACATTCGAGTAGACTGTACATAGTATCTTGCACAATTATCACATTGAATCAACCCCCTTTGCCAACAAACTTCACCACATCATCAAAATAGCCACACCACGGAACTGATGTTTCACACCCGTGCATCAGTTTCCATAAGTTCTGCCTCTTTTCTTTTTCTGTCTGCTTCTTTACATCGGTGTCGACCACCTGTGTTGGCGTTTTCCCGGACACTGCAACTTCATCGCGGCACTGGACGTTTTGTGCGCGTCTTTTCGCCTGCTGTCACAGTCGCAGGCGCGCTGCTGGGGGGCCTTGCGGCTTTCCTCTTCCTGTCCGGCATGTTACGGATTTACAAGGCGGACGATTGGCTTTATACATCCACCACGACTGGACGGCGCACGTCCGGCTTTTGCCAGCAGGAGGACCCATGAAGTACATCCTTTTTGAAGATTTCTCCGGCCAGCCGAGCCCCGTGCTCTTCTCCGACAAGATTCGCCACGAGGAGATGCGGGAGCAGCTGCCCTATTCCACGGTGCTTTCCGCCGGATACGTTGAGATGACGGGGGAAACCATCATCTGTCACGGCGCATCCAAAGCCCTTGGCGCTCAGGCCGAGGAAGGCGATGCCGCCATCATCCAGCAAAATTTGAACCCCGCTGAAGGCTGACCGCACTCCTTCGGGAAAGAGAGAGAAACGCCCTCCGGACCACTCCGGGGGGCGTTTTGTCGTTCCGTGGCTGCGGCCTGCACGGCGGGAATGGCTCTCGGCACAAGGCGGCTGTTCTGCTATGATTGGCTCATGTCATTGGAGCCACCCACATGAAGGTCCACACCTCCCCGCAGCCGCCCCCAAAACGGCGGCGGCTTTTCCTGCGCCGTACGGGGCTTGCCTGCGCGGCCGGACTCCTTGTGGTCATTGCGCTGGCCACGGCGCTTGTCACCTCTCCCCGCCTGCTCATCCCCCTTGCACAGCGCGCGGCCACTGCGGCGGATATCGCCCTGCATATCGACCATATTGCCCTATCGCTCACTCCGCCGCGCCTGACGGTGCTTCGCGCCAAGGCCTCCGCGCCGGGGATGACCATCAGCCTTCCAAAAGGCACCGTCACCTTTGCACCGGGCGGCATATTTGGCCCCGGCCCTGTTCTCTCCCGCATTGAAATCGATCGCCCGCTGCTTGTGCTCGCGGCGGGCAAGGGCCCGGACACCGCAGCACAAGACGCGCACACCGCCCCGACTCCGACGCCTCTGCCAATCCTTGCGGAGCACTTGAGCATCCATGATGGGCAACTGCGCATCACCTCACCGCAGGGCAATGCGCTGCTGCGGCATCTGTCCGTAACGGCAGCGCGTGACGGGCAAGCCATGCGGTGGATTTCCGACGCGACCCTCTCCTTCGCCCGTGAGAAACACGGGTCGGCGACCGCCACGGCCACACTGCGTTCATCCGGCAGCATCCTGCCGGACGGCGCTGTGGACGGCCTTGTCACCATGCCGAATATCCATTTCACCAGCTCCAAACTCACGGGTGATGCGGCCTTCACGGCGCAGGTGCTGTGGGACGCGGCAACCCTGCATGTCCGCTCCGTTGAACTGACGGCCCGCTCGCTCATCCTGCCAGAGCGCCAACGGTTGATTCCAATATCATCCGTCGATGTGCGGGGGACCGGCGCATTGCTCACTGCCGACGACACTCTGCGTGTGCAGTCCCTGTCCATAACGGTGGACAACGTTCTGCACACCGAAGGCTCGGGAACGCTCACCCCAAAGGGCGTCCAGGCGCTGGACCTGCGGGGCATCATCCCCGAGACAAAGCGCCTTGCCCCGTTTTTCGGGATGCTGTTGCCGCAGGGCGCGCGCCCACAGCTTGACGGCGCTGTGCACTTCACCTGCGCGCTGGACCGCCCGCCCGGAGACACAGGTACGGCCCCAGTGCGCGCCGCCATCACCACAGAAGGGCTCTCCGTCACTTGGCCGCAAGGCCCAACACGCCTTGACTGGTCCGGAACCATGGGCGCGACGCTCCTGCTCCCACCGGATTCCCTTGAAGAGATTAACCTCGATGGCAAAATGCATCTTGGCCTGCGCTACGCAGCGGTGGACGCAGACGCGCCATTCTCCCTCGCAGAAGCGCAGGCGGAAATTGCCCTGTCCGGAACACCGCTCGCGCCTGTGGCATCCATCCATGACCTGCGCATTCCCAAGGATGCCCTGCGTGTTGCCGGCAGCCCCTTGCCCTTTGGCCCCATCACGGCGCAGGCCATTGTGAGGCAGGAGAACAACGCCGTGACCATTGAATCCTTCAGCGCCGCCACCGCGCCCCTTGGGCGCATCACAGGCTCCGCCGCCATCCCGCTGGACACCCCGAATCGCTTTTCCCTGCGTCTGCGCGCTCCGGATGCCACGCTTTCCGGCGCGCTGGGGTTCTTCCGCGCCTTTGATATGCTCCCGCAGGTTATGCCGCCCGCGACGGGCGCGGCAGACATTGCGCTCATGCTGGACCACACCCCGCGCGGCCCGCGCTACCGCCTGAATGCGGACCTACGCGATATCGCCATGGCCTCACAGGACGACAGCCTGCTCGTTGATGGCATGCACCTCCAACTTGCGGCAGAAAGCGCCGGGCAAGAACTGCGGGGCACTGTGGTCTGCGAGAGCGGCGAACTCCTCTACACCACGCTGTATATGAACTTTGCAGACATGCCTTTTGTCTTGGATGCCGCTTGCCAGCGCCCCAGCGCGGACCGCCTGCGTAATCTTAACGGCACCCTGACCGTGGGTAGCGCCGCCACCTTTGCCCTGACGCAAGGGCGCGTGGACGCACTGCGCACCAGCCCGCGCCTTGCCGGGGCCACACGCATTGACATCGCCGCCCTCGGCCCGCTCTTTTCCCGCTTCATCAGGGAGCCGCTGGCGCCGATCGTCCCATCCATTGCGGACGCCACGCTCACGGGCCGCGCCAGCCTGCGCGCGGACATTGCGGCGTCGCGGGCGGGCTTTGCCGCCACCGGCACACTCCGCGTTCCAACCCTCACAGCTACCGCGCCCCAGCTGGAGATAGCCGCCACGGACCTGTCGCTGACTCTGCCCTTTTCCATCGCCGAAGCCCGTCCGCCACGGCGCTTCCCGGTTCCCGCAGACTGGGGACGCCTTACGGCGCGCACCCTCACCCTGCCGACGGGAACCACTCCGGACATCGGCCTTCGGGTCCGGCTGGAGCCGAACCATTGCCGCACGCGCGGCGACCTCCCCCTGTCCCTCTACGGCGGCACCCTTACCCTGCGCGGCATCCTCGTGGACGCGCCGTTTTCCCCGGCTGCCACCCTGCGCTGCACCGGCCGGGTGGACGGCGTGGACCTTGCGGCGCTGGACACAGGCGTTCCGCTTGAGGGGAGCATTTCCGGCTCCCTCGGGCACATCGTCCTCAATGAAGACGCCCTGACGACCACGGGCACCCTTGGCGTCGCATTCTTTGGCGGCACGGGGGACATACGCGGCATCGGCATGCGGCATCCCTTCTCCGGCGCTCGGGTGGCGGGCGTGGACGCCATCACCATTTCGGACATTGATCTTGAACCCCTCAGCGCCGCGCTGGAGGTTGGCCGCATCACCGGACGGCTCAACCTGACGGCGCAGGGCGTGCTGGTGGCCTACGGCCAGCCCGTCGGCATGGACCTCACCCTGCGCTCCACAAACGCACCGGGCGTGTCAAAGCGCGTCAGCCTCAAGGCGGTGAACACCATCTCCGTTATCGGTACGGGGCAGGGGTTGGCCGGGCTTGGAGCGGGGGCTTTTGCGTCCATGTTTAAGGAATTTGGGTACGACAGCATCGGCATCCACTGCCACCTGGACGATGACATCTTTTCCGTGCGGGGCTTGCTCCGCGAAGGCGGGATAGAGTATTTGATCAAGAAGCCCCTGCTCTTCGGCATCAATGTCATCAACCGCACGCCGCAGAACAGGATTGCCTTTTCGGACATGATGCAGCGCATTCAGCGCGTCACCACAACATCGCCGCAATCCGGCAAGGAGGCTCCATGACCCGCCGCGTCACACGCACCCTGTTTTGGCTCACCGCCCTGACCATGCTTGGCGCATGCGTCACGGTGAATATCTATTTCCCCGCCGCCGAGGTCCGGCAGGCCGCCGACACCCTTGTGGAGGACATCTACACCCCTGATGGCGGCGAGCAGGAGCAACAGCCCGCCACCAACGGCGAGAGCATGCTCCGCACCTTCCTTGCCGCCCTTGGCCCGTCCACGGCCCACGCCCAAAGTGCGGCCACAGTCAGCAACGCCGCCATCCGTGGCATCAAGGCCCAGCTTGAGCAGAACCACGCCCGCCTTGCCCCGCACTACGCCTCGGGCGTTATCGGCATTGCCAAAAACGGCGATGTGGTCATCCGCGACAAGGGCGGGCTGTCCATGAAGAGCTTTGCCGACCTCAAACGGCTGGTCCGCGCGGACAATGAACTGCGCCACACCCTCTATGCCGAGGTGGCCAAAGCGCTGGAGACATCAGAAACCCACAAGGTGCAGGACGTCTTTGCCCGCACATGGCAAAGCAAAGCGCCCGGAGGCTGGTGGATTCAGGACCCATCGGGCGCATGGCGCAAAAAGTAAAAGAAGAGACGGCTGCGGCTACCTTTTGCGACGCCGCGCGCCATATGCTAGCGTAATGCAAGTGCAATGAACTACACAGGCAAGACCACGAGGAGGTCCGCCCATGACGATTGATGCACGCAGTCTTGAAGAGAAAATCCGCACGCTGTACCCGGAAATTGGCAAGCACAGCCTTGGTGTAACCGTGACCAAGGACAAACAGACCGGCGACTGGCTCATCTCCATAGACAACGGCGAACACAGCCTCAGCACGCACATCAGCGAGCAGGACGCCGCCGACTGCATTGACGGCACCAAATGCGTTCACCTTGGCGTGCAGATCGGCACCTTTGTGGAGAACTACTGCCTTGGCGGCGGAGCCTGCCTCACCTGAATACGCCCCCCGCGCGGCGCGCCATCCCGCGCGCCGCGCGGGTTCCGCCCATGACGCTCTTCCGGGCCGGGGCTTACCACACGCGCCATCTGCGTCTTCCCCCTTGTTTTTTTTCCATTCGGAACTACCATCTTCCGGACGGACGCGCTTTTTTTCGCCCGTCCGGACGCGACCCAATGCCGCCCCTGTCATGCCGCCTTGCCCGGCCACACGCCGCAAGGCGGTTCATACGAAGGAGAAACATGGAGTGCACTATGCTGCGCAAATTACTTTTTTTCATCGGAGTGCTCGGTATGGCCACTTCGCTTAATGCCGCGCCAGCCTTTGCCGCGGCAGACCAGAGCCTGACCGTCCTGCCCAACGGGCTGAACGTTCTTGTCCAGCGCGACACGCGTTTTCCCCTTGTCTCCCTGCGCCTCTACGTGCACGCCGGTTCGGCCTACGAAACGCGCGAGCAGGCGGGCATCAGCCACCTGCTGGAGCACATGGTCTTCAAGGGGTCCGACTCCCGCGCCGCCGGCGACATCGCCGCGGACGTGGAGAGCGTTGGCGGCTCGCTGAACGCCGCCACCAGCTTTGACTATACCGTCTACAAGGTAGACGTCCCCGCCGAGCATCTTGCCCTTGGCGTCGACGTTATTAAAGACATGGCCTTTGGCGCCACCCTCGACCCCGAGGAACTTGAGCGCGAGAAAAAGGTCGTCATCTCCGAACTGGAACGCGGCGAGGACGCCGCCGCCAGCCGCGTGTTTAAAGCCATGCAGCCCATGCTGTGGGGCGGTACGCCCTACCAGTGGCCCATCATCGGCAACCGAGAAACGGTCACAAACATCACCAGACAGGACATCAAGGACTACATCGACACCTACTACCAGCCGCAGTCCATGCTGGCCGTGGTGTGCGGCGATGTGGACATGGACGAGGCCACAGCGCTGGTGCAGAAGCACTTCGGCTCCCTGACCAACACCCGTACCCTGAAGCCCAAACGCCCCCTGCCGCTGCCCGAAGCCGACGGTCCGCACTTTGCCGTATCCAAGGGCCCATGGAACAAAACCTATCTGGCCGTGGCCTTCCCCATCCCCAGCCTGCATTCCGACGACATCGCAGGGCTGGACCTTTTGGCCCACATGCTGGGCGGCGACAACACCTCGCTGCTGTACCGCCACCTCAAATACGACAAGGGCCTTGTGGACCAAATCTCCGCGTACAGCATGACCCTGGATCAGGTCGGCATGCTGTACATCAGCGCCACGCTGGACGGCGACAAGCTCCCCGCCTTCTGGAAGGAACTGCAATCCACCCTTGCCGGACTCTCGGGCGACTCCTTCACGGACAAGGACTACGAGAGTGCCGTCTTGAACATTCAGGACTCGCTCTATTCCAGCCGCGAAACCATCGGCGGGCTGACCTCCAAGCTGGGCTACTTCCAGTTCTTTGAAGGCAGCACCAAGGCCGAAGACCGCTACGCCTCGCGCCTGGACGCCGTGAATGCCAAGGAACTCCAGCGCCTGATTGATACCTACATCCAGCCCGGCGCCGCACGCGTTGCCGTGGAGCTTGATAAATCCTCAGATGAGCCGGAAGCCGTCACCGCGGCCATGAAGAGCACCATGCAGGACGTCTGGCCCGCGCAGGAGACGCAATCCGTCGAGCGCACCGCGCAGGATGACGCCACAACGGAAGTTATCGACCTGCCCGGCGGCCATTCGCTGGTGCTCCAGCCCGACGATACCCTGCCCTACACGGCCATGACCATGGCCTTCCGTGGCGGCAACGCGCTCATCTTCCCCGGCGAAGAAGGCGTTTCCTCGCTTACGGCCAAAGCCCTGACCAAGGGCACCACACGCCTGAGCGCGCCGGAATTCCGCAAGGCTCTCTCCGGACGCGCGGCGTCCATCTCCGCCAGTGCGGGGAGCGACTTCTTCGTCTTGTCCACGCGGTATCCCACCCGGTACGAGGACGAGATGCTGCCGCTCTTCCGCGAGACGTTGCAGTCCCCAGCCTTTGCCGAAAAGGAAATCGACCGCGCCCGCAAGGAGCAAATTGCGCAGGTAAAGCAGTTGCAGGACCAGCCCCTTGGCCTTGCCCTGCAGCACATGTTCCCCTTCCTGTATGCGAACACGCCCTACCGCCTCTCGCAGCTTGGCACCGTGGAAGATGTAGCCGAGATCACGCGGGACGACGTGCTGTCCTACTGGGAGCGCCAGCGCAAGCAGCGCTGGACGCTGGCCGTCTGCGGCACGTACGACCGAGACGCCATCATCGACATGGCGGAGTCCTTCGCCAAGGCCCAGCCCGGCGAACCCTTTGGCTACAACACGCCGGACTGGAACACGGACCGCGAGCTGAAACTGAACCTTGCCGAGCGCAATCAGGCGCACCTGCTCGCCATCTTCCCCGTTCCCGGCGAACTCGGTGAACACCGGGCCGAGTTGGACCTGCTGCGCGACATCCTCGCCGGGCAGAGCGGACTGCTTTTCAGCGACCTGCGCGACAAGCAGGGGCTGGGCTACTCCGTCACCGCCCTGTTGTGGCAGGCTCCGAAAACCGGCTTCCTCGCCTTTTACATCGGCACCAACAAAAACAAGCTGGAAAAGGCCCTGCAGGGCTTCCACAACACCGTGGCCCAGCTCAAGGAAGCGCCCCTGCCTGAGGCCACCATCAGCCGCGCCCAGAACCTGATGCGCGGCTCCTACTACCGCCAGAACCAAAGCCTGTCCGCCCGCGCGCGTGAGGCTGCGCATAACGTCATGCTCGATGAGCCACTGCACTACGAGCAGGACATCATCGAAAAGGCCCAGCACCTGACGGGCAAGGACATTCAAAACGTCGCCAAGACCTACCTCAACTGGGACAAGGCCTACATCCTCACCGTGGAGCCATAACCCGCCCCGCGCATGCACAAACGAAAGCCCCCGGCAAAACATTCTGCCGGGGGCTTTTTGATGATATAGGGCGCCGTTTGGAGCGTGGCCGGATTACGCGCCCGGCGCCGCCCCGTCTTCGGGTGACGTCTCGTCATGGGACGGGTCCGCGCCAACGGACGCGCCGTGACCGAGGGCAAGGAGCACAGCGCAGGTCGCGAGGGCCGCGCCAATGCCAAAGAGCCACCCCATGCCGACGTCGAGGGGATAATGCTTGGCGAGATACACGCGCGAGAAGCCCACCACAAGGGGCAGCAGCCAAATGCTGCGCCGCACGCGCGGCCAAAAGAACGCCAGCAGGCACGCCACGGCCATGGAACTTGCCGCATGGGCCGAGGGATAGGAATTGCCGCGCTCCTTGGTCTGCACATAGTCGGCGGGGCGCTGTTGCCATGCGCCATCCTCGTGGTAATGCACCCCGGCAAGGGCGTTGAGCGGACGCACCCGGCCCACGCTGTGCTTCACGATATTGGTCCCACCGTCGGTCAGCCCCAGCGTCGCCAGCAAGGCGATGAGCACAACGGCCCGCCGCTGCCACGACACATGGCGCAGACCAAGGACCAAACCGCCGCCCACCACCGCCCACAAGAGCAGCGGCGACGAAACCAGCGGCATCAGCACATCAAGGACGGTACCCCGCAGGCCGAAATGCAGCGCATTAAACAGGGCCAAATCCCAAGCCGGAGTTGCAAAGGGCATCGCTCCTCCCGCCTACAGGCCGAGGTCCTCGCCGATAAGCACAACATGGATGCGGTGCTTCGGCGCGGACTTTTCAGTGATGAGCCACGAATTGCAGATGCGGCCCGGCGCGCTACAGTCGGCGCAGGAGCCGGTCTTGGTACAGGGGGTTTTGCGGTCCAGCCGGATGGAGTTGGCCGGCGCGGCAAATTCCTTGATGCGGGACATGGCGGTGTCCACATCGGGGCACAGCTTATTGCGGCCCACAACCACGATGACATTTTCCGGACCAAAGGCCATGGCCGCCACGCGGTTGCCCAGTCCGTCCAGATTCACCAAACAGCCGTCTTCCACAACGGCGTTGGTGCCGGTGAGGAAAATATCGGAGAGCAGGGCCTTGCGGCGCAGTTCAAGGGACTGCGCCGGGTCGCCGCCGTAGGAGTCGATAAGCTCAAGGCGTCCGTCGGCCTTCACCGCGTCATAAATGCCGCTGGCCGTAATGGTCATGGAGCCACCAAGACCAACGACCTTGGCGCCCTTTTCCTCGATAAGGCCGGGGATAATCTCGTCCATCACAAGCTGGCGGGCCGCGTCCTTATCCTTGACCACATGGGCGGCGAATCCGTTCTTCTCAAGGGCCTTTCTGGTCTGTTCCAGACGCAGTTCATAGTACTGGTCGACGGGTTCGGACATTTCCGACTCTCCTTGGTGTTTTCGGTATGAATGCAACCTGCCAGCTTTACGGACGAAACGCTCTTAACGCCCGCCACGGCAGGATATCCCTGATGTTTTTCCGCCGCAGACGCCTCAAGACGCAGGTGCAGAATGCCGATAAGACAAGGTAAGCATCACGCATACCATGGCAACGGCGCGAAGCACAGCAGTCCGGGAGGACGCATGCCTTCGGATGAACAGACAATTTTCCACGCCCCACCATCATGCACCATCGGCGCAGCATTCGCCGCCGTGGTCAATTCCTCGGCGCGTCTTGCCAGCGGGATAAGCATTTTTACAGACAGCGCGCAGCTAACGGCTCCATGTCACCTCACCCCGTGCGATATTGCCCTCATCTCCCTGCGGCTACGCGGGCATACTGACGCCCTGCGGTGCCTTGCGGCGGGCCAGCCAACATGCGGCGCAGCGCACGCCATGCTTGAGCGGCTGTGCGGCGCGGCAACATGCGCCCGCGCCGGACTGGATGAAGGCGACGCAGGGCTCACTTCGCTAGAACCTGAGGTAGTAACGCCATGCGGCGGCGTCAAGGAATCCTGTGTTATTTGGTCGGAATTGCCCCACCGCCCACAACACACCGAAACACAGGAACTCCAGAGCAAACCGCACCCCCTTGCGCCGCCAGCGCCCGGCGCCCCACACGCTGCGCCCCAAGGCCCGGCGGGCCGCACCTGCTCCGGATGCGCGCGCCACCACCATCAGGCGGCACATCTTTTTACTGACAGCCTCTCAAAAGAGTATCCCGGCACGAAACATGGCGCGGACTCAACACCTTTTCCCGGATGCCCCGGCGGGCCGTGCATCACCCCCAATATCGCAGTCACCGATGCAGTCGCCGCGCCGCTGTCAAACAGCGCGCTCCCCTCCATGGCCCTTTTCCTGCTCTTAAGCCGTACATGACCCACACCTGTTGCATCCCCTTGACATCACCTTCGCGTTGAGGCACATAGCGCCTCTTGCATCCTGCGTCATGCAGCGATGCGCTTACCGCTCCAGACCGCATCCCCAGCGCTGGAGCGAGACGGTCCGAGGGCGCGCGGTTGCCGTGCGTCCTTGACTTTTGATGACCTTGGGGGTACTTACTATCGTTTAGCTTTGCCAAGGAGAATTCACCATGAAGAGAACATATCAGCCGAGCAACACCCGCAGGAAAAGAACCCACGGCTTTCTCGTCCGTTCCCGCACCAAGAACGGCCGTGCCGTGCTGCGCCGCAGACGTGCCAAGGGACGCAAAAGATTAGCAGTCTAAGTTTCCCGCGTACGCACCGCCTGACCAGGCGCCCGGAATTCCTGGCTTGCTACGAGCGAGGCCGGCGATACCATTCCCGGCACTTTTTACTTTTCGCGCTACCCACCGGCTCTGCCGATGGGGTATGGCGCGCCGGCTTCGCCGTAAGCAAGAAAGTGGGCTCTGCCGTCAGGCGTAATCGCATCAAGCGCTTGCTGCGCGAGTTCTTTCGTCTGCATCAGGACCGGATCCTGACCGCACACGATTATGTCGTCGTTCCCAAACGGCACGTGGACGCCAACACGCTGTCCATGTCTACTGTTCAGGACGAACTGCTCGCGCTGCTGGTCAAAGCCCAGAAAGCCTCAGGTTCCGTGGCGGGGAGGAAGCCCCGTAAACAATAAGAGCATGCGCAACCTCCTTATTTTGCTCATCCGCGCGTATCAGCGCCTTATTTCCCCGCTTTTCCCCCCGACTTGCAGGTTCGTGCCCACATGCTCTTCGTATGCCATTGAGGCCCTGCGCCGACACGGCATTTTCAAAGGTTCTCTCCTTGCCCTTTGGCGCATCCTGCGCTGTCATCCCTTCTGCAAGGGCGGTTACGACCCCGTCCCGCCCAAGAAAAAGCAGTCTGGACCCCTTTCACTCAAACGACACCGATTAGCAGGTACTTCTCATGGATAACAAGCGAGTCATCCTTGCCGTGGGCCTGTCCATGCTCGTGCTCTTGGGTTGGAGCTATTTCTTTGCTCCCCAACAGCCGCAGCAGCAGCCCAGCCAGACAAACCAGACCCAAACGGCCCAGCAGCAGACACAGTCTCAGGCCGCCAACACCACCATGGAGCAGGCTTCCGCACCCGCAGCGCCTGCATTCAAGGCAGGGGCCGGACGTGACATTGTTGTGGAGACTCCGCTCTACAAAGCCGTCTTCAACTCCGCCGGCGGCATCCTCACCTCTTTTGAGCTGAAGGAGTACCACGAAACCATCCAGCGCGATTCCGCCCGCGTGAACCTGATTCCCCAGCAGAGCATGAACCGTGGTCCCCTCGGCCTCATCTGGAATGGACAGGGAACGTGGCGCAGCGATACCTGGAACGTGCCCACCACGAAGGACGTCATCGTGACCAATGAAGGCGGCGAGGACAGCCTCACCTTCCTTGGTGCCATGGGCGACCTCCTCATCAAGCGCACGCTCACCTTCCACCCCGAGACGTACCGCATCGACGAGTCCGTCGAACTTCTCAATATGGGCGGACTTCCGATTTCCGGCCGCCTTGGCGTGTCCATCGCTTCCGGCGACCTGACCACCAAGGAAAGCCGCTATAACCCTATGCGCGTGTCCTACCTCACCGCAGACGGCGTGGACGACGAAAACGACCGCGACGACCTCGGCAAGGGCATGCAGCTGAATAACGGCGTGCAGTGGGGCGCTATTCAGAACAACTATTTCGCTCTGGCCATCGCGCCTGAAGCGGGCGACGTGGCGCTGCGTACCAACTATCAGGACGGCCTCTTCCGCCTGCAGATGGACAAACAAGCCATCAACATCGCCCCCGATACAATGCAGAAGGTCGCCACCAGCTACTACTTTGGCCCGGTGATGGACCAATATCTTGAAACGGCCCCCAATAATCTGGACCAGCTTGTCACCTACGGCTTCTTTGACGTCCTGTCCAAGCCGCTGCTCAAGCTGCTGCACCTGTTCCACGGCTTCGTGGGCAACTGGGGCCTCGCCATCATCCTGCTGACCATCGTCATCAAAATTGTGTTCTGGCCGCTGTCGCACAAGAGCTACAAGTCCATGAACCAGATGAAGAAGATTCAGCCCCTGATGGCCAAAGTCCGCGAGCAGTACAAGGACGACCGCCAGAAGATGAACGAGGAGATGATGCGCCTGTACAAAACGTACAAGGTGAATCCTGCGGGCGGCTGTCTGCCCATGCTCCTCCAGATTCCTGTCTTCCTCGGTCTGTACCAGGCGCTGCTGGGTGCCATTGAGCTCCGCCACGCGCCGTTTATTGCCCATGTTCCCTTCACGGACCTGATCTGGCTGGCCGACCTTTCGGCCAAAGACCCGTTCTACGTGACTCCCGTGATCATGGGCGCGACCATGTTCCTCCAGCAGAAGATGACGCCTTCTCCGGGTGATCCCACCCAGGCGAAGATGATGCTCTTCATGCCGGTGATCTTCACGTTCCTGTTCCTGAACTTCCCCGCTGGACTGGTCGTCTACTGGCTCGTGAACAACGTTCTCTCCATTGCCCAGCAGTGGATGATGTTGCGCAAAGCCTAAATCAGCCTGCACTCCGCGCCGGAAGGGAGCACCAACGCCTCCTTCCGGCGCGGCTTACGCTGATGCGACCGGTCGCCCATACCAGGAGACCACATGACGGATTTTAAGGAGTTTGAGGGTAATACTGTAGACGAGGCCATTGCCGTGGCCTGCCGCCATTTCGGCGTAGAACGCGAAAAACTCGAGGTCGAAATCCTCCACGGCGGAACCCGTGGCATCTTTGGGCTTGGCAAAAAACAGGCCCGCATTTCGGCCCGCCGCCGCTCCTTCACCCCCGAGCGCGGCATCCTTGAAGACGACTTCTTCAAAAAGGAACTGCGCCGCCCCAGCCACAAGCAGGGCGAGCCGTCCCCTTCTTCCGATTCTTCTGCCTCCGCCGCGCCAACTGACAGCGCCAGCGCAGCCCCAAGTGCGCCGAGGGATGCCTCCCCCAAGAGCGCCCCACAGGCCGCACCAAAGGCACAGCCCAAGGCCCAGCCCAAAACCCCGACGGACCAGCCTCAAAAACCGCACAGTGCCCCGGCCAAGCCCGCGCCCCAAACCAGTGCGCCAGAGCAGCCCGCACAGGACGCCGCAAAACAGCCCGAGAAATCAGCCCCGCGTCCCGAGCGCCGTCCGGAAGCACCGCGCAGCAAGCCCGCGCAGCAGCCCCACACGCCCCAGCGTGGCGGTGGCCCCGCGCGCCAGCCCGCCCGCGCCGAACAGTCCTCCCGCCCCGCGCCCCCGCAGGACGAGCTGGACGCCGTGGTCCGTGAAGTCATGGCCGAGCTTCTGAAGCCCATCGCGGGCGACCAGCCTACCCTGACGCTGTCCCATGAACCCGGCCGCGTGAAGGTCCGCATTGAGGACGACGCCAACTCCGGGCTTATCATCGGCCGCGAAGGCCAAACCATTTCCGCCCTGCAGTACCTTGCCAACCGCATCGTATCGCGCCGGTTCGAGTCCGCCATCCGCATCCACCTGGATGCCGGGGACTACCGCGACAAGCAGGACGACAACCTCCGCCGTATGGCCCTGCATCTGGCGGACAAGGCCAAGGCGCAGGGACGCACCCAGAGCACAAAACCGCTCTCGTCCTATCACCGCCGCCTCGTCCACCTTGCCCTGCAGGACGACGACACCATCCAGACCCGCTCCAAGGGAGACGGCCCGCTCAAACGCGTGCTCATCTTCCCCCGGCGCGACCGCTAGCCCCAGCGCCAGCACCCGCCCATGGGGCGGAGAAGTCTCGACACACAAAGCCCGGCATCCTCAGTAAGGATGCCGGGCTTTTCGTATCCGGCCCCGCGTCATGTGGACATACGGCTCACATGTGCGGTGGCGTATGCGGCGTTATTCTGGGCGAAAAGACTCTCGCAAACGCGATGACTTCCGGGATTCGCGGGAGAGTTCATCCTGCGGCGCTATGGCATATACGCTGAGGCCCAGCCCGCGTGCACCCGCTCCCTGCCGTGGAGACAGATTCCTCAGGGCCAGCCACACACCAGCCCAACATCAATCCGAGTCCCCCCCGAACTGGCGCACCACCAGCCTTACTGTGCAGGACGCGGCGAGGCCCTTACTGCGTGCTGGCCCTGTGGCCGCAAGCAGGTGCTCCCTCGGCCACATCCTCACGCGGCTCCGGCACAACCGTCGGCAACAGGCTCATGCCGCCCATGCGCTCCAAAAGCAGACCCTGCGGCGTCACCAGCCCCGGCACCTCGGCTCCGGGAGTGAGGGTGGTGATCACACAGCGCCCCACCACGTGGCGGCCCTCAGCGCCGGAAGCCTCGCGGGTGCGAAGGCCCCACATATTATGGAGCATCACGGCCTCGCCATTTTCCGCCGTGCCGATGTAGAGCATGATATGTCCGGGCTGCCACAGCAGAGTCATCCATGGGCGCGCGGTCTCGGCAATGCGCCGGCGCTTGCCGGCCCGGTCCAGTCCCTCAAAGGAGACAAAACGCCCGGCCTCCGCCTGCCGCAACGAATTGCGCGGCAAGCGGAGGCCAAAGGGCGCGAAAAGATCCATCATCGTGGACGAGCAGTCGCGGTTGGCGTACACGCCGCCCCAGCCGTAGGCGTCGCCCAGCATCTGGTCCGCAATGCGGGCCACAGCCTGCGGGGTGGCCGTGAGCGGAAACGGCGCTATGGCGTCCGCATCCACCACGCCCCATGTCAGCACGCCCTGCCCCACCGCGCCGGAACGGATAATGCCCAAAATAGCGCGGCCCTCAGCGTCGTGCACCACGGGGAGTATCATCCCAATGCGCCCCATCATGGACGCCAGCCCGCCCGTGCCGCGAATGGGTACCTCGTCGCGCACAATGGCCATATGCGGGCCATTTTCAATGCCCTCGCACGTCGCCCCGTCCACAGGCACCACCGAGGACGCCGGCACCCAGCCGTAGGCAAAGGGCGCTTCCACAAACACCCACGCGCCGTTGCGGGAAATATGGCTCACGTACACCGGGGTCTGCGCCCACACCGCGCTGTTCTGCAAGGTGTCAAAGGGCCAGCCCTGCCCGGCCTGCGCGGGGTTATGGTAAGCGGGCCGGGCCGTGGGCAGCACGCGCATGGACGCCGCGCGGACCATAATGGCCGCGTATCCGGCGTTGGGATACTCCTCCACGGCGCTCCGGTGGCGCATGGCGCTCAGCCAGCGCGCCCCGCGCACGCGGGTGTCCTCGCCGTACAGCGCGCCCGGATCGGCGCTGTGGAGATAGGCAAACACCTTCTCCGCCGGGGTCTCCGGCGCGCTGCGGTGCCACGGCGCAAACCAGCGCTCCAGAAAATACGCGGCCTGCTTCTTGGCCACATCCGGCGGCATGAGCGGCGCCCCAGCGCGTGCCGCGTCCACGTAGGCGCTCGCGCGCTGCACAAGGGCCGCCTCATCGCGGATGGCGGGACCGCCCGGCGCTGCCGGGGGCGAAACCATAGACGCGCACCCGCCGCACAGCATGGCGGCAAGCACGAGCAACGCGGCGCACTGCTGACGCCAGCACCCGCGCGAGATGATGTTCTGAAATACCTGCATGAAAAGATGGTTACGCGGCGTCCCGGCAAAAGGCAACCGCCACGCGAACGCGCCCGCACCGCACGCGGGGCGCAGTCTGACAGGGCAGAAAAGGAAACTGCCAGCGCAGGGGAAGCCTCCCCGGTCCGCTGGCAGCCCGGCGAAAAAGAAGACACCACGCGGTCGGTCCACCGCGCCACGCACAGCGGACCGCCCACGCGGGGAAAAAGAACGTTAGCCGATGTCCTTGCCGATGGAGAAGGCCTTGCCCAGCACGTCGCCAACGCCGTAGTAATGGCGCGTTCCGGGACCAAAGACCACGGGGCGCAGCTTGTCGGTATCCAGCTCGCCGCGCTCGTTCAGGGCCTCTTCGGCAACCTTCACGTCCAGAATCTCACCCACGAACTGGGTATGCAGGCCAAGCTCGGCCGTGTGGACCAGCTTGCACTCCAGCACCATGGGGAATTCATTGATGATGGGCGCGTCCACCAGCTCGCTGGCGGTGGTGGTCAGTCCGGCTTTGGCCAGCTTGTCCACGTTGCGACCGGAGGCGATGCCCAGATAGTCCGCCACCTTCACCTGCGCCTCGGAGGGCACATTGACGGTAAATGCCTGCCGCTCCACGATGGCGGCATGGGAATACGTGGCCGCGCGCAGCGAAACGGAAACGCACGGCGGCTTGGAGCAGCACAGGCCAGCCCATGCGGCCAGCATGGCGTTGGGCTTGCCGTCCTTATCATACGTGCCCACAGCCCATGCGGGCGTGGGAAATGCCAAAACTTTCGCCCCGAGGGACTTCTTCATCGATTCAACTCCTTACTTACGCCGCGTGTGCGGCTCCTTCAGGCTTCCTGCTTGAGGGTCTTGCCGACCTTCCAGCAGTCCGCCACGGGGCGGCCCAGTCCCCAGTACTTTTTTGAGGCCATGTCAAACAGCAGTGGCCGGACCTTGGTAATATCAATCTTGCCATCCACAAGGCAGGCGTCATCCGCATGGGTGCGCACCACCTCGCCGATGAACACATCATGCGTTTTAAAATCCACCACCTGATACACGCGGCATTCCATGCACACCGGGCACAGCCGCGCCATGGGGGCAAAGTCCGTATCGCCGTAGAAGACGTCGAAGAGGTCCTTCTTGTCCGTTGATTTGCCGCTGACCAGCCCGCAGTAGTCCACCTTGTCCACCATGTCCTCCGAGGGGATGTTGATACTGAACGCGTTGTGCGCGTGTATCCCCTTGGTGGTGTAGTGGTCCTTGGACAGACTTATGGACAGATAGGGCACCTTGCCATGGTTCATGATGCCGACGTGGGCCACGGTGATAAAGTTCTCACGTCCATCCACGACGGCCCCGACCAAAACGGTCAAGGACGGGTACAGGGCATTCAGGGGTCCAAGCGATTCTCTCATGCGACGGCCTCCTTCGCGATGTTCTCTTCCGTTCTAGCTCACTTCTTCCGCGTTTTCTCTCGCGTTGCGATTGCGCTTTTTTTTCAGCACGCAGTACACTCCCTCCCCTTCCATCAGGGGACGGCGGCACATATTATCAGAAAAACACGCGGATTTCTCCCTGTTTCCTGATTTCCATCGGTTCACGAGATCTGGTTCGCAGATGAAGGGCCGACACATGGAGATAAAGTCGCACAGGCCGGTGTCCACAAAGTGCTCGGCGCGCTCAAGGGAACGGATGCCGCCAACGAGGATAAGCGGCAGGCTCAGTTGCTCCTTAAAGCGCTGGGCCGGGGCGCGGAAGTAGCCCTCGCGCGCCTCGCGTATCATACCCATGCGCGAGGGGCCGTATTTGCCGGAGTCGTAAATGGTGCCGCCGGAGAGTTCCACAGCGGTGATGCCCGCTTCCTGCAGACGCCCGCATACGTGGAGCATGTCGTCGTCCTCGTAGCACTCTTTGGCGGCCATCATATAATCATGGGCGTTGATTTTGATGAGCACGGGATAGTCCGGCCCCACAGCCTCGCGCACAGCGGCGTACACATCCATCACGATGCGCTCGCGCCCTTCGCGGCTGCCGCCCCAAGCGTCCTGACGCCGGTTAAAGAACGGGGAGAGGAACTGCGACAGCAGGTAGCCGTGGGCGGCGTGAATCTGCACCGCGTCAAAGCCCGCGGCCTTGGCCCGTGCCGCGCCCTCGCCAAAGCAGCGCACCACCTCGGCGATGTCGGCCTCGGTCATGGCAGTGCCGCGCTCCGTGCCCTTTTCGTCGTGGGATGACGGCCCGAGAGCGGGCTGCCCCGTCACCGAGGTAAGCGCGTGCAGACCGGCATGGGCGAGCTGCAGACAGATGGTGCCGCCAGCTTCGTGCACACCGTCCGTCATCTCCTTCAGGCCGGGAATCATGGCGTCGTCATGGATGCCAAGCTGGCGTCCACCAGCGCGCCCCTGCGGATGCACAAAGGCGTGCCCGGTGATGATAAGGCCTACACCACCAGTCGCCAGATGCCGCATCATGGCATTCAGGCCGTGGGTGGTTGCGCCGTCCGGCGCTGCAATACCTTCATAGGTTGCAGAGCGGACAAAGCGGTTGGGTACCGTGAGTGAGCCTATCTGCGCCGTATCAAACACATCTGCCATATTGTCTCCTTACGGTTATACGCCATCCAATTTTCACGGTACATTGCTCTGAGTGCGCATTTTTTTCAAGGGAAATGCCCGTTTTTTCAGCCACCTACTTCCACGTGTTGCGGTGGATGCGGTCCTCGCGGTAGCGGTCAACGGTTCCGGCTTTCTGGTCCGGCACGCCAATGGGGATAACGGACAGAGGGATAACGTTGTCCGGCAGACCAAACTGCTTCTGCGCTGCGGCCACGCGCTCCTGAACCGGGGCAATGCCGCACCACACCGCGCCAAGGCCAAGGCCGTGCACAGCGTGCAGAATGTTCATGGTGGCGGCGGAGCAGTCCTGCACCCAGAAGCCCTCGTACTTTTCAAGGGACAAGTCGCCGCACACGACAATGGCGGCCTGCGCGGTGTGGCAGGCTTTGGCGTACTGCTGCCACTCGGGGATGGCGTCCAGCATCTCACGGTCGGTCACCACGATGAATTGCCATGGCTGGGCATTGCCCGCGCTGGGGGCGACCATGGCGGCCTTGAGGATGGTCTCCAGCTGCTCGTCCGTGACGGGGGCGTCGGTAAACTTGCGGATGCTGCGGCGGGTGTGCATGGCTTCCATGATATCCATTGTGGTTCTCCTTTGTGGTTGTGATTTACAGATGTCATCTTGTCGGCTAAAAGTTTCCAAAAGGCAAGTAGGTACCCATATGTCATGTAGTACCCTTTTTGATACTGTAACCCACACCGGAGCGCCCATGCCTACGGACTCCCCCCAGTGCCCCCTGCGCCGCCTTGGCGACAAGGAATACTACTGCCACTTTGAGCTGTCGCTCCAAGTCATCGGCGGCAAGTGGAAGCCCATTATCCTCTATCACCTGCATCAGCAGGACGGCGGCGTCATGCGCTTTGGCGAGTTGCGCCGGAGCATGCCCTCCATCACGCAAAAAATGCTCACCCGCCAGCTGCGCGAGCTGGAAGCCGACGGCATGCTGCACCGCAAGGTCTACCCGCAGGTGCCCCCGCGCGTGGAATACTCTCTGACAGACCTTGGCCGCAGCATTATCCCCATCCTTGAACAGCTGTACGAATGGGGCAAAGTGTACGAAAACGCCTTTCCCTCACACGACACAGACATGGCCGCCGCGGCGGAGGGCTAACCCGCCGCCGCGCACCGCCGCGCCAACCGGGCCGTTTCTCACCCAGCGGTCACGCTATGCGCGACGGCGTGCTGCCACTTTACACCGCGTCCCTGCCTCGCCGCCTCAGGCCCAGTCCAACGCCGCACTAAGGTGACGTCCCCTCCCCGCTCCCAAAGCGCCAGTGCGCTCCCTGCGACAACGGCCAGAGGCTGGGCGAACCGCCCCTCCAGCCCACCGCGCGCCAGCCTCTCGCGCATTCCAGCGCCGTCCCCGCTCACCATAAGCCCCTGCCTCACAAGAAAAAATCCGACTTCACGGTCCGCGGCGACGCCCTGCCCGCAGTCGCGCCCACATTGACACCACCACCGCCACAACGTACTCAAATAGTGATATGCCCCGTCTTTTCGCCGTACGTATGACCCACTCCCGCGCCGGAGGACAGAGCCGTGGAGACGCAATACATCATATCCCCCGATCAGCTCGTTGCAGGGCTGTACGTGCGTCTCGACCGCAAGGTCGGCAAGGGGCTTTGGAAAAGGCAGGAGTTCAAGATTGCCGGGGAGTCGGACATTGCCGCCATCCGCGCCGCCGGGGTGGAAACCATTATCTGCATCCTTGAGCGCTCAGACCGGATGCCCCTGCCGCAGGCGGATGAGACTGCGGCCCCGCCCCACAAGGCCCAGCCCACGCCGCCCACTCCCGTCTCTGCGGAGCTTCTTGGCCTGCGCCAGCAAACCGTGGAGCGCAACCGCGAGCGCCGGCGCTCCTACAAGCAATGCGAAAAGCGCTACGAGACCACCATGTCCGGTGTGGTGGCCCTTATTCGCCGCGCCTCGGCCCGCTCCAGCGATGCGGCCGAACAGGCCGGGGCCATTGTCGCCAGCCTTGTGGATACCTTTTTGGACCAGCGCGAGACCATGCTCACCCTAATGGGCGACCCCCCGCGTGAGGAAACAAAAAACTACCACGCCCTCAATGTCACCGTACTGGCCCTGATGGTGGGCAAGGACATCGGCCTGCCGCACAAGGCCATGACCGCCCTTGGCATGGGCGCCCTGTTTCACGACATCGGCAAGGGCCGCCTGCCCATGCACATCGCCAGCGGCAAGGGCGGCACCTCCATGAACCGCGCCATCGCCAAATTTCAACGCGAGCACCCCATCCTCGGCGCACGGCTGGTGGAGGACTTTGCCGACTATCCTCAAGCCGCCGTGGATGTCGTCCGCCAACACCACGAGGCCATGAACGGCTCCGGCTATCCCGAGGGACGCTCCGGCAACACCATTTCCGCGCTGGCGCGCATTGTGGCCGTGGTCAACGCCTTTGAAAACCTCATCAACGACGGCGCAACGCGCCAAACCCCGCACGAGGCCCTCAAGCACATGTACGCCGTCATGCGCCACCAGTTCGACGCCCGCATTCTGTCCAGCTTCATCCACAACATGGGCGTCTATCCACCCGGCACCATTGTGGAGCTGTCCAACGGCCACTTTGCCATGGTGCTGTCCTCCACGCCGGCCACGGCGGCGCGGCCCGTTGTGCTCATGCACCACCCGGACATCCCCAAAGCGGAAGCCCTGATGGTGGACCTTGGCATTGAGGACGGGCTGGACATTCTCGGTACGCGCAAGCCCGAAAATCTGCCGCGCGACGTCTTCGCCTACCTCAGCCCCAGCCCGCAGACCAACTACTTTGCCGAAGCCGCCACAGGCGCGCCCTAGGGGGGACGAAGCGCTCATGGATGCCACTGCTGTCCTGCTTTGCGGCGTTGTTGACCAACTTGCCGCCCTGCGCTCCGCCCGGAGCGGAGTGGACACCGCCGTGGCCGAAGCCATGGGGCACTTTCGCGGCGCAGACCTTGACGACCCGGACATCCAGCGCGCGGCCAGTGCCGCCGCCCGCTTCATCGCTCTCATAGCCGAAGACGCCTCGCCAGAGGACGCGCAGCCGCTCCTGAGCGCCCTGTCCGAGCTTGGCGCCGCTGGGGAAAACGCCCTTTCCGGCCTGCTCCTGCGCGAAGGACTGCACCCGGAAAAGCTGCGCACGCTTCTGGAGCATCTGCCCCACCACCGCCAGCTCGCCCAGATCAATCTCTACTTCATGTTTCCCCGGCGCTTGCCGCGCGCCATCACCGCCGTGATGGACGAGCGCCTCGCCGCCATCCAAAAGACCGACCCGGACGCAGTGCTCATGTTTTTGGCGACGCAAACCGCCGCGGACGCCCCCGTGGCCTTTCCCATCCAACATGCTCTGCTGCGGGGGCGCTTTCGCCTGTGGCTGGAGGAACTCCTGGCCATGGACCTTGACGAGCAGCAGCGGCGCTACATGGCGCGCACCATCAGCCGCTTGCATGCGCCTGAGCTGGCGCCCAAGTTGGCCCGTCTGCTGGCTGGCGCGTCCGTCAGCGTTATTGTGCCCTTGCTGGGCAGCCTTGGCGCGCTGGCCCCCAATACCGGGGACAACCCCGCCGCCCACAAGACCGCCCTACGCGCGGTGCACCATTCCTCGCCCGCCGTACGCCTTGCCGCCCTGCGCCTACTGCGCCGCATTGATGCGCCAGAATTTCCCGCCGAGGCCGCACGCCTGTTCACCGAAGCGGGCGAGCAGCGCGCGGACATTGCCGTCGTCCTCCTTAGCAGTCCATGGGCGGCGCAAAAGAACGCGCTACGCCATCTGGCCCCGGCTGAGCGGGTGGCGGCCCTTGGCGTGCTGGCCCAACTCGCGGCCCACGCCGCGCCCAAAATTTTCGCCAAAGCGGGTGTTGCGCCGCGCGTGCCCGCGCCCAACCCGCCGGAAGTCGCCATCCCGCCCGTGCCTCAGCCCAAGCCCGACCCGGACCAAACGCCGCCACCCGAGCCTTCAAGCGGCCTCATGGGCCGCATGAAGGACCTTATGGGCGGCAAGAGTACGGCAAAGACCGCTGCGCCACCCCACCCTCTCGCCGCGCTGGGCAAGGGGAGGACGCTGGAGGGCCAGACCATTCAAGGCGGCGTTGCCCGCGCCGCGCGCCTGCAGAGCGTCACCGTCAAAGGGTGCACCATCAAAAACGTCACCCTCATCGCGGCCTCGGTCCGAAAAACCAGCTTCACGGACTGCCAGTTCCACAACACGGACATCACCTGGGCCGCCATGACCAAGGTGACCTTCTCTGGCTGTACCTTCCGGGGAGTGCGGTTTTCTTTTTCGCGCCTTAAGGCCTGCACCTTTGTGGACTGCACATTTACGGGATGCCTGTTTGATGGCGCGCGCTGTGACGGCTGCGGCTTTGGCGTCT
Organism: Desulfobaculum sp. SPO524; assembly: GCF_044987625.1. Taxonomy (NCBI): domain Bacteria; kingdom Pseudomonadati; phylum Thermodesulfobacteriota; class Desulfovibrionia; order Desulfovibrionales; family Desulfovibrionaceae; genus Desulfobaculum; species Desulfobaculum sp. SPO524. The sequence goes on along the minus strand of NZ_JBJDSB010000004.1, from coordinate 204,889 downwards.
CCACCCTGGCGCGCACCAGCCTTGCCGGAACGCAGTTCACAGACTGCCGCATGCGCTCCTGTACGCTGCTGCATGTGGACGCTACGCTCTCCGTGTGGACCAATGCAGACTGCGCAGGGACGGCGTTTCGGGACGTGCTGCTCGCCCGCGCGGCCATAACCGGCGGTAGCTTTATGCTTTGTCCCTGCCACGGCCTGCGCGTTTTGGGCACCGCAGTGCGCGGCGTCACCTCCGACGAAGCCGCCCTGCTTGCGGCGCAGGACGACTGGACGCTGCGGCGCATTGAGGCCGTTGCCGCAACGAACGATGACGTCGCCCCCGCTCCGAAGGCCGCGCCCAAGGTCCTGCTTGCCGCGCTGGAGCGCGCCGCCACCCAGCGCGACGCCGCATGCGCCATGCGGGGCTGGCTGCACGCCAACCGCCTGCGGCTCGACTGGTCCGGCGTCAAACTCGGCTCCACCGCGCCGGATATTGAAGCCCTCATCCCCATCCTCATGGAAGCCCCGGCCCTGCCTGCGGACGGCTCACCGGCTCCGGGAGCGCGCATCAGCGGTTTTGTACCGACCCTGGCCGCCCTGCACCGCGCCCGTGAAATCCTGGGCGAAGAAACCCTGGCCGCCACGGACCGCGACGCCGCGCCCATCGCCGTCGAATCCGTGTGCTCCATCGGCAGCATCGGCACCATTGTGCAAACCGGACGCTCGGACATCGACATCTGGGTCTGCTGGAAGGAAGACGCGGCCGAGGCGGAAAAAGCCGACGCCTTCCGGGCCAAGCTCCGCGCCATTGAAGAATGGGCGGACGACGCCCATGGGCTGGAAGTGCACTTCTTTGTCATGGACCACACTGCTATCCAAAACAACAACTTTGGCTTTAGCGACGCGGAAAGCGTGGGGTCCAGTCAGGCACTGCTGCTCAAGGAGGAATTCTACCGCACCGCCGTTGTGCTGGCCGGACGGCCCCCGGCATGGTGGTGCGCGCCGCCCGGCGCAGGCGCAGACGAAACGGACGCCGCCCTCGCCCGCGTTGCGGCCTCGGGCATCTTGCCGCGCGGGCATTTTATCGATCTTGGGCACCTGCCACAGATTCCGCCGGAGGAATTTTTTGGCGCGTCGCTGTGGCAAATCGTCAAGGCGCTCAAGAGTCCGTTCAAGTCCATCCTCAAGTTTGCCCTGCTGGATACCTACACCGGCCCCACCGCCAAACGCACCCTGCTGTGCGAAACCGTCAAGGCCAGCGTCACCACCCACACGCAGGACTTTTGGCGGCTGGACCCATACGCCCTGCTCTACAAATGCGCGCATGAGCACTTTCGCGCCACAGGACGCATGGACGCCCTGCACCTCTTGGACCTGGCCTTTGACAGCCGCACCGGCTTTACCCGGCGCGAGGGGCTCTCCGTGCTGGAAGGGCAAACGCGCGGCTACACAGGGCTGGAATTCGTCTACCCCTACGTCTCGTCCCAGCTCCCCTCCGGCGCCGGGCTGGAGCACATAAGCCGTGACGACAACGCCGCCAGCTTTGCGCAGCAGATGCAGCTGGGGAAGCGCGTGGCGTCCTTTCTCTTTTCCACCTATGAGAACATTCAAAAAAGCGCGGGCGCGCAAGGCGTGCTCATCACGCAGGACGATGTAACGCGCCTTGGCCGGAAGATTTTTGCCCACTTCCAGCCCCGGCAGGACAAGATTCTGCACATCCCCTTCATGAATTCTCCCCACGGGATTTTCACGGGCGTGCATATCTCCTCCGTGGGCATCCCCGGCACCCCGGTGGATTGGATTGCCACCGGCGAACTGCCCGCCCAGCCGGGGAGCAAAAAGAAGCAGACCGAGGAAATCCGGCGGCACAAAAGCCTTGCCCACCTGCTCCTGTGGCTGGTGGCCAACGGGCTATACACACCGGGCATGAGCGTGAGCGGCAGTGACCTGCTGGCCCCGGTCAGCCAGCCCAATATCGTGGACCTGCTGGATACGTTGCACCGCGCCTTCCGCAAGGCCAACGTCTTCGAAACCAGCATTGAGGAAACCATGACCGCTGAGCGCGTCACCCACGCGGCCATTGTGGTGAACCTGATGACCGAGCGCGACGACCCCGCCTACCGCGACGTGGTGCTGGCCTACACCAACAATTGGGGCGAGCTGTTCTGCACCACCACGCCAAAGCGCATAAACCTCCTCCAAACCGCCCCGCGTGACTTTGTGGCCGCCAACACCACCGCCGCCGTGGACAGCGCCACAACCCTTGCCTGCTGGCTCCCCAAAAAGGCCCTTGCGCCAAAGCCCAATCTTCGCGGCCCATCCGCCGCACCTGCCCCCTCATAGCGCGCAAAAAAAGGCCGCCCCGCAAAAGCGGAGCGGCCTGAATATGCTGGAAGGCACGGGGCGCGTTAGCTGACAGCGTCGCGGATGACGCCGGTAATCTCGGCCACCTGCTCGTTGGTGAGGTAGGGATGCATGGGCAGGCTGAAGATGCGGCCTGCGCAGTCCTCGGAGACAGGCATGTCCCCTTCCTTGTAGCCCAGCGAGGCAAAGGCCTTCTGCAGGTGCAGGGGCAGGGGGTAGTAGATGGCGGTGGGAATTTCCGCGTCGCGCAGAGCCTTCTGGATGAGGTTGCGGTCGTCGGCCAGCACGGAGTACTGCGCCCACGCGCTCTTGTAGCCCTCGGGGATGGTGGGCGTCACCAGACCGGGGATGCCGGCCAGTTGCTCGGTGTAGGCATCGGCCACGCGCTGGCGCTGTTCCAGTTCGCCGGGGAAGATATTCAGCTTGGCAAGGAGCACAGCGGCCTGCATGGAATCAAGGCGGCCATTGATGCCGATGCGCACGTTCTCGTAGCGGTTTTCGCCCATGCCGTGGATCATCACGGACTGCATGAGTTCGCTGAGTTCATCATCATCGGTGAACACGGCGCCGCCGTCGCCATAGCAGCCCAGCGGCTTGGCCGGGAAGAAGCTGGTGGCGGCCACATGGCCGAGGGAGCCGGAGCGCTTGCCCTTGTACACGCTGCCAAAACCCTGCGCGGTGTCGGACAGCACAAACAGGCCGTGCTTCTGCGCCACGTCCATGATGGGGTCGTAGTCGGCGGGCAGGCCAAAGAGGTCCACAGGGATGATGCCGCGGGGCTTCAAGTCCTTGGCGCAGCGGGGCAGGCGGCAGCCGGTGCGTTCGCCGGACTTCATGGCGGCGATGGCGCGGCGCAGGGACTCCACGTCGATGTTGAAGGTCACGGGGTCAATATCCACGAACACCGGAGTCGCGCCGGTGAGGGCGATGACTTCCGCCGTGGCCACAAAGGTAAAGGGCGTGGTGAAGATGGCGTCACCGGGGCCGACGCCGTGGGCCATCAGCGCCATCAGCAGGGCATCCGTGCCGCTGGAACAGGCAATGGCGTGCTTGGTTCCGGCGAATTCCGCCAGCTTTTCATTCAGCTCGTGGACCTCGGGGCCCATAACGTACTGCCCATGCTCCAGCACGGCATTGATGCGGCTGCGCACATCGTCTTCAATAGTGCGGTACTGCGCTTTCAGGTCAATAAAGGGAATCTTCATACTTCATCTCCATATGTACCGCGCTCTGCGCGGGGATTCGTCTGGTCCAGACTGACCAGCCCGGGGCCGCGCATTTCGTGGTGCGCGCCGCAAACGGGGCAGGTCAAGGTATCGTCAAGTTGTTCGCCGCAGGCGCACATCCACCCGGTGCGCCGCGCCGGATTGCCCAACACAAGGGCGTGGTCCGGGACGTCCTTCGTAACCACAGCGCCCGCGCCAACAAAGGCGGAGCGGCCAATGGTGTGCCCGCAGACGATGGTGCAGTTGGCGCCAAGGGTGGCCCCGGCGCGCACCAGCGTGGGCAGCGCTTCGTGCATGCGCGGTATGTGGCACCGCGGATTGCGGACGTTGGTGAACACCATGGACGGGCCACAAAACACGCCATCCTCCAGCGTGACGCCGCTGTAGATGCTGACGTTGTTTTGCACTTTGCACCCGTCTCCAATGCGCACATCCGGCCCGATGACCACGCTTTGCCCAATGCGGCAGTCGCGGCCGATGTCCGAGCCTCGCATGATGTGCGAAAAATGCCAAATTTTCGTTCCCTGCCCGATGCGCACGCCGTCGTCCACGTAGGCGCTCTCGTGCACGCTGACGCCGGGAATGGAGCCTGCGTCTGGCGCATGGCCCGCCGCCCCGCCGGGTTCGCTTTCGGGCGCAGCAGTTGGCGCAGTCTCGCGGCCAGAAGCGGCGCACTGCGGCGCGCCCCCGCTCTCCAGCGAGCGCTGGGCCGCGCCAAGAACGTCCAGCACACGCACACCCTCTTCCCCGCCGGTGCGGGGGGCGCTGCGCTGGTCCATGCACTCCAGAAAGTGCTGGCACTCGCGCCGCAGAGGTTCGTCCTCCGCTACGGGATGAAACGCCTCATCCGCGCGGGTGGGGATGGGCATATGCCCCTCCCAGTCAATGCGGTGGGCGTAGGTGGCCAGCTTTTCCGGCCACGGGCGCGTGTCATCAAGGACGGCCATCTTGCGGTCGCCCACCACCACCAGCCGCTGCTCCTTAAAGGGGTGCAGCCACGAGACGAAGATATGCGCCTTAAGCCCGGACGGAAAGTCCAAATGCGTCACGGTCACATCCGCGATGCGCTGGTGCAGATAGTTGCCGCCAACGGCGCGCACGCGCTCCGGCGTCTCCCCGGCAAGGGCCAGCAGTATGGAAATATCGTGCGGCGCGAAGGACCACAGGGAGTTCTCCTCGCGCCGGATTTTGCCCAGGTTCAGGCGCTGGGAGTACATATAGTTGATGCGCCCCAGCTCGCCGGATTCCACCAGCCGCATCAGTTCCAAGAACGCCGGATGATAGTGCAGCAGGTGCCCCACCATCAGCACCCGCCCCTCGGCCTGCGCAAGGCGGACCAGCTCGCGCCCCTCCGCCGCCGCAAGGGCAAGGGGCTTTTCCACGTACACGTCCCGTCCGGACAAAAGCGCCTCGCGCGCTTGCGTAAAATGCTTTTCCGCCGGCGTGGCGATAACCACCCCCCGCACTCCGTCGTCCGCCAGCACATCCGTCAGGGACATACAGGTCCGCACGCCCGGATACTGCTCCCGAAACCGCCGCAACACCTCCGCGTCCGTATCGCAAATGCGCTCCAGCGCGCCAAGGGCGTGGAAGTTGCGGACAAGGTTGCGTCCCCAATAGCCGGACCCGACAACCGCGACGCCATGGCGGGGCGTGTGGCTCATGTCATCTCCTTTGCCAGCGGCTGGGGCGCTGGCGCGCACGCACTGTCGATGCCGCGCCGCATCCGCGGCGCGAGGGATTCCAAGATAACGAGAGGAGGGGGCAGGCAGCCCGCGCCGGATGCGCCGGGCACAAATCAAAGAACACTCTGCCTCAGTCCCCCGGAAACCCTAACAGAAATCACCCGCGCCCGCGAGGGCGAGCCTACTCCGCACGCTAGGGAAACACCGAAAAAGACACGGCGGCACCGGTCTGTCTTCCTGCCAGTGGCGCGCCGTGTCAACCCTTTCTGCGCGCCCACCGCGGCGACAGGACCGCAGCGGAGAGGAGGAATTCAGCCCCTGACGGGCACATCCGCCCGCCGCCTGCGCATGAAAAAGGCCGCAACCCGGTGGGTTGCGGCCTTGATTGGCTTGGTAACGCCTTAGAAGCTCTTGAGGGCGGGGTTTTGCTCGCCCATGGCAACAAACATCTTGGACAGCGCAATGCGGTAATCCGCCAGCGCGGTGATGAGCCCGGCCTCGGCGGTGGTCAAACGCTCCTGCGCGTCCAGCACGTCGGTGTTGGTACCCACCTGCGCCTGATAGCGCGCCACGGCCATGCGGTAGCCTTCCTGCGCCGCCTCAACGGCCTTGCGATTCACCTTGATGCTTTCCGCGGCCTTGCGGATGCTCAGGTGGCTGGACTTCACGTCAAAGGTGGCTTCCTGCTTGGTGTTCTCGGCCTCGGCAATGAGGCTGCGAACGTTCTGCTTGGCCTGCTTGACGGCGTAGTAGGTCTTGCCCCACTCCCACAGGGTCCAGTTGGCGCTGACGCCCACGGACCACTCGCTGAATTCGGTGTCCATAAGGTCACTGCCGGAGGCGGACATATCGTCGCCGGTGGAGGTCCACTTAAAGTCGGCTCCCACCTGCGGGTAGAAGGCACTCTTGACGATGTCCTCGTCCTTGATGGCGATGTCCACACTCTTGGCGGCAATGTCGAGGTCCGGGCGGCCCTTGTAGGCGCGCTTCATGACCTCGTCTATGGACAGGGAGAACGGCACGTAGTCGAGGGTTCCCGCGTAGTCCACATCCGCGTCCAGCGGCAGGTTCAGCAGCGTATTGAGGCGCGCTTCCTGCGTGGCGACAAAGTTCTGCGCCTCAATGAGGCCGTCCTCTGCCTTGGCAAGGTCCACTTCGGCCTGCAACACGTCCAGACGGGGCTTGAGGCCCACATCATAAAAGGCCGTGGTGACCTTGAGCTGTTCCTGCAAACGGGCCAAGGAATCCTTAGCGGCGCGGACATTTTCACGCGCCTGAAGGAGCTTGAGGAAGTTTTCCTGCACCAGTCCGGTGACGGTAAGCTCCACGTTGCGCAGGGAGGCGTCGGCCTTGTCCTTGGACAGGGCGGCCTTCTGGTACGTGGACAGGATATTCCAGCCCGTAAACAGGTCCTGATGCACAGTCACGCCAGCGGAGAAGAGGTCCTTCTCGCTGGTCGGGTTGTCCTCGGTGGGCTTGGCATGGTCACGGCTGGTGTAGCCGTAGCTGCCGGACACGGACGGTCCAAAGGACCCACGTGCGGACTTGCGTCCCTCTTCGGCGCCCTGCTGCGAATGCATGGCCGACTGGACGCTGGGATTGGCCGTCAAGGCGCGCTCGACAGCCTGTTCCATGTTGTAAACGGTGGTTTCCGCCATTGCCGGAACAGCCGCCAAAAGGGCGACCATGACAAGGGCGAAAGTCAATTTCAGGTTCGGCGTTCTCATATGAATCGTCCTTTGTATCCTGTTACCACCATTCCCCTCATAAAAGGAAAGATGCCCCCACGGCATCAAGGCTGCACATTGCCCCGAAACCCCAGAACAGTCAATAGTGCAGGCGGGTTTCCGGCCACTGCACAACGCGTGCGGCTCAGCATCTGCCATACAGGGCGCACATGCGCCGCAGTCCATCGGCGACGCGGGGCGAAAGTTTCCGTGGCGGCACCCGCCAGCCCCAGTTTCCCTGCGGCATGGAGGGAGTATTCATGCGCGCCGCCGCGCCAAGGCCAAGGACGTCCTGCATGGGCATAATGCAAATGCGCGCGGGCGACATCAGGGCAAGGCGCATCATCTGCCGCACCACATCCCGCGCGCCAACAGGGTGCCCGGCATACTCGCCAAGCCGCGCACGCCCCTCGTCGCCAAGGTCATCCTCGTACCAGCCCAGGGTGGTGTTGTTATCGTGGGTCCCGGTGTAGACCACGCTGTTCACGCAGTGGTTATGCAGCGAATTCACGCTCTCGCCGGTATCCGGCCCAAAGGAAAATTGCAGCACGCGCATGCCCGGCATATCAAAGGCAAGGCGCAGGTCGATGACGTCCTGCGTGATGAGACCAAGGTCCTCGGCAATGATGGGCAAGTCGTGCAGGCTCTCACGAAGGACGGAGAAAAACGACTCGCCGGGGCCGGTTTCCCACTCCCCGTTCATGGCGGTCTCCTCCTCGGGCGGCACCACCCAGTACCCGGCAAAGGCCCGGAAGTGGTCCAGCCGCACAATATCCGCCAGCAGCAGGTTATGGCGGATGCGCTCCACCCACCACGCGTAGCCGCTACGCATCAAAACGCCCCAGTCGTACACCGGGTTGCCCCAGCGCTGCCCGGTTTCGCTGAAATAATCCGGCGGCACCCCCGCCACCTTGAGCGGCTCCCCCCGTTCATCCAGTTGGAAAATGTCGCGGTGCTCCCACACATCGGCGGAATCGTAGGTGGGATAGAACGGCAGGTCGCCAATGATGGAGACGCCCTTGCCCCGGCAATACTCCCGCAGGGCGTCCCACTGCGAAAAGAACACATACTGCTCAAAGCACACCTTGCGCAGGGCCGGGCCGGCCTCAGCGCGCAGGGCGCGAAGCGCGTCCCCCTCGCGGTCGCGGTACTCGCGGGGCCACGTATTCCACGCCGCGCCGCCAAAGCGCTCCTTCAGGACGCTAAACGCCGCAAAGGCGTTCAGCCACGCCTCCCCGTGCCGCCGCACAAAGGCCGCAAACCCCGCGTCCCCGTCCAGCGCATCCTTGGAGCGCTCCCACGCCACATCAAGCAGCCGCCGCTTCAAGGCCTCTGCGGCCTCGTAGTCCACGCGGTCCAAGGTGGGGCTGGCGCCCTGCTGGATGTCCGCCAGCCGCACCCACCCGTCCGCCGCAAGGCGCTCCGGGCTGATGAGCAGCGGATTGCCCGCAAAGGCGGAAAAGCTGGAATACGGCGAATTGCCGAGGAAGGTTGATGTCGGCGTCAGGGGCAAAATCTGCCAATAGCGCTGCCCCGCCTGCGCCAAAAAGTTGATGAACGCCCGCGCGCCGGAGCCCATATCGCCAATGCCGTAGGACGACGGCAAGGACGTCACGTGCAAGAGCACGCCGCTTCCGCGCTGTTTCATCTGCTCCATCATCGCGCAGTCTCCTTACCGCATCTACTCATCCAGCGGACGGAAGAGCACCATGCCAAGGGGCGGCAGATTGATGCACAGGCTCTGGGGCCGGCCATGGGATACTACGTTTTGCGTGGGCAGTCCGCCATAATTGCCCCACCCGCTGCCGCCGTACCACTCGGCGTCGCTGTTGAGAAGCTCCTGCCAGTAGCCGCCGCTGGGTACGCCAACGGCGTAACCCTCGCGCGGGACCGGGGTGAAATTGAACACCGCCAGCACCGGGCGGCCTGCGCCGTCCTTACGCAGGAAGGAGATAATGCTGGACTCCGCATCGTGAAAGTCCACCCACTCGAAGCCTTCGGGCGAAAAGTCGCGCTCGTACAGGGCCGGGGTTTCGACCATCACGCGGTTTAAGTCCTTCATAAAGCGGTGCAGGCCTGCGCCGCCCTCGGTTTGGAGCAGGTCCCACTGCACCTGTCCGTCGTGGCTCCATTCGCCGTGCTGGCCAATCTCCGCCCCCATAAACAACAATTTCTTGCCCGGCATGGCGTACATGTAGGCGTACAAAAGCCGCAGCTCCGCGCGCTTTTGCCAGTCGTCACCGGGCATTTTGCCATACAGCGAGCCTTTGCCGTGCACCACCTCGTCATGGGACAGGGGCAACATGAAATTTTCGGTAAAGGCGTACCACAGGTTAAAAGTCAGCTTGTCGTGATGGTATTTGCGGTACACCGGGTCGTGGCTAAAATACTCCAGCGTGTCGTGCATCCAGCCCATGTTCCACTTCATGCCGAAGCCAAGGCCGCCAAGGTACGCGGGCCGCGACACCATGGGCCACGATGTGGACTCCTCGGCAATGGTCTGCACGTCCGGATACTCGCGGTAGACCGTCTCGTTCAGGGCGCGCAGAAACTCAATGGACTCAATGTTCTCATTGCCGCCGTACTTGTTGGGCATCCACTCCCCGCCCTCGCGCGAGTAGTCGAGGTAGAGCATAGAGGCCACGGCGTCCACGCGCAGGCCGTCAATATGATAGCGGTCCAGCCAAAACAGCGCGCTGGAGATAAGAAACGAGCACACCTCATAGCGGCCCAGATTGAAAATGTACGAATCCCAATCCGGGTGGAAGCCCTGCCGGGGGTCGGCGTGTTCGTACAGGTGCGTGCCGTCAAAGCGGAACAGCGCGTGCTCATCGCCGGGAAAGTGCGAGGGCACCCAGTCGAGAATAACGCCAATACCCGCGCGGTGCAGGGCGTTGACAAGATCCATGAATTCCTGCGGCGATCCAAGGCGTGACGACGGGCAAAAATACCCCGTGGTCTGATACCCCCACGACCCGAAAAACGGATGCTCCATCACCGGCAGGAATTCCACATGGGTGAAGCCAAGGTCGCTGAGGTAGCCGGGCAGGTCGCGGGCAAGGTCGGTATAGTTGAGGGTGTAGCCCTCCTCGGAGCGCATCCACGAGCCGAGGTGTACCTCATACACGGACATGGGCGCGTCCAGCGCATTACGCGCGCCACGCCCGGTCATCCATTCGCCATCGCTCCAGCCGTAGTCAAGGTCGCGGACGATGGACGCGGACTGGGGCGGGGCCTCGCCGTGCAGGGCAAAGGGGTCGCTCTTGTTGCCCTCAAAGCCGCCTCCGGCCGCGGAGCGGATGTGATATTTGTACAACGCCCCTTCGGCGGCGCCGGGAATGAACCCCTCCCAAATGCCGGAACTGTCATGCCGGGCAGACAGATAGTGCGCCGTGGGGTCCCAGTCGTTAAAAGTCCCAATGACGGACACGCTGGTGGCGTTTGGCGCCCAGACGGCAAAAAGAACGCCCGGCTCGCCGTCATGTGTCATGACGTGCGCGCCGAGCTTCTCATACAGGCGAAAATGCCGTCCCTCGCGGAACAGATAGATATCGTGGTCGGTAAATTTACTGACGCCGTAGCGAACCGTGGATGCTGAAGCCATGTGCGACTACTCCCCGAGGATGCGGATTACGTGGTCGGACTCTCCTCTCGCATACTACACGCCCGGGGCGGTGTGTAAAGCATCCGCCCGGACGTTTCCGGCATCCCGCATCCGGCTACATGGCGGACAGCAGCTTTTTGGCTCCCTGATGATCGGGGTCCACTTCCAGCGTCTTTTTCAGATAGGTGATGGCCTTACTGCGCTGGCCCGCGTTGGAGTACATCACCGCGATGTTGAAGCAGAGCACGCTGGAGAGGAGGCACAGGTCCGGATTCTGCTGCAGCGCCTTTTCCACGTTCTCCACGGCCTTTTTATGGTCCCGGCCTTCGGAGTAGGCGATGGCGACGTTGAAGTAGAGGTTCTCGTCCTTGGGATTGATCTTGAGCGCCTGCTCATACTCGCCGATGGCGTCCTTCCAGCGGCCCTGCCGCCGCAGCGCCATGCCAAGGCGGTTGAAGGTCTCAATGTCGGACTTTTTGAGTCCGCCAGCCTTGGAGTCGAGGATGGAGCGGAAGAATTTTTCGGAAAGGTCGGGCGCGCTCTCGATACACTTTTCCGCGATGGAGCGTTTGACCTCTTCAATCATGCTCATGGCTTCCTTGCGGGCGTTTTCCACGGCCTGCTCAAAAAGCTCCGTCGCCTTTTCGGCATTGCCGGACTCCATGTGGATTTCGCCCATGGCAATTTTACGCTCCACATTCAGCGGCGACAGGCGGTCCAGCTTTTCAAGGTATTCCAGCTGCTTTTCCATGTCGCCACTTTCCTTGTACAGCTCCGCCAGCTTCTTGAGCGGCTCCAGATACAAGGTTGCGCCGTCGTGGGCTTCCTCGTAGGCGCTGCCTGCGGCGTCCAAGTCCCCCGTGGCCTTAAAAGCGTCGCCCTTGATCATCAGCGCGGCGGCGCTGCCGGGCTTCATCTCCAAAATTTTGTCGGCAATGGCGGTGGCTTCCTCGTACTTACCCTTCTCCAGATAGGCCTTGGCGCGGTCGATATACTGGCCAATCTTGCCCTGCGGCTTGATGGTGAAGGCAATCTTCTCGATGAGGGTCGCCATGGACACCGGCTTGGTAATAAAGTTGCCCACGCCAATCTCGTGCAGCAGGATAAGCACCTGCCGCTCCACCTCGGCGGTGAGGACAACGATGTACATTTCCGGGAACAGGGTCTTGAGGTCTTTAATGAAGGGCAGGGTGTTGCGGTTATTGAGCAGCCGCTCCACCAGCAGGACCACCCGCTTGTCCTTGAAGGCCGGGGTTTTGAGCTCGCGCAGGACATGCGCCTCCTCGGCCAGCGTCCGGATGCGGTCGGTGCCGATGACCAGTTCCTTATTCAGGGTGGTCCGCACCATTTTGAGGAACGTATTGTCATGACTCAGTATGAAAAAGCAGCCATCCTCTTTGGCCACAAAGTCAACAATGGCACGCTCGTATTGCTTCATACGTATGGCATTTTTCATGGACACGCGTCACTTCCTCGCCGTGTTCTAATGTGTTGACACTCTCCCCGAGTCAACCCCGAGTATGCCGGATGTGCCGCCCTCCGGCAAGGGATTCTCCGCGAGCCACCGTGGCTGTGGGGGCTTCTTCCTTTTGGCTGGCTTTTGTTCTATCGTTTCCGGGCCCTTGCGGCGCCAACGCCACACCAGCCCGGCCGTTGCCGGACACATGAGGACCAATGCCCAAAACCCCAGCTTCCGAGCAGGATTTCCTGCACCTGATAGACGCCCATTTTCCCACCGCGCATCCGCACATGCGCCTTGGCCGCGGTGACGACTGCGCCATCCTGACCATGGACGGCCCGGAAACCGTCATGACCACGGACCTCTTTCTGGAGGATGTCCACTTCCGGCGCAGTTACTTCAGCGCGGCGGACATCGGCCACAAGGCCCTTGCCGTCAATATTTCCGACATCGCGGGCATGGGCTGCCGCCCCGAGGGCTTCAGCCTCGGCCTCATCATTCCGCACAGTGCGTCCCCCGCCCTTGAGGCTTCCTTTTGGGACGGTCTCTTTTCCGGCATGAGCGCCCTGGCCGAGGAGCACGGCATCCCCCTCACGGGGGGCGACCTGTCCAAAGGCCCCTGCCTCGGCTTTTCCGTGACCATATGGGGCGCCCCCGGTCCCACGGGGCGCATCCTCACGCGCGAGACCTGCGCCCCTGGCGACGCCATCTTCATCAGCGGCGGCATTGGTCTGGCGCGGGCGGGACTGCTGGCCCTTGAGGCCGACCCCGGCGACGCGCCCGCGCGCTACCCTGACGCTGTTGCCGCGCACCTGCGCCCACGCCCGCGCGTCGCCGAGGGACTGGCCCTTGCGGGACTGCCGGGCGTAACCGCACTCATGGACCTTTCCGACGGCCTTGCCCGCGACCTGCCACGCCTGACCGGGCCGCAACGTGGCGCGCGGCTTGCCCTAGCCCCGCAGCACCTGCACCGCGACGTCACGGCCTATTGCCAGCGCGAGGGGCTGTCGCCGGAAGAATTCGCCATCCTCGGCGGCGAAGACTACGCCCTGCTTGGCGCCGTGGCCCCGGAACAGGTCCCGGCCCTGACGCAAGCCGTACCGGACGCCACCATCATCGGTACCGTCACTGAATCCCCGGGCCTCTTCCTTGGGCAAACGCCCTTTGGCCACGCCGGTTTCGACCATTTCTCCACCTCATCCTAAGGAGACGCGCCATGGACACCACGCTTTCCATCATCGGCACCGTTTCGTCCCCGCTCAAGGACCTTTCCTCCTGCCCCAAGCAGTATTCCGAGGGCGCGCCGCAGGCGCAGGTCACCATTGCGCCGGAATACGCCGAAGGCCTGTCCACACTCACTCCGGGACAGGACCTGTTGCTCTTTACATGGCTGCACCAGTCCACACGCCGCGTGCTCAAGGTGCACCCGCGCGGCAACCGCGACATTCCCAAGAAGGGCGTCTTCAACACCCGCTCCCCCGACAGGCCAAACCCCATTGGCCTGCACCACGTCCGGCTGCTGGCCATTGACGGCCTGACCCTCACCGTGGACCGGCTGGAGGTGCTGGACGGCACCCCCATTGTGGACATCAAACCCATTGCCAACGAGACGCCGGGGCGGGAAAACTGGGGCTCCGGCATCACCCCGGCCGTTGGGCACGAACTGCAAGCCATCTGCCGCGCGGGCTGGGAGCGGGGCCTGCTCTCCGGCCTTAACGGCAACGTTTCCGTGCGCATCGGCGGGAGCGTGGTCATCACCCGGTCCGGTTCGGCCAAGGGCTTTCTGCGCCCCGGCGACCTGACCACGCTGGACCTCGACACCGGCAAAGTGACCGGCGCTGGCGCGGCGTCCACCGAAGCGCCAGTGCATCTGGAAATCTACCGCAACCAGCCCGAGGCGCGCGCCGTGGTGCACACGCATCCGCCGCACCTGTTGGCCTACGGCATCGCCACAGGCAACGTGGACACAGGCCTGCCGCTGTTTGAAGCCGGCGTGTATCAGGAGATGCTGACCACCGTCGCCGCCATGCAGCCGGGAACCCCGGAGCTTGGCGTGGCCGTTGGCGACGCCGCGCGCACGCACAAGGCCATCTTCATGACCAACCACGGCCTTGTCACGTGGGGGAGCGACCTCACCCACGCCCTGGCCCTCAATGAGGAAATCGACACCCTCGCCCGCCTTGCCCTGCTGGCTGGCGGCGCGAAATAACGCCCCAAACGCCCACCCACTGCACGCAAAAAGCCCCCGGCGAGCATCTCGCCGGGGGCTTTTTCTTTTTCAACACAGGGGGAGAATGCCGCCGCTAACGCGCGGCCTCGCCCCGGTAGGCGCTCCAGATGAGCCATATGCCCAGCACGCCAAGGGGCAAGGAGAGCAGCATGCCCATGGTCAACCAGTCGCCAAACAGGAAGCCTAGCTGCGCGTCCGGCTCACGGAAAAACTCCACGAAAATGCGCGCGCACGCGTACCCAAGGGCAAACAGCCCGGATACCGCACGGCGCGGACGGGGCCGGGACGAGAACCAAAACAGCACAATAAAGAGCACAACGCCCTCAAGGGCGGCCTCGTAGAGCTGTGAGGGGTGGCGGGGGAACGGTCCGGCCTCGTAACCGGGGAAAATCATTGCCCACGGCACGTCGCTGACGCGGCCCCACAACTCGCCATTGATAAAGTTACCGATGCGCCCGGCGCACAGGCCAATGGGCGCAAAGGGGGCAATGAAGTCCGTGACCTGAAAAAAGGTCTTCCCGGTTCTGCGGGCAAAGATGAACACGCAGGTCAAAACGCCCACCAGCCCGCCATGGAAGGACATCCCGCCCTTCCAGATTTTAAGCATCTCCAGAGGGTTATCGAGGTAGGCGCCAAAGTCGTAGAACAGGATGTACCCAAGGCGCGCGCCAAGGATGACCCCGAGCATGCCCCACGCGATGAGGTCGTCCACCTCTTCGCCGGTCCAGCCGGACCCGGGGCGCGAGGCGCGAAGACGCCCCAGCCCCCACGCGGCGCAAAAGCCCACCAGATACATCAGCCCGTACCAGCGCACGGACAGCGGACCAAGGTGCAGCGCCACAGGGTCGATATGCGGATAGGTGATCATGTACGGCTCCTCAGCCGGGAGAGGACGAAAAGCACCACGCGCCGGTCTCTCCCGAGGGGCCGCCGCGCTGCGTCGCCCCGCGTTAGGACTGCTTGCTCAGCCACACGCCAACGCTCATGCGCTCCTCCTCCCAGTCGGGAGACATGCGCAGCTTCAGGAACTCAAAGTACAGGTGGTCCACAAAGGACAGCCCGCGTTCAATGAGGTACATCTTCTCAAGGAAGATGCCATCCGGGTCGTCGTCATCGTCGCGCTTGGTGTCCACTTTGGGGGTTTTGAAGCCGTTGAAGGCGAAGTCCTCGGCCTTGATGGTGAACTGCCACGCGTCGGAGTCGACCTCCACGCGGAACTGGGCCTTGGTGACCTTTTTGCCCATGGCAAGGCCGAGCTTGGCCTCGCGCATTTCGCTCATCAGGCCGGTGACGGAGGTGGTCTCCTTGGAATCCCCTTCGCCGCCCTGCACGGAGATGCGCTGTTCCATGAACAGGGCAAAGTTTTCGCCGTCCGGCATGGTGAAGATGCCGCCGGTGGCTTCGCTCTTGTACCAGAGCCACGTCAGAAAATCCTGACCAAGGACGATATCCTTGGCCTGTCCGAGATATGCGTCTTCCATATGCTTGTCCTTTGGCTAGGCGAAGTGCTCGGCTTCGATGTCATCCAACGCCTTGGCCCTGTCCTCGCCGAGGAGCTCAACGGCCTTGTAGTACGGCGTCAGCGGTTCCAGATGCAGGTCGAAGGTCAGGGTGAACATGTCCTCGAACAGGCTGCGCAGCTTGGACTGCGTGGACGCGAGGTACACAATGTTGTCCTGAATGTTCCACACCACGTCAAACTGCGCGGGAACCGGCAGCGTACGGGCGCGAAGGCGCAGGGTGACCTGCTCCTTAAGCTCCTTCTTCCTGTCGCGCGAGACAAACTTTTTGCCCTGCTCGCGGATGCGGTCCATCTCCTGATTGAGCGCAATCTGGAAGTGCTTTTTCACCACGGCCGCGCTCATGCGGCGGGTGTCGAGGCGCAGGCCAAAGGTCAGATAATGGCCCTTTTCCGGCGGCGCAGTGGCCCACTGAGTATCGAGCATATCGTCAAAGCACACCCAACCAAAAGACCGCTCGTCGGCGGTATCGTCTATGTCCATAAACGCGTTGCGCTTCAGGCGGTCCGGTATCTCTGCCCACAGAGACTCCGGCACCTCCTCAAGCAGGCGGTATCGCGTAAACGTCGCACTGGCGGATATAAATCCCACTGTGTTCTCCTTATCGCTGTAGGGGCAGCGGCGCATGCCGCCGAACATCAAGGGCACTTGATAACGCCCACCGCCATCGGGGGCAAGGGGTAACCCGCTTCCTCCGGGCTGTTGAAGCGGCGCGCGGCCTCAGGTATGCTCCAGCCCAAGCGTCCAGAACGCTCCATTTTCCGACACCGCAACTGCGCACCACCGGAGGACGCCATGCCCACATACACCGGCATCAATCACCTCGCCATGGCCACGGGCGACATGGACGCCACCATCCGCTTCTGGCGCGACCTGCTTGGCATGCGCCTTGTCGCGGGGCTGGGGCATCCGGGCTACCGGCACTACTTTTTCCAAATTTCCGATGACGACATGATTGCCTTTTTCGAGTGGCCGGAGACCAAGCCCGTCGCCGAAAAGGACCACGGCTACCCCGTCAAGGGCCCTTTTATCTTCGATCATGTCTCCTTTGGCGTGGCAACCATGGAGGACCTGTGGGAGGTCAAGGACAAGCTGGACGCCATGGGCTGCATGCCTTCGGAGGTTGTGGACCACGGGTTCATCAAGTCCGTGTACTGCTTCGACCCCAACGGCATCCCCATTGAATTCTCCCTGCCCGTTGCGGATGCAGACCCGCGTACGCACCCCGCCCTTGCGGATTCGCGGCCCTCGGATGTGGCGCTGGAAGGCCCGGAGCCGCAGCCCGGGCACTGGCCGCGCCCCGTGCCCACCCCGCAGGACCAACGCGCCGAATACCCCGGCGAGGGGCAAGAATTGCAGGAGCCGCACCGCAACAAGTGGCGGAAGTAGGCCGCCTCCGGGCGCCGGAACGCTCCGGCTCTGGCGCCTTGGCCGCTTCTCACCCCGGCCGCGCCGCTGGCGTTTGCGCCATACCACAGCGGCACACCGTGGCGCGTTTCGGCCGTGGGCAATCACCTTTCGAGCCTGCGAAAAAGCACGGGGGCGGCATCGCACGTCTTGCGTAAGGACGCCATGAGGATGGCGCTCTGTCGTGCATACATCATCTTGACTTTTTTGCATGGCTTCCTGATTCTTGATGAATAAGAGAACCAGTGTGACAGCATCCCAAAGGATCTCACATGACTCCAGACATCATTATCGTCAGCTCCATTCTCGTCATTGCCATCGTTTTGCTGGTCACCGAAAAGCTCCCGGTCGACCTGACCGGTCTGGGCCTTGTGGTCGTATTGATGGTGGCCGGTCAACTCACCCCGGTTCAGGCCGTATCGGGCTTTGCCAATCCGGCTCCCCTTGCGGTGGGGGCGCTCTTTGTGGTCAGCCGTGGGCTGGTCCGCACAGGCGCTCTGAACTTCATCACCAGAACCACCATCAAATTTACAGCAGGCAGCCGCAAGCGGCTTCTTCTTGTCAGCTTGTTGCTGGTGGGCACCTTATCGGCCTTCCTCAACAACACCCCTGTGGTCATCCTGTTTATGTCCATCATCATGGCCGCGTGCAGCCGGTTCGGGTTCGCGCCGTCCAAACTGCTTATCCCCCTGTCCTACATCTCCATTCTGGCGGGCACCTGTACCCTCATCGGCACCTCGACCAACATTTTGGTGAGTGATACGGCGTTCAGCTTGGGGGCCAGTCCCATCGGCATGTTTGAGCTTTCGGTACTGGGCGTGCCCATTGCCATTTGCGGCGCGGTGTTCATGTATTTTTTTGCGGACGTCCTCCTCCCGGAGCACGCCTTTCCCTTCTCGCACGAAAACTCGGCGGCAGACCTGTATTTGTCGGAGCTTACGGTCTATCCGAACAGTAGCCTTGTGGGCATCAACCCAGCGCAGGGCATGCCCCAAAAATATGAATCCCTCACAATATACGAGGTGTTCCGCGGGGAAGAAATCTACGACGTCAATACCGACAACGTCGTGCTGCAGGCCGACGACCGCATTCTGGCAAAAGGTTCAGCCGACGACCTGACAGCCATCCTGAACAGCGAGGATGCCGGCAACCCCGGTTTCGCGTGCCCCCACCTCAGCGACACCCAGCTCGTGGAGCTGCTTGTCCCGTCAGGCTCCGACGCGCGCGGCGTTACGCTGGACGATCTCTTTCTGGCCGACGATCAGGAAAACTGCATCATCGGCTTGCTGCGGCGCCACTCCCATTACTCCTGGACAAAGGCTCACTCCATGAAACTGCGGGTGGGCGACGTTATTTTGGTCCAACTCAAACCCCACGCATTGGACCGCATCCGCAAGGAAGAAAACTTCATCGTCCTCAACGACAACGTGGTCAAAGACATTGTCAACCGCCGCCGGGCGCCCCTTGCCATTGGCATCTTTGTGTTGATGATTGCCGCCGTGGTCTCGGGGCTGGCCAACATCCTCACCGGCGCGTTTGCCGGAGCCTTCGCCATGATCCTGACAGGCTGCCTGAGCCTTAAAGAGGCCTACAGGGCGGTGGACGTTAAAATCCTTATGCTCATCATCGGCACAATCGCCCTAGGGCTGGCCATGCAGACCTCCGGTGCGGACATGGTGTACGCCAAGGCCTTTCTCGGGCTGTTCGGCGGGGCAAGCCCGCAGGTGATTCTGGCCGGATTCATTGTGCTGACCAGTCTTCTTTCCCACTTTCTGTCCAACAACTCCACGGCTGTCCTTCTCGTTCCGGTAGGCATCGCCACGGCGGCCTCCCTCGGGGTGGACGCCCGGCCATTCATCATCGGCATCGCCTTTGGCGCTTCGGCCTGTTTCGCCACACCCATCGGCTATCAAACCAACCTCATCGTCTACGGTCCCGGCGGATACACCTTCCTGGACTTTCTCCGGCTCGGCCTGCCCATGGTCATCATCTCCTGCGGCGGGGCCGCCTTGTTTATTCCCACGTTTTGGCCCTTCTAGCCCCACGGACGCTACAGCGCGGCTCGTGCGCGGATTCGCGGGCCCAACAGTGGCGAGAAACGGCGCGGCCGAGGGCGGCGAGACGGGACACCATCAGCCCTCGGGGGCCACAAGGCTCTGGTACAGGCGCATGTACTTTTCGGTCATCACGTCCACGCCGTAGCACAGGAGCACGCGCTCGCGCGCCACGGCTCCGCGGCGCTGGCGATCCTGCCGGGGCATGTCGCGCATGGCGCGGATGGCGCGGGCCAGATCCTCCGGCGCACCGGGGGCCACCACCAGCCCCGTTTCCGCCACAATCTCCGCCGCATCGCCAACATCGGTCACCACACAGGGCACGCCGCAGGCCATGGCCTCGCCCACGGCATTGGGAAAACTCTCGGTGTGCGAGGCCGTCACGGCCACATCCAGCGCCGTATAGAAGCCCGGCATATCCTCCTGCCGCCCCACAAGGCGCACCATGGCCGATGCACCTGCGCTGTCCAGCAGGGCCACAAGCTCCGCGTTCGACGCCTCCATGCCCTCACCGCACAGCACGCACACCACGCCGGATTCCGGCCCAAGGCGGCCCAGCGCCTGCGCAAGGACGTCGTGCCCCTTCATGGGGTCAAAGCGGGCGGCCATGCCGATGACGAACGCCTCCGGCCCAATACCCCACGCCTCGCGCCGACGGCGCGCGCCCGGTGCGAGGCCGCCGTCCTGCGCATGCTCCACATGGCCCTCCGGAGCTTGCTTTAAGGAAGACTCCAGGGACGGATTGATAAATTGGTTTTGGGGCAGGTCTGAGGACTGTTGTGGCAGATGCTCCGGGGAATGCTCTGACGAATGGCTGGGGGGAGAGGTTGGGGGCGACTCGGGGCGGAAGACCTCGCCGTCAAAACCGTTGGGGATGACCTCCACCCGGCGCGGGTGGTAGCCCAGCTTGTGCGTGTGGTACCACGCGGCGCGGCCGGAGTTGGTCACCACAGCGGCGGGGCGGCCGGACAGCCGTGCGCAGGCCGCCACGGTCCACGCCGTGGTCCGGGCGTAGCGCGACAGGTCCATGTCCGCGCAGCGGATGTTCCACACCACCTGCCCCCGGCGCGCAAGCCCTGCGGCCACAAGGCCCAGCAGGTCCGCGTGGTAGAGCCACGTCTGCACCACGTCCGGATTCTCGCGCCGCAGCAGCCGGACAAGCCGCCACAGCGCGGCGGGGGACGGCGCACCGCGCCGCAGATGCAGGCTGGCAACGGGAACGCCCGCCGCCTCAAGGGGCGCGGCAAGGGGACCGGGCGGCAGCAGACTCACCACCTGCTGCACCACCCCGCGCCGCGCAAGGCGCGGGGCCAGACGCGCAAGGCTGGTCTCTGCCCCGCCAACGCCGAGCCCGGTGATGATATGCACAACCTTCACAGCGCCTCCTGCCAGAAAAAACGCGCCGCCCCGGTCCTGCCGGTGCGGCGCGCTGTTTAGTCGTCGTGTGTCGTGGTGGAATCCTCGGGCTTCGGCCCGATGAATTCCTTTTCCATCAGCACGTCCCGGTACTCCTCGCCGTAGATGCGCAGCATCACCATGGCAAAGGAGAGAATGAGCGGCCCGTACAGGAGGCCGGGCGGGCCAAAGGCCTGAAGCCCGCCAATAACGGAAAGGAAAATATAAATCAGCGGCATCCCCGACGCACCGCGCATAAAGTACGGCCGCAGGAACGTATCAATGCTGGTCACCAACAACCCGCACCACAGCATCAGAAACACCGCGGCCTTCCACTTGCCCACAATGAGCAGGTATCCCGAGGCCGGCACCCACACAAGGCCCGTGCCCAGCACCGGAATAAGCGAGGAAAAGCCCATCATCGTGCCCCAAAACAGCGCGGGGATGTCCACGGCCGCCAGACCAACGCCGCCGGCCAAACCCTGCAGCATCGCCACCAGCAGGCCCCCCACAAGCACGGAGCGCGACACGCGGCGCAGGCTGTAGATGATAGAGTCCTCCTGCTCCTCACGCAGAGGAGAGAGATACTTCACCGTGGCGACAATGCGCCGTCCATCGCGCAACAAAAAGAACAGGATGAACAGCATGATGAAAAAGTCCAGCAGCACGCTGAACGCATCCGTCAGCAGGCCCGTGCCCAGTTGGATGGACGTTTCGCCCACCTGCCGCGAAAAGCGCAGCAGACCGGACTGGATGTCGATGTCCTCCAGATGGATGTAGGGGAGCTTGTCGCTCAGCCACGCGCTCACGGCGTCAAAGCGGCTTTGCCCCAGCAGCGCGTCAAAGTCCGTATGCCGTATCCAGTCGGTCACGGCGGCAATGGACTGCGCGCCCTGAGTGGCCAGCCCCGTCAGAAAAAAGAACGCGGGGATGAACACGCACACCGTCACCAACAAGACCACAATACCAGCGGCGACATTCTCGTGCCCGCCAAGGCGGCTGGAGATGCGGGTGAACATGGGCGTACAAATGGCCGCCAACACGCCGGAAAAAATGATGGGATGAAGAAATGGGCTAAATACCCTGTACGCCAGATACAGGGCGAAAAGGATGAGGGTGAACAGGAACAGCGAATAGTAGCGGCTGCCCCGAGGCGCGGGCCATGAAATCCCGGGCCGAGAGTCCTGCGTCATATCGTCCTCCGGCGGAAGTGGTCTCCGCCATGGGCCGCCCCATGCGGAGCGGTTCCAGCTTGATTGTATGATGACGGAAAAGCCGCGCGCTGAAAAGGCGCAGGCGGTCACAACCCGTCCGGGCCTTCTTGCGCAAGCGGCGCAGACAACTGTCCGCGCCGCGAAAAAGCACCGTGGGGCGGGGCAACGCGGTCAATCCGCGCGCCGCCGCAAGCGCTTATCCCTTTTGGGATGCCTGCTTTTCCAAAAATTGACGTACCACAGCGGCCACGGCTTCGCCAGCCTTGCCGGTGCCGAAGACGCCGCCGGACGGCTCAATGACGGCATCGCGCACAGCCTCGTAGGCTTCGGGGATGGTGTCGGGGTCGGCCCCGGCCACCACATTGGCGCCGCAGTCCACCAGCTCCGTCCATTCGGTTTCATCGCGCAGGGTTACGCAGGGCTTGCCGAAGAAGTAGGCCTCCTTTTGCAGGCCGCCGGAGTCCGTGCACACGGCGCGGGCATTTTTCACCAACTGGAGCATATCCATGTAGCCCTGCGGCTCAATCACGGTCATGCCAGCCATTGGGATGGGCCAGCGCCCGGTAATGGCGGAGTTGATGGCATTGCCCGTGCGCGGATGCAGGGGCAGCACCACAGGCACCCGGCGCGCAATCTCCGCAAGGCCGCGGAAAATAAAGGACAGCCTGCGGCCAACGCCCGTATTCTCGGCCCGGTGCACCGTTGCCAGCACGTATTCGCCCGGCTTCAGGGCCAGCCTGTCCAGCGTGCGGCCCTGCTCCTCGGCCTGTGCGCCGTAGCGGGTCGCCGCGTCAAACATCACGTCGCCAACGTTCACCACCAGCGGCGCGCCGCCGCCAAGGGGCAGGTCCGCCACATCGCCTGCCTGCACCAGCGCGCCGTCCGCCGCCACATTGTCCTTGCCCTCGCGGCGCAGGTTCGCCACGGCGGTGGGCGTGGTGGCGAAGAGCACATCGGCCAGATGGTCCGTGAGCACGCGGTTGTGCTCCTCGGGCATGGCGCGGTTAAAGGAACGCAGCCCCGCCTCCACATGCATAACCGGAATGCCCAGCTTGGCGGCGGCAAGGGCCCCCGCCAGAGTGGAATTCGTATCGCCCGGAACAATGACGGCGTCCGGCCGCTGGTCCATCAGGTCCGCCTCAATGCCCGCCAGCATGGCGGCGGTCTGCTCGCCATGGCTGCCGGAGCCTGCGCCAAGGTTCACCTGCGGCTCGGACAGGCCCAATTCCTTAAAAAATATGGACGACATCAGGTCATCGTAGTGCTGACCGGTGTGCAGAAGCCGGACCTCGATTCCGGCGGCCACAAGGGCGCGCTCCAAAACAGCGGCCTTGACGAACTGGGGCCGGGCTCCGACCACAAGGGTGACACGCATGGGCTGAGACTCCATAAATAACGGTGGTTGGCGGTTATCATGCCGCCCGGCACGCCGGGCCGGGCAGGTGTATAATGGATGCACGGGCCTACGGTTTCGCGTACAGTCTTGTCAAGAACACGCCCGGTCCATCGTGGGCTGGGAAATTGACAAGCGCGGGGCGTTGGCGCTACACGCCCAAGGCAAACCACCGCGCAAGGAGGATTGCCATGCGGGAAAAGATTGAAGCGGCGCTGGAACAAGTCCGGCCCGCACTCCAAGCCGACGGCGGCGACGTGGAACTCGTCGAAGTCACCGACGACGGCATCGTCAAGGTCCGCCTTCAGGGCGCCTGCAAGGGCTGTCCCATGTCCCAGATGACCCTCAAGCACGGCATCGAACGGTTCATCCTCAAGGAAGTCCCCGAAATCAAGGGCGTTGAGGCTGTTTAACAGGCCCGCCCCATTCGCCGTTCCCGCCCCGCGCCGCCTCCGTGACGGCTGCGGGGCATTTGTCGTATAGCATTATTTCTCACGGCGCTCCACGGACGCCGCCCAATATATTCGCATTTCAGGAGAAACCAATGAGCGCAATGGTTACACGTTTTCCCCCGAGTCCTACGGGATTTCTGCACATCGGCGGCGCCCGCACCGCCCTGTTCAACTGGCTGCTCGCCCGTGCCAACGGCGGGCACTTTGTCCTGCGCATTGAGGATACCGACAAGGCCCGCTCCACCGAGGAGATGACCCAGGCCATCCTCGACGGCATGACGTGGCTCGGTCTGGATTGGGACGAAGGCCCCTACTTCCAGAGCCAGCGCACGGAGCGCTACAACGAGGCCATTGAACAGCTCATCGCTTCCGGCCGCGCCTACTACTGCGAATGCTCCACCGAAGAGGTGGACGCCATGCGCGAAAAGGCCCGTCAGGAAGGCCGCAAGCCCAAGTACGACGGCTCGTGCCGCGCCAAGAACCTCGCCCCCGGCGAAGGCCGCGTGGTGCGCTTCAAGGCGCCCTCCGGCACCTGCGCGTGGAAGGATATGGTCAAGGGTGACATGGCTATGGAGTACGAGGAAATGGTGGACGACTTCATCATTCGCCGCGCCGACGGCTCCCCCATGTACAACCTTGCCGTGGTCGTTGACGACGCCGACATGGGCATGACCCACATTCTGCGCGGCGAGGACCACCTGTCCAACACGCCCAAGCAGATTGCCCTGTACGAGGCGCTGGGCTTTACCGTGCCGCGCTTTGGCCACGTGCCCATGATCTTCGGCAACGACAAGAAGAAGCTCTCCAAGCGCCACGGCGCCATGAGCGTCATGGAATACGAAAAGATGGGCTTTCTGCCCGAGGCCGTGCGCAACTATCTGGTGCGCCTCGGCTGGGGCCACGGCGACGACGAATTCTTCACCATGGACGAACTGCTCAAGGTCTTCTCCACCGACGGCCTGAACAGCTCCCCCGCCATGTTCGACGTGAAGAAGCTGGAAAGCGTCAACGCCCACTACATCAAGGAAGCGGACGTAGAGCGTCTGGTGGGCCTTCTGGACCGCCACCTCAAGGACCTCGGCATCACGGCAAGCCACGACACGCTGGCCCAAATCGTGCCCCTGTACCAGCCGCGCGCCGTCACCATGGCCGACATGGCCGAACAGTGCGCCTTCTTCCTCGTGGATGACGACACGCTGGAGTACGACGAAAAGGCCGTGAAAAAGCACCTGAAGCCCGCCGCGCGCGAGCTGCTGGCCGAAGTCCGCGCCATGCTGGCCGACCTGCCCGAATTCACCGAAGAGGCTCTCGACGCCGCCCTGAATGGCTTCGTGGAGCAGAAGGAAATCAAGTTCGGCAAAATCGCCCAGCCCATCCGCGTGGCCGTCACCGGCCGCACCTTCAGCCCGGGCCTGCACGAAACCCTCTTCGTGCTCGGCAAGGACAAGACGCTGGCCCGCATGGACCGCGCCCTGGCCCTGTAGCCCCTCCCCCGCCTTTCAGCACACAAAAACCCGCCCCCGCAGGACACGTCCTGCGGGGGCGGGTTCGTTTCCCGGCTTTCATAACGCGGCTGAAACCAGACGCCGCAGTTCAGACGCCCTGCCCAGCATAGCGCTGGGCCGATCCATCCATTATCGCCAAAAATTTGGCGCAGTTGAAACGATACGCCTTTTCCTCTATGTGCGATGTGCCCGGTTCTATAAACCAGAGGAAAAGCACAATGAGTACAGACCAGCGACAGGGCGTCCAAATCAGCGCCTTCATCAAAGAGAAATACGGCATCGAATTTCCCTACTTCCCCTACTACCCCGACCCCATCCACACCAAATCCATCGAATTGAACCCCGGCATCTGCGACTGCTGTGGCAAACACAGCGACTATCGGCACAGCGGCGTTATATACTCCGCAATTGCACCAGATGGGGTTCAGTTTTGCCCATGGTGCATCGCTGACGGCTCCGCGGCGCAAAAGTATAAAGGCACCTTCAATTCCTGCGGGACCGACATCCCCGAGGACGTGCCACCCGAGGTTCTTCGCCACGTTGAGGAACGGACACCCCACTTGGAAACATGGCAGGACAACGACTGGCTCTACCATTGCGCGGATGCATGTGAATGCTACGGCGATGCCACACGTGAGGACCTGCTCGCCTTTAACGGCGAAGACCTCGAAACATTCCTCAAAACCTACTGCATGAGCCACGAAGACTGGGCAGGATATGTTTCCGTCTACCAACCGGTCATGGATCCTGCTGTCTATAAGTTCAAGTGCCGCAAATGCGGAAAACTCTTGTACTACATGGATTTCACGTAACGATTGCCCAGCACACAAAACCCGCCCCCGCAGGACACGTCCTGCGGGGGCGGGTTCGTTGGCGCTGCGGCCTGCGTGGTGCGGCGCTGGCATGGGCGCGCGGTGGCCCAATTGAATGCTCCGGCGCGCCGGAGCGTTGGCGGGCCTTTCCGGTCTGCACCAAAACAAAAAGCCCCGGCACACTGCCGGGGCTTTTCCGCAAAATTCCTGTGCGCGGCACGCACCAGGCAATCCGCGCTACTTCACGGGCTTGGTCACTTTGCCGGAACGGATGCAACGGGTGCACACGTTGGCGCGCTTGACTTCGCCGCTGTCGAGCTGGACACGGACTTTCTGCAGGTTGGGATTGAAGCGACGCTTGGTCTTGTTGTGCGCGTGGCTCACATTGTTTCCAACCTGGGGCTTCTTGCCGCAGACTTCACAAAACTGACTCATGGGAGACCTCCTCAAAATCCACTATTTCTCGGCGGTTAGCGCAGATAATTCGCACCGCCCAAGTGATCTTACTCGATTTCTACCGCAGGAGCGAGTACGATTCACTCACACGGAATTTGCCCCTTTATCCCTTCCCGTGGCAAAATGCAAGCGCTTTAGCCTTGACAACGTGAAATATTCACATATAGAGAATGCCCCTTGTGAGGAATACATGAGCAAGTTTATGATCAATACAGTCGACATCCCGGCCGAGGGCCGGGAATTTACTTTCACGGACCCTACACTGTGGTCCGGGCAATGGGAAGCCTGCGGCATGAAGGTTGCCGTGGTGGAGCCTTTGGAAGGTCGGCTGCGGGTTCTCCCGCAAGGTCCCAAGTCCTGTGTCATTCAGGGCAGCGTTACCGGCCGGGTATCCATCCCGTGCGACCGCTGCATGGAGCAAGCCGTGGTGGACGTGGAGCAGGATTTCGACATCTATGAAGAAATCGGCGACACGGACGAAACGGACGAACCCCGCATGCGCGAGGAGGGCGGCATCGTTGTCCTTGACGCGGGGGCCATCCTCTGGGAACAATTCGTGCTTGCCCTTCCGGTCAAGCCCCTGTGCTCGCCCGAGTGCCAAGGTCTGTGCCCCCAGTGCGGCATAAACCTCAACACCGGCGAGTGCACCTGCGAAAGCGAAAGCGGCGACCCCCGCATGGCTGCCCTGCGCGGCCTGAAGGTCCCGGACCGGAACAAGCAATAATACACGGATGTCACCGCCCCCTTCAGGGCGGCGAACATACATCACACAAAACGAGGTAGACGAAAATGGCAGTCCCCAAAAAGAAAACGTCCAAGTCCAAGCGCGGCATGCGTCGCTCTCACGACAAGGTTTCCGTTCCTAACGTAATTTACTGCGAGTGCGGTGAGCCGGCTCTGCCCCACCGTGCATGCAACAAGTGCGGCGCCTACAAAGGCAAGCAGATGCTCTTTAAGGATGAAGCCTAACATCAAGCCGCGCATCGCCGTTGACGCCATGGGCGGCGACAACGGACCCAGCATCGTCGTCCCCGGCGCTGTCCGGGCCGCGAGGGAACATGACCTTGCCGTCATCCTCGTTGGCGACGAGTCGACCATCAGCAATGAGCTGTACCGACTCGATACCTCCGGACTGGACGTTACCGTCGTCCACGCCGGGGACGTCGCTGAGATGCATGAAAAGCCCTCCGAAATCCTCCGACGCAAGAAGGACACCTCCATTCAGGTGGCCTGCCGCCTCGTCAAGGATGGCGAAGCCGATGGCGTAGTCAGTGCCGGACATTCCGGCGCCACCTCCGCCTGCGGCATGTTTGTCATTGGGCGTGTGCGGGGCGTGAAGCGTCCGGCCTTCGCCAGCGTCCTTCCCACCGTCAAAAAGCCCATGGTCCTGCTGGACGTTGGGGCAAATGTGGACTCCAAACCGCTGCACCTGTTCCAGTTTGGCATCATGGGCGAAGTCTTCGCCCGCGACGTGCTGGGCTACGGCAAGCCGCGGGTGGGCCTGATGTCCATTGGCGAGGAGGAAGGCAAAGGCAACACGCAGGTCAAAGAGACCTACGACATGCTCAAGGCCACTTCCATGGCCTTTCAGGGCAATGTGGAAGGACGCGACGTCTTCACCGGCGACGTGGACGTCGTGGTTTGCGACGGCTTCGTCGGCAATGTTGCGCTGAAGCTTTCGGAAGGGCTTGCCATAAGCCTTGGCAAAGTCCTCAAACGCGAACTGCTCGGCAGCTGGCTGGGCCGCCTTGGCGCCTTTTTGGCCAAGGGCCGCCTGCGCCGCTTCGCCAAGTTCGTGGACTACGCCGAATATGGCGGTGCCCCCATCCTTGGGCTCAACGGCATCGTCATCGTCTGCCACGGCGCCTCCAACGAAAAGGCCATCACCAATGCGGTAAAGATGGCCGGCCAGTTCGTCTCCAGCGGCGCCAACGACCATATCAAGGAAGAATTGCAGTCCAATAGCGACTTTGGCGCCTGCGCCTAGCATCCCCCTTCCTCGCAGCACCCGGCCATGGCCCGGTATTGCGGCGATCACGCGGCACACTCAACGATTGATAGAGCAATGACCACCAAAGCATATATCCACGGACTCGGCTTCCACGTCCCCGAAAAGGTTCTAACCAACGCGGACATGGAACACATCGTCGATACATCCGACGAATGGATCACTTCGCGCACCGGCATCCGGCAGCGCCACGTCGTTGCCGAAGGCGAGTGCGCATCCGACCTTGCCGCCGAGGCTTCGCGCACGGCGCTGGCCAAGGCCGGCGTTGCCGCCGAAGACCTCACCCACGTTATCTGCGCCTCCTGCACCCCCGACGCCTACTGCCCCAGCGCGGCCACCCAACTGGAGCACAAAATTGGCGCGGCAGGCTGCATGGCCTTTGACGTCAACGCGGCCTGCTCCGGCTTTCTGTACGCCCTGCAAACCTCCCGCGCCATGCTGGCCCTCGACCCCGAGGCCAAGGTGCTTGCCTGCGCCGCCGAGGTCATGACCTCGCGCGTCAACTGGCAGGACCGCACCACCTGTGTGCTGTTCGGCGACGGTGCGGGCGCGGCGGTCATCACTGCCGACAAGGGCGACGACGGCGTCGAACTTGTGGACGCACTGCTTGAGTCCGACGGCCAGTATGGTGACCTGCTCACCATCTCCGGCGGCGGCTCCAGCAACCCGTACACCCTCGGCCACACGGTGGATGACAGCCATTTCATCCGCATGCAGGGCCGCGAAGTGTTCAAGGTTGCCGTGCGCAGCATGACGGACGTCTGCCAGCGCCTCTTGGCCCAGAATGACCTCACCACCGACGACGTGGACCTGCTTGTGCCCCACCAGGCCAACAGCCGCATCATCGAAGCCGTGGGCAAAAAGCTGGGCATCGAGCGCGAGCGCGTGTACTTCAACGTCCAAAACTACGGCAATACGTCCGCAGCCAGTGTGGGCATCGCCCTTGCCGAAGCCGTGGACAACGGCGATATCACCCCAGGGCAAACCGTGCTCGTCACCACCTTTGGCGGCGGTTTTACTTGGGCGGCATTCCTGTTGCGGTTCTAGGCCGCACTTTTTTTCCTACAAAAGAGTGCGTACGCAATTCGGAAGCCAACCCCCTTGAATCGCGGGGCTTTCTTCGAGAGCCTCAAGGTTGAAGTCCAGACGGAATTGAGCTACATACTCAGGTTCGGTTCCCAACCCGGAACAAGAGGAAGATTGAAAGCATGAGCGATCTCATAAAAACAGCGCTCGTCACCGGCGGCTCGCGCGGAATTGGCAAGGCCTGCGCCTTGCGTCTGGCCCGCGAAGGCTATCAGGTGTACCTGACGTACGTCAGCCGTCCTGAAGAAGCCGAAGCCGTCGTCAGCGAGATCAAGGCGGGCGGCTCCTCCGCCCGGGCGTTCCAGCTCGACAGCTCCGACCGCGACGCCGTGGCCGCGTTCTTTAAAGAGAACATCAAAGGCCAGGTGGACCTTGCGGCGCTGGTGAACAACGCCGGTCTCACCCGCGACGGTCTGCTCATCCGCATGAAGGATGCGGACTGGGACCGCGTGCTGGACGTCAATCTCACCGGTGCATTCACCTGCCTGCGCGAAGCGGCCAAAATCATGGTCCGCCAGCGCTCTGGCCGTATCGTCAACATGGCTTCCGTGGTAGGCCTTGCCGGTAATGCCGGGCAGGCCAACTATGTGGCGTCCAAGGCGGGCCTCATTGGCCTGACCAAAACCGCCGCACAGGAGCTGGCCCCCCGCGGTGTGACGGTCAACGCCGTCGCCCCCGGTTTTGTCACCACGGATATGACGGCCGACCTTCCCGAACAGGTCCTCGAATCCTTCAAGACGCAGATTCCCATGCAGCGTCCCGGCTCCGCCGAGGACATCGCTGGCGCTGTCGCCTTCCTGGTGTCGGACGATGCGTCTTACATCACGGGTCAGGTTCTGTCCGTGAACGGCGGAATGCACATGTAGTTGGCTGATACACAGCTACCCCAAACACGAACTCACTGCCCATCGGGCAAACAAACTCATTGGAGGGCAATATGTCCGTTGAAGCAAAGATCAAAGAAATCATCGTTGACCAGCTGGGCGTTTCCGCCGACGAAGTAAAGAACGAAGCTTCCTTCGTGGAAGACCTGGGCGCCGACTCCCTCGACCTCACCGAGCTCATCATGGCCATGGAAGAGGAATTCGGCACCGAGATCGACGACGACGAAGCCCAGAAGCTCGTCAAGGTGCAGGACGCCATCGACTACATCTCCAAGCATCAGTAGGCCCTGCCCTGCTGCTTCCGATATCGACACCGAAGCGTCTTGCGGCTCCTTGTGGGCCTCAAGGCGCTTTGGCTTTTCCCACAAGCGCGCCATCGGCGCATCCCCGACCGATATGAGGCGAGGAGCAATGAAAAGAAAAAGAGTTGTCGTAACTGGCCTGTCGGCCATTACTCCCATCGGCAACGACGTCCACTCCAGCTGGGAGAACCTCGTGGCCGGCGTGTCGGGCATCTGCCCCGTCACCCAGTTTGACGCCACGGACTACGCCACGCGCATCGCTGGCGAAGTGAAGGGATTCGATCCCAAAGAGTTCATGCCCGCGAAGCAGGCGCGCCGGATGGAGCGGTTCACGCAGTTTGCCGTGGCTGCTTCCCAGCAGCTGCTGCAGGACGCCGATTGGAGCATCCCCGAGGACGAGGCCCACAGGGTTGGCGTCAATCTCGGCTGTGGCCTTGGCGGTCTGCACACCATCGAGACCACTCATGAAAAGTTGCTGAAGGGCGGCCCCCGCAAGGTTTCCCCCTTCTTCATCCCCATTGTCATCGCCAACATGGCTCCGGGCATGGTGTCCATCGAAGTCGGCGCAAAGGGCCCCAACCTTGCGTCCACTTCCGCATGCGCCTCCGGCACGCACGGCATCGGCTACGCCTTCAGCGAAATTCTGCTGGGCCGCGCGGACGCCATGATCTGCGGCGGCGTGGAATCCACCATCACCCGTTTGGGCTTTGGCGGCTTCTGCTCCCTCAAGGCGCTGAGCACCCGCAACGACGAGCCGGAAAAAGCCTCCCGTCCCTTCGACGCGGACCGCGACGGCTTTGTCATGGGTGAGGGCTGCGGCATGCTGCTGCTGGAAGACTACGACCACGCCAAGGCGCGTGGCGCCAAGATCTACGCCGAAATCGTCGGCTTTGGCGCCTCCGGCGATGCCTTCCACATGACCGCCCCGGAAGAGGACGGCTCCGGCATGGCCATCGCCATGCGGGCCGCGCTGGACGACGCAGGGATCGCCCCCGAGGACGTGGACCACATCAACGCCCACGGCACCTCCACGCACTTGAACGACCTGTGCGAAACCCGCGCCATCAAGCAGACCTTTGGCGAGCACGCCAAAAACATCGCCATCTCCGCCAACAAGTCCATGATCGGCCACCTGCTGGGTGCCGCTGGCGGCGTTGAGGGCGTGTTCTCGGTGCTGGCCCTGCATCACGGCGTGGTGCCCGGCACCACCAACCTCGAGAACCCCGGTGAAGAGTGCGATCTGGACTACACCGCCAACGGCTCCGTGGAGCGGCAGTGCGAATACGCCATGTCCAACTCCTTCGGCTTCGGCGGCACCAACGCCAGCATCATCTTCAAGAAGTTCACCGATTAATATGGCGCTGGCCGGGCGGCACCTGCCCCCGGCCCGCCACACCACCATAAACCGGAAGGGTCGTCCCAATGGAAGAACTGCTGCTTCAGGACCGGGAAATCGCCAAGGCGCTTAACCTGGAAATCGATCGTCAGACCAGCAAGCTGGAACTCATCGCCTCCGAGAACTTCACCTCCCCGGCAGTCCGACAGGCCATGGGCAGCGTCCTCACGCACAAGTACGCTGAGGGCTACCCCGGCAAGCGCTACTACGGCGGCTGCGAATTCGTCGACATGGTCGAAGACCTCGCCCGCGACCGCGCCAAGGAAATCTTTGGGGCGGAATATGCCAACGTGCAGCCGCACTCCGGCTCTCAGGCCAACATGGCGGCCTATTTCGGTTTTCTCGAACCCGGCGACACCATCATGGGCATGGACCTCTCCCACGGCGGTCACCTGACCCACGGTTCCCCGGTCAGCTTCTCCGGCAAGCTGTACAAGGTCGTCTCCTACGGCGTGGACAAGGAAACCGGCACCATCAATTATGACGAGGTGGAGCGCATCGCCCGCGAAAACTCCCCCAAGCTCATCATCGCCGGTGCCAGCGCCTACCCCCGCGTCATCGACTTTGCCCGCTTCCGCGCCATTGCCGATGCCGTCGGTGCCAAGCTCATGGTGGACATGGCCCACATTGCCGGTCCCATTGCCGCCGGTCTGCACCCCTCGCCCATCGGCCATGCGCACATCACCACCACGACCACGCACAAGACCCTGCGCGGTCCCCGTGGCGGCATGATCCTCTCCACCGAGGAGTACGGCAAAAAGCTCAACTCCCAGATTTTCCCCGGCATTCAGGGCGGCCCGCTAATGCACGTCATCGCGGCCAAGGCTGTGGCCTTTGCCGAAGCCCTGAAGCCCGGCTTCAAGGACTATCAGGCCCAGACGCTGAAAAACTGCGCCGCCCTCGGCACCACGCTGATGGACGCCGGGTACGACCTTGTCTCCGGCGGCACGGACAACCACCTCATCCTCGTGGACCTCACCAGCAAGGACATCACCGGCAAGGACGCGGAAATCGCGCTGGACAAGGCAGGCATCACCTGCAACAAGAACACCGTCCCGTTCGAGACCCGCTCTCCCTTCGTGACCTCCGGCATCCGTCTGGGCACCCCCGCCTTGACCACCCGAGGCATGAAGGAAGCCGACATCGCCAAGGTGGGCGGCTGGATTGTGGACGTTCTGCAGAACATTGAGAACGACACGCGCCTTGACGAAATCCGCAAGGACGTGGAGACCTTCTCCCGCCAGTTCCCGCTTTACGCGTGGTAACACCGACGGCATTCCGGGCGGGAGCCAGTCTCCCGCCCTCTTGAATTTGACCCGACACCACTGCCGCCCTGCGGCACGCGTGGGCGACTGACGCCCAATTTGAAAACTCGACTCGGCGGCACACCGCCGCCATCCGGATGCGCGCATGGAAAACCGAATCCCCTGGCCCGAATATTTCATGGGAATAACCTACATGGTTGCCGAACGCTCCACCTGCACCCGCCGCAAAGTCGGCGCCATTGCCGTGCGGGACAAGCGCATCCTTGCCACCGGATACAACGGTGCGCCCGCAAACATCTCCCATTGTCTCGACGTGGGCTGCCTGCGCGAGGAACTCGGCGTTCCCTCCGGCCAGCGCCACGAAATCTGCCGCGGCCTGCATGCGGAGCAGAACGTTATCGTCCAGGCCGCCATCCACGGCGTCAGCATCGCCGGTGCGGACATTTACTGCACCACCCAGCCCTGCCTCATTTGCGCCAAAATGCTCATCAACTGCGGCGTAAAGACCATCTTCTTTGCCGAAGGCTACCCGGACGAACTGTCCGAAAATATGTTTGCCGAAGCGGGGGTGCGCCTTGAGCGTCTCGACTATCACCGCTAAAGACGCGGCGCGCTTTATGCGCCGCGCCATCGCCTGCGCCAAGCGCGGGCGGCGGCACACCGCCCCCAACCCCACCGTCGGCGCCGTGCTGGTTCAAGACGGCCGCATTGTGGCCGAGGGCTGGCACCGGAAATTCGGCGGCCTGCATGCCGAGCGCGAGTGCCTTGCCGACGCCCGCGCCAAGGGCGTGGACCCGGCCCAGTGCGCCATGTTCGTCACGCTGGAGCCGTGCACCCATCACGGCAAAACCCCGCCCTGCTCCGACGCCATCCTTGAGGCGGGTATCCGCACGCTGTTTGTTGGCGCGCTGGACCCCAACCCCATCGCCAAGGGCGGCGCCGCCCTGCTGCGCGAGCACGGCCTTGACGTGCACACCGGCATTGAAACCCGCGCCTGCGAGGACCTTATCGCAGACTTCCGCACCTGGCAGACCACGCTCCGCCCCTACGTCATCCTCAAGATGGCCGCCACCATCGACGGTAAAATCGCAACCCGCACCGGGCACTCCCAGTGGGTGAGCGGCCCGGAGTCGCGCCGCGCCGTGCATGAGCTGCGCTCGCGCGTGGACGCCGTCATCGTGGGCGGCGGCACCTTCCGCGAGGACAACCCGGGCCTCGACGTGCGCCTGGACGACGCCCCGGAGGGACTGCGCCAGCCGCTGGCCGTGGTTGTGACGCGAACCCTGCCCGCTGACCCAGAAAAATTTTCCCTCACCACACGGCGCGCATCCGAGACGATTTTCTGGACCACCGAGGCCGCCGCAGCGTCCAGCGCCGCCGACGACCTGCGCGCAAGGGGCGCTCGCGTCTGGGGATTGCCCACGGACGACAGCGGCATCAACGTGGACGCCGGGCTCGTCCGCCTGCGCAGCGAAGCCCGCTGTTTGCGGGTGCTGTGCGAAGGCGGCGGAGGTTTGGCCTTGAGTTTCCTCGCGTCTGACCGTATTGACGAGTTCCGCCTCTTCCTCGCGCCCAAGATTCTGGGCGACGCAGAGGCGCGGCACCTGTTCACCGGCCGCAGCCCGCAGACCATGGATGAAGCCATCACCCTGCGCACGGCCGAATCCCGCCCTTGCGGCGCGGACACGCTCATTATTTACCGTCGGGAGGCGGACTGACATGTTTACCGGACTTGTCCAGACCACTGGAACCATCCGCTCCATCGAAGCGCGGGGCGGCGAATCGCGCCTTCGCGTTGAGATTCCCGCCGACTCGCTGCCCAACTTGGTCCTTGGCGAAAGCATTGCCGTCAACGGCGCATGCCTCACCGTGGAGACCTTTGGGCAGAACTGGTTTACGGCTTACGCTTCCGCCGAAACCCTCTCTCGCACCAATCTCGGCGAGCTGACCACAGGCAGCATCGCCAATCTCGAACGCGCCCTCGCCCTCGGCGACCGGCTGGGCGGCCATCTCGTCAGCGGGCATGTGGATTGCCTTGCCAGCGTGTCAGCCGTCACCCCCGCAGGCCAGTCGCGCATCTACCGCCTCTCCTTCCCTTCGGAACATGGCGTCTACGTTATCGAAAAAGGCTCCGTGACCCTCGACGGCATCAGCCTGACGGTGAATGCCTGCGGCGCGGACTGGCTGGAAGTGAACATCATTCCTGAAACCCAGCGCGCCACAACCATTGCCAAATGGAAATCCGGCTATAGTGTCAACATGGAAACGGACTTGATAGGCAAGTACGTGCGTCGTATGGTCGCCCCCTGGACCGGCGATGACACGCCCCCGGATTCCGCTGACGGGGGCATCACAGAGGAATTCCTCCGCATGAACGGCTTTTAGCGACACCACCCACGGTGCCGCATGGCGTCCATGTGTGCCCGTCTGCCGAGACGCCACGGCGTCCCGCGATATATTCCAAAGAGGTAGGAACCATGCCCATTTGCACGGCTGAAGAAGCCATTGAAGAAATCCGAAAAGGCAAAATGATCATCCTCGTCGACGACGAGGACCGCGAGAATGAAGGCGACCTGACCATCGCCGCCGAATTTGCCACGCCCGAAGTCATCAACTTCATGGCCACCCATGGCCGTGGTCTCATCTGCCTGTCCATGGCCGAAGAGATGGTGGACCGTCTGGACCTGCCCATGATGACCCAGAAAAACGAGTCCGGCTTTGAGACGCCCTTCACGGTGTCCATCGAAGCCCGCCAAGGCGTGACCACCGGCATCTCCGCATATGACCGCTCCACCACCATCCTGACGGCCATCCGCGACGACGTCACCCCCGGCGACATCGTCACCCCCGGCCACGTCTTCCCCCTGCGCGCCAACCCCGGTGGGGTGCTGGTGCGTGCCGGACAGACCGAAGGCAGTGTGGACCTCGCCCGCCTTGCCGGCCTTAAGCCCGCTGGCGTGATTTGCGAAATCATGCGCGAGGACGGCAACATGGCCCGCATGCCCGACCTCAAGGAATTCGCCAAAAAACACGACCTCAAAATCGCCACCATCCGCGACCTCATCGAATACCGCATGAAGTTCGGCAACCTTGCCGTAGACCGCGTGGCCGAGGCCAAAATGCCCACCTGCTTCGGCGGGGAATTCCGCGCCGTGGCCTTCTACTCCGAAGTGGACAAGAAGGAGCATCTGGCACTGGTGAAGGGCGACATCGAACCCGGCGAGCCCGTGCTTGTGCGCGTGCACTCCGAATGCCTCACCGGCGATACCCTCGGCTCCATGCGCTGCGACTGCGGCGGCCAGCTCCAAACGGCGATGAATATGATCGCCGAAGAGGGCAAGGGCGTGCTGCTGTACATGCGTCAGGAGGGCCGCGGTATCGGCCTGTGCAATAAAATCAAAGCCTACGCCCTGCAGGACGAAGGCTATGACACCGTCGAAGCCAACCAGAAGCTGGGCTTTAAGCCCGACCTTCGGGACTACGGCATCGGCGCGCAGATTCTGGTAAGCCTTGGCGTGACCAAGATGAAGCTCATGACCAACAACCCCAAAAAGATCGTGGGCCTTGAAGGCTACGGGCTTGAGGTTGTGGACCGTGTGCCCATCGAGATGAAGTCCTGCCAGTGGAACTACCACTATCTGGAGACCAAAAAGCAGAAGATGGGGCACATGCTCCATCTCGACGACGAGGAATAACGGCCGGTGGCCCCCCAGCGGGGCCACCCTCCATCATATTTTCCATTTCGCAAGGAGATGCACATGTACCACATCAAGACCATTGAAGGGCAGTATCAGGCACAGGGCCTCAAGTTCGCCATCGTGGCCAGCCGCTTCAACGACTTCATCGTGGACCGCCTCATCGGCGGCGCGGTGGACTACATCGGCCGCAACGGCGGATCCAAGGACGACCTGACCCTCGTCAAGGTGCCCGGCGCCTACGAGATGCCCCTCGTGGCCCGCAAGCTGGCGGCGTCCGGCAAGTATGACGGCGTGATCTGTCTTGGCGCTGTCATCCGCGGCGCAACGCCCCACTTTGACTACGTGTGCGCCGAATGCGCCAAGGGCGTGGCCCAGGCTTCCCTGGAGACCAACGTGCCCATCGGCTTCGGCCTCCTGACCACCGATACCCTCGAACAGGCCATCGAACGTGCCGGCAGCAAAGCTGGCAACAAGGGCGTGGAAGCCGCTTCCGCCACCCTCGAGATGGTCCGCGTTCTGGAGCAGATTTAATCCATGTCCGATACCAAAAAAGGCAGCCGGCGGGGTGGCCGCAGGCGCGCGTTTGAAGTCCTCTATAGCCTCAACTTCAATGAAGTGACGGCCATGGACCAATTGGAACGCGCCTTCACCCTGGCCCCGGCGCCCTCTGAAGAAGCAGCCGAACGCAACGCGACCGGCAGGAAGGAATTTGCATGGGAGCTCGTCTCCGGTGTCTGGAAGAATAAAGAAGACATCGACAAGCGCATTGACGAGTATTCCCAGCACTGGAAGCTATCGCGGATTGCCCGGATCGAACTGACGATCCTGCGTCTGGCCATGTACGAAATGCTCTACCTTGCCGATGTGCCCCTCAAGGTGGCCATCAACGAGGCCGTAGAGCTGGCCAAACGCTTCGGTGACGACAATTCCAAGAACTTCGTCAACGGCATCCTCGACGCCGTTGCCAAAGCTGTTGAAAATGGTCAACTTAGGGTTCATTAGGGACGCCAAACAGCGCCCTGCCGATACGCCGCGCGTCTACCTCAGGCGCGCGGGCGCATCGCTTCATGAGGCACGCCCAACCATCTGTGCATGGTCGGACCGCGCCACGCAGCGCTATGAGCTGTGCTGGGAGGTTCCGGCAAGCGCCGAGCGCGTGGCCGATTGGAGCAAAAGCATGGCGGACTCCATCCGCGACCTTGGCTGGAACGAGTGGTGGCTGGACCCCGGGTCCTTTTCCACCGCCCTCGGCCACTCCGTCACGGATGCCCTTGTCCTTTGGGGCAAGGCCTTCTGGCCGCACTACACGGCGGACAGCGTCGTCTACATCAAGATAGGCGACACCATGCGCGAAACCGCCTACGAGAGCGTGCGCGCATGGCAAAAGGCGTTCCCCCATGTTGTCTTTGACAGCAGCTACGACATCGACCTGCGGGAACGGCAAGAGGCCGAAGCCCGGCGCAACGCCACGTTGCCCGAGCGCATGGCCGGCCTGTTCACCCGCATCCGCGAAAGATTGTAAAGGAAATTCAATGGCTGACTACGCTCCGGAATCCATCGAGTCCAAATGGCAAAAGCTCTGGGCCGACGAGAACATCTTCAAGACCGACATCGACCACGACAAGCCGAAGTACTACTGCCTTGAGATGTTCCCCTACCCGTCCGGCCGCATCCATATGGGGCACGTGCGCAACTACTCCATCGGCGACGTGGTTGCCCGCTTCAAGCGCATGCAGGGCTTTAACGTGCTGCACCCCATGGGCTGGGACGCCTTTGGCCTGCCCGCTGAAAACGCGGCCATGAAGCACGGCACCCACCCCGCCAAGTGGACCTATGAGAACATCGCCACCATGCGCACCCAGCTGAAACGGCTGGGCTATTCCTACGACTGGGACCGCGAGGTGGCCACCTGTCATCCCAAGTACTACAAGTGGGAACAGCAGTTCTTCATCAAGCTGTTTGAAAAGGGCCTCGTCTACCGCAAAAAGGCGCCCGTCAACTGGTGCCCCACCTGCAACACCGTGCTCGCCAACGAGCAGGTGGAAGAAGGCCTGTGCTGGCGCTGCGACTCCGTGGTGGAAAACCGCGAGCTGTCCCAGTGGTTCCTCAAGATTACGGACTACGCCGACGAGCTGCTGGAATACCTGGAAAAGCTCCCCGGCTGGCCCGAGCGCGTCAAGACCATGCAGCGCAACTGGATCGGCAAGAGCTACGGCTCCGAGCTGGAGTTTGAGGTGGAGGGCCTGGAGGAACGCATCGCCGTGTTCACCACCCGCCCCGACACCCTCTACGGCTCCACCTTCATGAGCCTTGCCGCCGAGCATCCCATGGTGGAGCAGCTCATCGAGGGCAAGCCCGAAGCGGACGCCGTGCGCGCCTTTGTGGAAAAGGTCCGCGGCATGGACAAAATCCACCGCGGCTCCGACGACCTCGAAAAGGAAGGCGTCTTCACCGGCGCATACTGCGTGAATCCGGTCACCGGCAAGCGCGTGCCCATCTACGTGGCCAACTTCGTGCTCATGGACTACGGCACCGGCGCGGTTATGGCCGTGCCCGCCCACGACCAGCGCGACTTTGAGTTTGCCCGCAAGTACGACCTGCCCATGACCGTGGTCATCCAGCCCGAGGGCGAAACCCTCGACCCGGCCGCCATGACCGAGGCGTACACCGAGCCCGGACTCCTTGTGAACTCCGAGCGCTTCGACGGCATGCCCAACGAGGACGCCAAGCTGGCCATTACCGATTACCTCGCGGAGACGGGCCGCGGCCGCAAGACCGTGAACTACCGCCTGCGCGACTGGAACATCTCGCGTCAGCGCTTCTGGGGCGCCCCCATCCCCATGATTTACTGCGACACCTGCGGCATTGTCCCCGTTCCCGAGGACCAGCTGCCGGTGACCCTGCCCGAGGACGTGCAAACGCGCCCCGACGGCCGCAGCCCGCTGCCCGAGACGCCCGAATTCTTCGACACCACCTGCCCCGTATGCGGCGGCAAGGCGCACCGCGAAACCGACACCATGGATACCTTCATGGAATCGTCGTGGTACTTCCTGCGCTACGCCTGCCCCCGCGACGACGAGCAGGGTCTGGACCGCGAGGCCGTCAAATACTGGCTGCCCGTGGACCAGTACATCGGCGGCATTGAGCACGCCATTTTGCATCTGCTCTACTCGCGCTTCTACGTGAAGGCGCTGCGCGATGAAAACCTCATCGACATCGACGAGCCTTTTGACAACCTGCTGACGCAGGGCATGGTGCTCCTTGATGGGTCCAAGATGTCCAAGTCCAAGGGCAACATCGTGGACCCCGACGAGATGATCGCCAAGTACGGTGCGGACACCGTGCGCCTGTTCTGCCTGTTTGCCGCGCCGCCGGAAAAGGATCTGGAATGGAGCGACACCGGCATTGAAGGCTCCGCCCGCTTCATCAAGCGCGTGTGGCGTCTGGTGGAAGACCTTGGCGGGTCCCTCTCCCCGGTTGGTCCCTGCGCCGCGCTGGACGTGTCCGGCAAGGCCAAGGAGCTGCGCCGCAAGGAACACGAGACCGTCAAGAAGGTCACCCACGACGTGGTGACGCACTTCCAGTTCAACACCGCCATCGCCGCTGTGATGGAGCTGGTGAACACCATGTATCAGCTCCGGGACGAGCTGGTCGGCACCGAAGAGGGCGCAAAAGCGCTTTCCTCCGCCGTGAGCACCGCCCTGACCCTGCTCTCCCCTGTTGCCCCGCACGTGTGCGAGGAACTGTGGCAGCAGATGGGCTACACCACGCACCTTGCCGTCCAGCCCTGGCCCGAGCACGATGAAAAGGCACTGGCCCGCGACGAAGTCACCGTCGTGGTTCAGGTCAACGGCAAGCTCCGCGGCCGCCTGACGGTGTCCACCTCCGCCCCCAAGGACGAAGTGGAAAAGGCCGCCCTCGCCGAGCAAAACGTCGCCAAGCACATTGAGGGTAAAACCGTGCGCAAGGTGATTGTGGTGCCCGGTAAACTGGTCAACATTGTGGTGGGATAAATGCGATACCTGCGCGCGATTCTCCCGGCTGTTGTTCTGGCTCTCGTCCTTTCGGGCTGCGGCTACCGCCTGCCCGATGACGAGGCGCCCCTTGTGCTTGATGCCTCGCACCGCGCCCTGTGCATCCGCAGTGTGGAGAACCCCACGCTGAAACCGTGGCTGGAAAGCCTGCTCCGCGCAGAAGTGCGCGACGAACTGACCCGCCGCGGCAGCATCGTGTGGACGTCCGCCAAGGACGCCACGGCAGACATGCACATCACTGTCTCGTCCTTCCGTTCCGATGCATCGCTGACGGACTCCGACGATGAGACCGTGAAGTCCAGCGCCAACATCAACATGCAGGCACGAATCGTGAGCAGGGCCGATGGCTCGGAGCTGTGGAACTCCGGTACCGTCAGCGCCAGCCAGTCCTTCACCACCAACAGGGACGCCGCAGAGCGCCGGGTGGTCTCCTTGGCCGTCCGCCGCCTTGCAGACAGGCTGTCCCAGGCCTACTAGGCCCTATTGCCAGACGGATTCAAGCCGCACCGGCGCGCAGAGCGCGCCGGTGCGGCTTCATGCATCAACGCCACGGTAAGGAGAACCATGTCCCGTCCCGGATTTTCATTCCTCATCTGCCCCGACGTCGAACTGCTGCGGCAGGAGATGGACCACCTCGTCGCCACCTACGGCGACGGCGCCACATGGGTGCGCCGCGTCTACTGGGCCGACGACGGCGACCTGCCCGGCTCGTTCTGGCAGGACCTGACTATCCCGGACCTTATGGGCACCTCGCGCCTTGTTATCATTCGGCGCGCCAACACCTTTCTGGTGGATACGTGGAACAAGCTGGAAACCGCCCTCGCCAGCGCGGGCAGCACCATCTGGCCCATCTTCTGCCTTGAGGGCGCTCTGGACAAAAAGGGCAGCCCCAAGGTTCCCAAGACACTGACCAAGCAAAAATACTG
Source organism: Desulfobaculum sp. SPO524 (assembly GCF_044987625.1). Classification (NCBI taxonomy): domain Bacteria; kingdom Pseudomonadati; phylum Thermodesulfobacteriota; class Desulfovibrionia; order Desulfovibrionales; family Desulfovibrionaceae; genus Desulfobaculum; species Desulfobaculum sp. SPO524. The sequence continues at coordinate 162,809 of NZ_JBJDSB010000004.1, read as the reverse complement.
GGCCGTGGCCGAAAAACGCGGTTGGGTCTGGTCGTCCCCCGGTCTGACGCGCCGCACCCTGCCGGACTTTGTCCGCAGCTACGCCAAGCGAAACGGCATGGACATTTCCCCGGACGTCCTGCGCGCCCTGACCGACGCCCTGCCCACCGACGCCCTTGGCGCGCGCAGCGAGCTGGACAAGCTGGCCCTTGCCGCCGGGGACGCAGGCACCGTCACACGCGACCATCTCACCGTCATCGCCGCCGAGGCGGACATGGACGTCTTTGAATTCATCTCCATGCTCCAGTCCGGCGCAACGCCCGAGCGCGTGTGGAAAAAGGTTTTCGACAACCGCATGGTCAGCTCGTCGGACAATATTTTGTTCTCCTTCCTCGCGCTGCTCCAGCGCGACGCACGCATCATGTGGGAGCTTGCCCACGGCGAGAAACCCTCCGCATGGGTGCCCCAATCCCGCCAGCGCGCCATGACCACCACGGCCAAGCGTCTTGGTCCGGCCCGCCTGTCCCGCATCTGGGACCTCACCATGGAGGCGGAATTCGGCATCAAGAGCGGTGAGCGCACGCCGGAACAGGCTTTTGAAGCCATTGTCGGCGGCCTGTACACCGTTTTTCAGGATGCAAAACCCGCCGGAATGCGATAAATCTTCCTTGAATCCGGCAGGATGCATTCACCGCCTCCACGCACGGCCACCCCAAAAAATCCGGGCGGCCCCCTTGCCCGCCTCGCGACGAAGACCTATTATGAGCGATAACCGGCATTATCTGGGCCACAGGCAACGCCTGCGAAACCGCCTGAAACACAACCCGCGCGAGCTGGCCGATTATGAAGTCCTGGAGCTGCTTCTCGGTCAGGTCATAGTCCGGCAGGATACCAAGCCCCTCGCCAAGGACCTCTTGTCGCGCTTTGGTTCCCTGTATGGTGTGTTTGCGGCCCGTCCCGCGGAATTGCGTCAGGTAAAGGGGTTTGGCCCCAAGCTGGAGGAGTTCTGGCACCTGTGGCGCGAAACGTGGGCCCGCATGGGGGAATCACGCGTGCGTGAACGCGAGGTGCTTGGCACCCCGCAGGCCGTGGCGCAAATGGCCATTTCCCGTCTGGGGCATGCCGTGAAGGAAGAGTTCTGGGTTGCCCTGCTCGACACGCGCAACAGGCTGCTGAGCTGGGAGCAACTCAGTCAGGGGACGGTCGACCAGTCTCCGGTCTACGTCCGCGAAGTGCTCTCCCTAGCGCTGGAACGCGAGGCGAGTTCCATTATCCTCATCCACAACCATCCGGGGGGCAACCTTCGGCCATCGGCGCAGGATGAGGAAGTGACCGCCCGCATTTGCCGCGCCGCGCGCGACCTTGGCATGCGTGTGCTTGACCACTTGGTCGTGAGCGGCGGCGAATATTTCAGCTTCCAGTCCAGGGGGATGCTGTAGAACAGATTTTCCCCAGCGCGCCAACCTCAACCTAGGAGGCGGTCATGGTTCGAAGCCTTCAGTGCCTTATCACTGGAACGGTTCAAGGGGTCGCATTTCGAGTATGGACCCACGACCAGGCTCATAACCTTGGTGTTACCGGCTGGATTCGCAATCTTGCCGACGGCACCGTCGAGGTCTTGGCGCAAGGCGATGACGAAGCGGTGAATACGCTCAAGCGGCGGCTTTTGGCCGGCCCTTCGCTCGCTAAGGTTGAAAATGTGCAGTGCAAATGGATCGACTACGATACGGAACACGACGAGTTCCATATCCGGTCCTGACGCACCCTGCACCGACAGGATGCCTTTCGTCCGCAACGGCGGACCAAAGAGCCTAGACAGACGCCGTGCATCTGCCCCCGGGCATGATGCCCCGCGCCGTCCGATTCGCACAACTGTACGCCAAAGGAATACTTATGACGGACGAGCTTCTCGACTCCCTTCTCGTCATCGCAGATAGTGACGACCCAGCGTCCGCCGGAACCATCACGGAGCTTCCCTCCGACGATGAACAGGCCACCGCGCCCGAAATTCCGGAAGAACTGCCCGTTCTGCCGGTCCGCGATATTGTGGTCTTCAATTACATGATCCTCCCGCTCTTTGTGGGCCGGGAAAAATCCGTGGCCGCCGTGGAAGCCGCACTGGCCGACAAGCGCCACATCCTCATCCTGTCCCAGCGCGACGAAAAGGTGGACGACCCCAGCGCAGAGGACCTGTACACCATCGGCACCGTGGGCATGATCATGCGTATGCTCAAAATGCCCGACGGCCGCCTGAAGGTGCTGGTACAGGGCGTTTCCCGCGCGCGGGTCAAGGACTTCACCGGCGACTCGCCCTACCACACCGCCACCGTGGAGCTGATCAAGGACGAGGACACCACCGAACTCACCCCCACCACCGAGGCCATGATCCGCGCGGCCAAGGACCAGAGCGAAAAACTCATGAGCCTGAAGGGCATCTCCTCGCAGGACATCATGGGCGTGCTCAACAGCGTGGACGAGCCCGGCCGCCTTGCCGACCTTATCGCGTCCAACCTGCGCCTGCGCGTGGAGGACGCCCAGTCCATCCTTGAAACCTTCGACCCCATCGAACGGCTGGAACTGATCAACACCCTGCTGGCCCGCGAAATCGAAGTGGCCTCCATGCAGGTGAAAATCCAGTCCATGGCCAAGGAAGGCATGGATAAGGCCCAGCGCGACTTCTTCCTGCGCGAACAGCTCAAGGCCATCCGCCGCGAGCTTGGCGAAGCCGACGAGCAGAATGAAGAGTTGGAAGAAATCGCCACCGCGCTGGACAAGGCCAACCCGCCCAAGGACGTGCGCAAGGAAGCCGACAAGCAGCTCAAGCGCCTCGCCAGCATGCACCCGGATTCCTCCGAGGCAACGGTCATCCGCACCTATCTGGACTGGATTTCCGAACTGCCGTGGAACAAGGCCTCGCGCGACAGGCTGGACATCCGCAAGGCGCAGAAAATTCTCAACGAGGACCACTACAATCTGGAGAAGGTCAAGGAACGCATCCTTGAGTACCTCTCCGTGCGCAAGCTCAATCCCAAGATGAAGGGACCGATTCTGTGCTTTGTTGGCCCTCCGGGCGTTGGCAAGACCTCCCTCGGGCGGTCCATCGCGCGCGCCCTTGGCCGCAAGTTTATGCGCATTTCCCTTGGCGGCATGCGTGACGAGGCCGAAATCCGCGGCCACCGCCGCACCTATATCGGCGCCATGCCCGGCCGCATCATTCAGGGCCTCAAGCAGGTGGGCACCAACAACCCCGTGTTCATGATGGACGAAATCGACAAGCTGGGCGCGGACTTCCGCGGCGACCCGTCGTCTGCCCTTCTTGAGGTGCTGGACCCCGAGCAGAACAACTCCTTCTCGGACCACTACCTCAACGTGCCCTTTGACCTGTCCAAAATCATGTTCATCTGCACGGCCAACACGCTGGACACCGTACCCGCGCCGCTGCTTGACCGCATGGAGACCATCCGCATCCCCGGCTACACGGAGCATGAAAAGGTCAAAATCGCGCGCCGCTACCTGCTGCCGCGTCAGGCCGAGGACAACGGCATCAAGCTGAAGGAAATGCAGATTTCCGACGCCGTCATCGGCCAGACCGTGCGCGAGTACACCCGCGAGGCCGGCCTGCGTAATCTGGAACGCCAAATCGGCTCCATCTGCCGCAAGCTGGCGCGCAGAAAGGCCGAGGGCGACAAAGGCCCTTACAGGGTCACGCCCAAGGTGCTGGAGAAGTTCCTTGGCCCCGCGTACTACCGCGACGACGAGATGGAAAAGACCCTGCCCCCCGGCGTGGCACTTGGTCTGGCCTGGACGCCCTTTGGTGGCGAAATCCTCCATATTGAGGTGACGCCCATGAAGGGCAAGGGCAAGCTGACCCTCACCGGCAAGCTGGGCGACGTGATGAAGGAGTCCGCACAGGCGGCCCTGTCCTACGCCCGCAGCCGCGCCGACGTCTTTGGGCTGGACCCCGAGTTCACGGAAAACGTGGACCTGCACGTCCATGTGCCCGCAGGCGCAACGCCCAAGGACGGCCCCTCGGCCGGCGTGACGCTGGTGACCGCCGTCATCTCCGCACTCACGGACACCCCGGTGTGCGCCGACGTGTGCATGACGGGTGAAATATCCCTGCGCGGCCGCGTACTGCCCGTTGGCGGCATCAAGGAAAAAATCCTCGCCGCCGTGGCCAACGGCATGCGGCAGGTCTTCATCCCCAAGCAGAACGAGCGCGACCTTGTGGACGTGCCCGCCGAACTGCGCCGCAAGATTACGGTGACGCCCGTTGAGCTCATCGACGAAATCTGGCCGCAGGTCTGCGTGAAGAAGGACTAACGTCCACCGCAGCCCACGGGTTGCCATCACACACAACGAAAGGCCCGCATCATCTCACGATGATGCGGGCCTTTTTTCTACGCGTCGGCAGGGCGCAATGCCTGCCGACGCGCCTTTTGCGGTGTCGTGCGGCCTTTTATTCCAAAAGGCCAAGCTCGGCGGCGTGGTCCACCAGTTCCACCACGGCGCGGTCGCCGTCAAGGAACAGGTCGATAATGTCGGCATCCTTCTGCGGTGCCAGCCGCGTTGCCACAAAATTACGGATCCCCAGCGCGATGGTCATCTCCACCATCTCCGGGAATTCCTTGCCCTCGGTTACATGCTCGAAAAGCGCCCCCTCGAAGCAGTCGAGCAGCTCTTCATGCGACAGCGCCTCAAGCTCGGCGCGTTCATCATGTGCCATAACGTGTCTCCTTGTGCCTGCGCACCTGCGTTGTGCCGCCCTCTGTACATATCACCAGCCCGTCTGTCTACAACTTGGACTATCGCATGCGCGGCGGAATCTGTTAAAACCAGACGAGGGACCACCACCAAGCGCCGCACTCCGGCAAACCATGGGGGATATGATGGAGAAGCACCTTTGCATTCACGGCCACTTCTACCAGCCGCCGCGCGAGGACCCGTGGCTGCGCACCGTCCTGCCCGAGGGCAGCGCCGCACCGGGCCTCAACTGGAACGAACGCATCGCCCGCGAAAGCTACGCCCCCCTCGCGTGGGCGCGCCTGCTTGACGACAAAGGGCGCATCGCCCGCATCGTCAACGTGTATGAATACCTCAGCTTCAACTTTGGGCCAACGCTCTTCTCGTGGATGGAAAAGAGCGATCCCGAAACCTACCACCGCATTCTGGATGCGGACAAGGCTTCGCGCTCGCGCCTTGGTTTCGGCAACGCCCTCGGCCAGATATGTCACCACGTCATCATGCCCCTTGCCAGCGAAGAGGACAAGAAAATCGAAACCGCCTGGGCCATGCAGGACTTTGAGGCGCGCTTCGGCCGCCAACCCGACGGCATGTGGCTGTCCGAGACCGCCGTGGACAGCGCTTCCCTTGAGGCCCTTGCCGAGGCGGGCATCGCCTTTACCATTCTGGCCCCGCGCCAAGCCGCCGCCGTCGCCCCCACGGGCCGCGACGACTGGCACAACGTGGACGAAGGCGGGCTGGACATCACGCAGCCCTACCTTGTGGAATTGCCCTCCGGGCGCACCATCAGTGTCTTTTTCTACCACGGCGCGCTCTCGCAAGCCGTCGCCTTTGAGCAGCTCCTGCGCGACGGCGGCGCGTTCTGGTCCCGCGTCAAGGACGCCACCACGCCGGGGCTTTTATCTCTGGCAACGGACGGCGAAACCTACGGGCACCACTTCACCTTCGGTGAAATGGCGCTGGCCTATATGCTCATGCAGGCCGAGGACGCCCCGGACCTGTCGCTGACCAACTACGCGGCCTACCTTGCCGCGCATCCGCCCACCCACCGCGTGCGCCTGCACGAGCCGTCCTCGTGGAGCTGCGCCCACGGCGTGGAGCGCTGGAAGGCGGACTGCGGCTGCAACACGGGCGGGCATCCCCACTGGACCCAGCGCTGGCGCGATCCTTTGCGGCGCGCGCAGGACCACGCCCGCAGCGCCGTGCATAAGCACTTCACCGCCACGGCCCCGCAGTATTTTCCGCAGCCCGCGGACGCCCTGTTGGCCTACGGCTCGGTGCGCTTTGGCGGCGCAGACCCCGAGGCCTTCCGCGCCACACACTTTGCCGCACACCTCTCGGACGAGGACGCCACCACCGCGTGGGACCTGCTGGAAATGGAACAGTGGTCGCTGGCCTCCATGGCCAGTTGCGCGTGGTTCTTTGACGACCTTGACCGCATTGAACCGCTCGGAGCCATGACCTACACCCGCCGCGCGCTGGAACTTGCCCGCGACACGGGAATGGAGACCACGGCCCTTGCGCGGGACTATCAAGCCATCCTTGCCGAAGCCGTGGCGAACCAGCCGCCGCAGTCCTCGGGGCGGGAGCTGTACATCCAGCGCGTACGCCCAAAAAGCGAAACGCCCCAGAGCCTCATTGCGCAGGGGCTGGTTATCCTGTGGGCGCGCGGCCTGCGCCACAATATGCCGCAGGAGACGCGCATGGGCTGGCCCGGAGCCAGCATCGACTTCACCTTTGAGAGTGTCCCCGGCAGCGGCACGCTTCAAGGCACGGCCACCATTCACCGAGGACGCGGACGCGACCAGCGCTACACATGGACGTGGCAGCGCTCCACCACGGAAAATCCGCTGGAGAGCACCGTCACGGTGCATTTTGAGGATGAGGAAGCCAGCTTCCTGCCGCGCGACCTGCCGTGGAACAAGCGTCAAGCCATCGCCCTTGAATGGGCCGCAGCCAGCGAAGACGCCGTGTGGAACCGGCAACTGGTGGGGGTGCAGTCGGGCCTGCATCTCATCCAACCGTGGACGGAATCGCAGGCCACACAGAATATGGCGTGGCACTGGGGGCGCTTCTGGGCGCCGCTGGCGTGGACCGTGGCCATAGAGCCAAACGCCCCGCAGAACCTCATGGACTTTTTGCAGGCCCAGCCCGCAGGCCAGCCCGAACGCGCGGCCTTCTCGCACCGCGTTCGGGCCGAGGTACTGCGCCTTATGGACGACAACGCGCCAGAAGACACCATTATCGGCATCATCCAGCGCGCGGTGGAGCTTGATCCGGAGCTGGACCTGTGGTCCATCCAAAACAGCGTATGGAACCAGAGCGCCCGGTACGCGGCCTCGGAGTCTCTTGTAGAGCTTCTTGGCTTTGCACCGGGCGCTGTATCATAACCTAGTAGTGGGGCGGCGGCGGATCGTCGGACAGGCCGTTTCCGGACTGCACGTCCAGTGCGGCCAGCTTGCCGGCCATAAGGTCCAGACGCCGCTCAAGGCGGTCAATCTGCTTCTGCTGATCCGTGATGACGTCGTTCAAGTCGTCGATGACCTTCAGGTTCAGGGCCACGTCACTTTCCAGTCTGATCACCCGATCTTCCATAGTCTTCGGCATGGCACCCTCCTTTGTATGGCGCGGGCGCGGCGAAAGCCGCGCTACGCGTCGTGTTCCGGGGAACGTTCCCCGGCGTGGTCCAATATGATCCGGAACTCCTCGGGACGTACGGGCTGGACGGACAGCCGGGAGCCTTTCCGGAGCAGTTCCATGTTCTCAAGTCCCGCCACCGTTCGCAAGTACTTCAGGGACAAAGGCACATCGAATATGCGTTCAAGGCGAATGTCCACCATAAACCACAGCGGCTTGTCCGGCGTGCTGCGGCTGTCGTAGTAGCGGCTTTCCGGGTCCCAGGCGGTGTGGTCGGGGTAGGACTCGCGCACCACCTCGGCAACGCCCACCACGCCCGGATTCTTCACGCTGTGATAAAAGAGCACCTTGTCCCCCACGCGCATGTCGTCGCGCATGAAGTTCCGGGCCTGATAATTCCGCACCCCGTCCCAGCTTGTTCTCTGGTCAGCTTCCGCCGCAAGGTCGTCGATGGAATAGGCTCCGGGTTCCGTCTTCATCAGCCAATACTGCGTGGACATAGTGGCTCCTTATGGTGTGTGGCGGTGGTGGTCCGCTCTGCTATGCGTCGGCGTCCGGGGCTTCTGGGGCGTCCTGCCCGCGCCATGCGGCCCAGCTTTTCTCGGCGCGCTGGGCGTAGAGTTCCTTGCGGCGCTTTTTGCCCGCGCGCACGTTAAGCGGCGGCATCAGGCCAAACTGCACATTGGAGGGCTGAAAGTCCTTGCTCTCCTCCTGCAGATGCCCAAGGAGCGCGCCAAGGGCCGTGTCGCGCGGGGGCAGGGACAGCTCGCCGCCCGTCAGGCGCGCGGCAAGGTGCATGCCCAGCCACAGGCCGCACGCGGCGGACTCCACATAGCCCTCAACGCCCGTAATCTGCCCCGCAAGGTAGACATTCTCGCGCGTTTTCAGACGCAGGTTCGGGGTCAGGGCGTGGGGGGCATTCACGTAGGTGTTGCGGTGGATGCTGCCCATACGCTCAAACTCGGCGTTCTCCAGCCCCGGAATCATCCGGAACACGCGCTTCTGCTCGGGGTAGGTGAGCTTGGTCTGAAAGCCCACCATATTGAAGCGGGTCTTTTCCTTGTTCTCGGCGCGCAGCTGCACCACGGCGAAGGGGCGTTCGCCGGTGCGCGGGTCCGTCAGGCCTACGGGCTTGAGCGGGCCAAAGGTCAGGGTCTGCGGGCCACGCTCGGCCATGGCCTCCACGGGCAGGCAGCCCTCGAAGTGGATTTCCGTCTCAAAGTCGTGGGGCTTCACCTTATCTGCCGCCAAAAGCTCGTTGTACAGGGTCATGTACTCGTCTTCGGTCATGGGGCAGTTGAGGTAGTCGTCATCCTCGGGCCGCCAGCGCGAACCCCAAAACGCCTTGTTCATATCCACAGAGTCCGCGGCGATGATAGGGGCGATGGCGTCATAGAAATACAGGCGCTCCTCGCCAACGGCGCTGGCAAGGCTGACGGCAAGCTCGTCGCTGGCCAGCGGACCGGCGGAGACGACCACAACCTCGTAGTCCGCAAGGTCCGGCGCGTCGATGCTGGTAATCTCGCGGCGCTCCACGGTGATAAGCTCGTGGCCTTCAATGCGCTCGGTGATGGCCTTGGAGAAGCGCTCGCGGTCCACGGCAAGGGCCTTGCCTGCGGGCACGCAGGTGTCGTCCGCGGTCGCCAGCACAAGGCTGCCCGCGTCGCGCATTTCGCGCTTGAGCTGACCCACGGCGGTGGTCGGCTCGTCACTGCGCAGGGAATTGGAACACACCAGCTCCGCCAGCCCCGGCTCCACATGCGCCGGGGAATACTTTTCGGGCTTCATCTCAAATATCACGCACGGCACACCGGCACTGGCAAGGCGCCACGCGCATTCACATCCGGCCAGTCCGCCGCCGATGATGGCTACTCTTGGTTTGCTCACACTGTCCTCGTATATGTTTGTACGGCCCCGCCCTGCGGATCGCCGCCTTCATGTCATGCATGGCGCGCCATGCGCCCTTGTCTTGTCCGAGGATAGGCACGGACGCGCTCCGGGGCAAGCCCCCACACGTTCCGCGCCAGCCACGCACGTTGACATTTCTTCCTCCCGCGCCGCACAATGCAGCTTGGCAACGGTATCTTTCACAATTCCCACCACGAGGCAAACTCTTCATGCACTTGCTCAGCATCCGGGGCCTGCAAACCTCCTTTGACACCGCACAGGGCACCGCGCACGCCGTGGACGCCGTGGACCTTGACGTTGCGCGCGGCGAAACCGTGGCCGTCGTCGGCGAATCCGGCTGTGGCAAAACCATGCTCGCCCTGTCCGTTCTGCGGCTGGTGCCGTCGCCCCCCGGACGTATTGCCGCCGGCAGCATCCATTTTGACGGCACGGACCTGCTGGCCCTGCCCGAGGAGCGCATGCGCGCCATACGCGGCAACGACATCTCCATGATTTTTCAGGAGCCTATGACCAGCCTGAACCCGGTCTTCCGCGTGGGCGAACAGATTGCCGAGGCCGTGCGCCTGCACCAGCATCTGGACGCCAAGGCCGCCATGGACGCCGCCGTGGAGGCCCTGCATCAGGTCGGCATCCCCGAACCAGCGCGCCGCGCCCGCAGCTATCCGCACGAGATGAGCGGCGGCATGCGCCAGCGCGTGGTCATTGCCATGGCCCTTGCCTGCGACCCGCGCCTCGTCCTTGCCGATGAGCCGACAACAGCCCTCGACGTCACCATTCAGGCGCAAATTCTGGACCTGATGCTGGACCTGAAAAAACGGCGCGATGCGGCCATTGTGTTCATTACGCATGACCTTGGCGTGGTTGCCCAAACCTGCTCGCGCGTGGCCGTGATGTACGCCGGTAAAATCGTGGAGGAATCCCCGGTGCGCGAGCTGTACCGCGAGCCGCTGCACCCCTACACCATGGGCCTTATGCGCTCGGTGCCGCGCATTGACGCCACAGAGCGGCTGGTCCCCATCTCCGGCATTGTTCCCAGCCTGTACGACCTGCCCCAGGGGTGCCATTTCTCCCCGCGCTGTCCCCACGCCTTTGACCGCTGCCGCGCGGAGCACCCGCCCCTTTTGGATATGGGACAGGGCCGCCGCGTGCGCTGCTGGCTGCATGGTGGCTGACCGTGTCGCTGCTTGCCGTGGACCTTGGCATCCGCACGGGGCTTGCCTTCTATGACGTGAGCGGTCGCCTCATCTGGTACCGCTCGCACAACTTTGGCTCCCACACCCGCCTGCGGCGCGGCGCGCCCGGCATCCTGCACCGCTGCGAAGGCCTCACCGACATCGCCCTTGAGGGCGGCGGGTCCATCGCGGACATCTGGAGCAAGCAGGCCCAGCGCCAAGGCCTTGCCGTTACCATGCTGGCCGCCGAAACATGGCGCGCGGACTTTCTGCGGCCAAGCCTGCTGCGCAACGCCAAACAGGCCAAACTCGCCGCGGGCACCCTCGCCCGCGCGGTCATCGACCACTTTGGGGCCAAACGCCCCACCTCCCTGCGCCATGACGCCGCCGAAGCCATCCTCGTGGGGCTGTGGGCCGTCCACCATCTAGGCTGGCTGCCCTCCCTGCCCCGCGCCCTGCGCCGCTAGCTCCCAGCGCGCCCCTCTGCTGTATTTGCGTGCGGCGCGCTCTAATGATAGGCACTATATCTGTAGCCGTGCACCATATACCCACTGCGAAACAGTGGTGTCACATTCACGACAGACTCTAGAGTGTGCATCATAAGAAATTCAATCGCATAACGCGTGCCCGTCAACAACACGGCGCAACGCGAACACAACAGACCCAAGGAGCCAAGAGTGCTGCACAAAGCGGCGGTCAAAACAAGCCTGAACGAACCACGCCGAAAACTGCTTGAGATGATTGCCCAGCTCAAGCACTTCGGCACCACGCACGTCCACCTCGTACACATACGCACCCGTTCCAGCTACCGCGACCGGGAATCGGCGGAGGAGCAGATGGACCGGCTGGTCCCGGCTATTGAGGACATGGGACTGGCGGTGGACTACTCCATCCGCAACGGCCACGCGCCAACGGAAATCATCCGCGTGGCGGAGGAGACGGGCGCGGCGTACATCGCCATCCTGTGGGAGCCGAAAGCCCTGCTGCGCCAGGCCCTGCTGGGCAGCATTGACTCGGACATCCTGCGCCTGAGCAATATGCCGACGTTCCTCTACAAGCCCGCCCTCATCGGCGAATCCCCCAAAATTGAACGCGTGATGTACGCCACCGACCTGCAGCACACCGACGCCACGGTGATGCCCTACCTGCGCGACAGCCGCTTCCGCGCGCATACGCTCTATCTGCTGCACGTCGGCCGCCGCGCCCCGGACCCGGAGACGGAACAGCAACGGCGCGAAACCCTGCGCGCCGGTCTGCAGCGCCTTGCGGCCGAATGCGCCCACGCCTACGACACGCTGGAGGTCATAGAATCCATCGGCATGGTGACCAAGACCATCGTCAAGCAGGCGCGCGCCAAGGGCGCAAACCTCATCGTGGTAGGCAAGTCCGATGACCCCGACGCCATGACGCGCATCGTGGGGTCCACGGCGGAGATGCTGCTGCACAAGGCCCCGTGCAGCGTCTTCATCATTCCGAACCTGTGCCTTCTGCCGGACCAGCACCCGGTGGCCCGCCAGATTGCCAAGGAAGAAGGATCCTCAGCGTGAGACACGACAAAAACATTGTTTTCAGCATATCCCTGCTTATCGTCCTCATTCTCGTGCTTGTGGGCATTGTGGCGCCGGAGCGCCTTGATGGGTGGACCGCCCTCATGCACACCAACATCATCACCCACTTTGGCTGGACGTATTTGCTCTCGGCCTTTTTGTTTCTGGCGTTTTGCATCTTTATGGCCTTCAGCCGCTACGGCGACATCAAGCTGGGGCACGACCACGAAAAACCGCGCTTTTCCTATTTTGGCTGGTTCAGCATGCTCTTTGCCGCAGGCATGGGCATTGGCCTCATCTTCTGGGGCGTGGCCGAACCCATGAGCCACTACCTGAACCCGCCGGCCTACATTGACGATGCCTCGCCCGAGGCCGCCAAGTTCGCCATGCGCTACAGCTTTTTCCACTGGGGCGTGCACCCGTGGGCCATCTACATCGTCATGAGCATGTCCATCGCCTACTTTTCCTTCCGGCGCGGCATGCGCCCGCTGCTCTCCAGTTGCTTCTACCCGCTGCTGGGCAAGCGCATCTTCGGCCCTGCGGGCTACACCATCGACATCCTCGCCGTCTTCGCCACGGTGTTCGGTATTGTGACCTCGCTGGGCCTTGGCGCCATGCAGATCAATACCGGCCTTGCCAGCGTGCTGCCCTTTGAGGCGACGTTCACCAGCACCCTTGCCATCATCGGCGTGGTGACGGTGCTGTTCATCATCTCCAGCATGACCGGGCTGGACAAGGGCATCCAACTGCTCAGCAAGGCCAACGTCATGCTGGCCATCACCATCCTCGCCTTTATGCTGGTGGTCGGACCCAGCACCATGATTATGAACATCTTCATCAGCACGCTGGCGGACTACGCCTCATCGCTGTTCACCATGAGCCTGTCCACCAACCCCTTCCGCGGACTGGAGTGGACCCAAAGCTGGACGCTGTTCTACTGGGCGTGGTGGATTTCCTGGTCGCCCTTTGTGGGGCTGTTTGTGGCGTCCATCTCGCGCGGGCGGACCATCCGCGAGTTCGTCACCGGCGCGCTGTTGGTGCCCACCCTGCTGACCTTTGTCTGGTTCAGCGTCTTTGGCGGCGCGGCCTTTGAACTGGAACTGCATCAGGGCGCAGGCATTGCCGCCGCCGTCGCCGAGGACGTCTCCACCGGCCTGTTTCAGCTCTATGCCCACTACCCCCTCAGCGGCGTGCTCACGGTGCTGACCATTGTCCTGCTGGTGGTGTTCTTTATCACCTCGGCGGACTCCGCCACCTTCGTGCTGGCCATGATGACATCCGGCGGGCAGGACAATCCGCCCACCAGCAAAAAGATTATCTGGGGCCTGACGGTGTCGGCCACGGCCAGCGTTCTGCTCTTTACGGGCGGGCTTGAGGGACTGCAGCGCATGGCTATTGCCGCGGCGCTGCCGTTCTCGGCCATTATGCTCCTCCTATGCCTGTGCCTGCTCTCCGGCCTGCGCTACGAGTTCCGCTACGAGCGGAATAAGACGCCCCTGCCCGGCACGGACGCGGAGCGCGACGCCAGCTGACGCGGCGGAGGAAAACCACGCAAAACACAGCGCGCCGGATGGCAACTGCCGTTGCATCCGGCGCGCTTTTGCATCCACGGCCCGGATTTGCCCGCACGACCCGGCAGAAATGCACTACGCCCGCACCTCGCGACTGCCGACAGTGCCACCGCGCTTTCTGCAACGGAGCGCACTTGCATTTTACAGAATCTCGGCGTACTCATGTCGTCTTTTGGGTCTTGACACAGCAATTTTCACGTTTAGCCCCCGCGCATGCGGGGTCTGCATCAAGGGAAGGTTTTTCCAATGAATTCAGGCAAGGGGAATGCGCTGGCGCTGCTACCGCTGGCGGTATTTCTGGTCATCTTCATCGGTACCGGGGTCTGGTTGACCATTTCGGGTACGGAGATGGCCTTTTATCAGGTGTCTGCGACGGTGGCCATTTTACCGGCCATTGTTCTCGCGGTCCTGTTGGCTCGGGAAAAGACGTCCGAAAGTATCGGCACATTCATCGAAGGCGCAGGCGAGTACAGCATCGTCACCATGTGCATGATCTACCTGCTTGCGGGTGCCTTCGCCTCCGTCGCCAGCGCTGTTGGCGGCGTTGAGTCCACGGTGAATCTTGGTCTTTCCATCGTTCCGGCTACCATGGTTCTGCCCGGTCTTTTCGTTATTGGCGCGTTTATTTCAACCGCCATGGGCACATCCATGGGGACCATTGCGGCCGTAGCACCCATCGCCGTTGGCGTGGCCGCCAAAACAGACATCTCCCTTGCTATGCTGATGGGCGCCGTTGTTGGCGGCGCCATGTTCGGCGACAACCTTTCCATGATATCCGACACCACCATCGCCGCCACCCGCACACAGGGCTGCAACATGCAGGACAAGTTCAAGATGAACTTCCTCATCGCCCTGCCCGCCGCCATCATCAGCGTTATCATCTTCGCTGTGCTTGGCGTGAGCGGCCACGTGCACTCCGAGGGCAGCTATGAGCTCGTCAAGGTCCTGCCCTACATTGCGGTGCTTGGCCTTGCGCTGAGCGGCATGAACGTCTTTATCGTTCTGTCCGTTGGCATTGCGCTGGCTGGTGGTGTGGGCCTGCTGTACATGGACGCCTACTCCCTGCTGCAGCTGTCCAAGGACATTTACAGCGGCTTTACCGGCATGCATGAGATTCTTGTGCTGTCGCTGATGATTGGCGGCCTGAGCGCGCTCATCAAGAAGGGTGGCGGCATTACGGCCATCTTGAACTTTATCGAGCGCCTGACCAAGGGCAGCCGCAGCAAGCGCGCCGGAGAGCTGTCCATCAGCGCTCTGGTCTCCCTTGTGAACTGCTGCACCGCCAACAACACCGTGGCTATCATTGTCACCGGCGGTGTCGCCAAGGAAATCGCCACCAAGACGGACCTTGACGTGCGCCGCAGCGCCAGCCTTCTCGACATCTTCTCCTGCGTGGTTCAGGGGCTTATTCCCTACAGCGCGCAGATCCTCCTCGCCGGCTCCATCGCCGCCATCTCTCCCCTCGATATCGTGGGGAACATGTACTACTGCTTCATTCTCGCAGCAGCAGCCGTGCTGAGCATCCTGCTCGGCTTTCCCAAATCTCGAAAACGGTAGCCGAAAGGCTATGCGTACTGCGCCGCGTCTGACACGCGCGGCGCCCCGCTAAGAAGAGCCAGCCGATCAGCGTGGTCCGGAGTACCCCTCCGGGCCGCGCTTTTGGGCTATTGCCCCGTGGTGTTTGCACAATGGTTTCATTATGACCGCGCACATACGCGCACAGCACGCTCAAGAGCTTAAGAGAGGTTCATTTCCAATGGGACAAAGACTGATGCACAGGATTCCCACCGTCATGGCGCTGGCCGTGGCACTTGTCACACTGCTTTCCGGATACGCCTTCGCCGCTGACGCCAGCCTCGGCCCGGTCAACGCGAAATACTACGGGGCGTGGACGCTTATCCCCCCGTTTGTCGCCATCGTGTTGGCCTTCATGACGAAGAACGTCATCTTCTCCCTGTTCATTGGCGTCTTTTCCGGCTGTTTCATGCTGGAGAGCAAGGGATTTAACATCTACAACGGCATTGTTCATGGCTTCCTGCGCCTGTCCAACGAGATTCTTGCCTCGCTGGCGGACCCGTGGAACGCGGGCATCGTCCTGCAGTGCCTTGCCATCGGCGGCATGATTGCCGTTGTGTCCAAAATGGGCGGCGCCAAGGCCATTGCCGAAGCCCTCGCCCGCCGCGCCAACTCCCCGCGCAGCTCGCAGTTTGTGACGTGGATTCTTGGCATCCTCATCTTCTTTGACGACTACGCCAACTCCCTGACCGTTGGCCCCATCATGCGTCCGGTTACGGACAAGATGAAGGTCTCGCGCGAGAAGCTGGCCTTTATCATCGACGCCACCGCCGCGCCCATCGCGGGCATTGCCCTCATTTCCACCTGGGTGGCCTACGAGATTGGCCTCATCCGCGACGGCTTCCAGGCCGTTGGCATTGAAGCCAACGCCTACGGCGCGTTTGTGGAGACCATCCCCTACCGCTTCTACAATATCTTCATCCTGTGCTTTATCATCGCCACCATCTTCCTGCTGCGCGAGTTTGGTCCCATGCGCAAGGCCGAGATGCGCGCCCGCACATCCGGCAAGGTGCTCGGCGACGACGCCAAGCCCATGGTTGCCGATGAAGCCACCGGACTGGAGCCCGACCCCAACATCACGCCCAGCATCTGGTACGCCATCATCCCCATTGGCACGCTTATCGTGGCAGCCTTCCTTGGCTTCTACTTCAACGGCCGCGATGTCATCATGGCCGGGAGCGACGCCGCAATCATCGCCATGGTGAAGGAGTCGCCCCTGTCCTTCCGCGTGATTCAGGAGTGCTTCGGCGCATCCGACGCCTCTGTGGTGCTCTTCCAGGCGGCGCTCATCGCGGGCATTCTTGCCGTGCTTATCGGCATCTGCCGGGGCATCCTGAAGCTGGAACAGGCCGTGTCCATTTGGGTGCAGGGCGTGAAGTCGCTAAACATCACCGCCGTTATCCTGCTGCTGGCGTGGTCGCTGTCCGCCATCATCAAGGAGCTGGGCACCGCCACCTACCTTGTGCAGGTGCTGTCGGACGCCATTCCGGCGTTTTTGCTCTCGTCCATCATCTTCATCTTGGGGTCGTTCATCTCCTTTGCCACGGGCACGTCCTACGGCACCATGGGCATTCTGATGCCGCTGGCCATTCCGCTGGCCTACGCCATCAACCCCGAACACAGCTACGTCATCATGAACATTGGCGCGGTGCTGACCGGCGCCATCTTCGGCGACCACTGCTCGCCCATCTCGGACACCACCATCCTGTCCTCCATGGGTTCGGCGTGCGACCATCTGGACCACGTCAGAACGCAGATTGTCTACGCGCTTTCCGTCGCCTCCGTGACCATCCTCTTTGGCTACATCCCGGCTGGCCTTGGCCTGCCTATCGAGATCGTGCTGCCTGCCGGCCTTGTCGCCATCGTTGTGTTGGTGCGGGTGGCTGGTAAACGGGTCGAAGCCTAACCCGCTCCGCAAACACCACAGGCTCTTTGGCCACCCCTTCGGGGGTGGCCTTTTTTATGGGCGGCGCACATTGGCCCGCCTTATGCATTTCACCCCCTTAAGCCGCCACAGCGGCAACTTTTACCACCAAAAGAAGAAGGAGATACGCATATGGCCATCAGTGGCGTCTACAACAGCCTGACCAACCAAATGTCCGTTAAAATCGGCGACGAGGAATCCAAGGAAGCCGCCGCGCGCAAACAGAGCGGCAAAGAGGAACGCACTCTTGACGACGTGACCTTCTCCTCCATGGGTGACCGTCTCAGCGCCATGGTCCGCACCAGCCCCACCACCAACGTGCTCGACGACCTGCAGGCCCAGATGCAGAGCATGCGCGAGGTGTTCCTGAACACCGTGAACAAGCGGCTGGAAGACGAAGGCCTTTCGGAGATTGAAGATTTTTCCCTGCGCCAGGATGAAGAGGGCAATATTGTCGTGGCCGGCGACCACGAGCACGCCGACGCCATCGAACAGCTCTTCAAGGACGATCCGCAGTTGGTTAAGGCCTACAACCAGATTGCCGAGATGACGGAAATGGGCTTCAAGACCGCCCACAATCCGCAGGTGATGCGCGCCCGCACGGGCCTTGCCGCCTACCTTGCCCAGACCGGCGACGATATGTTCGGCGGCTCCTTCCAGATGCTGCTGTCCGGTTCCGCCACGTCCATGCAGACGTTCTGGAACTAGCCTATGTATCAGGGCCAGCCCGGCGTTGGCCCTGATGCATCCATCCGCGCCCCGGTGGCGGAGCCGCGCCGCCTCGTGCACATAACGCCCCGCCGCGTACGCCCTGCGGGGGTCGCCTGTGCCGCATCTGCCCTCTGCGCGGCGATTTTTGCCCTGCGCCTTGCGCGAAACGCCGCCCACGGCTAAAGTCGGAGTCTGTTATGGCCGAAGAGAACACCATGCGAAACAGACTCATCCCCCTTGCAATGCTGCGTTTTTTCCCAGCCGCCCTTGCCGCACTCGCCGTGGCGGCGGTGCTGTACCCCGCCTGCGCCACCGCACGCCCCCTCACCGAGGAACGCCTCAAGGCCTTTGAGGCCTACACCGTCGGCGACGACCAAGCCCGCGACCTTGTCCGTCCTGTAGACCGTCCGCGCTTTATCTCCGTAGCCAACGCCTCGCTGGTGCTGGAGCGCGACGAAGTCGTCTTTGTGGAGGAAGCCCCGGACGGCGAGGTCCGCATCTATCCCCGCCTCGTCCTGCTGCGGCACGAGGTGGTCAACATTGCGGGCGATGAGCAGTTCCGCTGCGTTACCTACTGCCCCTTCACGGGCAGCCTCATCGGCTACATTGGCCGCATTGAAGGCGACGCCACCAGCCTTGGCACCACCAACCAGCTCCTCAACTCCAACCGCATCCTCTACGACCGCTCCACCGGCGCGCGCTGGCCGCAGATTCTGGGCCAAGCCATCGACGGCCCGGTAAAGGGCGAATTCCTTCAGCGGTTCGGCCTGCTGTGGACCACATGGGAACGCGCGCGGGAAGTCTACCCCGACGCGCAGGTGCTCTCGCGCCCTCGCTCCGGACCGAACGTCAATTACAGCCGCGACCCGTATGGCTCCTACCGCCGCAGCGGCACCTACTACGACACCGGGGGGTCGTACTATCCCCTGCTGCACACGGACACCCGCGTGCACCCCAAAACGCGCGTCATAGGCCTTGCCGACCATGGCGGCTCCGCCCTTGCCATCAACAAGGACGCCGTGAAAGCCGCCACGGCCGTCACCCTCGGGTTCGGCCTCAATCCCGTCGCCGCCTTCTACGACCCGCAACTGGACACGGTGCGCACCTTTGCCGCCACAGTAAATGACAGGCCCCTGCATTTCGAGCTGGTGGACGGCGTTATCCGCGACACAGAAACTCACACCCAGTGGAACCACCACGGCGTGGCCGTGCAGGGCCGCCTGCGGGAAACGCGCCTTGCGCCCATGCCCGGCATGGACTGCATGTGGTTTGCGTGGAAAGCCTTCCACAACCACACCCAGTACTGGGACGGCGAAACCCTTTACCCCTATTAGCCCCCGCCGGCCGCCAATCCGGGGGATGGAGCGCCAACTTTCCCCCTTCCGTAAGCCGGGACAAACAGGTATGGTGCCTTGCACCAAAAACCTCAAAAGCCACAGGACGACTCATGAAGGAAGCCTTGTTTCGCGGCGTGCTCATTGGCGGAGCCCTTGGGGTCATCGCCACATTCGCCTTCCACTTCGACCCGCCCCGGGCATTTTTCCTTGGCGTGACCGGCGGCCTGCTGGCCGGTCTGACGCGCTACCTCATCACACGCAGAAAGGACCGCTAACTCCCGCATGGATGATACCCACAATGGCGAGCTGTTGCGGCGCGCCTTTTTCCTGCTTTTTGTGCTTGGCATCTGCACGCTGGTGGCCGTGAGCCTGTTTTCCGGGTTTATGCCGCCGTACAAGACGCTGTTCTTCTCTGTTTCGCTTGACAACGTCCTCCACTTCATGGCCTTCGCCATGCTGGCAACCGTGGCTGCGCCAGCCTTCCGCACCCGCACTGTGGCCCTTGCCGCCCTTCTGGTGCTGTTGCTCCTCGGCTTTTCCCTTGAATTTTGGCAGAATTTTTTGCCAAACCGCCGGTGCACGCTGGCGGATGCAGCGGCCAATATGCTGGGCATCGCCCTTGGCGGCGGCTTTGGATTTTTCCTGCGCCTGCGCTTTGTGGAGCCGCTCCCGGCCAAAGCGCCGCGGCGCAGCCCCGCGCACTAAGCCGGTCTGCCCCAAACGAGGTGGCCGGCGCCAGATGCCCACGAAAAAAGCCCCCGCATATGCGGGGGCTTTTTTCGTATCACTTGCCCTCGGGAAGAGCTGAAAACGCGTGGGAGCGAACTAGCCCACAAGCAGGTCGCCGTTGACCACGTTAATGGGGCGGCCCTGCTGAAAGGCGTGAATATTGGCGGCGGCCTGACGCATCAGGTTCTGCCGCGCGGTCAGCGACGCCCACGCGATGTGCGGGGTCAACAGGCAGCCCGGCGCGGTGAGGAGCGGATTGTCCGGGGCGATGGGCTCGTGGGAGACCACGTCCAGCGCCGCGCCGCGAAGGTTGTGCGCATGCAGTGCGGCGGCAAGGTCAGGTTCATTGATAAGCCGCCCGCGCGAGGTATTCACCAGCAGCGCGTCCGGACGCATGCGCGAAAGCAGCGCCTCATCCACAAAGCCTTCATTCTCCGGCGTCAGCGGGCAGTGCAGGCTGACCACGTCGGACTGCTCAAACACCTGCTCGATGGAGGCGTAGCTGAAGGGCGCGTAGTCCGGCACGGGCTTGGGGGTGCGGGTATTCACCAGCACGCGCATGCCGAAGGCGTGGGCAAGCTCGCACACGCGGCTGCCGATGGCGCCAAAGCCCACAACGCCCATGGTCTGGCCCGTCAATTCCACCTGCGGCGAGCGCCAGTAGCACCAGTCCTCACTGCGCGCCCAGTCGCCGTCCTTGACGCTGAGGTCATGGTCGCGCACGCGGTGGTTCAGCTCCAAAATCATGGCAAACACAAACTGCGCCACGGCGTTGGTGCCGTAGCCGGGGACGTTGCACACGGGTATGCCGCGCCGTCCGGCGGCCTCAAGGTCCACCATGTCAAAGCCTGTGGCCAGTACGCCGATGTAGCGCATGTCCGGCAGTTGGGCGATAACATCCGCCGTCAGCGCCGATTTGTTGGTGAGCACCATGCGCGCGCCCTGAGCGCGCTCCACGATGTCCTCCGGCTCGGTGCGGGGGTAGACGGTCACATCACCCAACTCTTCTATGGGAAGCCACGGGTTGTCACCCGGATTCAGCGTCTGTCCATCCAAAACGACGATCTTCATCTGTTGTCATCCTTGTAAGAATTCGAGTCATGCGGTCCCACGGGTCCCGCCGTTTCCTGGCCACCGGCCACCACGCCCCGCGCGCGGGAGCGCCGCACGGTACTGCCCAAGCACCTTGGACGCCAATCCGTCCCCGGCCGCCACAGTCTGTAAAACATCATCCGCCGCGTCATGCAACCTCCGAAGCTGCCGCGCCGGGAAATATCGTGGCATATCGGGCCTGCGCCGCAACAGGTCCGCCCAGCCCGCCGCGGCGGCGTGGCGGCACGCGGCCTGAATGCGCAGGTCCGCCTGCGCGGCGCACACGTCCAGCATATGCCGCACCACGGCGGGAAGCGCCTCATACGCGGCCTTATTCAGTATCAAGACAAGGCGCTCCGAGGGCCGCAGCCATCCCGGCAACAGCACGGCGTCCGCCGCCGCGTCCAGACCAAGGGCCATTTCGCAGGCGAGCCCATGCCACCATGCCCCATCAAGGTGCTGTGAGGCAAATGCCGCCTTCATCGCCGCACCGGTTGCGGGCAGCCCCTCCGGCACTTGCGCCCCGGCGGCGGCCAGCACACGGGCGCCGAGCCCGCGCGCCGGCAGTCGCAGCCCGCTCACGCCATCCGTGGCGACATCGACGCCACGCGTCCATGCAAAGGGTCCGCCGCCAGTATCGCCCATGGGGAGGGCAAAAACGCCGCGCTCCAGCGCCGCCTCGCGCAGCAGTGGCAGCCCGCCGCCATGATACAGCCACGCATTCATGCCCGCTGCATCCAGCCCAAAGGGGACCGAAGCAAACACCTCCAGCGCCGCGCCAGTGCCCTGCTGGTGGCTAAAAAGCACGTGCCCGCAGTCCAACTCGCCCGCCGCCACCTGCGCAAGGATGCCTCCGGGCGGTGCTCCCTCGCCCGCCACGTTCACATCAATGGCCAGGCGCGATTCGGACACAAGGGCAACCTCGCGCGCAAAGGCAAAGGCCCCGCGCGTCAAAAGCGGCATGTCCGCCGTCCACTGCACACCCATGCGCCAACGCGTCCGCCCTGCGACCGCCCCAAGAACCTGCCGAGGCCGCGCCAGCGTCAAAGCCGGGATAAGCCCTGCCATCTGCAGAAATTGGCGTCTCTTCACCTGCATGCACTCCCGCTGCAAAAGCATACATTGCGTCAACAAAAACGGCGCAACAAACAGCCAACACCACGCACAAGAAAAACAGACTATTGCACAAGCATTGAACAGCAATAGATAAAGTGATATGCACCGTCAATACATTCCACACCATAACGCATATCCGGAGCCTGCATGACGCTCACATCTCCTTTCCCGTTGCCGCCACCACGCTCCGTCACTGTGCACACCGGCCATCGTGCCTTTTTCCCGCGCGTCGCTTCTGCGCCCCTACGCCCCGGACGCGGCGTCATGTCCGCCCTGCCCCCCGGAGGAATGTAACATGCCATCACCGCGCATCTTTCTCCGCGTTCTCGTCTTTCTCATCATTGCTTTCGGCGCGCTGGCTCTCGCCTCCGGCGGATACTCCGCGTGGCGCCTGTCCACCCGCCTCACCACAGAGCACGAGGGCAAAGCCCTCGCCATCGCCCAAACCCTTGCCGCCAACCTCGCGCGCGACGTCACGCAGGCCAACGGCGCGGCCGAGCCGTTGGATGGGCTTTTGGGCCATATCGATACTATTGACGGCGTGTCCTATGTGCTCGTCACCGACAGTGCGGGCCGCCCTGTGGCCCATACCTTTACAGGCGAGGTGCCACAGCCGCTCCTGACCGCCACCATGCAGGCCAGCGCCACCGGCATCCGCCGCATCTCCGCCGCACAGTCCCAGAGCTACCTTGACGGCTCCTGCCCTGTGGCAGGCACGGACCTAACCGTGCACGTGGGCATGGACCACCGCCCGGTCCAAAGCGCCCTGCACAGCTCCATTCTGGACCACCAAATTCTTGCGCTGGCTTTCTTCGCGCTGTTTGCCCTTGCCGCATGGGTCTACACCAACAGGCTAACACGTCCGCTGCGGCATCTGGCAGAGTATGCGCGCAAAGTTCGCGGGCACGACTTTACCGCCGACCTGCGCATCACCTCCGACGATGAAGTAGGCGACGCCGCCCGCGCCATCCGCTCCACCACCCGCGAGCTTGCAGGGTCCATCGCCTCGCTCAAAAAGTCCGCGGACGACGCCACAACGCGACTGTCCGACACGCAGTCCACATTCACCGCCATCATGAACACCACGGCGGATGGCATTGTGGTTACCAACCGCATGGGCGTCATCCGTTCCTCCAACCCCGCGCTGCTGGATATGTTCCTCCTGTCCGAACAGGAACTGCGCAGCCGAACCATCTGCGACCTGCTCCATAAGTCCATGGACGACATTGCCACGCTGACGGGCATCTCCCTCTCCGCCCGCGCCGACGCCCCAGCCGCCACTCGCCGGGGCACGGCGGAGTTCGAAACCGTTCTCGGCGATTTGGAATTCCCTATAGAGCTTTCGGTCTCCGTCATTCCGCGCGGAGCAGACGCGGACGTCGTCTTCATCATCCGCGACATCACGGAACGCAAATTCGTGGAAGAACAACTGCGCGAGGCCCACGACAGGTTGGAACGCCGCGTCTGCGAGCGCACCGCCGAACTGGAGCAGGCCAACGCCAAGCTCAAGGCGGAAATTCTGGAGCGCGAAATTGCCGAAAATGCCCTGCGCGAGGCCGAAGCCGACTACCGCAGCATTTTCGAAAACGCCACGGAGGGCATCTTCCGCATTGCGCCAAACGGTACCTACACCGACGCCAACCCCGCCATGGCGCGCATCTTTGGCTACGACACGCCAGCGGAGCTGCTCACGGCCTTCAGCGCCCTTGGCGCGTCGCCGCTGCTTGAGGAAGGCGACGACCGCCCCTTCATGCGCAAACTGCTCACCAACTGGAGTGTCTCCAACCACGAAACCCGCGCCCGCCGCCGGGATGGACAAATCATCTGGGTGGCTTTCAATGCGCGGTGTGTGCGCAACAAGCGCGGCGAGATTCTGCACTTTGAAGGCTCGGTGGACGACATCACCCGCCGCAAGGAATACGAGGCCCAGCTCAAGCACCAAGCCTTTCACGATCCCCTGACCAGCCTGCCCAACCGCAGTCTGTTCCTCAATCATCTGGACATGTCCATGCGGCGCAAAAAGCGCTCGCCCGAAACGCTGTTCGCCGTGCTGTATCTGGACCTTGACCGCTTTAAAGTCATCAACGACAGCCTCGGGCACACCGTGGGCGACCTGCTGCTGACGCATGTGGCCAAGACCCTGACCACCTGCGTACGCGACGTGGACACCGTCGCCCGCTTCGGCGGCGACGAATTCGCCGTACTGCTGGACGACGTAAGCGCCCCGCGCGAAAGCATCAAGGTAGCCAAACGCATTCTGCACACCATCACCCGCCCCACTCGCCTTGGCGGGTGCGAGGTCTTCACCGCCGCCAGCATCGGCATTGTCTTCATCTCCGAGGACTACGCGGACGCGGAATCCATCCTGCGCGACGCGGACACCGCCATGTACCGCGCCAAGGAGCAAGGACGTGGCCGCTTCAAGGTCTTCAACAACAAAATGCACTGCCACGCCGTACGGCAACTCAAGCTGGAGACCGACCTGCGCCGCTCCCTCGACCAGCAGGACTTTGAGCTATACTACCAGCCCATCGTGGACCTCGGCACCGGGCACATGTCCGGGCTGGAGGCGCTCATCCGCTGGAATCACCCGGAGCTTGGGCGCATCTCTCCCGACGACTTCATCCCCATTGCCGAGGACACCGGCCTCATCATTCCCCTTGGGGCATGGGTGCTCACCGAAGTCTGCCGTCAGGTCCGCCAGTGGCACGACGCCTGCGGCCTCAGCATCCCCGTCAGCGTCAATCTCTCCGCGCGGCAATTCATGATGCCCACCCTGCTGGGGGACGTGCGCGACATTCTGCGCGACACCGGCGCGCCGCCGCATCTCTTAAAGTTTGAAATCACCGAAACCGTGCTGATGCAAAACGCCCCCGTGGCCGTGGAAACACTGGGCCGCCTGCGGGAAATGGGCATTCTCATTAGCATGGACGACTTCGGCACCGGGTATTCGCTGTTCAGCTATCTGGTGGAATTCCCCATTGATGTCATAAAAATCGACCGCAGCCTTGTCTCGCGCATTTGCACGGACGCGGACTGCGGCACCATTGTCCGCTCCATTGTTGGGTTGGCGCAGAATCTTGGCTTTAGCGCCGTGGCCGAAGGTGTGGAAATTCCCGAGCAGGCGGACAAATTGCGCGGGTACGATTGCCCCTGCGCGCAGGGCTTCTACTTCTCCCAGCCCGTGCCCGCGCGGGAGGCCGAAAGCCTCCTCGCCGCCGCGAACCTACGCACACATTGACAACCACCGCGTCTTCACGGACTATCTATCGAAACCACCTATCCGAGGAGACGCCATGAGCATCATCATCTACGGCAAAGCTGGTTGACCCTATACGGAAAAGGCCAGGTCGGCCCACCCCGGCGCAGCATACCATGACGTCAAACAGAACCCGGACAAAATGCGCGAGATGCTGGAGCATTCCAGCGGCAAGCGCCTTGTCCCGGTCATAGTGCAGGACGGCGCCGTCACTGTCGGCTACGGCGGGACCTGAGGCGTTTAGCACGCTGGCCGTGCGCCAGCACCCCTTTTAGCGGTCACACAGGCTGCCACCCTTTCAGCGCGCCCCGCCGCGCCCCTCGCCCCGGAACCACTGCACGCACATCCGCAGGGCCACGTCGTCGCCGCTGCGTTCGGCGGCGTCGGCAATGGCATCGGCGCGCGCCCGAAGCCCCTCGCCGTCGCGCTGGCGCGCCTCGGCCTGCTTCAGGCGGGCCATGGCAATGCGCTGGGTGATCACATCACCCGTATTTCCCGCCGCCTGCGCAAAATCAATAAAACTCTCCCGGCCCGGAAACAGCGCCGCCCGCAAGAACCGCGCGAGAAATGCCGTGTCTGCGCACCCTTCACGCTCCGCAATGTCGTGCCAGAACAGGTAGCCGTTCTCCCACAACGGGTGGCGCTTCAGGGTCTGTTCCACAGCCTTGCGCTCCGTCCACACTCCCGCGTCCAGCGCCACACGCGTCTCCCCCGGCATTGCCACATACAGCGACAGCCAGTCGTTAAACCGCGGCAAAAAGCCGTCCGCCTCGTAGATACGGTGCGCGTCGGGCACAAGGGCCTCTCCGCAGCGCTCGCGAAAGCGCCGGACGTTGGCGTCCTCGTTGGCAAACCGTCCTGGGGTACAGCTGGTGGCATGCTCGGCGCGGCTTTCCGGCACACACACAAGCCGCCACCCCGCACCGCGAAGCCGCAGGCACAGGTCCATATCCTCATACCCGTTGACGTATCCCTCATCAAAGCCACCAACATCTGCAAAAACCTGTCCCGGTACCATCAGCGCCGCCGCGGTCAAGGCCTGCACCCGCCGGCGATGCCGCACCACCGGATGGTCCGGCGGAAAGTGCTCGTACAGGTGCACAGGATGCAAAAACGGATCAAAGGCAATGCCGCAGTGCTGCACGCGCCCCGTCTCCGGGTACGTCAGCACAGGCCCAGCCGCGCCAATGCGCCGCTCCTCGCGGAACACCTTGAGCAGCGGCTCAAGCCACCCCTCGCAGACCTCCGCGTCGTTATTCAAAAAGAACAGCATGGGCGTTGTGGCATGCCGCGCGGCCTCGTTGCAGGCAATGGCAAACCCGTCGTTGCGCTCCCGGCGCACGTACAGGAACCGCTCCCCAAAGAGTTCCGCCCCGCGCTGCGGCACACGCTGGGGCGTCCCATCCAGCGAGCCATTATCCACCACCACAACCTCCAGCGCCCGCGCCGGACTATGGCGGCACAGCGCCTCAAGGCACCGCAGGGTCAGCTCCTGCCGTCCGTACACGGGGATGCACACGCTGACAGCACTCATAGGGCGCGCTCCTCCATGCGGGCTATGAGCTTGCGCATGCCGCGCACCAGCGCCGTATCCGGCAAGCCATGCACCAAGCGCCCCGCCAAAGGTACTCCAGCGCCCCTGCCGCCCGCGCGCAGGGTATCCTCGGCCAGCGACACCGCATTCTGCGCAATGACGTTCTCCACAATGTCCGCATACGCGCGGCGCTTATACCGACGCTGGATGCTCCCAAATTCCCGCACAGCCGCGATATTTCGCGACACCGCGTCCGGGTCCAGCCACGCCAGCCCCGTAAAGTCCGGGATGTTCACCACGCGGTGCGCGCGCCCCACACGCAGGAAGAAATCCTGATCGCCAACCCGCTCGTACCGCTCATCAAAGTACCCCACCGAATCATGCACGCTGGCCCGCCACACCGGGTGCGGCCCAACGGTCGGTTTATCCAGATTGTACGCAAAGCTATAGTCCGGCCATTCCCAATAGCCGCCGCTCTCCGGGCTTGGCGAATGGTGCTCAAACGTGCCGTGCGGCGCATCCGTCAGGCGCGTGTTGCCAAAGACCAGCATAATGGCCGGGTCTTCGCGGATGGCCGCAAGCAGGCGCTCATACGCCGCGCTGTGCAAGCGGTCGTTGGTGCTAAACGGCGTCAGAAATTGCCCGCGCGCCAGCATCACCGCCACGTTCCACGCCTCGTACACCGTAATGCGGCGCGGGGCGCGGATGTATCTGATGTTTCCATACTTCTGCGCAAATTCGCGGACAATCGCCCCTTCATTCTCCGGCGACGCCGCATCAACCACCAGCACCTCCAGCTCATCGGCCACGGTCTGGTTCATCACATCACTCAGACACTCCCGCATAAAGGCCTCAGCCGCGTAGGAGGACACCAGAACGCTCAGCGTATACTGCCGCCGCTCGTACCATGTCTCGTCCACGTCGCACTCCTGAATGCATCGTGCGATGCGTGCCCGCATCAGCCGCTGGTGCAGGGCAAAGAGTTCTGTGGAATCCGGCGACGCATCCAGCCAGTTTCCAAGCAGGGCAAAGGCCTCTTGTTCGCGCCCGAATTCCAGCAGGCACCCCGCCGCCTTTCGCGTCATATCTTCATCAAAGGGGTCCGCCGCGCACGCCTCAAGGTATCGCTCGCAGGCGGCCTCGCCCTGTCCGGACGCCGCCAGCAATGCGGCCTCGCGCCCAAGAAGCTCCCCATGACGCGGGAATGTCTCGCGCTGCTCGCGCAGATTCTGCGCAAATTCCGCAAGCACCGTCGCCCCGCTGCACAAATGTTCCACCGCGTGCACCGCCTCGTCATGGGGCGCGCCGCGCAGGTCATCCATATGCCACAGGCACTCGCCCCCTTCCGCAGGGCGCAGCACCGGGCTGGCCGCCACCATCTCCGGCGGCAGGTACACCACGATATCGCCGTCAAAGCGCACAGGCAGGTGCGGCGCCCGCAGGCGCGGCATTCCCGGCTCGTGCCACGTCACCAGCACATGCCGCGCCCCAACCGCTTTGGCCGACACTGGCACCCGCCAGTCAAAGTCCGGCGCCACACTGCGCACCAACGCCGTCAGCGCCGCAAGGCGGCGCACCATGGGCAGCACCACCCGCTCCAGCGCCTCAAGGCCCGGCTGCCACGATTCATCAAAGCACGGCACAAACGTGTTCGGTTCCATAATCACCGGTTTCCAAAACCAGCACAGGCCAACAAGGCATTCATCCAGCAGCAACGGCTCCTCGCCATCCAGCTTCCCTGACAACGGCGCGTCCATAGTCCACGGCGCAACCACAGCACAATCCCCGCGTTTCGCAATGCCGCGCATAATGTCATCCACATCGTCAGCGCGGCCCTCCAACGCCGCACGCGTCCAGCGCGTCAGCGTCTGGTAGCCCGCGCGGCATCGGGGCACGCCCACAAACGGCGGCGCGCCATCAGCGCCTGTTCCCGGAGCGCGCCCACCACGCAACGTAAACAGCGCCGCGTCCTCCGCCGCCGACGCGTACAGCTCATCCACCGGGCGGCACAGCACCGTCTCGTGCGACAGCATCGCCACTCCCAGAAGCTGCGGGGCCGCCTTCAGCAGCCACAGCGCACACGCCGGGGCAAGGTCCGCCGGAGTCGCCCCATCCGGAATATTCTCCAGCACATCAGCGCAGTTCACCACCCGCATCCCCGGAAAGTGCAGCGCCCCCAGCACCGCCGTCACGCTGTCGCCAATGCCGAACACGCACACCAACCCAGCACGCCCCCTCCAGCGCACCGACTCCAGCGTCACCAACGACTGGACCAGCGTTCGCTCATCCACAACCAACACGCACCCAAGCCCAACATCATCCCAATGCGTCATCGTCCCCTCCAATTCACGCTTCCACCAGCCAAGGCATCAGCCCCAGCCGTCGATACACGCTGCAACGACAAATGCCCGTGTCAGTCTTTCGACACGGCGCGTCATGCCACGGTCAGACAACTGCATCTGCGCAAATCATTGGAATGGATTACGAACGCAAAAGCGCAGGAGAACACGACAAGAAAATGCAGTATTCACAACCAAAACAAGCAACTCCCCTGCCAACAGCACAGCTCACCACACAGCTCAAAGCACAACAGATTGGAACCGTGGGAGATATTTCTTTTGGTCGCTCTTTGGCTGACGGGTGGTGCTTGTGCGCTGGCTTAGTTGGCCTCCGGCGGCTTAAGGACTACCGTCCTTAAGAATCCTACGTGCGCACAGGCCGGGTGCGTGTAGATTGGGCAGTCGTCACCCCTGTATGGCTCTCGGGTTTCTTTGGGGTGCCTTTTGGCTGGGGGGTGGTGCTTGTGCGCGGGCTTATTGTGCCTCCGGCGGCTTAAGGACTACCGTCCTTAAGAATCCTGCGTGCGCACAGGCCGGGTGCGTGTGGATTGGGCGGTCGTCACCCCTGTATGGCTCTCGGGCGTGTGGACTTTTTTGGGGGGCTTGGAGGGTGTGGCTGGGCGGTGAGAATCCCTGTGGGAGTGTGTGAAGCAAAAAAGAGACAGACGACCCTACCCATCCTTATTTTCGGGGCGGCTTCCGCCCCGAAAATTATGAGGATTCTCAAGGAAATCATTTCCTTGAGCCGCCGGAGGCATGCTTTTTCTCTTCCCGACGCCGCGGCGGGCGCGACAAAAAAGGCCCGCTCCTTTTGGGGAGCGGGCCTTATGGTGTCATGAAGCGGAGCGCGCGTTTAGGAGGCGGCTTCCTTCTTGACGCTGACGGCGATCTTCCACAGCACGGTCACGATGAGCGCGCCGAGGGCGTAGATGCCCATGGAGATGGTCAGCTCGATGCCGGTGGGCATGTATGGGGTAACACCCTCGAACATATTCGGGATGAAACCAGCCACGACGAGGCCGAGGCCCTTGTCGATCCAGGTTGCGATAACGAGGATGATGAGGGCGAAGATGAGCACCGGCTTGCAGTTACGGGTCTTGGACGGGATGAGCAGCACCAGCGACAGGATGGCGAACACGGCCGCCGTCCAGAAGTAGGGCACCATCTCGGTGTGACCTTCCAGACCGGAGAACAGGTAGACGATGGACGCCTTGTGTCCCGGAATGTTGGAGTAGAACGCGGTGAACAGCTCGAGCATGAAGAAGAACACGTTGGCGGCCATGGCGTAGGTAATGATCTTCGCCAGGGTGCGCACGGCTTCTTTGCCGATCTTGAAGTCCGCGACCTTCTCCACGATCATGAGCAGCAGCAGCATGATGGCCGGACCAGCGCAGAACGCAGAGGCCAGAAAGCGTGCAGCCATGATAGCGGTCAGCCAGAAGTGGCGGCCCGGAATACCGGCGTACAGGAACGCCGTCACGGTATGGATGGAGAACGCGAAGGGAATCGAGAGGATTGCCAGCGCGCGCACCCAGTTCGCGTAGGGGACGCCTTTTTTCTGGGCTTCAAGGGAGGCCCAGCCCACGATGATGTTCAGGAGCATGTATCCATTCAGAACCATGGCGTCCCAGAACAGGATGGAGTTCGGCGTGGGGTGGATCAGCAGGTTGAACAGCCTCTGGGGCTGGCCAAGGTCGACGATGACGAACAGCAGGCACATGATGATAGCGCCGATAGCCATAAACTCGCCGAAGACGACCAAATTGCCGAACTTTTTATAATCGTGCAGGTAATAGGGCAGCACCAGCATAACGCCGGAGGCTGCCACACCAACCAGATAGGTCAACTGGGCAATGTAGAATGCCCAAGACACGTCACGGCTCATGCCGGTGACAGCCAGTCCCTCCTGGAACTGCACCACATAGGCGCCGAAGCCTATGGCGATGAGAACCAGCAGGAAGCCTATCCAGCTCCAGTATCTCTTATCTCCAGTAAGCGCTTTTTCCAGCATGGCTCACCACCTTAGATGATGTAGAAGACGCTGGGGCTCGTGCCCAGGTCCGGTTTGCGGCGGATGGTGTAGTTTTCCGCCAGGGCTCGCCTGACCTCGGAGTTCTTGTCTTCCAGGTCGCCAAAGAGGATCTTGCCTTCTGCTGCTTCGACGCAGGCGGGCATTTTGCCCTGAGCCAGACGTTCAACGCAGAAGTCGCATTTTTCCACCACACCCTTGGTGCGTGTGGGGTACTCGGGATTCTCTTTTTTCAGGCCCTTGCGGGGATCCTGGAAGTTGAAGCTACGCGAGCCGTAGGGGCAGCCAGCCATGCAGAAACGACAGCCGATGCAGCGGTGCATGTCCATCATCACGATGCCGTCTTCTTCACGCTTGAAGGTGGCCTGCGTAGGACAAACGCGCACGCAGGGCGGCTCTTCGCAGTGGTTGCACAGCAGCGGGAAGGGACGATGCTCCACATCTTCGGACAAGTACTCAGCATGAGAATTGGGGAAGGTGTGGTGGAAGCTCTCCAGCCACATCCACTTGATTTCCTGCGGTCCGTCGAACTCAGGAACGTTGTGGTAGCTGTGGCAGGCCTCGATGAGGGGCTTGTAGTCGTCCGCAGAGTGGAACTTGCGGGTATCGATGACCATACCCCAACGCTTCGCGGTGCGCGCCTCGGGGCTGGGGGTCATGTGGTCGTAATGGGGCAGGTAGCTGGCAGCAGCCTTACCTGCACCAGCGGCCACACCAAGCGCCGTGATGCCCGCGACCTTCAGGAAGTTGCGTCGAGTGTTTTTCATCCTACATACCCTCCTTGGGAGCGATATGGCAGTCCCAGCAGTACGGGCTGACTGCAGCGGCGTCATGGCACTTGTCGCAGAACTTCTCCTTGGAGGAGTGGCAGTCCATGCAGGTTTTCTGCAGGCTCATCTCGAAGTGCTTGCCGGTCTTCTTGCTGGTGTAGATACGATTGTTCATACGAACGACTTCATCGCGCCATTCGTTGAGCAGATGCATATGTTCTGCCTTCATCCACTGTGCATCCTCGATGCATTCCTTGGCCTTCGTGGGCTTCTGCAGCTCGGGCGTTTCATACGCCGCCTGGCCCACGTTGTACCAGAACGGGAACGTCATCAAGCCGAGGAACACAATGATTCCGGCTATGATTTTTCCACCGTCATACATTTAGGTACCCTCCATTACTCCACGTTGGGCAGGTCTTCACCGCGCAGGTCAGTCTCGCGCTTTCCTTCACCCTTCATAACAAGGGCATTGGCCACAAGCTCGTGCACACCGGTTACGTCAACACCGGGTGCCCAGTAGTTCGCCAGCGGCGGCAGGGTCGCACGGTCGATGGCGCAGATGGTGGCGAGCATGTTCACGTCGTGCTTTTCCTGCACGTGGCGCAGGGCGTTGCCTCGGGGCAGACCGCCACGCATGCGCATCTCCATGAACTCGTCCGTGTTCAGACCGGAGCCGCCAGCGCAGCAGAAAGTCTTCTCGCGGATGGTATCCTCGGGCATCTCATAGAAGTTGTTACACACACTCTTGATGATTTCCCGAGGCTCGTCGAGCAGACCCATGGCGCGAGCCGGGTTGCACGAGTCATGGAAGGTAACCCGCAGATGGTCGTTACGGCTGGGGTCCAGGTTCAGCTTGTCGTGCTTGATCAGGTCCGAGGTGAACTCGGTGATGTGGATCATGCCGGTAGACGCGGAGTTCTCGAAGCGCGTTCCCGTGATGGGGCTGACCGGGGTTTCCAGACCGGAGGGACCGTTCATGGTGTCCATGTACTGGTTGATGACGCGCCACATGTGGCCGCACTCACCGCCGATGATGTACTTCACGCCCAGTCGCTGGGCTTCGGCGTACATTTTGGCGTTGAGCTTTTTCATCATGGAATCGGAGGTGAACAGACCGAAGTTGCCGCCTTCCGAAGCGTAGGTGGACCAGGTGTAGTCGAGGCCAATCTCATGGAAGAGCATGAGGTAGCCCATGTAGGTGTAGGTGCCCGGGTCGGCGAAGATGTCGCCGGAGGGAGTGATGAAGAGGACTTCGTGGCCCTTTTCGTTCACGGGGCAGTTCACCTTCACACCGGTGATGTCCTCGATATCCTCAACCATGAACTCCATCATGTCGTAATAGGCATGAGGCTGGATACCCATGTGGTTGCCGGTGCGGTTCGAGTTGGCCGCAGGCTCAAGGATCCAGTTGATGTTCAGGCCCAGCTCATGGAGGATTTCACGCGCCATCATGGTGATTTCCGCTGTGTCGATGCCGTAGGGGCAAAACAGCGAGCAGCGGCGGCACTCAGTACACTGGTAGAAGTAGAGGAACCATTCCTTGATGACGTCCTCTTCCAGCTTCCGGGCGCCGGCGAGCTTGCCAAGAATCTTCCCGGCCAGCGTAAACTCGCCGCGGTAGATGGAGCGCAGCAGCTCGGCGCGGAGCACGGGCATGTTCTTGGGGTCGCCGCCACCGATGTAGAAGTGGCACTTGTCGGCGCAGGCGCCGCAACGCACACAGATGTCCATGAAGACCTTGAAGGAGCGATACTTATCGAGGCGCTCGCGGAAAGCGTTCTTGACGATTTCGCGCCAGTTCTCGGGCAGCTTCCAGTCTTCATCGGTGGGGGTCCACTCCCTGGCATGGGGGAACTGGCCCTTGGTGGCGTCATTGAGATAGTTCACCACATCGGGCTTGCCGGGGTAGCACCAGTTGCCCGGATGGAACTCGGGCGGAACATCCATCCAATTCTTTGAAGGAACTTTGTAGTCGTACTGCAAAAGTTCTTCTGGTTTCACATTCCAAGCCATCATTATCTCCTTGGGCTACTGGGCCTCGGTTTCGGCCTGTTCGACGGTCTTTTCCACGGGCAGACCGGCATCGATCATCTTTTCGCGGAACTCGTCCTCGTAGGCGGCGTAGCTGTGCGCCTTGATGGAAGGATCGTTCCAGGGATTCACGTGCCGCTTCGCCCTGCTGTTGTTGGCCAGGTTCCTGGTGGGGCACAGGAAAACACCGCCCATGTGCATCAGCTTGCTGAACGGGAAATACGCGATCAGCACACAGACCAAGAAGAGATGGACATAGAACACCACGCCAACCTCAGGCAGCTGCGCCGGGGGCGCGAAGCTGAACAGGCCCATGGTGATCTCCTTAATGCCCATGACGTCCGTCTTGGCAAAGAAGCGCAGCAGGATGCCGGAACAGGCGACAGCCATGATGAGGAACAGCGGGAAGAAATCATTCACCATGGAGATGTAGCGAACCTGCGGCAGCAGGATACGGCGCAGCAGGAGCAGCGTAACGCCGAGCACCAAGGTGACGTCCGTGATGTACAAGGTGGGCGCGCCAATCTGCAGGAATCCGTCCACCCACTCAATGCCGGTAAGGAAGGCGGGAACGGGGTTCGTAAACAGACGGAAGTGCCGCACAAACACAATCAGGAAAGAATAATGGAAAATCAGCGCAAACAGCCACAGCCACTTGGCGGAAGCATAGCGGACCTTCATGTCCACTCCGTCCTCGGTGCTTCCAAAGCGCTGCACAGCCAGATTGCGGAACAGGGAACGGAAGAACAGCACTTCCATTGCCATGCGTACGAACACCTGCCAGCCAGTGGCGGGGTTGTCGTACTTGTCATGTTTGATCCAGCTATGGGAAAGCTGCTGTCCCGCAGTTGTTGGAATGCGAAACGGGACGGGCGATTTGGCCCATCCGATCACCTTCATGACGACGCCCACAAAGAACAGAGCGATCGCCAAATAGGGAATGACGATCCCAAAAAGGGTATGCATTCCCAGCGCCCCCGCACCCAACAGAGCGATCAGGATGAGTGCGAAGACTGTGAACAGTGAATACAAAGCGTTCATAAGCCCCTACCTCGATTAAAGTTGCAGTGCCAGTTACCCGTCACCGGACTCCGGAGCATCATCGTCCTTTTTTTCGGCCCACTCCGAGAAGTCACAAACCAAGCCGGCTCTCCTCAAGAGACCAGAAAAACGCTGCTTTGAGTCATTCAGCCGAAGCTCAAAGAGTTTTTCGCGGCATTTGGTATAAATGTCGAACGCAATGAGTACCACGGTGTCCACATTGGACTCGAAGTCCCACAGGTCTTGGATGCATTCCTGCGAAAGCGCTTCGCCGGATTCCTCAACCTCTTTCGATGCGGCCTCGCGCACGACATGTTTGAGAAGCATGAATATGGCCGTGGCTTCGGAGGGAGAATACTCCTGCACCGCACGGATGCGGACCACGGTGTCGATAAGCGGAGCAAGGCGGTCGGAGGCCTCGTCCTGAAGAAGTTCGTCGTAGATGCCAGAGATGGCTGTCTTGATGTTCACCCCAACCGGGTTGCCCCAGGGGTGGTCCTTTTTCAAAAAGATGGAGCTCAGACCGGGATAGGTCTTCACGATGAGGTCGAACCACCGTTCGAGAATATCGTCGCGCCGGGTCGTAAGCAGTTCTGCTAGCTTCATGGAAGACAACACTCTGTTGGAAGAAGGGAGATTTGCGTGCTTGGTCTGCAGGATGTTTCGCGTTTTACTGAAATATCCCGCAGATTTTGTAAACACGTGATAATCAATTTCAACCATGCACGGACAGGCGGATGCCCCCCTTATTCAGACATCCGCTCATGGTTGAAACTTGGTCAGCATATAATGAATGTTAGGCCACTTCGTCAAACCTATCGTTCATTTTTTCACGACCGTGAAGATCTGCCTCGGGCAGCCTACCCGGTTTTCCCTGGAAGTCGACCTCCGCTTCGGGTACACCCGCTGGAGCGGAACGGTCCGCAACCAATTGCCAACCGTCAAGGACGTAACACAACGACCATGCCTCACAGACTCAGCATTCTGCTCATCTATCCCTATTGGCTCGAAGAGCGCACCCACACCGAAGACGTTGTCAGTGTTCCCATCGGGGTCTACTGGATCGCCGCCATGCTCAAGGAGCACGGCTTTGATGTGGAGGTCTGCAACTGGCACGACAAAGTCGGCTGCGGTGATGACATCCGCGCCGAGCTGGAAGCAAAGAAGCCCGATCTCATCGGTTTTTCCGTGCTCCAGGCCAACAGGTTCGGCGCGCTTGAAATAGCCGAAATCGCCAAACAGGTGAACCCCAAAGTTATAAATGTTTTCGGAGGTGTCGGCTCCACGACTCTTTCGGACTTTTTCCTTGCCTCATCGGACAATGTGGACTGCTGCGTCATTGGCGAAGGCGAATACACCATGCTGGAGATCGCCCAAGCCCTTGCCAATACTGAAACAGACTTCTCCCACATACACGGGCTTGCACGACGCGACAAGGCCGGAAACATCATCCACACCCCGCAGCGCGAACGCATCCGAGACCTGGACGCCCTGCCTATTCCTGCACGGCACTTCTCGTACCAGCACGTTGCCCTTTCGCGCGGATGCCCGGGGCGCTGCACTTTTTGCGGTTCCCCCTCCCTGTGGGGCGCCAAGGTCCGCTTCCGCAGCCCGGAACATTTTGTGGATGAACTGGAACTGCTCACCAAGCGCGGCGAAACATTCTTTTATGTTTCCGACGACACGTTCACCATGGACAAAAAACGCGTCATCGCCGTGTGTCAGGAAATCCTGCGCCGGGGGCTGAACATCGAGTGGGCGGCCATCTCGCGTGTGGACCGCGTGGACGAGGACATCCTCTCGTGGATGCGCCGGGCTGGCTGCATCCAAATCAGCTACGGCGTGGAATCCGGCAGCGAGGACATCCGCGAGTTTCTGAACAAAAATGTCCGCACAGAGGACATCAAACGCGCCTTTGACCTCACCACGCGCTACGGCATCCTTGCCCGCGCCTATTTCATCTACGGCAGCCCCGGCGAGACCGAAGAGACCATTACCGCGTCCCTTGACCTCATCCGCGACATTCGCCCCCTTATTGTGCATTTCTTTATTCTGTCCATCTTTCCGGGCACAAAGCTCTACGAGATGTACAAAGAGAAGACTGGCGCCACCGACGACGTCTGGAACGCCCCGGTTGAGGACATCAAATACTTTGAAATGGACGACACTCTGGACCTCGCCACGGTCGAGGCCTACGGCGCGCGCCTGCGGGAGACCTACTATTCGTGGCTGCCGGAATTCGTGGACGCCATCGAACTGGTG
Organism: Desulfobaculum sp. SPO524; assembly: GCF_044987625.1. NCBI lineage: Bacteria > Pseudomonadati > Thermodesulfobacteriota > Desulfovibrionia > Desulfovibrionales > Desulfovibrionaceae > Desulfobaculum > Desulfobaculum sp. SPO524. The sequence continues at coordinate 125,503 of NZ_JBJDSB010000004.1, read as the reverse complement.
GACGACCCCGAATTCGCGCCGCTGCACGCGGACTTCCTCGCGCGCCTTGGCATGACCTTCGCCCACGGCGACTACGCGTCCAATCTGCACGTGCTGGACTCGCCGGACATCGCGGAGAAGCTGTTCCGTCGCGCCCTCGCCTACCATCCTGACGCCACAGCGGCCCTTGGCCTTGGCATGATGCTGCAAAAGCGCCGGGAATACCCCGAGTCCATCCGCGTTCTCGCCCTTGGGCTGACCGGCAACCCAGGGCATGAGCGCATCAGCCTTGCCCTTGCCGTCAGCCTCATGAACTGCGGCGACTTTGAAAAGGCCCTCGCGCTGGCCGAACCGTTTACCGAAACGCCACAGGCCCTGCATCTGCGCATGGTTTGCCACCAGAACCTCGGCAACCACATGGACGCCGAAACCCTGCGCTTCCAGCTTGCCAACCTGACGGAGCAGTCCGCATGAGCGACACCCCAAAACTCCACACCGCCTTTTCGCCGCACGGCATAGAAGCCTCGTCCATGGCCATCATCGACGCGGAAGTGCCCGAGCCGCGCCCCTTTACCGGCCACAGGTGGAACGTTGTCCGCCGTCTCATCCACACCAGCGCGGACTTTGAGATGCTGGACCTTGTGCGCTTTTCCCCCGGCGCTGTGCGTTCCGGCGTGGCCGCCCTGTCTGCGGGGTGCGCCATTGTCACGGACACCGAAATGGCGCGCATGGGCATCCCTATGCGGCGCATGACGCCCCTTGGGTGCAGCGTCGCCTGTCTCATGAATGACCCGGACGTTATGGCCCAGGCCAAGGCCACCGGCCACACCCGTGCCCGCATGGCCGTGGACACCGCCGTGGCGCGCCTCCAGCCCGCCATTTTCGTCATCGGCAACGCGCCTACCGCCCTGCTCCGCCTTATGGAGCACATCGACGCCGGGGCCATCCGCCCCGCCCTTGTGGTGGGCATGCCCGTCGGATTCGTGAACGCCGCAGAATCCAAAGCTCTGCTGGCCCAGCGCACGGATGTTCCTTTTATTACCATTGCGGGCCGCAAAGGCGGCTCCCCCCTTGCGGCGGCATGCGTCAACGCCTTGGCGGACATCGCCCTCGCCGCCGCAGGCGAATAGTCCACCGCGCCCCCCATCCATCAAAAACAGGCACAGGGCCGATCCCTCGCGGAATCGGCCCTGTGCCTGTCTCTGCGTCAAAACACCGCCGCTGCCTCAACCGGAGGCCGCGGGCGGCGGCTAATTCATCATTGTGCTTTCAGTGCCACTCAGGACGAGATGGGATTCCATCTCCAGCTCGGACGATTCGTCAATGACGCCCCGCGCGCGTTTGGCGGAGGTGGTCATCCGCGCCATGATGCGCTGGTAGCGCTCGCGGTCCGCGCCGCGCAGGCCGTCTTCAAAGCCTTTTTCATTCAGCATTCCCAGCATCTGGCTCATGGCCGATGCCAGCTCGCCGTATTCGCGAATCATTCTGTCACAGATGCCGCCTTCGCGCATGTCCTCAAGAAAGGCCACCCGCATGGTCTGTTCTGCGGTGTTTGCCCGAAGCGCCGCACCTTTTTCGCCAAATCCGAAGTCGTATTTCATGGCTGCCCTGCTCCTGTGCCGCCATCGGCGACGGGTTTCGCTCGCGCGGGATGCGCTTCAAGGGCAAAAGCAAAAAGCAGTCCATACCGTGGAAGGTCCCGCGGCGCCGCGCCTGTGCACGCCGCGCAGGGCCTGCGGCCATGACTCACGGATGCAGCAAGGCGGGAAATTGACGGTGGGGCCTAATGTTTTGGCCCCCGCCGCCGAAAAGAGGTGTAGCGGAGACGCTTTTGGACGTCTCTGGCCCACGTGAATTTGCAACAGATGGAGGCCGAGCATGCCGCAGGTCGTATCCCTTGACGCCTTCAGGGCGCGCAAGGCGGCGGTCGCATCACCACCGCTCACACCGTACCCACCGCCCGTCATCAACGACGGGCAGATATTCGCACGGAACTATTCACAACTGGAAAGCGTGGTCTTCGCCGTTTTGAAAATTCGCGAGATTTTGCGCTACCACGTGAAGGACAATGAGGAATGGCAGTATCACCTGCTCTGTCTGCTGGACGTGGCCTACCATTTCGAGGCCGCCAAAAGCCAGCTCCTGGTGGAGACCTGCCACGCCCTCAAAGAATACATCATGACGTCCATGACGCAGGACAACGCCAGCGACCTGACCGCGGCCCTGCTCCTGTGCGACTTGGTGGAGAAGTCCCCGGCCCGGTCGTCCGCGCCAGACATCTAGTCCGCCCCAAGCGGCACCATCCCAAAAAACAACAGCCCCCGACGCATGCGCCGGGGGCTGTCTTTTCTCATATCGCGGCTGGCCGCGACCACTCAGGGGCTACCAGTTCTTGGTCAGCACTTCGAAGTGCGCCTGAGGGTGCGCGCAAGCGGGACACAGCTTCACAGCTTCGGTGCCCTCGTGGATGTAGCCACAGTTGCGGCAACGCCACACGATGGTGTCACCCTTCTTGAACACGGTGCCGTTTTCGATGTTCGCGGCGAGGTCGCGGTAGCGCTCGTCGTGGAACTGCTCGGCCTTGGCAATGGCCTCGAAAATAGCGGCGATTTCGTCAAAGCCTTCCTCGCGGGCGACCTTGGCGAAAGAGGGGTACATGTGCTCGTGCTCTTCCTGCTCGCCAGCGGCAGCGGCCTTCAGGTTCTCAAGGGTGGAACCGATGGTGCCGGCCGGGAACGCCGCACCAATCTCGACCTCGCCGCCCTCAAGGAGCTTGAACAGGCGCTTTGCGTGTTCCTTTTCCTGATCAGCGGTCTCGGTGAAGATGGCGGAAATCTGAACGTAGCCTTCCTTCTTGGCAACGCTGGCCCAGTAGGTGTAGCGGTTGCGTGCCTGAGATTCGCCAGCAAAAGCAGTGAGAATGTTCTTTTCAGTCTGCGTACCCTTGATGGATTTCATGTGGGATTCTCCGTTCGAGTATGTTTAACAGTTCGTTATTGTAGAGGATATGTCAGAAGTCTTCTCAGTCAAGAGGGGGAGACTACTGTCTGGTCTGGGTTGCGGCTTCGGGCATGGCGCCCTCTTCGTCCAGCTTGTCCTTGCACGCGTCGCACAGGCCCGTAAACTCAAGCGTGCCCCGCGTAATGGAAAACCCGTCGCACCGAAAATTTTCTAGGGCGGGCAGCGTTGCGTCGCCGACCACCTCAACATCGCCCACACGGCCACATCCCATGCACCGCACGTGGTGGTGATCCATAGGATTGCCGTCAAAGCGCTTCTGGCTTCCGGCCGATTCCAGCTTCAGTATCTCTCCGCTCTCGGAGAGGACCTCCAAGTTGCGGTAAACAGTTCCAAGACTCACCCTTGGGAGCCGCTCCCGCACAATTTCATACAACTCGTCAGCAGTTGGATGACTTGTGAGCTTGCGGAGCTCCTCCAGGATGATTCGCCGTTGCTTCGTCATCCTCTTGGGACTCTTTGCTTCCATATCGACACCCTCCTTACACAAATAGGAACTATTATCGTTAAGCGTTTTCGTCAAGAGGAATTTTGCGTTTTTTTGTCGGAATGGCAAGGGGTGGATGGGGAGAGCGCGATGTTGGGTTTCGTGTTGGAAAGGTTGCGGAGTGTGGGGTTGGGTGTGTGGAGGGGAGAGGGGGACGGGAAGAGAAGAGAGGGATGATGGCGGTGGCGGTGCATTTTGTTGGCGTGGGCCAAGAGGTGCTTTCGGTGTCGAGGACAATGCGGCATTGGTGGTGGGGAGAAAGAGGCCTTGGTGGTGGTACGTTGTGGTGGCGGGGCCGAGAGATGCTTTAGCTGTTATAGCGAAAGCACCTTTGGTAGAGGTGCGCCATGTTGGCGGGGCCGAGATATGCTTTCGGTGGTATTTCTGTATGTTGTCGCCGTGTCTCCGACGGCCAAAGGGTGATGGGGGAACCTTGCAGGATTCCCCCCGCACCCTCTGGACACCCGCCCCCCTCCAGCCGGAGCCGGATGAATGATGGAGGCGTCCGCGGGGCGGTCTCGGGCGTGGTTTTTAGGCTTTGGCTGGCGGGCTGGCCGGGTGCTATGCGCGGGTGTTGGTGGTGGGCGGGTGTGGGCGCGCGGCACGGGCGAGGCCGCTCTGGACGCTTAGAAGCGTCCGAATGCTTTGGGATTCCTTGCTTCGCGCTGAGGTTGGTGGTTGGGGAGGGGTGGGACTGAGGTTGGGAAAGGGGGTGAATAGTGGCGGGCTGGCCGGGTGCTGTGCGCGGGCGTTGGTGGTGGACGGGTGTGGGCGCACGGCACGTGCTGGGCCGCTCTGGACGCTTCAAAGCGTCCGAATGCTTTGGTGCTTCTGTGCTTCGCGCGGGAAGTTTGGGTTGTGGTTATGGTCGATGGACACGAACGAAGAAGGCAGACCCGAGACCTCAAGGCATGACGGGGCTTATCCTTATCAACGCCCCCAAGGGAGCTTCGCCCGTTTAAATCCTCATTCGACAGGGATTCTCACCGACCATCCGGACACGCCAACACCCCAAAAAAAATCATTTCCCCGTCAACACAAACGGGAGCCACACAGGGGTGACGACAGTCCCATCCACGCGCACCCGGCATGTGCGCACTTGGGATTTTTAAGGGCCGATGGCCCTTAAACCGCCGGAGGCACTTCTTCTCTTCCCTCCTCCCTGCCTCGCTCTTCTTCTCATCGCCCCTCTGTCCTGCCCCCCTTCCACCGCCACACAAAAAAAGCGCCCCGTCTCCGGGGCGCTCTTTCATGCAGGATGGTGCCGCCGACATCCCTCCTCGCGACTGCTCTACTCGCCTTCTGGCTTTTTCCAGTAGGGGTTGGCGATGTCTTCGAAGACGGAGAGGGCTGCGGTGGAGCCTTCGCCGACGGCGGTGACGATTTGCTGGACGCCGCCGATGACGTCGCCGCAGGCGTAAATCCTTGGGATGTTCGTACGCATGTGGCGGTCGGCGACGATGTAGCCGTAGTCGTCGGTTTTGACGCCGAGCATCTGGGCGATGGTGGTTTCGGGGCGCCAGCCGATGGCGACGAATGCGCCGGGGACATCGACTTCGGTTTGGGTGCCATCTTGAATATTCTTCAAGCGCACGGTCTTGAGGCCGTTGTCGTCACCGACAAATTCCTCCACCACGGTGTTCCACAGCACAGGGATGCCCTCGCGCTCCACGCTTTGCTGCAGATGCTTCTCGGCGCGGAAGCTGTCGCGGCGATGGACGATGGTGACGCCTATGCCCATGTTGTGCAGGTGCAGAGCTTCGGTGAGGGCGGAGGAGCCGCCGCCGATCATGAGCACCTCTTTGCCCTTGTAGGCCCAGCCGTCGCAGCTGGCGCACACCGAGACGCCGCGCCCGAACAGTTCGTCCTCGCCGGGGACGCCAAGGCGCTTTGAGGACGCGCCCGTGGCGAGAATGAGCGCTCTGGCCACGTAGTGAGTGCGGTCCGTGAACACTTCAATATCGCGTCCGACCTTGACCTCGCGCGCCTCTTCGCCCTCTTTGACGAGGCCGTATTCACGTGCCTGCTCGCCGATGAGGTCCATAAGCTGAATGCCGCCCACTTTCTTGAAACCGGGATAGTTCTCCACCTCCGGCGTGAGGGCAACCTGCCCGCCGACCACGCCCTTCTCCAGCACAACACTGGAGAGCCCCGCGCGCTCGGCGTAGATGGCTGCGGTGAGTCCCGCCGGTCCCCCGCCGACAATGACCACGTCCACCTTCTTGACGTTGTCGTCCTTTGGCTCGGCCATGGCCTGTTGCAACTCATCAGCGGCCTTCAGGGCCACCAGCTCGGCAACGAATCGCTCCTCGGGGTAAAGCCCACGCTGCTCGAAAGTTTCGTTGATGATGGTCTTGGGCAGGGCGTTGGCGCTATATTTTTCGGCGAGGTCTGGGTTCTCGCCTGTCTCTATGCACTCAGCGGAGACGAGGTCCGGACGGTGCATGGCGGCGCGGAAGGCATTACTCACCTGTCCGGGACAGTACGGGCACGTGGGGCTGACGAACACCTTCACCGCGCGCTCTTCGTCCAACTCTTTCATAAGGTCGGCGGACACATCCGAGAGGCGGCTCTCGCCAAAAGACAGCAGCATGACCGCTTCGATGAACGTGCGGGCCTCCTCACCAAGGGGCGCGCCGATGTAGCGCAGGCGCACAGCGTCCGGCTGCATGACCACGGTGGGGGAACGCATGACGTCGCGCTCTTTCGCATGGTCGGAATCGCAATCGTGAAAGGTGACGGCAATTTTGTCTGAGAGCCGTCCAAGGTCGCGGCAAAAGCCGATTGTGGCGTCATTATAGGGATCGTTCTCGCCTTTGCGGGTAAAGACCTCGATGGCCACGTCGCCCTTCAGGTCGGCAAAGGCTTCTTCAAGGTGCTTGCGGCTTTCCTCGGGAATGAACCAATCGCCGGAGTCGGCGGAGTAGTCTTCTGGTGCAGTCATTAGCATTCTCCCTTTGCATAAGTGGCCGGTTCTTCTGGGAGTTCACGAAATCTCCACATGCCGGGGCGTAAACCCCATATCCTCCCCAGACTATCACCCGGCACAGGACCGCACAAGCCTTTCCGGCTGACTGCGGCGCCACTCGCAGGCGCACTTTTGTTTTCGCCGGGCACGGCTACCCGGGGAATAGGGATTGGCAAAATCACATCCCCAAGGTACAGTCCGCTCCGGGTGAAATCATGCTAGAATACCTTCGCATACAACATCTTGCACTCATAGATGATCTTGAGTTGGACTTTTCCCGCGGGCTGAACGTGCTCACGGGTGAGACTGGCGCTGGCAAAAGTTTCATCCTGCGCGCCATCAACTTCCTTACCGGCGACAAGCTGGGCCGCGACATGGTGCGCCCCGGCAAGGACAAAGCCGTGGTGGAAGCCGTCTTTAATGTGGACGGCGAGGAACGCATCCTGCGCCGCGAGCTTTCCGCCGAAACGGGCCGCAGCCGCCAGTTTGTGGACGACAAACTCAGCTCGCAGTCCGTGGTTCGCGAACTGCGCCCCAGCCTGCTGCTGCACACCAGCCAGCACGGCCAGCAGCGCCTGCTGGCCCCGTCCTATCAGGGCAAGGTGCTGGACACCTTCCTGCCCGACCGCTCCCTTGTGGAGGAAAAAGACCGCCTGCTTGGCGCAATGACCGCCCTCATCAAGGAGCGCGAGCACCTCACGCAGCGCATCCGCGAGCTGTCCGACAAGCGCGAATTTCTGGAATTTCAACTGGCGGAAATCGAGAAGGTGGACCCGCAGCCCGGCGAAGAGGACGAGCTTCTCGCCAGCAAGCAGTCGCATCAGGAATCCGCACAGGCCGAGCAAGCCATTGAGGGCGCGCTGTCCGTCTTCTACGGCGAGGACGGCGGCCTTGTGGACCGCATCGCCTTTCTCTCGCGCGAGCTGGAGCACCTTGCGGACCTTGACGAAGACTGGCGCGAAGACGCCGAATCCGCCGAGGAAATCCGCCTGCGCCTCAGGGACCTGGAAAACCGCCTACGCGGCGCAGACCGGGGGAATGGCGGGGACGCCGACATTGAGCAGATTGAGGCGCGCCTGTTCGAAATCGCCCAGCTTAAGCGCAAGCTCAACCGCACCCTTGAAGAGATCGTCGACTTCAGAACCGAAATCGACAACAACATTTCTTTTCTCGACTCCTGCACGCTGGACCTCAAGCAGCTGGAAAAGAAGCAGGACGAACTGTCCGCTGAACTCGGCGGCGTGCTGGAAAAGCTGAACAGCGCGCGCCGAAGCGCGGCCGTGGAGCTTGCGGCAGCCCTCGCCACGGACCTGCGCGGCCTCGGTTTCAACGAAGCCGTTGACGTGGAGTTTGAATTTGTGCCCACGGAAGTCGCCCCCGGCCTGTTTGAGGACCGCCCGCGCCTGCTGTGGATTCCCAACCCCGGCCAGCATCCACAGCCGCTGGACAAAATCGCCTCCGGCGGTGAGCTTTCGCGCTTTTTGCTCGCCCTTGTAGGCCTCATGACGCGCGAGCGCATCCCCACACTCATCTTTGATGAAGTAGACGCCGGCATCGGCGGCCTGACCCTCAACGCCGTGGCCGACCGCATCGCCGCCCTTGCCGGCAACCGGCAGGTCATTCTCATCACGCACTGGCCGCAGCTCGCATCCCGCGCCGCGCGGCATTTTCAGGTCTCCAAGCACATCATGGACGGCGCCACGCACGTCACCTGCCAGCGCCTTGACGACGCCGAAGTCTTTGCCGAACTCGTCCGCATGGCGGGCGGCGGCGCACAAGGCGAAGCCATGGCGCGCCAACTCACCTCCTCCTAAGCATCTTTGCCTTCCGTCACCAGTGCGTCATGTTTTGTATGACAATCTGGTGACGGGACTATGAAAAAGTCCAGTCTCTTTCTGGACTCTGTTTACACAATTCCTCCGCTGTCATATCCTTTTAGCAAATCCGGGCCCATCGTCCCCCGGATCGTTGCATGTGGTCGAGGCCTGTCACAAAGGCCCGCGCCCGGGCCTGAACCCCCAGCCCAAAGGAAAGGACGTGTCCACACAGCACAGCGCGCCCAAGAACTATGTGGTTGATACGAACGTCCTCATCGAAAATCCCCAATCCATCATTAACCTGCGAAACGGCAGCGACAACAACATCTACATTCCCTATCACGTCCTCATTGAACTGAACCAACTCAAGACCAACCCGCGCCTGCGGCACATCATCGCCAAGGTCATAGACCAACTGCTGGAGCACAAGGACAACATCCGCTTCATCCGCAACGGCTCCAGCACCTCCCGCTTTACGGACGAGCTCGTCGACAACTACATCCTCAAGGAAATTCAGTCCTCCACGGACATCAAAGACCCCATCCTCGTCACCAACGACCGCATCCTCCGCCTGCAAGCCTCCATGCTGGATATCGCCAGCGAGGAGTTTCGGGACTCAAAGCCCTTCGAATCCGAATCACAGCTCTACACCGGCTTCTCCGACGCCGACGCCCCGCTCCCCAACAGCTTTACATGGCAGGACGGCAAACCCGTGCTGCACTCCCCAAAAGGCGACAAGCCCATCACCTACCAGCACGACGTCTGGAACACCCGCCCCCGCTCCGTGTATCAGAACCTCGCGCTGGAACTCATGCTCAACGCCGACATCGACCTCGTCTCCGTCCAAGGCGAAGCCGGATTCGGCAAGACCTATCTCGCCCTCGCCGCCAGCCTCTACCAAGTGCTGGAACAAAAACGCTTCAACCGCATCATTCTCCTTAAACCAACCATCGAACTCGGCGCCAAGATGGGCTTTCTGCCCGGCGACATCGAAGAAAAAATGCAGCCCTACGTCCGCTACATCAAGGACCTGTTGCTCAAGCTGCACACCGCACGCCCGGCAAACCGCCTGTTCATCGACCCCAAAGCCGAACCCCTGCGCTTCAATCCCAAAAAATTCGAAATCCTCCCCCTCGCCTACATCCGCGGCATGAACATCGAAAACGCCTGCGTCATCATCGACGAAACACAAAATCTCTCGCGCGTGGAAATCCGCGCCCTGCTCACCCGCATGGGGGAAAACGTCAAGTGCATCTGCCTCGGCGATACAAGCCAGGTCGATAACCCCTATCTCAGCGTCGCCAACAACGGTCTCAACTGGGTCGTGCGCAAGTGCAAAGGCGCCGACAACTACGCCCATCTCGTCCTTAAAGGCGAACGCTCCAGAGGCCCCATCACCGACCTCGTGCTGAAAGCCAAGCTCTAACACGGGCGCCCGCGCGCCAGCGCGCAGGCACCACAGCGGCCGTCGCAGATTGCGGCGGCCTTTTCGTTGTGGGGAGATGCGGCGGGAGAGTGGGCCGATGCTTTTTTGCTCCGCAGGCCAAAGGGCCGCGGGCCCTTTGGAATCCCATGTGCGCACAGACCGGGTGCTCTTGGTGGGCACAGTCGTCACCCCTGACTGCTCTCGTCCGTGTTTATGTGGAGAGATTTTTTTTGGGGGCGTTGGTGGTGCGTGAAGGGCGGTGAGAATCCCTGTTCGGAATGCGCAAGAATACGAAGAGAGAAGGCAGAAGAACCCGCCCACCCACCCCTATTTTTCGGGCGGTTTCCGCCCGAAAAATCCTGGGGATTGTTAAGGGAATCATTCCCTTAACCCGCCGGAGGCCCTCTTCCACTCCTGCGCCGCAGGCAAAAAAGTCCACGATCCCAGCCGATTAGAACGAAGTCCGAAAACGGGCTGTGGTGCTGTTCAAAACGGCCGTTTTCTATTATGAGTCCCGCATGACGTTTTCGACACAGAGCTGTAACAAAGCTGTGACATACACGCCGACAGTTGCTCGGCGTCGCGAACAGGGAACGCCGAAACCGTCACCCTGCCAGCAAGGAACAAATGATGGATATTTATGATCTTTTTCTCCTCCTGTCCCTTGGGGCAGGATTTTTGATGGCCTTTAACCTTGGTGCCAACGATGTCGCCAACTCCATGGCATCTGCTGTGGGTGCGCGCGCCATCACCGTGAAGCAAGCCGTGTTTATCGCGGGCAGCCTGAACTTTGTCGGCGCTGTTTTTCTTGGGTCGCATGTGACGGCCACGGTGAGTAAGGGCATCATCAACGCTTCGACCATTGGCGACCCCAAGTTGATTTTGATTGGGATGTTCGCCGCCCTGCTGTCTGCTGCGCTCTGGGTGCTTATTGCCACCCTCACGGCGCTTCCCGTTTCATCTACGCACTCCATTGTGGGCGCCATTTTGGGCTTTGGCCTTGTGGCTGGCGGCCCCAGCGTTGTGAACTGGGTGAAGCTTGGCGGGGTTGTCCTCTCGTGGTTTATTTCGCCGTTTTTAGCGGCGGGCATTGCCTTTTTCATCTTCTCGCAGATTCGCCGCAAGATTTTTATGCGGCGCAATTTCATCAAGCACGCCAAGGCATGGGGCCCCCGCTGGATGGGCCTGACCATGGTTTTGGTGGGCTTTTCCTTTATGTATAAGACCCCTGTGGGCAAACAGCTGGCCTTGACGTGGTGGGAATCCCTCGGCGTTATCGTTATGCTGGCTGTCGCAGCGTGGCTGGTGGGTGTGCGCATGGTCACCCGCCTATCCATGGAGCTTGACGAAAGCGTGGAAGGTGTGGAGAGCATTTTCCGACGCCTTCAGATTTTCACCTCGTGTTATGTGGCGTTGTCGCAGGGCGCGAACGACGTGGCCAACGCCATTGGTCCCATTGCCGCCATTTATGTGCTGTCCAAGCAGCATGCCTTCCTGACGCAGGCCGAGGTGCCGCTGTGGATGCTGGCTATTGGCGGCGCGGGCATTGCACTTGGTATCTGCGTTCTGGGCCACAAGGTGATGTCCACCGTTGGCGAGAAGATCACCACGCTGACCAATACCCGCGGCTTTGCCGTGGACTTTTCCGCCGCGACGACGGTTCTCGTGGCGTCCAAGCTGGGCCTGCCCGTGTCCACCACCCACGCCGCTGTTGGCGCCGTGACCGGTGTGGGGCTTGCCCGCGGCTTTAAGGCCGTGGACTTCAGTGTACTGGGCAAGATCGTCATCTACTGGCTGCTGACCGTACCCATCGCGGCCCTGACGTCGATCGTTATTTTTCAGTTTTTAAAGTGGTCTGTTTACTGATAGGTAACGACCATACCTCATAGAGGAAGGAGGACACCCGATGCGTTTGCCCCTGTTTGGACTGCTGACCTCCCGCAGCCCGCTTGACGGACTGGTGGACCACTACGAGAAGATCCACGAGTGCACGGAGATCATTAAAGATTCTCTGGAATGCTACGTGGCGGGCGGAGCGTGCCGCGAGTTCATGGAGCTCGCCAAGCAGATCGACCACATTGAAAATCAGGCCGACCTGATTAAGCGCAGGATCCGCAACCACCTGCCGCGCGGTCTGTTCATGCCCGTGGATAAAACCCTGTTCCTCAACTACACCAAGGCGCAGGACAACGTCCTTGACGAAGCGCAGGAAGCCATGCAGTGGCTGGCCATGCGCCCCGTGGACATCCCCGTGCCCTACCAGCGCAAAATCATCGAGCTTATCGACGATGTGGATTCCCTGACCGACATGCTCGGCCCGGCGCTCAAGGCCACCCTCGGCCTCATCTACACCGAGCACCTGGACAGGCGCGGCACCAAGGACCAGTTCTGGGCCATCCGCAAAAAGCGCCACGCCATCTTTAAGGCCAAGAACAAGCTGGTGTCCGAGATTTACAACGAAGACATGGACTTTAAGGACATCTACCAGCTGATCCACTTTGTGGAAAAGCTGCACGGCATGGCGCACAATACCGAAAATTGTGCCGACATCCTGCGCTCCATGATTGCCCGCTAACGCCGGGCCTCATTGTACGCCACGCACAAGGCGGCCCCCCGGTCATTGACCGGAGGGCCGCTTTTTTTGCGCCATGCGCGGGGAAAAAACGGCGGGGCTTCGCCGCCACGAAGCCCCGCCCCTCACGTAAACCGGGGAGAGAGGAACCCGGCGTCACGTCTTTTGGCACTGATGCTTCACATTCAGGCCTTTGGCGATGAAAATTGTCGTCTCTGCCACGTTGGTGGCAAGGTCCCCCACACGTTCCAGATGCCGTGCGGCAAGGATGGTGTTGATGGCGCGGCGAACGCCCGTGGTCTCGCAGACCATGTCGTCCATGGTCTGCTTGAGAATCTTCACGTTGAGGTCGTCGGCCTTGTAGTCCATGCGGCACACGTCCACGGCCTTGTCCACATTCTGCTCGCGGAAGGCCTCCAGCGTCACCTTGAGCATATCAAGAACCACGCTGACCATCTCGTTCAATAGCTGCGGATGCGGCAATTCGGGCAGCCGGGCGAGAAAGATGGTCTTTTCGGCAAGGTTCACGGCCTCGTCGCCCATGCGCTCAAAGTCAATAATGGCGCGGCGCACGCCGGTGATGAAGCGCAGGTCGCGCGCCATGGGCGCATCAAGGGCCAAAAGGTGCAGGGACACCTCGTCGATGTGCAGTTCCATGTCGTTGATGGTTGCGTCGTCTTCGATGATGCGTTCCGCGGCGTCGGCGTCGCGTTCCAGAAGCGCCTCGGTGGCTTTGACCACGGCGCGCTCGGTATAGGCGGCCATCTCAAGAACATGCATCTTGAGCTCGTCCAGTTGCCGGTGAAAGTGGCGTTCTACGTTCATATGGCCTCCTAGCCGAATCGGCCGGTTATGTAGTCTTCGGTCTGCTTCTGGCGCGGCCTGGTGAAGATGGTCTCCGTGGCGTCGGACTCGATGAGTTCCCCCATGTAGAAAAACGCCGTCACATCCGACACGCGGGCCGCCTGCTGCATATTATGGGTCACGATGATGATGGTGAGGTCCTTTTTCAACTGGTGCACCAGTTCCTCAATCTTCTGCGTGGCGATGGGGTCCAGCGCACTGGCGGGCTCGTCCATGAGCAGCACTTCCGGCTGCACGGCGAGGGCGCGGGCAATGCACAGGCGCTGCTGCTGGCCGCCGGAGAGGCCGAGAGCGGATTCGTCAAGGCGGTCCTTCACCTCGTCGTAGAGGGCGGCCTGCTTGAGGCTGAGTTCCACACGCTCGGCAATGCGGGTGCGGTCGCGCCAGCCGTTGACGCGCAGGCCATAGGCGACGTTTTCAAAGATGGACTTGGGGAAGGGGTTGGGCTTTTGGAACACCATGCCCACTCGCCGCCGCAGGTCCACCACATCCAGCTTTTGGCTGTAGATGTCGGCGCTGTCCAGCGTCACCTCGCCATCCACGCGGGTGCCGAGGATGAGGTCGTTCATCCGGTTCAAACAGCGCAGAAAGGTACTTTTGCCGCAACCCGAGGGACCGATGAGCGCCGTGACCTCATTCTCCCCGAATCCGAGGCTGATGTTTTTGAGCGCCTTAAAGTCGCCGTAATAGAAGTCCAGCCCTTTGGCGGCCATTTTCTGTGGCTTTTGCATGCGTTATGCTTCCTGTTCGTTCGTGGTCGGTTCCGTGCCGGCTTCGTCCGAGCGGGCGGCGGAAAGTGTAAAATGAAAGACCACACCGGAGCTGCCGTCGTCGTGGGCCTCGACCCAGATGCGCCCCTTGTGGGCCTCGACGATATGCTTGCAGATGGCCAGCCCCAACCCTGTGGAGCCGCTGCCGTTCTTGGTGCGGTGTTTTTCCACTCGATAGAATCGTTCAAAGATGCGCTCGCGGTCTTCCTGCGGGATGCCGGGACCGTGGTCCCCCACGCTGAACACCACGTTATCGCCGTCCTCGCGGGACGAGATGGTCACCTGCGTCCCTGCGGGGCTGTAGCGGATGGCGTTCTCCAGCAGGTTGCGGAACACCTGCACCACGCGGTCAAAGTCCGCATGCACGGGCACGCCGGATTCCGGCAAGTCGTGGTGCACGGCCACATCGGCCGCGTCAGCAAGGGGCTGACAGGTGCGTATGGCCTCCATCATGGCTCCCCGCGCGTTGATGCGCTGCATGTGGAAGCGCTCCTGGCGGCCCTCAAGACGGGAGAGGCTCATCAGGTCATGCACCATTTTGGCCATATGGTCGGCATTCTTGAGAATAATTTCCAGGAAAGCCTCCGCGCGCTCGCCCCGTGCCATGTGGTTATCCAGCAGGGTTTCGGAGTAGCCCTTGATGGTGGTCAGCGGGGTGCGCAGTTCGTGGGAGACGTTGGCCACAAAATCGCGGCGCACGCGCTCAAGCCGCTTCAGCTCGCTGATGTCGTGGAACACGACAATGGCGCCGAGGCCCACGCTGTTGTTGTCCAGCCGTTCAATGGCGACCTCGTACACGCGGTCCTTCACCGGCTCGATCTGCAGCTTGGCGCGGTTGTCGCCGTCTGGGGCGAGGACCTTGTCGCAGGCCTGCTGCAGCTCGGGCGACAGCACAATCTCCAGCGGACGCAGGCCTATAATCTCCTGCGATGACGGAAAGATGCCTGCCAATGCCGGGTTGTACTTGGAGATGCGCCCGTCGGCGTCCAGCACAAGCACGCCCTCGCGCATGCCGTTCAATATGGCGTCGGACTCGCGCTTCTTCTCGGTGATGACCGAGACGTGCTGTTCAATGGAGCTGGCCATCTGGTTGATGGTATCCGCCAGCGGCTCAAACTCCCGGCCCGGATAGAAGCGCAGACGCTTTTCGTACTCGCCGTTGCCAATGGCCTGCGCCACGTCAATCATCTCCTTGATGGAGCGGCCCATGGACCGCGACATGACCCAGCTGAGCACAAAGGCCAAAAAGATGGCGGCGGCAAAGGTGTAGACAACGTTGTCGTAAATTTTATCAAGGCGTTCGCGCACATCGGCAAAGGGCACGGCGAGGCGCAAGATGCCGTCCGGCAGTCCCTCAATGCCCGACACCCGCTTGGCCGCATAGACAAGCTTGCGCTCCAGCGTGCCGCTGTAGCGCACACTGAGGCCATAGCGCTGGGACTCGCTCTGCACGATTTCCGGGCGGAAGGCGTGGTTGTCCAGCGTGGGCACCACGGAGTAGCCAACGTGGGAATCCGCCACCACCCTGCCGTCGCGGGTCAGGTAGGTGATGCGGGAGTCCAGCCGCACACCAAGGTCTTCCAGCCAGTGGTGCAAGCTCTCCTCGCTGGGAAAATTCCCATGGATAATGAGAAGCTGTTCGGCAAGGCGCAGCTCGCGCACCGCGCCGGTTTTGGCGTCCTCCAGCACATCCCCGCGAAAAACGTAGCGGGAGTACAGCGCCGGAATCAGCAGGGCCGCAGCAATGACGAGGATAAACGCAAGCTGGAGCCGTGTACGAAATGACATGCCCGCCACGCCCTACTCCTTAAACCTGTAGCCAACGCCGCGCACGGTTTCCACATAGCGGGAGCAGTCCCCAAGTTTCTGCCGCAGGCGGCGCACGTGGGTATCCACAGTGCGGGCGTAGCCCTCAAACTCATAGCCCCAGACGGTGGACAGCAACTGGTCACGCGTCTGCACGCGCGGGCTTGAGGAGATAAGCTCGGACAGCAACTTGAATTCCGTGGCCGTCAGGGCCACCTCGTCGCCGCCGACGCTCACCTTGTGCGCCTCCAGGTCCACCAGCAGCTCGCCGCGCTCCAGCACGGTGCGCTCCGGCGCAATGCCGCCAACGCGCCGCAGTACGGCGCGCACGCGCAGCATCAGTTCGCGGAAGCTGAAGGGCTTGACCACATAGTCGTCCGCGCCCAGCTCCAGCCCCACAATGCGGTCCACTTCCTGCCCGCGCGCTGTGAGCATGATGACCGGAATGGCGGAGGTGGTTTCCTCTCGCTTGAGTTCGCGGCACACCTCAAAGCCGTCCATCCCCGGCAGCATCAGGTCCAGCAGGACGATGTCGGGGTGCTTTTCCCGCGCCTTCATGAGGCCGTCCTTGCCATCGCGCGCGGTGTTCACCACAAACCCTGCGGACTCGAAGTTGAACGACAACAATTGCAGGATGTCTTCGTCGTCTTCCACAATCAGAATATTTTCGTTGGCCATGTGCTCTCCAGACTGAGTACGTGCATGTGTGACGCTTGTGTTTCAACACCACCACTGTGACGTGCGTATTGTTACAGTGTTACAATTACGTTACACATTTTGCACACCCGCGCAAAGTCCCGCCACTGCTCACTTCCTGATGACCGGTTAGCGCTTGTTCTGCAAACGGGCGCGCAGCCAGATGGCGAAAATATTCATGCCCAGCACAAGGCCGATGAGCACCAGCGCCGTGCCGTACTGCAAAGGACGGGTTTTCTCTATTTCCGTACCCGCCGTTGCCAGCACGTACACATGGTACGGCAGGGCCATAACGTCGCTGAAGATAGAGTTCGGCATCTTGGGGGTATAGAACACCGAGGCCGTGAACATAACGGCCGCGGTTTCGCCCGCCGCGCGCGACAGGCCAAGGATGGCGCCCGTCAGCATGCCCGGCAGCGCCGCAGGCAGCACCACGCTGCGCACGGTCTGCCACTTGGTCGCGCCAAGGCCAAGGGACGCCTCGCGGTAGGTGTCCGGCACCGTCCGCAGGGCTTCCTCCGCCGTGCCGATGATGACAGGCAGCACCAAAGCGCCAAGGGTCAACACACCCGCAAGGATGCTGACGCCCATCTTCATGAACGTCACAAAGAAGGCCAGCCCAAACAGGCCGAAGACCACCGACGGCACCCCGGCGAGGTTATTGATGCCAAGGCGGATAACGCGCACCATCTTGCGCGAGGTGGCGTACTCGTTCAGGTACACGGCCGAGGCCACACCAAGGGGAAACGCCACCAACATCGCGCCAAAGGAGAGGATAAACGTCCCCACAATGCAGGGGAAGATACCGCCCTCGGTCATGGAATTGCGCGGCGCTTCGGTCAAAAACTCCCACGAGATGGCGGGCAGACCGTTGTAGAGCAAAAAGGCGCAGATGATGATGAGCGCCAGCCCGTTAATGCCCGAGGCCCCGCGGAACAGACCAAACATGATCTTTTCCACAGCGCTGCGGACGCCCTTGCCATTCATGGTCATATCCGGGGAAGTGGATTCGGCGGTACCCACGGCAGACTCCCGTCCATTCATTGTTGTTTCCGTTGTCATGAATCGATTCCTTCGTGCGGCCTACAGCGTGGCGGCGCCTACCTGCTTGTGCTTCTCCGCGATGTAGTCGGCCAGCACGTTGAACAGCAGGGTAAAGAGAAAGAGCACGATGCCCGTGGCAAACAGCGCGTAGTAGTGGTCGCCCTGGAACGGGGCCTCGGCCATTTCCGCCGCGATGGACGCAGGCATGGGCCGCACCGGGTCGAAAATGGATTCCGGAATAAGCCCCGCGCCGCCCGCCACCATCAGCACGACCATGGTCTCGCCAATGGCGCGCGACATGCCAAGGATGACGCCTGTGGAGATGCCGGACAGGCTGGCAGGAAGCACAACCTTAAAGATGGTCTCCCAGTGGGTGGCCCCCAGGGCCAAGGAGGCTTCTTTCAGCTCATTGGGCACGCCGTAGATGGCGTCCTCGGAGATGGAGCAAATGGTGGGCACACTCATAAACGCCAGCATCACCGCCGCGTTAAAGAGGTTCAGCCCCGTGGCCACGTCCAGCCAGTTCTGCAAAAACGGCGCGAACACCACCATGCCGAAGAAGCCGATGACAACAGACGGCAACGCGGCCAGCAGTTCCACCATGGGTTTGACGATGCTGCGCACCCGGTGCGAGGCAATCTCGGCCAGATAAATGGCCGTCATCACCCCAAGGGGAATGGCGATGGCAGATGACGCCACCGTGACCAAAATGGACCCAACCAGCAGCGGGAAAATGCCGAAGTCCGGCGGATCTGCCGTGGGGTACCACTCCGTACCAAAAAGAAATTTTTTGATGGGGTACACATCGAATATGGGCAGTCCCTCCTTGAACAGGAAGAACAGAATCAGCGCGAGCACAAAGATGGATGTAAACGCCGTGGTAAAGAACCCGGCACGGATAGCCCGCTCTTTGATTTGTCGACTCAGTGCCATTGGAATCCTCTCTCAAGTATGGCCGGTCTGTCCGGCCATGTTCGCAAGCTGGCCCCCTCCACGCTCCGGCGAGCGTGAAGGGGGCGCCCTGTGCGCAGGTCCGGGTGCGGCCTGCGCTCGGCTGTTATTTAGTACAGAGGAACGTAGCCCGCGTCCTTGACGTGCTTCTGACCCTGACGGGGGTTCACAAGGTACATCACGAACTTGGCGGTCTCACCCTTGGGCCAGCCCTTGGTGAAGATGTAGAGGTAACGGGAGATGGGGTACTCGCCGCTGGAGGCGGTTTCGGGGTTGCCTTCAACGCCGTCCACGGTCACGGCCTTGGTGGAGCTGTCCAGGTAGCCGTAGCCGATGTAGCCGATGGCGTACTTGTTCTTGGACACGGCCTGCACCACGGCCCCGTTGGAGGCCTGCAGCAGAGCGCCGGCGTACACGCGCTCCTTATTCATGATTTTGCCTTCCCAGGTCTCGTAGGTCCCGGAGGAGGTATCGCGGGAGATGACAACAATCTTGCGGTCCGGGCCGCCGACGTCCTTCCAGTTTTTCACCTCGCCCTTATAGATGGCCTTGAGCTGGGCGCGGGTGAGGTTGCTCACGGGGTTGGAGGGATGCACAACGGGAACCAGCGCGTCGATGCCAACGGCGAAGGGAACGGGGTAAACGCCCTTTTCCATGGCCAGCTTCACTTCCTTGCCCTTCATGAAGCGGGACGCCATGGCCACATCGGTGGTGCCGTCGATGATGGCTTTGATGCCGTTGCCGGAGCCGCCGCCGGAGACCGAGATGGACATACCGGGATTGGCTTTCTGGTAGGCCTCAACAGCGCGTTGCATAATGGGGAGCACAGTCGTGGAGCCTTTGACGCTCAGGCTGGCCGCAAAGGAGCTGGACACCATGGTCAGCACCAGCGCCGCCGTCAGCAGGAGATGTTTGATCCGCATACCTTTCCTCCAAATGGATTGTTCTTGTATGTGACGATTCTGATAACCACCGTCGTCGCATCCTCTATCTAGGGACGCACTGTGACGAGTATGTGACGGGATATGGGAGAGTTCGTGACATGTTGCGGCGATGGAGGTCGGCGCGGCGCGGCAGGTGGCCCCAAGCGGGCGAAAGCACGGGAGCTGTAGTATGACGGCGGCTCACGACATATGTTGCAAACAGATAACGCCCCATCTATAGCACACAAAAAGGCCCGCCGCATATGCGGCGGGCCTTGTGGCGCGTCATATTCTCCGGATGTGGCCGGAGTTAACTCAGGGGTTCAAACTCCCCTTTCTGGCGGTTCTTGCGCACGTTATCCCACTGGAACACCTTGCCATTCATGGTGATGTAGCTGCCGCGCGGCAGCACCTGCACCGCCGTAAAGGCGCAGCCCAAATTAAACAGGGCATCGGAATTCACAAAGGAATACGGCACCATGGCCCCCACAAAGACAACGGTCTTGTCCGTGACGGCCTGCCCCACCACTGCGGCGGTTTCGGGCATGGTATCCGTACCGTGGGTGACGATGACCTTGTCCTCCGGGCACCGCCGGATGCTCTCCAGAATGCTTTGCCTGTCGGCATCCACCATGTGCAGGCTGTCCTTAAGCATAACCGTTTCAATGGTGACCTCGGCCGTGCACTTGGCCTGCGTCAGGATGTCGGCGATATGCGTCTTGGTGAAGACCAACTCACCGTCCAGCTGGTTGTATTCCTTGTCCAGCGTACCGCCGGTGACGAGAATGCGAATCATGCCAGTGCCTCCTGATAGTTACATCTGCAGCCGGGTCCGTTCCGGCGACAGCCTGCGTTCAAGCCTGTTGGCGTACACACTCATGGTGTAACAGCAGACGAAGTACAGGAAGGCCACAGTCGTGTAAATCTCAAAGGAATACACCATCAAACGGTTATCCAGCCCCTGCGCCACAAAGGTCAGCTCCAGCACGCCGATGACGTAGGCCAACGAGGTGTCCTTGAAGATGGCGATAAACTGCCCAACAATGGCGGGAATCATCTGCTTGAGGGCCTGCGGCAGGATGATTTTGCGCATGGTCTGCCAGTAGGTCAGCCCCGTGGACAGGGCGGCTTCCTTCTGGCCGGGGGGCAGATTCTCAATACCGGAGCGGATGATTTCCGCTAGGTACGCGCCGGTAAACACCGTCAGCGCCAGCGTCGCGCTCCAGAACACATCCAAAAACGCCCCGGTCAAAATGGGGATGAAGAAGTAGATCCAGAAAATGACCATAATGAGCGGATTGCCGCGGATGACCTCAATGTACACAAGACACGGCACGCGCAGCAGCGCATTCTTGGACGTGCGGCCAAGGGCGACCACAATACCGATGAAAAAACTCACACTGATGGCGATAACGGCCATAAGCACGGAGTACGACAGGCCGCCCAGCCCCCAGAAGAGTTCATTGTGGTTGCCATTGGGGAAGCGCCACACCAAAAGCTGCGGCAGGCTGTCCCAGATGACGTCCCAGTTGTAATGGTACAGCGCAATGGCAATGGCGTAGCCCAGCCCAAGAAGGCCCAGAATAAACAGCGTCTTGGCCGAGAGCACCAGCCCCCGCCACAACTGCCGGCCCCACACGCAGGCCACGGCCTTCCAGCCGGTGCGGACCACCACTCCGGCGCGGGTTGCGCGCTGCCTGCGGCGCATCTCGCGGCGCACGGGACGCGTGCACATACGCATGGCCCCGGCGGCGGGATCCACCACCATGCCAAGCACCCGCTCCCCTAAGGGACGGCGCTGGCCCGGCGCGATGCGCAGGCGCTGGTTCACCGCGTTCAGCACGGACGAAATGACAAGAGACAGGGAAAGATAGATGACGCTGGCCGCCGTGGAGGCCTCGAACCCCTTAAAGGTGAGGGACTCCACGTTCTGCATGGACCACACCACTTCGGACACACCAACAACCATGGCAAGGGAGGAGTTCTTCATATTGTTGAGGAACTCACTACCAAGGGGCGGGATGATGGCGCGAAACGCCACGGGCAGAATGATTTTGCGCAGCACCTGCGTGTAGTTGAGGCCGCTGGAGTAGGCGGCCTCCAACAGGCCCTTGGGAATAGACTGGAGTCCGGCGCGGATGACCTCGGCCATAAAGGCCGCCGTGTAGATGGACAGGCCGATGGTGGCGCTCCAGAACTCAAAATTGCGCTCGAATATCCATTCCCGCGCGGCTTCGGGCAGGGCCATGGGCATGGCGAAATACCAGAAGAACAGCTGCACCAAAAGCGGCGTATTGCGGAAAAACTCCACACACGCGGTGGAGAAATAATAGGCAGGTTTAAACGACGAGACGCGCATAAGACCGAATATCGTCCCAAGGGCAAGGGCGATACACGAGCTGATGATGGTAATCTCTATCGTGACCGTCAGGCCATGGAGCAGCATAAGCCCCATGTGCTGGCCGTAGGTCTCGTTGGTAACGAATAAAACGCTCCAGTCGAACGTATAGCCAAAGTCGAAAACAAAGCCCCAGTAATACACCATGCCCAGCACGATGAGCAGCAGGACAAGGTATTGCACCCAGGTTTTTTCCATCCAGTATCTGATCATGACATCCAGTCGTTTGGGAGGGGCATGAGCCCGGACCGCGCCGGGCTCATGCTGTTGGCTGCGTTATAAGCGCACGGTGCTAGGGCCACATTTCGATCTGTTCGGTCATGGGGAAGGAGTACGGCGTGTCGGGACCGTACCACTTGTTGTAGATGTCCATGTAGGTGCCGTCCTTCCACATGTCCTGCAGCGCAAAGTTCACAGCGTCGCGCAGCTTGGACTCATCCTCGGGCAGGCCGATGCCGTACGGCTCGTCGGAGAAGAAATCGCCGACCAGCTCATACTTGCCCGGCTCCTTGGCGGCGTAGCCAAGCAGGATGGTGGAGTCGGTGGTGAAGCCCTGCACGCGGCCCATCTTCAGGGCGTTGAAGGCCGCGGCGTAGTCCTGGAAGGAAATGACGTTTTTCTGGTAGTTGGGGTCGCCCAGCTTCTTGAGCAGCGCCTTGATGTTCAGCTCGGACGTGGTGCCCTGCGTGGTGGCAATCTTTTTGCCCACAAGGTCGTTCCAGCCCGCGTACTTCCCATCCTTGCACAGAATTTTCTGCCCATCGAAGAAGTAGGTGATGGAAAAGTCGATGGACTTATCGCGCTCGCGCTTGTGGGTCATGTTCGCAACGGAAATGTCAATGCGCCCCTGCTGCAGGAACGCGATGCGGGTTTTGTCCGTTACGGCCACGCGCTCAAGGGTGCAGCCAAGGCGCTTTGCCACTTCCTCGGCGATATCCACGTCAAAGCCCACCCACTCGTTGTTCTCATCATAGAACGCGCCGGGGATGGAGTTGGTCATGATGCCGGCGCGCAGCACCTTGTCCTTTTGAATGGTGTCCCAGACAGGCCCGGCAAAGGCCGCCTGCGCCAGAAGAGCCACAGTCAGGCACGCCAAAGCGGCGCATTTCCACAGTTTCATCCCTTCCTCCATGCGAATAGAGTGATGTGAATCCGAATCCAAAGAGCCAATACATAACAAAAAACCTGAGCACAGCCCCACGGGCTAGTGACTCAGGATTTTGCTCAGGAAGTCCTTCGCCCGGTCGCTTTGCGGGTTGGAGAAGAACTCGCTCGGGGCATTCTCTTCAATGAGTATCCCTTCATCCATGAAGATGATGCGGTCCGCCACTTCGCGGGCAAAGCCCATTTCGTGGGTGACGCAGACCATGGTCATGCCCTCGCGGGCCAGGGTCTTCATCACGTCCAGAACCTCGTTGATCATCTCGGGGTCCAGCGCGGATGTGGGTTCATCGAAGAGCATGATCTTGGGCTGCATGGCGAGGCCGCGCGCAATTGCCACGCGCTGCTGCTGGCCGCCCGAGAGCTGGCAGGGATACTGCCCGGCCTTGTCCGGTATGTTGACCTTGGCGAGGTATTCCATGCCAAGGTCTTCGGCCTCGCGGCGTTCCAGCCCGCGGACCATCACCGGCGCGAGGGTCACGTTCTCCAGCACCGTCATATGCGGATACAGATTGAACTGCTGGAAAACAAAGCCCACTTCGGCGCGGAGCATTGTCAGATTGGTCTTGGGGTCGTTGACGTTGTGGCCGTCAACGAGGATTTCCCCTTCCTGGATAGGTTCAAGCCGATTGATGCAGCGGATGAGCGTGCTCTTTCCCGAGCCGCTCGGTCCGCAGACCACGACGACTTCACCCTCTTTGATATGCAGGTCGATGTTCTGCAGAACATTGAAATCCCCATACCACTTGTTGACCCGGCGGAAACGAATCAAGAACGGCCTCCCTTCTCTACTTAAGCGGCTCTGTCGCGTGTGGCCCCGTGCGCGCCAATGGCGGCTTGGGGCCGGGGCAAGCCGTCCTCAACTGGACGGGCTGCCCCGCCGCGCGGCGCCTTCCGCGCGGCAGCGTCGTGTATAACGCGGGCTGCGCAGCCTGGCGGATGTGTTGCGGATTCCACCCTGCTGCGCCGTCCACGCCGTATCTCTAGGTTGCTGTCTGGGGCTGAATTTGGAGCGCCTCGCGCATCCCGGCCACAAAGGCCCGGACATCGCCGGGCGTGGTGTCATAGGAGCACATCCAGCGCACTTCGGCCGTGGCCTCATCCCATACATGGAAGTAGGACACGGCCTGCATGGCGGGTATCGCCTCGCGCGGGACCCGGGCAAAGACCGCGTTGGTCTCCACCGGACGGGACACCTCAACACCGGGCAGGGACGCCGCCTCCGTGGCGAGCAGCCGGGCCATGGCGTTGGAATGGCGCGCATTCTCCAGCCACAGGCCATCGCTCAGCAGGGCGTCATACTGCGCCGCGATAAAGCGCATTTTGCTGTGCAGTTGTCCACACTGCTTGCGCACATAGGGGAACTCCCCGGCAAGCTCGGGGCGAAACACCACCACGGCCTCACCAAACATAAGGCCGTTTTTGGTGCCGCCAAAGGACAACACGTCCACCCCGGCCTGCGAGGTAAGCGCGGCAAGGGGCACCTCCAGCGCGGCCGCCGCATTGGCAAGGCGCGCGCCGTCCATGTGCACAAGAAAACCATGGTCGTGGGCAAAGTCCACAATGGCCCGGATTTCATCCGGCGTGTACAGGGTGCCAAGCTCCGTAGCCTGCGTGATGGACACCACGCGGGGCTGGGAACAGTGCTGAAAGCCAAGGGCGTGCAGGTGGGGTTTCATGGACTCTGGCGAGAGCTTGCCGTTAACCGTCTGGCACGGCAACAGCTTGGAGCCCATAAAGGCCTCGGGCGCGCCGCCCTCATCCACATTGATGTGGGCGCAATCCGCGCACAAAACGCCCTGAAACGAGCGCCGCATGGCGGACAGGGCCGACACATTGGCCCCGGTGCCGTTATAGACGAAAAACACCTGCGCATCGTCACCGAAGACCTGTGCAAAGCGCCCGCGCGCCGTCCGGGTGAAGTCGTCGTCGCCATAGGCGACGCAGTGCCCGGTGTTGGCGCGGCTCAGGGCGTCCATCACCTTGTGGTGCACGCCTGAGTTGTTATCGCTTGCAAAGGTTTTGTCTAAAGCCATCTGGTTCTATCCTTACAGAAATCGAGAGTGTTGCGATGAATTACCGCGAAATCATTACCCCGAAATGACACTATCGTAAAGTGCAACATTTTCTCGCACACTGCGGGAACATTTTTTGACGCCAATGGCAAAAATTGGTCACTCAATCAACAGCAACCAGCCTTGGCACATTATCGCAGGTGCAATGGTATTGCCCGTTTCACGGGTGTTTTGGGGCATGCGGCCGTGGGCATTTTCCAAAAGAAAAGCGGCGGTCCCCGCCATGGGAACCGCCGCCATACAGTCGCAGGAATGACGATTTACTCGCCGTTAAGCTCTCTTTTACATTCGTGGAGTTCCTTCACGAGGTCCACCATTTCCATGGTTTGGTTCACACGCCACGAAAATTCCTCTGCGGAGAAGGGCTTCGCCAGAAAATCGTTGGCCCCCAGCTTCAAAAACTTAGCCGTCATGGCCGAGCCGCCCGCGCCGGAGATGCCGACAATGGCTAGGCGGTCCTTCTTGTAGGTTTTGCGGACCTCGCTGCACAGCTGAAAGCCGTCCATCACTGGCATTTCCCAGTCCGTGACCACAAGTGTGACCTCGGGGTGCTCGGCCAACATGTCCAGCGCCTCCTGCCCGTTTTCGGCCTCCAAAACCTGAAAGTTCTGAATCTCCAAAAGGGTCCGGACAAGGTTGCGCGCCGCGCGGGAGTCGTCCACCACCACAGCCTTGAGAAATTGGTTCTTGAACAGCCGGGAGATGGCGTTCACCACGCTGTCCAGCACCACCATGCTTTCCTTGAGCACATAGTCGGCCACGTTGCGTTCCAGGAGGGAGTCGCGCACATCGTCATGGAAGGTCGCCGTCAGCACGATGCTGGGAATGCCGTACGACATGGTGAGGTCCACGGCTTCGCCATCGGGCGCATCGGGCAGATTCAGGTCCACCACGGCCACGAAGATTTCCTCGCGCATTTCTTCCACCACGGAGCGGGCCTCTTCAAGCGTCCCGGCCCACACGGTGGAAAAATTGCTCAGCCCTTCTATGTGCCGCGAAACAATTTTCGCCTGCACTGCGCTGTCTTCGATGACCAGCACCCGCATGGCGGGTGACGTTTCATTCTCAAGAGCCATAGTTCCCTCTCATCCGGCAACAAGGCGCAACGGTCGCAGCCGGGAAATAGGTAAGGTCTTCCTGTCAGTCTATGCCAGATTTCCACTAACAAGAAAAGCAAAGAGCACTTTCTGACGCTTTGCCGCCGCATGGCGCATGCCATGCGGCGGCCGCAAAAATATCCGGCATGCGGGCATTTTCCGCTGCCGTATGAAGCACTTGCCGCCAGCCTGTCGTGCTGGGGGCCACGCTCGCGCCCCGTCTAGGGGCCGACCTGCGCCAATTCCTTGCGGTAGGCCTCCACACCCTTCACGATGCCGTCGGCCACCCGGTTCAGATAGTCCTTACTGCGCAGCCACTGCACTTCCGTGGGGTTGGTGATGTAGCCGGTTTCCACGAGGATGGCGGGCATCCGCGCGCCAATGAGCACGAAGAACGGCGCACTGCGCGCGCCATGGTCCCGAACGCCTTTATACTTGCGCTTGAGCGTTGTGACGCAGTTTTTCTGCACGTGCTGCGCCAGCACCTTGGATTCGCGGATCTTAAAGCTGTGCACCAGGTCCATGACGATTTTCTGCGTATCGCTGATGCGCATGGGGTCCACGTCGTTTTCCTTGGCCGCAAGGCGCAGGACAATGTCGTTGCGCGCCTTGCCAAGGTAGTACGTTTCAAAGCCGCGCACGGACGAACGCCGGTTGGCGTTGCAGTGCAGGGAGATGAACAGGTCCGCCTTTTTAATGTTGGCGGCCATGGCCCTGTCTTCCAGCTGGACTTTGGTGTCCCCGGTGCGCGTGTACAGGACGCGGAAGCCGCGGCTTTGGAGCTTGGCCCCAAGGATGCGCGCAAGGCTCAGGGTGACGTCCTTTTCCATGGTGCGGATGCGGCGCTTTTTCCGGCCGCGCTTGTCCTTGTAGTAGACATAGTCCAGCGCGCCCGGGTCTTTGCCGCCGTGACCGGCGTCAATCATAATGGTGCCGATGGTCATCCCCAACTGCGCCAGCACATCCTTGGCCACCTGCTTGTCCTTGGTGGTGGGCTTGTGGTTGGCGTCGGGCATTTTGGGCCATTTGGTCTTCTTGACCGGGGCCGCGCCTGCAGCGCGCTGCTCGGCAAACACATCAATGACGATGCGGAAAGGGTTTTCCAGCGTGAACAGGTGGTATTTGTTCAGGCGCTGAAAATCGAGCACCACCCGCGCGGTCTTCACATCATTTTGGCCGGCGCGCACGCCGCTCAGGATGCCGTCCTTCACACTCACCCGCGCGGCGAGGTCCGGCGCAAGGCGCGTTCCCTCAAGGTCGATGAACATGCGGTGGGGCTTATTGTGGGACGGGTCCGGCGGCAGGGAGTGGTCCTCAAACTTCACGGACCGGTCCATATCCAGCACCACACGGGTGAAGTCGTCACCACTGCGGTGGCGGATGTTCACCAGCCGCGCCGTATCGCCGGAGTCCGCCGGAGCCGCGGCCGTGGCGGCGGGCTTTTTCTTGGCTTTGGGCTTGGATGTCACACGGGCGTGGTCCATCTTGCGCAGCAGGCGCTTGGCGTCGGCGTAGCGGTCTCCCTTTGGGTAGTCGCGCACAAGACGCAGCAGGTCCGCATAGGCCTGATTCTCATCGCCAAGGGCTGTGTATTCCACCTCGCCCTTGCGGAAGAGCGCGTCATCGCGCCATGAGTCATCCTCGTCAAACATATCGTGGGCGCGCTGGTACTTTTCGGCGGCAAGGCGGGAGTCGTCCCGCCGCCCGGACCGGCGGCCAAGTTCGTCGTAGGTATAGCCCTCAAAGTACGCAGAGCGCGCAGCATACACGCCCCCGCCCCGCACGCGGGACAGGCGGTTGAACTCCCGCGCCAAACGCAAAAAATCATCGCGCTGGGCGCGGCGGTCGCGCTGCAACGCCTTAAAGCGGTCCACGGCGCGCGTGTATTCGCGGCGCAGGACCGACGAGGACATGGAGACAGATTTGGTGGGCGCAGGACGCGTCACCGCCGGGGCTTTTTTCTTGACCTCGGCAAGGAGCTTTTTGGCGCGCCCGGCATAATCGCCACGGGGATAGGACCGGAGCAAGCGCTCCAAATCCGAACGCGCCCCGGCGGCGTCGCCAAGGCGCGAATAGGACAGCGCGGCCTTGCGGTAGAGGCAATCATCCACCCAGCTATGCCGCGCGGGGAAATGGTTTACCGCGCGCTGGAAGGCGTCCACGGCCTCGCGCGCGTCGGACTTCAACCATGAGCGCTCGGCAAGCTCCTCATAACAGCGGGCCATGTAGTACAGGGACTTCGGCCCATAGCCACTGCCCGGATTCATGTTCAACACACGCCGAAAGCGCGAGTGCACATCCTTCCACATATCCCGGCGCTGGGCCAAACTTGAAGACGCCCCAACCTTTTTAAAACGTGACACCGCGTCGAGAAACGCAGTGCGCTGGCTGGCGGCGTGGGCCACAGCGGTCATGGACAGCATCAGCCCCGCCATGAGCAGGACAATGATGCACCGGGCCTGAACGCGGCGCATGACGCCGCGGGATGTGGAAGGGAGAGTGTATCGTCTATGCATGAACACCGTGCAGGTTGCCGTGTGTAAGGTTGCAGGCGAGCCGTGAACTCGGCTGAAATTGTCTTTGCCTCCGCACATATACCCGCGATTCCACCGACTGTGCAACCCCATGGGCCACACCGGGCCATATGACGGACGAAAGCCCGCCACACGCGGCTTTGCCGCCCTCAACGCGCAGCGCGCTACCCCTCGCGCACCACAACGGTCTTGCCGATGGGCGCAAGGGAGATGACGGCCAGCTTCAAGTGCTGGAAACCAAAGGGAATACCAATGATGGTAATGAAATTGGCCAGAGCGGCCACAAGGTGCCCAATTGCCAGCCAAATGCCCGCAAGGATGAACCAAATCACATTGCCGAGCATGCCAAGCGGGCCGGTGCCAATGTCCTCACGCCCGGTCACGTCGCGGCGGTCGGCCACCTCGCGCCCAAAGGGCCACAGGGCAAACGTGCCGATAACAAAGCAGGACCGCGCCCACGGGATGCCAATGATGGTCACAATCATGACCACACCGGACAGCCACCAGCCGATGGCCATGGGCAGGCCGCCAAGAACAAGCCACAGGATATTCAGCAGCATGCGGATCATACGCGTCTCCCTTTGTCCTTTGGGGCCATGCGCCCCAAGCTGTCCGCTCCACAATCACCACCGTGGGCGGCGTAAAACCGGCGGAACGCGGCGCGGAGCACTGCGCCCAGTGCGCAGGGCCTGTACTCGTGGCCGAGCCGTGCGCGACGCTTGCGGCAGAATGCCGTCTTCACCAGCCTACGCGGCCGGGCCGTCTTCCGACAACTCCGCCAAACGGCTTTCTATTTCCTCCCACCGCTCAAGGGCGGCGTCAAGCTCAGCTTCGGCTTTGCCAAGATTCTGCGTTGCGGCCTCAAAGCCAGCGGGGTCGCGCTGGTAGAAGTCCGGGTCCGCCAGCTTGGCGCTGAGGTCTTCAAGGGCGGCCTCCATGGCTTCGATGCGCGCCGGGGTCTCGTCCAATTCCGATTGCAGGGCGTCGCGCTCGCGCTGTTCGTTGAAGGTCAGCTTGCGCTTGCCGTCGGCGCGGGGGCGCTGGCGGGGTTTTGGCGCTTCGGCCTTTTTGGGACCGGCGCTCTCCTCGTCCTGCTGCCGTTGACGCAGCCAGTCGTCATAGCCGCCAACGTATTCACGCACCACGCCGTCCGCCTCAAAGGCGATGGTGGAGGTGACCACATTGTTGAGGAAGGCGCGGTCATGGCTGACCACCAGCACGGTGCCGGTGTACTGCATCAGCAGTTCTTCCAGCAGGTCCAGCGTTTCGGCGTCGAGGTCGTTGGTGGGTTCGTCAAGGACGAGGACGTTGGACGGACGCGTGAACAGCTTGGCAAGGAGCAACCTGTTGCGCTCGCCGCCGGACAGGGTGTGGACTTTGCTCCGGGCACGGTCGCGCGTGAACAGAAAGTCCTGCAAGTAGCCCATAACGTGGCGCTTGTTGCCGTCCACAGTCACCCACTCCTGCCCGTCGCCCACCACGTCATAGGCGCGGGCGTCCATGTCGAGGCTGGCGCGCAGCTGGTCGAAGTAGGCAATCTCCAGATTGGTGCCAAGGCGTACGGCGCCGCTGTCCGGGGTCTGCTTGCCCAGCAGGGTGCGCAGCAGCGTGGTCTTGCCTGCGCCGTTGGGGCCAATGATGCCCACCTTGTCCCCGCGCATGATGGCGGTGGTAAAATTGCTGAACACCGGGGCGCCGTCAAAGGCCACGGTCAGGTCCTGCCCCTCGGCCACCAGCTTGCCGGACAGCCCGGCCTCCTGCAGCTGCATCTTGGCCTGTCCGGGACGGTAGCGCCGGGCCTTGCGCTGTTCGCGCATTTTCTTGAGGTCGCGCAGACGGCCCATGTTGCGGCGACGGCGGGCGGTGACGCCCTTGCGCAGCCACTGCTCTTCCTCGGCCAGCTTAATGTCGAAGCGGTCCCATTCCTTTTCCTCGGCGTGCAGGAGTTCCTCCTTGCGCGTGAGGTAGGTCTGGTAGTCGCACCGCCAATCGGCCAGGTGGCCTCGGTCCAACTCCACAATGCGGGTCGCCAGCTTTTGGAGCAGCGCGCGGTCGTGGGTGACGAAGAAGAGGGTCTTCACGTGGCGGAGCAGGAATTCCTCCAGCCACGTGATGGAGTCGATGTCCAGATGGTTCGTGGGCTCGTCAAGGAGCAGGACATCCGGATCGCTGGCAAGAGCGCGGGCCAGCATAACGCGGCGCTTCAGGCCGCCGGACAGCGTGGCGAACTCGGCATCCGCGTCCAGCTTCAGGCGCGAGAGCACCGTCTCCACCGTGCGGTAGGATTCCCAACCGCCGCTGGCGTCAACGGCCTGCTGGGCCGCCTCCAGTGCGGGCATGGCCGAGGCGTCGCGCTCCACAGCGGCCACGGCGGAGCGGTAATCGTAGAGGGCGGTGCCCATCTCGCCAATGCCGGTGGCCACCACCTCAAACACGCTTCCGGTGATGTTCTGCGGCACGTCCTGCGACAGACGGGCAACACGCACGCCTTTGCCGATGGCAATCTCGCCGCCGTCAGGCTTCATGTCCCCGGTGACCACGCGCATAAGCGAGGACTTGCCCTCGCCATTGCGGCCGACAAGGCACACGCGTTCCCCGGCCTCAATCTGCATGCTGACGCCGTCCAGAACGGGTGCGTCGGAAAAGGCCAGCCGAATATCCTTGATGCTAATGAGCGCCACGCCTGTCTCCGCTAGCGCTTCATGTTCACGAACTGCAGCGGCAGGTCGAAATCGGCGTTGTTGAGGGTCTGCATAACCGTCTGAAGGTCGTCAATCTGCTTGGCCGTCACACGGACCTGATCGTCCTGAATGGCGGGCTGCACCTTTTTGAGCTTCAGATTCTTGATGGTCTTCACGATTTTCTGTGCCATTTCCTTGGAGATGCCTTCTTTGATGGCCACGTCCTGCTTGAGCTGGCCCTGCGAGGTGGCCTCGTGCTTCTTGAACTCCAAGCACTTGGAGTCGAGCTTGCGGCGGGTAAAATGGGCGATGAGCATCTCGCGCAGGGCTTTGATCTTCATCTCGTCACCGGTGACGATGCTGATGACCTTGTCCTTGCGGTTCAGCTTGATTTCGGTGTGCACGCCGCGGAAGTCGTAGCGCGTGGCCACTTCCTTGACCACGTTGTTCACGGCGTTATCGGCTTCCTGCAAATCCACCTGACTGACAATGTCGAGAGACGGCATAGGTCTGGTCTCCTGGCTAGAGTGTGGCCCCGTCTGCGGGGAGAGGCCCGGCGCGGGCGGGTCGCTGCGTCGCGTCGCGGGCGGGACTTGGCGCTGTATCGCTGCGCAGCGCGGCCACACACAGGCGGCGGCGCTGTCTCACACAGCGACTGGTACATAGGAATAATCCGCCCATATTGTAAAGGGCGGCGCGGGCTGAAGCCCGTCTGGGAAAAGTGGCCGGGGTTTGACGCACGTCAAGGCGGCGGGGCTGTGGTAGGCTACTGTGGACGCACATCATGCAGACACAGCCGGAATATCCGGCAAGGAGGCACCATGCCAGAAGAAACACTGATAAAGAACATGCCCTTTTCCCAGCCCGTGGTCATGGCGGAGCTTGTGGACTACGCCCCCGGCCAAGTGGTCAGCCGCACCATCAGCCAGCGGCCTACGGTGAACACCACCCTGTTCGCCTTTGACGCCGGGGAAGCCATCAGCACCCACAGCGCGCCGGGCGACGCCATCGTCCATGTGCTAGACGGCGAAGCCACCGTCACCATCGACGGCGAGGACTTCACGGTGCCCGCCGGCGAGGCCATCGTCATGCCCGCCAACATCCCCCACGGGGTGCGCGCGGAAAAGCGCTTTAAGATGTTCCTGCTTGTGGTTAAGCCCTAGCAGAGGCCGCCGCCCAGCGCCACAACGCACACCAGCCCGTTCACGCCGCGCCGCAAGCCGGAATGAGCGGGCTTTTTCGCGCGGCACGGGTTAGGACTTCTTCTTGTCCATGGAGCGGGTCAGCGCGCCCGCCACCCACCACGACGCGGCAATCCACAGCACCAACGACACGGCCAAGAACACGTTATGGCCTTGGTACATATCCATGCGCGGCAAAGCCGTCGCCCCAAAAAAGCCAAAACACGCCCAGAGAATAAGGCGCACAAGCTGGGACGTACTTTTGATAAGCCGCCGCTTCCTGCCGAGAAAGAGGCCCATTATCCATATAAGGACCAGCGCGAGAACGATGAACTTGAACATGCGGGTCGCCGGTGGTTGAAGGTGATGCGCGTCTGTGCGTGTGTAGCCTTTTGCGCTCAAAATTGCCAGCGGGGACATGTTGTCTCGGGACAACATGACACGAAATCCCCCATGAATCGCCCCCTTTACCCCATTTCCAGCGCCTCAAATGTTTCCATGCGGAAACATTTTGCCCAAAATCTCAAACCCAAAGAGACACAATGAGAGCCATCTACACCCGATTACACCCAATTATTTCGAAATATACTGCAACTAGAAGAGTGACTTCTAGAGTCTGTCAATTGACATACATGATGCCTTGGCGCCGCAAAAAGCACAATTAGGACGCAACCAACCGCCATCACACGCCATACCGAAGCACCTCGCAACGCATCCACCAGCATTGGCACGCCTAAAACAGCAATTGGCATCCGTCACACCACCCTTTTTTTCCCCTCTCAAACCCATTTTGGAGCGTTTTCAACCCCGCAAAAGCGCTCAACCGCTCAAAATTTTGACCGCACCAAAACCTAAGGAGATGCAAATACAATCGATTACACCCGATTAGAGCGAAATATCCACAAATGTTTCCGTGGCGAGAAGAACATCTTCTACGCCGCAACGTGCGGCACACGACGAACGAAAACACCCCACTCCCCAATCTTTCATCCACACCCACGCCCCGCCATCTCCATCCACACGGACGAGAGCCGTCAGGGGTGACGAGCGCCTTCTCTGCGCGCACCCGTGATGAGCGCACTCGGGATTCTCAAGGGTCCGCGACCCTTGAGCCTGCGGAGCACAAAAAGCCCCGCCCTCACCCACCACGCCACCACCCATCCCTCCTCACTCCCTCCTCCCGCCACCGCTGGGCACCTGACTTGGCTGCCAGCCCTCCGCCCGCTCCAGACAAAGGACGCAAAAAAAAGGCCGGCCCCGAAGGGCCGGCCCATATGTCTTCGCAATGGAATGGTCGCGGATGGCGTTTAGTACATGCCACCCATGCCGCCCATGCCGCCCATGCCAGCAGGCATAGCGGGAGCAGCTGCGCCCTTCTCTTCGGGCTTTTCGGCGATGGCGCACTCGGTGGTGAGCAGCAGGCCAGCCACGGAGGAGGAGTTCTGCAGAGCGCTGCGGGTCACCTTCTTAGGATCGATGACACCGGCCTTGATGAGGTCTTCGTACTCGCAGGAGGCGGCGTTGAAGCCGTAGCCGTCCTTGTTGGAGCGGACCTTCTCGACAACGATGGAGCCTTCGAGGCCAGCGTTGTTGGCGATCATGCGCAGGGGCTCTTCGATAGCGCGGGAGATGATGGAGACGCCAGCGGCCTCGTCATCGTCGGCCACGGAGACCTTCTCCAGCACGTGGGAGCAGCGGACCAGAGCCACGCCGCCGCCAGGCACGATGCCTTCTTCGACAGCTGCGCGGGTGGCGTTGAGTGCGTCTTCCACGCGGGCTTTCTTTTCCTTCATCTCGGTCTCGGTGGCAGCGCCAACGTTGATCACAGCGACACCGCCGACGATCTTGGCCAGGCGCTCCTGGAGCTTCTCGCGGTCGTAGTCGGACGTGGTCTCGTCGATCTGCGCGCGGAGCTGAGCCACACGGGCCTTGATGTCTTCGGCTTCGCCAGCACCGTCAACGATGGTGGTGTTTTCCTTGTCGATGACAACACGCTTGGCGGTGCCAAGGTCGTTAACGCTGACGTTCTCGAGCTTGAGGCCGAGATCGTCGGACACAACCTGACCACCGGTGAGGATGGCGATGTCCTTGAGCATTTCCTTGCGGCGCTCGCCAAAGCCGGGGGCCTTGATGGCGACCACGTTCAGGATGCCGCGGAGCTTGTTCACAACGAGGGTAGCGAGGGCTTCGCCGTCCACGTCCTCGGCAATGATGACGAGGGGCTTGGACATCTTGGCAACCTGCTCCAGAACGGGCAGGAGATCCTTCATGTTGGAGATCTTGCTCTCGTTGATGAGGATCATGGGCTCTTCCATTTCGCAGACCATCTTCTCGGGGTTGGTCACGAAGTAGGGGGAGAGGTAGCCGCGATCGAACTGCATGCCTTCCACAACGTCGAGGGTGGTCTCGAGACCCTTTGCTTCCTCAACGGTGATGACGCCTTCCTTGCCGACCTTGTTCATGGCCTCGGCAATGATATTGCCGATGGTGGCGTCGTTGTTGGCGGAAATGGTGCCGATCTGGGCAATTTCCTTCTGGTCGCGGGTGGGCTTGGTCAGCTTGACCAGCTCTTCGGAGAGGGCCTCGACAGCCTTGTCGATGCCGCGCTTGATGGCCATGGGGTTGCGGCCGGCGGCCACAAGCTTCACGCCTTCGGTGAAGATAGCCTGAGCGAGGATGGTCGCCGTGGTGGTGCCGTCGCCGGCAACATCGGAGGTCTTGGAAGCAACTTCCTTAACCATCTGGGCGCCCATGTTCTCGAACTTGTCTTCCAGCTCAATCTCCTTGGCGACGGTGACGCCGTCCTTGGTGATGATGGGGGAGCCGAAGGACTTTTCGATGACAACGTTACGGCCCTTGGGGCCGAGGGTCACCTTGACGGCGTTGGCAAGGGTGTCAACGCCAATTTTCAGCTTTTCACGGGCCTTTGCGTCAAAACGGATATCTTTGGCCATTGTGGTCTCTCCTCTCTAAAAATCTATTTGCGATCGAAAATTCTACTGCTCGACGATAGCCAGGATGTCATCCTCGCGCATGACGAGGTGTTCCTTACCGTCAATCTTGATCTCGGTACCGGCGTACTTGTTGAAGAGAACCATGTCGCCTTCCTTGACGGACATAGCGATGGTCTTGCCGGACTCGTCGGTCTTGCCGGGGCCAGCGGCCACGATTTCGCCACGCATGGGCTTTTCCTTGGCCGTGTCGGGGATGATGATGCCTCCGGCGGACACTTCCTCACTCTCCAGGCGCTTGACCAGGACTCGATCGTTAAGCGGCTTCAACTTCATTTCGGTTCCTCCATTAGCGAATTTTTTCGATGCGCTGTTAGCACTCGGTCATGGCGAGTGCCAATCGCGACGCTAAGCAGTTATAGCTTGATTCAGCAAAAAGCAAACCCGAAAACCGGGCAACGCATGAAACATTAGTCCGCCGGGGGGGATAGTCAACACCTGTGACGAAATTTTTTTGGAACTTTTTTTCGCGCCCCCCTCGCCGCATCCGCGTCGGCCCCGCGACAACCCTTGCTTCCCGGCCTTTTGACGGGGTTTCCCTTCGGGGCGCGTCAGGGTATGGTAAATGCGCTCTACCATCGCACCCTTAAGGAAAACATCATGTTCAGACCTCTGAAGTACACCCTCGCGCTCACCATCATTCTCGGCTTCGTCGCGGTCTTTGGCTGCACGGACCCCGAACCGGTGAAAAAAGTGGATCTCTCCCACAGGGAGGAGGTCACCTTCCGTGCCCGCAAAGGGGAAATCACTTACGCCTATCTGCCACAGTACTCCCACAGCGTATCCTACCAGCGCCACCACCTGCTGGTGGAGCATCTGTCCGAGGCTACGGGGCTGAAATTCCGCCAAGTGTTCCCCGATACCTTTGATGAGCACATGAACATGGTGGGCGAAGGCCTCATCGATATCTCGTTCTCCAACCCCTTCATCTACGTGAAGCTGGCGGACCGCTACGGCGCGCGCGCCTTTGCCAGAGTGGTGGAGCGCGGGCGCGGGGCCAACTTCCGCGGGCAAATCATCGTCCGTACCGACAACCCGGACATCAAGACCTTACAGGACGTCAAAGGCCAGCACTGGCTGGCGGTGGACCCCTCTTCCGCCGGCGGCTACCTGTTCGCCCTTGGGCACTTCCTTGAAAACGGCATCAAAAAGCACGACTTTGCGGAAATCGCCTTTGCCCCCGGACCGGGCGGCAAGCAGGAGAAGGTCGTCCTTGGCGTGTACTCCGGACGCTTTGGCGTCGGCTCCATCCGCGAGGGCACCCTCGACGTTTTGGAAGGCGCTATCGACCTCTCA
The DNA here is from genome assembly GCF_044987625.1 of Desulfobaculum sp. SPO524. Taxonomy (NCBI): domain Bacteria; kingdom Pseudomonadati; phylum Thermodesulfobacteriota; class Desulfovibrionia; order Desulfovibrionales; family Desulfovibrionaceae; genus Desulfobaculum; species Desulfobaculum sp. SPO524. The sequence goes on along the minus strand of NZ_JBJDSB010000004.1, from coordinate 88,748 downwards.
CGCATCCGCGTCCTTGCCACCACCCGCTGGTACCCCGGCTGGGTCTACGCCGCGCGCAAAGGCCTTGACCCCGAGGTGGTCCGCAAGGTGAGCGAGGCCATGGCGGACCTTTCCATGTCCGACCCGGCAGACCGGCAAATATTGGACCTGGCCCAAATTATTGAAATCATCCCGGCCCACGACAAGGATTTCGACCCCGTACGTGACCTTGCCAGGCGCATTGGCCTTAACCTTTCCCGGTAGGACGGCATGACCGAGCACAACGCACCCCTTTCCCTGCTCCAGCGCCTGACCAATCCGTTTCTGCGCTTTTTGCGCGAACGGCTGGACCCCTATGGCCGAAAACCCCTGCCCGGCATCCGCCTGCTCACGCGGATGCGCTTTAAGGATAAGATTAACTTCGGCATCACCAGCGTGGTGATCTTCTTTGGCGTCTTGTCGGCGGTGCTGGTCAGCCGCGTGGCCGTGGTCACCCTGCTGGAGGAAAACCGCGACCGGGGCCGTAGCATGGCCGTGAATATGGCCTCGCGCGCAGTGGACCCCCTGCTGGCCAAGGACTTTCTGCGCCTGAAAAACCTCGTGGACGAAATTGAGCGCCTGTCGGACTACACGCTCTACGCCTTTATTCAGGACAAAAACAACGACGTACTGGTACACACCTTTAAACGCGGCTTCCCAGTGGAGCTTATAGGCGCCAACGCCCCGCAGGAGAACGGCGTCAGCATCCAACTGCTGGATACCGGAGACAAGCGCATCTACGACTTTGCCGCGCCCATTCTCATTGGGGACTGGACCTTCGGCACGGTGCGCCTTGGCGTCTCGCAGGCGCGGGTGCAGGCCGTGCAGCGGCGGGTGCTGACCACCATTGTGGGCGTCACCGCCGCCGTGGCCGCCGTGGCCGTGCTGCTGGGGAGCATCTTCTCGCGCAATGTGGCCGCGCGCATCAACGCCCTGCGCCAAAGCGCAGAGGACGTGGTCCGCGGCAATCTGGACGTGCAGACCGGCCCGCGCCTGTACCGCAACTGCTGGGAGATTCAACAATGCGGCAAAACCGAGTGCCCGGCCTACAAGGACGACAGGCGGCGGTGCTGGTATCTGGCGGGCACGCTGTGCCCGGACTGCTCGCCCAAGTCCTACCCGGAAAAGCTCCAGACCTGCCGCGAGTGTGATGTCTTTGTGGAGAATATGGGCGACGAAATCCAAAGCCTTGCCGAAACCTTTGACGTCATGGCCCTCGCCCTCAAGGAGCACCTTGAGGAGTTGCAGTTGACGCAGGCTGACCTTGAGCGCCAACAGCAACTCATGAAGACCATCCTCGACGTGACGCCGGACCTTGTGTCACTTCAGGGGACGGACCTGCGCTACATGGCCGTGAACAAAGCCTTTTGCACCTATTATCATCTCAATGAGTCCGACATCGTCGGGCGTACGGACTTTGACCTCTTTGACGAATACGTCGCCGACGGCAACTATCACGAAGACATGCAAATCCTGCTCAGCGGACACCCCATGTCCAAGCAGGAGCTGCTGCAAAGCGGCGACCAGAAGCGCTGGTTCCACATTATCAAGGTGCCGGTCTACGACAACGACGAAATCATCGGCCTGCTGCTGACCGCGCGTGATATTACCATCATCAAGCAATATCAGGAGCGGCTCATCCACTCCCAGAAGATGCAGGACCTCGGCAAGCTGGCCGGCGGCGTGGCGCACGAAATCAACACCCCCCTCGGCATCGTGCTGGGCTATGCCCAGCTACTCATCGAGGACGCGCCCGATGGGTCGCAGCTCAGTGAAGACTTGAAAACTATCGAGAAACAGACCAAAGTCTGCAAAAAGATTGTCGCCGACCTGCTGGGCTTTTCACGGCACATTGAAAGCAGCATGGAAACCATGGACCTGAACCAGTCCATAGAGGAAGTTACGTCCCTTGTGGACCACATCTTCAAGCAGGAACGTGTCAGCATCGTGACGGATTTTGACCCGACGGTCACTCCTATTGTCGGCGACAAGGACAAGTTGAAACAGGTGTGGATGAACCTTCTGAACAATGCCTTCGACGCCATTGGCTCGGACGGGTCCATCTTTGTGGGCACCAAGATGTGCAGCCACCGGCGGCGGGTGGTCATCAGTGTGGCGGATACCGGCTCCGGCGTATCGCAGGAGGACATCAACCACATCTTTGACCCGTTCTTCACCACCAAGCCCGCTGGCGAGGGCACAGGGCTCGGCCTTGCCGTGTCCTTTGGCATCATCAGCGACCACAAGGGCCGCATATCGGCCATCAGTCCCGCACCGCTGGACTATATTGAAACAAGCGGGGACAAGCATACCTCCGCGCGCCCGGGACCGGGCACGCTGTTCATCGTGGAACTGCCCCTCACCAAGGAGGGGCTGCCCGACGAGGAATGCCCCGAAGTGACGGAAGTTCTCTCCTCCAAAGGAGACTATTCAGCAGGAGGCCTGTCGTGGCAGAGATAGTCGTACTGGACGATGTAATGGATGCGGGAATTCTCATCCGCAGAATACTGGAGCGCAAGGGCCATGTGGTCCACTCCTTCACCGAGGAGGAAGAGGCGCTGGACCATATCCGCAAGCAGACCGTTGACCTTGCCATACTGGACATCAAGCTCAAGAAGATGACCGGCGTGGAAGTGCTGGAGGAAATCAAAAAGATTTCCAAGGCCGTCAAGGTCATCATGCTCACGGGCTACCCCACCCTTGAAACGGCCCGTCAATGTCAGGAACTGGGCGCCGTGGACTACTGCGTGAAGCCCATCGACAAGGACGAACTGGAAGAAAAAGTCTCCAAGGCACTGACCACATAAGGACATCATGAGTCTGGAACTCAAGCAGCTCTTCCGCCACTGGACCTATCAGGTCTTTGCGCCGGGCACGCTTCTGCGCAAAAAGTACGAAGCGTTCAAACGGCTTCTCGATCTTGACCGCACGTGCCTGAAGCACATCGCCGAGATGGAGGAGCTTTACTATGGCCGCGTCCCGGCGGACTGGGCCCGCGTGACCATGCTTACGCGCACCCTCTCCGCCGACGTGAAGAGCCTTACGCGTGAGCTTATGCGCATGCGTCCGGGCCATTACCTCGACCTGCCGGACTACCGCCGCAAGATAGATTTTTATCTGTCCATGCAGACGGAGCCGCCGGAGTTCGATTTTGCCCCGCCCTACGCCATACCGCTGTCCGAAGCGCACCTTTCGGCGGCGGAGGCGGGCAACAAGGCCGCGCGCCTGTCCAGCCTTGCCGAGGTGGAAGACTTGCCCGTGCCCGGTGGTTTTGTCATCACCACACGGGCGTTCCATTATTTTATTGAATATAACGAACTGCGCTCGCGCATTGAAACGCTACTGTCCAAGGTCACTCTCGACTCGCCCGGCTTTGTGCTGGACATCTGCGAGGAAATCCAGCGCCTCATCATGGAGGCGGAAGTGCCCCCAGCCGTAGAGGAAGCCTACCGCGACCACGCCCTGACCCTTGCCGCCGCGCGCGGCGGGCAGTTGCAGCTGGCCGTCCGCTCATCCGCCGTGGGCGAGGATACCGAGGCCTCCTTTGCCGGACAGTACGACAGCGAGCTTGGCGTGTCCCTGTCGGACCTCTCCCACGCCTACAAAAAGGTGCTGGCCAGCAAATATTCGCCCAAGGCCGTCACCTACCGCATCCGCTACGGCATGCCGGACATGCAAACCCCCATGGCCGTGCTGGTGCTGGAAATGATCGACGCCCGCGTCAGCGGCGTGGTCTACACCCACGACCCCTCGGACCACGACGGCGATTGCCTGTCCGTGTACTCCGTGGAGGGCATGGCCCGCTCCCTTGTGGACGGCAGTTCCTCGCCGGATATCGTCACCCTCTCGCGCGAGAACGCGCCGCGCATCCTTTCGCGCACTTCCGGCGCGGCCGCCCCGCAGATTATCTCCGGCGACATTCCCGAAGACGGCCCCGCCCTCGGCGAAGAGCACGCCCTGACCCTTGCCAAATGGGGCATGGCCCTTGAGGACGCCTTTGGCGGCCCGCAGGACATTGAATGGTGCATGGACCGTTGGGGCTCGCTGTTCATGATCCAGTGCCGCCCCCTCGGTACGCGCAAAGCGCCCCTCGACGACCAGCACGACGTGCCGCCCGAACCGGACGCGGAACCCATCCTGAACGGCATCCCGGCCAGTCCGGGAGTGGGCATCGGTCAAATATGCAAGCCCCTCCGCATCATGGAGTTGGACGACGTGCCCGAAGGCTGCGTGCTGGTGGCGGACACCCTGTCCCCGTCCTTTGCCAGCGTGCTGGAGCGCCTCGCCGCCGTCATCACAGATACCGGCTCCAAGGCCAGCCACTTTGCCTCCGTCGCGCGTGAATTCGGCGTGCCGGTCATTGTGGACGCTAAATTTGCCACGCGAGAACTTGCAGACGGCGCCCTTGTCACCGTAGACGCCGACCATGGGCACGTCTACGACGGCGAACTCCCCGAACTGCGCCAGCGCGCGGCCATGCGGGCCAACGTGCTGGATACGCCCTTCCACCGCCGCCTGCGCAAGGTCATGGACCACATCGTGCCCCTCAACCTCACCGACCCCGAAGGCGACGACTTCGCCCCGGACGGGTGCCGGACCATGCACGACATTGTGCGCTTCTGCCACGAAAAGGCCGTGGCCGAGATGTTCAATCTTGTGGACAAGGGCGGGCGCGGTCTGGCACAGGCCAAGATTCTGGAAGGCGGCCTGCCGCTGGTGATGTATATTCTGGACCTTGGCGGCGGGCTGACCCCGCAGGCGCACAAGGCCAGCGCCGTGGACCCGTGCCACTTTGCCAGCGACAGCATCAGCGCCCTGTGGGAAGGGCTGAACCACCCGGACATTCAATGGGACGGCAGCCTGCTGGCCTTTGACTGGGAAGAGTTCGACCGCATGAGCGCGGGCGTGGTGAGCCTGAAGTCCAAAACCCTGTCCAGCTACGTCATCCTTGCGCGGGACTACATGCACGCGCTTATCCGCTTCGGCTACCACTTCGCCGTGCTGGACACCATGAGTACCGACCACGCGGACTCCAACTACATCAACTTCCGCTTCAAGGGCGGCGGCGCGGGCATTGGTCAGCGCAAGCTGCGCCTCGCCTTTGTGGACAAGGTGCTCAAGGACGCGGGCTTTACCGTGCGCATCACCGGCGACATGCTGGAAGCCTCACTCAACCGCGCGCCCCGGCCCAAGATTGAGCTGAACCTCACGCTCATCGGCACCCTGCTTGGCAAAACGCGGCTTATGGACATGGCCCTCACCGGCGACAATCAGGTCCAGCAACTTGTGGACGACTTCTTGGATTCCATTTAGGCGCGGGAGACAGGCATGGTCATGGGCACAGGCAAAGCGGGATACGACCTCACGTGGGTCACGGACCAGCTCGCCGTGGGCGGCGCGCCCATGTCCTATGTGTCCCTTGAGAGCCTGCGCGCCGAAGGCGTGGAAGCCATCCTGAACCTGTGCGATGAGTTCTGCGACCTGCACTGGATTGAAGCGGGCGAAGGATTCGACGTCTACTACTTCCCCATTCCCGATGAGGAAACGCCGGACCTTGGGGAGCTGGAAAAGGCCCTCGACTGGCTGGACGAGTCCATCTACCTCGGCAAGCACGTCCTCATCCACTGCCGCCACGGCATTGGCCGCACGGGAACGGTGCTCAACGCCTATCTGCTGCGCAAGGGTCTAGGGCACAAGCTGGCGCACAAAAAGCTGAAATCCCTGCGCTCCAAGCCCCAAAACTTCGACCAATGGCGCTTTATCCGCCGCTACGGCAAGCAGGAACGCCAACTCACCATCCGCGAACCCTCGCTGGAGAGCCGCCACCTCGTGGACCTGACGCCCTTCTTCAAGGACTACGAGCGCGTCGTCTCGCACGTGGACGCCCTCATCGGCGAGGGCGGAGAGCACGGGCTGTGCGGCCGCGACCACTCAGCCTGCTGCACCAAACTGGTCACCATGCCCCTTGTCGAGGCCGTGTACATCAACCACGCCATGAACCGGACCCTCTCCCAGCAGGAACGCCAAAACGCCATCGGCGTCAGCGCGGACGCGGGGAAGCAGCTACGCCAGTTGGGCTACGACCCGCAGGACCCCACCACCCTGACCGGCGCCATCCACGAGGACTACGCCGCCCTTGGCACAGTCTGCCCCCTGAACGAATGGGGCGAATGCCGCATCTTCGACAGGCGCCCCCTGCCCTGCCGCCTTACGGACCTGCCGCCGGCAAAGCTCGGCGACCCGCTCATGACCAACATCATGCCCGCGGCCCTGTCGTCCATTTCCTCCAACCTCTTCTTTGCCTTTACCTCGCGCTTTCTCACGGGCACGCCGCTGTCCTTCATTCTGCCGGACGTCATTTCCGGCAAATTCGTGCAGACGTTTTTCTACCAGCTTCTGCGTACGGGCGAATAGCGCGTGAGGGGGGGGCGCACGCTCCACCCCTTTCGCAGTGAGTGGCTCGTTTTCCCCACACTTCTGCGCGCCGAATCGCGCACAAGAAAAGGCCCGGCATATATGCCGGGCCTTTTCTGTGGATGGAGGTAGGGCTGATTGAATCGCTCTGCTCTGCAGTCCGGGCGGGGGGACCCGGAAGAGGCGCGGGCCGGCGCGCTGCCTGACAAGAGGCCGCGCAGCGCCGGTCCGCGCACTGGAGAACACATGGATGGTTCGGTTTGCCGGTGTGGACGGAGCATCCAGCGCCAGTGCGGGTGGAACGTCCGCGAATGTGGCACCTGGACAGGACGGGCAGGGGAAACGCGCCCCGCATGCGGCTCCGTCCGAGTCTCCGGCTAACCTGCCGTTATTTCGATGCGTTTCGGCTTGGCCTTTTCCGCCTTGGGCAGGAAGAGGTCCAGCACACCGTTTTTGAACACCGCCTTCACCTTCTCGCGGTCAATCTCGTCGCTGAGGGTGAAGGTGCGGGCATATTCAACCGGGGCAAACTCGCTGCGCAGAAGCTCGCGCCCTTCCTTGAAGGTGTAGGCGCTTTTGCCGCGCAGGATGAGTTCGCGCTCCTGCATGTCGATGACGAGGTCATCTTTCATCACGCCCGGCATGTCGACAACAATGTGCCAGCCGTCCGGGCGCTCCAGTATATCCGAAGCCGGGATGACGCGTTCCATCTTCCGGGCCTGATGCTGCGTGGTCTTTTCAAGTTCGGTGGACATGTCTGACTCCCTCCTACGCGCTGATGGAGATCTTTCTGGGTTTCACGGCCTCTGCCTTGGGCAGAACGATTTCCAGAATGCCATCTTTCAGGGTCGCCGTGACGTTGTCGCGGTCAATGTTGGTGGCAATGTTGAAGATGCGCTGGAACGCTCCGGTTCCACGCTCCTGACGGTAGTATTTGCCGTCGTCGGCTTTGCGCATGCCCTTGAGCACGATGTCATTTTCCGTGACGGTCAGCTCAATGTCTTCCTCTGCAACACCGGGGACGCGAGCTTCAATATACAGTGCATCGTCATCTTCCGAGACGTTGACCTGCGGGTAAGACACCCTGCGCTGACTTATCGACACAGGCTGCATGACCTCTTCAAAGAACCGATTGAGTTCACGAGGAAAATCATAGAAGGTTCCAAAATCGATTACCATTTTTTTCACCTCCGTTTTGGTGAAAAGAAAAATAAAGCCGCTTTCCGAAGTGTCAACACCGCAGGCGAAAAATTTTTTTCACTTTTCATTTTTCCCGCAACTGCCCGCCATCCGGGGCGATTCCCTTTCCGCCGATGAATGGGCCTTCCTTTCGGCTTTTTCCCGCTTGACCTGTCTACAGGTGACGGGTTCATGCTTTCTTCATCCGGGTCAGTCATTTGTTCACACACAGGCGCAGCGCCCGGCGCGCCACAGACCGACAAGGTGCCGCATGCACTACACCGTTGGAAAACTGGCAAGGGAGCTTGGCCTCGCGCGCAGTACGCTCCTGTATTACGAGCGCATCGGCCTGCTTGTTCCCTCCAGCCGCACCGCGGCGGACTACCGCCTCTACAGCGAGGGCGACGCCCACCGCCTACGCCGCATCTGCCGCCTGCGCGACGCCGGAATGCCGCTCAAATCCATCGCCGCTCTACTGGACGGCGCGGCCTCGGACGCCACGGACATTTTGGAATCGCGCCTTGAGGAACTGGCGCAGGAGCACCGCCGCCTGCGCTTTCAACAGGACGTCATCACCCGCCTGCTCGCCAGCAGCGAAATGCTGGACGCCTGCGACACCAGCGACGATGCAGCGTGGGCCTCAATTCTCAACGCCTCCGGGCTGGACCATGACACCATGCGCCGCTGGCACCAAACCTTCCACGACGCCGCCCCAGACGAGCACCGCCGCTTTGTGGAGGCCCTCGGCATCCCCATAGACGAGTCCGCCCTCGTCCAAAAACTCTACAACGCCCCGAACCGCGTAAGGAGGCTCCTTGATATGAGCGAACGCTTTATGGAACTGTTTCTTGAAACCATGACCCCGCTGGACATCCACTCCCCCGGCGACAACGCACACACCCGTCGCGCCCTGTCCCTCGTGCCGGACCTGCCAGAAGCCCCGCGCATCCTCGACATCGGCTGCGGTCCCGGCCGCCACAGCATCGTCCTCGCCAAAGAGACCGGCGGCACCGTCACCGGCATTGATGTGCACCAGCCCGTGCTGGACGCCCTCACCCGCGCTGCGGAGCGCGAAGGGCTGTCGGCCCGCGTCCGCGCCGTCAACATGGACATGAGCGCCATCACCTACGACGACGAATCCTTTGACCTGCTGTGGTGCGAAGGCTCCGCCTTTATCTCCGGCTTCGACAACGGCCTTGACCTGTGGAAGCGCCTGCTCCGTCCGGGCGGCACCTTCTGCGTCTCGGAACTGATTTGGTGTACTCCGGAGCCTGCGCAGCCCGCGGCGGACTTCTTCCGCGAGGTCTACCCCGCCATGCGCACCGTCCCTGACGTGCGCCGCAGCATTGAGGACCACGGGTACACCATCGTCACCACCTTCCCCCTGCCCGCCTCCTGCTGGCACGACTACTACGGTCCCTTTCAGCAGCGGCTCAACGAACAGCGCGAGGCCTACGCCGGGGACGAGGAAGCACAGACCATCTTCCAAACCATGCAGGCCGAGCTGGATATGTACGCCGCCCACGGCGACAGCTACGGGTATGAGTTCTTTATCATGCAAAAGCCTGCGTAGAACGTTTCACCCACTTCACACGAACGGGCGGCGGAGATGCATCTCCGCCGCCCGTTTTGTCGTTCGGTGTCGCCCTGCGGCGGGGTTGACCCGGTGCCTTCCGGGCCTTATCCTGCAATATTGCGGCTCCACTCCCTCCGCCGAATTTTCCAAGGATATATGCACCAACAATGACTGACACTTCACCATACCGCACCATCTGGCGTCTTTCGTGGCCGCAGATCATCATGATGTTTTTCCACTTCTGGATCGGCTTCGTTGACGTCTATGTTGCCGGGCTCCTCAATAAGGAAGTGCAGGCCGCCCTCGGCATCATTTCGTCCTGTCTGTTCTTTTTGCTCATCATCGCCGTCAGCGTTGCCAACGGCTCCGTGGCCGCCATCAGCCAATCCATCGGCGCGGGGCTGACCATGCGCGCCAAGCGCTACGTGGGGCTGTGTCTGGAATTGGCCCTCATCTGCGGCATAATCATCATGACGCTGGGCCTCGTCTTCAACGAGCAGCTCCTCGCCGCCCTGCGCGTTCCGGACGCCATCTCCGGCATCACCGGCGACTTTCTGAACGTCTACGCCCTTGTGCTGCCGCCCTATTATATTCTGCTCATCACCAACGCCGTGTTCCGCGCCCGCAAGGAGGTCATGTACCCCCTGTACGCCATGATTCTCATCACGTCCGTGAACACGCTGGCCGACTTCGGCCTTGGCCTCGGGCTGTGGGGGCTGCCGGAACTCGGGCACAAAGGCCTTGCGTGGGCCACCTTCTGGTCCGTGACCGCCGGCGCGGTGCTGAACCTCTTTCGCGTTTACAGAAAGGGCATGCTCTCTGCCGGGGCCTTTCCGCCCATGCGCTGGATTCGCCGCGCCGTGCCCTATCTCTTTAAGGTCGCATGGCCTTCCGGCCTGATGCAGATTCTGTGGCAGAGCGGCTACTTGGTGCTCTTTGCCATTACCGCCAGCCTGCCCAACGATAGCATCCCCGCCCTTGCGGGCATGACGGCGGGCCTGCGCATTGAGTCCATTCTCTTTCTGCCGGGATTCGCCTTCAACATGACGGCCAGCGTGCTGGTGGGCAATCTGATTGGCGAAGGCCGCGTTGACGAAGCCAAACGCTACGGCCTGCGCATCTGGGCGCTGGGCTGTGCGGGCATGAGCCTTGTCACCCTTGTGGTGTGGCAGTATGTGACGCCACTTTCGGCCCTTGTCACGCCAGAAGCGGCCGTGCAGTCCCATATGATCAACTACCTCTTCTTCAACCTCATCGCCATTCCCTTCACTCTGACCAGCATGATCATCGGCGGCGCGCTCAATGGCGCCGGCGCCACATGGTACAGCATGGTCATCTTTGGCGTCACCGTGTGGGGCGTGCGTTTGCCCCTGGCCTATACGCTGGGGCACCATATCATCGGCGAAGCCACGGGCATCTGGATTTCCCAGCTCACGTCCCAAATCGTACAGGCGCTTCTCATCCTGTACGCCTTCGTCTTCGGTAAATGGCAACGCTTCTCCATGATTAAACGGAGAGTGAAAACATCGCGCACCGGGACCACTCCGGCCGGGACGCCGTTGACACCCAACGGCAACCCCTTGCGTAAATAGACAAGCCCCCAACGGAGAAAACATGACGACTCCGGAATTCACACCCGTCTCGCTGGACAGGCAGGCCGAATATCTCGAACGCTTCGCCCAGTGCCCGCAAAAGGCATCGGACTACAGCTTCGTCAACATCTGGGGCTGGGCCGAGGAATACGGTCTGGAATGGTTCTTTGGTGAGTCCCACGTCTGGCTGCGCCAGACCCGCCCCGACATCGTCTACTGGGCGCCCGTCGGCCCGTGGACCGATACCGACTGGACCAAGTGCCCCGTGCTCAACGCTCCGGGCGGCCGCTATATCCGCGTGCCCGAAGTGCTGGCCGACATCTGGGGTGCCACCTTCGGCGACGCCATCTCCATCAATGAAGCCCGCGACCACTGGGACTACATCTACGACGTGGCCGAGCTTTCACAGCTCAAGGGCAACCGCTTTCACAAAAAGAAAAACCTGCTCAACCAGTTCAAGAAAAAATACGACTACGTCTACCACTCCATGACGCCCGACTGCGTTGAGGCCGCCCTCGACATGCAGCACGAATGGTTCTCGTGGCGCGACGAAGAATCCCAGCAGACCCTCGCTGCGGAAAACCGCGCCATCGCCCGCGTGCTCACCAGTTGGGACGCCCTGTGCGGCGTGTTCGGCGGCGTTATCGAAGTGGACGGCGCGCAGGCCGCCTACACCGTGGCCGAGCGCCTCACCAACGACACCCTCGTCATCCACTTCGAAAAAGGCCATACGCCCTACAAAGGCGTCTACCAAGCCATCAACCAAATGTTCCTCTCCGGCGACGCCACAGACTACGTCTCCGTCAACCGCGAACAGGACCTCGGCGACCCCGGCCTGAGAAAAGCCAAAGAATCCTACAACCCCATAGGCTACCTGAAAAAGTTCGACATCAGCCTGAACCCCTAACAGGTGGCCCAGCCAGTGTGGCGACTTTTGCTCTTTGCTCCTCCGGCCCAACAGGCCGAAGGAGCGAAGAGATAAAGATGCCTCCGGCATAGAGAAAAGACAGTGCCTCCGGCGGCTCAAGGGCCGCGGGCCCTTGAGAATCCCATTTATACGCACCGGGGGTGCGCTGGAAGGGCAGCCTCTATCAGGGCAAAGGGCAGGAACACTGACATACCGGGCAACGGCCCTGTCAGGAGAAAAACGCCCAATGGTGGGATTCTTAAGGGCAAGGCCCTTAAGCCATCGGAGATAACCTCTTGACCCACGCGCCACGACCCGGCCAGCCCAACGTATAACGTCTAGCAAAGCCCCTCTCCACGCACCGGGGTGCGCGAGAAGGGCAGCCTCTATCAAGGCAAAGGGCAGGAACACTGGCATACCGGGCAACGGCCTTGTCAGGAGAAAAACGCCCAATGGTGGGATTCTTAAGGGCAAGGCCCTTAAGCCATCGGAGATAACCTCTTGACCCACGCGCCACGACCCGGCCAGCCCAAAACTATAAAGTCTGGCTTTTACAACATATGGCGTCGCAAGGGCCGCTGGCTCTTGAAAAACTCATACAAACTTCCACGGATTCGGTGGAAAAACCGCCCCATCCGGGGCAAAAAAAGGGATGCGGAACAAAAAAGGCGCTTGCCGCGCAAACGCTCCCCTACCACGGCCAACATGATGATCATAATGGCAAAACCTCTGGGGCGCGGGGATTTCCATATTACCCTTGCCTCAGCGCACCACTCTTCCCTCTGCAACCCGCACGCAGAAGGGTAGGGTGACAAAGTATGACATTATGAAGTAATGCTTTCATTCCCTTCCGGCGCAAAAGCCATCCCTTGAACTTTGGTGGGGATTGGGTTTACGCCGCGCACTGCATCCATTGGAGGCGTCCTTCATGGAGAAGACCATACGTTTCACGGACGAGTCCGACCGCACGTTCATTCAGGACGTCCGGGAGGCCAGCGGGCAGGACCTTGCGCTGTGCTACCAGTGCGGCAAGTGTACTGCGGGCTGTCCTGCCGCCAGCGCGTCGGACGTTCCCGTCAGCCAAATACTCCGACTTGTTCAGGCCGGTCAGCGCAAGGCTGTGCTTTCCGCCCGTTCGCTGTGGCTGTGCGCCACGTGCGAAACCTGCTCCACGCGGTGCCCCAACGGCATTGACGTGGCATTGGTGATGGACGTTTTGCGCCACATGGCCCGCCGCGAGGGCTTTGCCTCGGAGCGCAACGTCAAGCTCTTCCACGACAGCTTCCTGCGCAGCATCTTCCGCCATGGGCGGGTGTACGAAATGGGGCTGATGGCGGAGTACAACCTGCGTTCCGGTCGCCCGTTTACGGGGGCCGACCTCGCCCACCGCATCCTGCCCAAGGGCAAGCTGTCCCTGCGCCCGCATGACATCGCGGGCAAGGCCGAGGTCGCCGCCATCGCCAAACGATGGTTGGAACGCCGCAAGAAGGAAGGAGGCCACGCGCTGTGAGTCAGGCCTACGCGTACTATCCGGGGTGCTCGCAAGAGGGTACGTCCCGGGAGAACGACCGCTCCTCCCGCGCGGTGCTTGCCGCACTGGGTGTGGAGCTTATTGAAATGACGGACTGGAGCTGTTGCGGCTCCACACCCGCACACACGGTGGACCACGAACTGGCCGCCGCCCTTTCGGCCCGCAACCTCGAAATCGCCAGCACTGCTGGACAAAACACCGTTGCCACGCCGTGTCCTGGTTGCCTGAAAAACCTGCGCTCCGCCAATACGAAGATGCAGGATGAGGCCTTCCGCGAGCGCGTCAACGGCCTGCTGGACCGCCCCTACGCGGGCAATGTGGACTGTCGCAGCATCCTCCAGATTCTGCTGGAGGACGTAGGCGAAGAAACCATTGCCCAGCGCGCCCTGCACAGCCTGTCCGGGCTGACCATTGTCCCCTACTATGGCTGTTTGCTTACGCGTCCGGCGGGGCTGATGGACTTTGACGACCCCGAGAATCCCACCTCCATGGACCGCCTGTGCCGCACACTTGGGGCCGAGGTGCCGGAGGAATTCTCGTACAAGATGGAATGTTGCGGCGCGGCCTACGGCATCCCCAAAAAGGACATTGTGATGCGCAACACCGGGCGCATCCTTGACGCCGCGGCCGAACTGGGCGCGGACGCCGTGGTCACGGCCTGCCCGCTGTGCCACCAGAACCTTGACCTGCGTCAGGGCCAAGTGAACCGGGCCAACCATTCATCGCACCATATTCCCGTATTCTACATCACGCAGCTGGTAGGACTGGCCCTGGGTCTGGACATCCGCGACCTTGGCCTGGACCAGCACGCCGTCAGCCCCAAGGGCCTCGCGCAGGCGGTGCTCGCCAACACCAACACGGCAGGAGACGACGCATGAGAGTAGGCGTTTTCGTCTGCCATTGCGGCAGCAACATCGCCGCCACCGTGGACTGTGCGCGTGTGGCGGAAATGGCGCGCGAATACCCGGACGTGGTGTTCGCCATGGACCATATGTACACCTGCTCCGAACCGGGACAGGAAGCCATTGTGCAGGCCATCCGGGACCACCGGCTGGACGGCGTGGTTGTGGCCTCGTGCTCACCGCGCATGCATGAGAACACCTTCCGGCGCGCCGTGGAGCGCGGCGGGCTGAACCGCTTCATGTTCGAGATGGCCAACATCCGCGAGCATGTCTCGTGGGTGGGCAGCGACAAGGAGCTGAACACCAACAAGGCCTCCGAGCTTGTGCTGGCCGCCGTGGAAAAACTGCGGCGCGACAGACCGCTTCTGCCCAAGACCTTTCAGGTGAACCGGCGCGTGCTGGTTATTGGCGGCGGCGTGGCGGGCATCCAGACCGCGCTGGACTGCGCCGACGGCGGGCTGGACGTGGTGCTGGTGGAAAAAAGCCCCACCATCGGCGGCAAGATGGCCAAGCTGGACAAAACCTTCCCCACGGTGGACTGCTCCACCTGTATTCTTGGCCCCAAGATGGTGGACGTGGCCCAGCACCCGAACATCACCCTCATCGCCAATGCCGAGGTGGACGAGGTGTCCGGCTATGTAGGCAACTTTGAGGTCTCCATCCGCAAAAAGACCACCTACGTGGACTGGAACCTGTGTACGGGCTGTGGCCTGTGCATGGAAAAGTGCCCCAGCAAAAAGTCCTTCGACTCGTTCAACGAGGGCGTGGGCACCACGTCGGCCATCAAGATTGCCTTCCCGCAGGCCATCCCCAAAAAGGCCGTCATCGACGCGGACCACTGCATCAAGCTCACCAAGGACAAATGCGGCGTCTGCGCCAAGGTCTGCCCGGTGCAGGCCGTGAACTTTGAGCAAAAGGACGAAACCGTCACCCACAAGGTGGGCGCCATTGTCACCGCCACGGGCTACGACGTGTTCGACCACTCCAAGTACGAGGAATACGGCGGCGGGCGATACCCGGACGTCATTACCTCACTGCAGTACGAGCGCATGCTCTCGGCCTCCGGCCCCACGGGCGGTCACGTTACGCGCCCCTCGGACGGACGCGAACCAAAACGCGTGGTATTCATCCAGTGCGTTGGCTCGCGCGATAAGGCCAAGGACAGGCCCTACTGCTCCGGCTTTTGCTGCATGTACACGGCCAAGCAGGCCGTGTTGACCAAAAGCCATATCCCCGACGCCGAGACCTATGTCTTCTATATGGACATCCGCGCCCCGCAAAAGGGCTACGAAGAGTTCATCGACCGCGCCAAAATTGAATACGGCGTGCAGTACGTGCGCGGCCGCGTGTCGCGCATCCACCCGCATTCGGACCATCTGACGGTGTGCGGCATGGATACCCTGCTCGGCGCGCAGGTGGAAATTGACGCGGACCTTGTGGTTCTGGCCGTTGGCGGCGAACCGTCCCACGGCGCGCGCGAGTTGGCGGAGCATCTGCGCATCTCGTACGACACCAACGGCTTCTTCATGGAAGGGCACCCCAAGCTGCGACCTGTGGAGACCAACACCGCCGGCGTCTTTGTTGCCGGCGCCTGTCAGGGCCTGAAGGACATTCCGTCCTCCGTGGCGCAGGGCAGTGCGGCGGCGGCCAAGGTGCTGTCCATGTTCGCCAAGGAGACCATGGAGACGGACCCGCAAATCGCCCTTGTGGACCAGCGGCGCTGTGTGGGCTGCGGCAAATGCATCTCCGTCTGCCCCTTTGGCGCTATCCAGAGTGTGGAGGACCGGTTCGGCAATCCCAAGGCGCAGGTGGTGGAAACCATCTGTCAGGGCTGCGGCATCTGCTCCGTGGCTTGCCCGCACAAGGCCGTTCAGCTCCAGCATTTCACTGACAATCAGATTCTTGCCGAGGTCAATGCCCTATGCCGGAAATGGAACAAAGAGAACTTCGCATAGTCGGCTTTCTGTGCAACTGGTGCTCGTATGGCGGTGCCGACACCGCCGGCGTGGCCCGGTTCAGCCAGCCCACGGACCTGCGCATCGTCCGCATGCCCTGCACCGGGCGCGTGGACCCGCTGTTCGTGCTCAAAGCCTTCATGGGCGGCGCTGACGGCGTGCTCGTCTCCGGCTGCCATCCCAATGACTGTCACTACACCGAGGGCAACTTCTACGCCCGGCGGCGGCTTGAGGTGCTCAAGCGCTTCATGCCCGTGCTCGGCATAGACCCCCGGCGCTTTGAATACACGTGGGTGTCCGCTTCAGAGGGCAACAAGTGGCGCAACGTCGTCACCACCTTTACGGAGCACATCCACACCCTCGGCCCCGGCCCGCGCCTCAGCGAACCCCGCGCCGAGATTATCAGCCGACTGCAGCAGGGAGGCGACGTATGGCCCGCGTAGAGACGCTCAAAAAGCTCATCCTCGACCGCCTGGACGATGTGGACTTTGTCCTTGGCTGGCAGGCCGGGTACGACCCGCTGCACGCCTCGCCCCTGCGCATGTACGCCCCGGAGGACGTGGATAAAATGGTCTTTGACCAGCGCTGCGTCCACAATCTGGCGACCTATCTGCCCAGCCTCAAGGACAAAACCGTTGGCGTGGTCATCAAGGGCTGCGACAGCCGCTCCGTTATCCAACTGCTGCAGGAAAAGCTCATCTCCCGCGACAACCTCGTCATCTTCGGCATGCCCTGCGAGGGCGTGGTCAGCCACAACAAGCTGCGCCGCCACATGGACGTGAACCGCGTCACCGGCGTCACCTTCCACGGCGAAACCATCACCATCACCACCGACGAAGGCGAGCGCGACTTCCCCTTTGCGGACATTGCGGCGGACAAGTGTCTGTCCTGCAAGTATCCCAACCCGCTGGTGTTCGACCACATCGCGGGCGAGCCTATCCAGCCCCGCGAAGAGATTGAAAACCGCTTCGCCCGCCTTGAGAAGTTCGAGGAACAGCCGCTGGAGGACCGCTTCCGCTTCTGGCAGGAGGAACTCAGCCGGTGTACGCGGTGCTATGCCTGCCGCAACGCCTGCCCCCTGTGCGTGTGCCGCGACCACTGCATCGCCGAAACCCGCGACCCGCACTGGCTGTCGCAGGAAACGGGCGTGCAGGAAAAATGGATGTTCCAACTCATCCACGCCATGCACACCGCCGGACGCTGTACCGAATGCGGCGAATGCGAACGCGCCTGCCCCATGGACATCCCGGTGCTCATGCTCAAGAAGAAGCTGAACCGCGAGGTCCTCGACCTGTTCGACTATGAAGCCGGACTGGACGAAAGCGCCACGCCGCCGCTCTTCACCTTTAAGGTGGAGGAAGACCATATCGAAGAGAAGGAGTGGTAATGTCCACACGCTTTCTTGCCCATGACGACATCGTCCCGTGGCTGTCCCGCATGGGGCAGGACCACCGCGTCATCGCCCCCATGCGCGAGGGCGCGGCGGTGGTCTTCCGCCAGCATGACGGCTCGTCCATGCCCGAGCTGGAGACGCTGCCCTCCATGCCGCCCAAGGACGCCATCTTCCCGCAGACCGAGGTACTCTTCCGCTTCCGCATCCGCCGCGACACGGAGCACGACGGCAACGCGCAGGTGGACCTGCAGCCCACCGTCTCGGAGGACCGCGTTCTCATCTTTGGCACGCCCCCGTGCGGTGCGCGCGGCTTTGCCGTGCTGGATGAGATTCTGCTCAAAGGCCCGGTGGAGGATACCTACTACGCCGCGCGGCGCAACAACGCCGTGCTGGTGTCCGTGGCCTGTGCCCGGCCGCAGGCGACCTGCTTCTGCCACTGGACCGGCGGCGGTCCGGACAGCACCGAAGGCACCGACATCCTGCTGACCCCTGTTGATGGCGGCTACGTGGCCGACGGCGTCACGGAAAAAGGCGCCGCCCTTGTGGCCGAAGCGCCCTTTGCCGACGCCACCGAAGAACAGGTGCAAGCCGCCAAGGCCGTGCACGACACCGCGCGCGAGCGCCTTGGCGACGCCCCGGACCTGTCCGACGCGCCCGAAGCCCTGCAGGCCTGCTTTGCCGATGACGAGTTCTGGGACGACATCGCCTCCCAGTGCCTCAGCTGCGGCGCGTGCACCTACCTGTGCCCCACCTGCTCGTGCTTCAACATCACGGACGAGGCCAACGGAACCTCCGGCGAACGCCTGCGCACATGGGACAACTGTATGTCGCCCATGTACACGCGTGAGGCCAGCGGCCACAATCCGCGCATGACCAAGAACTACCGCCTGCGCAACCGCATCCAGCACAAGTTCAACTACCATCCTGCCGGACACGGCGGACAGTTCGGCTGCGTGGGCTGCGGCCGCTGCGTCAAAAAGTGTCCCGCCGGAGTCGACATCCGCACCATCGTCCTGCGTGCCAAGGAGAAGCACAATGCCTGACGCGAATCCCTACCTCCCCGACCTCGGCACCATCACCGAGATTGTGGAGGAGACTGCCAATATCAAGACCTTCCGCGTTGTGCTCAATGCGCCGGAACGCATGAAGGCCTTCACCTTTGAGCCGGGTCAGGTGGGCCAGCTGTCCGTCTTTGGCACGGGCGAGTCCACCTTTGTCATCAACTCCTCGCCCACGCAAAAGGACATGCTCCAGTTCAGCGTCATGAAGGCGGGCGAAGTCACCGCGGCCCTGCACTGCCTGAGCGTTGGCGACACCGTCGGCGTGCGCGCGCCGCTGGGCAACTTCTTTCCGTATGAGGATATGAAGGGCAAGGACATCGTGTTCATTGGCGGCGGCATCGGCATGGCGCCCCTGCGCTCGCTCATCATGTTCATGCTGGACAACCGCGAGGACTACGGCCGCATCACCATCCTCTACGGCTCCCGCTCGCCCGAGGACTTCTGCTACGATGAAGACCTGAAGGACTGGGCCGCGCGCGAAGACGTGGAACTGGTGCAGACCGTGGACAACGGCTCCGACGACTGGACCGGCCACGTCGGCCTCATCCCCAACATCCTGCGCGAAATGAACCCCTCGCCCGAGGGCGCGGTGGCCGTCACCTGCGGCCCGCCCATTATGATTAAGTTCACCGTGCAGGCTCTGGAGGAGCTGGGCTTTCCGCCCGAGCGCATCATCACCACGCTGGAGCGCCGCATGAAGTGCGGCGTGGGCCTATGTGGCCGCTGCAATATCGGCAACAAATTCGTATGCGTGGACGGCCCCGTCTTCTCATGGGCCGAGCTGAAAGAGCTGCCACAGGAAATGTAACCCACCCGCGCCGCCGTCACCTTCCAGATGGAGACGGCGGCGCGTTTTTCCATCCTTTCGGGGCTTTGCCCCCGCCGTCTTTTCCCGTATTCTCTGCGGTGCGGCGCACGGAGGCCGCGCATTTCACCAGACGCCACACGCGGAGCCTGCATGCACTTCAGCCTGAACATCGCCATACGGTCCCTGCAAACACACAAGCTGCGCACCGCGCTTGCCATGCTTGGCGTGTTTTTGGGCGCACTGGCGCTGACGGGCGTACAGCACATGTCCACGGCCATGGTGCGCAAGGCCGAGGTGGAAATCCAAAAGCTCGGCCCCAATCTCTTCATGGCCCGCGCCGGCCGCATCCGCTGGCGGCGCGGCAACGCCCGCGTCAAGGACACGGCCAGCACCTTTACCATGGCCGACGCGCAAGCCCTTGCCGACGGCATGCCCGGAGCGCGCCGCCACGCCCCCTTCACCCAAACGGATATGCCCATCCGCGCGGGCGACACCAAAATTCCCTCCGTGCTCATCGGCGTCACGCCAGAGTACAGCACCGTCCGCAACCTTACGCCGGACTTTGGCCGCTTTATCTCCGCCGCAGACGTCACCGACAAGGCCATGGTCTGCGTGCTGGGGCAAAAAATCGCCACCCGTCTGTTCCGACAGCCGGAACGCGCCCTTGGCCAGCGCGTCACCTTCTTTCGCGCGCGCCTGCGCGTGATTGGGGTTATGGAGGCCAAAGGCAGCGACATCGTTGGCACGGACCAAGACGAGCAGGTCTTTGTCCCCATCACGACCTATATGCGCCGCATGGCCAACACCGACGCCATCTCCGGCGCGTATGTTCAGCTTGCGGACTGGGTAGCCCCAGAACGCGCCAAGGAGTCGGCCTCAGCCATTCTGCGCCACCGGCACAACATTTCCGAAGGCCAGCCCGACGACTTTGCCGTGCTCACCGCGCGCGATACCATCAAGCTCCAGCAACAGGCCCTCGACCTTGTGGGCACGCTGGGGCTTATCAGCTCCACGGTGTCCTTTGCCGTTGGCGGGCTGGGCATCCTATCCATTATGATTCTGCTGGTCCGCGCACGGCGCATGGAGATTGGCATCCGCCGCGCCGTTGGCGCCCGCCGCTCAGACATCATCAGTCAATTCCTCTTTGAGGCGGGGCTGCTCTCCGGCATCGGCGGGACCCTTGGCGTCATCTGCGCCCTTGGCCTCATCAGCGTGGTCTACGCCGTGGCGGGGTTCCCCTTTGTGTACCGTCCCGGACTGATGGCGGGCATTCTTGTGGGGTCCGTACTGCTGGGCCTTGCCGCCGGCGGCTACCCGGCGTGGCAGGCGTCGCGCTTTGAGATTCTGGACATTTTGCGCAACCACGAATAGGGTTCCCCCTTCGGCCCACACTCGCCGCGCTCCTTCGCACACGCCGCATCCCGGCCTACACCACTCCGCGCCGCAGACCACCGCCACCATTTCTCCAGCGCCACCACCTGCACCTGTTCAGCATCATCCGCCCCACGCCCGCGCCCTGTTTCGCCCACGTCAACGCTTCTGATTTCTGCCGCCCTTCTCTTGCCGCAGCACCACTTCTCCTTTCGCCAGACCTGCGTCCCAGTGAAAACCGCCGCCTTACCACCTCTTTCGCGCGCTCTTTTCTCTCCATGAGACAAAAATTCTCACACTTGCACGATTTTCTCTCACGCTGCGAGTGTCGGCCAACTCATTCAAATTCCAGCATTTAATGAACACAGGACCCACGGCATGTGCCGCAGTGTAATAAAAAATTCTTATCGCTGTGCAAATTTTTTATTGACCCGCGTGAAAAACAGAACTATCCCAAAAGCACAAACACACGAAACGGTAATCCAGCAAAGGAGAGCTCCAACAATGCCCGATATCATCAGTACCACCAACGCCCCCGCAGCCATCGGCCCCTACTCTCAGGCCGGCGTCGCAGGTAACCTGATCTTTACCTCCGGCCAGCTGCCCATCAATCCCGAAACCGGTGACATGCCCGAGAGCATCGAAGAGCAGACCAAGCAGTCTCTCGAAAACGTCAAGGCCATCCTCGAGGCCGGCGGCGCGCAGCTCACCGACGTGGTCAAGACCACCGTATTCCTGAGCGACATGGCCAACTTCGGCGCTATGAATGAAGTGTACGCCTCCTACTTCGGCGAACCCTTCCCGGGCCGCAGCTGCTTCCAGGTCGCCAGACTTCCCAAGGATGCACTGGTGGAGATTGAAGTCATCGCCGCCAAATAGTTGTTCCCGTCCGAATTGTGCCGCCCCACGCTGTGTGGGGCGGCTCGCATCACCTCGTGTGCAGTGCGGTGATGCGACACACTCAACCGATTCTTGAAGAGGGGTTTTGCAATGAGTCAGAAAAAGAAGAGTGAATGGGGTTTCATTCTCCAGCTCCTGATGGGCATCGCCGCAGGTGTGATCGTTGGTCTCGTCGCCAACGAAGCCGTCATGGAAGTGGTGTGCAGCTTGAAGCACGTCCTTGGACAGTTCATTTTCTACACTGTCCCGCTGGTCATCATCGCGTTCATCGCGCCGTCCATTACCCGGCTGCAGAATAACGCCAACCGCATGCTGGGCGCTGGCGCCAGCATCGCCTACCTCTCCGCCGTGGGCGCGGCCACCATGGCCTGTGTCGCTGGCTACCTGATCATCCCGCACCTGTCCGTGCCCACCGCCGTTGCCGGCCTGCGCGAGCTGCCGGAGATCACCTTCCAGCTCAACATTCCGCCCATCATGTCCGTGATGACCGCACTCGTCACCGCCATCATCCTCGGCGTGACCGTGCTGTGGACCAAGGCCGAGGGCTTCAAGAAAGGCCTGTTCGAGTTTGAAGCCATCATGCTCAAGGTCATCCAGAAAATGGTCATCCCCGTCCTGCCGCTGTTCATCGCCACCACCTTCGCCGCTCTGGCATACGAAGGCAGCCTGACCAAGCAGCTGCCCGTGTTCCTGAAGGTTATCGTGCTGGTGCTGCTCGGCCATGCCATCTGGCTGACCGTGATGTACACCATCGCCGGCATCATCTCCGGCCGTAACCCCATTGAAGTCATCAAGCACTACGGTCCCGCATACCTCACCGCCGTTGGCACCATGTCCAGCGCCGCCACCCTGCCCGTGGCCCTGCGCTGCGCCGGCAAGTCCAAGGTGCTCTCCAAGGACACCAGCGAGTTCATGATCCCCCTCGGCGCCACCATCCATCTGTGCGGCTCCGTGCTGACTGAAACCTTCTTCGCCATGACCATCTCCCTGATGCTCTACGGCCACCTGCCGACCTTCGGCACCATGTTCCTGTTCATCATCCTCTTCGGCGTGTTCGCCATCGGCGCTCCCGGCGTCCCCGGCGGCACGGTTATGGCCTCCCTCGGCATCGTCGTCGGCGTGCTCCAGTTCGACCCCGCGGGTGTCGCCCTGCTGGTTGCCGTCTTCGCCCTGCAGGATAGCTTCGGCACCGCGTGCAACGTGACCGGTGACGGCGCCATCGCCCTCATGCTGGAAGGACTGTTCAACAAAAACGGCGAGCTGACAAAGGCCAACGCCCAAGCAGCCGCCGCTAACGAATAAGAGATAACAGACATGAAAGCCGAATGGACCCAATACATCGAACTGCTTCACCGTGAAGTCGTTCCCGCCATCGGATGTACCGAACCCATCGCTGTGGCCCTTACCGCAGCCAAGGCCGCAGAGACCCTCGGTGCCACCCCCGAGAAACTCGAAGCCTTCGTCTCGGGCAACCTGCTCAAGAACGGAATGGGTGTCGGCGTCCCCGGTACCGGCGAACGCGGCCTGAATATCGCCGTCGCCGCTGGTGCCATAGGCGGCAAGTCCGAAGCCATGCTTGAGGTCCTTAAAGACCTCTCACCCATGCAGGCCGAAGAGGCCAAGCAAATGCTGGCCGAAGAACGTGTGGTCCTCGACGTCGCAGACAATGACGAGCTCATCTACTGCGAAGTCATCGCCACCAAAGGCGACGACTCCGCGCGCGTCATCCTCAAAGGCCACCACACCGGCCTCGTCTACGTAGAAAAAAACGGCGACGTCATCATGCATGTGGATTCCGGAAGCGCAGAGGACGCAGAGCACGAAGAATGGTCCCTCACCATGGACAGCATCTTCGACTTTGCCAACAACGCGCCCTTTGAGGACATCTCCTTCATCCTCGAAGCCGCCCGCATGAACGAAGCCATGGCCATGAAGGGCCTCAGCGGCTCCTACGGCCTCGGCGTGGGCAAAAACATCGAAGAGAGCATCAAAGACCACATCATGGGTGATTCCATCATCAATGAAGCGGTCAAGCTCTCCACCGCAGCCACCGATGCCCGCATGCACGGCGTACAGATGCCCGTCATGAGCAACTCCGGCAGCGGCAACCAAGGCCTGACCTGCACCATCCCTGTGCTGGCCTGCGCCAACCGCCTCGAAGCCTCCGAGGAAAAGCTGGCACGGGCGCTCATCATGAGCCACCTCACCAGCATCCACATCAAGCACAGCCTCGGACGCCTGTCCGCTCTGTGCGGAGCCACCGTGGCCGGTACCGCCGCCGGATGCGCCCTCGTCCTTCTGCTGGACGGCGGCATCAAGGAAGTGGAGATGACCATTAACAACATGGTCGGCAGCATCGCCGGTATGATCTGCGACGGTGCCAAAAACGGCTGCGCCCTCAAGGTCGCCTCCGCCGTCAGCACCGGCCTGCAGTCCGCCTTCCTCGCCATGAAGGGACACAGCATCTCCGGCAGTGAAGGCATCGTCGACAATGATGTCGAAAAGACCATCCTCAACCTCGGCTGCCTTGGCTCTCATGGCATGAAGGAAACCGACAAGGTCATCCTTAAAACCATGGTGTCAAAAGGCTGCCCGCACGCGGCAACTCGTCAAGGAACAGCCGCATAGAGCTACCGGCACCCATCCCTACCTCATAAGCCAGTGCTCAACATGACGAGATGACACAACAAAGCGGCCCCGAATAGTTCGGGGCCGCTTTTACACGATGAAAAACAGCAACATTGCACACACGGAAACGCCATTGTATACACAAACATCAATTCGCAACACACAACAAAGGGAACCAGCAGTGGCTTTTCAAAAAACATCGCATCTGTGCTCTATCGAGGATTACATCCCCCTTGTGGAATTCCTCGGCACATTCTTGGGGAAGGATTGCGAAGTCGTCCTGCACGACACAACCAGCGTTGAAAAATCCGTCGTCGCCATCGCCAACAACCACATCAGCGGACGCCGCATCGGCGCGCCCCTGACCGATCTCGCACTCAGCTTCCTGCGCGAAAAACAATACGAGAACCGTAGCTTCATCATGGAGTACAGCTCGCTGTCCAAAGACGGCAAACGCCTGCACTCCGCAACCTACTTCATCAAAGACGCCGATGGCGAACTGCTGGGGATGCTCTGCCTCAACATGGACGTCACCAAAGTCTGCCAAGTGCGCGAACTGCTCGATAATATGATCGAAAACGGCGGCTTCGGCGCGTCGCTCTCACCCGATATCGCCCCTACGCACGGCGAAGAGAGCTTCCACGAAAATATCGAAGACCTCACCGAAAATATGGTCCTCAACGTCATCCGCCGCTACAACATCCCGCCGGAACGCATGACCGCCGACGAAAAAACCGAAATCGTCGCCGAACTCAACCGAAAAGGCGTCTTCCTCATCAAAGGCAGCGTCGGCGTCGTCGCACAGTACCTCGACGCCTCAGAAGCAACCATCTACCGCTACATGCAAAAGTGCCAAGACTAACAGCACACCACTCGCCAGAGACATCGCAACACAAAAGCCCCACGACGAAAGTCGCGGGGCTTTTGTGTTGTGGCGTGCAGGGCGCCATGCGGCGGAGGTATGGAGGAGATGCCGGGCCTTTTTTGGCCTTCGGCGACTTAAGGAAATAATTTCCTTAAGAATCCTTATAATTTTCGTGGGCGGAAGCCGCCCCCGAAAATACAGGGTTTAGGGTGGAATTACACACTCCCACAATACCTGTACAACCCCACTCCTCAACCACCTTCCCTTCCCCCCAAACAGGGATTCTCACCGCCCAGCCCCACGCGCCAACACCCCCCAATACAATTCCCCCTCCACACGGACGAGAGCCGTCAGGGGTGACGACTGTTCCATCCCAAAGCAACCGGTTTGTGCGCAAATGGGATTCCAAAGGGCCCACGGCCCTTTGGCCTGCGGAGCACAAAAAGCCCTGCGCCCCACTCCAACACACGCCATCACACCCTCCTCCCCCGAGAGTCGTCAGGGGTGACGACCGCCCTATCCAAAATACACTCGGCCTGTGCACTCATGGGATCCCAAAGGGCCCGCGGCTCGTTGTCCTGCGGAGCACAACTCTTCCTCTTCTTCTTTCGTGTCCTCTTCTCTGCACGCCACATACCCAAAACATCCCCACTCACACGATGCACGCCACTCATGCCACGTTGCGCGCATACGCAAAACAATAATGCGAACACCAGCACAAGCGCCTATGAAATCGGGAAAAGCGTGGGTGCCGGATGACGGCAAAGCCGCTGTAGTGTTGGGATAGCGACGCAACGCTGCGCGACGCAAAACCTGAGAAAAAGCGCGAAAACGCAGAATACGGATATAACCGATACGTACCCGTTAATAGGGTACTGTGGGGATGAATTTGACAAGGACTGCGGCATTTTCTATCTACTACACTGCATAGTCTTTCAGCTGGCGCGCAGTGGAACGCATCATATTGCAAAGCGCGCCGGACTTTCCCACCGCAACCTGGAGGTCGTATTGAGTAGGCTCTGTCTTAGTGTACTTCTTTTTGTACTGAGTTTGTGTGTACCGCTTTCCGCGAGTGCGGATTCCATACGCTTTGGTGTCCCGCCGTGGCCGGGTGTTACTGTGAAGTCGGAAGTTGTCTGCCAAATTCTGGACTCCATGGGGTATGACACCGTCCAGCTCGAAATTGGCCCGCCCATTATCTACAAAGGGCTGACCACGGACGATGTGGACGCGTGCCTTGCCGCATGGCTGCCGCAGCAAAACGACATGCTGTTGCCGCTGAAGGAAAAAAACGCCATTGATGTCGTGGCCATGAACATCAGCGAGGCCAACATCAGCTTCTGTGTCCCTTCGTATGTGTGGGACGCTGGCGTGCATTCCATTGCGGACCTGGACGCCTACGCGGACAAGTTTGACAACGAGCTGTACACCATTGAGGTTGGCTCTGCCATGCAGGCCGCCACGGAAAAGATGGTGGAGAACGACGTCGCTGGTCTTGCGGACTGGCAGCTTGTCAGCAGCACCACGCCGGTGATGCTCTCCGCCGTACAGGAGCGCATCCGCAACAACCAGTGGGTGGTCTTCCACGGCTGGCAGCCACACTGGATGAACTTCCAGATGGATATCAAGTACCTTGAAGGCGTCCCCGGCACGGAGGACCTCGTGAGCAAGAGCATGGTGTACACCATCGCCAGCAACGACTTTAAGGACCGCTTCCCGCAGGCGCATACGTTCCTGAAGCAGTTCACCGTCAAGGCGGACACGCAGAGTGAATGGATCAACAGCTTCGGGTTTGAGAAACTCGCCCCGGAGAAGGTCGCCTCGGATTGGATTCGAAAGCACCTCGACACCGTTGCCACGTGGCTTGACGGCGTCAAGACTGTCGACGGTACCCCCGCCATCGACGCCGTTCGCCGGGACTTTGCCGGTTAGAACGATGTGAGCATGCGGTCTGTCGCCACTTGGCCGACAGACCGCCAAAACAGCGCCCCGGCATCAGCCCCCGCACGGCCTGCCGTTGGCGCGTGGCCCCGGACCATCCAGCCGGTCACCATGCTGGCTCCGTAAGCCGCCTCACGGCATATGTGCCGATGCAGCGCAGGGGATGGGCCGGTCCGGCTCCTGCACGCCCCGCTCACGGGATGCAGAGCCGACCCTATGCACTATAACCAGGAGGTTCGCTTGCGAAACATACTCGCAACTCTCGCCATTGCCGTTTTTTGTATCATTGCCCCCCTCAGCGCCCATGCGCAGCCCGTGAAATTCGGCGTTCCGCCGTGGCCGGGCGTTACCGTCAAAACCGAAGTCGTCGCCCAGATTCTCGAAGCCATCGGCTACGAGAGCAAGCAGGTCGAAGTCAGCGCCGTTATGGTCTACAACGGCCTAACCACCGGCGACGTCGACGCCTACCTTGCCAGCTGGATTCCGCTGCAGAACGAACTGTTCAACCCCCTGAACGAAAAGAACGCCTTCGAAATCGTGGGCACCAACCTCGATGAAGCAGGCGTCAGCCTCGCCGTGCCCAACTACGTGTGGGACGCCGGCGTGCGCTCCATCGCCGACCTGGCCCCCAATGCTGATAAGTTTGAAAACACCATCTACAGCATTGAGGTCGGTAGCGGCATGCAGACCTCTACGGAAAAAATCATCGACAACAACGTCGCCAACCTCGGCGACTGGAAAATGCTGTGCAGCCCCGTACCGGCCATGATTAAGGCCGTGCAGGACAAGATTAAGCACAAGCAGTGGGTTGTGTTCCACGGCTGGCGCCCGCACTGGATGAACTTCCAGATGGATATGAAGTTCCTCACGGGCGTGCCGGGCACCGAAGGCCTCGTTAACGAGTCCATCGTCTACACCCTCGCCAGCAACGACTTTAAGGACCGCTTCCCGCAGGTGCATACCTTCCTGAAAAACCTGTACATCTCCGGCCACACCCAGAGTGAGTGGATTAACGAGTACGGCTTTAAGGAACAGGCGCCCGAAACCGTCGCCACGAAGTGGATCAAAAATAATATGAAGACCATCGCCCCCTGGCTGAAGGGCGTCAAAGCCGCCAACGGCAAGCCCGCCATGGAGGTGCTGCGTAAGGCCATCGCGTCCTAAAACGCCCACGGCTGAACACGTAGCACACACCCGTTTGCCTCCTGCCTGCTCAGGCGCTGCCACCCTCTGCAGGCACCCAAATTTCGGCCCACAGAGAGCCGGGCCGGAAAACGGGTTGTGGTTCGGGATGCGTATGGCCCTTCACGGCTGAATGAAGGCCCATACGCATCCCACCTCATTTGAGGAGGCAAAAATGAAGAAAAAGCATGCCTTCGGCGACTTAAGGAAATAATTTCCTTAAGAATCCTTAGGATTTTCGGGGGCGGAAGCCGCCCCCGAAAATACGGGGTTTAGGGTGGGATCATACACTCCCACAATACCCCCCCCTCAGCCATCTTCCCCCCAAACAGGGATTCTCACCGCCCAGCCCCACGCGCCAACACCCCCCAATACAATTCCCCCTCCACACGGACGAGAGCCGTCAGGGGTGACGACTGTTCCATCCCAAAGCAACCGGTTTGTGCGCAAATGGGATTCCAAAGGGCCCACGGCCCTTTGGCCTGCGGAGCACAAAAGCCCTGCCCCCCACTCCACCACACGCCATCACCTCCCGTGCCCCCGAGAGCCGTCAGGGGTGACGACCGCCCTCTCCAAAGCCGCCCGGCCTGTGCGCAAATGGGATCCCAAAGGGCCCGCGGCCCTTTGGCCTGCGGAGCAAAAAAGAAAAGGCCGAAGACGCACTCTTGCGCCTCCGGCCTGTGTTGTCTGCCTCGCCCAAGGGGGCCGATGGCCGAATTAGTTGTTTATCGACGTAGCAAAAACGTCAATCACGCTGTGAATATTGTCGATGGAGGAAAGCCGCCAAATCTCGCCGGACTTGACCATCACAAAATCGACATCCACGGGAGCGACGCCCTCGAATTCCGGAATATGAAACGTCGCATGGTGCACGCCGCCCTGCTCGCGGATTTCCGGGTCCTCTGCCAGCATGGCGCGCAGGCGCTGATACGTCATCACCGAATAGGGCCACAGGTCGATGGGCTCGTCGTATCGTGTGTCTTCACCACGCCTCAGCTCGGCCTTGATGATGGTGTACCACATGGTGACGAGATGATCCTGCGTGCCCTTCTTCTGGAGCAGCTCATAAGGGTGCCCAAAGGGCGAGGGCAACCCGGCCTCCAGACGCCGCTTCGTGTCGCTGCGAACGGCCTGCTCCACGATGTGACGCAGGTCGATGTAGGTCCGAATTTTCTCGACGTCATGCTGCTCCACGGCGTCGCGAAGCGCCTCCACGGAGTGCAGCATGGTGGACTTTTCCCTTTGGCTGTCCCTCGTCGCAACACTGCACCCGGCCACAAGGCCGACAAGCAGCACGGCCAGAACGATATGCTTCATCATAATTTTCTCCTTTGAAAACAACGCGAAATATTGCGCCGTCTGTAATATCTGTCTGCACATGGTGCGTTTTCCATATGGCTGACCGCCTGTCAACCTTGGCGCCCGCGCGCCATGATGAGAAACGGCCGAGCTCCTGAATGGGAGCCCGGCCGTTGGGATATCGTTGCGACTGCGCCGACGCTTAGGCGGAGAGGAGTTCCTTCACCTTTGCAAGGGCGGCGTCGATGCCTGCGGGGTTGTTGCCGCCAGCCTGCGCCATGTCGGGGCGTCCACCACCGGAGCCGCCAATCTCAGCCGCAACGGGCTTGATGAGGGCGGGTGCGGTGAAGCGGTCGTGCAGGTCCTTGGAGACGTAGACGGCGAGGCTGACCTTGCCGTCGGCTTCGCACACAAGGGCGGCGATGCCGGAGTCCAGCTTGGAGCGCACGTCGTCCATGAGCTTACGCAGGGCGCCCATGTTGGGGGCGGGCACCTTGGCGGCCAGCACCTTCACGCCGCCGATTTCCTCGACGCTGTCCATAAGGTTGCTGCCCTTGCCGGATGCGGCCTGCGCGGCGAGCTTTTCCATGTCCTTCTTGAGGCTTTTGACTTCCTTCTGCAGGGCATGAACACGGTCCACAACCTCTTCGGGCTTACCCTTGAGGGATGCGGCGAGTTCAGTGGTCACGGTGCGGTAGTCCATGAGCTGCTGCATGGCGCGCCAGCCGGTGGCGGCCTCGATACGGCGCACGCCAGCGGCGACGCCCGTCTCGGACAGAATTATGAACGGCCCGGCCTGACCGGTGCTGCGCAGATGCGTTCCGCCGCACAGCTCGATGGATTCACCAGGCACTTCCACCACGCGGACGGACTCGGTGTACTTTTCGCCAAAGAGGGCCATGGCACCCTTGGCGACGGCGTCCTGATAGTCCATCTCCTGCACATCCAGCGAAATGTCGGCCATGATGGCGCGATTGACGAGGGCTTCCACGTCTTTGATTTCGTCCTCGGTCATGGCGGAGATGTGGGTAAAGTCAAAACGCAGGCGGTTCGGCTCCACAAGGGAACCGGACTGCTTGACGTGCTCGCCAAGCACGGTGCGCAGCGCGGCGTGCAGCAGATGCGTCGCGGTGTGGTTGCGCGCGGCGGCAAGGCGCTCCTCTTCGGTGACTTCCAGCAGCACTTCCTGATCGGCGTGTACTGTGCCCTTGTCGACCTTGACGTGATGCACGGTCAGCTCGGCGGCGGGCTTGAGGGTATCCAGCACCAGCGCGGTGCCCTCGGGGGCGGAAATCATGCCGGTGTCGCCACTCTGCCCGCCGGACTCGCCGTAGAAGGGCGTGCGGGTGGTGACGATGTAGCCTTCCTGGCCTTCGGCCAACTGGTCCACGGCGTCGGCGGAGTCGTTCATGAGCGAGACGATGCGGGACTCGGCGGCAAGATAGTCGTAGCCGACGAACTCGGAGCGCAAGCCTTCCTCCAGCAGCGCCTGAAAGCGGCTGGCGAGGGTGGTTTCGCCGGAGCCTTTCCAAGCGGCCTTGGCGCGCTCCTTCTGCTCCTTCATGAGGGCGACGAAGCCGGGCTCGTCCACGGTGTAGCCCTGCTTCTCGGCAACGTCGTTCACGATATCGAGGGGGAAGCCGTAGGTGTCGTACAGCTTAAAGGCGACTTCGCCGGAAACCTGCGTCTTGCCGGCGTCCTTCAGGGCGGCAAGCTCCTCTTCGAGCATGACGAGGCCCTTGTCGAGAGTCTGGGCGAAGCGTTCTTCCTCTTCACGGACCACGCGGGTCATGAAGTCCTTGTTCTCATGCAGTTCGGTGTACTGCTCGCCCATGTCGTCGGTGACCTTGAGGGCGACCTTGTACAGGAAGGCTTCGCTCTGGCCGATGAGCTTGCCGAAGCGCAGGGCGCGGCGGATGAGGCGGCGCAGCACGTAGCCACGGCCCTCGTTGGAAGGCAGAATGCCGTCGGCAATCATGAAGGCAATGGCGCGGCTGTGGTCGGCAATGACGCGCAGCGCGGTGTCCACGTCCTCACCCTGCTGGCGGTACTTCACGCCGGTAAGCTCGGCGGTGTAGCCGATGATGGACTGGAAGAGGTCGGTATCAAAGTTGGAGAACACGCCCTGACACACGGCGGCAATGCGCTCAAGGCCCATGCCGGTGTCGATGCTGGGACGGGGCAGGTCGGTGCGGGTGCCGTCGGCGTGCTGGTTGTACTGCATGAACACGAGGTTCCAGATTTCCAGAAAACGGTCGCAGTCGCACTTGCCGATGCCGCAGTCCGGGCCGCAGGACATGTGCTCGCCCTGATCGATGTGGATTTCGGAGCAGGGACCACAGGGGCCGGTGTCGCCCATGGACCAGAAGTTGTCCTTCTCGCCAAGGCGGTAGATGCGGTCCGGGGAAACGCCTGCAACGCGCTGCCACAGCTCAGCGGCCTCGTCATCATCATTGTA
Organism: Desulfobaculum sp. SPO524; assembly: GCF_044987625.1. Lineage (NCBI taxonomy): Bacteria > Pseudomonadati > Thermodesulfobacteriota > Desulfovibrionia > Desulfovibrionales > Desulfovibrionaceae > Desulfobaculum > Desulfobaculum sp. SPO524. The sequence goes on along the minus strand of NZ_JBJDSB010000004.1, from coordinate 56,768 downwards.
GATGGTGATGTAGAGCTTATCCTTGGGCAGACCGAGTTCCTCGGTGATGAAGCCCCAGGCAAAGCCGATGGCCTGTTCCTTGAAGTAGTCGCCAAAGGAAAAATTGCCGAGCATCTCAAAGAACGTGTGGTGGCGCGCGGTGCGGCCCACGTTTTCGAGGTCGTTGTGCTTGCCGCCTACGCGCAGACATTTCTGGGAGGTGGTGGCGCGCTTGTAGTCACGCTTTTCCTGCCCCTGAAAGATCTTTTTGAAGGGGACCATACCTGCGTTGGTAAACAGCAGGGTCGGGTCGTCCTTGGGGACGAGGGAGGCGGATTCCACGATGGTATGCCCGTGGCGTTCGAAATATTCCAGGAATTTCGTCCTGATCTCATTGGCACTCAACACGATGCAGCTCTCCTGTACACATGCGTTTCGCCCCATGCGGGGCGATGAAATTCTTTTGGCGGGTCTAGGGTATAAAGGCAGGTCGGCGGGCTGCTCCGTGCGAGCAGCCCGCCGATTGGGGTAAAGTTATGCCTCGGCCGGGGTGGTTTCGGTTTCCGTTTCCGTTTCCGCCGCGGGGGCTTCGGCCTCATCGTCTTCAATGACGCCCAGATGCTTGAGCAGGGCCGTCTCGATGGTTTGGGCCAGTTCCTTGTTTTCCTGCAGCATGGCGCGGACGTTCTCCTTGCCCTGCCCAAGGCGCTCGGAACCGAAGGCGTACCACGAGCCGCTCTTCTCCACGATGCCGTTATCGACGCCCATATCCAGAAGCTCACCCTCGCGGGAGATGCCGGTGCCGTAGAGCACGTCGAACTGGGCCTCGCGGAAGGGCGGGGCGACCTTGTTCTTCACCACCTTCACGCGGGCGCGGATGCCGTAGGATTCTTCCTTGTCCTTCAAGGTCTGAATGCGGCGGATGTCCATACGGATGGAGGAGTAGAACTTCAGCGCGTTACCACCGGTGGTGGTCTCGGGGCTGCCGTAGCCCGTCATGCCGATTTTCATACGGATCTGGTTGATGAACATGACGGAAGCGCGGGACTTATGGATGGTACCCGTCAGCTTTCTGAGGGCGTGGGACATCAGGCGCGCTTGTCCGCCCACCTGCGTCTCGCCCATGTTCCCCTCCAGCTCGGCCTGCGGGATAAGCGCGGCAACGGAGTCGATAACGATGATGTCCACGGCTCCGGAACGCACGAGCATGTCGGCGATGTCCAGCGCCTGCTCGCCGTAGTCCGGCTGGGAGATGATGAGTTCCTCGGTGTTCACACCAAGGCGGCGGGCGTAGTTGATATCCAGTGCGTGCTCCGCGTCGATAAACGCGGCCACACCGCCCTGCTTCTGGCACTCTGCAATGATATGCAGGGTCAGCGTGGTCTTACCCGAAGATTCGGGACCGTAGACCTCGGTGACGCGTCCCTGCGGGATGCCGCCGATACCCAGCGCCATATCCAATGCAATGGAGCCGGTGGGAATGGTCGGTATATTGACATGCGCATCGTCGGACAGCTTCATGACAGAACCCTGACCGTACTTGCGCTCAATGGTCGACAGAGCGGTGCTCAATGCCTCCCTGCGCATTTCTTCGGGACTCAGCTGCTGGGTACGACGTTTGGCCATATGTATCACTCCATGAAATATTTATAGCGAAAGCCTCCGACACATAGCAGAACCCCCGCCGTCCGGCAACTGCGCACGTGTCCCCGCAGGGGAGGCGGCAGGAGAAAATTTGTGTGCAGCAAACATTCCGACCATTTCTCTCGGAATAATTGACGAAGCCGCTTGGCATAAGGTTTTCCCGCCAGCCTCACCCCTTGCCACCCGCGCCGAGCATGGGTATAGCCTTTCTTCCCATGACCAAGAACACCACATACGACGCTCTGGCCCTGTTTTCGGCCGGGCTCGATTCACTCTTGTCGGCCAAGGTTCTTCAGGCACAGGGCCTCCGCGTCAAATGCCTGCACTTCGTCACGCCCTTCTTTGGGCATCCGGGCCGCGTGCGCGGCTGGCGCAAAACCTACGGGCTGGACATCGACGTCGTGAATATCGGCGACGACTACGTCCAGATGATGCTTGATAAGCCGAAGTACGGCTTTGGCAAGTATTACAACCCGTGCGTGGACTGCAAAATCATCATGCTGCGCCACACCCGCCAGCTGCTGGAGAAGTACGGCGCCACATTCATCGCCACCGGCGAGGTGGTGGGCCAGCGCCCCATGTCGCAGCGGCGTGACGCCATGAACTCCGTCATCAATGAATCCGACACCGAAGGTCTGCTGCTGCGCCCGCTGTGCGCCAAAACCCTGCCGCCCACGCCCATGGAGGAATCCGGTCTGGTGGACCGCGAGCGCCTGCACGGCATCTCCGGCCGTGGCCGTAAGGACCAGCTACGCCTTGCCGAAGAATTCGGCATCACGGACATCCCCACCCCCGCTGGCGGCTGCCGCCTGACGGAACAGGCCTCGGCCTGCCGTTACGCGCCGGTGTTCCAGCACCACCCCGCGCCCACGGCGCAGGACTTCTACCTGTCCAACGTGGGGCGGCAATACTGGGCGGGCACGCACTGGCTAACCATCGGCCGCGACCAGCATAGTAATGAAATGATCCGCCGCAACATCACCGAGACGGACCTCGTCTTTGACGTGGTGGGCTATCCCGGTCCCCTCGCGCTGGGGCGTCAATTTACCGGCGCATGGACCGAAGACGCCGTACGTGACGCCGCCGCCTTTATGGCGTCGTTCTCGCCCAAGGCGCGCCGCGCGGAAACGGACATCACCGTTACCGTCACGCAGGGTGACACCGAACACACCGTCACCATTTACCCTTCACGCGAGACGGCGCTTGGCTGGAAGGAATGCACCTGGCAGGACGCCATACCAACGCGCAATGCCATGGACCCCAAAAAGCGCTAACGGCACGGGTATTGCTTAGTATTCCACAAAGCCTGGTCAGTACGCGAACCGGGTGTCCTGAGGCGAATCAACACCACAGAAACGAGCCGGGCAACGGCCACGATTTTCATTACGATTCGACCCGGACGCCACCGCGGCTGGACCGGGCTTTTCCTCGTCGGCCCAAGGTTGCCAACACCCGCTGCTTCATGATGTGGTACGAGCACGCATCATCCTGTATTCGACAACTCACCCAACACTCATCCGGGTCCGCCCGCCCTCTGCCTGTGGCATGCCCGGACGGACCTGATTCTTGAGGATTTCATGCTCATTCAGTTCGTGTTCATTCTCATAAGCGCCGCGCTGCTCTGGTTCGGCGCGGAAGTTATTGTTGACGCCGCCGCGGCCATTGCGCGCCGCTTTAAGGTGCCGGAACTGATCATCGGCCTGACCATTGTTGCCATCGGCACGTCGGCCCCGGAGTTTCTGGTCACCGCGTCCGCGGCCTTCAAGGGGCTGTCGGATATTTCGCTGTCCAATGTTGTTGGCTCCAATATCTTCAACCTTGGCATCATCCTCGGCAGTATGGCCATGCTGCGCCCCATTGCCGCGGCAAAACCCGTGCTGAAGCGTGATGGCCTGCTGCTGCTTGGCGTTGTGGGCTTTATCACCCTCACCACGCTGGATGGCACCCTCAGCCGCTTGGACGGCACACTTTTGCTGGGCACCCTTGTCACATACATCCTTGTGCTTATTCTGCGGCGTCCCAAGACCGCCTACACCGAAGAACCCGCCTGTGACGAACGTATCGCCACATGGCTGGACGGCCCCAAGCTACTGGTGGGCTTTGTGTGCGTGTCCTTCGGCGGCAGCCTGATGGTGGATGCGGCCACAGAGCTGGCGCGCCACATTGGCGTTTCGGAGTGGGCCATTGGCGTGACCATTGTCGCCGCAGGCACCAGCCTGCCGGAGCTTGTCACCTGCCTTGCGGCGTCGGTCCGCGGCAAGAACGATATGCTCCTTGGCAACCTCATCGGCTCGGACCTGTTTAACTTTTGCGGCGTGCTCGGTTTGACCAGCCTGCTGCATCCGTTGGCCATTTCCGGCGCGGCCACCACCAGCCTACTTATGCTGGTAGGCTCCGTGGCCATTGTGCTGCTGTGCATCCGCACGGGCTGGGAGGTCAGCCGCAAGGAAGGACTGCTTTTGCTGCTGCTTGGACTGGTGCGCTGGGTCCCTTCGCTGTTGTAGAACAGTTGCGCGATGTGAAAAACCCTGCACTTTCGCCACATTCTACGCCGTACCATCCGGTGGCACTTGCCAGTTTGCGCAATCGGTATTAGATTCACCCATACGTAAAACGCCTCAAATATCCTCAAGGAGGACATACAATGAACAGATTCGGTAGTGTCAGCAGCTCGCAGACGCGCTCCATCGAGGGCGTGAATGCGTTCATGCGTGGCGTGTATAACTGGATGGCCGCTGGCCTTGGCGTCACCGCGCTGTGCGCCTTCCTTACGGCGTCCAGCCCCGCCATGCTGAACCTGCTCTTTGGCGGGTCCATCATGGGCTACGTCATCATCTTCGCGCCCTTTATCATGGTGCTTTTCCTGTCTGCTGGCATCCAGCGCATGAGCGCCGGCATGGCAACGGGCATGTTCCTGGCCTACAGCGCGCTGATGGGGCTGTCCCTGTCCAGCATTCTGCTGGTGTACTCCGGCCAGAGCATCTTTATGACTTTCGTCATCTGCGCGGGCATGTTCGCGGGTATGAGCGTCTATGGCATGACCACAAAGAAGGACCTCACCTCGTGGGGGAGCTTCCTGTTCATGGGCCTCATCGGCATCATCATTGCCTCCATCGTGAACATCTTCGTCGGCAGCTCCGCGCTGCAGTGGGGCATTTCCGTGCTTGGCGTGGTCATCTTCACGGGTCTGACGGCGTATGACACCCAGCGCCTGCGCATGATGGGCGAGTCCGCGCCCCATGGCGATCACACCGCCATCCGCCGCGGCACCATCCTTGGCGCCCTGACCCTGTACCTTGACTTCATCAACCTGTTCCTCATGCTCCTCAGGCTCTTTGGAGCCTCCCGAGACTAAGCCTTCCCGGGGGTGGCGCAGTGCCACCCCCTTTTTTTATCTATGAGCGACCTACTCTCTCTGCAACAGACTCTCGCCCCGCTGCTCTATCTGCCCAGCCGCCTTTACGCACGCCTCATGCGCGCCCGCCGCGAATGGTATGAACATGGCCGCATCCTCTCCCACCGCCCCCCGCGCCCCTGCGTCAGCATTGGCAATATCGGCTGGGGCGGCAGTGGCAAAACGCCGCTGACGGAATGGCTGATGCGCTGGAGCGAGCGCCACGATGTCAGCTCCGCCGTGCTCACGCGCGGCTATGGGGCCAATCCGCCCGGTCCGCACTACCTCGTCACCCCGGACAGCACGCCGCAGGAAGCCGGAGACGAACCCCTGCTCCTTGCGCGCTCGTGCCCGGAGTCGCGCGTTATTGTGGACCCGGACCGCACCCGCGCCGCCAAATGGGCATGGCGCGAGTTCCGCCCCGACCTTTTTCTGCTGGACGACGGCTTCCAGCACCTCAAAGTGCAGCGCGACCTTGACCTTGTGCTGCTGCGCCCCAAGGACCTCATCGACCAATGGAACTCGGTGATTCCCGCCGGATCGTGGCGCGAGGATGAAGGCGCCCTCACCCGCGCCGCCGCGTTCCTTATCAAATGTCAGGAGGACGAGTTCCAGTCGCTGGAACCGCTTATTCAGGAACGCCTCGCCAAGTACAATGCGCCGGTGTTCAATTTTTCCTTCAAGCCCCTTGGCATCAAGCGGCTGGATGTTGCCGACTCCGCGCGCACCTTTGGCGGCGCGCCCTACACCCTCGTCACCGGCGTCGGCGAGCCTGACCAAGTGGTGGAGACCACGGAAATCCTGCTGGGAGACCGTCCGTCACTGCACCTGCGGTTTGACGACCACTACACCTACACCCAGCGCGACTGGGACGAAATCCGCAACCAGTCGAACCTGAAAAACATCCGCCACATCCTCTGCACGGCCAAGGACGCCGTGAAGCTGGCGCGCTTTGAGCCGCGCAACCTGTGGACCTTTGACCACACGCTGGAGTTTGGTCCGGCCTACTTCGCGGAGACGACCTTCCCCAACTGGTGGGAAGAATGGTGGACCATCCTCCGCCCCCGCGACTAACGCCCCGCGCGGCGCAGCCGTCCGCAGCGCCGCCACACAAAACGGGCCCCGGCCCTTCATCCGCCGCCACACGCTGGCCGCGCCGCCACCACACACGCGGCGCGCCGTCCCTGCCCACACGCCCAAACGGCTGGACACAGCGCGCCCAGACCAGCACAGTACAAGAATGCCGGATTCCCCCGACATCAAAATTTCACATCCAAAGGATACGATAAAACCATTATGGCAAGTAAACGAAAGAAAAGACGTTCCCGGTCCGGCGAGGACACACGTCCCGCCCAGCGCGGCATCAATCCCCGCAATCTGCTGAAGCTCTTCAAGGATGTCGGCCGCCCCATGCGCATCGCCGAAATCCTCTCCCGCCTGCAGGAGGGCAAAGGCGCCAAGCGCGCGCTCAAAGACCTGCTGCGATCCCTTGAGGACGACGGTAAAATCATCCGCACCAAGGGCGGCGCCTACGGCCTGACCGAAAGCATGTCCCTTGTCACGGGCACGCTGGAAGTCCAGCGCTCGGGCGTTGGCTTCCTCCTCCCCGAGGACAAGCGCCGCAAGGATATTTTCATCAGCCCCAACAACTTTGGCGATGCCTGGAACGGCGACCGCGTGGTTGCCGCCGTCATCCCCGCCGCCCGCAAGGGCAAAAGCCCGGAAGGCCGCATCGTCCGCGTTCTGGACCGCTCCCTGCGCAAGATTACGGTACGCCTCATCAAGCGCCTCGGCCCGGACATGTTCATCTCCCACCCCACGGATACCAAGCTCCAGTTCAACATTATGTGCGACACGGAGCCGCTGGACGAAGAACCGGCGCTTGGAGACATTGTCTCCGTGCTGCCCGGTGAAAAGCTGGACCACAAGCTGTGGGCCGGTGACGCCGTGGAGGCCCTAGGCGCCGAGGACGACGTGTCCGTTCAGGAAGGGCTGGTGAAGATGATGCACGGCGTGCCGCGCAAATTCCCCAACAGCGCCCTGACCGAGGCGCAACAGTTGCCCGTTGAACCGAGCGAGGCGGACTTCGCAGGCCGCAAAGACCTGCGCGACCTGCCGCTGGTCACCATTGACGGCGCAACGGCCCGCGACTTTGACGACGCCATCTGCGTGCGCCCCGAGGGCAAAGGCTACCGCCTGTGGGTGGCCATTGCCGACGTCAGCCACTATGTGCGGCCGGGCAGCGGGCTGGATAAGGAAGCCATCGAGCGTGGCAACTCCTACTATTTCCCCCAGTCCGTGGAACCCATGTTCCCGGAGGCGCTCTCCAACGGCCTGTGCAGTCTGAACCCAAACGTCAACCGCCTTGCCATGGTGGCCGAGATGGTCATCGGCAAGGACGGCCAGTGCAGCGGCGAAACGTTCTACCCCGCCGTTATCCGCAGCCATGCGCGCCTGACCTACTCGCAGGTGCACCGCATCCTGCAGGACAAGGACGAGGCCGAACGCACCGCCGTCAGCCACGTTGTTCCCATGCTGGAGGACGCCGAGCGCCTTGCCCGCATCCTGAACCGTATGCGGCAGGACCGCGGCACGCTGGACTTTGACCTGCCCGAGCCGGAAATCTTTTTCGACATGGACGGCGTCGCCACGGACATCCAGCCCAAGGCGCGCACCTTCTCCCACCAGATTGTGGAGGAGTTCATGATTGCCGCCAACGAGGCGGTTGCGCGTTTTCTGGAGAACCGGGACATGCCCTGCCTCTACCGCGTGCACCCCTCGCCGGATGCAGAGAAGCTCCAGTCCGTCTTTAAGATGCTGGCGCGCACCGAGCTTGGGTCCAAGATTCCCACGTCTCCCTCCCCGCAGGCCGTGCGTGACCTCATTGCCGCCGCCGAGGGCACGGATATGGAATTCATTGTGGGCCGCCTTGTGCTGCGCTCCATGATGCAGGCCAGCTACGGCCCGGAAAACGAGGGGCACTATGGCCTTGCCTCGGACTGCTACTGCCACTTCACCTCGCCCATCCGCCGCTACGCCGACCTTGTCATCCACCGCTCGGTCAAGGCGGCCCTGGGCTTTGGCGATGTGCCTGCGCCGGAGTTTGACACCCTTGCCGACCTTGGCGACCACCTGAGCGCCCGTGAGCGTGTGGCCATGAAGGCCGAGCGCGAAATCCTGCGCCGCGTGACCATCCTGTTCCTGCGCGACAAGGTTGGCGCGGAGTTTACGGGCATCATCAACGGTGTGGCGGACTTTGGCTTCTGGGTGGAGCTGAATGAAGTCATGGCCGAAGGCCTTGTGCGCCTTTCCACGCTGGAGGACGACTACTACGCCTATATGGCCGACCGTCAGGAAATCTGGGGCGAACGCACCAAGAAACGCTTTGGCATAGGCCAGAGCGTGCGGGTCTTCCTGCGCGACGTGAACCTGTCGCGCCTTGAGGTGAATCTGGAACTCGTCGAGTCCTAGCCTCACTCTTTCTGCCACCACGACGGGCGGGATGCGCAGTGCGCTTCCCGCCCGTTTTTTTGCGCCAGCCCGCAGCGCCACCAAAACCCCACCACACGCCAGAATTCAGCAACGCTCGACATTATGTGAATTATATAACTTAATGATCGCGATCACAAAATTTCTGCGTCGTCCAAACGACACTGTAAGAGACTGTTTTTGTTGGAGTTTTTTGAAGCCTTTGCGCAGAAGTCGTTAGGAATGAGTGTTCACTTTTCGCTAACCATACGTATTTTATGAATCTTTTTTCTCTACTAAAAAAGTGAACAAACCCCTTGCCATGCCATGTGAAAATATCTACATAGAACCCACGAGCGAACGATGAGCCCCATCGACCTCGACGTAAAGCCATGTTGGATACTCTGGATGTCTTTACGCTCATAAAAGCCCTCATACTGCTGGCGACCGGGCCTCCCTCCTTTGGGTACAGCCTGTGTTCACATTCTCGAATCCAAGAAGCACTCCAGCAGTTTTGGCGCATAGAGCCAATCCGTATCCCACTCTTTGGTGACCGGGCTCCCACCTCGGTCACACCCATTTCCCGCACGCGCCGCGCACCGTCCTCCAAACAGCCACGCGGCGCGTGCGGAACATGGAACCATCCGGCGCTTTGCGCCGGTCTTTTACCTCCATACCTCCATCACACGAATGCTGTCACGCCGCGGCCATCCCTCCGCCGCGGTGTGCCCTGCGGCCCTTCCGGCTTCGGCCGGAAGGGCGCATTGGGTTCTTGGCCCTGCGCGCCCTTTTCCTGTTCTTGCCCCACCTGTTCTCTCTGTACACCCCGGAACATGGGGAACCCTTCTGTCCGGGAACATACGGAATAGGTTCTGGCGGTACGGGGTGTTCCCCAGCGCCCCTTCACTCCCCGCAAGGGACGACTGGTGCCGCGCCTTGCATGTACGCGGCGCTCCCGCGCCAACTCTTTTTCCACACCACGAGTTGCACTTTGCTCCGCAAACAGGCTATATTGATTGAAATTTGGCCTTTAACCACTCAGACGGAGTCAGCACCGTGGCAGTTGTACATTGCAATAAGTGCGGGCAATCTCACACCGTTTCCGAAAAATCGCTCGGGCAGACCATTGCCTGCCCGTCGTGCGACGCCCCGGTTATGGCCGAAGCCGAGGCCGGTGAACTGAATCTGGACGACATGATTCCAGACGCAACGCCGCGCGCCTCAGCGGTCCCGCCGCCCTCCAATGCCCCGCATGAACTGCTCACCGAAGCCGAAGTAGAACCGGTGCATATCTTTCAGGGCAACTTCGGGCTGAACCTCTTTGCCGGGGTGTTCTCCGGTCTGCTGAGCATTCTGTTTTGCGTTGCCGCCGCCCTGCTCATTTCCTCGCAGGTGCCGACGGCCAATAGTTTCGCCCACGCCCTCAGCATCACTCTTATCAGCGCCACCGTGGTGGGGCTGGTCATCGCCTCGCGCAGCGGCGTTGCCTTTGCCCTTGCCGGGCCGGAGTCCATTGTGGCCCTGCTGCTGTTTTTGTACCTCGGCGGGGTGCACGCCGCCCTGCCAGACACAGCGGCGCCCATCGTCGTGCGCACCACCCTGATTGCGGCCACCATGGTCCTCACCATCTTTGTGGGGCTGTGCCTGTGGACCGTTGGCGGCGTGGGTAATGGCGACTGGCTGCGCTTTGTCCCCATTCAGGCCATCGGGGGCATGGCGGCGGGTGTGGGCTTTTATGTCATCAAATACACGCTGGCCTTTGTGGTTGGGTGCTCCGGGACCGGGATGGACCTGCTGCTGCGGCTGTTTGACGAATCCACCTGCCTGATGTGGATTCCGCCTACGGCCTTCGGGCTGGTGCTGTTTATTGCTATGCGCCTCAGGCGCGGGGACGCGCTTATTCTGCCGTTGATGCTCCTTGCCATAGGCGGCGCGCACGCGGCGTTTTTCGCCTTTGGGATGGACCTTGACACAGCGCGCATGCAGGGCTGGCTTTTTGCCCCCATGGCGCAGGACCACTTCTGGAACATCTACTCCTCATCCCTTGTTCATGACGTGGACCTTGCGGCCATTGTCAGCAACGTTGGCTACATCGTGGTACTGACGGGGCTTATCCTTGTTGGCACCATGTACAAAATTACGCAGATGGAAATTGCCCTTGGCCGCGACGTGGACATCAACCGCGAATACCTCGGTATGGGCATGGGCAACCTGCTGACGGGCCTCTTAGGCGGCGTGCCTGCCACCTACGCCCTATCGCGCAGCCTCAGCAACAAGGCCCTTGGCGCACGCGGCGCCGTCGCTGGAATCATTGCCGCCCTCACCTGCGCAGGCGCGCTGTTTGGCATCCACTACGCCATTGCGTACATTCCGCGCTTTGTCCCGACGGGTCTGCTCCTCGCTCTTGGTCTGTCCCTGATGTGGCGCTGGCTCATCTCCACCCGCACGCAGTTTACGCATAAGGGCGACTACTCCCTGCTTGTCCTCATCTTTCTCCTCACCTGCGCTTTTGGCATCCTTGTCGGCGCAGGCATTGGCGCAGCCCTCGCGCTGTTGGTGGTTGCCGGACGCTACGGCTCCATGAGCGTGGTCAAGCACGAAATGTCCGGCGCAACCTTCCACAGCAACGTGGACCGCGCGCCCTCACAGTTCCGCATCCTCAAGGAAAAAGGCGACCAGATTCACGTCATCGCCTTGCAGGGCTTTATCTTTCTGGGCACCATCAGTGGCCTGCTCCGCCACATCCACTCCCGCATCCGCGACAGAGAGCACAACCCCCTGCGCTTTTTGCTCCTCGACTTCACCTTTATCGGCGGGCTGGACTCCTCCGTGGCCCTCTCCTTCACCAAGCTCCAGCAGATGGCGCGCAAGTTCAGCTTTATGCTGGTGTTCACCAACATCCCCTTTGAGCTTGAGGAACAGCTCAAGGGCGCGGGATGCATCCTGAACGATCCGGAACGCCACTCCCTCACTGTCACCTCACTGGACTACGCCCTTGAATGGGCCGAGGACCATATCCTCGACGCCGAAGACGCCCTAACCGTGGACAGTCAGCCCCTGGCGGAGCTTCTGCGGCCCGTCTTCCCCGAACCGCGCTATATTCCCCTGCTGATGAAAGTGCTCAAGAAGGTGCAGATTAAAAAGGGCACGCCCGTGTTCCGGCAGGGGGACCCGTCAGACGCCATGTACTTTATTGAAACCGGCATGGTGAACGTGCAATTGGAGCTGGAAGGCGGCAAAATTCTGCGCCTGAAAAAAATGGGACCGGGCACCGCCTTCGGCGAGATGGGCATCTATACCTCGGCCCCGCGTTCGGCCACCATCATCGCGGCGGAGGACTGCACCCTGTACCGCCTGTCCACCACGGTCCTGCACAAGCTGCAAGCCAAGGCGCCGCACTTCACTGCGGCCATTCACCGCTTTATCGTCAACCTGCTGTCCGAGCGCGTGGCCGACGCCAATGCCAAGGTCCGCGACCTGATGACCTAACACGGCGTCACCTCTCACTGCCCCCCCCCGAAAGCGCAACAGAGACGCCGCATCCCCTCCACACCCGCACGTTCTGACCGCACTTGGGATTCTAAGGGCAACGCCTTGAACCTGCGAAACTCAAAAAAAAAGCGCCCCCTCCACCAGGAGGGGGCGCTTTTGCATCACCAAGAAAAGCCCGAGTTAAGCTTCGGCCTGCGCCGCGGACGGGCAGGGGAACACAATGTCGTAGGCCCAGTTGTACACAAAGGCGTACACCATAAAGAAGGTGGAGAAGCCAATATTCATGACAAGGGCATGCGACAGCGGCATATCCATCCACCATGCCACGCCGGGCAGCGTCAGCAGCAGGAAAGTGACTTCAAACAGCAGCGCGTGCACGGAGCGCAGCCACACAGGGCGCTTGTGCAGCGGGCGTTTCATCCACACCAGCATGTGGTCAAAGCCCCAGTTGTACACACAGTTCCACACCATGGCGGACAGGCTGAGGCTCAGGCTCATAACGCCTGTGTGGGAAATGGATTTTCCGGTCACCCATGCGGCCATGGGAGCCGCGATAAGCAGGCCAAACAGTTCAAAGAGAACCGCGTGGCGCAGACGGTCGTTTGTCGTACGCATTGTATATTCCTCTCGCTTGAAAAATTGTCGCGTTGTGCGCACCCCGCCTGTCACGGGACGCGGCAATGCCGCGCTCGCAGCGCTTTGGCTCATCAGGAAGGGGTGGGTCCGCCGGGGGCTCCGGCGTTGAGTGTTCGCGGTTATCCCGTGCGAACAACCCGACTGTATATCGTGTTTACAGGCAATATCCAGTCAGATACCATCTCGAATCAAGATGGATGAACCTTCTACAGGATGTGGGCATGAGTCTCAACCTTGAACATCTCAAAGCCTTTATCGCCGCGGCGGAAAGCGGCTCGTTTTCAGCGGCGGCGCGGCGCCTTGGCAAAGTGCAGTCCGCCGTCAGTACAGCCATTATGAATCTGGAAATCGACCTCGGCGTTGACCTTTTTGACCGCAGCGGCAAGCTGCCCGTGCTTACCGAGGAAGGAAACGCCCTCCTGCGCGACGCCCGGCACATCGTCACACGCGGGGCGGAGATGGAGGAGCGCGCCCGCACCCTGTCCCTTGGCATGGAGCACCGCGTCACCATCGCCACAGACGAGATGGCCCCACCGGACGTTCTGAACCGCGTGCTGGCGGATTTTGCCCAGACATTCCCCCATGTGGAGCTGGAATGCCTGTTCGCCGCCCTTGGTGACGTGGCGGAACTCGTCACTTCCGGGCGCGCGGAAATTGGGCTGATGACGCCGCTTCGGCAGGACGCGCCAACGTCCCTCAACTTCCGTCTGCTGCATAATTTGGAATTCACTGTTGTTGCCGCGCCGGAGCATCCGCTCTCCGCCATGATTGGGCCTACCGTGGACGACCTTGCGGCCTACCGCGAGGTCATTCCCACCAGCCGCGGCGGCGAACGGCTCGACGAAAAGGCGGTCATCGGCAACACGGTGTGGCTGGCCGAAAACTACTACATTGTGCGGAGCATTGTGGAATCCGGCGTGGGCTGGGCCTTTTTGCCCACGTCCCTCACGCAGGAGAGCCTTGCCGCCGGACGGCTGGTGGAACTGCCCGTGGAATTCAAGGGCGCCACCATCACCGCGCCCATCTATCTCATCTGGCCGCGAGGCCGCACCCTGCGCCCGGCCGCCCGCTGGCTGCAGCGCACCCTTGCGGGACTGCCCACGGAGGCCCCGGAAGAATAGCGGCGGAATGCGCGGCGATGTGGAGCCCAAAGCGCCGTACGGATGCCGCCTGCGGCATACAGCGTCGCCACGCGCCATTCTTGCACCGCCCAGGCTCCCCTCCCACGCGGTGCCCCGCCACCTTGCCAAGGGGACTATCACCCCTCCTCACTCACAGCTTTCGCCCTCAGCACGCAAAAACGGGGACGGACGCACGTAGCATCCATCCCCGCAACATACCGGAGAGGTCCCGGCCGAAGCGCAGTGGCAGAAAGCGCTTCAGCGGTCCGGCATCACAAATTAAAACGCATAGCTCACAGACAAGCCCACCATATGGGAGTGGCCGTCTTCGATCTCGGATTCAAACACGCCCTCATCGGGGCGGGCTTCGATATCGCGGCCCTTCATCCAGAGGTAGCCGTAGGACAGGTCCACGGTCCACTCGTCAAAGCGCATGCCCACACCACCGGTCAGAATCTGACGGTCGTTGCCGGGCACGGCGTAGTCGGCGTGGTCGTCAACAATGGGGGATTCGTCCCACACGTAGCCGAAGCGCAGGTCCATCCAGTCGCGCATGGCGTATTCCACGCCGAACTGGTAGCGCCAGGTGTCGCGCCAGTTCTTGTCGCTGCCAACAGTGCCGAGGGCAGGATTTTCATGCTCGAAGGTCAGGTCCGTGTAGGAGCTCCAGTCCGTATGCACGGCGTCGACTTCGACAGTCAGCTTATCCATGGGCTTGACCATGATGCCGAATGACGTGGACGCCGGAATGGGGGCGGTGCCCTTGGAATCAGTGCGGTCGCCAAAGGCAGCCTTAAATGATGGGATAGCGCTAATCATCGCAGCTGCACCAGGATTGGCGTCAAAATGCGTCTTACCGTCAACGGTCATATCCACCTGACTGCGGTACACAGCGCCAAGGGACAACCAATCCGTGGCCTTATAATGCATGGCAAGGTTCCAGCCCGGTGCCCAGCCCTGAGCGCGGGTCTTGGACTTCACGTCTGTGGTGTTGGAGCTGGGATCAGGTGCGGAACTGCCTGCTTTAGCATCAAGGTCCGCCGCCTTATCAAACGCAAACTCCAAAAACACGATCTCCACACCCGCGGCAACGGACAGCTTGTCCGTGACCTTGATGGCGAGGTTCGGGTTCAGGGAGGTGGACTTGATGCCCGCGTAGGAACAGTTGTAGCGGCCAGCCCAGTTCTCGTCGTCCACGTATTCGGTGCCAAGGCCCACGCGGGAGAAGGTGCCAACGCCAAACCATGCGGTGTCGCTCAACTGATGGGTGTAGTAGGCGTGCGGGATGGCCCATGCGGCATCCGCCCCCTTGCCGTTGCCGTCGCCGCTGGCCATCTTCACCTCGGCGTTGGGCGCGATAACGGTCAGGCCCGCCATGGTGTTGATGCCCGGCAACTGGGTGATGCCCGCCGGGTTGTAGGCCACAGCGCTCGGGTCGTCGGCGCGGGCGATAAGCGTTCCGCCAAGGGCGTTGCCCCGCGTACTCCACTCATAGATGCCGTAGCCGGACGCAAACGCCGTCCCACCAAGCATTGCTCCACACAACAGGGCGAGAATAAGCCCCACAAGACATTTTTTCACTCTTTTCCCCCTCTCACTTCTCTGTAGAATATCAAACGGTTGCGCGCGCACGCGCTTAATGACAGGCGCGGTACAGTACCGCAAAAAACCTTTTATGCAAGGCACACCCCGCCATTTTACATTCACGATTTATGAAGGGGAGGAAAGGCGATTCACTTTTTATGAACTCTCTGGCACTGTGCAGGGCGTTCGCGCATGGCCCGCGCCGAGTCATGCGCCGCCAAAGCGCCCCCGGAGCGTACGGCATGACGGTAACAGCGGCAGGACGCCGCCCCCGTTGCCGCCCCCCGCGCGCCCCATCAGGCGCAAGGCGCATGAGCCGCGCCAACCACGCACAACGCAGCACCACAAGGAGACCGCCTTGGACGCCCTTTCGTTCTACAGCCGTGGCCTGTCCAACAGTGAAGACTGCGGCATTATCTTTCAGCCCGACGGCACCGTGCTCTACGTCAACGACGCCTATCTCGACAGGCGCGGACAAGCGCGCGAGGAAATCCTCGGGCGCAATATCTTCGAGCTTATCGAACCATCGGAAGTCGCCGCGCTCAAGGGCACCATCGCCAGCAGTTCCAAGACCACCCACATGGCCGAACTCGTCCTGCGCATGCGTACGCGCGACGGGTCGGGCGTACGCCAACTGCGCTGGCAGGGTATGGAAATCCTCACTCCGTCAGGCCAGTCCAACCTTGTTGTGGCGCAGGGCAAGCCCCTGCATCCGCTGGGCGAGGACGAAGACGAAAGCGCCATGGGCTTCACCATTACGCCCGCCGGCGCCATCCTCGACATCAGCGCCGCCATCTGCTCCATGTGCGGCTACACGCGTGAGGAAGTCCTCGCCACCAACACGGGCGAGCTTTACTACAGCCCAGAAGACCGCCGCACCATCAAAACCATGCTCCGCCGCGGCGGCATTGAACGCGGACAGGTGACCCTGCGCTGCAAAAATGGCGCGCCCATCAGCTTTCTGTACACCGCCCATCCCGTGCGCGACGCCTCCGGGCGCATCCGCGCCTTTTCCGGCTACTTTCTGCCCAGCGGCTTTCCGCATACCAACAAGCTGTCCAAGGACTTCTCCCCCGTGGTCCACGCCCTGCCGGATATCGCTTGGGTGCAGAGCCGCGACCACCGCATCGTCACCGCCAACGACGCCTACTGCGCCGCCTTCGGCCTCAGCCGCACGGACATCACCGGACGCACGGAGTCGGAATTTCTACCGGAGGACCTGTCGCGCCCGCTCATCCAGACCGCCATTCAGGTCTTTCAGGAGCGGCGCGAGATCACCACACCGCTGGCCCGCCACTTTACCGGAGAGGACAAGTGGTACCGCATCGTCCGCCGCCCGGTATTTGACGAGGCCTCGCAGGATATCATCGGCCTCATCGGCATCTGTAAGGACATCACGGACGAGGTGGAGAAGGAAACCACCTACATGCACAGCCTGATGGAGCAAGGCACGGACTCCCTTCTCGTCATTGATTCCGAAGGCCGCATCATCCGCACCGCCACATCCAAACGCCATCAGCCCATCCTTGGCGCCACCGAGGACGGCCGCGTGCAGGACATCACCTCCATTGTGGATTTGCTGCACCCCAAAGACCTGCCCCGCGCGCAGGAGGCCATGCGCCGCGTGCTCTCCCGCAAGCGCCCCGTCAGCTTTGAATGCGACGTGCGCTACCGCCGCCGCAGGTTCTCCACGGTGTTCATCCGCGCCCACTACAACGACACGTTTTTTGGCGAGCCGCGCATGTACGTCACGGTCCGCGACCTGTCGCGCGCCAAGCTGCTGCGCTCGCCCACCCGCGTGCTGGAGCGCCTGAAAACCGCCACCCAGAGCGCCACCTACAAGGAACTCGCCGCGTTCTTGAACGTCTCCTCGGCGTCCATCTCCAACGCCAAAAAGAACCGCCGCGTGCCGCCGGACTGGCTGGTGACCGTGGGCATCCGCACCGGCACCTCGCTGGACTGGCTCCTCACCGGCCTTGGCACCCAGCTGCTGTCCCAAACTCCCGACGACGTCTAAAAAACGCACAGCGGCCCCGAACGTTTCCGTCCGGGGCCGCTGCATCATGTGCTGCCACTGCGCCGCGCTATTTGTCCCACACTTCCTTGAGGCGGTTATCCCGCCCGCAGCCATAGCGGTAGAATTTATACCGGATGGGGTTCTTGCGGTAGTAGTCCTGATGATACTCCTCCGCAGGCCAAAAAGCGCCCGCAGGAACAATCTCCGTCACAATCCGCCCGTCAAAACGGCCCGACGCGGCGAGGGCATCGCGCGAGGCCTCGGCAAGGCGCTTTTGCTCTTCGTCATGATAAAAGATGGCGCTGCGGTACTGACTCCCCCGGTCGCAAAACTGCCCGCCCGCATCCAGCGGATCAATATTGCGCCAAAAGATGCCAAGCAGTCTGTCATACCCTACAACGGACGGATCATAGGTAATCTGGATGGCTTCAGCGTGCCCGGTTCCGCCGGACGACACCTGCTCGTACGTCGGATTCTCCGTTTCGCCGCCGGTGTAGCCCACCAGCGTTTCAAGCACGCCCTCTTCGCTATCAAAAGGCGATTCGAGGCACCAAAAACACCCTCCGGCAAAGGTCGCCACTGCTGTCTGCGCTGTCATACCGTCTCCTTCCTGCTCCGCGGTCCACGCGGCTCCCGCCGCAAGGATCACCATGCACATCGCCGCCACTACCATCCGAACGCCCATAGGCTCCTCCTCTGCATGGGTCATATGCCCTGCCGGAGTATAGCACGGCCCGCGCCCCGCGTCATAACGCGTCCAAACGCCCGCCCAGAAAAGACAAGCGCCCGTCCGGGTGGCGGCGTCAACCGCTCCGGACGGGCGCAATGCTCCAACGTGGTGGAGGTGCGAAACCGCCGCATCACTCGCGCAGGATGCGGCGGGGGGCTTTATTTTGCGCCGAGCACACGCTTGCCGTACGCCTTGGCAAGGCCGCCCGTGGACGTCTCGCGGTACAGGCTTGGCAGGTCGTGCCCGGTCTGGGTCATGACCTCGACCACCTCGTCAAAGGGCACGCGGTGGGTGCCGTCGGACAGGATAGCCATCTGGCCCCGGGACAAAGCGCGCGTGGCCGCGCAGGCGTTGCGCTCAATGCAGGGAATCTGCACCAGCCCGTCCACCGGGTCGCAGGTGAGGCCAAGGTGATGCTCCAGTCCCATCTCTGCGGCGTATTCAATCTGGCCGACAGAGCCGCCCATAAGCTGGGCCGCGGCGGCAGCGGCCATGGCGCAGGCTGAACCGACCTCGCCCTGACAGCCAACCTCCGCGCCGGAGATGGAGCCGTTATGTTTAATGACGTTCCCGAACAGGCCTGCCGTGGCAAGAGCCTTGAGCATATCGCCCTCGTCGAGGTCGTCGTGAATTTCATTCAGATAATGGAGCACGGCCGGGACCACCCCGCACGCGCCGCAGGTGGGCGCGGTGACGATAACGCCGCCGCCCGCATTCTCCTCGGAGACGGCAAGGGCGTAGGCCGTCACCTTGCCGGTCTGCTGCATATCCAGCCCGGAGTGCTTGGTCTTGCGGTAGTAGCTCCATGCCTGCCGCCGCAGACCGATGGAGCCGGGGAGTACGCCCTGCGCCTTGAGGCCGCGGTGTATCGCCGCTTCCATCACCGTCCAGACCTCGCGCAGGAAGTCCCATATCTCAGGGCCCTCACACTGCTCAACGTACTCCCAATACGCGATGCCCTTCTGCTGGCACATGGCCATAATGGTGGCGATATCCGGCAGGTCGTAGACCTGCTCCCCGGCGGAGGCGTCCTGCCCTTCCTCGCGGATGGCGCCGCCGCCAACGGAGTACACGGTCCAGCCGCCGGTCACGGCGCCGTCCTCGTCAAGCGCCTCAAAGCGCATGCCGTTGGGATGCTGGGGGAGCTTTTCCTCAGCCTTCCACACCACTTCGGTGCGGTCCTCACCAAGGACGTCGTTCACGGCCCAGTCCGTCAGGTGGCCCTTGCCCGTTGCGGCAAGAGATTCGAACAGCGTCACCCGAAAACGGGCGGCCTCGGGGTGTGCGGCCAAAAAACGCTCCGCGGCCTTGCGCGGCCCCATGGTGTGGCTGGAGGAAGGTCCGACGCCAATGCGATACAGTTCCCGAAGAGATTCCATCATCAACTCCTTGCGCGTCCGTTAGTTGCCCATGAGCAGGTGTACCAGACCAAGGGACACTTCGGGAATATACGTTGTGATGAGCAGCGTGGGCACCCAGGCGAACAGGATAAGATAAATGGTGGGCTTCATCATCTTGTTCACCGGCGCGCCCGCAATGCGGCCAGACAGGTACAGAAGCGGCGCGGTGGGCGGCGTGACGTTGCCAAGGCCAAGGTTCACACCCATGATGGCGGCAAAGTGCACCGGGTCCACGCCAAGCTGCGTCACCAAGGGCACGAGGATTGGCGTGCCAAGCAGCACGCCGGACACGTCGTCCATCAGCATGCCCATGACGATCATAAACACGTTGATCATCAGCATGATGATAATTGGGTTTTCCGACACTGCGGTCAGCACGCCCATGAGCTGATCGGGCAGGTTCTCCATGATGTACAGGCGGGAGAGAATCATCACCGCAAACATCATGGCCATGATAACGCCCGTGGTGGTGGCGGACTCGATAAGCGTTGCCACGAGGTCGCGCGCCTTCAGGCCCTTGTAGATGAACATCGCCACCGGAATGGCGTAGATCACGGCTACAGCCGCCGCCTCGGTGGGGGTCATGAAGCCGCCGTAGATGCCGCCAAGGATGATGACGGGCATCATCAGCGCCGGAGACGCCTTGGCGCTCTTGGACACGAACAGCTTGGCGGTTTCGCCAATGGGCTCGTGGGGGCGGACCTCAATGTCCTTATTATTGCGCAAGAGGAACAGGTTCACGGCGGACAGCAGGACCGTGAGGATAAGGCCCGGCGTAAACGCGGCAAGGAAGCAGGCCAAAACGGACTGGTTCCCCATCCACGCGTACAAAATCATCAGCATACTCGGCGGAATCAAAATACCCAGCACGCCGGAGGAGGCGAGCAGCGCCGCCGCGTGGCCGATGGGATAGCCCGCGCGCTTGAGCTTGGGCATCATGATGGAGCCAATACAGGACACCGTGGCCGAGGAGCTGCCGGACACCGCGCCAAAAATGGCGCAGGTGATAACGGTCACAACGCCGAGGCCGCCGCGGATGCGTCCGGCGATGGTATCCACAACGTCAACAAGCTTGTCGCCGATGCGGCCCTTGTCCATGACGCCACCCGCCATAATGAACAGCGGAATGGTCAACAGGACGATGGAGTTCATCTTGGAAAAGCCGTACGGCAGCAGGAAGCTGGGGTCGTAGCCCCCAGTATATATGAGATACGCAGCGGAGCTGAAAAAGGCGAACGGGATAGGCACGCCTATGAACAGCGTCACCACAAGGATGGACATGGCTATGGCGATGGTCATTGCTCTCTTCCCTGTATTGAAACCCTGTTAGCTGCCCTGACGGACCAGCTTCAGGTGGGTGCGGATGTCCTGCACCAGATACACGAGGTGGTACCAGGACATAAGGATGAAGCCGAGGCCCACAGCACACTGCGGGATAAGCATGGGCAAACGGAAAACCGGCGACTTGGGATTCATCTTGAAGCCCCAGGCCACAAACTGCACAGCCCATACGGTCACAAGCAGGCAGATAGCCAAGGTGACGAGGTCCGTCACAATGTGCATGATGCGGCGGGTCTTATCGCCCTTGATGTAGCAGGACACAATGTCTGCGGAAATCTGGCTCTTGTCGTGGCTGCCTTGCGCCGCGCCCATGAAGTACAGCCAAAAGGCCACCATGGAGATGAGTTCTTCAGAGCCATAAAAGTCGGATTCAAAAATGTAGCGGGCCACAACGGCGATGCAAATCATGGCGACGATGAGGATGCTCGACGTGGCCATCATGAACTTCTGGAACCGGTTCAGGTTCCGCCAAAAGCGATAATTGTGCAGATTATCGAGAAAAGTCACAGCGTCTCCCCCTGAAAGAAGGCAGGGGTGGCGGCGGGCGGGCAATCGCCCGCCGCCCGCGCCTCGCATGGAGGAGAGGCGCCCTGCCGGATTCGGATTATCTCTTACTCGTAGGAGCCGCGCAGACCGTTGACGATCTCGGGCGTCAGGTTCTTCTCAAGGCGCTTCCAGGCGTGCTCGCGCACGTACTTGGCAAAGGCTTCGAGTTCCTGCGTGGAGAAGGTCACCACTTCAACGCCGGCCTCGGCCAGCTTCTTGCGGTACATCTGGTCTTCGCTCTCAGCCATCAGGAAGCTCTGCTGGCCTTCGTCGGTGAAGGCGGCCTCGACAGCCTTGCGGTCCTCAGGAGCCAGACCTTCAAACTTGGCCTTGTTCATGACGTACTGGGTGGACTCAAAGTTCACGTTGAACTGGTAGTAGTGCTTGATGACGTCACGGAAGCCGAGGTAGTTCAGGTTCGGCGGGCCACCGAGCCAGCCCTTGACCACGCCGGTCTGCAGGGCGGAGTAGGTGTCGGCGTAGGGGATGGAGGTGGTGCGGAAGCCCAGCTCCTCGCCGCCAAACTTAAACACGTCCAGACCGGGCACGCGGATCATCAGACCCTTTTCAACGCCGGGCTTGTTCATGTTCTCGATGGGCTCAACAGTGCCCACACCGATGAAGCCTTCGCCGAAGTAGGAGAAGAACTTCACGCCGAGGGCGTCGTGCATCTTCGCCATTTCGGTGTCGATGAAGGTGCCCTTGGCGAACACTTCGCGAATCTGGTCGTAGTCGCGGGCGATGTAGGGAATGAAGCCAACGCCAAGGCGGGAGTCATACTGGTCCGGCACGGTGATGTGCGCGATGTCGATGGAGCCACGGATGACTTCCTCGTAAATCTGGGACGCGTCGCCAAGCTGGTTGGCGGGGTAAATTTTGATCTGCACGCGGCCTTCGGTCTCTTTTTCGACACGGGCCTTGATGCGCTCGGCGGCCTTGTGGGCCATGTGCTCCACAGGATGCTGGGTGGCGAACTTGAGCACCACGGGTTCGTTACCGGTCTTTGCACTTTCGTCGTTGCAGGCGACAAGTCCCACAGCGGCGATCATGCTGAGCACGAGCATGAGAATCTTCTTCATCAGTCTTCATCCCTCTGGCAAAGGTTGAACGTCCTTGCGAGTCAGGGCCGGACCCCACGTCCGGCCCCCTCCACAAACTCGGTGTCTCGCAATGCGCTTTCGCAGCGCGCAGACATCCCCCTTACATCACAAAGGGTGCCAACTGATATTTTCTTATATATATTAAACGCTTAATGCCAAGTCGCCCTTTTGTCACCGAACCGACACCACACCGCCATCCCCACAAACGGTTCACAAACACGGGATATAGCATCCCGGAAAACAGAACTGTTCCGCTTTTGTGAACATGCCCCGCAATGGCCTCTGTATCGGTGTTCTGTTTTTGTGACGGGGGGGGGTGTCGCCTTCGCGACCATGTCTGGAAATTCTCCCAGTTCGTTGACAAGCAAATGCGGGGGAGCTTATCAGAAAGCCCATAAATCCAATGCATGGAAAGCGCAGACGGCCAGTTTCCCCGCGTGGCCCTGCTGACGCCGTACACCCCTAAGAGACCGAGGCCGCAGTGTTTTTTTCCCGAATGAATCTTCTTCTTGTGCTGTGCGACACCCTGGCCATCGCCATTCCCATGAGCCTGTGCATCGTGCTGCGCCTTGTTTTTGGAGGCAGTTTTTCGCTGGGCTTTTATATGGAGATGTCGCCGGTGACCCTGCTCTTCCCGCTGTTCTACGCCTTTGCGGGGCTATACCCCAGCATACTGGTGGCGCGGCATGAGGAGCTGAAGCGGCAGACCCTCGCCACCTGCCTTGTGTTTCTGAGCCTGTTATCCATGACCTTCTTTATGCGCACGGCGGACGACTTCTCGCGCCTTGCCATCATCGGCGGCTGGTTTCTGTCCCTTGGCACGGTGCCCTTTGCCCGCAGCCTTGTGCGCGCCAGGCTCAGTGATAGGGACTGGTGGGGCGTTCCCGCCGTGCTGTACGGCCCCCGGTCTATGGTGGACGATATTGCGGCCTTTTATGATAAAGAGCTCGGCCTCGGCATCCGCGTCAAACACATCATTGCCTCGGACGAAGTGGACGACGACGCGGCGCGAAACGCCCTTGCCTACACAGCCCAGATGCGGCCCATGCCCATCGTCCTGTGCGCCCTTGAACCGCACCACCTTGAGGATACCTCACGCATCCACTGGCTGGAGAACCACTTCCGCCGCATCCTGTTCCTGCCGCCCGCGTTTCTCAAAACGCTGAACCTGACGGTGCACGACATCGGTGGCACGCAGTTTTTGCAATCGCACACCAAATGGCACGACCCGGTACGCCAGCGCATCAAGCGCGCCATGGACCTCATCTGCATTATCCTCAGCCTGCCGGTGCTGATTCCCCTTTTCGCCCTTATCGCCCTCGCCATCTTCATTGAGGACCGCCACGCGCCCTTCTTCCGGCAGGAGCGCATCGGCCATGGCGGCCAGCCCTTCCGCATCTGGAAATTCCGCACCATGGTTCCCAATGCCGACGCCGTCCTGCGCGACCACCTCGCCGCCAATCCGGCCATCGCGAGGGAATGGGCCGAGACGCAAAAGCTCAAAAACGACCCGCGCGTTACACGCGTTGGCGCCTTCCTGCGCAAGACCAGCCTCGACGAACTTCCCCAGCTCATCAACGTCGCCCTTGGGGAAATGAGCCTTGTGGGACCGCGCCCCATTGTGGAAAGCGAAATCGAACGCTATCAGGAGGCCTTTGACCTCTACACCCGCACCATGCCCGGCCTCACAGGCCTGTGGCAGGTCTCGGGCCGCAGCAACACCTCCTACGCGGAGCGCATCCGGCTGGACATGTACTACACCCGTAGCTGGTCGGTCTGGATGGACATCCACATCCTAACCCGCACCTTCCGCGTGGTGCTTGACGGCGACGGCGCCTACTAGCCCTTTCACCTCTTCCTCCAAGGACCACCATGAAGGTTGCCCTCGTCCATTATTGGCTCGTGAACAGAAGGGGCGGCGAACGCGTGCTGGAAGCCCTGTGCGAGATGTACCCGCAGGCTGACATTTTCACGCACGTCTACGCCCCCGCCGCCATGTCGGACACCATCAATGCCCGCCGGGTGCAGACCTCGTTCATCGGGCGTCTGCCGCGCATTGCCAAATGGTATCAGTACGCCCTGCCGCTGATGCCGCTGGCTCTCGAACAGCTTGACCTGCGCGGGTATGACCTTGTCATCTCCAGCGAATCCGGCCCGGCCAAGGGCGTCATCACCGGCCCGGACACCACGCATGTGTGCTACTGCCATTCCCCCATGCGCTATGTGTGGGACATGTATCATGATTATGTTGCATCAGCGGGCACGCTCAAGCGCGCCCTCATCGCCCCGCTCATGCACTACCTGCGCCTGTGGGACAGGCTCAGCGCGGACCGGGTGGACAAGTTTGTGGCCAATTCCGCTTTTGTTCAGCGCCGCATCCGCAAGCACTACCGCCGCAGGGCCACCGTGGTGCACCCGCCTGTGGAGGTGGACGCCTTCACCCACGACGCCCCGCGCGAGGACTTCTACCTTATGGTAGGCGAACTCGTCGGCTACAAACGCGCGGACCTTGCCGTGCGCGCCTGCTCACGCACCGGAAAGCGCCTTGTCGTCATCGGCGGCGGCGAGCAACTGGAAGACCTCAAAACCATGGCCGGTCCCAGCGTCACCATCATGGGCCGTCAGCCGTTCTCCGTCATCAGGGACTACATGTCCCGGTGCCGCGCCCTGCTCTTTCCGGGCAAAGAGGACTTCGGCATCGTGCCCGTGGAGGCCATGGCCTCCGGCGCTCCGGTCATCGCCTTCGGGCAGGGGGGTGCATTGGAGACCGTCAAGGACGGCGTCACCGGCCGCTTTTTCCACGAGCAAACCGAAGAGTCTCTGCTTGCGGCCATCACCGCCTTTGAAGAGACCCTTGAGGCCTATTCCACCAGCGCCATCCGCGCCCACGCCGAAGCCTTCGGTCCGCAGCGCTTCAAGGACGACATGCAGCGCGCCATTGACGCCGCCATGGCCGCGTCCTAGCCACACGCCACGCCTTTCACGCACAAAGGGCGGCCCCGCTTTCTGCGGAGCCGCCCTTTGTGCGTCTCGTGGTCTATGCTGTGCTTACGCGGTGTCGCGCCGCCGCCCGGCCACACAGGCACCGAGTGTCACGCCAAGCAGGCCCATGCCCTGCGCCAGCCACCACGATCTGTAAAAATTATGCCCGGTCATGCCGGTAATGAGGTAACCCATATACCCAGCCCACACAAAGGCCGCCAGCGTCCAAAAGACGCGCTGTCCCTGCCGTCCGTTCCAAATGCCGCGCCGGATAATGCGCCACGCCCACCACGCCAGCCCAAAGAGGAACGCGCAGCCGATGAGCAAACCAAGCACGCCGCCGTCGGAAAGAAACTGCAGATAGATGTTGTGCGGGTGCGGAATATCATGGGGGTTGCGGACAAGCTCCAGCCCAAGGGCGTCGCGTCCGGGACCAAAGGTTGAGGCTCCGGCTCCGATGAAGGGGTGGGACTCAAAAATCTTCCACGCAATGCGCCATATCTCCACGCGCCCATCCTGCATGGCGGTCTCAAGGCTCGCGCGCTGGGGGCCAAACAGCACAAGCGCCACAGCCCCTGCGGCCGGGATAAGCACCTTGTACCATGCAAAGCGGCCAAGAACGGCCACCCACAGGAGGAACAGCCCACCGGAGAACGCCAACCACCCGCTGCGCGTCTTGGCAAACACCCACAAAAACAGCGCCGGAGCAAGCACCAACGCCGTTAACCCCGCACGTCCCCACGCGGACCGCGGCGCGGCCAAAAGCGCCCAAAATCCGCACGCTGGCAAGAGCGCAATGCCCATATAGTTCCCCACGCGGTAGGTACTCATGGACCCCGTCAATCGCCCACTCATAATGGGGTCGCCCTTGATGAGGTCAACGCCGGCAAAAAACTGCCACACGCCATCCAGCCCCTGAAAAAACACCGCCAGACAGCACGCCACAACCACGCGCCGCAAATCGCGGACACTACGCACTACTTCCATGCCAATAAAGGGAAGCAAAAAGCCCTGCCACAGGTTGGGGCGCACATAGTCCCAGCTGTGGGGCATATCCATGGACCACAGGACGTTACCGGCCACAAAGGCGTAAAAAAGCGCAAACAGCCACTTGCCGCCAAAGCGGGCAAGGTTGGAGTCCGCATAGCCGTAACGGTAATAGCAGGCAAGGAGCACCCCGCACAGAATCGGGCCCGCCTCACGGAAAGAATGTCCAAAGGGAAACAGCGCAAGGGAGACAACAAACACCCAGCTCAGCGCCGTGCGAAAGCCTTCCGCCTTCTCCGCGCCCGTCGCCTTGCCCCAATCCAATATCCAGCCACGAATGCTCTCTCCACCAAGCGCCACGCTTTTCTCCTTCTGCGACTTCTCACACTCCATTTATGCCCCAAGCCATATCGATTGTTCTGCGGCGCACTATGGCTGGACCGCATCAAAAATCAAGGGGAAATCCTCGCTTTTTCGCCAGGACCACTCCTCCGCGCCCCGTCACACCCCGTGCCGGGTGATGCCATGCTCTTTCATGAGCACATAAAGCCGGGTGCGGGAGAGGCCGGAGAGCGCGCAGGCTTCTTTGATGGAGCCGCCGGTTTCCTGCAGCAGGCGCTCCAGATATTTGCCCTCGGCGTGGGCAATGCATTTTTTACGGTATTCCTTAAAGCCGAGGAGCGGACCGGCCAGCAGGGAATCGGAATAGGATTGGATGACCACCTGCGGCGGGCAGTTATTGGGGGCACCTTCGGCGTGCTCCAGCGCGCGGCGGGCGGCGCGGGCGCGCACGTCCACGGGCAGGTGTTCCGGATACAAGACATCCTCGGCGCGGCCGCGCATGAGGGTTCGCTCAAGGGTCTGCACCAGTTCACGGACGTTGCCGGGCCAGTCGTAGTTGGCAAGGGCCACCAACACATCCTCGGACAGCGTCTTTTCGGGAATGTCGTACTGCTTGCACAGGCGCTTTAAATGGAAACGGGCGATGTCCGGGACATCCTCGGCACGCTCGCGCAGGGGCGGCATGGAGATGTGGCAGGACTTGATGCGGTAGTACAGGTCGCTGCGGAAGCTCTCGTTCTCGCACATGACGTACAAATCGCGGTTGGTCGCCGCGATGAGGCGAAAGTCGCTCTCCTCCTCAAATGTCGACCCCACGGGGCGGTAGCGCCGCTCCTGCAACACGCGCAGGAAGGTCGCCTGCACCGCCTGCGGCAACTCGCCCACCTCGTCAAGGAAGAGCGTGCCCCCGTCGGCCTGGCCCACAAGGCCGGTGCGCGTGGTATGGGCGCCCGTGAAGGAGCCCTTCACATGACCAAAGAGTTCGCCCTCGGCAAGGGTTTCAGACAGCGCCGCACAGTCCACAACCACAAACGGTCCGTTTTTGCGGGGGCTGTTGTCGTGGATGGTCCGGGCGATGACTTCCTTGCCGGTTCCGGTTTCGCCGGTGACCAGCACGCCTGCGTCACCGCTGGCCGCGATGGCGACATTCTCCAAAACAGGCAACATGGCCTGACTGTCGCCAATAAGGCCGTCGCGCTTGATTAACAGAGGCTGCGGCTTTTTGTGCCGCTCGCGGTAGGCCAGCGCGCGGTCCATGGAGAACATAATCTGCTTGATGGTGCTCGTCTTTTCGATGTAGTCCCACGCGCCGTTTTGGATGGCGAGTTCCGCGCCATCGGGGTCGCCGAGGCCGGTAATGATGATGACGTCCGGATGCGCGGGTGTCTTGCGGATTTCCGGCAGAGCATCTATACCGCTTCCATCCGGCAAACGTACATCAAGGAACACGAGGTCCACCGGGGATGCATGCAGCGCCGCAATACCCCGTGAAAGGGTCGCGGCGGAAACAACCTCGTGCCCCGCATCTTCAGCGAGCTGGGTTATGATATTCGTAATATCCGGATCATCGTCCAGAATAAGAATGCGTGCCATCACTCCTCCCTTTGCACCGTCGGCGGAATGCGCTCTACTGTGGCCGACTGAAAGGCTCCATGTCCCATTTTCAAGGCGATGTCGAGTCCCCGCCCGCTGGCGGAATGCGCTTTCTGCCCTTTTGCGGGCCGCGTCATTTCCCCGCGCCACGGCGTAACCCCTGTCCCGGAGCCGCCTTATGACCGACAATCAGGCCAGCCTCAGGCAATCCACGCCACTTTTCGTTGCCGCGACACTTCTGCTGCTCGCGGTGATTTGGATCGCCACCCGCCCTGCGGGCTGGCACGATCCCCTCACCCCGCGCGAGCGCCAATGGCTCAGCGCCCATGTTGGCACCATCCGCATTGCGGCAACGCCGTCCAACAAACCTCTGGAATACTTTGACGCGGAAGGACGCTATCAGGGGATGGTGGCGGACTATGTGACGTTGCTGGAAAAGAAGCTACGCACAAAGTTTACGGTTGTACAATCCAAGAACCTCACGGAAGTGCTGGAAAAGGCCAAGAACCGCGAGGTGGACATAATCAGCGCCTTTGCGGCCAACCCTGCGCGGGTGGATTTTATGCATTTTACCCGCCCGTTTTTGGAGTTGCCCACCGTCATCCTCGTCAACAAAAGCCAGCACCGCTTCCTTACCCTTGAGACCATGCAGGACATGGACCTTGCCCTGCCCAAAGAATACGCCGTTCTGGACTTCATTGAGAAATACCACTCGGATATCCACGTCCAGCCGGTGTACAACTACCTTGCGGCGCTCCTGCACGTCTCCTTCGACGAAATTGACGCCACCATCATCTCCCTGCCGCAGGCCAGCTACTATATCAAGGACAAGGGCATCACCAACCTACGCGTGGCCGGGCACACGGATTTCAAAATCTACAACCGCATCGCCGTGCGCTCGGACTGGCCCATGCTCAGCCGCATCATCCAAAAAGGGCTGGACTCCATCACCCCGCAGGAAAAGGAACGCATCTTCCGCAAATGGGTGACGCTGGACCAAAACTACGTGTCCTTCTTTTTGCAGAACAAGCGCTTTTGGTACTGGGTGGGCGCTGGCATCCTCGCCGTGGTGCTCCTGCTGGTAGCCATCATCTCATGGAACCGCACCCTCCAGCGCCGCGTGCGCGAGCGCACCGACGAGCTTGAACGGGAACTCCAAGCGCGGGTGCAGCTCCTCACGGCCATTGAGCAGACCGAGGACGGCATCTTCATCCTCGATACCAGCGGCGTCATTGAATACGCCAACCCTGCTTTTACCCGCATGTCCGGTTACAGCAAGCAGGAGCTTGTGGGCCAGCACTGCGCTATTATCCGTTCGGACAGGCAGGACAGCGCCTTCTACAACGACCTGTGGGCCTCGCTGCGAAACGGCGAGGTCTGGCGCGGACATTCGACCTACCAGCGCAAGGATGGCGCGCTCTACGAGGTGGACGCCTCGGTGTCGCCCATCTTCGGCAACGACGGCAGCGTCATCAATTACGTGGAAGTCACGCGCGACATCACGGAACAGCGCCAGCTGGAGGAGCAGCTCCGCCAAAGCCAAAAGATGGAGGAACTGGGCACACTTGCCGGCGGCATCGCCCATGATTTCAACAACTTCATCGCAGCCATCCTTGGCTATGCGGAACTGGCGCTCCTCAAGACGGAGCCGGGTTCCCGCGCGCACACCAACCTTGAAAACATCACCAAGGTGGGCCGCCGCGCCAAGGAGATGGTCAACCAAATCCTCATCTTCAGCCGCCGCCGCGAGCCGGAGCGCCGCCTTGTGGAGCTTGCTCCGGTGCTGGACGAGGTGCTGGATATGCTGGAGACCACCCTGCCCGCCACCATTGAGGTGCACCGCGACATCCACGCCCGTGGGCGCACCGTCCTTGCGGACCCGACGCAGATTCATCAAATCATTATGAATCTTGGCACCAATGCGGGCTACGCCATGGGCAAATCCGGCGGGCAACTCACGGTGAGCCTCAACCACCGCCATATTGACGCGGCGTCGGCCTCCCCCAAGACCGCGCCGGGGCCGTACCTGCAACTCATGGTCACGGACACCGGTCCCGGCATTCCAAAAGACATTCTCGGCCGCATCTTTGACCCGTTCTTTACCACCAAGCCACAGGGCAAGGGGACGGGCATGGGGCTGTCCATGGTCCACGGCATGGTGGGCAGCATCGGCGGCACCATCAGCGTGACCAGCACGCAGGGTGCGGGCACCACCTTTACCGTGCTGCTGCCGGAAACGGACACCGACCCGCACGCGCCCCGGCGCGACGCCCGGCAGGTCATCCCCGGCTCGGGCACCATCCTTGTGGTGGACGATGAGCAGAGCATGGTGGACGTGCTGCAGCAAATGCTGGAGGACCTTGGCTACACCGTCCACAGCACCACGGACAGCCACCACGCGCTGACGCTGTTTGCCACGCACAGCGCGGACTACGACCTTGTCATCTCGGACCAGACCATGCCCCGCATGACGGGCGAGCGCCTTGCCGAGGAGCTTGTGGCCATCCGGGCGGATATTCCCATCATCATCAGCACCGGCTTTTCGGACCGCATTCGCCACATCACCAAGGACGAAAGCGGCATCCGCAAAATCCTGCTCAAGCCCTTTGACCTCGCCGTCCTGTCGCAAGCCATCCACGATGTGCTGGAGCACGGCGAAACCCTTGGGGGGCAAGCCCCAAACGCCAAAAAATAAGCGGGTGCGGAACCACTCCGGTTCCGCACCCGCTTCACGCTTCTTCACTGTTGCAAGACGGCAGGGCCTAAGCAACGCTCCCCATAAGGAGCATCAGCCCAAAGCCAAAGACCACCACCGCAGCCCCAAGGGACACGATGTGGCGCACAATCCTCTGCCAGCGCCGACGCGCGCCGCAGGACCGAAGCATCAGCCCCCGGCAGCACACGGCCACCACGGAGGCGGCGGCGATGGTTACCCCCATTCCGGCGGCCATGGCGACCACGGCCCCAAGCCCAAGGGCCAGCGCCTGCTGCGCGCAGGCAAAGAGTAAAATAAGCGCCGCCCCCGGACAGGGAATAATACCCGCCGACAACGTCACCGCCCACAGGCTGCGCCGCGTGGCCGGGACAACAGGCGCGTCCCCTTCGCCATCTGCACCGCGCATCCCTGCCACGGCAGACCACACCAGCCACGCCCCAAGCAGGGTGATGAGCAGGTAGCTTGCCTGCTCAATGGTGGCGCTGGCCGCCGCAAAATTGGTCATGGATGTACGCTGGACCACCAGATACACCCCGCCCACAACAAGGGACGCCGACGCCGCATGGGTCGCGCCCATGCCAAGGCCAAGGGCCACGCCCTGCCCCACACTCCCCCCGCGCGAGAGGAAATACGACGACGCCACGGACTTGCCGTGCCCCGGCCCGGCGGCATGCACCACGCCGTAGGCAAAGGCCAGCCCAAGAAACAGCATCAGCTCCCACGGCGAGGGCGACGTTTTCAGGCGCCGCACGTAGCCGGACAAGCCGGTGCGCAGGTCGCGCTGAATGGTCACGCTTTTGGCGTACAGCGCCGCAAACAGCCCGTGCGAAGCGGGTGCGGAACGCGTCACACGCGCCGGGGCGTCATCCGCACCGGAGCCGCCGCGCATAAAAGGATTCGCCGCCCACGACGGCGCCACAGCCATACATATAAACAGCCCCACGCACAGGGCCACAAGATGACGGCGCTTCATCGCGAAAACCGCAGGGATATTTCGGTTGGCGTAATAAGCCATGTGGAAAACGAAATGTCCGCATTGGGCGCAACCTTGGAGGTCACGGAATACGCATCCGCATTTTCAAGGCGCACGGCCGCACCTTCCGGCGTGTAGAAGTCCACATAGTATTCCGGGTCAAACACCGCCAGCGAGATATCCGTCCCCGGCGCAACACGGCAGGGTATGACAAAGCTGTAGAACACCTCGGCCCCGTCCACCCCGGCGGTAAAGTCCTGCACGTCGGTGACCTTATGCGGCTGGCCGCCAATGGACAGGTGGCTGAAGTAGCCAAAGTTCTTCAGGTTATCAAAGGCCTCGGATTTGAGCACCTTTTGCTCGGCGGGGCTGAAGGCACCATCGCCGTCGGCGTCGTAGTCCTCAAGGAGCAAGGATCCGAACATTTCATCAAAGTGCCACAGCAGGCGGATGCCCTTCACGCCCTTGGCGTCAAACTCAAACGTGGCGATATTCGTCGCAAAAACATGGGGATGCGCCATGCCACGAGTCGGCATCCCCACAAGACAGAGACAAACGAGAACTGCGCCCAGTCCCCGGCTCACGGTACGTCGAAGGCCCATATATTCTCCGGAGTTGGCGGCCAGCCCCATGCTCGGCCGCAATGCTGGGCGCATTTTGTCCGGTTCCGCCGCGTACCGCAAGACCGTCCGGCCATCTTCTCCGCAATTCTTCGGTTGGCGTTCTTATCCTGCGGTCCTGCCGCACGCCGCCATCTTTCGCAGCGCACCGTCGCCGCCGGGCAGGGTCCAGGCCGCTTCCACCCGGTTGCGCCCGCGCCGCTTGGCCGCGTACACCGCGGCGTCCGCGTCCGCGTGCAGTCGCCGTGCCGCCTCATCCGGGTCTACACGCCGCCGCACGCGGCACTCCCCAACACCAATGCTCAGGGTAACCCCGCGCCCCTCACGGGCAAAACGCGCGCGTACGCGCTCTGCCACAGCGAGCGCCGTGTCCCGCTCCCGCCCCCGCAGCACCACGCCAAATTCATCGCCGCCATACCGAAAAACACAATCCTCCGGCCCGCGCACAGCCCCGGACAGCACCGCACCAAGCCGCTTGAGCAGCTCATCCCCCGCCGCGTGCCCCATGGTGTCATTCACGGCCTTGAATCCGTCGCAGTCCACAAGCAGCAAATGTATCACCCCGCCGGACGTCACTGCTTCCTGCATAAACAGCTCAAAGTGCCGCCGGTTGGAGACGCCCGTCAAAGGGTCCACATTGGCAAGGCGCTCGTACTCCCAGCTGGAGCGCGCCGCACGCGACAGACGCGCGGCGAGCCACTCCTCACGGTTCGCCGCCGCGCGCACCAACCAATACAGGTTACGCCGCAGCCGCAGCAGGTCGCTTTCTCCCTCGGTCTGCTCGGGCAGATCCCACGACGTGGGATACTCCCCATTGCGGGCATTCTCACAAAATGTATTCATGGAGCGCACCTCGCCCATCATAAGGTAATGGGCCACGCCCCACGCGATGGGCTTTGCCAGCACAATGGACAAAATGAACCCCAACGCCAAAAATCCCTCCGCCTCGGCGTACAACCCCTCATGCACCAGCATGGCTCCCGTCCCAAGAGGGACCACAACCACAACCAGCAGCACGCCAAGTATCCCCGTTTCAACACGCATGTCGGCCTTCCTCAAGGTTATGCCGTCATATAAGTTTGCAAAGTCCTTGCGTTTGGCGGCTTCATGGCATATATTGAAATCGATTTTCATTGTCAATAAGTCGTCACCTGTTGTGCGGCACAGCGCAGCGCGCGACGATTTTTTGACCGGCATCACACGGAAAATCCAACAGAAGTATCCTTAATGGGAGAAAAAATGCTCTTTGCAATTGACATTGGTTCTCAACTTCAATAGCTTCGGCAGTGCTTTTGGAGGCGGCACGGGCGCAACCATGTGCCGCACCGCTCCATTTCTGCCTTCCTGCGCAGGCGCAGTGCACCGCGTACAGGCCGATGTGGCATCCAAAACCATTTTTTTTGATCAGTTGTTGATAATGAATTTCAATTGCTGAAAACTGCATTTCGCGAGCAATCACGCAAAGAGGAGGCTTCGATGGCACGTGTGACTGGGCTTCGGAAGATGCCCCAAAACGGCAAGGCAAAAATCGCATCCATAAAGGCTGATGGTGAACTGGGCCGCCGCATCCGCGACATGGGCCTCGTCCCCGGCACCGAAATAGAGCTGGTGGGCAAAGCCCCTCTCAGAGACCCCGTTGCCCTGCGTTTGAGAGATTTTACCCTCACCCTGCGCAACAATGAGGCAGACCACATTACCGTTGAGCTTTTGGAGGCCTAAGCAATGCATGCCGAAATGACCATTGCCCTTGCGGGCAACCCCAACTCCGGGAAAACCACCATGTTCAACGCGCTGACCGGCGCGCGCCAACACGTTGGCAACTATCCCGGCGTCACCGTGACCAAGAAGGAAGGCACCATCACCGTCAACGGAACTGCCACGCGCATCGTTGACCTGCCCGGTACCTACTCCCTGACCCCCTATTCCGAAGAGGAACTGGCCGCGCGCAACTTCCTTATCGGCGAAAAGCCCCACGCCGTCGTTGACGTGGTGGACGCCGGCACCCTTGAGCGCAGCCTCTACCTTGTTGTGCAGTTCCTTGAACTGGGCGTTCCCGTCATTGTGGCGCTGAACATGATTGATGAGCTCAAGCGCCGCAACATGTTCATCGACTCCGCCAAGCTCTCCACCCTGCTTGGCGTCCCCGTTGTGGAAACCATCGCCCGCGATGGTCAGGGCATGGACAAAATGCTGAGCGAGGCACTGGACCACGCCAAAGCCCACAAAGGCGAAGTGGAACCCCTGCGCATCTCCTACGGCGCGGACATTGACGCCGCCCTGGACGAACTGGAACAGAAAATCATGGCCGCGCGCTTTTTGACGGACCGTCTCCCCGCGCGCTGGGTCGCCCTGAAATACCTTGAAGGCGACGAAGAGGTGCTGGAACGTGGCCGCAAGGCCGGTCCCCTCTCCGACGAGCTGGAATCCCGCGCCGCCAAGCTGGCGGACCACGTCAAAAAGACGCTGGATACCACGCCCGACGCCCTCATTGCCGACCACCGCTACGGCTTCATCTCTTCCCTGGTGAAGCAGGACGTGGTCAGCAAGGACGTCACCCACGAACGCCTGCAGATTTCCGACAAGCTGGACCGGGTGCTGACCAACACCTTCCTCGGCCCCATCATCATGCTGGGCGTTCTGTACGGCATGTTCCAGCTCACCTTTGCCGTGGGCGAGATTCCCATGGGCTGGGTTGAGGAACTCTTCGGCTGGCTGTCCGGTGCGGCAGAAGCCGCCATCCCGGCAGGACTCTTCCAGTCCCTTATTGTTTCCGGCGTCATCGACGGCGTAGGCGGCGTGCTCGGCTTTGTGCCGCTCATCCTTGTTATGTTCTTCTGCCTGTCCTTCCTTGAAGACTTTGGCTACATGGCGCGCATGGCCTACATGCTCGACCGCGTATTCAAGATGTTTGGCCTGCACGGCAGCTCCGTGATGCCCTTTATTATCTCCGGCGGCATTCCCGGCGGTTGCGCCGTCCCCGGCGTTATGGCCGCGCGCACCCTGCGCAGCCCGCGTGAGAAGCTGGCCACCATTCTGACGGCCCCCTATCTCTCCTGCGGCGCCAAGGTGCCCGTCTTTATCCTGCTCATCGCGGCGTTCTTCCCGCAGCAGGGCGCTGACGCACTGTTCATCATCACCCTCGCGGGCTGGGCCATGGCCCTCATCGTTGCCCTCATCCTGCGCAAGACCGTCATCAAAGGGCCGGCCACGCCGTTCCTTATGGAACTGCCCCCCTACCGCATCCCCACCCTGCGTGGCGTGCTCATCCACACCTGGGAACGCGGCTGGCAGTACATCAAGAAGGCCGGTACCGTCATTCTGGCCATCTCCATCCTGCTGTGGGCGGCCATGACCTTCCCCGGCCTGCCCGAGGACCAGTCTCAGGCCTTTGAATCCCAGCGCGCCGCCGTTGAGCAGCAGCTGGAGCAGACCTCCGACGAAACCGCCATCGCCTCCCTGAACGAACAGCTTGGCGACATTGACCACCATCTTGCTCAGGCCGAACTGCGGCACTCCTTTGCAGGCCGCGTGGGCACCTTCTTTGAGCCTGTTACCGAACTGGCCGGCTTTGACTGGCGCACCAACATCGCCCTCTTCGGCGGCTTCGCCGCCAAGGAAGTCATCGTGTCCACCATGGGTACCGCGTACTCACTGGGTGAAGTGGACGCCGAGGACGCAGGCAGCCTGTCCGACCGGCTGGCCGCGGACGAAGCCTTCACCATGTGGAGCGCCATCAGCCTTATCATCTTCACCCTGCTTTATGCCCCCTGCTTCGTGACGGTGGTTGTCATCGGCCGCGAATCGGGCTGGAAGTGGGCTGCATTCTCCGTCGTATTCAACACGGCACTTGCCTATTCGCTGGCAACGCTCGCCTTCCAGATGGGGAGCGCCCTTTAGGCACACACCATCAACCCTTTCGCCCTGCGCGCCATGTGGCGCGCAGGCGCGAAAGAGTCCACCACAGGAGAACGTCATGTGCGCAGCAGTCATCGGCGGAATGGACCGCCTGAAACGGAACTACATCAACGCCGCCAAGGATATGGGCGTCAAGCTCAAGGTCTTTACAGGCAAGGAGAACGCCATCGCCCCCAAGCTGGGCAAGGCCGACCTCGTCGTTGTGTTCACAAATCAGGTGTCCCACAAGGCCCGCAAGGAAGTGTGCTCCTACGCCAAGGCCAACAACATTCCCCTGCACCTCATGCACTCCTGTGGCATTTCCACGCTCCGACAGTGCCTTGAATGCACCAACACCAATTGCCCAAACGCCCCGCGGAGGGACGCATGAACCCCATCATGGAAATGGGTCAGCTCAACCGGCAAGGCATGCGTGCCTGCCAAGACGGCGACCTGAAAAATGCCGAATTTCTTCTGCGTCAGGCCCTTATGCGCTCGCGCGCCTGCACGTCTCCCCTGCCCGGCGCCAAGGTGCGCCATAACCTCGCCCTCATCCTCATCATGCAGGGCCGCACAGACGAGGCCCGCAGCCTTCTTGCGCAGGCGCTGGACACCGTCACCCAAACAGGGCTGACCAAAACACGCTTTCACGAGCGCATCCGCTCCAACCTTGAGGGGCTTGCCGCATGAGCACCACCTGCCGCATGTCCGTGTGCCCAAGGCATAGCGCCTCAGCAAGCGGCACCGGAACATGCGGTCTCGCCACCTGCCGCGAGCTGTCCCTTACCGGGCATCAGCTCGCGGAGGCCCTCGGCAACGCCGTGGACGCCAAGGACCACTCTACGCACTTCCACTCCGAGGAAGTCGCGGAAATCAGCCGGATACTCGCCCTGCACCTCGGCATGAACGAGGACGAGGCCGAGACCATCCACATAGCGGGGCATCTGCACGACATTGGAAAAATCGGCATCCCGGACGCCGTGCTGCGCAAGCCCGGGCCACTCACAGACGACGAATGGAACATCATTCAGCAGCACCCCCGCATGGGCGCAGACATCGTGCGCCCCATCGCGGCCCTCGCGCCGCAAAACGGCATTGCCGGGATGATTCTGCACCATCACGAGCGCCTCGACGGCTCCGGCTATCCCCACGGGCTCAGTGGGCAGGCCATTCCCATCGGCGCACGTATCATTGCCGTGGCGGACAGCCTCTCCGCCATGCTGCAACCGCGGCCCTACTGCCGCCCAAAGACGTTCTCGCAGGCCTACGCCGACGTGCTGCGCCTTGCCGGAACCAAATACGACCCCGAAGTCGTCAACGCACTCACCCGGGGCAAGGACATCATCGCGGCGACCTTTCCGGCCATGCGGCGCGCAGCTGGCCTGCCCACCACTGCCGCCCCCGCACAGCCATGCCGCGCCCCCCAGCGACCTCAACCCTTGGAGCTCATATCATGACCGTTTGCCGATCCAGCATTTCGTCCCGCACTTCGGCCCGTTCCCTGTTCGCCAGCGTTTTCAAAAAGAAGGACGCCCCGAACACCAACGACGCCCAGCAGGCCAGCGCCGCCCCCACAGCGGAGCGCAAATAGCCCTGCCACTTTTCGTACAGTACCGTGTGCCTCCCAAGCCTTGGCCCGCCCGCTCGCCCCGGGTGGGCCTTTTTGCGCCCTGCACCTTCACTGGCGCAACGCCCATCATCATGCTACCCACAATCCCAACATCACTGCCAAAGGATACAGCATGAGCACCATAACCTTCGTCACAGGCGGCTGCCGCAGCGGCAAGAGCAGCTACGCCCAGCGCTACGCCGAATCCGTCGGTCCCGCCCGCGTCTATCTCGCCACCTCGCAGGCACTCGACGACGAGATGCGAAAGCGCATCGACGCCCATCAGGCCTCCCGCGGCCAAGGCTGGACCACCGTCGAAGAACCTCTCGACATCGTCCCCGCCCTCCTCAGCGCCAGCCAACACGCCGACGTTGTTCTGCTCGACTGCGTCACCCTCTGGGTCACCAACTGCCTCATGGCAGGCATGGACGACGAAGACGTCTTCGCCCGCACAAACGACCTCGTCCGCGCCCTCGACGACCTCCCCTGCGCCGTGGTCATCGTCTCCAACGAAGTCGGCAGCGGCATCGTCCCCGAACACGCCCTCGCGCGCCGCTTCCGCGACCTCACCGGCGCCGTTAACCAACGCCTCGCCGCCTGCGCCAGCACCGTGGTGCTGTCCGTCAGCGGCATTCCGCTGGCCGTTAAAGGGGAGTTGCCCCTATAACGGGGACGTGCCGGGTGGAGTGTGTTGGCGAATGGGGCGGGAGTTTTTTTGCTCCGCAGGCTCAAGGGCCGTGGGCCCTTGAGAATCCCATGTGCGCACAGGCCGGGTGCCAGTGCATGAAACAGTCGTCACCCCTGTGAAGCTCCCGTCCGTGTGGATGGGAAGATTTTTTTTGGGGGCCTTGTCGCCGTATGAAGACCGGTGAGAATCCCTGTCGGGAAGAGAACAAGACCCAAAAAACGACTGCGCGGCAATGCCGCGCGGTCGTTTTTCTTCAAGCACCCACCCCCCTATTTTTGAGGCGGCTTCCGCCTCAAAAATCCTGGGGATTCTCAAGGGTGTCACACCCTTGAGCCGCCGGAGGCATGCCTTTTCTTCCGTCTTCCGTCTTCCTGCGCCGTGCGCAGAACGCAAAAAAGGCCAGCCCTTTCGGACTGGCCTTATACTGACGGATGGAGCCCATAAGCAGAATTGAACTGCTGACCTCATCCTTACCAAGGATGCGCTCTACCTACTGAGCTATATGGGCTTAATCATTGCCTCACTGGGGTTGTGGCTTCGAGGTCTGGCGAAGCGCGGCAACGTTTTTCAGAAAAAGCGGGCCATGCTTTTGCATAACCCGCCTTAATCTCATCGTGGTCGGGATGAGAGGATTTGAACCTCCGGCCCCTTGAACCCCATTCAAGTGCGCTTCCAGACTGCGCCACATCCCGACGAGTTTTCAAAGCCGCTCTCTCAAGCGGCGAGGTAGATATCTAGGTGGCATCGGCCCAAATGTCAACGCCCTTTTTCATTTTTTTCGCATTTTCTCCCCGGCCTGTCCACATATCCGCGCCATGCCTGCACTCGCCCGGTATCATGGGGCTTTTGCGCCGCGCCGGAGGCCGAATATGGCGGGCAACGGGCCGGGATGCATGGCGTTTAGGCCGAGGCGCTGGCGTAGCGCAACGCGGCGATGCGCGCGGCCTTGTCCTTGTGGTCTATAGCCACGGCGTCAAGGGCGGCATCCAGGGCCGTATCCAGCGTGGAGAAGACGTCCTGTGCGGGCAGAATGTCCCCTGCTCCGCATTCGGCAAGCGTGGTGCGCTGGTCCGCATTCACCACAAGCATCACGCGCACGCCTTCGTCCACCAGCTTCTCCAGCATTTCGCTCAGGGCGAACACGGCGGAGATGTCCATAAACGGCGCGCTGGTGCAGTTGACGACAACACAGCGCGTTCCATAGAGGCGGTCCACCTTGTCCTGCATAAGAGAGGATGTCCCGAAGAAGAACGCGCCGTTGATGGTAATCACACGCACTTGCTTATCGCTGGCGGTGATGGCGTCCATGTACTTGTCGCGGTCGGCGTCGTCTTCCATGCTGGTGACCTGAATGCGCGTCTGGCGGGCAACGCGGTAGGCGAGCATCAGGCAGGCAAGGGCCACGCCAACGCCAACGGCCACGATAAGGTCCACAAACACGGTAATGCCAAACACAGCCAGCATGACCACGAGGTCCTGCTTGGGGGCCTTGCGCACAAGGCGCAGCAGTTTGTAGTCCAAGATATCCACACCCACCTTCACGAGGATGCCCGCGAGGACGGCAAGAGGAATGCTGGCAGTGAGGGGACCAAGGCCCAGCAGAACCGCCACGAGGAACAGCGCATGGATTACGCCGGACAGCCGCGTGGTGCCGCCGGCCTTGATGTTGACGACGGTACGCATAGTCGCGCCCGCGCCGGGCAGGCCGCCTACAAAGCCCGCCACCATGTTGCCGAGGCCTTGGCCGATCAGCTCACGGTTGGAGTTGTGCTGATCCTTGGACATGGAGTCCGCAACGATGGAGGTCAGCAGCGTATCAATGGTGCCCAGCAGGGCAAGGGCAAAGCCAAGGGTGGCGATGCGTCCCCAGTCGGCAAGGGGCAGACCGGGAATGTGCAGTTCGGGCAATCCGGACGGAATAGCGCCGATGGTGGGCACGGGCATCTTCAGCGCGTAGGCGAGCACACTCATGGAGATGAGCGCAATAAGCGGCGACGGCACAACGCGCGAGATGCGTGCGGGAGTCAGGAACACAATGGCCATGGTCGCGGCGGCGAGCCCCACCGCATACAGATTCATGGCGGCGACTGCGTCCGGCAGACCCATCAGGGCCAAAAGCGGCGACTTGAGGCTCTCGCAGCCCATGAGCGGCTGAATCTGAAGCAGCACGATAATCACGCCGATGCCGTTCATAAAGCCGGAGATGACGGGATAAGGGATAAACTTCACCACCCCGCCAAGGCGGAACACGCCAAACAGCATCTGGAACAGACCGCACAGCAGCACGACCAGACACACGGCCTCGGGCTGCCCCGAGAAGGCGGCGACAGCCGTCCCCATGACCACGGTCATCGGTCCGGTGGGACCGGACACCTGCGTCCGGGTGCCGCCAAAGATGGAAGCAAAAAGTCCAAGGGCGATGGCGCCGTACAATCCGGCGGCCGCGCCCGCTCCACTTGCAACGCCAAAGGCGAGGGCAAGAGGCAGTGCGATGATGCCTGCTGTCAAACCTCCGAAGATGTCACCGCGCACTGCGTTCATGGGGTAGCTCATTTCTCTACGTTCCTGTTTCTAAAACACCGGTCCCGTCCCCGAACGTCAGCCATCCGGCGTTCTGTGCCTTGTGAGAAGGGGCAGGACAAAAGGGAAAAACGGCCCATCGTAGGACGCTGAAACGTTTCAGGCAACCCG
Organism: Desulfobaculum sp. SPO524; assembly: GCF_044987625.1. NCBI lineage: Bacteria > Pseudomonadati > Thermodesulfobacteriota > Desulfovibrionia > Desulfovibrionales > Desulfovibrionaceae > Desulfobaculum > Desulfobaculum sp. SPO524. Next base: position 15,221 of record NZ_JBJDSB010000004.1, on the reverse strand, counting down.
CGCACCATTTTTCCCGAATCTTGGGAACCTGTTATCAATAACTGGGCAATGCACTGCCCTTTCCCGTACGGCGCAACACAAACGGCCCGGCACCCCATGATGGGATGCCGGGCCGCGTTTTGGACAAAGGGGCGCGCTCTTAGCGCGAGACGGCGAGGCGCACGCCAAGGAAGAGGAAAAACGCGCCAAGGGTGCGGTCGAACCACTGCGACACGCGGCGGTTGGAGCGCAGGCTGGTGGTAATGCGGTCACCGGCGAAGATGACCATCGGTTCCACAAGGGCGGCCACCAGAATAATGAGCACCCCGTGCAGGGCCAGCTGCATGGGCACGGGGGCGACCCCCGGCACCACAAACTGCGGCAAAAAGGCGAGGAAGAACACGGCGGCCTTGGGGTTGAGGATGTTGATGAACACACCCTGACGGTAGATGCGCCCCGGCGAGGCGACAGGGCCGCCACCCGCCTGCGCGGCAAACGCGCCCTTGGACCGCAGCGCCTGAATACCCAGCCACACAAGGTAGGCCGCACCAGCGTATTTGACCATGGAAAAGGCCGTGGCCGATGCCACAAGCAGTGCGGACAGGCCAGCAGCGGCAAACAGCGTATGGCACAGCGAACCGGTCCACACGCCAAACATGGCGGCAAAGCCGTGCCGTTTTCCGCCGCGCACGGTGTTGGCAAGGATAAAGCCCATATCCGGGCCGGGGGAAATATTCAAAAGTAGGGCCGCAACAAAGAAGGTGGCCCAGTGCTGCATGCCGTATGCGTCAAGAATCATGGCGTCTCCTCAGGGCGGCGCACCGCGGCGCGCCGCATGTCATCGCTCACAAAAAACCCGCCACGGGGGCGGGTTGTGGTCATTCACCCTTGAGGAGGCGTTTCATCTCCTCAAGCTCGGCAATCATACTCCGCCGGAATGCATCCAGCCGGAGGGTCGCGCTTGTTTCGTCGTCACTGGCGGCTTCCGCCGCGGCGATGGCGTCGTCGCGCTCCAGCTTCTTACGCGCCCCTTCAATGGTCATCCCCTCCTCGTGGAGCAGATGCCGGATAAGCGTCAGCTGTTCGATGTGCTCATCGGTGTACAGCCGCTGGCCTTTGCGGGTGCGAATGGGCTGTATCTGCGGAAATTCGGACTCCCAATACCGCAGCACGGAGGTGTTGAGATTGAGCTTCCGAGCTGCCTGCCCGATGCGGTAGGTCCGGCCCATGGTCCACTCTCCAACCTGTCGTGTACGCTTTTGGGAAATGCGGTCCGGACCACAACGGTCCGGACCGCCGGATTATCAAGATATTCTAGACGTGTACCGGAAGCGCGTCCAGCACCTTCTTAACGACCTTGGAATGCCGCTTTTCGACTTCCTTGTCCTTCAGGGTGCGGTCGGCGTGGCGGTAGGTCAGGCGCACGGTAAGGTTGTGGGTTTCCGCGTCCTCGGGCTGGTAGCAGTCCACCAGCACCACGTCCTCCAGCAGGGGTTCCTGCACGCCGCGCACGGCGTCCACCACCGCGCCGGCGGTCAGCGTCTCGGGAGCGATGAAGGTGATGTCGCGCTTGATGGGCGGGAACTTGGCCAGCGGCGAGAAGCCGGGCAGCACGCCTTCGTGCCATTCCTGCAGGGCGTCGGCGTCCAGTTCGGCAATCCACACCTCGCGGCGGGCGTTGTAGGTATCCGCGATTTCGGGCTTGATGCGGCCCATTTCGCCGATAACCTCATCATCAAGGACAACCTCGACGCAGGGGGCCAGATAGGGGTGGCCGTCCTTCAGGCGATACTGCGCGCCGGGCAGTTCCAGATGCTGGAGCAGGTGCTCCACCATGCCCTTGATGTCCGCGTAGGCGGCGTTTTCCTCTTCGGGCCAAGGCCAGCGCTCACGCTCGCGGCGGCCGTAGACCAGCATGCCGAGGCGGGTCGGCTCCGTGGCCGTGGTCTCGGACTCGGCATCGGCCCAGAACACCTTGGCGACTTCAAAGAGGCGCAGACGGGCGGAGCCGTGGCCGACGTTGGTACGCACATTCTGCAACAGGCCTGGAGCCAGCGCGGTACGCATCACGTTCTGCTCCTCGGAGAGCGGATTCATGACCGGCACGCGGTTGTCCTGCGGCAGATTGAAGAAATCCAAATCCTCGTGACCGACAAAGCTGTAGTTCACGGCCTCGTTCAGGCCAACGCCACGCGCCCAGTGCTTGAGCTGCATGGTGAAGGCGTAGCGGCGGTCGGCAAGGGCCAACCCGTCAAGGGACTTGGACACGCGGGGCAGTACGGCCTCGATGCGGTCCATGCCGTACACGCGCGCGGCTTCCTCATAGAGGTCCACTTCGCGCTCAAGGTCGTGGCGGTGGCTGGGCGCCACAACGGTCCAGTCCTCGGGATTGGAGGCATCCACGGAGCAGCCAAGGCCCTCAAAGGTGGTGCGGCAGAATTCGGCGTCAAGGTCCACACCCAGCAGGCTGTTGCAGCGGGCGGGGCGGAAACGCAGGGTGCGGTTCTCCCACGGGGTGGGCTCGGCCACGGCCACGCCGGAGAGCACCTGTGCGCCGGAAAGCTGGGCCATCAGACTGGCGGCACGGTCCGCAACAAAGCGGGCGTTGCCCTGGTCCACACCGCGCTCAAAGCGGAAGGACGACTCGCTGTGCAGGGCCAGACGGCGGGCGGTCTTGCGCACCGTGGGCGGATCGAACACGGCGCATTCCAGCACCACGTCGGTGGTGGCGTCCGACACTTCGGAGTTGGCGCCGCCCATAACGCCGGCGAGGGCAACGGGCTTTTCCGCGTCGCAGATGAGCAGGTCGCTGCCGAGCAGGTCGCGCTTTTCATCGTCCAGCGTGGTGAAGGCGGTGCCGTCTTCGGCGGCGCGCACGCGGATGGTATCGCCCGCCAGCTTGGCACGGTCGAAGGCATGCAAGGGGTGACCAAGCTCCATGAGCAGGTAGTTGGTCACGTCCACAATGTTGTTGATGGGGCGCATGCCCACGGCAATAAGGCGGTAGCGCATCCACGCCGGAGCGGGACCAACCTGCACGCCCTTCAAAATGCGGCCCTGATACAGGGGGCACAGCGCGGGGTCGTCAATCTGGATAGTCAACTGGTCCGCGGCGGACTCGGCCACTTCCTCAAGGGCGCATTCCGGCAGGGTCAGGGGCAGGCCGTAGGCCATGGCCACCTCACGCGCAATGCCGAGCATGCTCAGGCAGTCGCCGCGGTTGGGCGTGATGCCCAGGTCAAAGACGGTGGTGTCGAGATTCAGGGCGTCCACAAGGGGGGTGCCCACGGCAAGGGCCTCGTCCAGCACCATAATGCCGGCGTGGCTGTCACCGAGGCCGATTTCGTCCTCGGCGCAAATCATGCCCTTGGAGACCTGACCGCGCAGCTTGGCCTTTTTGATCTTGAACCCGCCGGGCAGCTCTGCGCCAACCTTGGCAACGGCCACCTTCTGGCCCTTGGCAACGTTGGGCGCGCCGCAAACGATGGGCAGGGGTTCGTCTTCGCCGACGTCCACACTGCATACGGACAGTTTGTCGGCTTCGGGGTGCTTGTCGCACTCCAGCACATGACCGACCACAACATTCTCAAGATGGGCGAAGGGGTGGCTGACCTCCTCCACTTCCAATCCGAGCATGGTCAGTCTGTCGGCCAGCTCTTCGTCCGTTCCCGTGAACGGAACGAACTCGCGCAACCAGTTCAGACTCAGGAGCATGTTCGCCTCCGGCAGCCCCGGACGGCTTGCCCGCGGGGCCATAAGAAAGATGAAGATTGTCCACCGGGGTGGCCGGTGGTGGTGTTATCCAGCAAAAAGCGTCATCACGTTGGAAATGCTGCGGCGCCGTTCCTACATGGACAAAGCCCGTCAGGAAGGCCGCATGGCCGGTGGGAAGTCGGTTCGTGGCGGCTCTGGCGGAGCCAGTACAGGGCACACAGCAGGACTGCCCTGCATACCGCTAAATAGAACGTTTATCAACCACGGCGGCGCGGCCCGGAATGCACACGCGTTGACGCCGCGCCAAAGCCCCCATATATACTGTATGTATTACCCATGCCCCAAGCCGTGAGGAGTCCATGACGCGCTTCATCCTGCTGGCCGCCATCCGTTCGGGCACCAACTTTTTCCGCAGCGCCCTCAACAGCCACCCGGACGTGCATATGTTCGGCGAAGCGCTCTTTGACGACTGGGCCTTCCGCCCGGACAGGGAAGAGAATTTCTACGTTCAGTGGCACAAGGCCGTCATGCGCGACCCCGCGCAAATCACCTTCCGCAATATGAACGCCTTTGCCCGCCGCTTCATCGACGCCACCTTCGACAGCATGGCCCGCCACAGCATCGTGGGCATGGACATCAAGTACGACTTCTGGGACCGCCTGGCCTTTGTCTCCGGCTACTTTTCCACGCACCCGCCAAAGGTGGTCCACCTCATCCGCACCAACACCCTGCGCGCGCACATCTCGGCCTTTTTGCTGGCGTGCCGCAACCGTGGTGTGGACACAGGCACCCTGCCCATGCGCGAGTACGACGGCTTTGTCCGCACCGGCGAAACCACGCTCACCGTCACGCTGACCAAGCGCCTGCTGGGCACACTGGTGCAACTGGAAAAACGCAAGCAACGCTTTCGGGCCATTGTTTCGGACTTTGAGCACGTGGAAATCACGTATGAGGACATGGTGGGGCATGTGCGGGGCAGCGCACACACCTTTTCCCCGCAGACGCAGACGAAGCTGTTTCCCTTCCTTGGCATTGACCCGGCCAAGGCTCCGGTGACCACGGACTACCAAAAGGTCAGCCCGGACGCCCTCTCGGATATCATCGACAACTACGACCAGCTCGTCCCGGAGCTTACGCGCCTTGGCCTTTCCCGCTATGCGGACGAGCGCGCTACGGCGGAATAGGGACGCGCCCCGCATCCCCCTGTCATCCCGGACAAAATAATGCTACACGTGGAGCGTGCCCCCGGGCCATGGCCTGTTCTTATGCACGGCGTCGCACCACATCAGGCGTGGACTGCATAATGATGCCGCGCCCGCCCCGTACAAGGCCACGGCACAGCCTGCACGCCTTTTTGCGGCGTGGGGGACCAGACGTCACCCAGAAGCGCTGCAGCGCACTCTTTTATCACAGCCCCTTAACCGCAACGAGCCTGCACCCATGAACACGCGCCAAAAGATTAAAAAAAAGCTGGAACTCCCCCTCGCCACCAGAATCCGCCGCTTCACCTTCCGCACCATTATGGTGCTGATGGGCTGCGCCATTGCGGCTCTTGGCTTTGTGCTGTTTCAGGTGCCCTACAACATCACGGCTGGCGGCATCTCCGGCCTTGCCATTATCCTGAGCGACACCTTTGGGCTGTCCGAGGGTATCGTCATCTGGCTGGTGAACATTCCCCTCCTGATGCTGGGCTTTGTGTACTTGGGGCGCTGGCGCTTTCTGAGTTCCTCCATCATGGCGGTGTTTGCCTTTTCCGCCTTTGTGGAGCTGTTCCTGAACATCATGCCGGGCCTGCTTGCCCCCTACCCCATCACGCATGATAAATTCTTAGCCAGCCTGTACGCGGGCGTGCTGTTCGGCCTTGGCAGCGGCATCATCTTCCGCTTTGGCTCCACCATCGGCGGCACGTCCATCCCCGCGCGCATTATCCATAACTTCACCGGCTACCCCATGAGCCAGGTCTACCTGTTCACGGACCTTGGCGTCATCTGCCTTGGCGGGCTTGTCTACAACTGGGAAATGGCCCTCTTGGCGCTCTTCTCCCTCGTCATGAACGGGTTGTTCTCGGACTTTGCCATGGAAGGCTCCAGCCAGTTGCGCACCTCCATCATCATCACCAAAAAGCCGGAGCAGGTCCGCTACGCCCTCGTCAACGAGATGCAGCGCGGCGTCACCATGTGGGAAGTCACAGGCGGCTACTCCAAGGAAGTCCGCACCATGCTCTACTGCACGGTGCGCCGCTCCCGCGTGAGCGACCTGCGGTTTATGATCTCGCAGATTGACCCGGACGCCCTTGTGGTCATCGGCGTGGTGCAGCAGGCTTGGGGTGGCTACGGCAACCTCAAGCTGACAGACAATTAATCCGCATCCATCACGGCCCACACCGCAAAACGCGCCGTGCCCTTGTGCCCGACGCCAACGGCCCCCTTGCCAAGGTAAAAGGCCATGGCCCAATCCGTCTCAAAGCTGCTGGTGGTGGACGACCAATACGCGTCGGCGGTGTCGCCAAAGGGATGGTCTGCGGCAAGGGCCGGGAACGAGCGGGACGCATCGGCAAGGCTCTCCAGCTCGCGGATGGTGGGCAGACGCCACGGACGGTCCTCGCGGCGGGCAAGCTCGGTCACCTGTGCAAAGGCCTCGGCCCACGCCACCTCGCCGCACAAGTCCGCAGCGCGCCGCCAACGCAGGCCTGTGAGCGCATCGCGCACCGCGCCGTCACCCTCAGGGCTGAAGCGCGGCGCAGGCAGTGACGCGCCATGCTGGGCGTCCCGTCCGGCCGGGTCATACAGGTCCCGCTGGCCGGACTCCGGCAGGACGGCACTTTCGCCGCTGACGGGCCACAGGAGCGAATCCTCGCCCTTGCGGCCGTAGAACATCCGCCCGCCCTCCATATGCACCCGCCACGCATGGGTCGGCGCTCCGGCAAAGGTGGTGGAGGTCCAATACCAGCCCAGAAACACCCGCCCAAAGGGATGCCCTCCGGGCAGGGCCGGACGGCGGTCCGCAAAGCTGACAAGGCTAAAAAGCTCCCGCCGCCCCGGCATGCGCCACGTGGTCACCCCGCCATAGGCCTCGGCGTTCATCTGCTCCACAAAGGCAAGGCTCTCGTCCCACGGCATGGAAAAGGTCGCCGGGGTGGGGTTGGCGGTCCAGACAAGGCCGGTGAGCGCGTCGCGCACGGTGTCACCCTGCGCCACAAACCGGGGCGAGGGCCACGGCAGGCCCGGAGCGCTTTCGGCATCCTGCCCGGAGCCGGAACACGGAATGTCCGCGCCGGACACATCATGGCAGGACTGTTGCCCCGTTGCCAAAACAGGTACACGCCGTATACTTTTTGCAGTATGCTGAGGGGTTGAATGCTGTGTCATATGATGTACCCTACTGCATAAAAGGAGCTTCGAAAACCATGAGCACCAAACACTACGATGTGATTGTAATAGGTTCCGGCGCTGCAGGCGGACGCATTGCCTCGCGCTGTCACAAGGCCGGGCGCACCGTCGCCCTCATCGAGCACGACGGATTCGGCGGCACCTGCCCCCTGCGCGGGTGCGAGCCCAAAAAAATGATGGTGGACGTCATCCAAACCGCCGAGCGCCTGCACAACAGCGCAGGCCTTGGCGTGGTGGGGCAGGCGCATATCGACTGGCAGGAACTCATGGCCTTCAAGCGCTCCTTCACGGACACCATCTCGGACAAAATCGAGGCCGTGCACGCCAAAAACGGTGTGGACATCCACAAGGGCCGCGCCCGCTTTACCGGCCCCAACACCGTAGACACCGGCTCCGCCATCTTGGAGGGCGAACGCATCTGCATCGCCACCGGCGCCGTGCCCCGCATGCTGGACATTCCCGGCGGCGAGCACGCCGTCACCAGCGACGACTTTCTGGAACTTGCCGCCCTGCCGGAGCGCATCGTGTTCATCGGCGGCGGGTTCATTGCCTTTGAGATGGCGCACATCGCCGCCGCGGCCGGTGCGGACGTCACCATCGTCCACCGCAGCAGCCGGGTGCTCAGGCCCTTTGACGCCGACCTTGCCCAGCGCCTTATGGACCACATGCGCTCACAGGGCGTCACCATCCTCACGGACCTGCCGCCCCACAGCATCACCGCCGAGGACGACGGGTTTGTCCTGCATGCCGGTCCCGGCGGCGCGGAGCATTTTCCGGCGGACCTCATTGTGCAGGCCGCAGGGCGCATTCCGGCCACGGCGGACCTGAACCTCCAGGCCGCGAACGTCGCCACGGACAAGGGCGCCGTCACCGTGGACCACACCCTGCGCAGCACCACCAATCCGGCGGTCTACGCGGCGGGGGACGTTATCGCGGGCGGTATGCCCCTCACCCCGGTTGCGGCCAAGGAGGCCGACACCGTCATCCACAACCTGCTCAGCAACACGCCGCAGGCCATGGAATACGGGCCCATCCCCTACGCCCTCTTTACCTACCCGCCCCTTGCCGCCGTGGGCCTGCTGGAAGAGCAAGCCGCCGCGCAGGGCCGCACGGTGGACATCGTCACCGGCAACGCCTCGGGCTGGTCCGAGTATGAACGCATCGGGCAAAAGTGCGCCGGGTTCAAGCTCATCATCGACGCGGACAACCGCCAACTCCTCGGCGCGCACGTCCTTGGCGACGCCGCAGAGGAAATGGTGAACCTCTTTGCCCTTGCCATGCGCACCAAGGTCTCCATCGACGACCTGCGCTCCATGCTGTGGGCCTACCCGTCCTTTGGCTACGCCATGAAGTATATGTTCCGCTAAATCCAAAACCATAAAAGACAGCCGCCCGGCCTGCATGCAGACCGGGCGGCTTTGTGGTTCCTGGGGGCGCTTGCGCTACGGCTTAGTTGCCGAAGCTGCGGAAGAACAAGTCCTCCAGCGCCTTTTTGCCATTTTCCTCAAGAAAGCGCGTTCCGGTTCCGGCAAAATGATGGTGCCCCACAACAGGCTCCTTCACTTCCTCCCACTGGGCTTTGGCCCATTTGAACCACGCATCCTTGCTTTGATCGAAGACGTAGAGGGGTTTGTTGCAGATTTTGGCGTACTCCGCGCCCCAGCCGGTGCCGCCGGTGACGGTGCCGTCCTCCTGAATGGAGCCGACCACGAACACCTCGTGCCCGCTGGCCACCTGCCAGCAGATGCTCTGGAGCACCTTGCGGAACAGGGGAGCGCGCGAGAATTTACGGTTCATCAGCCGTGAAACATAGGTCAGGCTCACGTCCTTGAGGGCAAGCTCCTCGGTGGTCAGGGTCCGGATGCCTCTGGTGCGTTCGGTCTGGTGGCCGTCAAAGCTGTAGTTCACTTCCTGAATGCCATACCGCTCGGCAAGCGTGCCAAAGCAGGATTCCGCGCCGCGTGCGCCGCCACTGTACAGGATGTATCCGTCAACACTCATGCGATCTCACCTCCGACGTCAATTTCGTTGAATACTGGTGACGTAGCACAGCCCACACATGCGGGCAAGAATCCACGCATTAATCAGTCCCTGACACCGCCGCCTCCGGCCCACGCACCCCAAAGAACAGCGCGTACAGCACCGGCACCACCACGAGGGTCAGCACCGTGGCAAAGCTGAGGCCGAACATAATCGTCACCGCCATGGAGATAAAAAACGGATCCTGCAACAGCGGCAGCATGCCCAGCACCGTGGTAATGGCCGCCATGCACACAGGCCGCAGACGGCTGACGCCCGAATCCACAATGGCCTGATAGTCCGCCTTGCCCCCCTGCCGCTCAAAATCAATCTGATCAATGAGCACAATGGCGTTCTTGATGAGCATGCCGATAAGGCTCAAAAAGCCCAGTATCGCCATGAAGTCAAAGGGCAGGTCAAACACCGCCAGCCCAAAGGTCACCCCGATAATCGCCAGCGGGACGGTCAGCCAGATGATGACCGTCTGGCGCAGGGCGTTGAACAGCATGATGACGATAAGCACCATGGCAATGATGGTGATGGGAATCAGCCCCGCAAGGGACTCCTGCGCATCACGCGAGCTTTCATACTCGCCGCCCCACTCCATGGTGTAGCCAAAGGGCAGGTCAATGGCCTCCACGCCTGCCCGAACCTCCTGAAACACCTCACTCGCCAGCGCGCCGGGAACGGCGTCGCACTGCGCGGTGATGACCAGCTTGCGGTTCTCGCGCCGGATGAGGGTATCCTCCCACAGCACGTCAAAGCCCGTGACCGCCTGCGTGATGGGCACCATGGTCTGGGTGAGGGAGCTCCACACGTACAGTTCGCTGATATGGGCCACGTCATCGCGCAGTTCCTGATTGGAGCGCGCAATAATGGGGAGCAGGTCGTCCCCTTCGCGGTACACGCCTATGCGGCTGCCCGTGAAGGCCGACTCCAGCGTTTCCAGCACGTCCTGCCGGGTGATGCCGTTCTGCCGCGCCATAGTCTCGTTAAAGCGCGGGCGCAGGACCATGCTCTTTTGCCGCCAGTTGTCGCGGATGGCTGTGGCCTTCGCCGAGGTACGGAACACATCCTTGGCGCTGTTGGCCAGCGTACGCAGCACCGCCGGGTCCGGGCCATAAAAGCGCGCCTCCACATCGTAGCCGCCGCCGGGACCAAGAACGAACTTATCCAGCTTTGGCTCCGCATCAGGAAAACGCTCCGCCAAGTACGCCCCGTACTCGTCAATAAGCCCGTCAATGTCGTTATAGTCATGCACCCGCACAAGGATGAGGCCATAGGCCTTGGACTGCGACTGCTCCGGCCCGAAGACCAGCATAAAGCGCGTTGCGCCCTTGCCGATGTACGAGGCCGTGGACGTTACCCGCTCATCCGCCAGCAGCTTGTCCTCAATGACGGAAATATCCGCAACGGTGCGCGTAATATCCGTCCCCTCGGGCAGCCAATAGTGGATTTGGAACTGCGGACGCGTGGACGGCGGGAAGAAACTGTTCTTGAGCGTGCCAAACCACAGCACCGCCCCAACCAGCAGCACCACCAGCACAATCACCGTCTGCCAGCGCCACGCAAGGGCGGCCTCCAAAAACCGGCGGTACACCGTAAACAGCCGCCCGGAGTAGGCGTCGCTCCCGTCCCCGCCGCCGGCCTTTGGCCGAAACGCCATGGTGCACAAAAGCGGCGTCACCGTAATAGCCAGTACCCAGCTAATAAACAGCGACAACAGCATCACCTGAAACAGCGAGCGGCAATACTCGCCCGTGCCGTCCGAGGACCCACCAATGGCGGCAAAGGCCAAGATGGCGATGACCGTTGCGCCAAGCAGCGGCATCATATTCTGCCCCACCACCTCATTGGCGGCCTTGATGCGGTCCACACCGGACTCGATGCGCACCAGCATGCCCTCGGTCACAACAATGGCGTTGTCCACCAGCATACCAAGGGCAATAATCAGCGCGCCAAGGGAGATGCGTTGCAGGGTTATGGACATCATGTCCATGGCTATCATGGTCGCCAGCACCGTCAGCGCCAGCACCACGCCAATTAGCACCCCGCTTTTCAGCCCCATAAAGACAAGCAGCACCACAACCACAATGGCCAGCGCTTCTATAAAATTCACCACAAAGCCATCCACGGCCTTGCGCACGTCATCGGGCTGAAAGTTCACCACGCCGATTTCCATACCCACAGGACGGTACTGCTCCAGCTGCGTCATGCGGGCTTTTACCGCATCGCCCAGCTTCACCACATTGCCGCCGGGGGCCACGGAAATGCCAATGGACAGGGCAGGCTTGCCGTCAAAGTGCAGCACATGGTCCGGCGGGTCCACATAGCCCCGCGACACCGTGGCCACATCCTTGAGCGCCACAAGCCGGTTCGATGCCGGGTCGCGCACCTCCAGGCTTGCAATGTCCTCCACGGACAGCAACTCCCCCGTGGGGCTGATGCGCACGCGCTCAGGCCCCACCTGCACAGACCCGGCAGGCGATACCAGATTCTGCGTCGCCAGCGCCTGCACAAACACATCCGGGCTGACGCCCATCCGCGCCAGCTTAAAGCGCGAAAATTCAATAAAGATCGCCTCTTCCTGAAGCCCCCACAGCTCCACCTTGGCCACGTTGTCCACAAGCAAAAGCTCGCGCCGCAAAAACTGCACATAGCGGCGCAATTCCTCATAGGTGTAGCCTTCGCCAGACACCGTCAGCAAAATGCCGAACACGTCCCCGAAGTTGTCATTCACCTGCGGCGTGGACGCGCCGGGGGGCAGCTTGGGCTGGGCGTCCAGCACTCTGCGGCGCAGTTCATCCCACACCTGCGGAATTTCGCTTTTCCCAAACTTATCCTTCACCCGCGCGGTCACAATGGACAGCCCCGGACGTGAAATAGATGTGATTTCCTTAAGCTGGGCTAGCTGCTGGACCGCCGTTTCAATCTCGTCAGACACCTCCTCCGCCACCTCGCGCGCTGAGGCTCCCGGATAGGCGGTAATGACCACGGCGTCCTTAATGGTGAATTCCGGGTCTTCAAGGCGCCCCAGCTTTTCGTAGGCATACAGCCCGCCCAGCAGGATGACGGCGCACAGGGCAAGGGTCACGGTTCTGCGACGTATGGCAAATTCAGCTATGCTCATGACGCACCTACTCGCCAATCCGGACGTGTTGGCCTTCCACCAGATAATCCACGCCAGCCGTCACAATCCGCTCGCCCACCGCAAGGCCGGATATGACCTCAATGCTGCTTCCCTCAAGCCTGCCGCGTATGATGGGCCGTCTGTGCACCGTGTTGTCCTTGGGGGTGACCACCCACACATACGGGCGGCCATCAGCGTCCGCGGCCACGGCATGCACCGGCACCCGCAGCGGCGCGTCCTGATCCTGCTTGGGCGGATAGGTCACAGCCTCCACGACCGCAGTCATACCGGGAAGAATGTTCGTCCCGCGCCGGTCTTCATTAAAGCGCTCGGTGCCGTTGCGGGGCCGCATAACCAACTTGACCGGGAAGGTGCCCGTCGCCGGGTCCGCTTCGGTTCCCACTTCCACTGCCTCGGCCGGAAAGCGCTCACCCGGCAAAAATTCAAAAGACACAAAAAGTTCTGCCTCGCCGCGCTCGCCGTGGGCAATAATGCTTTCCGGAACATCAATGCCGATTTGGACCTCATCCGTCAGGTTCTGTAGCTTCACCACCGCCGTGCGTGCGGAGATTTCCTGATGGTTCTCCAGATACCTCCGCGACACCGTGCCCGCAAATGGCGCGCGAAGCACAGAGTCCGCCAAGGCGTCCATGGCGCGCTTATACTGCGTGCGCAGACCAGCAATTCTCGCCTGCATTGCCTGCACATCCTCACGCCGCGCGCCTTGGCGCGCCTTGCGCAGTTCCTGCCGCGCGCCCTCCAGATTCGCCTGCGCCACATCACGCGTGGCCACGGCGTTGTCGTATTCCATCTTGGAAATTACATTGTCCTGAAACAGCTTCGCCTTGCGCTCGGCCTGCAGTTTTGCTTCCGTGGCCTTCGCCTCAGCCGAAGCCACCTTGGCCTCAAGACTGCGAACGTCCTCGCTGCGCGCGCCGGACTGCATCGCCTCCAGTTGGGCCTTGGCTTCATTGATTTGGCTCTCGATGCGGGACACTTCCGTTTCAAAGTCGCGCGGGTCCAGCCGGGCAATGAGCTGGTCCTGCACCACGGTCTGCCCTTCCTTCACTGGCAACTCGACCAGCGTGCCAGAAACACGAAAAGCCAGCTCCACTTCCTTTGCGGCTTCAACGCGCCCCGGAAAACGATAGGTCCGGCCCTTAGAGGGCGACTCAACGAGCATGGATTTCACCGGACGCACCACCTCCGGCTGCTGCACCTCATCCTCGCCACACCCAGCGCACAGCGCCACCGTCAACAAAGCCAGTACTGCATAGTGCCACACACGCATATCCACCACCTTCATTCATTGTTCCGTAAGCCCGGTCCCGCATCCCACATACCACAAGATGCAAACACCACGCATACTACAACATTCTACAAAGAATGAGGAGACGTTTACGCGCCAAGGTTTCACTTCCCCCCAAAGCACGCTGGAGCCACAAGAAACACCCTCCCTGTCCGCTTCCTCGCCACAACGCTCACGTTCATGGCTAGACCATGACGTCTCGCCGGGCTTCCTCGTTCCTGCCCGGACCTGCACCTTATGCATCGAGCGGGCAGGGCAAACCGCCGCCTGCCGCCTCGGCAAGGATTGAACTTCCGCGTGCATCGCGGTACGTGGGTTGAAAAGTGATCACGATCAGAAATCAACGCCGTTCCATCGCGTCGGCCAATCAGCGGAGATTTTATGGCGTTTCAGCGGGTTATCGCCTTTGGCGACAGTTTTTCGGACAACGGATTCAGCAACGGCTGCGGCTTTAACCGCCTCAGCAACGGCCCCGTGTGGGTTGAGCATCTCGCGGCGCGTCTTGGCGTACCGCTTGAGGACAGAGCATGGTGCGGCGCGCAAAGTGGCCTCGGCAACACCTCCGGTCCCAAGGACTGGTCCGGCTTCGCATGGCAGGTGGACACCTGTGACGAAGGCAACGCCTTGCCGCAGGCCCTGTGCACTATGCTTATCGGCATTAACGACATCTACGAAGGCGGCGCGGACGCGGGCGACGTGGTCGCCAACACCATCGGCGCACTGGCCCGCCTTGCCGACAAAGGCATGCGGACATGCCTGGTCAGCACTCTCCCCGACATCACCCTCGCCCCGGCTTATAGGGGGGAATACGCCCATGTGAAGGATGTGGTGGCGCAACTCGTCGTCGACATTAACGCAAAGCTGGGCGCCGCGTTGCACGGGGGAGGCGGATTCACGCAGCAATACCCGGAGGTGACCCTGCACACTGTCGATGCCTACGGCCTTTTCAACACCCTCGCCACATCAGGAGCCTTCAAGGTCACCGACAGCCCTTGGCTCGGCACCTACTCCTATCCCAAAGCGAATGGCTTCATGTGGTGGGATGACTGGCATCCCATGACGGCAACGCATCGGTATTTTGCGGATGCAGCGTATGGGGTAATTGGTGGGGGCAAGGAATGATTTGTCTCAGTGTTGGGAGACATTGAAGTAAGATTAACTGAGCAAGAAGAATTCGGATAAGATGGAGAGGAGGAGCACCCACTGCGCGAGAGGCGTGGTGGGTGTTTTGTTTTAGGAAGGAAGATGAGGGGCGGCGTGAAGACAGTGGGGATCGCAGGGGATGGAATTGGCGGAGGTTGTGGATGCTGAGGTGCTGGGAGGTGCGAGTGGATGGAAGAAATGGAGGCCGTGGTGATGCGCCATGGTGGCGGGGCCGAGAAGTGCTTTCGTTGGTATTTCTGTATGTTGTCGCCGTGTCTCCGACGGCCAAAGGGTGTTGGGGGAACCTTGCAGGATTCCCCCTCACCCTCTGGACACCCGTCCCCCTCCAGCCGGAGCCGGATGAAGAGAGGTGGTGAGTGCGAGGCGGTCTCGGGCGTGGTTTTTAGGCTAGTGTGGGCGGGCTGACCGGGTGCTGTGCGCGGGGCTTGGTGGCGGGCGCATGGTGGAGGACGGCACGGGCTTGGCCGCTCTGAACGCTTAAAAGCGTTCGAATGCTTTGGTGTTTCTGTGCTTCGCG
>NZ_JBJDSB010000003.1:0-399729 GCF_044987625.1 Desulfobaculum sp. SPO524 | reverse complement strand
GCTGGATGTCGCCCGCCGAATTCGAAAAGCATCTTGTCATGAAGGATGTGGCTTAACTGGTGGTCCACTTTTGTGTGGCAGGATCACCGTGTCCACAACTCTGTAGCAGGATCACTCCTGCAGACGGCAAACAGGCTAAGGGAGCGGTTTCCAGGCTATGACAAAGCGCCACTTGCGCAATAGCACCTCCACTCACATCGACACACCGACGCTTAAAAAGCCAGCCACAAAACACAAAAGGCGCTCGATATATTCGAGCGCCTTTTTACTATCCGACGGATGCTTGATAATCTACAGGACGGAAACTTCGACTCTACCCATATGCAGCCTCCTAAAAATGGAGGGGGCTACCCTACTGGATTCTTGCCGATACGTATTCGGCATCCAAAAGCGCTATAAGCGCTTTGAGGCCGTCCACGTTATCAACCTCGTCAATGCACATACGCGCATAATCTGCGGCGGTATAGCCTTTCTCATTTTGGGCGCTATGGTCAGCCCCTTGCTCCAACAGCATTCGCACAAACGCGTAGCGTTCATTCAAATCGGTCTCATATGTGACTTCAGCGGCATAGTGGAGAGGCGTATTGCCGGAATTATCTTTCGCATTGAGGTCACTCCCCAATTCGAGGAGCTTTTCAACGGTCTTGGATTTCCCATCGATGCACGCATAATGCAGCGGGGTCACTCCATCGCAATTTGCGACCAAGGGGACATCGAATTTCTGGACGAATTGCTGAATAAAGTTTGCCGCCAGCATGTCATCACGCTCATCAACAAAGCGGCGGGCCGCGTAGTGGATGACGTTGAGGCCGTCATTATCGGTATTCGCAATCACATCAGCCGTCTTTTTGCGCCTGAAGATGGTGTTCACAAACCCAAAACCGCCCCTCATGCACGCAAACATAGCCGCTGTCCGTCCGGAGAAGTCCACGCGGTTGCTGTCTGCGCCGCGTGCAGTCAGGAATTTAAACATCTCAACGTCATTGGACACGATAACATGATTCAGCGGCGTGGTTCCGCCATCCTGCGGCGCGTTGATATCGACGCCATTTTCAACCAGCAACGAGATCATATTCTTGCGCAGCTCATCCACATCGACACTGGTGTACTGCGGCGCCCCCCTCTCTCTCAGGTCATATTGGTCCTGCATATCAAGAGCCAAATGTATCAACGTCTTGCCACTTATACCGTGCACAAGGCTCAAGTCCGCGCCACGGTCAACAAGCTCGCGGGCAACCTCAAGGCACCCGAAATGCACCGCGCACATAAGGGGCGTGTAGCCGTCATTGTCCGCGTAATTGATGTCCGCACCCGCATCGAGGAGAATACGTGTCGTCTCCAGCCTGTCCTGTTTTGAGTGATACGCAAAGTTCGTTATGTTGCGGTTCAGGGCTGTACTGTCGTCAAAGCCGCCAATGGCCATAACATTGGCGCCCCGTTCGACCAGCCACTTCGTCACATGAGGATTCGACGAGCCTGCGGCGTGCAGAAGAGGCGTCGCTCCATTATCGGATGCCTCTTCAATCTCAAGAAGCCCCCGCTTTTCGAGAATCTCAAGCACACCGATCACAAACGGATAGTACTGGTTCTTAATGCGTCCACAAATCTTATGAACAAACGCCTCGCCAAAACAGCCTAAATGCGTGTGGACAGGCGCCCCGGCATCAAGAAGAACCTCAATAAGAGACAGCGCCGGCAAGTCGCCGGACCATACGTCCATGACGTGTTCAAGGATCGAGTCCTCGTTGCGATACAGACCTGTATTTTTATACTGATCTATAAGGCGGGACTTGACGATGTACTCTACGTCGCACCCGGCCTCGATAAGGGCCTTGAAAATCTGCAACGTCTCCTCGACACGGACATCAGGATTCCTCCGGTGACCCCAATCAAGCGCGAGTGAGAGGTAGTTTTCCACACGGTGCGTGTAGACATCATCCTTGAACTTCCGTGTAAAAGTGCGCTGTATATTTTCCGTCCGCGCAATGATTCGTTTAATCACATCCACGGAGTGCTTTTTAAGCAACGCAAGGCGCAACGAATCGGCCGACTCATAATCGGCCGTGCCGCACTTCAAGTGTGAATACGTATCGAGGTAGAAAACAAAATCAATTTGATCTGGGTCACAGCAAGACATCATAAAGTCAAAGAAGGTGAGATAACCGGCAGTGCCATCCGCGTAAACCAGCTCAAACTTCCTGTTTATATCCCACCCGTTGTCAACATACAGCTTCAAAAGACGGCGCTGATGGTGGCCGTGATAAGCGACAATCGTGCACATGAAAAGCATGTTACTTGTCAGTTCCTGCGGGCTATTTCCGCTCAGCACCCTCCGGTCCACGGGGAAGGGCTTGCCCTGCATGCGGTAGAGGTCGGCGATATGGGCAAACATAGCGAACACTTCATCGTCGGAAGGGAACAGATCCCCACGCGGAGACGGAGTCATGATCATAGACTCAAAGCTCAAACCATGCTTGTCCACAAAATCAAGGTCTGCGCCCCGGTCAACAAGCAAGGTGACCATCTTTCGCTTGTTGAACCACACGGCGTACAACAATGCGGAATGCCCATGCGCTTCAATGCGCGCGCCGCGCTCAAGAAGCCACTGCACAAGCGCTTCCGGCTCCTTGAGCATGTCGCTCCACCCCACAACGGCGCAGAGGAGCGTCATTTCACGCATGCCGTGCTCCACAGGGGCATTGAGGTCCACACCCCGGTCAAGAAGCGGCGTGATAAATAAAATCTTCTCGCGCGTGAAGTACTCGCCGCTCATGGCAATCTGGCGCACCATCTCGATGCTGGCGTCAGTACCGTCCGCGTTCTTCACCATTTTTCTCAGTGTTGCCTTGTCATAAAAATCGACAGGCACCGGCAACACATTGCCGCGTTCCTCATTCACGCGGACAAGCTGCCTGCGCTGCTTTTCGTCAAAGTAATCCTTCCGCAGGAAGCCCTTGACCTGACGGATATCATCATCAGAAAAGGCAATACCCGCGCGGAAAAGCGCAATGAACCGGTCCGAGTTGCCGGCTTGCAGCGCTTGCACCGCCAGAGAAATGCTCGAGCCCGTCGCAAGGGGCTTTCGGATATTCAAAAGGTCCAGACCATGCGCGCACAGCCGCGACAGCACCCTCTCAAAGTTCCAACTACCCAGAGACGACGTGCAGGGCAGTTCCCTGTTTTCAAGGGCCATGACGAGCGGGGTGGCTCTAGGCTCTGCCGCATAATTCACATCAATTCCCGCCTCCAAAAGATGGTCCAGCGCCTTCAGCGAGAAGGTTTCGCGGCCAAGCAGAAAGGCAAGTGCTGTCATCCCGCGCGAGTTCAGGGCATTGATGTCCACACCTGTTGCCAGCAGAACATCCAGTAAGTCCTTTGCGTAATATTTCTGGGTGACGAGCCAATGCAGGAGTGGCTCGCCATCAATGGTGGCTGGCAAGTGGTGCCCGTGCTCAACAAAGGCTTTCCACACATTTTCATTGCACGTACGCGCAACCTGCTCCAGCAAAGACGCGGCCTCATCGTCACTCTTGCCGATTGGTGCGCCCATACCGAGGAGCATCCGCGCCACTTTGGACTTTTCGTATTGCACAGCATATTGGAGCGGCGTTATGCCCTTCTCATCAGCGTCGCCCACGGTCTGCTCTGCCAGAACACTTGCAAGCTGCTTTACATCGCCGGACTTTACCATTGCCTCGATCGTTTTCTTTCTAAAGAACATATATTATTCACCCAGAATTATATGTAGTTTCATAAAATGGTACGTATATTTCCCTGTCTCGCCGGATTCTTTCTCCGCATACTCGCCGCGGACAACAATCTGCCCATCGGCGTAATCCAGCGCGCCATTCACAATGCGAACGCCTTGCTCTTCCGCAAACGCGGCAAGGGAGGCGTTGGTATTGTCCAGTGCCTCGCGCATCACAAGAGCTGGCACCATGCCAGAGTGACGCGCAAAAACGTTCTGCGCATGCTCCTCGCCTGCCTGTACAATCCGAAATGATGCGCTGTCAGCTATATGGCGTATCCGGTCTTGCAGCGGTGTCGAAATACTGCGCGACGCATACTCCACAAAGCCGGAACGTGCGTCGTTGGGAACGCCGCCCAGAACAATGAAAACATCGTCTGCACAATTTTTCGCGGCATTGATGGCCTGCCCAACGGGCGTCATATCGCCAGTAACGAACTCCGTCGTTGTTGTGTACACGTATAGCGCCACGTGCCCATCATCAAAGGCGACAACAACGGAGGTATCCACATATTCCGCGCACCGCGCCGCCAAGGCCTCATGGCGCGCCACATAGGCGTTCTTCGCACTTCGCTCGCGCTCTACCGCAGCGGCGATGTGCTCCGGCTCAAGCGTCTCGAATTGTACAAGAAAAACGTTCCCATCTTCATCATCATGGAGTCGGCACAGGTATCCGTCGCCGTCCCCATGACTCGAATAGTCTGTCCTGAGCTGCACTGCGCCCGCGTACTGCTCATGCAATACACCCTCAACAGCCTCCTCCAGCGCGTCCTTTTGGGCTTGCTCCTTGGCCTGAAGCAGGGTTGCCGCCCCCCACAAAAGCCCCGCGACAACAAGCGCCGCGGCCGGGATGTACAGGAATCCCCATCTGCCCGTTATGCACAAAAACACAACGCTCATCCCGTAAACGGCCGGATAGACCAGAACCAAAAACGCTAAGCACAACGACAGCCTCGACTCAAGGTTCACGCCATTTATACCACTGAGGGCCATCACCGTCGCAGGTAGCGTCATCACGGAAAGAACAGCAGGCAGCCCGAGAAGAACCACCAGCCCTATTTTTATCATGCTCATCATATGCCTATCACCTTGTAGAACAGGGGTGCCTGCATTATCGCCGGATTCCACAGCAGGGACCACAGGGGGGCGGCAAGCGCCGCCCGGTGTGGCGCTTGCCGCCATTCCCAAAGCGCCGCCAAGCTCCTCACCCAGAGCGCCCAGCGCCCCTCACCCACAAATTCCTTGCCCTTCGCAATAACTGCGGTCCCAGCTTATCCAAACGATTCCCCGTTTATGTCAAGGGCGATTTAAAACCGTCAAAAGTCCAACGGCAGCCCATACTCGCGTCTCAAGGCGAATTCTGAGGAATGATGGCGCAAAAACGCCACAGAGAAACAGGAGCGCGGCCCACTCCAAACAACACAGCGGACCCCGGGCAAATGCCCAAAGTCCGCTTTCAAACGTCTTGCAGTGGGATTTTCGGCGACGGCGGGAAGGCCCTCTGGCAGGGGGCGGGACGTGACTCGACCTCATGATAGCGCCCCCACACACCACAAAGCGCGGCACCGTCACACAGTGCCGCGCAGGGAGTCACCAGAAACTATTACGGGAAGGAGAATGACAAACCGGGCGCGCCAAGGGCGTCAGCCTTACGCCGGACCGTCCGATGGTATGGTCGTCCGATGGTATGGCCCAGCATCGGGGCCAGCGCCGGGCACAGTGAGGCAACCGGGCTGTGGTCAGGACTGGCTCTTGGGTGGCGGGAGCGTTTTACCGCATTCTTTACATGCGACAGACTTGTCTCGCTCTTCCCAGCGCACAGTCTGGCTTGCACCGCAACGCGAACACACGCGCCTCAGGTGAAGCGCGGATTGAATTGCTGTCAATATCTGCAACATGGCTGCGCCCCTTTGCCGTTAGCAGTGCGCGCCGCGCCTGCCGCTACAGCAGGTTGTTATCCAAAACCAGCGACGACAACGACACCACGCCGACAACTTCCCCGTTTTCCTCAACAGGAGCGCTCTTGATGCTGGTCATATTCATCAGCCGCACCGCGTAGCGGATGTCCATATTGGCGGGCACCGTAATGATGGGCTTGGTCATGATTTCATAGGCGCTGACATCCCCGGCGTCGTGACCGGGAACGATAACCTGTTCCACCAAGTCGGTAATGGTCACCATGCCCCACGCATCATCGTCATGCCGACGCGCCACAAGGATTTCGGAAATGCGCTTGCTGCGCATCTGCTCCGCAACCTCTTTGGCCGAGGCCATGCCGTCAACGCTCACTATCTCTCGCTTCATCACATCGCGCACACGTACGATTGCCGCCATGCTTCCTCCCTCTCACGTCCCATCCGTGGTGAAAGAACTTACAGGTACTTCTCCCGTACCTCTTCCTTAAACCGCTCAATCTGGCTCTCCATACCCACAACCTGCTCCACCGGCAGCACAAAAGCGATGCCCGTGCCCGGTTTGTGGAACTCCCCGGCCTCTTCAATAGCGGCAACAACGGGCTTCACAAGATGCTCTTCGATCAAGAACATGACAATGTCCGTCTGATCCTCCAACGTCAGGCCAAAGAAGGTCTTGGCCTCGCGCATGCCGGTGCCGCGGCTGGGGATAATGGTCGCTCCGGTCGCCCCGGCGGCCTTGGCGGCATCAACGATGGGGTCCGTCTTGTATGTTTTCACCGGTGCCAATATCAGTTTAAACTTCACGCTGCGCCTCCCTCAGGCTCTTTTTGCTCTTTCTCGCCGTCATCCATTGGGTCATCTGTGCATATCCCATCACTGAAATTATCGGAAACAGACTGGCAAAGGCAATAAGGCCAAATCCGTCAAGGGCCGGATTTCTGCCCGGCACAGCTTCCGACAGCCCCAGTCCGAGGGCGGCCACCAAAGGCACTGTCACCGTGGATGTGGTCACGCCGCCCGAGTCGTAGGCAAGGGCGACTATCATCTTTGGTGCGAAAATTGTTTGTATAATGACAATGACATACCCGACAAGAATGTAAAGATACAGCGGTGTTCCAGTTACAATGCGGAAGGCTCCGAGGGCAATGCCGAAGGCCACGCCAATGGCGACGGTTATCCGCAGCCCCCACTGGCTGATGCCACCACCGGACACCTCCTTCGCCTTAATAGCCACCGCAAGCAGCGATGGCTCGGCAATGGTGGTGGAAAAGCCAATAAGCGCGGCGAAAAGATAAATCCAGCCATACGCCGACCACTCCGAGGCCGCCTCTGCCCCGCCAAGCAGAAACGTCGGCTCCGTTAGCTGCGTCGCCATCATTTTGCCAAGGGGGAACAGCGCCTTATCAAGCCCCAGCAGAAAAAGCGTCAGGCCAATCACCACATAGACGCCTCCGGCAATCATCCGCTTGGGGTGCGGAACAGGCTGGCGGAGCACAAAAAGCTGAAACCCCACAAGCAGGGCAAGAATCGGCAGAACATCGCGACAGGTCGACAAAAATGCGCCTGAAAATTCGGTGAAGAACTGCACAAAGGCCCCCTTATTTGGCTCCGAAAAGGACAAGCCCGTAGCCAATAACGGCAATCATGGGCAACAGCGAAGCAAAGGCAATGAGTCCGAAGCCGTCAACGAGCGGATTTCGCCCTTTGATGATAGACGCAAGGCCCACGCCAAGCGCGGCAACAAGCGGCACCGTCACCGTGGAGGTGGTCACACCACCCGCATCATACGCAATGCCAACGATTTCATGCGGGGCGAAGATGGTCATCACCATGATAACGACATAGCCGCCAATGATCAGATAATGCACAGGCCAGCCGCGCAAAATACGGAGCACGCCGATGAGTATGGATACCCCAACGGAAAGGGCCACGGAAAGCCGAAGCCCCATGGCATAGTCATCCATAGCCTTTTGACCGCTTTCGATAAGCCCGCCTTGCGCGGCAACGCTTGCGGCCTCATCCGCAACGGCAATGAGCGATGGCTCCGCAACGGTGGTGGCAAACCCCAAGGCAAAAGAGAACGCCAGCAGCCAAAACAGACTGCCCTTACGGGCCAAGGCGTGCGCCATCTGCTCACCAATAGGGAACAGGCCGATTTCCAGCCCTTCCACAAAAAGCGCCAGCCCAAAGACCACCAGTAAGCCGCCTTCCATCACCCCAAGAACATTGGGCAGAGGCTGGCGAAGCACTGCGCCCTGGAAGAAAGCAATGACGAAAATAATGGGCAACAGGTCTTTCAGCGACGACCAAAATCCCAGCCCAACAGTTCGCGATGCGGATTTTACAATTGCCAATGTACTCTGCTTGTCCATCCACCCTCCGCCCTTATGAGGAGCGCCATCATATAGATGAGCTGCAACGATTCATATTATACCTATAGGCTGATCGCTTGGTTTTCAACAGAAATCGTCAGGCGGGCACTGTCGTTTGCCGGACAAAAACAGAGGGAAGCAAGCCCCCAACTCGCACGAGACGACGCAACAAAACGTAAGATGCAGTCTTTTCGTGCAAATCGCGGCAAAGAGAACAACACAGGGACAAAAGCTCCGCAGCCTGCACTATCGTCATACGCGCAGGGACCAAACTCGCGGGACGGCCCTGCAGAGAGCGAGACCTCTGCCACTCGTCCTGCACCCTCGCCTGTATCCATGCGGCGCGGGCGATTTCTTACAGGCCCTGAACCGAAATGCCACGCCCCCTAGACCACACGCGCCCCTTAGGAATTGGAGCGAAAGGCCTTTTCATTAGCAGTACGAGGCGAACCTCATCGACTGTGGCCCGTGCGTGAGAAGACCGCATAACACTCATCCCCCTACCCGCGACATCCACGGGACAACAGCTCATAACTTTCCTCGAGTACTCGGCTCACGCTACAGAGGAGGTCAAGAACCTCCTCAAAAAACGCCCCCAAGTATGTATGGTATACATCATGATCATGAAATCTATACATAACAGCGACGATTGCCTTCTGCAAAAGGACAAAAATTTCTCGGGGCAAGCATACATTTGCCTCACCGCCAACAATTGCTCCATAATTATCATAAAAGCAGTCGAAACACTTCTTGGCATACTCCTTCTTCACTCCGAGAACGAATTCATAATCCACATTATGAAACCCTCCAACTACCATGAGAAAGGAATTCGAAAGAAAACAAAACTCATCCTTCGTCATGCATACAGTGCACATATTCTGCTTATCAACGCCTACTTCCTGTAGGCGCATACCTGAGCAATCACCACCTTCCCAATTCGCTATTGAACACAACTCCTGATCCTCACCAACAGCATTATCCACGCATTGGCAGGTCAAGACGCGGCTCTCTTCGAGCATCAGGTTCACACCACAAAGCACATCGAGGAACGTGTAGAAATCGTGCTTGAGGCGCTTTTCGTAGGCCTCGAACTCCGGATAAATACGCATAAATGCCAAAAGAAGCCGCTGCACACGTTCCAGCGTGCGTCTCTCGCAATGGAGATCCACTCCGTCCCATGAAATAGCCTCAAAGGAGCACGGCAAAACGCTTTCTATATCTTCCCCATCCGCCTTCGACAGGCCAAGCCCTAAGTCCTCTTCCATATCGTTCAGAACGCGTAAAACCTCATCCTTGGCCCGCAGCAAAACTGTATATTCCAGCGGAGAGCACAGCACACAGCACATGACGCTCTCATCCACACACTCTCTTGCTCTCATTCTCATAGATAGCACCCTCTGTTTCACGTCCCTATACGGCAAGAAGCATTTTGGTCCTTGAACGTCCTCACAGCACCACTCTCCATGCCGCCCGAGATCACGTTTGCAAATAGCCTCTAGAATATTGTAAGAACTGTTGGCAAGGCGCAAGAATACGTTTCCGGAGCAGGTTTGACGAAATTTGAGACAATGCAGAAAGGTCTTCTTCTCTCAGCGACCTCCCTGCGGACGATGACTGACAGACGCGAGGCCACAGGCTGCGCTGTACCTTCCCTTGCACAGGGCAACACCGCGCTCCACAGCCCGACTCCAGCGCCTCGGCTTCAGATTCCTCACACCGCCATGACCACCGCGTCGCAGACGCCTCACACCACACAAAGGAGCTTTCCATGGACAAGAGCATTCTGGACTACGAAGAACATATCTGGGACCTGACCAATGAAAGCCGCGAACACATGGCGAGGCTCAACGAGGCGGTGTACTCAACAATCTCTCCCGAGGTCTACGACGATGGCGCCCTTGCGCGACGCGATAAAAGCCTGATGGCTCTGGCCATTGCCATCAGTCAGGGGTGCGGTCCATGCATTGTCTCCAAGGTCGACCAATCCCTCACGTCCGGCGCAAGCGTCCAGCAGATCGTGGAAACCTGCCAAGTCGCCATCTCAATGGGCGGCACCCTCGCCTGGTCCAACTGCCTCCCCGTCTTCGACTACCTCCGCGCCAAGGACCTGCTGGATACGCCAGAAGGCGCGTAGCGCGTACCCGGACATCGCCCCTCCCCACTCAACAGCACACACAACAACAGGCCGCCGGAACCATTCCGGCGGCCTGTTTTATCCGTTACGACGCGCACCTTACCCGGCACACAACAAGGTCCAACAGGACAGTACAGGCGACGGCTAAAAGAGCGAGCGCCCGGCCTTGACCATCTTGATATAGTCGCTCCACTGCCCCTGCAACTCGCCACTGGCGCTAAAGAGTTTCAGCACCATGTTGTAGGTGACGATTTCCTCGCCGGAGCTGTCCTTCTCGCGCGAGGAGTTTAATTCGGTTCGGACGATGTAGTCAAAGTTGAGCGCGCTTTGGTCCATAATCCGTACCACGCCGGAGTTCAGCAGCACTTCATTGATCTTGTCCGTGATGTCCTGATGACGCAGGCGCTCTTCATCCGTATTGTTCAGCACCTTACCGACGATGATTCGCGGGCGGCTATCGCCCCAGCTTCTGACCAGCCGGGACTCCAGCATTTTGTTGGTGATCTGATCCGCAAACTGGATAAAGTCCGTATGGTCCAGCGTCGCCTGATTGTGGACACGTGTTTTGTGATCAATAAGCTGCACCTTGCCGCGTCCATGCCCGCCAGACGGCGAACCACTTCCGGTCACACAACCGCACAGCGCAAAGCTTGCCAACAGTCCGCATACAACAAAAACCTTTCTCAACATCATACTCTCCCGCAACTACAGCATTCGTACATTGATAACAAAGCCCCACGCATCGGGATGCTTCCCGACAAACTTCACCGGCTGCAGCATATTGGGCGTCATGTCCTCCTGCTGCCATACGCTGTATGACTCCACGGGGAAGCCTTCCCTATCCAGCCACTGAACATTCCACTCAATGTGGTAATACGTATCCGCCAGATTCTGCAGTGTTACCGTTGCGCGCGTAAAATTCCCGACTTTGCCGAAGTGAACATTCGTCAGCGCCAGATTATCAAGCAGGGCCTTATCGCCGACAACGAGCTTCGCTCTTCCCTCAGCGTAAATGACGTGTTTTGTTTGAACATCCGTCGTCAGCGCCTGTCCCTTGCTGGACGTCCTCTGCACGCAGCCGCCAAAGGCCACGGCAGACAAGAGCATTCCTATGAGCAGTACCCGATAGAACCGCATAATTCCTCCCATGGGTTATATCCACATCTTGGACGAGTTGATGGCGTGAAGGTGCCCGTTGATGGACCGGACATACACAACCGCCGGGCCAGACGCGGGCAAGGTGGCCTTAATGCTGCCCATGGCCTTGCCCTTGGTACTTCGCGTCACGATCTTAATGGTCTTGGCGTTCTTCGGCAGTAGAAGGCGCTGCACATGGATGGTTGCGGGCAGGCACTCCCAATTCCGGGTATCCGGCACCGCCATATGTTCAATGCCTTCGGCCGCAATTTGCCCAAGGGCGCCAAAGCGGCTCCCTGCGGTTTGCAGTCCCACCACCTTCAAAAGCTCCAGCCCCAGCTCAACCATCCGACCGGGCAGGCTATCCTGCTCATAGCGCAGGCTCATGGCCTCAAAGTCCGCAAGCTGCTCCATGCGGTAGCGGGAGTTGCCATAGTAGACATCGGCCTTGTGCACCGTGGACGGCTCGGACACCAACACGGCCTGCCGCACAGGGGCGGGCAGCCCGCCAATGGGCAGATAGCTCGTCTTCACTTGCTTATACGGCGCAAAGCCCTCGCCAAGAATAACGTGGACCAACCGCTTATTGCCCGGAATCCCCTTGCGCATATCCGTTGAGGCCTTCTTCAAAATACCGCAATCCGGCGCGAGCTTTGCGGCCTTTTCATAGGCAATGCGAGCGTTCTCACGCTGGGCCTTATCGAGGTAGCCGTCCACCTCAAGCACAAGGGCGTTCATATAGTCAGCAAAGGGATTCACAAAAGCACTGGCAACCGACGCCGCGCGTTTCTCCTGCGACACATCACCAAGGAGCGCGGTTTTCTCCAAGTCCTTGCCAAAGAAGTCAAAGGACGGCTCGTCCGTCTTCTTGTCCTCCTTTGCTACTTCCTTACGCTTTTCTTCAAGCTTGGCCTGCTCCTCGGCCATGCGCTCTTCAAAGCGCTCGCGCTCCTTGTTCTGCAAATCGATAGCGCGCCGGGTGACGTTGTACGCGGCGCGGTCACCCTGCAGCAGATAGCTAAGGGCAAGCATATCGAGCATCATCACGCGCTCGTAGCCGGGGCTGGTGTAACGCTGGATCTCCTTGTTGCCGGTCGCAAAGGAGAACAGCCCGCCAAAGAACTTTTTGGCGCCGCTTTCGGCGTAGGACTCATCGCCCTGCGCCTTCAGAATCTGCTCCGCACCGCCAAACAACTCCGCCGCATCGTCAAGGTAGCCGGAATCCAGCGCGATGGAACCACGCTCCAGCGTTTCCAGATAGCCTATCTCGTCGGCAAACGCGTCAGGGGTCGCGGCGTCACGGCGCGCGGTGTAGTCCTCAAGGGCCAGCTTTTTCCACGCCAGAATGTTCTGCCTGTTCAGGAGCAGGTCCTTATACTGCCGCATGCCTTTGGCGTAGCCCATCAGACTCAGGCGCGAGCCCGGCAGTTCAACACCATCGCTTTTGTCCGCGCCGTTTTTCTGCGCCGTGGCATTCTGGGTTGTCTTGTGGTCAGGCGCGTCGGCTTCGTTGTTGAAAGGAATAAACTCCGCCGCCTTGTCACTTGCCTTGGGCAGCGTCGTCCGATCCGCAACGTCCACAAAGACGAGTGACGCGGACACGTAACCTTCCTTTCCCGGCATACTCACCTGATAATACGGGCCACTTCGCGACAGCACCGTAACAGCGGTGCCTGCCTTCACGCGCCCAAGGGAGCGCCCCTTGCGGCTGGGTGTTGCGCGCACGTACGTCGTCTTGCGCACCTTCCCTGCGTAGAATTCACAATCCTTCACATCCACAGCCATGAGCGAGGCAAACAGATACCCCGTTGCATTCTGCGCGGTACGGACACGATAATAGCTCTTTTCCGTGCCCAAAACGGCAATTTCCGTCTCCGGCGGAAGTACTGAAATGATTGAGCATTTGCCGGATGGCTCTTCGCGGAAGTTGCCGTTTTTGATCATTACGCCATCGGCCAGCACACCCTCTGCCCTCTCGCAGGGAGTGCAGACACGCTCGGCTGGCGCATCGGCTGGTTCTGTCGTCTTTTGCGTTGTTCCCTGTGAGGCGACACATCCCGTCATAGACACAACAAGGAGTGCGGCGCAGACCATTCCCATCAACTTACGACCCACATTCATTCAGACGCTCCTCCTACCAGCCGTACGACGGTTGCTGTTCTTCCTCAGCCCCGGCGGCTGCTCTCTTCTCGTGCTGTTTCGCTGCGGGGCGCAAAATGTCGCCCTTTTGCGGTGCCTCACCAGACACAACGGTGCCCAGCGCCTTAGCCGGATCAACCTGCTGAATGCGAATGGACGCGACATGGGATTCCATAACGCCAAGGCTGACGCCGGTGTCCGGGTCGATAAGTTCCTCGCCGGGGCGATACACCTCGAAGCGGTCGCCCTTGGCGATACGGCCATCGCTGCCGCGGTTGATGTACACGCCGCCGCCAGCCATCACGCCGATGACCTTCACGGGGTACAGGTCCATCATCACGCGGCGCGTTACCTCAGAGGTATACAGATCAAGGAACTCGCTGACGCCGCGCGCCTGCGAAAGGTCCGCCGAGAAGAAAATCTTCTCTCCTGCCACCTGCTTCCCGGTGTGCACATCCACAATGCGCACAAGGGATTCCACCGATGTACTTGCGTCGACTTCTACCTCGTTCACGTAGGGAATTGCCTCGGCGGTGGCGGTCACGTCCATGCTCCGAAGGTGCCCAAGCAGCAGGTAATCCGCACCGCCAAGCTGCTGCATGCGCGCTGTTGCGGCCTCACCTGTCAGCGTTGCCTGCAGGCCAATTTCCTTGCCGACCTGCTTGAGGTCCCTACGCTCAACAACAGAAAACCGTTTGGTGTTCTGCAACTTCACCATCAGGTCTTCCATCAGCTGATCGCCAAGCCCCTCGCGCAGGTCTGCCGACGTGGAATCAATCTCAAAGGCGCCAATGGCGATCTGCGTCAGGTGAGAAGGCGTGGCCCCCTTGCCCAGCTTTGCCCCAGCGTACGAGGCCGTCGCCTTAGCAGCTCCACCCTTTGCCGCGGCCTGCTGCACCTGCGAGGTCACAATGCGCCCGAGGTCGTCCTCGCGCATTTCTCCGGTAATCGGCTCCACCGTGCATATGGTGGACTGCACATTCGTCACCTTGGCCGCGCCAACAGGAGAATTCAGGGTGCCAAGAAGCACCCCGTTTTCCATAATTCCCTTGCCCGGACGCAGAATCTCGAACACATCACCGACGCGGACGCCGTCGTTCGCGCCACGGGTCAACGCAAAGCCGCCGCCTGCCGCAACGACCTTGGGCGGCACCAGTTCGTCAATGACCCGCGTGGATGCCATGCGGCAAAAGTCATCCTCAAACTGCCGCAAATCCTTGTCTGCCGATGCGTCAAAGTTCATCGGCCGCGAGCTTTCCAGCTCCACCACGCCGGCAAGCGAAGCGTCCTCCACCCGCACGAGCCGCAAAAGCAAGCGCGCAGAGTGGGTGCCTTTGGTCACGGACAGACCAAGCTCCTTCACCGTTGTTGTTTGCATCTCGGCTTTTTGCTCCTCCAGCGTACCGATGAGCATATAGTCTGCCCCGGCATCAACGCCGACCTGGCGCAAGCGCTCGTACACGGGATTTCGGCCGGGTTCGGCCTTTTCCAAAAACAGATTCACAAGGCCCCAGATATCGCCAATGCGCTCCTCCTTGCCCCGCTCCTGCAGAATGCGGTGAAGCACTGCGGACTCTACAACGCGGAACCGCTTGCTTCGGGCAAGGTCATTCATGATACGCTGACCAATGGCGTCGGGAAGGATGCGTCCGGCGGGCATATTGTTGGCACCGGGCACCCGCATGTCCGACTCAGTAATAACGGCAATCTTCGGCGGCTGCTCCGGTTCATCGTCAAAGAACCAGCCGGCATGCGCCGCGCTGGCCATCATGAGCACAAGGGCTGCGCCCAAAAAAACACTTCGCTTTCTCATTCTCTCCAGCCCTCCTAGTTCGTCCGAACGATGAAGCCCTTGGAGGCCATGGCGTCGCCCTGCATCTTTGCCACGCAGAACTTCGGCGTCACCTGCACCACGCTGGCCTTTCCGATCTCCATCTCCGCGCTACCGAGTTTTTCACCGGTGTACGGGTCCACAAGGTCATCCCCGGGCATGTAAATAACCAGCTTCTGCCCCTTGCTGATGCCGCCATCCGCTCCGGCATTAATCCAAATCATGCCCGCGTTCTCCTTCATGACCATCATGGGGAACAGCTTCGCGGTGAGCTTGCGGCTCAGTTCCACTGCCACATTCTTGACCATAGCCGTATACAGGGAGCTACTCGGCGTTTTGCTCTTGCTATTGGTCATCTGTTGCTTGGTGGAGATGGAATCCTTGAGGGAAAACGTGCCCTTCACCTCCGCCGTGGCGGTATCCACAACTTGTACGCTCAGCTCCAAAAGGCCATGGTCCGAGCGGCGGAACTTGTTGTCAATGTTGGGGATGGGGGTCACATTTCTGTACAGGCTGTAGCGCTGCACCGTGGGGATGAGCAAAAGCTGCGCGACCTTGAGCTTTCCCTCTGCAGCGCCTTTTCCATCGCTAAGGGAGCTTTTGGAGAATTGCTGCTCCTCGCGCACGTCTTGCATCAGCGCGGACTGGCGCGTCAGCACGGAAAACTTCTTCGTCCCCTGCAGCGCCTTTTCCAGTTCCGTCAGCATCAGTTCCGTATCAATTCGTGATGCGTTGATGTTTGTATTCACGGCCACCTTTTTGATGGCAATGCGGGGAAGATTCGGACCGGATGCTGACGCAACCGGAATCTGCGTCAACAATGATGCAAAAAAGACGGCTATGGCTATGGCGACAGCCCCTACCTCTCTCTTTCGAAGGGTCACGATGCTTACTCCTTGGTTTGCCTGTCACATTCTCATTTGACCCAAAACACGCTATTCTCCCTAAAAACGACCCTCAGTTACAAATGAGGACTTCCCCGCGTATCAAATTTCACTTTATTTATAAAGCAAAACCGCACAAATAGGTCGAATCGCAACATAGCACCATCAACCCTCTCTATCCATTTCTTACCCTCCACATTCTCGCTACCCGGCGGGTGCACAGCGCCGCAGTGCGCGCCGCCGATTTCACACTGTCAGCCGTGCATATTCACCCGCACACAACACCAGCCCCCGGACAGGCTGGCCTGTCCGGGGGCTGGATGATGACATATGTCTGCGCCTTGGACTGTTGCGCCGAGAGCGGCGCTATGGATTGGGTAGATGCTGGAAAATGGCGGAAAGGCTACCGGGTCTCGACCTCGACGTAGAAGATAGAACTGGAGTACTTCTTAAAGAGTTCCTTGCCTGTCATGGGGTGGGCGGGCACTTGGTCTGGGCGGGGGATGCCCAGTTGGTCCAGCATCAGGCCGATATAGTTGGACTTCACGGAGTAGGCGATGCCTTCGACATTCTCCCGCGTAATTTTGGCATTCACAACGCCAATCACACGCCCGCACGAATCGAAAAGCGGCCCGCCACTGTTGCCGCTGTTCACCATAGCGGACACCTGATACTGGGAAGCGGTTTCCTCATAGCCACGTGTGGAGCTGATGATGCCTTCCGTCATTTTGAGCTGCGTGCCGATGATACTCGCAATAGGATACCCAACCACAAACACATCTTCGCCCTGAGGGGCCATACCCGTCAGCTTCACAGGCAGCGGCTTGAGGTGTGAAGGTACGGCGTCAATCTTCAAAACAGCAAGGTCCAGCCCCTCGTCCACAAGCAGAACCCGCGCGCTGGTGAACGTTGTCGGCGTAGTATAGACCTGAATCTGCTTGGCGCCATCCACAACATGGGCGCAGGTCATGGCGTGCCCCTTGTCGTCCAAAAGCCAGCACGTTCCCGTGTACACGGTGACCTCTCCGGCGTCTTTGTCCGGATACATCTTCATCAGCGCCAGCCCATTCCTTCTGCCAAGGTTCAGGGCCAGCATCTCACTTTTGCCAACCCGCCACAGCACGCCTTGGGAATCCTTCTTGCGCCGGGAATAGGTGCTGGTACACGCCTCATCTTTTTCCAGCTTGTTGAACTGAATTTTCACATCTCCGGGCCGCCACTCCACCTCTTCCGAGGTGAGCACATACGCCTTGTAGGGGTAGCGAATGTCCTCTTTGTCGTGGACAAGGCCCATCACGTACCGGGACTGATCGTCCGTCCAGATGCCTTCAAAACGGTTCGCGGGGCGGCTATCAAGAAATTCCTTGAACCCTTCAATAGTGCGTGGATAGGACGCGGGCATTGTGGCGACCGTGCCCTTGTTCGGCATGCGTCGATAGGCGCTGAACGTCTTCTGGGGAATGTTGTTGAAGGCGACGTATTCCTCAAGGGCTTCAAGAAACTCCGTCCCCATATACCCGGGAGCCATGGAAAAATCCGGCCCGTAGGGGCGGCATGTAATGTCGAAAATAATGCCGTAATTTGAGGGATCAGCCTTGGACTGGACAAGAACGGGCTTGATGATGGAGACCGCCGCGCCCATGATCATGTCTCGCTGCTTCGTTTTGATGCCGTCGCCACGGCCCCAGGATTCAACGTCCAGAAAACGGTCTTCCGCAACGTCCCAGGCAATCTCAACGGCTTTGTCGTAGTCCACATCCAACACCTTGATGGCGCCGGTGTCAGCCCCTTGCACCACGCCGCCGCCTTGCCTGTGCGCCGTGCAAGACGTCAGCAGCACGGCCAAAAGAACGAGCACAAATTTCTTCATCTGCGGTGTCTTCCCTTCACGGATAAGTGCCAATTGGCGCACCCCGCCTCCTGCCATAGTGCAGAACGCGCATGCGCCCCATCCCGCAGTGGAGATGGAGTCTCAGTCATGATGTGTCTTCCGGCCCGCAACGCGCTGTAGCCATGCGCGTGCCAATCGAAAAACACTTATGGACTAGTTGGCAACTGAATTCGTGTCAATTTTCATAGACACCGCTATACACCATTTGCCGCCGTGCCTTCACTTGGCGGCAACGGTGGCGCCCATACCCTCCGCGGGGACGCCGCCGCCAAAGTGCTTCATCCGCTCCTCAAACAGCGACCGGCGGAGGGACTGCACAACGTTCCCCCACGTGCATTTGAATCAGTCACCACCCCATCTGTACCATGGGTCGTCGTGGCCGTTTCGCTCCAGATAGTCGTTGGACTCGTTCTGGCCCGCGCCGGGGCTGTTCCATGGCGCAACAGGGTCATCGCGATCCGGAAGCTGGTTCCACGGGGCAAGGGCGTCGTCCCGCTTTCCCGGCTGATTCCACGGCGCAAGGGGGGCGTCGTTACGGAACCGGCGCTCGTCGGGACGGTCCTGACCATACTGGCCGGGCTGCCGGGGCACAGAGCCGTATTCCTCCGCCAGCGCCGCGCCCGCGCCCACAAGGAAAAGCCCCACTCCGGCGCACAATGCCGCTGCCCACAGTCTACGCCACAACAAGGTCATACTTCGGCAACAGCTGGCGCAGCACGTAGGATCGGTGCAGAGCCGCGGCTTGGTAGAAGTGGAAGACGTCAAGATTAAGCACCTGACTGGAATCGCGCGTGTCGTCCATGAGCTTGATTCCCTCATTCCAAGGCTCCGGGTCGTACGCCGGAATGACAAAGCGGTCGCCGCCAAGCAGCGAGCCATCCGCCGCCTGCGTGGTCCATGCGTCGCACCGTGCCTCCTTCTCATCCGCAAGGCGCAACACCTCCTTCACGGCGTCCTCTATGTCGTCAAAGGGATGCACTGCCCCGGCGGCAAGCTCCGGATGCTCGTGCCCATAGCGCACAAAGATGCCATGCAGCGCCCGGCACGCCTCAAGGAAGGTCTTCTGATTGTCCCGCTCCTTCGGCCCCTTGCCGCGGTGCTCGTAATCGAACTCCCACCTCAGGTAGGGCTGGTCCGGATACGTTGCCACACCGCCATGCCCCAACGCGCCGGATAACTGCTCCGCAAAAAAGGCGGCGCATTGCGTCGTGTACTTCTCGCAGAAGGACTCCAAGGTACACTCCTTGCCACTGCCCCCGCCATGAAAGTCGATGCTGTCCTGCTCCACCTCATTGGCCGCGCAACTGATGCCGCAGAAGCCGTAGTGAGAATACGTGTCCGCAAAAACATGCGCCAGCACGCCAATAAGCGCCGAGGAAAACCGCCCGGCCCGCAGCCCCAGATGATGCGCCACCAGCTCCTGCACCACCGGACTGTTCATGCGGCACATCAGCCGCTCCTCGTAGGATGCCCCCTCCGCGCCGGGCAAAAAATGAAATGGCACCCACACCTGCCGCTGGTCGTCGGCGTTGATGTTTTCAATCTGCTTGCAGTGGTGCGCCGTCGCGCGAAGCTGAAGCATCGCGCCGTCGTCAAAGTCGCACGGGCGCTCCTCCGCATTGTCATCCACAAACTGCGCCGACATGGCGATTTTCCGCGCCGTTTCTTCATTCAGGCCTGCCGCGTAGGCCATGGCGTATGTGCCGTAGTAGTGCATGTCGAGCTGCATATGTCCTCCTTCTGCTCGGTGCCGCGCGATGTACGCAGAACGTATACCCACAGAATAGACCTGTCTATAGACACGTAAATACAACTGCTTGCGCAAAAATCAACATCCACCTTGACAGTGAGGGAGCGCCTTTCTTATGGTTGCGCATCGCAACTACTTTTATAGGGAAGATATCATGACATCACACCACACACGCCGTATCCGGCACACATCACGCAGTTTGGCCCGGGAGTGGAAGCTTGTCGCCGGCCGCGCGGACCAGATGGGGCTGACCGTACCCGAGGCGCACGCCCTCATCGAACTCTCCACCACCAGCCTGTCCGTTCAGGCCGTGGCCGACACACTGCTCATCGACAAATCCGGAGCCAGCCGCGCCCTTGCCTCGCTTGCCAAACAGGGGCTGGTGGAGTCCGCTCCGGACGCCCACGACAAACGCGCCAAGAACTTCACCATCTCGCCGGAGGGGCTGCGCCGCGTGGAGGCCGTCCACGCCGAGGCCGACGAGTTGGTCTCCGGCGCGCTGGAGCTTCTGGCCGAGCATGAGCAGGCCGCCGTCATGCGGGGCCTTGAAACCTACGCCAAAGCGCTGCGCTACCGCCGCCTACAGGAGGGGTTCGCCTTCCGCCCCATCACGGAAGCGGACGACGCCGTCGTTGCGGCCATCATCCGCAATGTCTCGGAAGAATACGGCCTGCGCGCCGAGGACGGCTACGCCGTAGGCGACCCCAGCGTGGACCGCATGACCAGCACCTACGCCGCCCCAGGCAGCCGCTACTGGGTGCTGGAGCGCGAGGGTCGCGTTGTGGGCTGTGGCGGCATTGCCCCCCTCGCCACCGACGAAGGCCACTACTGCGAGCTTCAAAAAATGTACTTCCTGCCCGAGTGCCGGGGCCGGGGGCTTGGACGCCGCCTAGTCCTGCTTGCCCTCTCCTCCGCGCGGGAATACGGCTACGACGCCTGCTACCTGGAAACCACCAGCCAGCTTGGCGAGGCCACCGCATTGTACGAAGCCCTTGGCTTTGAAAAGCTCGCCCGCCCCCTTGGCAGCACCGGGCACGATGTGTGCGAACTCCACTTCCTCTACCGCTTCAAAAGCCCACAGGACGAGGCCTAGCGCCGCGCCCCCACCCACACAACGTCAATCCGGGCCTACCACGCACACAGCGCGGCAGGCCCGGATTTTTCCTTCTGCCAACAGTTCCTTTTCTGTACGCACCGCACCTACGCGGGCCGCAAGACGCCCCGGCGCGGCGCCCGCTTCTCTACACGTACAGGTTCGTTTCCGGACTCAGCACGGAAATACTCTTGATGCCCTGCTCCTTTTCCATATCGGCCACCATGGCCTGAATGCTGCCCGCCCGGCGGCCCTTGGCCTCGAAGGTGTATTCGCAGGAGCCATTGCTGCAGTTGCTGAGTGACGACTTCAGGTCAAGGCGCAGATCCTTGTACTGGCTGAGGCGGCTATGCAGGGCCTCGAAACCGGGAGCATCTTTAGGCGTGGTGAATGTGACGATAAAGTTGCGGTTGGAGAGGCTAAACGCGCCAAAGCGCGTCATAATCGTCATCACCAGACCGATGACAATGGTGCTGGCCACAGCCACGGTGAAGTTTTCCGCGCCCACGGCAAGGCCTTCCGCAATGGCCCAAAACAAATACGCCATATCCGCCGTATTCTTGATGACCGCGCGGAAGCGAATGATGGACAACGCGCCGATAAGCCCCAGAGACAAGGTGATGTTGGAGCCGATAACGGACATAACCGTTGCCACCACCATCGTTACGGACACCAGCGTAAAGCCAAACTGATGTTCCACGCTAATGGAGCGCGAATTGTAGCGGTAGATAAAACACACGCACAGCCCTACCACCAGCGACACCGCAAGGCGCACCAGAATCTGGCTGAGGGTCACACCACCGGGCACAAGCACAAGATTCTGCAGTTGCTCAAACATAACCTCTCCTTAAAAGACAAAGGAACTGTTGACGGCAAGGTTCTGCACAGCGCTGCCATACTTGCTGATGGCGCGGCGTTGCAGGCGGTATTTCTCCACCACGCGTGTGGCGAAAAACGGCATGTACGAAGGCGCCTTGATTTCAAGCACCGCCACGTCATCCGGCAGGACCGGGCGGCGGGGTTCTGGCATTTCGTCCCCCGTGATGCGCGCGCAGCGCACGTTGCGGTCCAGGGTAATGCGCACGCGCGAGTCCGTGCGCGAAGTCAGAGCAACGCGCTCGTAATCAATGCGCAACACAGGCTTGAGGCCGGAATACCGGGCAAGGATGGCAACATTGTCGCTGAGGGTTTCGCCCGACAGGGTGCAGGTTTTGGTGGCAAAGACCATGTCCGGGGCAACACTGGCCTTGTCCTTGTACACCCTGTCCCCCACCTTTTGCTTAAACTCCAAAAAGTACGGCGAGTTCTCGCAGCGAGGGTAAAAGCGTACCCGCACTTTGGTCCGGCGCGTCTGCCCGCTCAGCTTCTGGTGGTAGGCCCGCATTTCCATGTCATCAAAATAGACGGACGCCACATGATAGGTGCAGTCGTCCTCCGCCGCATGCGGGTCCGGCACGCAAAACGGGAACACATCGTTCAGCAGGGACGCGGACTTCCAGCGCGCCACAAAATACTTGTACTCTATGCGTTCAATCATGGCGCGCCCTCCCCTGCTGCGGAGACGATCAAATCTCCAATGTGCGGCACATCGCCAACCGAGTCCGCGACAAAAACGTTCTTGGCATCCGTCAGTGTGGCAAACCGGTAGCCAAACTCCCCAAGGGTGCCCTCCGCATGGGCCAGAATGAATTTTTTCTTGCTCAGCTGTTTCTTGGGCATGCGGACCACCTGCGAGATGCTCTTACCCCGCGTGCGAAAGTCCGTCCCCACCGCGTAGACGGCGGACGGAAGCGCCCTGTCCTGCTCATAGTCCTGCACGCCAATGTCCATGGTATTGCCGGACAGCGCGCACTCCTTGAGCACCACCGTCCCGCCGCCGAAGATGGCTTTTTTCTGATAGGCCGTGACGCCGGTCTTGCACTGCTCTATGCGCGTTCCGCGTACAAGCACGCGGCTGAGGTCCTTGGCCGTAACGCCCTGCACGCTCCGCTGCATCACGCAGTCCACCACCCGCAACGTGGAGCGCTCCCCAGCGCTGACGCTCTTGTCTCCATGGTCCGTAAAGGTGCACCGCACCACATCCACGCGTGAGCCTGAGATGTCCACACCATCGTTGGCATTAGCCGTAAAGCGGCAGTCCTCAATGCGAGAGTCGCGCGTGACAAGGTCAAGGTCCACGGCGTCCGCGCCGTTTTCGGCAAAGGAGCAGTGCTCAATAACCGCGTGGCCGTACTTCACGTTCAGACTGTCATCACCGCCACCCTCGCTGGCGCTTTCAAAGGTGCAGTGCCGGAAGCTGGCATCCGCGTAGTGCACGGCAACCATGCCTGAAAAGTACGCGCCATTGGCGTACGCCTCGGTGCCGCCACGGAACACGCAATGGGCAAAGTCCGCGCGCGACGTCCGCAACACGGCAAACGATCCCCACGGCCGCCCCATAAACGCCCGGTCCACAACGATAGGCTTTTCCGGTGTGCCGAGAGCTTGAACGGGGCCGTAACACACAAGGGACGACTTGGGCGTCATCCGCACATCTGCGCCGGGGGCAATGCGCAGCGTCACCCCCTGTGGCACAACGATGGTCCCCTCAAGGGTATGTTGGCCTTCGGGAAGCACCACCGCACCATCCGCCCCGGCCATAAACTGCGGATACCGCGCCACAAAGGATTCCGCCGTACGGAAGATGTCCCGATAATGGGCAAAGGGCATGCGGTACCGCTCCCGCGCGCGCTGAATGCGCTGCGCCTCGGCCTGCGCATTCACCACAACGGCAAAATCGCGCACACGTTCACGCCGCTTGGCAGACGTAACGGCGCAGGGCACTGCCTCGCCCGTGGTGGAACTGCGCAAGGCAAGGCGGACGTCCGCGCGGCGCACGGGCGAATCCGCCTCAATGACAAACGCGCGCCTGCGCGGCGCAAGAACGCCGTAGCGTTCCAAAACGCGCATCAAGCGTCTGTAGCGGCGCGCATCCTTCCGTACGCCATCCTTGAGGACATAGAGGAAGGTCACCGGACGCGGATAATATGGGAATTTCTTCCGGGTGTAGCTGTCAGCCACAAAGTCGGCATCCTGCGGCGCAGTCACGGCGCGGAGCATGGCCTCGTACTGAAAGCGCCACATCACCACGCTGGCGAACTGCCTGTAGAAATCCGGCAGTAGCAACGTGTCAGGACGTGCATCTTGGCTATTCGCGCCGGTAAGGGCCGCCCCCGTCGCCGCGTCGCGCACGGTGAAGGGAACCTCCACCGCAAGGGCAATCTCGTCCACGCGGGCGGGGCTCATGGCGGCATCCTCGGCCAGCAACAGCGCATCCTGATAGTACAGGTTCACGCGCGAAAACTCGGGAAGCTCCAACTCCCCACGCGGCTCCACAACCAGCAGATAACGCCACGGTGGGCCGCCGGAGAGCCGTTGCCATGTGGCCCGGTAGGCATCGGTGCGCTGGGTGAAGCGCCTGAGGCACTCGACACGGTCCGCAAAGCGGTTCCGTTGGGTCGCATAGGTTGACGCGAGCTTGCCTTGCTTTTGGAACATGCGACCATGGTAGCCGTACGTTACGGACGCCTTATGGGCACGTTCCGTCTGCTGGTACAGCGTATCCAGCGTGGCAAGAGAACGCTGCACAAAGGCTTCCGACGACACGCGCTCCCAAATCCGGCGCATCTTGACGGCGTAATTTTCGGGCCGCAGACAGACAAAATCCATAAATGGGTTGTGGCGGATGAACATGCGGGAATGGGCAATATTCTGGATGCGCACATCATAGGGAAGCATCTCGAACCGCCCACACGCCGTGTTCCAGAACAGCACGTCATTATGCATCCAGTCGATGTGACAACTGGACAGGATGTTGGAGAGCACGTCGAGGTCAATGATGTTGTCCGGCTCGAAATACTGCGAGAAGGCGCCGTAGTCATCCGCCTCCAGCATCTGGCTGAACGCGCCCACAATATGCTCCGTGGGATAGCGCTTGCGGAAGGATTTGGAGGGCTTAATATCCACGGACACAACCTCTTCCAGCGGAAACGGCTCGCCCACGTAGGTCAGCTCCGCTTTCGGGTCTTTGCTCAGGCTTGCCGTCAGGTCCGAAACACTGCCATCGGGCTTGCCCGCCAGCTCCAGACTTTTGCTGGACCTGTCAATACGCCACATCAACCCCTGCGGCCTGCCGTTGATGATGAGGTAAACAAAATCATTTTGCAAAGGAGTCAGCCCCATGCCCTGCGCAACGCGCTGCGCCCATGCCTCTCCAATGAAGGAGCGGCACACGGGACGGATAAGGTCCACCCGGTGGCGCTTGGCGAAGTTGATGCGCCACGACTTGGTACGTGCAAAATGGTGCCCCACGCCAAACCCGCGCGTCTTCATACGGATGTCCACAGGCGCGGAGCCATCAACGGACAGCTTTGCCGACTGCATATTCCGGTAGCCGGGGAGCATCTTGTACGGGGCGTCACCACGCCATTCGAGGATGTTTTCGGGCCGCCACAGCTCTGGCAGGTCCACGGTGATGGCGTAGACGGGAATACCAAGGGCTGCGGCTTCCTCCTGCATGGTGCGCATCTCCTCGGCGGTGTACACCTCGTCCATCAACAGGGGGCGCTCCGTAACCGCGCCGTCCTCCTGCATCTGGAGGCCCTCGCGCTCAAGCAGCAAAGGAAGCGTGTCGTCCGTCACCGGATACAGCGCCATATTGTCAAAAAAATTGGCGTACACGTACTGATGCTTAAAGGCGCGCGTATTGGGCATCCCCACGCTCACCGTCCCGCCGGGACTGGTAAAGACCAGCCCGCTCCGTACCCAATCGTTCTGGGCAATGGCGAGGCTCACCTTGCGGTGGGCAATGCGGCGCTCGTCTTCGCCGCGCACTTCAATATACGGCCCGGTTGTCCCCAGCAGATTCTTGGTATCGAAGACCAGCAGATAACGCTGTCCCGGTGTGGTTTGCACTTTTTGAAAGCACCGCGCCGTCAAAATATGGGCGTTGTAGCATCGCTCTCCATCCGATGGCTTAAAGATGAAGCGCTTAATGAGCGGATCCTCCGGTGAGGCCATCGCGTCCAGAGTAATAATGCTGGTATCCATGACCTTGCTGGCAACCTCACGCCACACCGGTCCCATGTACCGCTTCAGGCCCGTCAACACCGCGCGAAGCGGCTCCTCGCCGCGTTCGGACCAAATCTCTATGCTACACGTGGCGCTTTTGATGCCGGTGAAGGTGAAATCAATCTCCGGATGCTCCACCAAAAACGTTTCAATCACCTGCGTCAGGCTCTCAACGCGCAGTTCACGGTCTTCATGGAGCGTCCCATTCGTCACATGGGTTATAAACAGATGATCATGGGCGTAGGTATTTTCGTTGGCCCAATAGTCCCCCGCCCCATACAGGACATAGGAAACCATGACATCACGGTCGTCCTTGGTTTGAATTTTAAACCGGCAGGTCAGCTTGGCGAGGTTCCCGTCCATCTGGTCAAGACGGTAGCCGAATGTGATGGGACGGTCGTAGAAGCGTGGGCGCAAACGGAACGTAATGGGGCGAGAAGTAACGCCAACCGAGTCATCGGGATGGAACCGCGCAAATTTCGGCGACACCCCGCGCTGAAGGGTCCACCCTTCCAGGCCCTGCTCAAAGGAGCCATTACGCAGTATATTCTGCGGCAGCTCTTGGCGGCATCCACAAAGTGCCAGAACCATACAGAATACAGCACAGAATACACCAGCCATATGCAAAACGGACAACCTCACCACGCCCCCTGTCCTTCATATGGTTTCCGACTCCCCTCAACCTCAACACCGCTCAAAGGCCAGCATGACAAAAACGCTACACGTTACAGCCATGTATCATGAGAGTTACACGGCGATGACACCCCACCAACACTAAACATGAACTTGGAGAATATGTCCAGAAAATCAGCAGACATCGCACCAACTTCCCTCCCCCCGACGCAAAGCGGGTCAAGCGCGCCGCGGCGCAGCCCCTGTGGGGAGGCGCATTTTGCCTATGGCCTCCATTCGGGGGCACCTCGGGCGTCACCACGCGGCTCCGGCTGAGCCGCACGCCACTGCCCGCACCCTTCCCACGCACCCTTCCCACGCACACTTGCCGCCATGCGGCATCCGTGGTAGCGGGGGCTAGCTTTTCAACACGACTGCCGCGCGGCGCCTCGTCTCCGGCAGTCCCAGTATCGTTCAACCACTTTGGTGCAAAGGCTATGCAGACCGAATACACGACAGTTTTTAACGAAGAACGGCTGAGGGCCATCTTTCCGCCCGAAAAGACCGATGCGTTTTTCGAGGCGCTCTTCGGCGACAGCAGTGAAGGCGCCTACGACATCCGCCTGCATTTCTGCGGCGAGCACAACGGCATCTTTGACTTTGAATTCCAGCTAGCACAGCGCCCGGGCCGGTGCCTTGCCTGCAATCTGACCTACGGCCTGCCGCAGGTTTTCTCCCGCCACCCTGTTATCAACGCAGCGCAGGTGGCGCAGGACATTGCTGAGGCCGCAGGCCACA
This sequence comes from Desulfobaculum sp. SPO524, assembly GCF_044987625.1. NCBI lineage: Bacteria > Pseudomonadati > Thermodesulfobacteriota > Desulfovibrionia > Desulfovibrionales > Desulfovibrionaceae > Desulfobaculum > Desulfobaculum sp. SPO524. The sequence goes on along the minus strand of NZ_JBJDSB010000003.1, from coordinate 372,315 downwards.
GCCCCGAAACCGCAGAGTGGACCATCGGCTCCACCCGCGAGATTTCGCCCGGCCTTCACGCCGTACCGCTGACCATCACACTCAGCTAAACGCCTTTTCCGGTGCTCCACAGCGCGGCGCGCACCGCGCTGTGGACATGCCGCCCACATTCATATCTGCCACAACGAAGAGCGGGGTTGCGACATAAGTCGCAACCCCGCTCTTGTATTGCCGTACCGACCGCCTCGGTACGGCACCGCCAAAGCGCTACTGACACCACCATGGTGCCGGATTATCGTTCTGTCGTGGCGCGCGGCCTTGCACAACATGCCCCGGCCGGCTCCACACTCGCCACAGTGCGCTTTTTTGCACCCTGCCACGTCCTTGTGCATGCTTTTTTTGCCGCATGCGCATCGTGTATATATCGCCCGGAAGACGTGGCGTCCGTCGGCGGGGCGACATGCAGTGAAAAAACATTCACATGCACTTTCTACGCGACAGAAAAACACTACAACTGCAAAAACATCTTGGCAACGAATTTACCAAATTTTTCACCAGTCATATTTTCCACCCACAAAGAATGTGCGCCTGCAACAACGGTAATCCCAGCACCTTGGTCGGACTACTACAGACAAAACGGCGCGCCACTACGTTAAAAACCGGGTGCTCACTCGGTTTTTTGGCAAAAGACCGACGCTTGCCAGCCGCATAGCCAATGCCTATCTCCATAGAAAAGGAGTGCATGCCATGAGCACCACCAACGCCACCGTGACCATACCATGCCCCGCCTGCATGACCCGCAACAATGCGGACCCTCAGCGCCTTGGTCGCGCTCCCGTGTGCGGCAAGTGCGGCGCCCCTCTCATTCCGGCACGTCCCGTCGCCCTGCGCTGGGAGAGCTTTCCCCGCTACGCCCTGCGCAACTCCCTACCCGTTCTTGTCAACTTCCGCGCGCCGTGGTGCCCGCACAGCCGCCGCATGGTTCCTGAATTCGACCGCGTGGCAACGCTACTCGCGCCCTACATGCTCACCGCCGCTGTGGACACACAGGCCGAGGAAGGCCTTGCCGCGCACTACCGCATCGACTCCATCCCCACCACGGTGCTTTTCCGCGGCGGCAGGGAGCTGAGCAGAATTGCCGGCGCAGTGGACGCCGAGGAGCTGGCCACCTGGGCCGCGCGGCTGGCCTGAACCCTTGCGCCATACGGGCAAGGTGTCTATCATCGCGGCGTTACGCCGCACACAGTGCTTGCGCGGCATCACCTCCACGCGACGAGACACCACAATGAACACGCGCTACGACTTCGACACGCCCATCGACCGCAAAGGCACTGGCTCCGTCAAATGGCAGCTTGTCCCCTCCGGGGAAAACCTCGACACCATGCGCGTCTGCGACGACTGCTTCGGAGACGACGCCCTTCTGCCCCTGTGGGTGGCGGACATGGACTTCCGCGCGCCGCAGGCCATTACCGACGCCCTGATGCAGCGTGTCAGCCACGGCGTGTTCGGCTACACCCTCGCCACGCAGGACTACCTGAAAAGCGTCTGCCGCTGGATGCAGCGCCGCCACGGCTGGGCCGCCCGGCCGGAGACCATCGTCCCCACACCCGGCATTGTCCCCGCCCTCCACTGGCTGGTGCAGACCTTTACCACCCCCGGCGAGGGCGTCATCGTCCAGCCGCCGGTCTATTATCCTTTCTTCAGCGCTACGGAGACCACAGGGCGACGGATTGTACGCAATCCCCTGCGTGAAGAGGATGGCCACTACCGCATGGACTTTGACGGCCTGAAACAGCTCGCCGCCCAGCCGGACGTCACCTGCGCCATCCTCTGCAACCCGCACAACCCCGTTGGTCGCGCGTGGACGGCCGAGGAGCTGTGCACCTTTGGCGAAATTTGCCACGACAACGGCGTCACCGTCATCTCGGATGAAATTCACTGCGACCTGACGCTGTTTGGCACCCGCCACACCTCCTACGCCACCATGCCCCAGCACCTGCTGGCCGACGCGGTCATCTGCACGGCCCCGAGCAAAACCTTCAACCTTGCGGGTCTGCAAACCTCCAACATTTTTGTGCCGGACGCCGATCGCCGCAAAGCCTTCCGCACCACCCTCGCCGCCAACGGCATGCACGACCCCAACCCCCTTGGCATGGTGGCCTGTCAGGCGGCCTACGACCACTGCGAAGACTGGCTGGACCAGTTGCTGGAGTACATCGAAGGCAGCATGCTCTTCGTGCGCGACTTCCTCGCCCAGAATATCCCCGCCGCGCGCATGCGCCTGCCCGAGGCCACGTATCTGGCGTGGATGGATTTCCGCAGTCTCGGCCTGGACGACCTTGCGCTCAAGCGGTTGATGCTTGAGGATGCACGGGTCTTTTTGGACGACGGATACATCTTTGGCAAAGAGGGTTCTGGCTTTGAACGGATGAACCTTGCCAGCCCCCGCAGCATGATACAGAACGCTCTTACCCGCATCGCGGCCAGTGTCACCACGGTGCAAAACGCGTCCGCAACTCCGGAAAAACTTGCATAGAATGGTATTCTGTGTTTGTTAAAGCCACGTTACGCGCCACACCTTCTCCGGAGCATCCATGACGCATCCATGCCAGCCCATCACTGAAATACCAGAGGGATTTCAGCACCTTACTACAACCGACATGTTTCGTTTTCTCCAAGAGCTGCCTCTTGGCGTCTGCATCATGGACATGTCGGCCAATATTCTCTGGGCCAACTCGTCCTACGAGCGGATAACCGGCTACGCATGGACCAAAATCGCCGACGCTGGCGAACGAACCAAACGCCTCTACCCGGACCAAGCCACGCGCCGAAACCTGCACGAAAAGTGGCTTACCGACATCTCCACCCCCGGACACGTGGTGCGTGAACTGCGCGCCCGGGTTGCCGATGGCAGTGTGAAGAATCTGGAATTTCGACTGAACACCCTGCCGGACGAGCATATCCTTATGACCGTCGTGGACGTGACGGAAAAGCGCCAGCAGGTGGAGTCCCTCTCCCACATGGCGCATACGGACTCCCTCACCGGCATCCACAACCGCCGCTTCTTTCTCTCCCGCGCCTCGGCCGAGGTAGACCGCGCCATCCGCTTCCACCGCCCCCTTGCCGTGCTGATGCTGGACGTGGACCACTTCAAACGCGTCAACGACACCTACGGCCACCTTGCCGGGGACGAAATTCTGCGCTCCATTGCCCGCTCCTGTGAAGAAAACCTGCGCGAGCACGACATCTTCGGGCGCATTGGCGGCGAGGAATTCGCGGCCGTTCTTGTTGAGGCCGACCTGGAGATGGCGCTCCACTCTGCTGAGCGCGTGCGGGCGACGCTGGAGTATATTTCCGTCTCGCACAACGGCCAACGCGTGGGGGCCACTGCAAGCATTGGTGTTGCCACCATCACATCCGTGCACGACTCCCTGCCCGACCTTCTTGCGCGGGCGGACAAAGCGCTCTACGCCGCCAAAGCCGCCGGGCGCAACTGTATCCGCCCCTACATTGAGGAAATGGGCCCGGCCAAGGCCGCCCCCCTCATCCAGCACCCCAGAGCCTAGCCTCTCCTTCCCTACCCACCCACAAGGCGCAAAAAAACGGAGCATCTTCCTCAAGATACTCCGCATACGTTTTGTCTTGTGCTGTCGCTTACACGCGCCCGGTCCACACCGTCCCGGACCCGACCTCGGGCACGGAAACATCCGGCGTTGGCAACCCGCCCGGCGTCGGGAGCGGACGTATGGTGCGCTGCATATCCAGCCCGTGAATAAAGTGCGCAACACCGCTGACTATGGCGTCCTCGCGGTTCCACATCTTGCTCATACGCACCCAGTCGCGCAGCAGACCGTAGGCGATATCGTGCTGCACACGGGCTATGTCATTAATGACGAGACTCATAAGCTCACGCTACTCCAACGCCCACTGCGCCGCAAGTCTGGAAACACGCCCGCATTACCATATCATCACCCAATCGCCGGGCATCGCAGACTCATCCCCTCTCCTGCCAGCCATTGCGGCGCCGCAACGCACCTGCCTCATCGCCTTCCCATGCTCGCCTTTGCGGCACGGCTAAACGTCAGCCCCCAGCGCCTTGGTCTCCCCTCACCACACCGCAAGACCCCGACCCTGCGCGCGTTCCCCTTCCTCCCCGCTCTTCCAGACTCCCCGCCGCGCCTGCCGCATCACCGCTCGTCAACAAGCAAAGGCGGCAGGGCGTGCCCCCCGCCGCACGAAAAAGGGCCGCACTCCCAAAAGGAATGCGGCCCCGCATATCGCATATAACGCCTTACGGCTACGCCCTACAGAATCTGCTTCAAGAAGGTCTGCGCGCGCTCGTTCTGCGGATTCTGGAAGAAGTGCTCCGGCGTGCCCTCCTCAAGGATGGCTCCCGCGTCCATAAAGATAACGCGGTCGGCAACCTCGCGGGCAAAGCCCATTTCGTGGGTCACGCAAATCATGGTCATGCCGGACCGGGCAAGGTCCTTCATAACGTCCAGCACTTCGCCGACCATCTCCGGGTCCAGCGCGGAGGTCGGCTCGTCAAAGAGCATGACCTTGGGCTGCATGCACAGGGCGCGGGCAATGGCCACACGCTGCTGCTGACCGCCGGAAAGCTGGTCGGGGTAAGAATTCCACTTGCTCTCGATGCCGACCTTTTTCAGATACTTGCGTCCACGCTCCTCGCACTCCTCGCGGCCTTCGCCGCGCACGGTCATAGGAGCCATCACCAGATTCTCCAGCACGGTCTTGTGCGGGAACAGGTTGAAAGACTGGAACACCATGCCCGCTTCAGCGCGGACCTTGTTGATGTCCACCTTGGGGTCAAGCACGTTCGCGCCGTCGATGGCAATTTCGCCGCTGTCGGCAAATTCCAAACGGTTCAGGCAACGCAGGAAAGTGGACTTGCCGGAGCCGGACGGCCCGATAACAACCACCACCTCGCCTTCGGACACATCGCAACTGACGTCACTCAGCGCCTGAATCTTTTCGGGAACGTAGAAGAATTTATTCACATTGCGTACTCGGATCATTTCGCTAAACCGCCTTGCGTTCCATGTACTGGATGATCACGGAGAGGGTGAAGGTCATCAGCAGGTACAAGATGGCGCATACGAACCACATCTCGTAGGTCTGCAAGGACGTTGTCACCACCTCGCGGGTCGTTTTGGTCAACTCACGCACGGCGATAACGCCAAGCAGGGAAGAGTCCTTGATAAGGCTGATGAACTGACCGGCCAGCGCGGGCAGAATGCGGCGGATAGCCTGCGGCATCACCACGCGGCGCATGGCCTGAGAGTAATTCATGCCAAGGGAACGGGCCGCCTCCATCTGTCCGCGGTGCACACTCTGGATGCCCGCGCGGACGATTTCCGCAGTGTACGCGCCCGTAAACGCGGCAAGGCCGACAGCGCCGAACCAAATACCGGGAACACTGGGCAGGCTCCACGCGCCAAGAATCTGGTTCACCAGCGTTCCGATGACGTAATACCAGATCATCAACTGCACAAGCAGCGGCGAGCCACGCACCAGCTCAATATACGTAATGGCGGTCCATTTAAGCAGCGGATTATCGGAGATGCGGAACAAGCCCGTGGCAATACCAAAGATAAGCCCCATCACAATGGACATCAGGCTGACCTTGAGTGTTATCCACAGACCAATGAGGAACTGCCCAACCTTCCAGTGCTTATGCACTCCAAGGGTGTCGCCGGGGTAGACAAAGTCTCCCTCCATGACGCGGATGTCCTGACCGGGGACGGTGTATTCCTCCACGGTGCCATCCATGGCAGTGACCTCAACCTCGTATCCCTTCTTGGACTGCTCGACGGCGGTCACTTCGCCATCGAGCTCGGTTCGGATGTTCTGCTCATCTTGGTAGAAGAAGTACTGGGGCACTCGGTACCATCGCCACGTGTAGTCGACATACTTGGTGGCTCCATACAATCCGAGGCACGTCAATGCTACCAAAACAAAAAACATGGCCGTCCAGAACCGCTTGTAGTGCGGGCTTCTGGGCCGGTCCAAACCGGGATAGAGTGACATTCTGTCTTCACGCTCCTTTTCGCCCCGCGTCATCGGGGCGCACAGATTTCCTTCAAGCACGCTTCCGGCGCGCTTGCGCATGCCCCCGGAAGCTCCGGAGGCATGCGCAAAAGCACCGGCGCAAAACGCAGATGTCTGCAATAATCGCCCCGCGCGCCCTTTTCAAGAGCACGCGGGGCGATATGTCAGCTTTTTTTTGTGGCCTACTGGATCTTATTGAACCAGGAGGTCGACTGAATCCACTTCTTGTAGATGCGGTCGTAGCGGCCGTCGGCCTTCAACTGATCCTGGAAGTTGTTCAGGAAGTTCAGGAAGTCCGGATCGCCGCGGCGGATGCCGATGGCCATAGGCTCGTAGGTGAAGGGCTTGTCCAGCAGCACAAGGTTCTTGCCACCCTGCTGGGCCATAAAGACCACGCAGTAGGGCAGGTCGTACACAAAGGCGTCGGACTGGCCGTTGGCCACGTCCATGGCGGCGTCGGGCTGCTTATCAAAGGACTTGTAGCGCGCCTTGGGCATCATACGCTTGGCGGCCATCTCACCCGTGGTGCCAATGCAGGAGGCCACGGTGTACTTCTCGTCGTTGAGATCGCGGTAGCTCTTGATCTCATCCTTGAGGTTCTTGTTGATGAGAATGGCCTGACCGATGGTCAGATACGGCTGGGGGAAGGAAATCTGCAGATTTCTTTCCTGCGTCAGCGTCAGGCCGGAGATGATGACGTCGTACTTGTCGGACAAGAGGCCGGGAATGATGCCATCAAAGTCGGTGTTGACGATTTCCAGACGCACGCCCATGGCCTTGGCCAGTTCCTTGGCGAGGTCAACGTCAAAGCCGATGATGCGGCCCTTTTTGTCGGTCATCTCAAAGGGTGCATAGCCGGGCTCCAGCCCGACACGCAGGGTGCCTCGCTTGAGGATGGACTCGATGGTGGACTTCTGAGCAAGCTCAATGTCGGCGGCGAAAGCCTGTCCGGCCAGCGCGAAAATGCAGACGGCGACCAGAAGCAGTTTTTTGGCAAAATGCATCCGCGGACCTCCTATGCGATGTTGATCAGTGATCCCCGTGGCGGGGAAAGGGCAGGATGTCTACAAAAAGGTCAATACTTCCCTTCTGTCAGAATTTCCTTGATAATCATCTTCTTCTTGCACACCGGGCAGGCCGGCATCTCCTCTTCCGGAAGGTAGATAACCTGGGAAATCTTGTGTGTCGGGCAGTGGACCTCGACGGCCTCTCTCTTGTATCTGTCCTTAAAGGCATCCATGACTCATACTCCGTGACAAATAGTGGCAATATACTGTCAAAAGCACTTTTGACAAGTTCTAATCATTATTTGACAAATTTGTAAGCGCTATCTTCACGACAACCGCAGCGAGAGGCACGTCAGCGCGCCATCCATCTTGCGGGTTTCCGTCATGTCCAGTTCGACTACATTGCGACCCAGCCCGTCAAGTATTTTCCGCGTGGACGGAAAGCCCGCTGGCGTAATGACGGTGCCGTTGATGTACAGTGCATTGGCGGCGTACTCTTCATCCGGATCCACAACATGCAGCGTGTAGCCAGAAAACTCCTCACGCGCGGCAAACTCCTGCGTTATCAGCAGATCACTGCCACCAAGGGACGTCACACCGCACTTCAAGTGCAGTCCTTCGCGTACGGGGACCAGCGTGCAGGTATAGCCGTAAGCCGTCAGGATATCACCAAGCTGCTTCGCGCCCGCCTCGTTGGTGCGGCCAGAGACGCCGATGAAAAACTGGCGCTCCACCTGCAACACGTCGCCGCCGTCAACGGTACCCGGTGCTTCAATACGCACAAGGGGTCGCCGTTCTTCAAGGATAGGGACGATGCGCTCCTTCTCGCCGTTGCGCTCCGTGGCGCCGGGGTTGGTAATAACGGCGACCTCCGGGGTCACCACAGCAACGTCCTCCACAAAGTGCGCGTCCGGAAAGTCCGGCTCGGCGGGCAGAACGTCCACCGTCAAGCCAAGACCTCGAAGCGTGTCCACGTATGCCGCATGCTGCTTGAGCATCAGGGAATAATCAGGCACACCTAGCTCACAGGCCGTGGTGATGCCGTCTGCAAACCCCTCGCAAGGCGTGCGGACAATGGCATGCGTAAACATTTGGCAAATCCTCTACGGTTGAGTTATCGGAACCGACATGCTTATGCCCGAAACAGCGCCATGTCAAAAATAACAGCGCCTTCGGCCCAATTTCCCCAAACCGCAACGTACGAGGCAACCAGCACCCGTCATGCTCACCATCCGCTGCTCCCGCTGCAAGACCAAACTCTGGAAATACAACAAGCTCGGTAAAGGCGAAGTGCTGCGCTGCCACAAGGCCCGCATTGATAAAATGCTGGATGCCGAGGTGGACGGCGACCGCATCCGTTGCCCCTGCGGGCAAATCGTGGGGCACGACAAAGGCAGTTTTTACAAGATGGTCAAGAAGGGCTTTGTGTACTCCGGCAAGAAGGTCAACAAGCTCTAGCCCGCCCTGTGCGCCCCGGCAGCTTCGGCGCACATCCGCCCCGCCCCGTTCGCTACGCCCTCTTCACAGCCCTGACCGCCGTGCTCAGCGGCCTTCCTCACCCACGCGTTCACCACGCGCAGCCTGCCGCGCGTAGACGCAGTTTTGCGTTTCCGCGTCCGCGGCCTCGCGTATCGCGCGGATAAAGTCGTCCACGTTCGTATACTTCGTGCCGTACTCAAGGTTAAAGGCATAGTCGAAGCTCTGCGGGTTCGTTCCCTGAGCCTGTTGGAGCACGGTTTCCAGCTTATCCAGCGCCTTGATGAGGCGCGCTTCCGCCGTTCTGGCGTATTCGTAGTCCTCCCACAGCTTAAGCAGCCAACTCCTCGTCCCGTCATCCAACGGGCGAATCAGCTCCTCAAAGTCCGCGCGCTCGCCATCGCTCTTGTCCCCACACTGCTCCGGCGCGGGGATATCACCGTTGATCGCCTCGCCAAGGTCATGCACGATGCTGAGTTCCAACAGGCGCTTCGCATTTAGCTCCGGGTATCTGCGGCTTACGAGCATGGCAAACAGGCTCAGCCGCCAGCTATGTTCCGCCGTGCTCTCCTGCCTGCCCGTGCGCGTCCACGTTGTGCGCATCGTGCTTTTCAGCGCTTCGGCGCGGCGCAGGAAGTCCAGCAGGCCATAGAGTTCATCATCACGCAGGGGCGTGGTTGTCTGCATTGGTCCAACTCCTTCAAATCACTCAGTGTGTTCGTCTTCACCCTGCATACGGCAATCCCCCGCCGCTATCAAACTCCGCGCCCGTTCATGCTCCCCCTCGCCGCACTCGGGCATTGACTCCCGCCGCGCGTCGGAGCACTATCGGCCACCACCGCCGGGGGTTGGCCTCGGCCTTCAAGACATTCCAACACGAGCCTCAACATGAACCGTAGCGAACTCCCCATCGGTCTTTTCGACTCCGGCGTGGGCGGATTGACCGTTCTCAAGGCCATGCGCAACCGCATGCCCTGCGAAGACCTTATATATCTCGGCGACACCGCGCGCCTGCCCTATGGCACCAAAGGCCCGGACACCATCACCAAATACGCCCTGCAAGCTTCGGCGCGCCTCGTGGAGCGCGGCATCAAAGCCCTCGTCATCGCCTGCAACACCGCCAGCTCCGTCGCCCTCGACGCCCTGCGGGCCGAATATCCGGACATCCCGGTCATCGGCGTTGTTGAACCCGGCGCGCGCGCCAGCGTCAACGCCTCCGCCACCGGGCACATCGCCGTCGTCGCCACAGAACGCACCATTCGCGGACAAGCCTATCAGCAGGCCATTACCCGCCTGCGCCCGGACGCCGACGTTGTCGGCATCCCCTGCTCGCTGTTCGTCGCCCTCGCCGAAGAAGGCTGGACCGACGGCCCCCTCGTCGAAGGCATCGCCGCGCGCTACCTCGACCCCATCTTCAACTCCGGACAATCCGCGCCAGACAGCCTCGTTCTCGGCTGTACACACTTCCCCCTCCTCAGCGCCGCCATCGCCAACGTGGTCGGCCCCGGCGTCGCCATCGTCGACTCCGCCGCCACCACCGCCGACGCCGTCGCCGCCGAACTCCAGCGTATCGGCCTCGGCCGCCAAGAACGCTGCGGCTCCAACCACTTCCTCGCCACCGACAGCGTCAACCGCTTCGCCAGAACCGGCGGCCTCTTCCTCGGACACACCATCAACCCCACCGATGTGGAGCTTGTGGATTTATAACAGGCAAACCGGGTGGTCTGGCGCTAAGCTTTTTTTGCCTTCGGCGACTTAAGGGAATGATTCCCTTAAGAATCCCCATATGGTAGGCGTTGTTGGGGTGGTGTGCGACCGATGTTGTGCCACTCGCGTGACTCCCGAGCGTCCCTCCCCATGAGAGGATTTTTAAGGATGAAATCCTTAAACCACCGGAGGTAACAAAAGGGGCGCAACACCACCCCGGTTGGCCAGTCGCTGCGGCAACGCCGGACGGTTAGCCATACGTAAAAGCCGCACCGCACGGTCGGCCCTAGGGGGCCGCCGCGCGATACGGCTTTTTTGGGGGATGGCCGGAGCCAAATATATTTTAGGCGAGGAAGTAGCGCTGACCGGCAACGACGGCCATGCCGACGAGCATAGCCACAAAGACGTTGTCTGTGCGCCATGCCACGAGGGCGGTCAGCCCGGCGCCAGCGGCGCCGCCGACGCCGGCGGTAAAGACGGAGGGGCCGACGAGGGAGACAAGGATGGTTCCGGGCAAGGCGTCCATTACGCGGCGCATGCGTCCGGTCTGCGGCAAGCGCCCGGCAAGCAGCATCCCGCCCGCGCGCAGGGCGTAGGTCACGATGGCCGCCGCCAGCACTGCCGCCAGAGGCAGCCAATCATTGGGCAGCATGGGCGACCTCCTGCGGTTGACCAATTGCCGCCGTCAGCGCGCCAGAAACTGCGCCGATGACGATGTGCCATTTCCCCGGCAACACTTCCGCGGCAAGGATGGAGACGGCGAGGGCCACAATCCATGGCAAGGCGTCTTCGTTTCCGCGCCACAGGCTGACGGCAAGCGCAGTAAAGACCGCCGTAAAGGCAAAATCGAGCGCAAAAGCCTCCGGCGAGGACACAACCGCGCCAAAGCCCATTCCCACCATGGTCCCCGCGCACCACGCACCGAGCACGCACAGCCCCGCGCCGACCAGATAACTGACGGTAGCTTCGCCGCGGCGCAGCGCCGTCATGGTCACGGCCCAACTTTCATCGGTGACAAGATGCACAGCCAAAAACTGGCGGATGCGCGATGTGCTGTACAGAAGCGGCTGCATGGACGCGCCCGCCAACAGATAGCGAAGGTTGATGACCAACACGGCAAGGGCCATCTCCAACACGGGGAGCGGCTGGTTCCACATATCAATCATCACGAACTGCGACGAGCCCGCGAAGATAAACACATTCATCGCCATGAGCGTGCCCCATGCAACGCTCTTCTGCGCGGCAAGCACGCCCAGCACGCTGCCATACGCCGCCACACTGGCGGACACCGGGAGCGTGGCGCGTATGCCCTGCATAAATCCATTCTGCATTACTGCCTCCTTGGGACCAACGCTACGCCGCCAGCCCAAGGATTTCTTGTACAAAATTGCTCTACCCGTTCAATAATCGCCGGTATGCGCCCGGTGTGATGCCATGAATCGCCTTAAACCGCCGCGTCATATGGCTCTGGTCCGTAAAACCAGCCAAAAGCGCCGCCTCGGCAGGAGCCGCGCCCCGCTCCAGCGCACGCCGGGCCAGCTCAACACGCCGCTGCACAAGGTACGCATGCGGAGCCATACCCGTCGCCGCCTTAAACGTCCGCAGCACATAATACTTCGATAACCCCGCGTATTCCGCCAGCGCATCCAGGCTCACCCCGGACGCCGCATTCGCGTCCAAGTACTCCCGCAGCGCCGCCGCCATCCGGCCACTACCATCAATACGCGCCGCGCCATCCGCCCCGGCATACCGGTTGAACAAGTCCCGCAAGCACAGCACAAACCGCGACTGCGCCTCCAACGCCTCGCTCCCCGGATTCTCCAGCAACCGCAGCGCCGATGTCAGGCGCGCCGCAAGCTCCGGGTCCGTCACATCCGGCGCATGAAAATACCGGGGCCGCTCCGCACCCGGCACATCGGCAAAAACATCGCTCAGAACATCCTCACCAACGTACACCGCGCGGTACGTATACCCCGTTTCCAGTGCCGCCTCGCCCGCGTGCACTTCGTCCGGGTTAATCGAAAACACCTTGCCCGGCTGCGCGTAGTGGTTCCCGCCCTTATGAAAAAAACGCTGGACGCCACGCTCTACAGCGCCAATCACGTACTCCCCGTGCGTGTGGCGCTCATACGCGTACGATGTAAACGTCGCCCGCAGCATCCGGACACCAGAGAACCCTGGCACCCAGAACATCCGCGCGTCGTTTACCTTGCCTGCTGGCTGCCCCGTCTTTCCGCCCGCCATCGCTCCTCTCCGCCATTATAAATGTGCCAACCAGCCGGCACCGCCATATGGACTGGCTGGCCGTAGTGGCGCTGCGCCACTTGTGTTACCTCCGGTGGTTTAAGGATTTCATCCTTAAAAATCCTCTCATGGGGGAAACGCTCGGGAGTCATGCGGAGTGGCACTGCACCATTCGCACACTACCCTAAAACGCCCACCATATGGGGATTCTTAAGGGAATCATTCCCTTAAGTCGCCGAAGGCAAAAAAAGCCCCGCACAAGCACCACCGTTTGCCACAAAGACTGGCCCACCGTGTCGGCGTTGCGCCACTTGTGTTGCCTCCGGTGGTTTAAGGATTTCATCCTTAAAAATCCTCTTATGGGGGAAACGCTCGGGAGTCATGCGGAATGGCACTGCACCATTCGCACACCACCCCAAAACGCCCACCATATGGGGATTCTTAAGGGAATCATTCCCTTAAGTCGCCGAAGGCAAAAAAGCCCCGCACAAGCACCACCCGCCGCCACAAGCACCACCCCGCAAATGGAAAAAAGGCCGCGCTTCGTGCGAAGCGCGGCCTTGGTGCAGTCGTGGTCAATGCGGGGAGGCGTATTGCGTAGCGCGTCGCTATTTCTTGAGCCAGGACATCATGTCGCGCAGTTTTGCGCCAACTTTTTCGATGTCGTGGTCAGCGGTCTGCTTGCGCATGGCGTGCATCTGCGCCTGTCCGGCGAGGTTCTCAAGGATGAATTCCTTGGCGAAGCGGCCGTCCTGAATTTCGGCGAGGCACTTTTTCATTTCGACTTTGGTGTCGTCGGTAACGATGCGCGGCCCGCGGGTGAAATCGCCGTACTCGGCGGTATCGGAGATGGAGTGGCGCATATTGGCGAGGCCGCCCTCGTAGATGAGGTCGACGATGAGCTTCACTTCGTGCAGGCACTCGAAGTAGGCGACTTCGGGCTGGTAGCCAGCCTCGACGAGGGTCTCGAAGCCCTTCTGAATGAGCTGGGTCAGGCCGCCGCAGAGGACGACCTGTTCACCGAAGAGGTCGGTTTCGGTCTCTTCCTTGAAGGTGGTCTCCATCACGCCGGAGCGCGCACCGCCGACGCCCTTGGCGTACGCGAGGGCGATGTCCTTGGCTTTGCCGGAGGCATCCTGATGCACGGCGTAAAGGCAGGGGACGCCGCCACCTTCGGTGTAGACGCGGCGGACGAGATGGCCGGGGCCCTTGGGGGCGACCATGACAACGTCCACGTCTGCGGGCGGAACAATCTGACCGTAGTGGATGTTGAAACCGTGGGCGAAGAACAGGACGTTGCCGGGCTTGAGATTCGGCAGAATGTCGTTCTGGTAAACCTTGGCCTGCACCTGATCGGGCAGAAGAATCATGATGACGTCGGCCTTGGCCGCGGCGTCAGCGGCGGACATGGGCTCGAAGCCGTGTTCTTTGGCAAGCTCGTAGTTGGCGCCACCGGGACGCTGGCCGATGATCACCTCAAGGCCGGAGTCGCGGAGGTTCTGGGCATGTGCGTGGCCCTGGCTGCCATAGCCGATGACGGCGATGGTTTTGCCTTTCAGGAGCTCAAGGTTTGCGTCCTGCTCGTAGTAGATCTGCATTGGTATCCTCTTTTTCCGTTTTGCGTTTGTTCCCCTATTCGGAGACGAGAAATCAGCCACCGGCACCCCCCGGCGACTGATTCCATAAAATCAAAGGACGTTGGGCTGGTCCTCCCAGCCCAAGGGGGAAGGTTACTGCATGCTCCGCCGCATGGCAACCGTTCCTGTGCGGGCAATTTCCTTAATCCCAAATCGCTGGAGCATATTCAGGATGGCGCGAACCTTGTCCGTGGTGCCGGTGGCCTCAATGGTCATTTCGTCAGGGCTGACGTCTACGACCTTGCAGCGGAATATGTCGGTAATTCGTAGTATCTCGGCGCGGCTGGACTCGGCGGCGTTGACCTTGAGGAGGATCATTTCGCGTTCGACGGAGGTGTGCTCCGACATGTCCACCACTTTGATAACAGTGACCAGCTTGCGCAGTTGCTTGATGATTTGCTCAATGATGGCGTCTTCGCCAACTGTGGCAATGGTCATAAGCGAAACGCCGGGTTCGAGGGTTGGCCCAACGTTGAGGGACTCGATATTAAATCCCCTGCCGCTGAACAGCCCGGACACACGGGAGAGCACACCGGGTTCATTTTCCACCAGAATACTGAGTACGTGTCGCATCCGTTCCCCCTAGACCAACAGCATTTCGTTCAGCGATGCGCCCGCCGGAACCATGGGATACACGTTTTCCTCCTTGGAGACAGCAATGTCCACAACCACGGTCTTGGGCAGCGCGAGGGCTTCCTCAAGCATGGGGCGCAGCTCGCCCGGCTTGGTGATGCGATAGCCCGACGCACCGTAGGCTTCGGCAAGGCGCACAAAGTCCGGGGCGTAGTCCATGCAGGTGGAGCAGTAGTTCTTGGCGTAGAAGAGTTCCTGCCACTGCCGCACCATGCCCAGAAAACCATTGTTCAGGATAATGATCTTGATGGGCAGTCCGTAGCAGACGGCGGTTGCCATCTCTTGGATGTTCATCTGGATGGAGCCGTCACCGGCAATGTCGAGGACAAGTTCGCCGGGGAAGGCGACCTGAGCGCCTATGGCTGCGGGAAACCCGAAGCCCATAGTGCCCAGGCCGCCGGATGTGAGCAGTGTCCGCGGGCGGCGATAGCGGAAGAACTGCGCCGCCCACATCTGGTTTTGTCCCACTTCTGTGGTGATGATGGCGTTGCCGCCGGTAATGTCGTACAGCGTTTCCACCACCTGCTGCGGCTTGATGTCTGCGCCATCCTTGCCGTTGTAGGTCAGCGGATGCCGTTTGGCCCAGTCCGAGACGCGCTCCAGCCATGGAACGTGCTCTTCCAGAACCTCCTCGGCGATGATACCGGCTTCAACTTCTTTTTTCAGGGCACGAAGCGTCGCGGCGCAGTCGGCCACGATGGGAACATCCACAAGCACATTCTTGCGGATGGACGTTGGGTCAACGTCAATATGGATAATCTTTGCATTCGAGGCGAATGTGGAGAGCTTGCCTGTTACGCGGTCATCAAAGCGCGCTCCCACGGCGATGAGCAGGTCACATTCCTGCACCGCACGGTTGGCGGCGTAGGTCCCGTGCATGCCCAGCATGCCGAGGAACAACTCATCGTCACCGGGAAACGCCCCAAGGCCCATCAGCGTGGTGGTGACTGGAATGCGCAGTTTGCGCGCCAGCCACGTCAGCTCTTCGTGCGCATTGGAGCTGATGACACCGCCGCCAACGTACAACAACGGGCGCTGCGCCTCGCGCACAAGCTCGAAGGCGCGCACAAGCTGTTTTCTGTTTGGCTCGACGGTGGGCTTGTAGCTCCGCATGCAGCAGGTTTCGGGATAGGAGAATTCCGTTTTGGCCTGCATCACGTCCTTAGGCAAGTCGACGAGCACCGGACCGGGACGACCGGTACGGGCGAGGTAGAAGGCCTCTTTGATAACGCGCGCAAGGTCGCGGACGTCTTTGACGAGGTAGTTATGTTTGGTGCATGGGCGGGTAATGCCCACGATGTCGACTTCCTGAAAGGCGTCGTTTCCGATGAGGTTGGACGGAACCTGCCCGGTGAAGATAACCACGGGGATGGAGTCCATATAGGCATTGGCGATGCCGGTCACGGTGTTGGTGGCACCGGGACCGGACGTAACGAGGCACACGCCGACCTTGCCAGTCGCACGGGCGTAGCCGTCCGCGGCATGGATCGCGCCCTGCTCATGGCGGACGAGATAGTGCGTGATTTCAGGATGGTTGGGGATTTCATCGTATATGTCGATGACAGCCCCACCGGGAAAGCCAAAAATGCTTTCCACGTTTTCCTGTTTCATACTCTCCAGCAGAATCTGCGCCCCGGTCAGCTCCATATCAGCCCTCCGCTGTGGCCCGGTCTATGATGCTCTGCAACTTGGTCTTGCCAGCAAGCTTTTTCTTTTTCAGGTCCTTTATAACTCGCAGTTCTTCGGGTGAGTGGTAGGCTTTCTTCTCAAGCTTTTCGAGCTGCTTTTCATAAAGCTGATGCTCTTCCCAGAGAATCTTGACTTCGGAATTGTTATCAGCAAGCCTCGTGATCAATTCAAGATCCTTCCTTTCCATGAGCCTACTCCTTTTGACTTATGGTTCCTATCGTCTCCCCCGAGGCCTACTGTGGCCAAGGGGGTTCGGATCCTGCTTCAACAATCACTGTCTTCCGTCGGCTTTTTTCGCCTTTTTCAATGTGTACGCGGCCTTTTTTCACGCCAAGCTCGGCGGCGATGAACGCCGTGAGGGCTTTGTTGGCCTTGTTCTCGACGGCCGGGGCCATCAGGCGGACCTTGAGGCAACCGTCGTGGATGCCCTCCACGGCGCTCTTTTTGGCACCGGGCTGCACCCAGATGGACAGCGCCCAGCTTTCGTCAGAGACCTTACGCACATATACCGGAAGCGAATCTTCCAAACCGTTCCCCGATACGCAAAAAGGCGGACTAAGCGCCCGCCTTTTTGATAAACTTGAGTTTCTGCTCAGCAGCGTCGAGCGATTCTTCTTCCTCCTTGTCGAGCTCCAACATGCGTAGGTGCGCGTCAAGAATGGACCGAAGCTTTACTTCGAACTGCGTGCGCTGTTTCTTCAGTTCCGAGATGTCGCCGTGAATTTGCGCAAGGCGATTGTGCGCCTGATTAAGGAGCACCTCGCCCTTGGCGTTGGCGGCGTCGATGATGAGCTGGGCTTCCTTCTGCGCGGTGGCTTTCATGTCGTCCACCATGCGCTGCGTGGTTACCAGAGTGTCGCGCAGGGTCTGTTCGCGCCCCTTGTGCTCCTCCAGCGCATGCTCCAGCGAGGCAACACGGGCGTCCAGCGCCTTGTTTGCCTCGGACAGTGCGCCAAGAGAATCCGCAACCTCCTGCAGGAAGGCGTCAACCTCCGCGCAGGTGTATCCACGAAATGAACGCCCAAACGTCTTGTTGAGAACATCGATTTTAGAAACCGCCATCATGAACTCCTTTGCCTACATCATAAGCATGGGGAAATAGCCCCTGACGACGTGCTCCAAGAAGAATATGGCAAAAAGCACGACAATCGGCGAAAGGTCCACACCGCCAACAAAGACAAACGGCAGCCACTTGCGAACGCGGTAAAACACCGGCTCCGTGGCGGAACGCAGAAAACGCACAATAGGATTGTAAGGATCGGGACGCACCCACGTGATGAGTGCAGAAATGATGACAATCCACTTGTAGAGGTTCAGAACCATGAGAAGTATGTAAATCAATCCGCTTACTATCGGACCCATCTTTCCTCCGTGAAAACCTTCCGCATTTCAGCTATGCTGGGGAGTTGCGGGTTAAAGAATTGTTGGCACATCCACCCTCAACTAGCAAGGGTTATTTTTCTACGCCTCACAGTGCGGACGGGTGCACCCCGTACCAAGCACTCCGCCTTCGCGTGCAGCATGCACGATACGGCGGCGCAGGCTCCAAAAATCGCGCAGATACATCTGCGCCTGAAGCGACTCGTTACCATACGCCCAAAAGGGAACGCCAACCGCGCCAGCCACTTGTGCATCAAGCTCGGTGTCGCCAATATACGCCATTTCGTGCGGGGCGATGTTCCACGCCTCAAGAATGCGGTGCATGCCCTCGGGATGCGGCTTGGGCGCAACAATGCGGGCCGTCATCACCGGGTCAAAGAACTGCGCCATGCCAAACTTTTCCAGCACCAGTTCCATGGTGTTGGTTCTGTTGGTATAGACGCCCATCTTCAGCCCGGCGGCGCGCAGCGTGCCAAGGAGTTCATACAGGCCATCCTCCGGCACCATGCTGGGGATAAGCTCGGTATAGTCGAGACCCTTCCACACGGTCAGCGCCTCGTCCAGCCGCCCTTCCGGGGCGATGTGGGCGATGGATTCACGAACGGCGTGGGCGTGGACATAGTCCTCCTGTCCCTTGTCCATGGGCGGCAGTCCCATCCGGTCGAGAATCAGGTTGTAGAAGCGCATATTGAGGGCCCGCGTGTCAAACATGACGCCGTCGCAATCAAAGACAACGCCCTTGAGACCACGCAAAAAGTCCAGCCCACAAAAATCATTGCAGATAAACATGAACAATCGTCCTTGTCCGTCTTGTCGCGCGCTGGGGCGCGATGGTGTGTCATGGCGGCGGCACGTGCGCTGCCGCCCAAGGTGTGCCCGAAGTTCTGCCCCGGATTCTGTCAGGTGTGCGCCCGAATTGCGCCGGGGGGACGTCAAACGCGCAGTGGATTACCCGCGCAGAACCACAAGCATGGTCCGGTCGCCCGCAAGCCACGCACTGCCCTCGGGGAGCTTGGCGCGCAGGGACAACTGATAGCCGGGCGCAACCAGCAAAGCCAGCCGCTCACCCTCGGCAAGGGGCGCGTCCTGCGCGGCTTCGGCCAGTTCCGGCGTAGGGTCGGCAAAGGTCAGCCCCGCGTCCACCCATTCGTCAACAACGGCCTGTTCGCGGACGAAAAGCACCGTCTGTTCGGGCAAAAGGCGGAGCATGGCCTCCAGCACGGGCTTCCACACGCCATTTTCGGCATAGGGAGCCACCTCGCCAAGCGGGGCGAACACATCGGCGTCCAGGTGGTCAATCTCGTCGCGGTCGTCCGGGTCCAGCCCAACGGTTTCGTCGAACATCTCCCAGACCTTGTCCAGACCGGCATCAAGGGACGACAGTTCGCGGTAGCGCTGCTCGCGCAGCCATGCAAGGAGCAACACACCCTGCGCCTTGGCCGCACTGGAAGCCGCCGCATCGTCTGCCTCGGCCTTTTCCGCGCGGGGGGCCTCCATGGCCATCAGCTCGCTGGCGATGTCCATGGTCGAACCGGTAAAGAAGTCCTCGTGCGTGGCGCTGTGGGCGCGCAGGTCGCCGGGCTTTTGGAACAACTCGGCGTAGCCTGTGGTCTGCCCCAGCCAGTTCATGGCGTCCTGCCGGGACAGAGGAAGCCCCTCGGGCATAAGGTAACGCCCGTCTGCGGGGTCGGCCAGACCGGGGTCAAAAAACTTGATGGTGGCGGGATACTGCGCGCCTTCCGGGGCATGCATTTCCGGGAAAAAGAGAATATCGCGGGTCAATTCCATTCGTGCTCTCTCTTGCGGGTCATGATTCGTCGTCATGGGGGGCGGTATCTCGGGCGGCATTGGGCGGCAGGCGAAAGTACGTACACTGGCCCCCACACTTCGGCAGGGCCTTCAGGCACAGAAATCCCAAGGCAAAGGCGCACCCCGGTACGCTGTCCGCTTCGCCGGGGCGAAAGTCCGGACACTCGCACCCGCCCTGTGCGTAGCGCGTCAGGCGCGAATGCCAAATGCGCGAGGCCATCTCCTCATCCAGATGAAAGGCCTCGGCCCTATCAAGGAACGTATCGTATTCGGCCTCAAGGTCCACAAGCGCCTTGCACCGGAATTCATCGTGGTAGCCGGGATTCAACACCTCTTTATACATGCAGCACCCAAGACGGAAGAAGACACACTTGTCTCCGGGCAATCTGCGGACCTTGGTATCATCTCCCACGCTGCTCTCCCCTCTCGCCAAAAATATCGCAAAATCGCGCCAGCCAATGCTGGCGTCTTTAAAAATCTTTCAGGTATCCTGCGAAATATCAAGCAAATTCCAAAGCCGGGCGAGGCTCCCCCGTCTTGACCTTGGTTTTCCGCGCGTGTATAGCCACTGACAATACTCACACGGAGGCATCACATGATCGGCGGATTAGGAATTTGGGAACTCCTGATTATTCTCGTAATCGTGCTGGTAATCTTCGGCGCCAAGAAACTGCCGGAAATCGGCGGCGGCATTGGTCAGGCCATTCAGAACTTTAAGAAGGCCACGTCCGAACCCAGCGAAATTGACGTAACCCCAAAAGAGGAAAAGGAAGAAGACAAGGACAAGGCCTAAGGTCGTCGTCTTCGTTTCTCTCTTTTTTCCGCGTATAAATAAAACCCGGACGACTCCACGCCGTCCGGGTTTTATTTATCCTGCCTTATCTTTCCCGTCCAGAACGCTGTGACGGACCATAATCCGCCAAACACCTCCGGGCCGTGGGCCGCGTTTACCCGGCGTCATACCAGCCCGGCTCACGCCTCCACGCGCGCCTCACTGCACCCGTCGCAGAGCACTTCAGCCCCGACCGCTTCAGCACGCCGCTTCATAGCGCCGCACCCATCCAGTCCAAGTCCTGCAAGGCTTCAGCACGGCGCAGCGTCACTGCGCCGCCATCTCAGCCCCGCCAGCGGGCGAAAAAACACTACGCCGTCAGCCCCCGCCGTCACGCCGCCATCCGCAGGAAGGCCGCCGCGCCGCGCTACGGCTTTCCGTCGCCATTGGCGGGGAACAGGGCTAGGCCTCGCAGAACGTAGTCTATGCCCGTCAGCACGGTCAAAATTCCCACAGCATAGGTCAGAATAAGAATCGGCAGAGGCATGGCGTACCAGCCCGCATGCTGCACCAGCACCATAAAGGTGATGAGAATCTGCCCGGTGGTGTTGAGTTTGCTCATGAATGACGGACGAATCTCGTCATGGATGTCCACGCCCCAAAACGTCAGCAGGGCAAGCCCGCCCACGATGATAAGGTCGCGGCTAATGACCAGCACCACCAGCCACGAGGGCACCCACTCCGCAACGCCCATGCACAAAAATGCCGCCGTCAGCAGCACCTTGTCCGCCAAGGGGTCCAGCATGGCCCCAAGGTGGGTGCGCTGATGCAGCACACGCGCAAGCAGCCCGTCCGCCGCGTCCGTCACGCCCGCCAGTGTAAAAAAGGCGCACGCCACGTCCACACGGCCGTTCAAAAAGGCCATCACGAACCCCGGCGTCAGCAGGATGCGCAGGACGGTGAGTATATTGGGAATGGTCCAGTTGCTCTGGTAAAACGGCATAGCCTTCCCCGATTATGAAATGGTGAATACGGGCGCCCGCTTTCGCCGCGGACGCCCATATACGACAACTCATTCATAATACAGGGAATCAGATTAAGGCAAGGTGTCAAAGCTATAGGAAAGCCCACGGGGAGGGAGATATTCGTCGAGACGTGCCTTCAGCGCCTCGCGGTCGAGTGTAGCCACGCGCCATGTGGCGGCAATGCCGTCTGGCAGCATATGCACTTCGGTGAGGTCGGCGGATTCCAGCGCCTTGTCCCACGAGCGAAGCTCCGCATCAAAGGCCTTGGCGCCGTCAGGGGCGTACCAGCCCTGAATGATGAGCGACAGGGACGAGACCAGCCCGGCGTCGGCACCGGGACGGGTAAAGAAATGGCCCCACAGGCGGTCCCACATGAGGGCCAGGTCCTTGTCGGCTTCAATCCAGAATTCGTCGTCCTGGCTCAGGCGGCCGGTCCACACGCCTTCAGCGTCGCGGCTGATTTGCAAAAGCGGAGACGCCCCACTGCGCACGCGAACGCCGGTAAAGCGCTGCAAGCGGCCAAGGTCGTCCCACGCATCGGATGCGCCATCCGTCAGGTGAATGTCAAAGGCCTGCGGCGTTGCGACGGTGTAGAACACGCCAAGGCGCTTGAGTTCCTTTTTCAGGGCGGGGCGGTTGACCGTCACGTCAAGGCGCAGGGTCTTCATGGTGCCCTGCTCGTCCTCGGTGACATCAAGGCCGCGTTCGGAGTAGCTGAGCACGTAGTCCCATGCCTTATCCAAAAGCCGCTGGCGGAGCATATTCACACGCTCCTCGTCCAGCTCGCCGGGCAGGAGCGACAGGGCATCCTGCACCACAGCGCGGCCAAGACCGACCTGCAACGCGCCGGAACGGCTGGTGATGACGGCGTCCTCCGCATCTGGCCGCCACGCGACGCTGACCTCGCCAGCCATGGCGGGGCCACTCCACATAGCGGCCGCGAACAGGGCCGCACACAACAGGATTCCAAGTAAAGTGCGATGATACTTCATGACCGATGTCGATTACACCCTTTCGTGTTGAATGAAAAGCGGCGCGGCAGCGGAAGGTTCCGTATGCCGCGCCGTATGGTTTTTGTGAAAGACTCGCCCCGCACTGCGGGGCCAAAAAGCGCTATTCAAAGAGCCGCAGTTCATGCCGCAGGCGCTGCACCGCGCCAAGGGCCTCCACGCCGGACAGCCGCCCGAGGGGACGGAACGCGCCGGTGCGGATATCGGCCTGCATCACGCCGCGCGTGGTGCACAGCATAATGGCGTTAAAGGCCGAATGGTCGCCGCGTACATCCGGGAAATGGCTCTCCTGCCCGATGTATCGGGTGGCAAGGGCCTTGTCGCCCGTGGCGCGTACGATAATGTCCTCAAACACCATGGCCGCCTCGGCGCGGGTCACCGCCGCCTGCGGGCGGAAGGTGCGGTCCGGATACAGATCCAGCCCCTTCACGCCGTAATGGAGCACCTTTTCGATGTCCGCGCGCAGGGGGTGGCCGTCGATGTCGCGCACTGCGGCCTCAACGTCAAGGGCCACGGCGGCGCGGCTCTGGTCCGGCGTCTGAAAGGACTTGTCCATAACGCTCTGCGTACGGGAGTAGAAGCGCTTCACGCGAAGCTCCTCCACCAGCAGCGCGGCAAGGTCGGCGCGGGTGATGGTCCGCAGCAGGGCAATGCGCTTGCCCACCACGGTGCCGGGCGCGGCGCGGTTGGCCGCCTGCACCACTTCCCAGCGGGCGCGGGCGCGCTCCTCGTAGCCGTGCTTCATCTCCAGCACGCGGTGGAACATCACCTCGGCGGCGCGCAGTTCCAGCGCGTCCACATACGCCTCGCCCGTCCAGTAGTACAGAGCGGCATTCTCCGGGGCGATTTCCGAGGCGTCGGCGAACACGTCGTCCACGCCTTCGATAAAGTCGTCCCGGTCCATCCGGCCTGCGGCGTAGAGCGCGGCGCGGGAGCGGATGTCCAAAATGTACGGCCACAGCTGGACCGCAACGGGCATGTCGTCGTCCACTTCGTCGTAGGCGTCGTCGATGGAGTCTTCGGCGGCGTCCTCGTCGCCGGACAGCGCGGCAAGGTAGCCCATCCCGGCGAGGGCGGGCGGATATTCGCCGTCAATCTGCAGCGCCAGCTCAAACTGCACGGTGGCGCCGGTGATGTCGCCCTCGTCCAGCAGTTCAATGCCGTTGTTGAAATGGTGCAAAGGGCTGTCCCACATGCCCGAGGGCGTGCGCGCGTCCTTGCCGCCGCAACCGGCCAGCGCAAGGGCGGCAACCGCCAGAAGACAGGCCAAAACGCCTTGATATTTCGTCATAATGATTCCCCGGTATATTCGGTGAGCAGTAGCGGTTTAGTCGAGAACGAGCACCACGTGGCACTGGGCAAGGTACTTCCACTCGCTGTTGGTGGCGCGGATATCCTCGGCCGCGGCATTGGCGATGACCACATCGGTCCCGGCCTTGCCGGACACGCGAAGCGCCTTCACCACGCGCGGATTATCCCCCGCACGGCGGGCCACGGCGCCGCCTTCCGGCTCCTTGGCGTACCCGGCCATGCCCTGCTTGATGGCGTAGCCGCGCTTGACGGCGGCAGTGCCGTAAACCTCGCGCCCGTCCTCGTCCAAAATGCGGGGGCTCATGGCCGGACGCAGGCCCAGCCCGCGCGCATCCACCACCAGCCCGGTGACGGGGCGCGCGTCCGCTGCGGCCTTGGCCTCGGCCATGGGGTCACCCCCGGCTGTGGCATTCTCCGCTTGGGCCGCCTCTGCGGGCGCCTGCGGCTCAGCCACGGCGGGCGCGGGGCGCTGAATGTTGAACTCCGACGCCTTGGGCAGAATAACGTCCGCCACACCGCCACGCAGCCGCAGCCCCACGGTCACCTCCACGGAGCCGTCGGACATATAGGCCGTGTCCAAAATTTGGGAATTCTGCAAATAGCCGCGCAGATGCGCCACCACAACGTCGCTGGCGACCATGAAGTTCTCCACCGTGGTGGTGGAGTCAATCTGCACGCCCTTAAGGAGTTCCAGCAGATTGCGCCGCGCAATGACCGTAGCCGCGCGCAGCGCCATGCCGCGCAGCTGCGCCTGATTCGCCCCGCTCTCCGGCGGCGCGCCAATACCCTTTGCCGTGATGAGGCCGGTCTGCCAATTCACGGAGCCTTGTTCCGCTTCCTGCACGTAGGGCGCGCCCTGCGTCGTCTGTGAGGTCTGCGCCATCGCCGCAGAAGCCACGAGACACACCACCAGCGCCGCCATCGTTAAGGCCCATGCCATCCGTCTCATACGATGCTCTCCTCGATTGCTGTGTCGCCCCGTAGGACCCTCTCCTGCGCGGCGCATGGTTCCAACAAAATAAATACCTTGCGGCCGGGTTCAGCGCAAGTGGTGCCGCGCCGCCCTGTTCTCCGGGTCCCATTCCAGCACCCGGCCCCACAATTTGCGCTCCTCAGCGGTGTTTCCCGCCTCCTGCGCGGCAATGGCGTCGCGCGTGAGCGTTGCCGCCATGCTGGTGCGCGCCTCCTCGGCGGCGCGTCCGCCAAGGCCGGCGGCGCGCGTCCACGCGGCCTCGGCCCCGGCCCGGTCGCCACGGTTCAGGCGCACCCAGCCAAGCTCCACAAGAGCCATGCCGTAGCGCGGACGCAGAGCAAGGGCGCGCTCAAATGCCAATTCCGCATTGGCGGCTAGCCCCAGCCCCCGATAGGCCACACCCAGCCGGTATTGCGCCTCCGGATCCCCGCCAAGGCGCATGGCCGCTTGCCCCGCCCGCGTGAAATAGCGCACCGCGCCGTCCCGGTCCCGCGCCGAGGCGTGCACCACGCCCAGAAAATACAGCGCGTCCGGATTTGCGGCGTCGCGCTCCAGCACCGCGCCAAATGCGCGCCGCGCCGCGCCGGGCCGCCCGGCCTCAAGGGCCAAAACGCCCCGCCATATCAACGCAAACAGATTCCCTTCATCCAGCGCCAGCACGCGGGTGAACATCCGCCCCGCCTCGGTAAAGCGTTTTTGCCGTGCGAGGGCCGCGCCAAGCTGGTTCATGGCAAACACGCTGTGCGGGTCCGCCTCCACTGCGCGGCGCAAATACTGCTCCGCCTCCTGTACATTGCCGTCATAGAGCGCCTGCGACCCGGCCAAAACCAGCGCGTCCACACCAGCTGGGGCTTCCGCCTCCGGCCCGGCCCACGCCGCATGCGCATACCACAGCGCGGCGAACAGCACCGCAAGCACGGCGACACCACGCCGCACACGGCGTAGCCTGTTCACCCCCGCGCCCTGCCGCGTCATCCCGCCACCTCCTGCGCGCTAAGGGCGACCACGGCCTCGGCCACGGCCACGCCAATGCGCCGCTGCATGGCGGCGTCCGCGAGCAGGCGCTCCTCATCGGGGTTGGAGACAAAGCCCGTCTCAAGCAGAACCGAGGGCATCCGCGCCTTGCGCAGCACATAAAAGTCCGCATGCTGGGCGCCCCGATCGGCAAAGGGCAAGCCATCGGCCAGCCGCGCCTGCATACGCTGGGCAACCTGCGCGCCCACGCGCCAATACCGCCGCCGTTCAAAGCGGAACACAATGCCCTCAAGGTCCAAAAACTGCTCCCTGCGCGGCACCGGACCATCAAAGCGCACCACGGCATTTTCATAATCCGCGAGGCGGCGCGCCTCGCGGCTGGAGGCCGTTTCGGAGCAAGAATAGGTCTCGATGCCGTGGGCCGCAGCGCGGGTGCTGGCGTTGCTGTGCAGGGAAAGAAAAAGGTCCGCGCCAAAGCGGTTGGCCGCGGCGGTGCGGGCAGAAAGGGGAAGATAGGTATCCGCGCTGCGGGTGAGGGCCACATGCAGATGCGGCGCCACGCGGCTGAGCTCCTGCGCGGCGTGGCGGGCGACGGCCAGATTGACGTCCTTTTCACGCAGACCGCCCGGCCCCACCGCGCCGGGGTCAAAGCCGCCGTGGCCGGGGTCCAGCACAACGCGCCGGATGCGGTATCCCGCGCCGCCCGGGGCGACATCGCCGTGCTCCGCCGCGTAGGCTTCGCGCTCCTCACGGGCGCGGCGTTCAAGGGGTGATTCCGAGCGCGGGGGCGCTGGCGGGGGTGCGTCAAGAGGCTGCTGGCCCAGCATGTCGAGCATCATGCGGGAATAGGCATCGTCCGGGCGCAGACCAAGAGCACGGCGAAATGCGCGCGCCGCAGGGGCGCGCCGCTCCCGCGCCCACTCGGCGCGGCCAAGGAGACCCCACAGCCATGCGTCGTCCGGATTCAGACGCACCGCCCGGGTCAACAGCTCCGCCGCGCGCCCTGCCTCGCCCGCATCCAGCGCCTGCTGCGCGGCAAGGCCAAGGTCCAGCGCCGGCCCGGCCGCCATGGCGCGCCACGGCGTCACCGCCGCGCCGCAGGCCACAACGCCAAGCATGTGCAAAAGCTGTCGTCGACCAAGCCGTGTGCCAAACACCATGCCCACTCCCTGTGCCGCCGCA
This sequence comes from Desulfobaculum sp. SPO524, assembly GCF_044987625.1. Taxonomy (NCBI): domain Bacteria; kingdom Pseudomonadati; phylum Thermodesulfobacteriota; class Desulfovibrionia; order Desulfovibrionales; family Desulfovibrionaceae; genus Desulfobaculum; species Desulfobaculum sp. SPO524. The sequence goes on along the minus strand of NZ_JBJDSB010000003.1, from coordinate 345,437 downwards.
GACGCGGCAGGCGTCAGTGGTTCCGGTGGGTTGCCAAATGTGCGCCCCGCTGACGAGGCACGCCCCTTTCTCAACCAGATGACGGCGCCACGCCGCACCTAGGCCGCTGAAAGCGGCATAAGCCGCCCACCTGCGACGACACGTGCAAAAACCGTGAAAAACGCCGCCAAACGCGCCGTGAAACATCCGCCTCATGCACAGGCGGTTGCCCGACTCCCTACCGTCTGATAATCATTGATGAAAACACGGTTGCGCCGGGAGCGCAACTTCCCCGTGCAATCATTTGGATACATGGAAGAAAACACCGGCGGCCCGCCCGCCGAGGAGGCCTGGATGCTTCTCTACCTCATGCAGCACGGCGCGAACCTGCCCAAAGAGGCCGCGCCCGACGAACCCCTCAGCCCCATCGGCGTGGAACAGGTGAGTAAAACCGCGCTGGTGGCCGCCGAACTCGGCATCGCCTTTGATACCATCCTCACCAGCCCCAAGCTCCGCGCCCGCGAAACGGCGGAGATTATGGCCCGCGCCACGGGCTTTCCCGAACAGAGCATCATGACCACGCCGGACGTCAAAGCCATGACGCCCGCCCACCAAACCGTGGAGCGCATTGACTCGCTGGTGGACGCGCATTCCGTGCTCATCGCCGGACACATGCCCAACCTCGCCAAGCTGGCCAGCCTGCTCATCACCGGCGACGACCGCCAGCGCGTAGCCGTGCAGAATTCCGGTCTCATCTGTATTGAGATACCCGGTCCCCGCGCCCGCCACGGCACGCTCATCTTTAGCCTGACGCCCAAGCACATCGCGCTGATGGCCAAAGGCGTGCGCCGCCGCATCTAGCGCCAATTTTCCCAGCGGTTGCGGCGGGGCACAAAAAAGTCCCGAAAAACTCACGCACAACATGTGCGCCGCACCGCCCCATTCCGCCCATACAAAAACGGCGTCGATCCCTCAGGACCGACGCCGTTTGTCATATCTTTCGCCGGGAGCATCCGGCTAGGCAAAAAACGCTTTGACGCGCTCTATCATCGCCTCGTGCCGTCCGGGGCGGAACCACTGGATGTCCTTGTCCGCGTTGAACCACGTCAACTGGCGTTTGGCATAGGCGCGGGTGTTCTTGCCCCACAGCGCCTTGGCGGCCTCAAGGTCAAGGTCGCCGCTCAGGTACGCGTGGAGTTCCGCGCAACCAATACCGGACCAGCCAGCGGCCTTGGGGTCCGCGTTGCGCTCCATGGCGCGGCGGGCCTCATCCAGCGCGCCCATCTCCAGCATCGCCTCAATGCGCGTGTACAGGCGCGGCGTCAGTTCCGTCAGGGAGACGCCAACGCCCAGCTTCAGCGCCACAAAATCGCGGGTGTCCGCCGTTTCCTTGTGCCACTGGGTCAACGGCTTGCCCGTAGCCTTGTAGACCTCAATCCCGCGCATGATGCGCTGGCGGTCGTTGGGATGCAGGCGCTCTGCCAGCGCGGCGTCCATTGCCGCAAGGTCACGGTGCAGGGCGTTGGGGCCGCGCTTTTCGCAGTCCTCCTGCACACTGGCGCGGATGTCGTCCGGTATGGGCGGCACCGGGGCAAGGGGCTGCAAGAGGGACCGCAGATACAGCCCCGTTCCGCCCACCATAATGGGCAGCTTGCCGCGCGAGTGCACCTCGGCAATGGTTTCAAGGGCCATGTCGGCATAGGCCGCCGCGCCCAACTTTTCGTGCGTCGGCAAAAAGCCGTACAGCAGATGCGGGCACGCGGCGCGCTCCTCTGGCGAGGGCTGGGCCGTGATGATGGGGAAGTCCTCGTACACCTGACGGGAGTCGAAGTTGATAACCTCGCCGTCAAGGGCCTGCGCCACGGCAATGGCGGCGCTAGTCTTGCCCGCGCCTGTTGGGCCGGGAATGCAAAGAAGCGGTGTGGGCATGGAATCCGAAGCTGTGGTTACAGAGTTGATGGTCCGTTCTCCTCGCGCGCCTTTTCGGCAAATTTCTTGTACACGCGGGGAACGATAAGGTTGGGGATAAGCCCCTGAATATTGCCGTCGAGGGACGCGGCCTGCCGGATGATGGACGAGCTGATGTACATCCACTTGTAGTCCGTCATCAGGAACACGGTCTGGATGCTGCGGGCAAGGCGGCGGTTCATGAGCGCCATCTGGAACTCGTACTCAAAGTCGCTCACCGCGCGCAGGCCGCGAAGGACCACGCTGGCGCCGCGCTTGAGCACATAGTTCACCAGCAAGCCGGAGAAGCTCTCCACCTCCACGCGCGGATTGTCGGCAAAGACCTCCTGCGCCATTTCCACGCGCTCCTCCAAGGTGAAGAGCGAGTTCTTGCCCGTATCCTGCGCCACGGCGACGACCACCTTGTCAAAGATGGTCAGCCCGCGCTTGACGAGGCTGACATGGCCGTTGGTGAGCGGGTCAAAGGTGCCGGGGTATACCGCGATAACTTCGCCCTTTTTCACGCCCTCTTCTTCCATCAGTTCTTCTTCCATACCACTATCCTTGTCTGTCCGTAGAGCCTGTCCGTCACGGTTTCCAGACGGGGGCTTACGGTGTCCGGGTCCAGTTCGAGGCCGCTTTCCACCTCGGCCAGCACAAAGGCGTCGTCTGCTATCCACCTGTTGCGCAGGGCCTTTTCCAGCGCGGGGACGAGCAAATCCTTGCCGTAGGGCGGGTCGATGAAGACGAGGTCAAACGGCGCATTCGGCGCAGTAGCCAGCACCTTGAACAGGTCCTTGGGCAGCACCTTGGCGCGCCCTGTGCCAAGGCCAAGGGTCTTGAGGTTGCCATTGATGCATGCGGCGGCCTTGCGGTTCATCTCCACAAGCATGGCAAACTCCGCCCCGCGCGAAAGCGCCTCCAGCGCCAGCGAGCCACTGCCCGCAAACAGGTCCAGAACCCGCAGGTCCTGCCAATCCACGCCCCGCGCTTCCAGCATGGAAAAGATGGCGCCCCGCACCTTACCCGTGGCGGGCCGGTACCCCGGCCCCTCCACGGAGCGGATGGAGCGCCCCTTGAATTCTCCGCTAATAATTCGCATTCGTTACACTTCCGAAATGAACTCCATGAGTTCCTTGTTGATGGCAAGCAGTCTGTCGCGCAGGTCCGTCTGGTCCACCCATGATTTCTCCTGAATGGTGTCCAGCCTGTCGCGCATGTCGCGCAGTTTGGATTCGGCGTCCGCGAACAGGTAGTCCCAGTTGATGCTGGGGTGCGCCCGCTCTTCGTCCACCTCCACCTCCAGCGGCAGGCCGGGCTTCATGGTGCAGGTTTCCAAATAGCCGGGAACGTGCACCGACAGCCCAAAGCGCTCCTCAATGAGCGACGCCAGCGTCTTCTGGGCGGAATTCTCGCCGTGTACGAGGAAGACCTTCATCTCCGGCGTGCGGAAATGCTCCAGCCACTCCAGAATTTGGCTCTGCCCCGCGTGGGCGGAAAAGCCGCCAATGGTAAAAACCTTCGCCTGCACGGCGATTTCCTCGCCGAGGATACGAATCTTTTCCGCGCCGTCAACGATTTTACGCCCCGGCGTTCCCTTGCCCTGAAAGCCGACGAACACAACACTCGCGCCCGGACGCCACAGATTGTGGCGCAGATGGTGCTTGATGCGCCCGGCGTTGCACATGCCGCTGGCGGAAATAACCACCGCCGGACCTTCGCTTTGGTTAATGGCCATAGACTGCGTGGTCTCCGGCGTCAGCTTCAAATTGGGAAGCGAAAGCGGGTCCTCCCCGGCATCGAGGATGGCGCGCGTGGCCTCGTCGTAATACTTTGGATATTTCTGGAAGACCTCCGTCGCGCGGATGGCCATGGGGCTGTCCACATACACGGGCATATCCGCCGGAAGCCTGCCGTCCTTCTCCAGCAGGTAGAGGGTATAGAGCACCTCCTGCGTGCGCTCTACGGCAAAGGCGGGGATGATGACCTTTTCGCCGTGCTTATAGCTCCACGCGATGGCCTCGGCCAATTCCTCGCGGCTTTGGCTGGAGTCCTTGTGGTTGCGGTCGCCGTAGGTGGACTCCAAAAACAGATAATGCGCGTCCTGAATGATGGTCGGGTCCTTGACCAAAAGCTGGTCCGGGCGGCCAAGGTCGCCGGAAAAGACAGCCTTAAACTCGCCGTCATCCTCTGTGACGCACAGCTCAATAAACGCAGAGCCAAGGATATGCCCCGCGTCCCTGTAGCGCACGGACAATTCGGGAAACGGCAAAAACGTTTCGTTGTATTCCACGGTCTTAATCAGAGACAGTGTCTTTTCCGCGTGAGCCATGGTATACAGAGGGTCTACGGTCTGAACGCCGCGCCGGGTGCGCTTGCGGCTTTTCCATTCGGCTTCCATCTGCTGAATGTGCGCGCTGTCGCGGAGCATAATCTCCAAAAGGTCACGGGTGGGCGGCGTGCAATAGATGGTGCCGGAGAAGCCGTCGCGAACCATGCGTGGCAGCAGGCCGGAGTGGTCAATATGCGCATGCGTGATGAGAAAAAACTCCACATCGCGCGGGGCATAGGGGGCGGTATTCAGGTTGCGCTTGTCGATTTCCTTGTTGCCCTGATGCATGCCGCAATCCACGGCAAAGCGGTGGCCGGCGGTCTCCATCATATGGCACGACCCCGTAACAGTCTGCGCGGCCCCGAGGAACTGAACCTTCATGCGTACTCCCGGCGTTGTCTCCGCCCAGCGGAGATTCATGGATGATTTCTAGTTTCAAAACGAAGGGAAACGATATATCCACATCTTTGAGCCATCATCATGAGTTACCCGACACACTCATGTCATGTAAAGAACGGTCATTTGAAGGAGTTAACGTGACTGACCAAAGACAATACCTCATTGACGAACTTTCCATGCGCGAATCATGGCGACTGTTCCGCATCATGGCCGAGGTCGTAGACGGCTTCGACACAATGAGCGATATCAAAAACGGCATCTCCATCTTCGGCTCGGCGCGCATTAAGCACGACGACCCGCTCTATCAAGATACCGTAGAACTCTCCGGAAAGCTCGCCAAACATGGCTACAGCATCATTTCCGGCGGCGGCCCCGGCCTGATGGAAGCCGCCAACAAGGGCGCAAAGGAAGCCGACGGCGAGTCCGTTGGCCTGCACATCCAACTGCCCATGGAGCAGGGAGCCAACCCCTACTGCACCACCCGCGTGGACTTCCGCTACTTCTTCGTGCGCAAGCTCATGTTCATCAAATACGCGTCGGCCTACATCGCCATGCCCGGCGGATTTGGCACGCTGGACGAGCTGTCCGAGGCCCTTGTTCTCATTCAGACCCAGCGCATCAAGCGCTTCCCCATCGTGCTGTACAAGTCCGATTACTGGAACGGCCTGCTGGATTGGTTCAAGGCGCGCCTTGTTGAGGGCGGCTTTGCCAAGGAACAGGACCTTGAACTCATGACCATATGCGACACGCCGGACGAGGTGGTGGACTTCATTACCTCTCACGTTGCCGTAAATGGCTCCAAGCCCGAATAGGGGACGCCCTTCCGCACACCCTCCCGCGTGGCGGTCCACACAGGGCCGCCGCGCGGAATTTTGCGCAGGGCTGAACCATTTCGGCCCCGCCTCGCTACAGCCACACGCAGGTCAGCCACGCACCGTCCAAACGCCCGCCCAAACGCCCATAGAGACGCCACCATGCCAACCGCCACCCTTTCTGCCCGCCAGCCTTCGCACCACGCCGCGCGCGAAGCGATGACGCCCCAGCGCCGGAGGGCCGCATCATGACCAATCAAGGCAAAGCCTACGCCTACGGCCTCATGACGGTGCTCTTGTGGAGCACGGTGGCCTCGGCATTCAAGCTGTCGCTGGCGCACATGGACCACCTGCAACTGCTGTTCTACTCCTGCATCTTTTCCACGCTGACGCTTTTTGGCGTGCTTGCCGCGCAAGGCGGCATCGGCAGGCTAATGGCTTTTTCCCGGCGGGAGTGGGCGATTTCGGCGGCGTTTGGCCTGCTGAATCCGTTTCTGTATTACGTCATCCTCTTCAAGGCCTACGACCTGCTCCCAGCGCAGGAGGCCCAGCCCCTCAACTATACGTGGGCGGTGACGCTGGCGCTCTTGTCCATTCCCCTGCTGGGCCAACGCCTGAGCATCAAGGACCTTGCCGCCATCCTTGTGAGCTATTCGGGCGTGGTGGTCATCAGCACCCGCGGCAAGCTGACGGACATGACCTTTTCCGACCCGCTTGGCGTGGCGCTGGCCCTTGGCAGCACCATCGTCTGGGCGCTGTATTGGATTTACAACACCCGCGACGGCCGCGACCCCGTGGCCGGACTGACGGCAAATTTCCTCTTTGGCACCGTGTATGTGACGGCGGCGACGCTGGCACTGAGCTCGCCCGTGGTGGGCGACGTGCGCGGCATTTTGGGCGCGGCCTATGTGGGCGTATTTGAAATGGGCATCACCTTCGTGCTGTGGCTGAGGGCGCTTAAGCTAACCTCCTCCGCGGCCAAGGTGGGCAATCTTATTTTCATTTCACCCTTTCTGTCGCTGGTACTCATCCACCTGCTGGTGGGCGAGGAAATCCGCTCGTCCACCATTGTTGGGCTGGTATTCATCATGGCGGGCATTGCCCTGCAACAGTACCGCCCGCGCCGGACGCAGGCGGCGTAGCACCACCCCAGCGCTGCGCGCAGACGGCGGAGCACGAATTGCGCCCCGCGCGGCGTTGTCCGCGTGCGTGGTTTCTGATACCACAGGCCGGGTCTGCGGGACGCCAGCATCGCGCCGCGCCCCGCCAGACGAACACAGGCCGCACCATCCGGCCATAAACGCCACAACGCAAACGGGTTTTATACTCGAATGAACATAGTCTTCGTCAACGCCACCCGCCGCTTCGGCGGCGTTAAGGCTTGGACTCTCGACCTCGCCGCCCAGCTTGAGGAAATGGGGCACAAAGCCGCCATTTTCTGCCGCCGTGGCGCGTTTCTGGACAAGGCCCAAAAGGCCGGGCTGGATGCGCACGCCATCAGCTTTGGCTTCGACTACAATCCGCTGACGGTCTACCGCTTCGTCCGCTACTTCACGCAGCACGCCGTGGATGTGGTGGTGGTAAACGTGGGCAAGGACCTGCGCACGGCGGGCGTTGCAGCGCGCCTGTGCGGCATCCCTGTCATCCACAGGGTCGGCCTGCCGCGCGATATGCGCGACACGCCAAAGGTCCGCAACACCCACCGCTTCATCACGCCGCGCATCCTTGTGCCATGTGAATACATCAAGGACGGACTGGTGGACGGCATGTCCTTTATCTCGGACAAGGACGTCGCCGTCATCCCCACAGGCAAAATTCCGGCCCCGGAATCCCCGGCCGTGGTGCGTACGCCGCGCCAGCTTGCCGTTACCAGCCAGCTGAACCCGGACAAGGGCCACGCAGAGCTTCTGCACGCCCTGAAGCTCCTCAAGGACCGGGGCTGTTCGTTCCACCTGCACATTGCCGGAACCGGCAGCGCGGAAAAGGAGCTACGCGCCCTCAGCGATTCCCTCGGCCTCACGGACGAAGTGACGTGGTACGGCTTTGTGGCGGACGTGCGGCAGGTGCTGCGCAAGGCGGACATCTTTGTGCTGCCCTCCTTCTCCGAAGGCCTGCCCAACACCCTGCTGGAAGCCATGTCGCAGGGCCTTGCCCCTGTCGCCCGCAACGTGGGCGGCATCAGCGAGGCGTGGCCCTCGGATATCCCGGCGCTGTCCTCCACGCTTATTGCCAAGGACAAAGGCCCCGACGCCTTTGCCGACGCGCTCCAGTCCCTTATCTCGCTGGATAACGAGGGACTGTTTGATCTGCGCGGCACAGTGTGGTCGTGGTTCAAGGCCAACCATTCTCTGGAACGCCGCTCGCGGCAGTTTGTTGAGATGGTGCGGGGGATGCTGCGATGACCGCCGTCCCCACCATTGACCTTGACGTGGACGCTGTGGAGAAAATTCTGGTCTGCCAACTGCGGCAGATTGGGGACGTGGTGCTCTCCACCCCGGCCATAAGCCTGCTGCGGCAAAAATTCCCCCACGCGGAAATCCACATGCTGACCATGAAGGTCAACGAAGCCGTCCTGCGCGGCAATCCGGACATCGACCGCCTATGGCTCATCGACAAAAAGGACCACAGCAAGCTGACCACACAGGTAGGGTTCTACCTTGAGGTCGCGCGGGAGCGGTTCGACATCATCGTAGATTTTCAGCAGCTTCCGCGCATCCGCAACGTGGTGGCCCTGTCGCGCTTCTTTGCCCCTCGCGGCAAAAAGCAGGTGCGCCTCAGCTACACGCCGCCGTGGTACAACCGCCTGTTTTACACGCACCACTGCCCCATGCTGAAGGGCTATGCCGCCATGGCCAAGGCCAGCGTGCTGCGCCCCCTCGGCATTGAATGGAACGGCGAGCGCCCGCGCGTACACCTGACCCGTGGCGAAATGGCATGGGCCAAGGCCACCCTGCGCGATGACTACGGCGTCACCTCGGATCACGTGCTCATTACCGTGGACCCCTCGCACCGCCGCGCCACCCGCCGCTGGTCCGCCGAGCAGTACGGCCGCTTGTGCAAGCTTGCCGCGCAGCAGGACAAGCGCCTGCGCTTTCTGCTCTTCTACGGTCCGGGCGAAAAGCCCGATGCCGAGGCCGTGGCCCGCGCCGCAGGCACGGACGCCGTCATCCTGCCGGAAGCCATGTTCACCATCCGCGAGATGGCCGCCCTCATTGCCAGCGCCACACTGCATATCGGCAACTGCTCCGCCCCCCGGCACATCGCCGTGGGAGTGGATACGCCGACGTTTGTGGTGCTTGGCTCCACAGGTGGCGCATGGACCTTCCCCGCGCCGGAGCATGAACACATCACCAAAGGCCTGTCCTGCCAGCCGTGCAACGAGAACACCTGCCCCCTCGGCACCACGGCCTGTCTGCACGACCTTGCACCGGAAACGGTGCTCCCGGAATTGATCAAGCGGGTGAATCGATACAGCGGAGACAACTAAACCGTGCGCTTCATCTTCATGACTTCGAGTTCGTCGCTGTCCGGCGGCACGCGTCAGGCTATGTACTTGGCGCAGGGCCTTATCGCCCGTGGGCACGAACTGACGTTCTTCGTCCCCCACAATGCCCAAATCACCGGGCTGGACAACCGCATCGGCTGGCGCAACCTGCCGGAAAAGCGCGCCCTGTGGCGCGACTTTGTGGAAGCCGCCCTGCCGCCGGAAGGCGAGCCCTGCATCGCCCACGCCTTCCACAACAAGGCCCAAAAGCACCTCACATGGTGGAGCCTCAAGTGGAAAAAGCGCGGCGTCATCTGTGTGGGCTACCGCGGCGTCATCTACCGCCCGAACAATCCCCTGCCCTACTGGTCGCCGGGTATGGACTGCTATGTGGTCAACTCCAAGGCCTGTGGCCGCGTGCTGCGCACCGTGGGCTGTCCCAAGCGCAAAATCGAGGTCATCTACAACGGTGTCCCCAACAAGCGCACCACGGCCACCATCTCCCCGCAGGAGATGCGCCAAAGCCTCGGCATCCCCGAGGACGCCCTTGTGCTGGGCACCGTGGCGGGCAACAAGCCCGTCAAGGGAATGGACTACCTGCTCAAGGCCTTCGCCCAGTCCGGCGTGGACGCCCACCTCGTGGCCGTTGGCGTGCTGGAAAAGCTGTGGAAGGACAAAAGCACGGCCCTTGGCCTCACTGGCCGCCTGCACATGCCCGGACGCGTGGAAAACGTAGCGGACTACCTGCAAATCTTCGACGCCTTCATCCTGCCGTCCCTGTCCGAAAGCCTGCCCAATGTGCTCATTGAGGCGTTCGGCTTTGGTCTGCCCATCGTGGCCTCCGCCGTGGGCGGCGTGCCGGAAATTGTGACGGACAACGGCCTGCTGGTGCCCCCGGCCAAGGTGGACCCGCTGGCCGGCGCCCTGCGCCGCATCTGCGAGGACCACACCGCCCGCAAACGCTGGGGCGAGGCCAGTCTGCGCCACGCCGCCGAGTATACGCTGGAAAAGAAAGTCGAGCGCAGCATTGAGGTCTATAACCGCCTGCTGACGCGGCGCGGCTACCCGGCCATCAGCTAACGCGCGCCCCCAAAAACACAAACCGGCCGCATCCACCAAAGTGGATGCGGCCGGTTTTCTTTCATGCGCCGCCGTGTATGCGGCGCTATAAATTATCCATGGCGTGCCATAACTCACGGGAAGCGATGGCGGTGTCAAAACGGCGCTGCACCTTTTCGCGGGCGCGCTGGGCCATCTCGCTACGCAGGTCGTTTTCCCGCGCCAGCAGGCCCACAAACTCCGCAAAGTCGTCGGGCGTCTGGGCCAGGAAGCCGTCGCGTCCATGGGTGATAACATCGCGGTTAAAGCCCACGTCCGACGCCACGGGCACCACGCCGCAGGCCATGTACTGCATAAGCCGCACAGGACACTTGCCGCGCGTGTATTCGCTGTTCGGCATGGGCATCAAGCCAATATCCATGCTCTGCAAGAGTTCCACCTCGCGCTCCTCGCTCCACGGCGCAAAGTCGCCGTCGAACTCCTCCGGCGGCACGTACTCCTCGCCGGAAACCACCAGCACGCGCACCAGCGGCGCGGCGGGCGTCAAATCCGTAAACAGATCCGGCAGGGTGTACTGATTGCGTGTGGTGCCCATCCAGCCCACAACCGGGCGGCCTCGGCGCTTGCGCTGCGCCGGGGGCACGTAGACGGACGTATCCACCGGGGTGGGCAGCATCAGGCATGAGGACGACACACCTTCCACCGTTTCGGCAAGAAAGGGCGTCCCCGCGATAACCAGCTGAGCCGCGGCGCAGGTTTTCAAGAGCCGCCTCAGGCGCCGGTCGGCCTGCTTGGGCGCAATGTCACCCTGCGAGGGGTGCGCTGTCCACAAGGCTTCATCAAGGTCCACCACAAGGCGCTGACAGCGCGAACGCAATACGCGCAGCTCCATGGACGAAGGCAGCATCCGGTGCAGGACAATAGTCCGCACCCGAGGCAAACGCGCGCAAAACGCCAAGCGCTTGAGCGCGGCATCCGGGCACTGGAGCCACTGAATATCACCGCCGCGGGCCTTTGCTTCCTCAATAAAGGGAAAGAGCCGCAGCCGAACACTGGGATGTGTTGCCCCGCACGGGGTCAAACACAGGACATTTGGCATGGTCCGCCCCGCCGCTAAAGGAAGTCCGGGTTGATTCCCGCACGGCCCATATGGGTCATAATCTTCACGAACCGCTGCGTGCGCTCATCCACAGGAAGGATGGGGAAGCGCTGGCCGCAGGCCTCGCACCGCACCCGTCCGGCCTGCACAGGCGCAACAAGAGGGACATCGTGATCGCAAAAGGGGCAGGGGTAGAAATATATCAGCTCCACGCCGCGCGGGCGTACAGGCTCAAGCGGTTTTTTGTTCCGCTCATCCATTGTTATGCTTCCTCCACCAGATTCTCACCCGTCATGGCCTCCGGCACATCCGCGCCCCACAGGGACAGGATGGTGGGCGCAAGATCGCCCAGCTTGCCCGGACGCAGGCGCGTGCCGGATGCGCTCTCTTCAATGAGGACGAGGGGAACCTGATTCGTGCTGTGTGCTGTATGCGGGCCGCCGGCTGCGTCGAGCATCTGCTCGGCATTGCCGTGGTCCGCCGTCAAAAGAATCCGTCCGCCGCGCTCAAGAACGGCGGGAACAACGCGCGCCACGCATTCGTCCACCACGGAAACGGCCTTGCACGCCGCCGGAATAATTCCGGTGTGCCCCACCATGTCCAAATTGGCAAAGTTCAGCACCGCAAAGTCATAGCCCTTGTCCTTCCACAACTCCACAAAGGCGTCGGTCACCTCGCGGGCGCTCATTTCGGGCTTTTCGTCGTAGGTTGCCACCTCGCGCGGGGACGGCACCAGCTTGCGGTCCTCCCCGTCAAAGGGCTCCTCGCGCCCGCCGTTGAAGAAATACGTCACGTGGGCGTACTTCTCCGTCTCCGCAATGCGCAGTTGCTTCAGCCCCATGCGCGATACCACCTCGCCAAGGCCGTCGGCTATGCCCTCGGGGGCAAAGGCCACAGGCAGCGGAAAAGCGGACTCGTACATGGTCATGGTGGTCAGCGCCGCCAGCTTGGGCCGACGCTCCCGCGCAAACTCCGCAAAGTCGTCGTCAAACAGCGTGCGCACAATCTGGCGCGCGCGGTCGGCGCGGAAGTTAAAGAAGAACACGCCGTCACCATCCTCAAGGCGGGCAACGGGCGAACCGTTGCCATCCATGACGATGAGGGGCTTTATGAACTCGTCGTACTCTCCGGCCTCGTAGGCTTCGCGTACGGCAATGACGGGGTCGGCGACCATTTTGCCTTTGGCACGAGTCAGCGCGTCGTAGGCAAGGGCGTTGCGCTCCCAGCGCTTGTCACGGTCCATGGCGTAATAGCGGCCCGTCACCGTGGCAATGCGGCCATGGCCGATGCGGTCCATCTCCGCCTGCAACGCGGCAAGGTAGCCCGCGCCGCTATCCGGCGCAGTGTCGCGGCCGTCCATAAAACAGTGCACCACAGCATCCACCCCGGCCTCCTTGGCCACGGCCAAGAGGGCAAACAGGTGGTTGATGTGGCTATGCACGCCGCCATCGGACAACAGCCCCATCAAATGCAGACGCCCGCCGGACGCCTTGATGGCATCCAGCAAGTCCACAATGGCAGGACGTGTGGCAAGGGAACCGTCCTCCACGGCAATGTCGATGCGCGTCATGTCCTGATAGACAACGCGGCCCGCACCGATATTCATATGGCCGACCTCGGAGTTGCCCATGAACCCGTCCGGCAATCCCACCGCGCGCCCGGAACAGTCGAGGACCGTTGCCGGATAGGCGTCCTTGAGGCTGTCGATGTACGGCGTTCCGGCCAAACACACGGCGTTGCCGTCCGTCGCGGGGGCAATGCCCCAGCCGTCGAGGATGAGAAGCAGAGTAGGTTTCGGTTCAGACATGGTTCCTCCTTGGGGTCGGCCACCATATTCCCGTGGTGGGAGCGGGGTGTCGCACGCGCCCGCGGCGGGCGCGGTGGCGCAGCGGCTCATCAGCCGCAGGGGACGCTAGGCGTCAGCTTCCGGCAGGTCCAGCTCGACCTTTTCGGCTTCGGCCCACAGGCCTTCCAGATTGTAGAAGCCGCGGGTGTCATCCTGAAAAATGTGAACCAGCACGTCGTTGAGGTCCACAAGAATCCAGCCGCCGGTCTTGTAGCCTTCCATACCGAGGTACTCCACGCCTTCCTCGCCGCTGCGGTCAAGGACATGGTCGGCAAGGGCCTGGGCGTGCTTCACGCTGCCGGCGGTCACCACCACCAGTCCTTCGGTGATGCTGCACAGTCCGGCAACATCAAGGGCCACGACGTCGCGTCCCTTCTTTTCGTCAAGCCACACAGCCACGCGCTTCATGGTCTCAACGGTTCCAAGGGTCGTGTTCTCGGAATTCTGCATAATTGGGAAAAGCTCCTTTTGGTGTCGTCGCCAAGGGGCCAAAGTAGGCCTCCGGCCCCGGTCAACGCGGAAATATCTCTGGCCGTCCGGCGGGCGGACGGCGGGATGCACACATGTTCTGGACGCGGCAAGACGCCACGCACCACCCGGACAGGATACCCTCCCTGTGGCGCATGTCCAGTCGCGGTCACGCGCGTGTGCGCGTACGCCGCGCGACATCACATAAAGCATTTCCCACTTGCCCGCAATGATAGCCAAATGCGCAAAAGCCGCCCCTGCGCTGGGCCAGCAGCCTCAACACAGCAAACGGGAGAAAAATCCCCCACCATTTCAGGCAGATAGGCATCAACCCACCCCCTTCGTCGCCCCCCCCTTGCCGAACACGGCACGCACCGCCCGCGCGAATTTTCTTCGCCGCGCGGCCACAGTCGGGCTTTTTCTGCCCTGTTCATGCCCGCGCGCCTATGGGAGCGCGCCCTCCCCGGCCCCGCCGTCCACCTCGGCCAGCAGCCACAGCAGGTCGCCGCCGGAAACCACCTGCGCCGCGGGGTAGCGCCGCGCGGCCTCGGCAGGCTGGGTGACCATCTCCTTCACGATGGCGGCCTTGTGCGGCCCTGTGGCGAGGAAGACCACCATCCGCGCCGCAGCGCACAGCGGCAGGGTCACGGTCACCCGCTGCGACACAGCCGCGCCCGGCGGAGCAAGCGCCGGAACCACCAGCCGCGCCCGCTCATCAAGAGCTGTGCTGTAGGGAAAGAGTGATGCGGTGTGGCCGTCGTCGCCCATGCCAAGCAGGACCACATCCAGCACCGGAACACCCTGCGTTGCGTCAAGGCCGCGCTCCTGCGCCACGCCGCGCAAGGCTGCATCGTACTGCGCGGCGGCTTCTGCGGCGTCGCCACTCTCGCCAGCTATGCGCAACACGTTGTCGGCGGGGATGGGCACGCGGGACAACAGCGTCTGGTGCGCCATATGGGCGTTGCTGGCGGGGTCGTCCGGCGGCACCATACGTTCATCACCATACAGAACAAGAATATCCGCCCACGGCATGTCCGCCTCCTGCGCAAGGAGTTCATAGGTGCGGCGCGGGGTGGACCCACCGGCCAACATCAGGGCGGCAACACCGCGCTGCGCCACTGCGGCGCGGCAGGCCTCGGCAATGCGCCGCGCGGCCTCGCGCGCCATGGCCTCACGCGTTGCAAAAACCAGCACCTGCGCTCCGGGGACGGCGTAGTCATCGGGCTGTGTATATACCGGGTGCATCGTCATGCTGTACGTCCATCCTGTCTGTTGAAGGTCTGCGGGCATTTACATGCGGGGAGGTTTCGTCCCGTTTTCCTGCCACAACATGCTTCTGCGGGCGCAAAAAGGGTTGACGCGCTCCATGCGGATTGGGCAAGGTTGCCGATACTTCAACGCACTGTGGGAAATGCGAAGTCCCGCAGTTGCGCGCCGCGGCGCTGTGCACCAGTGCAGTACCCGCCCCTGCTTTTTCATACACCATAAACGGTACATGTACTCGAGAGGAGACCAGGCAATGATCTATGATGTCGAAACTGAAACCATGCCAAGAGAAGAGCTGGAGACACTCCAACTCAAGCGGCTGCAGAACCTTGTGGAACGTGTGTACGCCAACGTTCCGTTTTACCGCAAGCGCCTTGATGAAAAAGGCGTCAAACCCGCCGACATTCGCAGCCTAGCCGACATCCAGTACCTTCCGTTTACCGAAAAGCAGGATCTTCGCAACAACTACCCCTTTGGCCTTTTTGCCGTCCCGCGCGAGAACGTGGTGCGCATCCATTCCTCCAGCGGCACCACCGGCAAGGCCACGGTTGTGGGCTACACCAAGCGCGACGTAAAAAACTGGGCCACGCTGATGGCTCGCTCGTTCATGGCGGCTGGCGCAAGCTCTGCGGATATTGTCCACAACGCCTACGGCTACGGCCTGTTCACGGGCGGCCTTGGCGTGCACTACGGCGCGGAGGAGCTGGGCGCGACCATCGTTCCCGTCTCCGGCGGCGGCACGCGGCGTCAGGTGCAACTGCTGCGCGACTTTGGCCCCACGGTTATCTGTAGCACGCCGTCCTACATGCAGTATCTTATTGAGGCATCGAATGATGCGGGCATGGACATACGCGAACTGCCCCTGCGCGTTGGCATCTTCGGCGCGGAACCGTGGACGGAGGAAATGCGGCGCGACCTTGAGGCGCGCCTTGGCATCACTGCCATAGACATTTACGGCCTGTCCGAGATCATGGGTCCGGGCGTGGCGTGCGAGTGCCGCGCCGCCCAGAACGGCCTGCACCTGGCCGAGGACCACTTCCTGCCCGAAATCATCGACCCCAAAACCGGCGAGACCCTGCCCCCCGGCTCCGTTGGCGAACTGGTCATCACCACGCTGACCAAGGAAGCCCTGCCCCTCTTGCGCTACCGCACGCGCGACCTCACCAAGCTGGACTACGTGCCCTGCAAGTGTGGCCGCACCCTCGTGCGCATGCACCGCATCATGGGCCGCAGCGACGATATGCTCATCATCCGCGGCGTGAACGTGTTCCCCTCGCAGATCGAAAGCATCATTCTGGAGACCGAAGGCACCGCCCCGCACTACCAGATCATCGTTGGCCGTCACGGTTCGCTGGATACGCTGGAAATTCAGGTGGAAGTGGACGAGAAGTTCCTCAGCGACGAAATCCGGGGTCTGCAGGCTCTGGAACGCAAAATTCAGAAAAGCATCAAGGAATTCCTCGGCGTTACCGCCAAGGTTAAACTGGTGGAGCCAAAGACCATCCAGCGCTCCGAGGGCAAGGCCAAGCGCATCATTGACCAGCGCTAGCACAGCCCGGCGCGGCGGGCCAAAAGATGCTCAGCCGCGCCCCACATGGCTTGCCATAAGAACCAGTTATCGCGTACAAGACAGAAATCGTTGTTTCTACATGAAGCGGCGACGGCAAACGAAAGCTGAAACGGGAGACACCATACAATGAAAGCCGAACAGATTTCCATCTTTCTGGAGAACAGAGCAGGCCGCTTGGCCGAAGTCACGCGCGTGCTAAGCGAAAACTCGGTGAACATCCGGGCGCTGTCTCTGGCCGACACCTCGGACTTCGGCATCCTGCGCCTCATCGTTGACGACTTTGACAGGGCCAAGGCCGTGCTCAAGGACAACGGCTTTACCGTGGGCCGCACCACCGTTGTGGCGGCCGAAGTGACGGATCAGCCCGGCGGCCTGCATGCCATCCTCGACATGCTCTCCGCTGAGGGCGTTAACGTGGAATACATGTACGCCTTCGTCCAGCAGTCCGGCGAGGACGCCACCATGATCTTCCGTTTCGACCGCACAGACAAGGCCATCGAGACCTTGCAGCGCAACAACGTAAAGATCATCCCCGGCGCTGAGCTGTACAAGATGTAGCCTCCGGCGGATTTCGGACGACAAAGCATACTGCATATACAAGGGCGGCCTCCTTACGGAAGCCGCCCTTTTTGTTCTGGCTATAGGCCGGGCGCCGTAACGCGCCGCAGCAGCGCTACTGCTTGGCGGGCTGGGCCTCGCCCTGCGGATACAGGTGCACATCGCGCTGGGGAAAGGGAATGGTGATGCCTTCGGCGTCGAACGCCTTTTTGATGGCTTCCATCAGCGCCCAGTACGTGCTCCAGTATTCCTCGGTCTTCACCCACGGGCGCACCACAAGGTTCACGCTGGAGTCGCCAAGGGTGTGGACGGCAACAACGGTTTCCGGATCGTCCAAAATGCGCGATTCCTTGGCGAGGGTCTTCCACACCACGTCTTTGGCCTTGTCGATGTCATCGTCGTAGGCAATGCCAAAGGTAAAGTCTATGCGGCGGATGGGGTTGGCTGTCACGTTGGTGATGACGTCGCCCATCAGCATGGAGTTGGGGATAATGATGCGCTGGTTGTCCGGCGTCACCATGATGGTGTTGAAAATGGTCAGGCGCTCCACGGTGCCGGCAACGCCAGCGCCAAGAACATAGTCGCCCACCTTAAAGGGCCGGAACACCACCAGCATCACGCCGGAGGCAAAGTTCGACAGCGAGTCCTTCAGGGCAAGGCCGACGGCAAGACCGGCAGCGCCAAAGACCGCGATAAGCGACGTGACATTCACGCCCAAATGCGCCAGCGCGGCGATGCCCACGGCGGTCAGCAGTGTGTAGTACGTCACGCCGCTCAGAAAATTCGCCAGCAGTTGGTCCGCATGCCCGCGCCCCGCAATACGGGACACGCCCTCGCCAATGAGCTTGGCCACCCACCGGCCCAGCAAAAAAATAATAATGGCCACGGGCAGGCGCAGGCCATTTTTCACCAGCCAAGCAAGGGCGAGTGTGGACCACTCGCTGAATTCAGCTACAGGCAGTATTGTCGATAGATCCATTCTGTTTCCTCCGTTTCACTCTCGGCGCGTTCGCGTAAGCATTCTGTGCGAATCATCCCTTAGGATATAGCGTATGCGCCCCGCAAGGAAAAGTCACAAAACACCTTGCCTCTGGCCCCGCGCCCGCTCTCCCGCTATGATCGCCTCAAACGGCGTGCAAGCCGCGCACAAAAGACGCCCCAAAGACGTCAGGAGCCACCATGGACCAGACCAATTTCACCAACCTCGGCACCAACCACTGGCGACTGCCCCGCCGCGGAACGATGCAGACCGACGCGGATTTTTTCGCCTCCAGCGATCTGCTGCGCGCCATGGAGGACGACGTGCGCCGGCAACTGTGCGCCGTGGCGTCCCTGCCCGGCATCCGGGGCGCGGCCATCGCCATGCCCGACGCCCATGTGGGCTATGGATTCCCCATCGGCGGCATAGGCGCTTTTGATCCCGAGCGCGGCGGCATTGTCAGCGCGGGCGGCGTTGGGTTCGACATTGCCTGCGGCGTGCGCTGCCTGCGCACCGGCCTGCACAAAAGCGATATTCTCAGCGCGCAGGACGAGCTGGCGGACACGCTGTATACGGCCATCCCAAGCGGTCTTGGTACCGGCGGCTCCATCCGCCTGTCGAGGCAGGAGGCCACCGCCCTGCTGCGAGACGGCGCCAAGTGGGCCGTCCAGCGCGGCTACGGCTCGCAGGCGGACCTTGACCATACTGAGGAGCGCGGACGCATGGCCGGGGCCGACCCGGACGCCGTGTCGGAAAAAGCCATGACGCGCCTGCGCGACGCCATCGGCACCCTTGGCTCCGGCAACCACTATCTGGAAGTGCAATACGTGGAGACCACGTACGACGCCCGCGCCGCCGACGCCTTTGGCATTGCCGAGGGCGATGTGCTGGTCAGCATCCATTGCGGCTCGCGCGGGCTTGGGCACCAAATCGGCACCGACTACCTTGCGCGGATGCTGGACGAAATGCCCGCCCATGGTCTGCCCATCACGGACCGCCAGCTTGCCTGCGCCCCGGCGGCCTCGCCCCTTGGGCGGGCGTATCTGGCGGCCATGCGCTGCGGCATCAATTGCGCCCTTGCCAACCGGCAAGTACTCAGCCACCTCACGCGCGAGGCCTTTGCCCGCGTCTTCCCCGAGGCGCGGCTGTCCCTCATCTACGACGTGGCGCACAACACCTGCAAGGAGGAGCGCCACACCGTGGGCGGTGACAGCGCCGCCCTGCTGGTGCACCGCAAGGGCGCAACCCGCGCTTTGCCGCCGGGGCACCCGGACCTGCCGTCCGCATACGCCGCAGTAGGCCAGCCCGCCTTCATCGGCGGCAGCATGGGCACGGCGTCCTACATTCTCACAGGAACGGACTACGGCATGCGCGTGGCCTTCGGTTCCATCTGCCATGGCGCGGGCCGCAGCATGAGCCGCAAAAAAGCGCAGAAAACCTTTCGCGGTGGTCAGGTGCTCTCGGACTTGCGGGACCACGGCATCGTCATCCGCAGCGGCTCCACGCGCGGCGCGGCCGAGGAAGCGCCGGGAGCCTATAAGGACATTGACGCCGTGGTGCGCGCGGTGACGGACGCAGGCATCGCCAAAGCGGTGGCGCGTGTGCGGCCTCTGGTCTGCGTGAAAGGGTAGCCCGCGCGTGGCCCGCATCGTCCAAGCTCTGCCCGCCCATCCCCCACATACGCCGACCAGCACGCCGCGCGCCGCACGGAAAAAACGCGGCATTATTCCTCCCGCGCGCCGGTTTGTGGTATGCTTTACCGATGCTCCACACCCTTGTGCGCAACCAAATGCTGCCCGTCTCCCTTGGCGAAGCGTGGCTCTATTTCTCCAACCCGGCAAACCTGTGCCGCATCACGCCGTCGTGGCTGTGTTTTGACATGACCTGCCGCGAGCCGGACGCCATGTATCCCGGCCAGATCCTCACCTACTCCATCCGGCCGTTTCCGGGCGTCTCCATGCGCTGGGTCACAGAAGTCACCCACGTGCGCGAGCCGCATTACTTTGTGGACGAGCAGCGCCTTGGCCCGTACCGTTTCTGGCACCATCAGCATATTTTCGAAAAGAAAAACGGCGGCGTGCATATGCGCGACATCGTCAACTACGCCCTGCCGCTCGGCTGGCTGGGAGACGCGGTGAACAGCCTTATTGTGCGCCCGCGCCTTCGGGCCATCTTTGCCTTTCGCAAGGAAACCCTCGCCAACCTTTTCGTCTAGCGCGCCCCCCCTCTCACCTCTGACCGCAGACCACAAAAAGGGCGACGCCTCCATCAGGAGACATCGCCTTCTGCAGTCTACGGAGCACAGCCGGCGCTCAGGCCTGCCGGAACACGCCACGCACATCACACGCATTACACGCGAACGGCGCTCACCACATACACGGGGTCGCTGGTCCATGTTTCGCGGATGTGCGGGTCATCCTCGGGCCGCCACCAATTCCGGACACTGACGGTTTGCATATCGGCGAACACGCCCGTCTTCTGCAGATAATGCAGAATGTAGCCCACGCGCTCAAACTCGTGCAATTCGCGCCAGATGGCGACGACCTTGGTGGGGAACCACCTGTTGGAGCACCCAATAAGCGCCACGCCCCCCGGACGCAGCACACGGGCTATCTCGCGCACCAGTTTCTCCGGCTTGGTAACGTACTCAAAGGACAAACTCAGCAGCACCGCGTCAAACTCACCGTTTGCAAAAGGCAAAGACGGGGTGCGGTTCACATCGTGCACCACATGGTCGCCCAATGCCGGATTCGCGCGCATTTCCTCACTGTTGAGGCCAAGGCCAACCATGTCCAACCCAAGCGGCGGCACGTGCGACTGCACACTGCTCATCAGGTCCAGCACGCGCATGCCCGGACGCAGGTGATGGGAATACTCCTCCTGCAAAAACAGCGAGGCCTGCGCATCCACATGCCCCACAAGGCGCGTGGTTTCATAGAATTCCTCATCCGGTGCGGCGTCCACGCGGTCAAAGTCGCCGCTTTCGCTGGCGGCAAAATCCGTTGGGCCACCCTCGCACCGCACCTGCATCCCCGGACCGGAACAGCAGATTTCCTCAATCCAATCCGTCAGCCGCCCGCCCGTATCGCTTGCCTTTTCCGCGGCGTTGAGCACGGTTGCGGACAGCGTAAACTCGCGCCCGGCAAATGGAGCATTGCGGTCCGCCACAAGGCGGTCCTCTGTCAGGGCGGTAATGCGAAACGGCGAGACGGTTTGCGGAAACACTCCGGGAACGTTGCGGAGCAATCCGCTCGGATAAAAACGCCCAAAGCGCGCCTGCACCGTGCGCCCACCAAACATGCGCGGGCAAAAATCATCCGGACGCAGGTCAAAGACCACGCTGTCCGTCCTGTCCGCCACGGCCTCGCCGGGTGCATAATGGATACGGACGCTTTCGCCGATGTCCTTCCCCATCAGCGCCTCTTTGAGGCCGGGGGGAAAAATGTCCCGCCACAGGTTGACCTTGCGGCCAAGGTAACGCTCCCGGTGCCGGGCCTCGGCGCTCTCCCACGTTATATCGAATGTAATGGTCGCGAGGGCGTTCATATCAATTGGTGCCATGTCCTCCTTCTTTGCTCACCCTGAGTTGGGTTCAAAGGTTCAGGAAAAGGAAACACTCCCAACACACTGGGAAAACGTACCCCAAAGCGGACCAATTGTGAAGAATAGTACAAGCCTTTTCTCACCGGTCTACAAAACGCCCACCACACGCGGAAAAACGTGCATACAAAAAGGCGGCAGGGTCAATGCCCTGCCGCCTTGAAAAGCCACTCTGAATCTCTACGCGTCTACAACGCGACAACGTCCGCCATGGCGTACAGCTTGCCCCCGGCCTTGCCGGACAGCCATTTGGCCGCGCGGACGGAGCCTTGAGCGAAGGTATCGCGAGAGTGCGCCTGATGCGTCACCTCAATGCGCTCACCCGGGCCCATGAAGTACATGGTGTGCACGCCAACCACGTCGCCGCCGCGGATGGTCTGCACGCCGATTTCTTCCTTAGGGCGCGCGCCGATGATGCCCTCGCGGCAGTAGGTGCCAACCTGCTGCAGATCCCAGTCGCGGGCTTCGGCCACGCACTCGGCCAGCTTGAGGGCCGTACCGCTGGGGGCGTCCTTTTTCTGATTGTGGTGCAACTCCACCATCTCAATGTCGTAATCCAGCCCCAGCTTTTTCGTCAGTTCCGGCAGAATCTGCTGCAGCACGCTGACGCCAACGCTCATGTTCGGCGCCCAGAAGGTCGCGTTGGTGGCGGCGATGGTGCGCAGTTCGTCCTGCTCCTCCGGGGTAAGGCCCGTGGTGCCGATGACAATGGGGTTGCCGTTGGCCGCGCAGACGCGGGCGTTGGCAAGGCTGGCCTGCGGGGCCGTAAAGTCGATGACCACCGCGCCGGGATGCTCCGGCAAAACCGTGGCAAGGTCGGTGCCCACGGGGCAGCCAAGGTAGTCCAGACCTTCCGTGCTGCCGGGGCGCTCCACAACGGCGGCAAGCTCCGCGCCAGCATCGTTCTGCACCATGCGGCAGATGGTTGCGCCCATGCGGCCCTTGGCGCCCATGACGATAATAGGGGTACTCATGTCGTCCTCCGGTTCCATTCGTGTTGCGATATTAGAAAAGTGTGTACTGCTTGGGACCTGCCGGGGCGTCCGCCTTGCGTTCCTTGTCGGAGTCTGGGTCGGCGTCTGGCTCGGTGGCATCGGCATTGTCTGGTGCACCGTCTGAAGCGTCTGCGTCACCCTCCGAGGCGTCGCTGTCCTCCGGTGCGGGTGCATCCATGCTCTCGGGCGATGTGGCTGATTCTGCGCCAACAGAAGAGTCGTCTCCGCCGTCAGCAGCCCCGCCAGCGCCGCCTTGCAGCAGCGCCATAAAGGCATCAAGATCAATGACGGCAAGGCCCAGCTTTTCGGCCTTGGTCAGCTTGCTGCCCGCCTTTTCGCCAGCCACCACGTAATCCACATTTTTGGAGATGCTCTTGACCACCTTCGCGCCAGCGGCCTCGGCCAGCTTGGCGGCGTCGGGCCGCGACATGCCGGGCAGGGAGCCGGTGAAGATGAACGTTTTCCCAGCTAAGGGCTGCTCTCCGGCTTCGGCCGTTTCATCCACCCCGCCGACGGGCCACAGCCCCACCTCGCGGAATTCCTCCACAAGGTGGCGGTTGTCGTCGTTCTGAAAAAAGGCGTGGACGCTTCCCGCCACTTCCGGCCCAATGTCCGGAAGCTCGGTCAGCGCCTCCACCGAGGCTTCGGCAATGGCGTCAAGGTCGCGGTAGGCGCGCGCCAGCGTGCGGGCAGTCTGTTCGCCCACATGGCGGATGCCCATGGCCGCAATAAGCCGCTCCAGCGGCGCTTCTTTGGCCGCCTCAATGGAGGTGATGACATTCTGCGCCGACTTCGGCCCCATGCGCTCAAGGTGCATGATGTGCATGCGCCGCAGGCGGAACAAATCCGCCGGCGTCTTGACCAGCTCCTTTTCCACCAACTGCTCCACAAGGCGCTGCCCAACGCGGGACATATCCAGCCCGGCCTTGGACACAAAATGGACAATGCGCCGCCGCAGCACCGTGGGGCACGACACATTCAAACAGCGAATCGCCACCTCTCCGGGCAGGCGGTCCACCGGGGAGCCGCAGGACGGACAGGCGGTGGGGAAAACAAAGGGCTTTTCCTCGCCAGTGCGCTTTTCCACAACAGGGCCGACAACCTCGGGGATAACGTCGCCCGCGCGCTGGACGATGACGGTATCGCCCTCCAGCACGCCCTTGGCGCGGATTTCATCCTCATTATGCAGGGTGGCGCGCGACACCGTCACACCGCCCACCACCACAGGGCGCAGATGCGCCACCGGGGTCAGCACGCCGGTGCGGCCCACCTGCACCTCTATGCTCTCCAGCACAGTCTGCGCCTGCATGGCCGGAAACTTCAACGCCATGGCAAAGCGCGGCGCACGCGCGGTAAAGCCAAGGGCGTCCTGCGCCTCGATGTCGTTGATTTTGGCGACCACGCCGTCGATTTCCACGGGCAAGTCGTCGCGCTCGGCCATCAGGCGCTCGTAGTAGGCGGCCACCTCGTCCGGCGACTGGCACAGCTTAGCCAGCGGCGGAATGGTAAAGCCCGCCCCGGCCAAAAATTCCATCATCCCCTGATGCGTGGACCACTTGGCTTCGCCGGAGGGGAAGGACACCTCGCCAATGCCGTAGGCCATAAAGCTCAGGCGGCGGCGCGCGGTGATGCGCGAATCCAACAGGCGCAAGGAACCGGCGGCGGCGTTGCGCGGGTTGGCGAAGGTCTTGCCGCCCTCCTCGTCCTGCTGGCGGTTCAGGCGGACAAAGTCCTCCTTGAGCATCACGACTTCGCCGCGCACCTCAAAGCGTTCCGGCATGTCGTCCATGTCGAGCTGCAGGGGCAGGTTACGCACGGTGCGCATATTGGCGGTGACCACCTCGCCGGTGATGCCGTCGCCGCGCGTCAGCGCCGTGGTCAGCACCCCGTTTTCATAGATGATTTCGCACGCCAGCCCGTCCAGCTTGGGGTCCACCCAAAAGGGCAGGTCGTGGTCGATATCCAGCCCGCGCCGCACTCTCGCGGCGTATTCGGACCACTCGTCCACGTTGAACACGTTATCCAGGCTGTACATGCGCAGGCGGTGGTCCTGCTGCACAAAGCCCGGTGCAGGCTCGCCGCCAACGCGCCGCGTTGGCGAGTTGGGGTCGTCCAGTTCGGGGTATTGACGCTCAAGGTCCTGCAGGTTGCGGAACAGGGCGTCGTATTCGGCGTCGGTTATCTGGGGATCGTCAAGGACGTAGTAGCGCCTGTTGTGGTATTCCAGCTGTCGGCGCAGGTCCTCGACCTGTCGTCGTATTTCGGCAGAAGCGCTCACGTCGCGGTCTCCTGTTTCATCTCTCGGGTAATGCGTCGGCGGGTTATTCGCCGATTCTGTAACGTCGTCTGGCGAGCAGACGTTCCTGGCGGGACCGTTGCGGGTCGCGCCGCTCGGCCGTCTCCGGGGCCATAAAATAGAGCCCCAGCACATCGGGAATCAAGAGGAAATCCTCGGTCCGCGCGATGCGGAGCCAGAATTCATAATCGCCGATGGCTTCGAAGTCACGGTCGAAATAGCCGTAGCGCTCGTGCAGAGCAGCGCGCCACATGGGCTGTGGACCGACAAAGTTGTAGGTAAACAGCGTCCGCCTGTCGAAGGCGGGCCAGTCGCTGCGCCCAATGGGCGTGCAGGTCGCAAAGTCCTGACACGGCGTGGCCGTCACATAAGCATTGGCGTAGACCAGCGCCACCTGCGGATTTGCGTCCAGCGTCGCGGCCATAACCTCAAGGGCGTCGTGGCGGTGGCGGTCGTCGGCATTGGCGTTGGTCAGGTAGCGTCCACGCGCGGCCCGCGCGCCACGGTTCCACGCGCTATAGATGGTCTCGCGCTCGTCCGTGGTGATAAGGCGAATCGTCTCGTGCTCTTGCTGGTACTCGCGCACGATGTCGCGCTCGTTCTCGGGCGAGCCGGTCTCCACGACAATGATTTCCAGACGCTCGCCAAGGCTCTGCGCCAGCAGGTCATCCAGACAGCCCCGGATGAACCGCTCGCATTTGTAGGCCGATACAATGGCCGTTACCACCGGCTGGTCGCTGTGCTCCACCACCTGCTCCACTGCGTTTTTCCTTTCGCCTCACAAAACAAAGCCGCCCCGCCTTGGCGAAACGGCCCTTCTGTCGTCACTGCCCTGCACAGCCACTGGCGCGGAGTACACGGCGCAGCCGCCACACGGCCAACGCCCAAGAATGGCGCGTTCCGCCGGGGCCGCCGCACGGCGTTGCCTCCGCCGCCTAGATAATTTCCCACAGGTCGCGCAGGTTCTCCTTGCCGCCAACGATGACGAGGATATCGCCCTCTTCCAGCACGGTGTCGGCTTCCGGATTGAATATCAAATCGCCGCAGGCCTTCTTGATGCTGATGACAATAATATTGAAGCGCTGGCGGAGCTTGGACTCAACAAGGGTCTTGCCCTTAAAGTCGCTGCGTTCGGTGATTTGCAGCTCCTCCATATTGAGCTGCATCTCGCTTCTGGACAGCGTCAACTCAAGGAAGCTGGTCACCGTGGGCTGGAGCACGGACTGCGCCATACGAAGCCCGCCCAGCATATGCGGCAGCATCACCCTGTCCGCGCCCGCGCGCTCCAGACGGGGGATGTGCTTTTCATGGTCCGCACGGGCCACGATATACAGGTCCGGGCTCATCTGCCGCGCAGTGAGGGAAACATACACGTTGGCGGCCTCCTGCGAGACAGCGGTGATAAGGGCCTTGGCGCGGTCTATGCCCGCCTTGGTCAGCACTTCGTCGTCCGTCGCGTCGCCGGCGATGAAGAGAATATCGTCCTCTTCCATCTTGGCCATCAGCTCGGGGTCTTTCTCAACGGCCACGACGGGGATGCCCTCGCGCTGTATCTCATTGACGGCAATGCTGCCGATGCGGCCGTACCCGCAGACGATGATATGGTTGGACAGCTTGTCGATGGTCTTTTGCACTCTCAGTCTCCCCCAAACGGTTTGGAGCCGGCCTTCCACAAGAATCTGGGTGAACGAACCGACAAGGAAGGCGAAGTTGCCCACACCCAGAAGGATGAGCACGCTGGTGAGAATCATGCCGCTCTCGGACAGGGGGTGAACTTCCTCAAACCCCACGGTGGAGAGCGCGATGAGCACCATATAGAAACTGTCGAGGTAGCTCCAGCCCTCGATTTCCATATAGGCGTAGATGCCGCCAAAGAACACAATAAGCAGCGTCACCAGCCCCATGATGAGCGGGAACAGGCTCCCATAGCGGCGGCGAAGCTTGGAAAGCCGCACCTGCCCGCCCAAAGCCTGCGTGAGCTTGCGCCGCTTCAGCGACTGGAATTTGCGTTTGCGCATAGGTTAGTCGAGGGTCTGGAGAACGCCGCGCAGGACGGAGATTCTGTCCCGCAGTTCCGCGGCGCGCTCAAATTCAAGATCCTTGGCTGCGGCGCGCATGTCGCGCTCCAGCGCCTTAATCTGCTTGGCGATGCCTTTGGCGTCTGCCGCAAGGTCATCCAGTGCCCCTGCGCCAGCGCGTTTCTTCTTGTCCGATGTTTTGTCACCGTACAATGAATCCAGTACATTATCCATTTTTTTCCGGATGGTCTGGGGCACGATGCCGTGCTCCTCATTGTAGGCAATCTGCTTGGCGCGGCGGCGTTCCGTCTCGTCCATGGTCTCCTTCATGGAGCGGGTGACGGTGTCCGCGTAGACAATGACCCGGCCGTCCACATTACGCGCCGCGCGGCCAACGGTCTGGATGAGCGAACGCGTGGAGCGCAGGAAGCCCTCCTTGTCGCCGTCGAGAATGGCAACAAGGGATACCTCGGGGATGTCCAGCCCCTCGCGCAGCAGGTTAATACCCACCAGCACGTCAAATTCGCCCTTGCGCAGCGCCTGCAAAATAGCCACACGCTCCAGCGTGTCGATGTCCGAGTGCAGATAGCGCGTCTCCACGCCCATGTTGCGGATGTATTCCGTCAGGTCCTCGGCCATGCGCTTGGTAAGGGTGGTCACCAGCACGCGCTCGTCCCTGTCGCGGCGCAGGCGGCATTCGGCTAACAGGTCGTCCACCTGTCCGTCCACGGGGCGCACCTCAATTTGCGGGTCCACAAGGCCGGTGGGACGAATAATCTGCTCCACCACAAGCCCCTGCGCGCGCTCCATCTCCCACGGACCGGGCGTGGCGGAAACGTACACGGCCTGTCCCTTGCGCTCCAAAAATTCATCAAAGGCAAGGGGACGGTTATCCAACGCCGAGGGCAGACGGAAGCCAAAGTCCACCAGCGTGCTCTTGCGCGAGCGGTCGCCGTTGTACATGGCGCCAATCTGCGGCACAGTGACGTGGGATTCGTCAAGAAACATCACAAAATCGTCGGGAAAATAGTCCAGCAGGGTTGCTGGCGGGTCGCCGGGTCCACGCCCGTCCAAATGGCGGGAATAGTTCTCGATGCCATTGCAGTAGCCTAGCTCCTCAATCATCTCAAGGTCCAACTGCGTGCGCTGCTCAAGACGCTGGCGCTCCACGAGCTTGTTGCCGTCCTCAAACTCGCGCAGGCGCTCGCCAAGCTCGTCACGGATGTCGCCCATGGCGCGTTGCAGGTTCGGCCTGTCGGACACATAGTGGCTGGCGGGGAAAATAATGGTCTTGTGGATGGTGGAGACCACCTTGCCCGTGACCGGGTCCGTCTCCGTGATGGAGTCGATTTCGTCGCCAAAGAACTCCACGCGCAGGGCCTGCTGGTTGGAATAGGCGGGCAGAATCTCCAGCACGTCGCCCCGGATGCGGAAGGTACCGCGGTGGAAGTCGTAGTCGTTGCGCTCGTAGTGCACCTCCACCAGCCGCTCCACGACCTTATCGCGCGTGGTAGCCTGCCCCACCTCAAGGGGGATGACCATGCGCGAGTAATACTCCGGCGAACCAAGGCCATAGATGCAGCTAACGGACGCCACGATGAGCACGTCGCGCCGGGTGAGCAAGGCGTGGGTGGCCGCGTGGCGGAGCTTGTCTATCTCGTCATTGATGGACGAGTCCTTTTCAATATACGTATCGGAGTGCGGCAGATAGGCTTCCGGCTGGTAGTAGTCGTAATAGCTGACGAAGTATTCCACCGCGTTATTGGGAAACAACTGGCGGAACTCGTTGTACAGTTGGGCCGCAAGGGTTTTATTGGGCGCAAGGACAAGGGCCGGACGCTGCACCTCCTCCACGACTTTAGCCATGGTGTAGGTTTTGCCCGAACCGGTGACGCCCAGCAGCACCTGATCCTGCACGTTTTGCAGAATGTTCTGCGAGATGTCCGCAATGGCCTGTGGCTGGTCGCCCTTTGGCTCATAAGGACTCACGACCTTGAACGGATTATCGTAGGAGACATTTTCGCGTGATGGCATACGCGCCTGTATACGCGGGAGAAGCCCGATGGTAAAGCGCCCCCGGCCTTTCCCACCAAAACGCCGGGATTTGTGACAGCCTTCACAAACACCGGGATATGGCGTAGAACCCATGCCCGGGGTGGTGGTTCAACCCACCGCCCTTTCGGACGATTCGTCACTTTCGCTACGCAAAGGAGCACGCCATGCAGATACACAGCCATACGTCCCATACCCCCCTGCCCGTGGACCGCGCCTACGTCCTGAGCATGACCATCAAAAGCTTCAAAGGCCGCCGCGATGTGCAGGTGCACCTGTTCCGCACAGGCTACGACATGGCCGAAGCGCAGGGCTACCCGTGGGAGCACCTGCTTGGGGACCCCCTCGACGCACAACACACCGACGCCGAGGGCAGCCGCCAGCTCCTGCTGGAAGCCTTCACCGCCGACGAACGCGACCAGATTCTGGCCTACCTTGAAAAGCGCTATGCCGACAGGTTGACGGAAATCTCCGCCCAGCCGATGGACTTCCCCATCCCCCTTGGGCTGTGTCCGCTCTCTGCCTTTCCGGAGGGCGAAACCATCGGCTTTATCCGCTTTGACCGCATCCCCAACTACGACCTGCCCTTCGCCTTCCACGGCCTGTACGACCTTGCCCAGCACAGCCCCGTGGTCAAAGAGCAGGACTAACCGCGCCAGATACCGTCCATATCCAGCGGCCCGCATCCACGGATGCGGGCCGCATTTTTGCGCCATTTTGCCGCCACCTCGCCCGTTTTTCAGCGCCGCAGACGCGGGGAAGATGAGCGCCAAGCAAGCCCCCGCGCACCCTGCCCCAAGGGTGAGCGCCCACACGCTTTTTCCGGACCGTTTGCATCAGAAATCATGCAACACTGCGAAATAGAAGAGCATATAAAACAGCATTTTCTACTGGCACAAAAGCGAAACAATAGGTACTGTGCATTCTCGTTTCTGCACCACTAAACGAAGACACAATAGCATGAACGCACAGAACGCACTTACACTGCTCTACAAGGGTGTTTCCCATTGGAATGCATGGCGAAATTCCAATCCTCACGTCAGGATGGATTTCCCCGGTGCCCGTCTGGCTGGTCTTGACCTTGCCGGTGCGGACTTTTCCGGCGTGTGCCTTTGCGGGGCCAACCTGTCCGGCGCGGACCTGACCGGGGCGAACTTCATCGCCGCGGACTTGAAGGGCGCGGACCTGTCCGGCGCAAACGCCCAGCTGGCGGACTTTGAGGACGCGCACATGGCCCGTACGGACCTGCGCGACGCCAACTTTACGGACGCGCGGCTGGTGGGCGTCAACCTTGATGGCGCTATCCTGACCGGCGCGGTCTTCGTGCGCGCCAACCTTGAGGAAGCCTACATGGCCCATGCCCGCCTTGCCGGGGAGGACCTGCGCGGCGCACGCCTTGCCGGCGCAGCCCTTGATGATGCGGACCTGACCGGCGCGGACCTGTCTCTTGTCAACTTTGCACAGGCGGACCTTGACGGCTCCCGCTTTACCCGCGCCAAACTCGCTGGCGCGCTGTTTGCCAACGCGGACTGTGACAAGACGGACTTCACGGACGCAGACCTCACAGGCGCGGACTTTTCCGGCACCACCCTGCGCGGGGCCAAGCTGGCCTTTGCACGCGGGCTGACCATCAAGGCCCTTGCCATGGCAGGCTCCCTGTGTGGCGCGGCCCTGCGGCGGGAAGAGGAAACCAGCCTCGGCACCACGCACCCCGCCCTGTTCGACGTGCCCCCGGACCTCATGCGCGAACGGCGCATCGGGCGGCACTCCTCCTAAATTTTTTCACGCACGCACATGAGAAAAGGCACCCACCACACGTTGTGGCAGGTGCCTTTTTTCTTTGCGGGCCGCAGCGGCGCTACCCCTGCGGTGCCAGTGGATTGAATCCTTCCGGCATGGTCCACGCTCCCGGTGCGGGGTCTTCCTCGCGCAGGGCGCGCAGGCGCTCCAAAAACGCCCGGCGTGAAATCTCGCCCGCGCCAAAGCGCAGCAAATGGTTGGTGGTCTGCTGACAGTCGACAATGGCGTAGTTCCACCGCTCCAGCAGACGCACCAAGTGCACGAAGGCGACCTTGGACGCATCCGGCAGCACATAGAACATGGACTCGCCAAAAAACGCGCGGCCAATGGCAACGCCGTACAGCCCGCCAACAAGTTCGCCTTCGCACCATGCTTCCACGGAGTGCGCCAGCCCCAAGGCGTGCAGACGCTCGTAGGCGTCCACCATCTCGGGCACAATCCATGTTCCGTCCTCGCCCTTGCGGCACACGGCCCCGCAGGCGCGAATCACATCGCCAAAGGCGGCGTTAAGGGTGACGGTAAACCGTCCGGCGTTGATGACGCGCCGCAGGGAGCGCGGGATGTGCAGCGCAGGCGGCTCCAAAACCAACCGCGGGTCCGGGCACCACCACAAAATAGGCTCCCCCGGCCCATACCACGGGAAGATGCCCCGCGAATACGCGGCGGCAAGCCGCTGCGGCGACAAGTCGCCCCCAAAGGCGAGCAGTCCATCCGGTCCCGCATGCTCGGGATCCGGAAACCATACATGCGCCGTGCGCAGATAATCCATTGGCATATCCTTCTCTCGGACAGAAAAAGGCGCGGACGTCCCCGCCCGCGCCACATTCATCCAAACAGCGGCAAAAGCTAACGGAAACTGAAAACCAAGTTGCCCTGCTTCTCGGCCTTCTTTTTGCCCTTCTTGCCCTTGGCCGGGGCATCAACAACGGCCTCGCCGCCGCTTGCCAATTCGCCAAAGAGCACGGCATCCGCCAGCTTGTCTTCAATCTCGTTCTTGATAAGGCGGCCCATGGGGCGCGCGCCGTAGGTGTCGTCGTAGCCATTCTTGGCCAGCCATGCCCGTGCGGCGTCCGTCAGGGTCACCTTCACGCGGCGTTCGGCCAGCCTGTCATTCAACTCGCCAACGAACTTGTCCACAATGCGTTCCATGATGTCCGTGGTCAGGGAGTGGAACGGCACCACGCCGTCCAGCCTGTTGCGGAACTCGGGCGAGAACACCTTTTCCACGGCCTGCATGCACTTGTCGGACCGGTCCGCACCCTGCGCATCGCCAAAGCCGATGGTGGCCCCGGCCGCCTCCCACGCGCCAACGTTGGAGGTCATCAGCAGAACAACGTGGGAGAAGTCCGCCTTGCGTCCGGTGTTGTCGGTGAGCGTGGCGTAGTCCATCACCTGCAGCAGGATGTTGAACACATCGGGGTGGGCCTTTTCGATTTCGTCCATGAGCAGCACCGTGTAGGGGTGCTTGCGGATGGCGTCCGTAAGCAGACCACCCTGATCAAAGCCCACATAGCCGGGAGGCGCACCAATCAGCCGCGCCACGGCGTGCTTTTCCATGTACTCCGACATATCAAAGCGCAGGAAGTTCACATTCAGGCACTGGGACAGTTGGCGCGCCAGTTCGGTCTTGCCAACGCCGGTGGGACCAACGAACAGGAAGCTGCCCGTGGGCTTGCCGGGCTGGGACATGCCCGCACGGGAGCGCTTGATGGCGCTGGCCAGCAGTTCAATGGCGGGGTCCTGCCCAAACACGCGGCCCTTGAGTTCCTCCTCAAGGTGCTGCAACCGCGCGCGGTCGCTGGTGGAGATGCGCTCCGCCGGGATGCGCGCCATGCGGGCGATGACCTCTTCAATGTCATTGGGCCGGATGGGGTTGCCCTTGCGCAGGCGTTTGCGCAGGCGGTACCGCGCCCCGGCCTCGTCAATGACGTCAATGGCCTTGTCCGGCAGGAAGCGGTCGTTGATGTGGCGGCTGGAAAGCTCCGCCGCCGCGCGCAGCGCGCCCTGCGTGTAGTGGACGTTGTGGTGCTCCTCGTAGTGGGGCTTCAGGCCCTTGAGGATGTCCACGGTTTCGTCCACGGTGGGTTCGCCCACGTCAATTTTCTGGAACCGGCGCGACAGGGCGCGGTCCTTTTCGAAATGGTTTTTGAATTCCTCGTAGGTGGTGGAGCCGATACAGCGCAGCTTGCCCGAGGCCAGCACGGGCTTGAGGATATTGGAGGCATCCATGGTGCCGCCGCTGGTGGCACCCGCGCCCACGATGGTGTGGATTTCGTCCGCAAAGAGAATCGCGCCGGGAATCTGGTCGAGTTCCGCCAACACGCCCTTCATGCGGGCTTCAAAGTCACCACGGTACTTGGTTCCGGCAAGCATGGCCCCCATGTCGAGGGCAAAGATGCGCACGTCCGCAAACGCCTCGGGCACCTCGCCATCCACAATGCGCAGGGCAAGGCCCTCAGCAAGGGCGGTTTTGCCGACGCCGGGGTCACCCACAAACAGCGGGTTGTTCTTGCGGCGGCGCGCCAGAATCTGCACGGTGCGTTCAATCTCGCCGTCGCGGCCGATAAGGGGGTCAATGTCCCCGGCGCGCGCCTTTTCCACGAGGTCCACCGTAAACTGTTCCAGCATGCTGCCATTTTCCTTGCGCATGTCATCGGGCGGAGCGCTGTAGGGCTTGCCCGGCGACGGCTGGTCGTCCGGCGGCGCCCCGCCCCACGGGTTGGCACTGCCAAGACCGTGGGAAATGTACTCCAGAATATCCAGCCGCGTCACACCGTGCGAGCGCAGGAAGTACACCGCGTAGGAGTCGTCCTCCTCAAACAGGGCGGCCAGCACGTCGCCAACGTCCACCTTCTCCTTTCCAGCATTCTGGATGTGAAGAATGGCCCGCTGCAACACGCGCTGCACCCCAAGGGTCTGTACCACCTCGCCCTCATGGTCCTCGGGCAGGATTTCCATGTGGTCGATGAAGAACCGCTCTAGCTGGTGCTTCAAACGAATGACATTCACACCGCAATTGACAAGAATATCTCTCCCCGTTTCCTCAAGCAGAACCGCATAAAGCAGGTGCTCGAGGGTCAAGTACTCATGGCTACGACGTTTAACTTCCTTCACGGCCGCACTGAGGACGTTCTCAAGTCGTTTGCTGAGCATCTAGACCTCTTCCATGGTGCATTTTAACGGAAAGCCCGCTTCCTGCGCCATATGCCGCACGCGGACAACCTTTGTCTCTGCCACTTCCGCGGTATACACGCCGCACACGCCCATGCCGTGGTTGTGGATATTCAGCATGATTTCGGTCGCCTGAGCCTCTGTCTTTCGGAACACCCTGACCAGCACATACACCACAAAATCCATGGTGGTGTAGTCGTCATTGTGAAGCAGCACTTTGAACTTGCGCGGCTCGCGCACATCGTCTTCGACCATCTGGTCTGGACTCATTCCAGGCTGCGAAAACGAATCGGCCACCGTTATCTCCCTTGACATCTCCGGGAAGCCCATCTGACGCGTTAATCCCCGAGAGGGCGCGTCATGCGGGGAAATAGGCTCTGCCCATTATCTAAAACTTACGCAAATTGCTCTGCCCCGTAAAGAGGCGGCCCCGCTCATTCCATACAATAAGACCAGATTTGTTTCTGTCCATCCGCCTAGGCGTCGGCCATTTGCCGAAGCCGGGCGCGCTCTTGCGCTGAAAAGACAAACCCATCACTCTGCGGCAAGCCCGCCGCGGCGCGGTAGCGCATGTTCAGCTGATGGTAATTTTCATCCGAGGACGTGTACGCATCAAGGCCAAGGACCGCCTCGGCGCGGCGGATGGCGTCCGGGTCGCCCTCCAGCTCCACAAAGGAGCCAAACGGGAGCAGGTCCAGACACACATGGCACCCCTCGCAGTCCCATGTTTCACGCAGTTTTTCGTAGCGGAAGGCCACATCGTACCCAAGGGCCTGAAACACGGTCAACGCGGTGTCCACGTCGCCGACGGAGGTTTCATGCTCGTGGCGGACCTTGAGGCCGTCCTCGCCCGGCGCGGGGGTTTTGAGGGTGACCAGACTGTCCCCGTCGCGGCGCAGGCGAAGGAGGACGTCCCGTCCCCGCAGGCTCCGCGCGTTGTCGTCAAGGACCATGTTTTCCTCAAAGCGTCTGTCGTGCCGATGCGCCCCGGCGGCGGCAAGGCGCTCGCGCAGGGCATCAAGGTCCACATCAAGATACTTGATTTCAATTTCCAGTGGCATACACTCCCCGTGTCGGACGCATCTCGTCCGTTTTTCTGCATGAGTAGCCTTTCCGGGCGCAAACAACAAGGACGCCAACCAAGGAGATTCACTTGGAAAAATACATATGGCTGGCCGTTGCGGGCGGATGCGGCGCGCTGTCGCGCTACGGCCTTGGCGGGCTGGTCCACCGTGTGGCGGGGGGCAACTTTCCCGCGGGCACCTTTGTGGTGAACATGATAGGCAGCCTGCTTTTCGGCCTGATTTGGGGCATACTGGACCAGCGCGGCGTCCTTGGCCCCACAGCGCGGGTGGCGGTACTGACGGGCTTTATGGGCGCGTTTACCACCTTCTCCACCTTTATGTTCGAGAGCGCCACCCTCCTGCGCGACGGCCAGTGGATGAGCGCCGCGCTGAATATTGCGGGGCAAAACGCCGTGGGCCTTGCGCTCATGTTCACGGGGCTGGCGCTGGCGCGCCTTGTCCCCTAACCACCCACACCCTCCACGCAAGGACAGCATATGCATCTGCCAGACACCGCAGTACGGCTCAGCATCTACACAGGCGAAAGCGACAAGCATGGCGGACGCCCGCTCCATGAAGTCATCGTTGAGGAAGCCCGCAAGCAAGGGCTGGCCGGGGCCACCACCCTGCGCGCCATTATGGGCTTTGGCGCCAACAGCCGCGTGCATACCTCCAAAATTCTGCGTCTGTCCGAGGACCTGCCCATCGTCACCATCATCGTGGACAAAGCCGAACGCATTGAAGCCTTCCTGCCCACGCTGGACGGCATGGTCAATGAGGGCCTCGTCGTGCGCGAAGAGGTGGACGTCCTCGTCTACCGCCACAACAACGGCGCCAAAAAATAAACGCGGGGGCCATGGCCCCCGCTTTCGCATGCGCGCCCATCACCGCCCCGGCCGCTACTTGGCGCGTCGGTAGGCCTCCTGCGCCAGCTTGGTGAGGCTGATGACAGAGTCCACAGCCCCGACCTTGATGGCCTCCTGCGGCATGCCAAAGACCACGCAGCTCGCCTCGTCCTGCGCAATGTTGAACGCGCCGGATTCCTTCATTTCCTTCATGCCCTTGGCGCCGTCGTCGCCCATGCCCGTCATGATGACGCCAACGACATTGGCCCCGCCATAACGCGCCGCCGAGCGGAACAGCACGTCCACGGACGGGCGGTGGCGCGACACCAACGGCCCATCGCGCAGTTCCACATAATACCGCGCGCCGCTGCGCTTGAGCAGCATGTGGCGGTTGCCCGGAGCTATCAGCGCCTGCCCGCGCAGGACGGTATCGTTATTTTGCGCCTCGCGCACGGTGATGCGGCACAGGCCGTTCAGGCGCTGGGCAAAGGCGGCGGTGAACTTCTCCGGCATGTGCTGGACAATGACCACACCCGGCGTATCCGGCGGCAGCGCCTCCAAAAAGACCTTCAGCGCTTCGGTGCCACCCGTGGACGCGCCAACGGCGATGATTTTGTCCGTGGTGGCGGGCATGGCGTTGCCCTTTCGGCGTGTCGCGGCGGGGATGACCGCATCCGCGGAGAGCTTGGGCTGAACCGCCACCGGCTCCGCCGAGACCTTTTTGAGCTTTGCCCGGGCGGCGGCACGTATGGCATCCGTGATGCGGATGCGCGATTCCTCAAGGAACTGCCGCGTGCCGACGCGCGGCTTCTGGATGATTTCCACCGCGCCGTACTCCAAGCACTTCAGCACGGTGTCCGACCCCTGCGTTGCCAGCGAGGAACAAATCACCACCGGGATGGGATGCTGGCTCATGATTTTGCGCAGAAAGGTCAGCCCGTCCATGCGCGGCATTTCAATATCCAGCGTAATGACGTCCGGCGCGACCTCCTGCATCTTTTTGGCCGCGGCAAAGGGGTCCGCCGCCGTAGCGATGACGTCTATGCCGGGGTCGGACATCAATATATCCGTCATTGTATTGCGGACCACGGCGGAATCATCGACGACCATGACGCGAATCTTACCCATATCCCCTCTCCTCTCCGCCGGGGTCCGGCGCTAGTCGGTCTTGATATAGATGGTCGGCTCCACCTGCCGCACAGGCAGGTCCATGCCCGTTATACTCTCGGAGTGCCCGATGAATAGGTGCCCGCCCACACGCAGCTGGCGGCACAGGCGGCTAAGGATCATCTCCTGCGTTGGGCGGTCAAAATAGATGATGACGTTGCGGCAGAACACCACGTCCTTTTGCTCATCCAGCCGGAAGTCCTCCATAAAATTGAGGCGCTGGAAGGTCACAGCCCGCCGCAGCTCCGGAACAATGCGCACCAGCCGGCGCGTGCGGTCCTTGCTGCGCATGAGGTATTTGGAGCGCATCCCCGTGGGCACGCCGCGGGCTTGGTCCTCAGTGTAGATGCCGCGGACGGCGGCGGCCAGCGCCTGCCCGGAGATATCCGTCGCCAAAATGGAGTGCCGGAAGCTGGGGCGGTGGACCGTAAACTCCGCCATCACCATGGCGATGGTGTACGGCTCCGCGCCGATGGAGCACCCCGCACTCCACACGGCAAAACGGCGCGCGTTGCCGTGCTCCGCGTACCAATACGGCAATGCGGATTGTAGCAGATAGTCAAAATGGCGGGACTCACGGAAGAAATCCGTAGTGTTGGTGGTAACGGCGTCAATAAGATGCGGCAGCTCCATCTCCATGCCGCGCTGGCTAAAGATAAAGGACGCATAGGTGGAATAGCTGTCGTGCCCAAGGGCGCGCAAACGCTTTTGCAGGCGCGCCTCCAGCATGGTCTTTTTGGACCGTTGCAGCTTGATGCCGCACGTTTCGTGGATGAACTCCGCAAAGCGCAGAAAATCTTTTTCCGACATGGTCTTCGGAACATTCACGTACGTGCTTCCTCCGCTCGAATCACTGCCCACCTGCACCTCCATCCGGCCTCATACGCGGTCCTTACAGGCACCACCGGGACATCCCATTCTAACACATTGTGGCGATTAAAGTACAAGTCCGGCGTCAATCTCGCGCATGGTCTGCACGATACCCTGCACATCAAGGATAAGGGCCATGCTGCCGTCCGCGCGCACGGTTGCGCCGGAAAAGGCGCGGACGTTGCGGTACACCTTGCCAAGGCTGCGGATAACGGTCTGGTGCTCGCCCACCACGCGGTCCACCACCAGCCCGATGCGGCGGTTTTCACTGCCCGCCACCACAATCTGCTCCACGTCCGGCTTGTCGCCATTGAGGCCAAACAGGTCGCGCAGGCGTATCCACGGAATAATCTCGCCGCGGATGTCCAACACGCTCGCTTCTTCGGGGTGGAACTCCAAGCACTCCTGCACGGCGGCAAGGGGGATAACGTAAAACTCGCCGCTCACCCGCACCTGAAGGCCCTCGATAATGGCGAGGGTCAGCGGAATGCGCAGGGCAAAGCTCGTCCCCTGACCGGGGGTGCTTTCCACATCCACCCGCCCGCGCAGGGAGTCTATGCCCCGGCGCACCACATCCATCCCCACACCGCGACCGGACAGGCTGGTCACCTCCTCCGTGGTGGAGAATCCGGCCTCGAAAATCAGTTGCAGCACTTCGGACGCCTTCACTTCGGCATCGGGACCAACAACGCCCAGCCTGCGGGCGCGCTCCAAAATCTTCTCGGGAGCCATGCCCCGGCCATCGTCCTCCACGGTAATGCTCACCTCGCCGCCCGTATGCGCCGCGCCAAGGCGGATGGTGCCCACCGGCGACTTTCCCACGGCCTCGCGCTCCTCCGGGGATTCGATGCCATGCCCCACGCAGTTGCGGATAAGGTGTACCAGCGGGTCCGCGATGCGCTCGAACACCGTCTTATCCACCTCCGTCTCCGCGCCGAAGGTTTCCAGCTCCACCTTTTTGCCCTGTTCTGCGGCCACGTCATGCACAAGGCGGCGAAAGCGCGAGAACATCTGCCCAATGGGCAGCATCCGCACGGACATCGTCCGTTCGCGCAGGCGCGAAGACAGGCGCTCCAACTCCTCGGACAAGCGGGCCAAATGATGGCGGCTGCCGTCGGCAGCGGCCTGCGCTATCTGCGCCTGCACGATGGCCAGCTCGCCAACAAGGGAGACCAAATCGTCCAGCTTGTCCGCCGGAACCCGGATGCTGGACTCCGCCTGCACCTTGCGGCGGCGGGATTTCACTTTGCGCACGGCGCTCTGCTCCGCAAGGGCGGAGCGCACATCCTCCGGCGCCACCCGCCCCGACTGCGTCAGCAGTTCGCCAAGGCGCTGGTGCTCCCCAAGGGCCACCTCCAAGTCATGCGGGGCAAGCTCACCGCGCCGCACAAGAATATCCCCAAGGCGCGGCGGCGTGTCGTCGTCCCCCTCGTCGGACTCGCGCTCCAGCACCTCCACATCCACCACGCCGTCGCCCTCCACAAAGATGAATACATCATGGATGGCATCCTCGCCCCGGTCCGTGGTGAGAAAGATATCCCACCGCACGTGGCAGACCTCGGGGTCCAGTTCAGACAGCGGCGGCACATCACCCATATGGGCGACGGCCTCATACTCGCCAAGCTCCTCCAGCTCCCCAAACAGCCCGGCAAGGTCCAGCGAGGCAAACACCGGGGCAAGGGGCGCAAAGCGGATGCGGTAGGACGCCATCGCGCCCGCGCCAGCGGATCCATCCAAAACCTCCACAGGAATATCCGGCAACGCGGCAGACGCCGCCCCATCCACCACGGCGGCGGTCACCCCGGCGCACTCCTCCATCTCACGGACAATGTCCTCGCCGTCCTCGGGCAAGGCGTCGTCCGGCTCGTCAAACAGGGCCAGCAGGTGGTCCCGCGCGGCAAGGGTGAGGTTCATAAGACGCGGGGTCACAGGCACCACGCCCTCGCGCACGTGGGAGTAGATGCTCTCCACACTATGGGCAAAGCCCGCAATGCCCTCGTGCCCAAACATGGCGCCCACGCCCTTCACCGTGTGCAGGGCGCGAAAAATACGGTCTACGCAGTCCTCATCCGGGCAGCCCTCCTCCATTTCAAGGATGGCCGCCTCCAACTCGGCGAGGTTTTCATGCACCTCGTCGCGCAGCATCTGCCGGGTTGCTTCATCAACCGCCATGGGTGCCTCCCGCTTCGGCGCTTTCGATGCGCGGCAGGGTCAGCCCGCCGCGTGCGCCGCCAAAGTCCAGCCCATCCGGCCCGGCAAAGCCGCACACCAGAGCAACGCCGCGAACCTCCTGCGGCACCTCGGGGGCAAGCTCCACCACGGCCCCGCGACCCTCGGCCTCGCGCCCAAGGGCATGCAAAAACTGGAAGAACGCCGCATCCACACGCGTTACGCCGGACAGGTCCACCGTCAGCTGCTGCGCGCCATCAAGGGCATGGCAGACCGCCTCCCGGTGCTCTGCAAGGACATCAAAGGTCCATTCTCCCGTCATCGTAAGGATGGGACGGCCCTGCGTTGTCTGAATCGACACTTCCGCCATAAGACCCCCCTTCAAGGAAGCAATAGAGAAAACCCTATTCCACCATCACTAGGACGAAAACGGGAATCAATCAAGACGGTATGTTGAAATACAGGGGGAAAAAGAAGACC
Source organism: Desulfobaculum sp. SPO524 (assembly GCF_044987625.1). Classification (NCBI taxonomy): domain Bacteria; kingdom Pseudomonadati; phylum Thermodesulfobacteriota; class Desulfovibrionia; order Desulfovibrionales; family Desulfovibrionaceae; genus Desulfobaculum; species Desulfobaculum sp. SPO524. Next base: position 305,112 of record NZ_JBJDSB010000003.1, on the reverse strand, counting down.
GCCCCGGACGGAGCGGCCCTGGTGAGCACGACAAAAACGATACACGCGGATCAAAACGCGGTATCAGCCCGGCAAAGCAGAGGTCACGCCCTCCACGCCTCAAAAACAGCGTAAGGACATACACGTGGTGGGACAACGCCGGAGCTCCCGATTAACGCCGCCCGCTAGATGCGTTTGCGGCCAAGATCGGTGTGGTGGGCCTCCTTGAAGCGGCCCAGCGCGTACATGCGCACCTTGTTGCTGCGGGGGAATTCCACGCGCAGAATGCGCTTAATTTCCTTACGCAGGCCCTTGTAGGGCACCTCCACGTCATGCTGTTCAAAGCCGTCCTCCAGCACGCGGTACAGATCATCCTCCAGCCGGACAAAAATGGCGGAGCGGTCGCGCTTGTAGGTGCGGATGTCAACGGCGTGACCAATCTCCAGCTTGCTCAGGCGCTCCAGAAGGGTCCTCAGTACGTTGGATTTTTCAATCATGTCGTCAGTCTCCTCGGGCCAAGGCAGTACAGGAAACTGCCGCCCCCGGCAACGGCAGTCCGCAGACGCCCCGCCCCACCAGCCGCCCATATCCCCAGAAACCAGCTTTTCATTCCAAATCAAACTTTTTGCATACTTTACGCATTTTTTTCACCACCTAACGGCAAAGCAAGCAGGCGCGCGCCCTCGCGGCTGTGCACTCTGTACGCGGGCTAGGCCGTTGACAGTACAACCCATTGTCTACGCAAGCCCCGAAGAAACCTTACCCTGCGCGGTTTTTCATTTTATGCACTTCCACTGCACACGTCTTTCAGCGTTTTCGCACGAAGTTGTCACTCTTTTTGAGTCGTGCTACGCATGCGGCACGTTTCCTCAATGAATCCGTACCGTAAGGAGGGGGGATATATGAAACGGTTCTTCACCACTTTGCTGGCCCTGTGTCTGCTGCTGGCGCTGTGCGCCGCCGCACAGGCGCAAGAGGCCACAGACGGCGCCGCACCGGATAATACCGTCACGCTGGACGAGGTGCACGTCGTCGCCAATCCAATCATCCACGGCAACGAGGTGGACAACTACGGCGGCACCACCACCGTTGTGGGCGAGGAGCAAATCCGCGAGCTGAACGCCATGGACCTGTCCTCGGCCCTGCGCCGCAGCCCCGGCGTCACCATCACGCGCTATAATCCCGTTGGCGCCTTTGGCGGCGGCGAGGGCGGCGCGGTGTTCATCCGCGGCATGGGCTCCAGCCGCCCCGGCAGTGAAATCAAAACCTTCATCGACGGCGTGCCCGTCTACATGGGGCTGTGGAACCACCCCCTGCTGGACCTGCTGCCCCTTGACCCGGCAGCGCGCATCGAGGTGGTGAAAGGGCCCCAGCCTCACCGTTTTGGCGACGTCTTCTCCGCCATCAACATCATCCCCAAAACCGGGCGCGGGCAAGAAACGCAGACAGCCGTACAGGCCGCTGGCGGCAGCTACGGCACCTTTTCCCAGTCCGTCGAGCATCAGGCCGACAAGGGCGACTATGCCTACGCCCTCGGCGAAGGGTTCCGCCGCTCCGACGGCCACCGCACGCACTCGGACGGCGCCACGGGCAGCCTGTACGGCTCCCTTGAAGCCTACCTGAATGACAACTGGGACATGCGCCTTTTCGCCCTTGCCGCCTCCAGCACGGCCAACGACCCCGGCGAAGAGGACTCGGACACCAACGCAGGCACCTACGATACCGGCCTACGCCTGACCACCGTCACCCTCGCCAACACCTACGACAAGACCTACGGCGAGGTGAAACTCTTTGCCAACGCGGGTGAAGGCTACTGGTACGACCAAGCCGGAAGCGCGGACGACACGCTGAACGACTTCTGGTTCTGGGGCCTCAAGGCCAAGCAGACCCTCGTCCCCACGGACGGGCTGGAACTCACGGCAGGCATCGACCAGCACTGGTGGGACGGCAACATCCGCTACACCTTTGACGGCGCAACGCCCGACGACTCCGCAACGGTTCCCCAGTTCTCGCTGACCATGCCCTACATTGGCGCCAACTGGCTCATTGGCGACCAGTACGGCTGGCATGTCATCCCGTCGGCTGGCGTTCGCCTCTACTCCCACAACCGCTTTGACGACGCCGCCGCGCCGCATGCGGGCATTGTCGCGGGCTACGGCGATACGGAAATCCACGCTTCGGCGTCCAAGGGCGTGGTCTACCCCGGTCAGGAAGTTGTACTCCGCTCAAAGGATGACGCATGGAAAGACCTCTCGCCCGAGGAAGTCTGGCACGGTGAAATCGGCATCCGCCACACCTTTGCCGACATGGTCCGCGCAGACCTGACCTTCTTCAACGACGACGGACGCGACCGGTACAACATCACCAAGGGCAACTGGGACAACGTGGAGAGCTACCGCATTCAGGGCATTGAAGCCACGGTAACGGTCACCCCCACGGACACCCTGTCCATGTTTGCCAGCCTGACCACGCAGGAATCCCACCCCGGGGACATGCCCTACGTACCGAACACCTCGGCCAGCGCGGGCGTCAACTGGGACTTTGCCAAAAATTGGCGCATTGCCGTGGACGCGGAATACGTCTCCGACATGTACGCCATGAAGCAACTGCGCAAGGAAGGCGCGTCCAACACCGAGGAAGTGGACGAACACACCTTGCTTAACGCCAAGCTCACCCGCAGTTTCGACATCCCCGCGTGGGATGCGCGCGGCGAAGTCTTCCTCGCCATGGAAAATATCACGGACGAGGACTACGAGTACCGCCCGGATTACCGCATGCCGGGAATCAACGGCATGATTGGCGCGCGCATCACCTTCTAGCGCGTACTGCGGCGACGCCGTCCGCTCTTCTCCCCGCCTCCGCCGCCGGACAACCCGTGGCGGCGGAGCGCGTCCTCTCCCAATGGGGGACGGCTTGCCATACACGCCCCCTGGGCAAAGCCATCAAGCGGCTTTGCCCGGGGGATAACCCTTTTTCAGGACGGGACACGCCATGGCCAGACGCCTCATCGCGTTTTTTGCGAGCTTTGCCCTCGTTTTTCTGCTGCTCCCGCGGGCGCACGCGGATACGGACGCGCCCCAGCGCATCGTTGCGGGGACAACCCTTATTGCGGACATCGTCCATGATCTGCTCCCGCAGGCCGAGGTCCGCACTCTCATCCCCGGCGGCGCCTGTCCCGGACACTACGACATCCGCCCCGGCGACGTGCGCCTGCTGCGCGACGCGGATGCCATTTATCTGCACGCCTGGCAGACAGCGCAGCCCCACATCACCACCCTGCTGGACGCGGCGCAGACGCAGCGCCAGCCCGTCGCCCTGCCGGACGCCGGCAATGCCCTGCTCCCGGAGAACAACCTCCTCCTCACGCGGCACATCGCGGCGGAATTGGCGGAGCTGTTCCCCCAGCACAAACGAGACATCAGCGCCCGCGCCGCCGCACGCCGCCGCGCCGTGACCACCACCGCGCAGGCCCTCAAAACACGCCTTGCGGCCTCGGGCGTGGCGGAAATGCGGGTGGTCTGCGCCGCCATGCAAGAGCCGCTGGCCCACTGGGCGGGGTGCAAGGTTGTGACGGCCTTTCCGCGTCCAGCCAGTATGACGCCCCAGCAGATGGCGAAGGTCATCGCCGCAGGGCGCGGCGCGGGCGTAGGCCTTGTGGTGGACAATCTGCAAAGCGGCGACGGCGGGCACGGTCTTGCCGAGGCCCTTGGCGCGCGTCGCGTCATCCTGTCCAACTTTCCGGGCGGCTTTGCGGACACTCCAACATGGGAGGCCACCATGCGCGACAACGTCCGCAGACTCCTTGAAGCCGCCCCCGCCATGACCGATGCGGAGGCCGCACAATGACGGACCCCATCATCCGCATGGACAATGTCAGCGCGGCCTATGGCCGCCACGTCGCCATGCACGGCGTTAGCCTCACAGTCCAGCGCGGCGACTTCTTAGGCATCATCGGCCCCAACGGCGCGGGCAAGACCACCATGCTCACCGTCACCAACGGCATGGGGAGCATCGCAGGCGGACGGGTTGAAGTGTTTGGCACCGAGGTCACGCCGCGCTCGGCGCGCCTTCTGCGCAAGCGCATCGGCTACGTGGCCCAGCGGCAGGACATCGACCCACTGCTCCCCATCAGCGTGCGCGAGTCCGTGGTCAGCGGCAGCTTTGGCCGCATCGGCCTGTTTCGGCGCGTGCCGCATTCCGTCGTGGAATACGCCGAGGAACTCCTCGACATGGTGGGCATCGGCGCGCTGGCGCAGCGCCCCCTTGGGCACCTCTCCGGCGGCGAGCAGCAGCGGGCGGCCATTGCCCGCGCCCTCGTCCAGCGCCCGGACCTGCTGCTTCTCGACGAACCCACCGCCGCGCTCGATTGGCAAGCCCAGCGCGAAATTCTGGAGCTGGTCCGCACCATCCACACCCGCTTCGGCCTCACCAGCCTCATCGTCACCCACGACCTCAATAGCCTGCCCGACGTCACCAACCGCATCGCCTTCATGAAGGACGGACGCATGGTCTGGCAGGGTACGCCGCGCGGCGCACTGGATGAAGCGCGCCTGAGCGAGCTCTATGGCACCCCCGTCAAGGTCGCCGACGTCAACGGAGCGCCCCATGTTTGTCACTAATACCGCCGCGCCGCACCCGTAGGGAGGACGCCACAGTGGACGCATCCATACTGTTCTATCCTTTCATGCAAAAGGCCCTGCTGGCTGGCCTGCTGGCCGGAGTGTCCTGTTCCGTCGTTGGTGTGGTGGTGGTCACCATGCGCATCACCGCCATCGGCACCTGCATGGCGCACGCGGCCTTTGCCGGTGCCCTGCTTGGCCTCGTGACTGACGTGGATATGCAGGTCTGCGCCTTTGTGTTCAGCCTTGGCGCGGCGGCCATCATCGGCCCCCTGTCGGACCGGGCGGACTTTGCGCCCGAGACGGTTGTGGGCATCGTGTTTTCGGCCATGCTGGGACTGGCGTTTCTCTTCATTGGCCTGCTTCCCGGCCCGCGCTCCGCCGCGCTAAATCTCTTTTGGGGCAGCATCCTCACAGTGGGCGAGCGCGACCTTGTCGTCATGGCTGTGGTAGCCGCGCTTCTGCTGGCCGGGCTTGTTGCTTTCTCCAAGGAAATTCTGGCAACGCTGTGCCACCGCAGCATCGCCCTTGCCGCCGGAGTCCCCGCTACCGCCATCTACTACGCCCTGCTGTTCGCCACGGGAGCCACGGTGACGGCGTCGCTCAAAAGCATTGGGGGCCTGCTCATCTTCAGCCTCATCATCAACCCAGCGGCGGCGGCCTACCAACTGTCCTACACCCTGCGCCATATCTTCTGCCTTGCGGCGGTGTTTGGCGTGGTGTCGTGCTGGGGCGGACTGGTGCTTTCCGCCATGTTCGACGTGCCGTCCGGAGCAGTCATCGTCATGCTGTCCACACTCATCTTTATTGTCTGCACGGCGCTGTCTCCCAAACGGCGCGGCCTCTCCCGGCGCGAACGCCGCTCCCTCACCTTTTCCCGGCAGGTGGACGCCACCACCAGCGAGCTTACAAGGAGAAAAACCAATGTATGACGCAAAGGCTGCCTTTTTCGACAATCAAGTTACCGCGCCGTGGGCCTCCGGCGAATACGGCGACAAAGAACAGCCCAAGCTGGACCGCCTGCTGGCGCACCTTGGCGACATCACGGGCGCGCACATCCTTGAACCGGGCTGCGGCACCGGCCGCCTGACGCACCACCTTGCCCAGATGGTTGGCCCGCAGGGCCGCCTTGTGGCCATGGACGTCAGCCCCGGCATGGTACGCGCAGCGCAAAAACGCCTTGCCGACACCCCAAACGCCATGGTCTGCACCGCCGCCGTTGAGGATATGCCCCTTGGGAGCGACTCCTTTGACATCGTGCTGTGCCATCAAGTGTTTCCGCACATTGATGACAAGCCCGGCGCGTTGCGCCGCATGACCTCCGCCCTGAGGCCGGGGCGGCTGTTCGTCATCAGCCATTTCATCAACTCCGCCACCATCAACGACCACCACCGCAAGGCTGGGTCCGCCGTGGCTGAGGACAGCATGCCCCCGCTTGCCGATATTCGCGCCATGCTCGACGACGTGGACTGCGCCATTGAGGCCTTTCACGACGACGAACTTGGCTATTTGCTCACGGCGCGCCTTCGCGCCAAGTAGCCAGCTGCGCGCCGCCACACCGCCAGATGTCCTCCGCCTATCCTGTGTGAACACCGGCGGCGCACCAGTGAAAAACGCCCCCGCATGGCATTGCCATGCGGGGGCGTGATGGTACAGGCCGTACGGACGGAACCAGCTACATCCGGAACTGCCCATTCTCGTAAATCACGCGGGTTTCACCGCCGCGCAGGTGCGCGGTGACGGTCTTGGCCTCCGTATTCACAAGGTCCCAGTGCAGGGCCGAGGAATTAAAGCCCAGCTCATCCTTGAGCAGTGTGGACAACTCCGACTGCTGCCCGGCATACGTTCCGGGATAAGACGCGCCAAGAGCAAGGTGGCAGTTGCCGTGCGTGCCGCCATAGTTTTCGTCAAACAGCGTGGTGGCCATAAAGCGGTCAATGGGCGAAAAACGCGAATCCGTCAGTGAAAATTCGCCAATGCGGCTTGCTCCGGGGTCCATGGCCACCTGCTTGCGCAGGAATTCGCCGCCCTGTTCCGCCTCGGCGTCCACCACTCTGCCGTCCTTGAATTCCAGCCGCACGCCGCGCACATAGTTGCCACTGCGAAACGAGGGCTGATCCGCGTAATACACGCCCTGCGTGCCCCGCCAATCCGGCGACACATAAATCTCAAAGCTGGGGATGTTGTGCCCCGTTACGCCAAGCCAGCGGCGAAGTTCGCCAAGGCGCACCGTCAGGTCCACATGCTCCGACTCCACGCGGAAGCTTTCGGCCCCCAGCCCGTCCAGCCATGCGCGCAGTTCCTTCACGCGGGCGTGCACGCCGCGCCACTCGGCAACCGGGTCCGCCTTATTCAGGTAGCAGGCGCGGGCAATCTCGCGGGCGTAGTCATCTACGCTCATACCTGCGCTCTTGGCGAGGGCTTCGGTGGGCCACATGCACAGGGTCCAGCCAAACAGTCCCGCCTGTTCGCGCTCCTCCAGCACGTCACGCAGGGGCTTGCGTGCACGGGCGGCGGTACTCAAATTTTCCGGGTCAACATCGGCCAGATGCGTCAGGGACTGCGGCGCCAGCAGATACACCGACCCATCCAGCGCGCGGGTGAGTTCCATCTCGCCCGGCAACTGGTGCTCCAACTGCGCCCGGCTGGCCGAGGAGTAAAACGTCTTTTCCATGGTGGATGTCGGCTTCATACGCTGGGCCACGTGCACGCCGCGCTCATGCAGGTTGGCATACACGGCCTCCGCCAGCGAAAGCGCAGGCATATCCCACCGTACGGCCACGGTATTCCCTGCGCGCAGCGGCTCCGCGCGCGAGACATCGAGCGCCCAGAGCAAAACCTCAGCGTACTTTTCAATCTCCGTCTGTGTCAGCATGTGGCGAATCTCCAATTGTGCTCAAAAGAAAAACGGGATGCGTATGGCACATCCCGTTTGGTTTCAATAGACACGACGCCTTGTTACGTCGATAAATCCCGGACCAGACCAATCAGATGCTCCGAGGCGATGATACTCATTTTTGGCGAATCAATGAAGTCCGGATACTGATTGGATATCTTGCGCGACCACAGCACGGACGCCGCGCTGGCGTCGGCGTGTGTCAGCGGAACGTTGGCCTGCACCTTGCTCACCAACATACGCGACGCGATTTTCGGCCCGCTATTGGACACCAGATTCACATAATTCGTTGGCACACCCATAGTCGTCTCCGTGGCATATCTGCTTCAAGGTGGCCCTGCGCCCGCAAGGCTCATCCCATTGGTCACTTCACTTCGTCCCTCAATATGCTGGGGCATAACGCCACCGGCACATCCCATGTTTCGAGCACATTCCGCCGCCAGCGGCGGGTTTCCTTCACTCTAGCACAAGGCTCACAAAGATTCCAAGGCCGGGTTACCTCATACGCAAAGTGGCCCTTAAACGGCACCAACACACCAATGCTACGGGAAAAACAGGTGACATTCCGCGAGGAAATGAAGCCCCTCGCCCCCCGTCAATACGGCAGGCATCATGACGAACGCTTCGTTTCGTCGTCGCAAACTCTCTCACAAAGAGGGTGAATGTCTTCGCCTACTCAAGAATGCCCGGAGAACAGCGCCCCCATCGCCAACGGACCGTATCATCTGATAGAGTCATTCTGCACCCGTCCGCGTCAACTCGGGGGCGCACACCGCCCCGACCATTTCAGGAGGCCTGCATGCCGCATCCGCCCCGGCGCATCTTTCGCCGCCCTGCCTGCCGCGTTTGGCGCGCGTGGGCTGCCCTTCTCTTTGGCGCCATGTTTTTCGCTACCGCCTGTTCAGACGCGCCGCCGACGCTTACGCCCCTCGGGGCGAATGCCACAATCCTTGCCTTTGGCGACAGTCTCACCGCCGGGGTCGGTGCCGGAGGCTTTGGGTCCCTCGACAGGGAGAAGGGTTATCCTGCTCGCCTTGCGGCGCGCATCGCGCAGCGAGTGGAAGTTGCCGCCGTCCCCGGCGAAGTTACGGCGAGGGGCCTTGCGCGGCTACCGCAGACTCTGGAGCGGTTCTCGCCAGACCTTGTCCTGCTCTGCCACGGAGGCAACGACCTCATCCGCCGCTTTCCCATGGAGCAAACCGCCGCCAACCTCCGGGCCATGGTTACGCTGTGCCGCGACGCCGGAGCACAGGTCGTCCTGATTGCCGTGCCGCGCCCCGGCATCCTTCTGAGCCCGCCTTCGTTCTATGAAGACATCGCCCGCGAATACGGCTTGCCCCTTGAGGAAAAGACGCTTTCCACCATCCTCTCGGACGCGGACCTCAAGGCCGACCCCTTCCACCCCAATGCCAAGGGATACGCCCTGCTCGCCACACACATCGAAGCCCTACTGCGCGAGGCTGGCGCGTTGCCGCCTCAGAAAAAACAAAAGTGATCTTGGAAGAATAGCGGAAGTCACGCCGAAGCCGCGGTCTTCCCGGCCTGGTCATCTTCTCTTGATGTCAGAGGCCATTTTTCCCATACTGCACGTATGAACACACCCTCGCAACACGCTCCGCCACCGCGCCCATTGGTCCGGGTCCTGCGTCGAATCCGTCACACCGCGCTCATATTGCTTTTCGCGGCGGCTTTCGCATCCCCCCACGTCATCCACGCCCAATCCCTCGTCGTCGCCACAGCCTACGACATGGTCCCCTTCTCATTTGTCCAGCGCGACAGCATCGCCGGGTACGACATCGACCTCTGGAAGGCCATTGCCAACGAGGCCGACTTCTCCTTTCAATTCCTGCCACAAGACTTTTCGGGCATCATGCCCTCCCTTCAACGAGGCACAGCACACGTTGGCATCTCCAGCATAACCAGACCCTCAAAAATCCCGCAGGGCCTCGAATTTTCCACGCCGTACTACGAAAGCGGCCTGCGCCTGCTCGTGCGCACCAGCGAAACAGCCATCACCGGCCCAGACGACCTCAAGGGCCGCACCATCGCCTGTAAGCTGGGAACCACAAGCGTCACCTATGCCTACCGCAACCTCCCCGCAACCATGGTCAGCCTCTTCCGGGAAATCGAAGACGCCTTCCAAGCTCTCCTCTTCCAGCAAGTGGATGCCGTGCTCTTTGACGCGCCCATCATGGAGCACTACGCCGTGCAGGAAGGCAAAGGCCGCGTCAAAGTGGTCGGCCCCCTCCTCAATCCCCAACACTACGCCATCGCCATGCGCAAAGACCTCGGCCTCAAACCCACCATCGACGCCGCCCTCGAAACGCTCCGAAAAAACGGCACCCTGCGGCGCATCCACACGACGTGGTTCGGCGAAAAAACCACCACCCCATAAACCCACCACTCCCCACACGCCCGCTCACGACCTGACGCAACACGCGCCCCCCCCCTCACGTCTCCAGCACCAATAAAAAACGGCCAGCCCCTTTCGGGACTGGCCGTGTATGTTTTCATATACCGGCGTGCTTACATCTTGGGCGACCACAGCGCGCCAAGGCGTTTGGACGCACGAGCCTCATACCCACGCAAGTGGCTTCGGGCATCTCGGGACATGGGTTTAAACATGGCCTTAATGCGACGACGCATGGTGTGAAACGCATTATCCTTATCCGGGGCTGAAACTTTACGTCCCTTGTCACGCCATACATCAAACTCGGCATGAATGGCCTGAATATCGCGAGCAATAAGTGCATCAACCAACGGCAACATTGCGGGCGTACTCTTTAATTCAGGAGCAAGATACTCATCCCGGAACCACTCCGGCTGCAGCCCATCAAAAATCTCCAAGCTGATGTCGATGCACCGCTCACGCCAATGCGCATCAGCCCCCACAAGTCGAGGAGCAATTTTTTTAATGTCACGAAAATAGTTTTCCATCAGGTACTTGATAAGCGGCTTGATGGTCTCCGCCTCCACCAAAATACGCTTCACTTCACAAAAATGAGCAAGCTGATGCTCAACTTCCCGCGAAAGCTCATTTCCAGGGGACTTATGGTCCTGCCGAAAATAATAAAAGAAACTGCCGCATTGGGAAAACTCACCAACCTGTGTCAGAGCTTCGTACATGCTGCACACGTCTTGACTCAGCTTGTAATGAGGATGCTTCAGGTTAATTGATTTTAGGAAATCGACCTGAAGTATCCAACGCCACACGACCTTACTTTTCCAGTAGGCAGGGTTGGCAAAGGTTGTTTTGGCGACAGGCTCTTTATAAAAATACCGACGCGTATTGAATGTCTTATCAGAGAAAACCACCGCGTTTCCGCAAACCATTTTTACGTCATCTCTATAAGCCACACCGAGCATGTCTTCTGCCGCCTTTTCATGAAGAAAATCATCGGCATCAAGCCACGTGATAAACTCCCCTTGTGCTGCATCCTGACCAGCTTGGCGCGCGCCTCCAAGCCCCTTATTCTCCTGATGCACCACCCGCACCCGATCATCGCTGGCTGCGTAGGCGTCCGCAATCTGCGGGGACGCATCCGAGGAGCCATCATTAACGATAATCACTTCGATAGCCGGCTCAGTCTGCGCCAAACACGATTCGACGGCGACCGGGAGCCACTTTTCCATATTATATGTCGGGATGACGATGCTGAGCTTGGGGGACACGGGAATACTCCTTATACTGTAACTTCCGCGCAATAGGCCGCGGACTTCGCTCTTGGGGAAAGGTTCCATACCAAAAGCCCCCACCATTCACAATCGCCATCCCCCGCCCCGCCAACAAAAAACGGCCAGCCCCTTTCGGGACTGGCCGTGTGTGTTTCTTTCTGGCTCTGGCGTGGTCTAGTCGTGGCCGACGACCTTACCGAGGAAGTCTCGCAAGCGTTCGTTCTGCGGGTTGGCGAAGAATTCGTGGGGTTCGTTTTCTTCCTGAATCTGGCCTTGGTCAAAGAAGATGACGCGGTCGGCCACTTCTTTGGCAAAGCCCATTTCGTGGGTGACAACGACCATGGTCATGCCTTCCTGCGCCAGCTTCTTCATAACTTCCAGCACTTCGCCGACCAGTTCGGGGTCGAGGGCGGAGGTGGGTTCGTCGAAGAGGAGAACCTTGGGCTGCAGGGCCAGCGAACGGGCGATGGCAACGCGCTGCTTCTGGCCGCCGGAAAGCTGATCCGGGTAGGCGTGGGCCTTTTTCTTGAGGCCAACCTTGTCCAGCAGCTTCATGCCGAGGGTCACGGCGTCAGCCTTGGAAGTCTGGCGGACCTTGATGGGGCCGAGGGTGACGTTTTCCAGCACGGTCATGTGCGGGAACAGGTTGAACTGCTGGAAGACCATGGAGGCCTCGGAGCGGACATAGTTGATGTCCGTTGCCGGGTCCATGATGTCAAAGCCGTCCACCTCGATGGTGCCGGAGGTCGGCTCTTCCAATTTATTGATACAGCGCAGCACCGTGGACTTGCCGGAACCGGACGGGCCGATGATGACGACCACTTCGCCGGATTCAACGTGCAGGTCGATGCCTTTGATGACTTCAAAGTCCCCGAAGGACTTCCGCAAATTTTTAATCTTGATCATATATTCTTTCCCCCAATCGCCTATCGGTAGGCGAGGCGTTTTTCAACAATACGCAGGACACGGGCGATCGTCAGGGTCATTGCCAAATACACAAGGCCAACGGTCAGGTACACCTCAAAGGCGCGGAAGTTCACAGCCGTGATTTCCTGTCCGGTCCGCATCAGTTCGGACACGCCGATGACCATAAGCAGCGAGGTATCCTTCAGGCTGATGATGAACTGGTTGCCCAGCGGCGGAATCATACGCTTAAAGGCCTGCGGCCAGATGATATAGCGCATGGTCTGCCCACGGGTCAGGCCGATGGAGCGGCCCGCTTCGAACTGGCCGGAGTCGATGGACTGCACAGCGCCGCGGACGATTTCCGCGATGTACGCGCCGGAGTTGATGGCAATGACAATGACGCCCGCAACAACAGGGGGAATGCGCATGCCGACGGCCATAGGCAGGCCAAAGTACAGGAACATGGCCTGCACAAGCATAGGCGTGCCGCGGATGATTTCTATATAGAACCCTGCGAGCTTGCGCAGAGGGGAACTCTTGGAAATCTTCATGAGGCCGAAGAAGACACCAATAACAAAGCCGAAGAACAGGCCTCCGAGCGTCAGGATAATTGTCAGGTGCACGCCGCGCATAAGCTGCGGAAGGGTTGTGACCATGACGGAGGGATCAAAATTAAAAGCCATATAGCACCACTTTTTGCGTTTTTCAAAAAATACCGGGGGCAGTGTGAACCGCCCCCGATATCAATGTTTCAAAAGGGAAGTGGGGGACTAGCGAGGCTCGGAGCCGAACCACTTCACGTACAGATCGCGGTAGGCGCCGCTTTCCTTGAGGGAAGCCAGGGCGGCGTTGACCTTCTTCACGAGGGTGCTGCCCTTGGGGAAGCCCATGCCGTAGGCCTGACCGTGGTACAGGGGACCAACGACCTTAACCTGACCGTGACCAGCCTTGCGGATGAAGTCGCCAACGACGGGGGAGTCGAAGATGACGGCGTCTGCGCCGCCGCTCATCAGCTCCATGAACATGGCGTCGTTGTTGGGGAAGAGCTTGACGTCCTCGGCGCCGGAGCGCTCCTTGGCGAGGTCGGCGCTGGTGGTACCCAGCTTGGTGGCGACCACTTTGCCCTTGAGGTCTTCAATCTTCTGGACGTCGTCGTTGTCCTTGCGGACGAGGATGACGAGGCCGGAATTGTAGTAGCCATCGGAAAAGTCGATGACCTTGGCGCGCTCGGGCTTGATGGTCATGCCGGCGATACCCACATCAAGCTGGCCCGTCTGCAGGCCGGGGATGATGCCATTGAAATCCATGGGCTGAAGGTCGTACTCCACGCCGATTTCCTTGGCGATGGCGTCCCAGAGTTCCACGTCGAATCCGGTATGCTTGCCCGTTTCGGGGTCCTTAAACTCAAAGGGAGGGAAATTGGTGTCCGTTCCGATAACAAGCTTGTCACCAGCAAAGGAGACAGAGCCCATGACGAGAACGAGAGCCATGGCACAAAGAGTGACCAGTACGCGTTTCATGCTTCCTCCGTATGTATGGAATCCGAGGTTATCCAACCAAGGTGGAGAACCGTGTGGCACTACGCCCGGGACCGACGGGTTGTCCGTATGCGGTCCGCCTCAAAATGACCTGCCTTACATGCAATAAAACACGGACTGAGGCAAGGGAATTTTTGTCAATTTTGGAGAATTGAGGTCTTTTTTTTCAAAATACCCACTTTGCGAGGTCCTGTTCCAATCTTGGCAAATGGTTTCCAAAATGCGGCCAAAACTGCCCCGGCCGTAGCACAAAACACTGGCCCGTGCCGCATAAAAAGCGCCCTCCTCTGCTCCGGGCGGTCACCGACTGTACGCCCCCAGTATTTGCCCGCCATGGCTCACTTTTCACCTCAAAAAGGCGCAATTTCGCCACTGGGAGCGCACAGACGAATTCCGCAGGCCGCAACGCCAAGTACAATTCGCCAGACGCGCCATTTCCGCCAATTTTCACGGCAAAAGCGCCCCGAAAGCCCTCGTCGCCGCCATCCGCACCCATACGCTCGAACGAGACGCCACAGCACGCTGACACAGACCTCCCTCCCCAATTTTGCGCAAAATCGAGAAAACAGCGGGCGCGGTATTTTCGGGTTGGAAAGTGTGCCGCCTTTCTTGTGACAAAAGACCCAATGCACAAAAATGTTAAAAACACCCTTCTCGGCAGCATAAAGAACGGCTCCCCGGCGCTGAGGGCGCTGAATCGCGACCTCGGGCCAGATAGAGGACCGGTGTAAAGCCCCCGGGTATCGCGGAGAGCGTCGCCCCACTTCTTCTTGTAGGGCGCTGCGAATTGGGCAAAAAGAAAGCCGGTCTCAGTAAAGCCTGAAACCGGCGAATATTTTTTTGATGGTGGCCCCGGCAGGAGTCGAACCTGCGGCCTACCGCTTAGGAGGCGGTCGCTCTATCCAGCTGAGCTACGGGGCCATATGGCTAGCGGGTGAAAGGAAATTCAACCGCTGAGGGCGTTTGAACTAACCGACTTGCGCGAGGAACGCAAGTCCTTTTCGCCTCTGTGCGGAATTTCGGCACGGGGATGGCGGTACATAGCGCCGCCCTCACGGAAGAATACACCTCGCCCCGCCCTATGGCAAAAAGGACGCGGGCGCGGCAAGCCTTCGCCGCCACGCCCACGCTATTACAATATCATTATATAAAGGCGCATCCAGAAGGCCCTAGGCGCTCCGGCGCTCAAGGCGTGCCCAACCGGAGCTTTGCAGCTTGGCGCCGCTGGCGGCAAGCACCATGCACTCGCGTCCGGGAAGACTCTCAATGCTCCACACGCCGTGCTTCGCATCCATAACAAACGCGGCAGTCGCCAAGGCGTCGGCCTCCATCACCGTACGGCCCACAACGCTGACACTCACGGACTGCACAGGCGATATACCCGTTGCCGGATTCACCACATGGTGCAGGGTCCCCTTTGCGTCAAAGGGCTGTTCATAGCCGCCGGAGGTCGCCACGGCGCAGTCGCGCAGGTTGAGCACGGCGGGATAGTGTCCCTGCCCTGCCGGATCCTCAATGGCGACGGTCCACGTTTTATCACCGCCAACGCGGATGTCGCCGCCAGCGTTGACCATATAAGATCCAACACCGGCACCAGCCAGCGCTTCGGCGGCGCGGTCCACGATGTAGCCCTTGCCGATGCCGTCCAGCGTGGCCTGCATACCCTCACGGGTAAAGCGGATATCCCGCCCGGTGCATTCCAGCGCGCTGGCGTCCACAAGGCGCAGCACCTCGGCAAGTTCCGAGCGCGGAATGTCGCCAACGCTGACGGCCTTGCCCTGCTCGCGCAGGTACTCCACAACGGGGAGCACCGTGGGGTCAAAGGCCCCACCGGTAAGCGTGGCCATATCACGCGCACCGCGCACCACGGCCACCATGTCCGGATGGGCTCCGGCAATACGGCCTGCGGCGTTGAGGTGCGAGGCCTCGGTTCCGGCGGTGTGGCGGTCCAGCACCGTGCACAGACGCTTGATGGCGGCGTACGCCTCACCAATGCCCTGCTCCGCGCGGTGTTTGGAGTCGTCCACAACCGTGATGGTCACAAAGGTGCCCATCAGAAACTGGGTGCTGACGACCTTGTGCCTGCTCCCCTCACGGGTAGCGGAACCAAAGCCGATGTCGGCCAGTGCGCGGGTGGGAGCCGCAAGGGCTCCCAGTCCGACAACAGCGCCAAGGCGCATGAACGCCCGTCTGGTCACTGCCTTCATATCCATGATGCTAGTCCTCCGCGTCCAGAGGCTTCACGTCCGGGTCGGCGGCGTATTCCGCGCCAGCCTCACCGTCGTAACAGGTCAGGCCGCAGCGCAGGCAGCGCGAAGCTTCCTTGCGTGCCAGAGAGGGATCAAGCGGCTGGCTGACCTCTTCCTTAAAGGTAGAGCGGCGCTCGGCCACAGGAATCTCCTGCACGGCCACGCGGGGGATGGTGTACTTGACCTTCATGCCCTTGAGGATGGTCTCGGGAATCACGCGAAGCTGTTGGTCTTCGGGGTTTTTCGCCTCGCCTTCCGTCAGGAGCATATGGATGGAGCGTGCGGCGGTGCGGCCGTCGGCAACGGCTTCAACCACAGTGGCGCGTCCGGAGTAGACCTCGCCGCCAACGAACACGTTGGAGACCGACGTCTGGAGCGTCACCTTGTCGGCATCGATGGTGCCCTTTTTGGTCACGGCGAATTCGGACTCGCCGTCCTCGCCCACAAAAGGCGTCATGTCGGGCACGCGGTCCACGCAGTTGATGACAAGGTCGCAGTCCACGACGGCTTCGGTGCCCTCGACGGGTGCGGGGGTACCGGTGGCCTTCTTGGGGTCCTTGTACTCGGTGGCGATATATTCCACGCTGATGACGCCGCCGTCAGCGGACTTCACCGCGGTGGGCTTCGTCTTGTAGAGGATTTCCGCACCGATTTCCTCGGCGCGTTCCACTTCCAGCTTATTGGCGGCCATCTTGCGCTTGATGTGCTGGGACAGCACAACGATGCGGGCGGCGCTCAGGCGGCCTGCGCTGCGCGCCACGTCCATGGCGGTGTTGGTGTCGCCGATGATGACAAGGCGCTTGCCGGCAAGGTCCATCGGCTCGTGCTTCAGGCTGGTGAGGAAGCTGACGCCGTCCACCACGCCGGGGGCGGTGTCGCCGGGGATGCCAAGCTGCGGCGTCTTCCATGCGCCCGTTGCCACGAAGATGGCTTCAAAGCCTTCGTCGTTCAGGGTTGCGAGGGTGAAGTCCTTGCCGAACTCAAGCCCGGTGCGGGGCGTGACGCCCAGCTCAAGGATGCCCTGCACGTCCCAGTCCGCGACGCGGTGGGGCACGCGGTATTCGGGGATGGCATGGCGCACCATGCCGCCAAGGGACTCGCGGCGGTCAAAGACATGCACCTCGTACCCAACGCGGCGCAGGTAGAACGCGCAGCTCATACCCGCCGCGCCGCCGCCGATGATGGCGACCTTGCGGCCGTTGGACGGATTGCACTGCATGGGCACGCGTCCGCCGGAGGCCATCTCCCAGTCGGAGACGTAGCGTTCAAGGGAATTGATGGCGATGCCTTCGTCCACGATCTGGCGGCGGCAGATGGTTTCGCAGCCATGCGGGCAAATGCGGCCCACAACGGACGGCAACGGCAAACGCTCCTTGAGCGTCAGGAGCGCGCTGCCCATATCGCCGGCCTTGATCTGCTGGATCATGGTACGCACGTCCAGCTGGGCCGGGCATTTCTGCATGCACGGGGCAAGGCAGTCGTCCAGCTTGTTCAGATGCAGCAGGTCGGAGGAAAGGCCCTTGATGCGGATGGCGCCTGTGGGGCACACCTCGGCGCATTTGCCGCAGGAGCGGCACAACGCCTCGTTGACCACGGGCAGGCCTTCCTCGGACAGCTCAATGGCGCCAAAGCCGCAGGCCTTCACGCAGGAGCCTTTGCCAAGGCAGGCAAGGCC
The DNA here is from genome assembly GCF_044987625.1 of Desulfobaculum sp. SPO524. NCBI lineage: Bacteria > Pseudomonadati > Thermodesulfobacteriota > Desulfovibrionia > Desulfovibrionales > Desulfovibrionaceae > Desulfobaculum > Desulfobaculum sp. SPO524. The sequence continues at coordinate 287,575 of NZ_JBJDSB010000003.1, read as the reverse complement.
GCACATCTTGTCGCCGCCGTAAAGCATGGACATGGCGCGGCAGTCCTCAACGCCGGAGTAGTCATATATCTGCTTGGCGCGTTCACCGCCGGTGCAGATGAGGGATGCGACCTTAGGCTCCTTGAAGCTCACGGACATGCCCATGACGGACGCAACCGACGTGGCAATGTCCATGCCGCCGGCCACACAGACCTCCGGCGGCGCTTCGCCGGCCACAACAGCGGCGGCGGCCGCGCTGCAACCAGGGTAGCCGCAGCCACCGCAGTTTGCGCCGGGGAAGCAGTTTTCCACCGCCGCGACGCGCGGGTCCTCCTTCACATGCAGGACCTTGGAGGCCACTGCCAAAACGGAGGCCGCGGCAAAACCGAGGCCCGAAAGCAAGAATATCGAAGTGCTTACCATTTCGTCACCTTATTGATATTCTGCCGGATTCCCCGTGGGTCCACTGCTATGCGCCGATGCTGTGCACGGCGACATAGGCAACGGCGGCGTCGGCAGCCAAAACGCCAAGCGCAGGCAAAGCCAGCTTGGCGTGGCGCACCATACAGCCACCGGGAAAGGCGCCGCCCGTGGCACTGCGGCGGATGAGCACACCGCTGAAGTGCACGCCACCTGCCACCAGCAGGATAAACAGCATCCCGTGCAGCACGGAGCCGACGGCAAGGCCAAGACCCATGAGTATGAAAACGACAGTATTCAGCATTGCGGATATTCCTTTGTATTCCTTTTGGTTATTCAGCGCGGCCTACGCGGCCATGCCCTGAAACGCAAAGAACGCCAGGGACATCAGGCCGGCCATGACCAGCGCGATGGGGACGCCGCGGAATACATGAGGAACGGGGGCCATGTCCAGTCTTTCACGAATGGAAGACAGGATCACCAAAGCAATCGTAAATCCGATGCCAGACGCCAGTGCAAACACTACAGAAGTTAAGAAATCAAACTCCTTACGCTGCACCATAATGGCGACACCAAGCACCGCGCAGTTGGTGGTGATGAGCGGAAGAAAAAGACCCAGCGACTTGTAAAGTGGCGGAATCACTTTCTTCAAAAACATTTCCACAAATTGCACAAGCGAGGCGATAATAAGGATGAACGCGATGGTTTGCAGATACTCCAGCCCGTTTGGCACCAGCGCGTACACATGGATGGGCCATGTGATGGCGGTAGCCATGACCAGAACGAACATAACCGCCCCGCCCATGCCAAGGGCCACGTCGATGCTCTTGGACGTGCCCATAAACGGGCACGCGCCAAGGTACTGCACCAGCACGATGTTATTGATGAAGATGGCCGAGATAATCAGCAGAAAGTAGTCCATTGCACCTCTCCCCTAGTCCATCTTGCACGCGCCGCAAGAGCCGCAGCCATCGCCGCACCCGGTGATGGGCTTCGGCGCGGGCAGCTTATTCTTCTTGGCGTGCCAGACGTTGAAGGCGTTCATCCCGGCGAGGATGAGGCCCAGACAGATGAACGCTCCGGGAGCCTTCACCATAATGGCGAACGGCTCGAAGCTCTCCCACATGACAGGTGCGCCAAACACCGTACCGCTGCCAAACAGCTCGCGCACGGTGCCGAGGAAGGTCAGGGACAGCGTAAAGCCAATACCCATGCCCAGTGCGTCCATGATGGAGTACCACACGCTGTTTTTGGAGGCGAAAGCCTCAGCGCGGCCCAGAATCAGGCAGTTTACGACAATGAGCGGCACAAAGATGCCCAGCTGCTGGTACAGCGGATACGTGTACGCCTGCATGAGCAGCTCCACCGTCACAACCAGCGAAGCCGCAATAACGATAAAACACGCGATGCGGACCTTGGTGGGGATGACGTTGCGCAACAGCGAAATGATGATGTTGGACATCGTCAGCACGAACACAACGGCAAGGCCCATGCCGAGGCCGTTTTCCGCAGACGAGGTCACCGCCAGCGTCGGGCACAGGCCGAGCAGCACACGAAACGGCGGCAGCTCCGCCCACAGTCCCTTCACGAATTCCTTCATGCTTCGGTTCATGACTGGCCTCCACTCTGCTGCAGGGCGGTAATCATCTCGTCCTTATGGGCGGTGTACAGGGCCACGGCCTTTTTCACCGCATCCACGGTTCCCTTGGAGGAGAACGTCGCGCCGGAGACACCGTCGATGTTGTCCCCAAGGTCGAGGTTCGTGGTCGCATGCGCGCGGAACTGGCCGGTAAAGCTCGGCTCGGTCACGCGGGTGCCAAGGCCGGGGGTCTCGGTCTGGGTGGTGATGCCAATGCCAAGGAGCGTATCCTCGGCAATGTCAAAGCCCACCATCACGCCGATGTCGCCGGAATAGCCCGGCGCCGCCGATTCAAGGGCAACACCGGTCAGCTCGCCTTCACGCACAACCGGGAAGACGACCACCTCGCCCACATCCGGGGCGGTAATGGTCACACGTTCCACGATGGGGTCGTTCTCGTGCGGGCCAACCACGTGCATCAGGGCCGGGCCCTGCACATAGGTCAGCACCTGCTCTTCAATCTTGTCGCGCGTTGCGGCCTTGAGGGTGGCCAGCGAAAAGCCGGACACGCCGCAAATAAGCGACAGGACGAGTATCATGCTCAGTATCTCTTTCATGATGCCTCTAGCCTCCGAAAGGTTTGGGACGAACGCGGTCCAGCAGCGGGCTGAGCAGGTTCGCCAGCAGGATGGCGAAGGGCACGCCGTCCGGATAGACGCCGTACTCGCGGATGACCATGACCAGCGCGCCGCCAATGAAGCCATACAGCAACTGGGGCACGCGCCCTGCCGGGCTGGACGCATGGTCCGTGGCGAGGAAGAACGCGCCAAAGACCACACTGCCCGTCAACACGTGGAACAGCGGGCCGGCGGCCATATCCGGATGCACCATATGAAAGACCTGCGCCATGGCCATCACGCCCACGATGAACGCGGCGGGAATGTGCCAGCGGATGACGCCGCGCCACAGCAGAAATGCGCCGCCGATAACCAGCGCCAGCACCTGCGATGCGCCAAGGGCGCCAAGGGCGTTGCCAAAGAGGAAGTCCGTCAGGTTGTATTGGTACTGCACGGCATCAAGGCCGAAGTACTTCAGCTGCGCCAACGGCTCATTCAGCACGCTCATGGGCATGGTCATGTCGATGTCCATAAACGCGGGCCACGACACGCGGCACATTGCCCAGGCCACAAGGGGGGCGCACAGCGGGTTCGCGCCGTAACCGCCAAACACCGCGCGGCCGAGGGCCACAGTCATGGCCGCACCAGCGGCAACCAGCCACCACGGCGCGCCGGCAGGCAGCAAAAAGGCGAACAGCACCCCTGCGTACAGGGCGCTGAAGTTGTCCACATCCACATCACGAGCCATGAGACGAAGGCACAACGCTTCCACCAGCACGGCCACAGCGCCGGCAAGGGCCATGATGCGCGCGGCGTCAAGGCCGTAGGTCATGACGGCCATGACCGCGGCAGGCGCCAACGCCGCCAGGCTGGTGAGCGACAGATTCTTCACGCCCATGCCCAGCCGCCAATGCGGGGCCGGGGTGACGCTCAGTGCTCCTGCGCTCTGCGCAAGCGGTTTGATAACCGGAGGAGTCATTTGCTCAATCCTTGTTCCGAAAGTTCACGCCCCGCGCCGCGTGGGCGGCAGGCGGGCCGTTCTATGCATCCTTCACCCTGGCGGTCACGCGGCATGCCGCCACGTTCCGCCGGGAAGATATTGGGCCTTATCCTTCGCGCGAGAGGCGCAGCTGCTCCTTGGCAAAGCGCAGCATGTGCAGCATCGGACGGCGGGCCATGCAGTGCATGGCGCACAGGCCGCACTCAAAGCACACGCCAAGGCCGCTGGCAGCCGCCTTTTCAAACATGTCGTACTCCGCATAGCGGGTGAGCATGTTCGGTTGCAGGCGTGCCGGGCAGTGCTGCACACATTCGCCGCAGTTGATGCACGGACGGTCTTCGACAGGCGCGGCGCTGCCCGCCGGGACAATACCCACGGCGCGGCAGTCGCGGCCAATGCCTTGGTCCGTACTGAACGCCGCCGCTCCGCGCATGGGACCGCCAAGGCGGACCACATCGCCAGCGTGAACCTCCAGCCCTGCCGCTTCCAGCACGGCCTGCACCGGCGTCCCGATGCGTACGCGCCAATGCTTGCCGCCGGCGGTCAGCACCGTTTCGGCAACAGGCAGGCCCGTTTCCACAACGCGGCCCAACTGCCACAGCGCGGCAACGTCGATAACGCAGACACCGGCGGGATTTTCCTTGCCGGTAGCGGCCTTCGCCACAAGGGGATCAACGCTGGCGGGGTACACGCCGGGAGCGCGCACCGTCTGCGCGCCATCAAAGGACACGGACGCCGCCGAATCTGCGGCAACGACAGTGGTCTTCACTGCGCCAACAAGCAGCTTCGCGTAGTCCACGCCGGCGCGGACGGTCTGAGCCTCGGCATCCAAAAGCGCGGTGGCGACACCCACTTCCGGCTCCGGGTCCATGGCATTGATGATGAGATGCTCCGCCGCCGCGTAGCGCCGGGTATCAATGCCCAAACCGCGCAAGGCGCGCAGGCGCTCCTTGGCATCGGTTATGGCGGCAAGGTCCACCGGCTCCACGGTTTCGGGTTCGTCAGCGGGTTTCAGGGTCACAAAGGCGTAGGACACCTTGCTCACCTTGCCCGCCACAGGGGCGTGCATGTCGCCGCACCCGGCTTCGGCGCACTGGGCCACAAGCGTGCCCTGCGCAATGCTTTTGCCGCGCGCGGCCTTGAGCAGCATGCCCTTGACCGGAATGTTCAACTCGCCCGGAACGGGCATCTCGTGGATGCCACCGGGGAGGGGATTCAATGAAAGGTCGTACTTTTTCATGACGTTCCTACTTCGCATGGCACTCGGTGCAGCTTTCGTCGCCGTAAGGTCCGGCGCCCATGGACTCGTGACATCCCATGCACTGCCAGTGGAAGGCATCGCCCGTCAGGGGCAGCATGTCTGTGTCCGGACGGTCCTCGTCGGGCATATCGGCAGACGGCTCGGTGTAGTGGCACCGTTCGCAGTAGTCGTTGGAAGGGAAGGATTTCTGATGCTTCAGGCGGAACTCGTCATTGAATTCCTTGGGGTGGCACGTGGCGCAGGGCAGCGGCTTTGCGCCCTCCTCGACCAGACCGTCATGGTGACAGTCCTCACACGCCAGTCCCAAGTCCTCGGCATGCAGCTGGTGGGTAAAGAACACCCGCCCGCCGCTGTTCTCCATCACCACCCGCGTTGGGGCGTCCGGAGAGTCCTGGGGAAGCAGATAGCCCACAGCGGCAACGACGATGCACACCGCCACAACCACTGCTATGGGTACGTATCTTTTGTGCAATGAAAGAACCTCTCAACTTTGCGCTACTGTTTGCGGACCTGCCGAATCGCTCCGGCGTCCACACTCCTCAACCACTCCAAAAACAGCCCCTCCGCGGGGGAGGGGCTGCCTCATCATGAGGACTCCGTCAGCCACTGGAGTCCCTCCGTGTCATCAAGCCCCTTTGTGCGTGGCCTGAAACATGGTGGCAGCCAGAACTCCAGGGCCCCGGCTGCCAAAGAAAGAAAGGGGGGTGAGTGGCCGGACCCGCCCTGGAAGCGGCTCCGGCCACGAGGCCTGCATGCAAGGCACAGGAAATCCCGCACGCGACGGCCTCTTTCACCGAACTGATCGTACAACGCTAACGCGCAGAGCACAGTCCGTGCCAGCTTCCACTTACCGATTGCGGTGGACTGATTGGTTCGTCACACAGCCGACATTATGCCGCCACGGCGACAAATCCACCGCAATACCAACCTGTTAGTAGCCGACTACACCTGGTAACACGAAATTGCAATTCATATCCGTCTATCGCGTATTTTTTCTAATTTGTTGTGATTGGTTAACCAATCAACCATTGTGTCTGATTTTTCATACTGCCCTGCACACTTTGCATGCAAAGCCGGGAACCCAATGCACGCAACGTCATCTGGCCGACAGAGAAAACCGTCGTCCAGATGACAGTACTCCTGCGTCTGAAATTCCAGACATCAACAGGAGGAAACCCCGTCATCCTGTGAAAAAACTGTCACACGGCTGAAACTATTTGCCTGCGGATACAGAAAAAGCGCAGAAAAAATACGCTCTTCAACAGCCCGCCACACAGGCCAAAAGGCCCGTAAAACAAGGCACCAGAGGAAATCCCGCCCTTTCGTATTTACATGCTATGAAAAGAGGTTATAGTATCGAAATGACTCCTGCTTCAGGACCGAGGAGGGGCCTCAAGCAGAACCGTGAAACGGAGGAAAGAATGGATATCACTCACCGCATGAAACGCACGATCGCCCTCGCCGCCCTGCTCGTCTTTGTCACGTCGCAGGCTGCCATGGCTGCATTGCCTGAGTTCACGGCCCTTGCCGAGAAAGCTGGTGGTGCGGTGGTCAACATAAGCACCGTCAAAATCGTTGAGCGGGGCAACAACCAAATGAAGGAGTTTTTCCGCTTTCACCAGCGGGGCAACCCCTTTGAAGATTTCTTCAATCAGTTCGAGCCGTTTTTCCGCATGCGCCCGGACCAGCGCCCCCGCAAGGAGCGCTCCCTCGGTTCCGGCTTCATCATTTCCAAGGACGGGTTCATCGTCACCAACAACCACGTCATCGCCAACGCCGACGAAATCTCGGTGAACCTGCAAGGCGTGGACGAGCCCCTGCCCGCCACCATCATCGGGCGCGACCCGGAAACGGACCTCGCTCTGCTGAAAATTGACGCCGACCACGACCTGCCGGTGCTCACCTTCGGCGACTCGGACAAGACCAAGGTCGGTCAGTGGGTCATGGCCATCGGCAACCCCTTCGGCCTTGACCATACCGTCACCGCGGGCATCGTCAGCGCCAAGGGCCGCTTCCTGAACTCCGGCCCCTTTGACGACTTCATCCAGACCGATGCCTCCATCAACCCCGGCAACTCCGGCGGCCCTCTGCTGAACCTCCACGGCGAGGTCATCGGCATCAATACCGCCATCATCGCCTCGGGTCAGGGTATCGGCTTTGCCATCCCGTCCGACATGGCCCGCAAGGTCATCACCCAGCTAAAGGAGAACAAGAAGGTCTCCCGCGGCTGGCTGGGCGTCACCATCCAAAACGTTGACGACAACACCGCCAAGGCGCTGGAAATGGACGAACCGCGCGGCGCGCTTATCGCCTCGGTCCTGCCCGGCGAGCCCGCCGACGAAGGCGGCATCAAGGCCGGCGACGTCATCATCGGCGTGAATGGCGAGGACGTGGACGACGCCAACGACCTGCTTCGCCAGATTGCGGGCATCGCCCCCGGCGAAAAGGCCAAGATCACCGTCTGGCGCAATGGCGACGACAAAACCCTTCGCGTCACCCTTGGCGAGCGCAAGACAGACAAGCTTGCCCAGCAGGGCCGCCCCGAGCAGACGCAGCCCGCAGAGGCCCTTGGACTCTCCCTGCGGCCCGTGGACCCGCGCGAAGCCCGCGCCCTTGGCATGGACGTGGCGCAGGGCCTACTGGTCACCAGCGTGGCGCAAGGCTCCCCGGCGCAGGAAAGCGAAATCCGCCCCGGCGACGTTATCCTGCAGGCCAACCAGCAGTTGGTGAATTCCGTGGACGACTTCAAGGACATCCTCGAAGGCGACGCCAAGGACAAGGGAGTGCTGCTCCTGCTCATCCAGCGGCAGGGCCAGAGTGTGTTCCGCACGCTCACCCTTCCCGACGAGTAACAGCCGCCTATATCATTAACCATATAAGGGCCTTCCAAACGGGAGGCCCTTTTTTTACCCTGACGGGCACACAACCACTTGAAACCCGGTGGCTTTTACGAAAGAATCCCGCGTCATGACATCCACATTGCCACAACAGCGCACCCTCACGGCAGGGTGCAAGGTAAACCTGTACCTTGATATCACCGGCGTGCGTCCAAACGGCTACCACGAACTGCACACCCTGTTCGTGCCACTGGCCGAACCGGCGGACACGCTGACCGTTACGCCTGCGGAGGGAAGCGGCCTGCGCCTCACCTGCTCCCGCCCGGAGCTGGAAGGGCCGGATAATATCATTATCAAGGCGTATGAAGCGTTTGCCGAGGCCACGGGTTTTCGCCCCGGTCTTCGCGTACACCTTGACAAACGCATCCCCTTCGGTGCAGGACTCGGCGGCGGAAGTTCCGACGCCGCCGCCATACTGCGCTATCTGAATAACAGCGCGGGCCAGGCGGCACTGGAGCACACAGCCCTTTCGGCGCTTGCCACGCGCATCGGGGCGGACGTTCCGTTCTTTCTGATGGACGGCCCAGCCTGGGCCACAGGCATTGGCGAAGAGCTTGTGCCTGCCGAGCTTGATTTAGCTGGTTTCACTCTGGTAGTGTTGTGCCCCGACATCCACGTCTCCACACCATGGGCGTACGCGGCTTGGGACGCGGCACATCCGGCCACGCAGAAGAACGAAAAACGCCCCGAATGCTTGACATGCGCAGCGAGTGCGGGTAAGTGCTTCCCCTGCTCCGCGTTCCTGCTCCACAACAGCTTTGAGCACGTGGTCTTTGGGGCCTTCCCCAAGCTTCGCCAGCTCAAGGAAGCACTGCTCCGCCAAGGAGCAGCAGGGGCAGTTATGAGCGGCAGCGGTTCCAGTCTGTGCGCCCTCTTTCGCAACCGACAGGATGCAGAGCGCGCGGTTCTTACGTTCCGACAGGAACAGGTTCCCGCTTTCTTTCACAGTTTTTGATGCTGGGGTGTCGCCAAGGTGGATAAGGCAACGGGTTTTGGTCCCGTCATTCGAGGGTTCAAGTCCTTCCACCCCAGCCATATTTTATTTTTAAGGAACAATCACGATGGCAATTGGCGAATTGAAGATCATGACCGGCTCGGCCAACCCCGAGCTTGCCTCCGAGATTTGCAACCACCTCGGCTGCGAACTCACCCCGTGTCTTACCGACACTTTCAGCGACGGTGAAATCCGCGTAGAAATCGGCTCCAACGTTCGTGGCGCCGATGTTTTCGTGGTCCAGCCGACCTGTGCCCCCGTGAACTTTCACCTGATGGAACTGTGTATCATCCTTGATGCACTCAAGCGCGCCAGCGTTGGCCGTGTGACTGCCGTCGTGCCCTACTACGGCTACGCTCGTCAGGACCGCAAGGTCGCTCCCCGCGCTCCCATCTCCGCCAAGCTCGTGTCTGATTTCCTTACCGTGGCCGGCATTGACAGGCTCGTTACCGTTGACCTGCACGCAGGACAGATTCAGGGCTTCTTCAACCTGCCCGTGGATAACCTGTATGCCGCCCCGGCCCTTCTGGATTACCTGCGCCAGTACGACGAAAACCTCGTCATCGTCTCTCCCGACGCTGGCGGTGTTGAGCGTGCACGCGCCTACGCCAAGCGACTCGGTGCCGGCCTCGCCATCATCGACAAGCGCCGCGATGCCCCCAACCAGGCCAAAGCCATGAACGTCATCGGTGACGTGAAAGGCAAGACCGCCATCGTCCTTGATGATATGATCGACACCGCAGGCACCATTTGTGCCGGTGCCGAAGTGCTCATGGAAAATGGCGCCAAGGAAGTGATGGCCTGCGCCACGCATCCCGTGCTGTCCGGCCCGGCTGTGGAACGACTTGAAAAGTCCTCCTACTCCAAGGTCATCGTTACGAATTCCATTCCGCTTGGCGAAAAGGCCAAGCAGAGCTCCAAGATTCAGGTTATGTCGCTGGCCAGCCTGCTGGGCAAGGCAATCCACAACATCCACACGGAATCTTCCGTGAGCGTATTGTTTGTCTAACTCTTTTTTTATTGACGACCACCGCCGGGCCCGCCGTGGAGCCGAGCGGGAACAGCTTGAAGGAGATACTCATGTCTGAACAGGTTATGCTCAAAGCCGCCGTGCGAGAGGAAACCGGCAAGGGCTCCTGCCGTGCCCTGCGCGCTAAAAAAATGACGCCCGGCGTTTTCTACGCTAAGGACGAAAACATCCTCATCCAGGTTCCTCAGATCGATCTGGACAAGACCAACGCCCTCGTTGGAACCTCCCAGATCTTCTCCATCGACATCGATGGCAAGGGCGCCCGTCCGGCGCTGATCAAAGAGCTGATCTGGCATCCCTGCAAGCGGGAGATCACCCACGTCGACATCTACGGCGTAGACATGGACAAGCCCGTCCGTGTGCGTGTTCCCCTGCGCATCGTTGGTCAGGCTCCGGCCATGGCCATGGGCGCCAAGCTTGAAGTGTACCGCGCTTCCTGCGTGATTGAGTGCCTGCCCGGCGCCATTCCGGAAGCTGTTGATGTTGACATCAACAACCTCCAGCCCAACGAGACCATGCAGATTGAGTCCATCGCCCTGCCCGAAGGTGTGAAGGTTCTCAGCGATGACAACTTTGCCATCCTGCACCTGGCTCTCAAGGGCGCTGATGACAGCGCTGAGGGCGACGAGGAATAAACTCACGCCGTTTCCGCAAGGCCCCGCCTGGGGCCTTGCGTTTTTCCGGTGCACTGCATCGGTGCCTCCCTTCTCCTATCGTCTTGGCCAGCCGGCCTCCTTGTTGTTATAGCTCCATCGCTTTAGGTCGTTGTGTAGCCCTGTGTGGCCGCTGACGCCTCGATAGGCATATTGGTAGTGCATATGAAAAATTTCGCAGGACTCATCGTTGGCCTCGGCAACCCCGGGCCCGACTACGAAAACACCCGCCACAACTTTGGTTTCATGCTGGCGGACCGCATTCTGGAAAAGGCGGGCGGCACGGAAAAGTGCCCGCGCGTTGGCAACTGGGATGACTGCCTTGCATGGGACTGCCCCATCATCCGGTCCAAGGCGCATTGGGTCGTGGCCAAGCCGCTGACCTATATGAACCTGAGCGGTATCGCCGTCAAACGCATCAGCGGCAAATATGCCCTTGCGGCAGAAAACATCATCGTCGCCCACGACGATATGGACCTGCCCCTTGGCAAGATGAAACTCAAAAAGGGTGGCGGAACCGCCGGCCACAACGGCCTGAACTCCATCGTCGACGAGCTGGGCACGCGAGAATTTCTGCGTCTTCGCCTTGGAGTCGGACGGCCCACTGTCCGTGGCGGAACGCGCGATTATGTGCTTGGCGAATTTTCCGAGCAGGAAATGGACACAGCCCAAGCGGTTGTGGATGCCGCCATCAAAGGCATTGGCATTCTGCTGCGCCGGGGCCTGCCCCTCGCCATACAGCACATCAACAGCTTTGACGCAGTACCCACCGCAGAGAATACTGAAAACCTAGACTAACAGAGTCTTTTAAGATACGTTTCTCGGGTTGCGTGCTTCACTGAGAGTAATGGAGATAAGGTAACGTGTTTTCAGAAAATGAAATTGTCGTCTACCCCGCCCAAGGTGTTGGGGTTGTTGAACGTATTGAGGAACAAGAAGTCGGCGGTGCAAAAGCCGAGTTCTACATCGTCCGTATCCTGAGCAACAATGTGACGCTTATGGTACCGGTCTTCAATGCGGAGAATGTCGGTCTGCGACATGTCTCATCCAAGGAAAAGGCGGATGCGATCATAGATTCGCTTAAGGACCGTTCCGACTTCACCGGATACTCCGGACAGAACTGGAACCGCCGCTACCGCGAATATTCCGAAAACCTCAAAAGTGGCGACCTGGCCGATGTCGCCTACGTCCTCAAAGAGCTGCTGCTCATCGGTAAGGACAAGGAACTCTCCTTTGGCGAACACCGCCTGCTGGAGCAAGCCATGGGTCTGTTGACGCTTGAACTGGCCCACGCTCTGGACAAGGAACAGGACACCGTCCGTACCGAAATCGAAGCGCTTTTCTCCGACGTTCTTGAAAAGAAGGAAGAAGAGGACTAGAAATCCCTTGCCATTGCGCATCCGGTGCGCTAAAAATTGTTCTATTGAAAAGAGCACTATTTTTTCTTCATTGCCAAGCAAACTTCGGCTGCATCCCTTGCATTAATTTCTCATTAATTAGCTCGTAAAGCCTATTACTTTCCGCGCACCGGATTCTTGTCGTGCGGAACGGAGCCGATACATTACCGGCTCCGTCCTATGGGCTTATGCTAGAATTTTTCTGTGGGTTCTCCACTGCGGTACGGGCTGTACCGAGTCACGTCGTTCAGTCTATATCCGTTACTGTTTTTTTGCCTCGTCCCACTAAAGACGTATCTTACACGACCAAAGCTAGCACCCCCCGCGTACCATACTGCGCCACGGAGAAGGTCATGCATCAAACCGAACTGAAAGCCAAAAGCATGTCCGAGCTGATGGAGCTCGCCAAGGAATACGAAATCGAAAACCCGAGCGGCATGCGCAAGCAGGAGCTTATCTTTGCTCTGCTTAAGGCATGCGCCTCGCAAAACGGCTCCATCTTTGGTGAGGGCGTTCTGGAAATCCTGCCCGACGGTTTCGGCTTCCTGCGCTCCCCCATGTACAGCTACATGCCCGGCCCCGACGATATTTATGTCTCCCCTTCCCAGATCCGCCGATTCGGCCTGCGAAAGGGCGACGTCATCTCCGGCCAGATTCGCCCCCCAAAAGAAGGCGAACGCTACTTCGCCCTCCTGCGGGTGAACGAAATCGGGTTCGAGAAACCCGAGGCCACCAAAAGCCTCATCCTCTTTGACAACCTCACCCCCATCTACCCCGACGAACATTTCCGCCTTGAAAACGGCAAAGAAAACCTCTCTGCCCGCATCATCGACCTGCTTGCTCCCATCGGCAAGGGTCAGCGCGCGCTGTTCGTTGCTCCGCCCCGCACGGGTAAGACCGTGCTGCTGCAGACGGTAGCCAACTCCATCAAAGCCAACTTCCCGGACACCTACACCATCGTTCTGCTCATTGACGAACGCCCCGAGGAAGTCACGGACATGGAGCGCACCGTTAACGCGGAAGTCGTCAGTTCCACCTTTGACGAGCCGCCGCAGCGTCACGTGCAGGTTGCCGAAATGGTTATGGAAAAAGCCAAACGCCTTGTGGAACGCAACAAGGACGTTGTTATCCTGCTGGACTCCATCACCCGCCTTGGCCGCGCCTACAACGCCGTGACGCCTTCGTCCGGCCGCGTGCTGTCCGGTGGTCTGGACGCCAACGCCCTGCAGCGCCCCAAGCGCTTCTTCGGCGCGGCGCGCAACGTGGAGGAAGGCGGCAGCCTGACCATCATCGCCACCGCCCTCATCGACACCGGCTCCCGCATGGACGAAGTCATCTTCGAAGAGTTCAAGGGCACCGGCAACTGTGAGGTCTACCTCGACCGCCACCTGTCCGAGAAGCGCGTCTTCCCGGCACTGGATATCAACCGCTCCGGCACCCGTAAGGAAGAGCTTCTGCTCTCCGACGATGTGCTGAACCGCGTGTGGATACTCCGCAAGGTCCTCGCGCCCATGAACTCCATTGATTCCATGGAATTCCTCATCAAACGCATGAAGAACTCCAAGAACAACAAGCAGTTCCTGGACATGATGAACAAATAGGTTCATCGCGCTCAGTGTCTCTCCAGCGGGCCGAAGCAGTTGCTTCGGCCCGCTTTTTTTGCATCTGGGCGTCCGGCGCGTGCAGGGCATCATCTTGCACATCCTTGGCGAACCGGCCAAGGTGCGGTATCAGGGAACGCGAAGTATGCGCCGTCACCAGACGACGCCGGACCAGCCTACGCCGCAGGCACCCCGCCTGTCAGGCCGAGCGGTCCGTTTCCGTCATCAACCGCCCGCCCGCGCGGGCCTTCGTATAAGGAACATCCATGTCCCGAACGCACACCGGCCTTCTTGCCCCGATGCGTCACGCACTGTGCCTGCTCCTCGCTCTGCTTATTGCTGCCGGGCCACTGCTTGCGCCGCGCCCTGCGCGCGCCGACCTGTTTGGCGACTTTCCCATCGAAAAGGAAAAGGAACTCGGCAAAAAGTACAACACCCTCATGCGGGCACGCCTACCCATCATTGAGGACCCGGAAATCTCCGGCTATATCCGCGGCATTGTGGAACGCATCAACGCGCAGGTGCCGAACATGCCCTTCGAGCTTAAGACCTCCGTGGTGCTGAACCACCACATCAACGCCTTTGCCGCGCCCGCCGGATACGTCTACGTCTTCACCGGCCTCATCACCAATTTTGAGCATGAGGCCGAGCTTGCGGGCGTTATTGCGCACGAACTCGCGCACGTGTCCCACCGCCACATCGCCGGACGCATCAAACAGCAGCAGGTGACGCAGCTTGGCATGCTGGCCGGAATGCTGGCCGGAATGTTCATGGGCGCGGCCGCTGGCGGCGACAGCGGCGCGGCCGCAGGCAACGCCCTCGCCATCGGCTCGCTGGCTGGCGGCGTACAGACCATGCTCAACTACAGCCGCGTGGACGAACGCGAGGCTGACCAGTCCGGCCTGAAATACCTTGTCGCGGCAGGCTACAACCCCACAGGCATGGTGTCGGCATTCAAGAAGATTAAGAAAAAGGCGTGGCTGGCCGGTGCGGGCAACCTGCCCAAGTACCTCAGCACCCACCCCGCCGTTGAGGACCGCATCACCTTCCTGAGCAGCCGCATCGGCTCCATGCCAAGCGACATCCAAAACCGCCCGCTGGACGACAGCAAGTTCCAGCGCATTAAAACGCTTATCACCGCCCGCTACCTTGACCCGCAGCTGGCCATCAGCCGTCTGGAGACGCCGCGTGGCGAAAACGGCGCGCTCAGCGCCATGGGCCAAGGCATTGTCTACTCGCGCGAGAACAAAATCGGCCCCGCACGCGAGGCGTTCGCCTCCGCTGTGGACCTTGCGCCCAACGACCCCCTTGTCCTGCGCGAGGCCGGACGCTTTCACTACCTCAAAGGCGACCCAAAGCTCGCCGCCAGCCTGCTGCAAAAGGCCGTGCTCCTTAATTCCAAGGACCTGATGGCGCTTTTCTACTTTGCCCGCCTGCTAGGCGACAATGGCGACACCAGCCGCGCCATCGACATGTACCGCCGCGTGCTGGCCCACCTGCCCGAGGATAGCGAGGTCCACTACCACCTTGGCCGCGTGCTGGGTGAATCCGGCAACCTCTTCGAGGGGCACCTGCACCTCGCCTACTCCGCCATCTACGGCCTGAACAAAAAGAAATCGCGCTTCCATCTGGAAAAGGCGGAATCCCTCGTCAATGATGACGAATCTCGCAAGGAGCTTTTTGAACAGCTCAAGAAAGTCTACGCCGAACGCGCCGAATTCTGGTAGCCCGGCCCGCCACAGCGCCTCAGGCCATGCCGCACATCGCGGCATGGCCTTTTTTCATGTTTCGCGCTAGGGCTGAAGAGGCCGCATCACGCACGGCAAATCTGCGCAGGAGGCACCATGATCACAACGCTCGGCTCGTGGCCCATCGGTTCCGGCACTCTCTTCATCCGCACCGGCGATATTACGGCGTCCACCTCGGACGCCATTGTCAACGCCGCCAACTCGCGCCTTGCCGGTGGCGGCGGTGTGGACGGCGCCATCCACCGCGCCGCAGGCCCGGACCTGCCCCGCGCCTGCAAGCGCATCATTGCCGAGCGTGGCACCCTACCGCCCGGACAGGCGGCCATTACCCCTGGGTTTAGCCTTGCCGCGCGCCACATCGTGCATACCGTTGGCCCCATCTGGCGCGGCGGAACAGACGGGGAACCCGAAACCCTCGCCTCCGCCTACCGCGAAAGCGTCCGCCTTGCCGCCGAACATGGCGCCCAGAGTGTGGACTTTCCCGCCATCAGCTGCGGCGTTTACGGCTTCCCTGTCGAGCGCGCCGCCCCCATCGCGCTGCAAACCCTTGCAAAAACTCTGGAGCAGGGTCTGGTCAACGCCGTTTCCATGGTTATCTTTTCCGACAACGCAGCAAAAACGTGGCTCGCCCGTGGCTCCGAACTCTTCGGGCCGCCCGCTTGAGCCCGCTGGCCGCGAGGGGACGGCAGAGCCTGCATCCCCCATTCTGCCCCGGTTTTCGGCGGCGCGCGGCCCACAGCAACGTCAAACATGACGTGGAGACCACACCCGGCCTCCACAACGCGACAACGAGGATTCAATGGACATACGAGGCACTACCATCCTTGCCGTTCTGGATGAGAACGGCGTAGCCATCGCAGGAGACGGACAGGTCACCTTCGGCCAGAATGTGGCCCTCAAGCACGGCGCGCGCAAGGTGCGCCGCCTGTATAAAGACAAGGTCATCGCCGGTTTTGCCGGTTCCACGGCCGACGCCTTTACGCTGTTTGAACGCTTTGAGGCCAAGCTTGAGGAATTCGGCGGCAACCTCGTGCGCGCCAGCGTCGAGCTCGCCAAGGAATGGCGCATGGACAAATACCTGCGCAAGCTGGAAGCCATGATGATTGTGGCAGACGCCGAAAACGTCCTTATCCTCACCGGCACCGGCGACGTTATTGAGCCGGACGACGGCGTGGTTGCCATTGGTTCCGGCGGCCCCTACGCGCTGTCCGCCGCCCGCGCCATGAAGCGCAACACGGACCTGCCCGCCGAAACCATCGCCGAAAAGGCCCTTGGCATCGCCGCGGAAATCTGCGTGTACACCAATGACCACATCATCGTGGAAACCCAGAAGAAATAAGCATTCGCGCGGCAGGCCCCGCTTTGCCGCAGGGAGCATACACAGTGCATACCTTGACCCCCAGAGAGATTGTTTCCGAACTGGACCGCTACATCATCGGCCAGCAGGACGCCAAACGCATGGTTGCCATCGCCATGCGCAACCGCTGGCGCAGACAGCAGGTGGCTCCGGAGCTGCGCGACGAAATCGCGCCCAAGAACATTATCATGATTGGCCCCACCGGCGTGGGTAAGACGGAAATCGCCCGCCGTCTCGCCAATCTGGCTGGCGCGCCCTTCTTCAAGGTCGAGGCCTCCAAGTTCACGGAAGTGGGCTACGTGGGCCGCGACGTGGAGTCCATGGTCCGCGACCTGATGGAAATCTCCATCAACCTCGTCCACAAGGAAGAAGGCGAGCGCGTCCGCGTGAAGGCCGAAAAGCACGCCGAAGAGCGCCTGCTGGACCTCTTGCTCCCCAACTCCCCTTCCGGTTCCTCCGCCGCCACCCCGGTCTACGCCGCCGGCGCGGACGGACAGGTCTCCACGCAGGAGTCCGGCTCCTCCACGCGCGACAAGCTGCGCAAGCTGTGGCGTCAGGGCAAGCTGGATGACAGACAGGTGGAAGTGGAAGTGGCGTCCTCCTCCGGCCAGAACATCGGCGTCATGTCCATGCCCGGCATGGAAGACATGGAGAACCAAATCCGCGACATGATGGGCCGCTTCATGCCCCAGCAGAAGAAGCCCAAGCGTATGAACGTGCGCGACGCGTACGAAGTGCTGCTGCAGGAAGAAAGCGAAAAGCTCATCGACCACGACCGCGTGACGGACATCGCCCGCGAGCGCGTGGAACAGGGCGGCATCATCTTCATCGACGAAATCGACAAGATTTGCGCCTCCTCCGCCAAGGGCGGCAACGCCGACGTCTCGCGCGAGGGCGTGCAGCGCGACCTGCTGCCCATCGTTGAAGGCAGCGTGGTGAATACCAAATACGGTATGGTGCACACGGACCACATCCTGTTCATCGCCGCCGGCGCGTTCCACCTCTCCAAGCCCTCGGACCTCATCCCCGAGCTTCAGGGCCGCTTCCCCCTGCGGGTGGAGCTTTCCAGCCTTGGCAAGGACGAGTTCCTGCGCATCCTCAAGGAGCCGAAGAACGCCCTCACCACGCAGTACAAGGCGCTTTTGGAGACCGAAGGCCTCAAACTGGAATTCGCCGACGACGCCATCGAAGAGCTGGCCGCCTACGCCGAGCGCATCAACACCGAGTCCGAAAACATCGGTGCCCGCCGCCTGTACACCATCCTTGAGCGCGTGGTGCAGGACCTGTCCTTCGACGCCCCGGACAAGAGCGGCCAGAACATCGTTATCGACCGGGAGTACGTTCGACAGCACCTTGAAGACGTGGTGGAAGACCGCGACCTCTCCCGGTACATACTCTAATTCAGCCAAATCGCCGGGCCCTGCGGGGTCCGGCCCAGCCCACCAAGGAGCCGACAGTGGATCAGGACGTCATGCACACAGCGGATGTGCTGCTGGAATCGCTGCCCTACATCAGGCAGTTTTACGGTCAGACCATCGTCATCAAGTACGGTGGCCACGCCATGAAGGACGAGGAACTCAAGCAGGCCTTTGCCAAGTGCGTGGTCCTGCTCAAGTACATCGGGGTCAACCCGGTCATCGTCCACGGCGGCGGCCCGCAGATTGGCCAGATGCTCGACCAGCTCAGCATTCCCAGCGAATTCCGCGAAGGCCTGCGCGTGACGGACGACGCCACCATGAATGTGGTTGAAATGGTTCTGGCCGGCACGGTGAACAAGCAGATCGTAAACCTGCTGAACCTTGCGGGCGGCAAGGCCGTGGGCCTTTCCGGCAAGGACGGCGGCACCATCTCCTGCACCAAGCTGGAAATCGCCGTGGACCGCGACAACCTCACGCCCGAGATTATCGACCTTGGGCACGTGGGCGAAGTGTCGGCCATTGACCCCACCCTGATCAACTCGCTGCTGCGCGACGGCTTCATCCCCGTCATTGCGCCGGTGGGCGTGGACGAAACCGGCGAAACCTACAACATCAACGCCGACACCGTGGCCTCTGCCGTGGCAACGGCGGTGGGCGCGCGCCGCTTTGTCCTGCTCACGGACGTGGCGGGCATCCTTGATGCGGACAAGAACCTTATCTCCTCCGTCAACCGCGCGGACGCCCTTGGCCTTATCGAGGACGGCACCGTGCAGGGCGGCATGATTCCCAAGGTCAAATGCTGCATCGAAGCCGTGGAAGGCGGCGTTGGCAAGGCGCAGATTATCGATGGCCGCCTGCCCAACTCCGTACTCCTTGAGCTGTTTACCGAGGAAGGCATCGGAACGGAAATCGTCGCCTAAGCCCCCATCGGTCCCAAACGCAAAAAAGGCCGGAGCATCCACACGGATGCCCCGGCCTTTTCATGTTCGCTGGTGCGAAAATGCGCGCCTACTCGACGAGGCACACCATTTCCTTGCCATCGCGTTCGTCCAGATAGACGTCCACGTGTTCGCCGCGGCGGGTCTCCACCACTTTGCCCACGTAGTCGGCCTGAATGGGCAGCTCGCGGTGGCCCCGGTCCACCAGAACCATCAGTTCCACCTGCTTGGGCCGGCCAAAGTCCAAAATGGCCTCCAGCGCGGAGCGGATGGTGCGCCCGGTGAACAACACGTCGTCCACAAGGATGATTTCCTTACCGTCGATGTCGAACAGGATTTCGGTCTTGTTGATTTGGGGCTGCACGTCAAGGGTCGTCCAGTCGTCCCGGTACAGATTAATATCCAGAAGTCCGGAAGAGATGGTGCGGCCAAGGCGCTTTTCCAGCGCTGCGCGCAGGCGCGCGGCAAGGTCCACGCCGCGGCGCTGAATGCCAAGGATGGCGACGTCCTTGCAGTCGCCGTGGCGTTCGTTAATCTCCATGGCAAGGCGTTCCATGGTGCGGCTTATCTCTTCGGCGTTGAGAATCACTTTGCTGTTGCTCATGCTATGCGTCTCCAGACGTATCCGGTTGCGTGTCTGTTGGGCCGTGATGCCCTTTATACCGTGATTCACGGAGGATACGGCATCACCAGCGGCATTGCAATACCGCAGGGGCGCCGCCCGCGCCGGGGGGACGACTACTATAGATAAAACCTATTGTAATCTATAATTCCTATCAATATAGTTGACAAAGAGCACCAGCCACCTTACCTCTCCAGCATCAGCAAATTCTGGAGGTAATAATGCTTGAACTCTCAGACAAGGCTCGTCAGGAGCTGATTTCCTACTTCAGTGATAAGGAAATCACCCCGGTGCGTGTCTATCTCGCCCCTGGTGGTTGAGCTGGCCCACGCCTGTCATTGGCTCTGGATGAGCCAAAAGAATCCGACGAGGTCTTCGATTTTGAAGGCGGCCTCAAGTTCGTCATAGACAAGCAGCTGCTTTCGAGCGCTGCTCCCGTTAAAGTCGACCTGTCCTACACGGGCTTTGTTGTCGACTCCAACCTGCCCATCAGTGGCGGTAGCTGCTCCAGCGGCGGCTGCTCCAGCAGCGGTTGCGGAACCAGCGGGAGCTGCTGCAGCTAGCACCCATTGCACCGCACTTTACAGGGCGGCGTTCCTTCGGGAATGCCGCCCTGTTCGTTTTACAGCCCACCACACGCGCCCTGCGTTGCCATCCCCGCCCGCGCCCACACCTTCCCTCCGCACGGATGCTTTGACCTCGCGCCCAAAAAATATCATCTTGGAAGATACGTTCCTCCCTGTGCCCATCACCCACGGGCGGAGCGCAAACCCCAGGAGAATCCGTGCCGACGACTCCGCTCAAAACCTCCATGAGCCGCCGTTTCCTGCAAGGGGTGCTACTCCTTGCCTCTCTGAGCATCCTTGTGCTTGGCACTGTGTGGTGCGTGACGGACTACATCCAGTTCAAGGACGACTCCGCCGCCCTGCAGGAGCGCTACCTCCAAACGCAAAAGCGCATCGCCCGGACCGAGGTGGAAAACGCCGTTGACTTCATCCGGCAAATCCGTGTCAACGCTCGCGCCCGCCTCAAAACCGCCCTGCGCAACCACGTGGAAAGCATCCGCCTGATGGCCGGCCAGCTTTATGAAACGCTCTCCAAAACCCTGCCGGAGGATGAGGTCAAGGCCCGCATCATCGAGGCGTTTCGGGCCTCGCGCTACAATCAGGGCAAGGGGTACTACTTCATCCTTGACGCGGACGGAAGAATTCTCCTGAACCCCATGCATCCGAACCTTGAGGGGCAACAGACCATCGACCTGCGCGACGAGGACGGACGTTTCGTCATCCGGGAGATGATCTCCATCGTCACCCAGCGGCAAACGGGATTCTATGAGTACGTCTGGGCGCGCCCGGACACGGACACCCCGGGGCGCAAGCTCTCCTACATCCGCGACTTTTCCCCCTTTGGCTGGGTGATTGGCACCGGCGAATACATCGAGGACATGGAGGCGGACATCCAGCGCCAAGCGCTCTCCATCCTCGCCTCGCGCCGGTTTGGAGACTACGGCTACATTTTTGCCGGGCAATGGGACGGCACCGTGCTGCTTGGCCCATCCACCGGCGAAAACATGATCCACCTTGTGGACGTCAACGGCGTGCAAATCGTGCGCGAGCTTATCGCCACAGCCAAGAGCGGCGGGGGCTTTGTGGAGTACGTCATGCCCGCGGCGGACGACCTGCCCGCCTCCCAAAAAATCAGCTATGCCAAGGGCGTTCCGGAATGGCAATGGTTTGTCGGCGCGGGCGTTTTCACCGACGACATCGACGCCCTTGTCATCCAAAAAAAGGAAGAACTTGCCGCGCGCATGGTGTTCAATGCCACCGTCATTGGCGGACTTCTCGCCCTTGTCACCCTCTTGGGGCTGGTCCTGTCCCGCCGTCACACGGCCTCCATCCGGCGCGATGTGGCCTCGTTCACGAACTTCTTTAACGACGCGGCAGAGCACCTGACCCACGTGGACCCAAATCGCCTCATATTTCAAGACTTCCACGAGATAGCCGTGGCCGCAAACGGCATGCTGGACGCCCGCCTGCGCACCATCACGGAGTTACAGCGCAGTGAGCAGCGCTTCACCATGCTCATGGAGCAGTCCCCCTTTGCCATAGAAATCTACGACTCCAACGGCGTGCTGCTGCGCGCCAACCGCGCCTGGGCCGCGCTGTGGGATGTGGACGAACCGGAAGAGGCTCCGGGCAACTACTCCATCCTCACGGACCCCACCGCGCGGGAGCTTGGTCTGGCGGAGGCCCTGCGCCGCGCGCTGGCCGGAGAAACGGTCTTTATGCCCAGCATTGAGTTCACCCCTGAGAAGGACGGGCGCAAACAGCGTCCCCGGCATATCCTCTCGCGCGCCTACCCCCTGCGGGACAAGGACAACTCCATCGAATTCGCCGCCATCACCCACGAGGACATCTCCGACCGCCGCGAAGTGGAGATGGACCGCGACCGCATCTTTGATACGTCGCAGGACCTGCTGAGCGTCTCGGACCTGTCGGGCAAGCTACTGCGCGTCAATCCCGCGTGGACAAGCACCCTTGGCTGGGATGAGCACGAGCTCAAGGCCTTTGCGCCCTTTGACTATGTCCACCCCGAGGACAGGGACCGCACCCGCGCCCTTGCCGACGACCTGAAGGGAACAAACCGCATCTACGGCTTTGAGAGCCGCTACCTGTGCAAGGACGGCTCCACCCGGTGGATGTCCTCCAACGCCTATGTGGACGAGGACAGCCAGCGCCTCTACGCCGTCACGCGCGATATCACGGACCGCAAACAGGCCGAGGACGCCTTGCTGCGCACCCAGTTTGCCGTGGACAACGCCGCCGTCGCCATCACATGGCTGACCACACAAGGACGCATCAGCTACGTTAACGACGCAGCCTGCGCCCTCTACGGCAAAACGCGGCCCGAGCTGACGGACTGCCTCATCACCGACCTCTCTCCCTCCCTGACCACCTCCGGATGGAAGAGCTTTGTTGCCGGACTCGTGGACAAGGGTGCGGATTCGTTTCAGGACACCCTGCGCCGCGCGGACGGCACACTCCTGAGCATTGACACCACAGCGCACCTGCTGGAGCTGGAAGGCGAAAAACTCGTCTGCCTGTTCACCTTCGACACCACCGAGCGCATGCGCACGCAGCAGGAGATGTCGCGCCTGCGCGCGCTGCTGGTCAGCATTGTGGATTCCATGCCCTCTCTGCTTATTGGTGTGGACGCGGACCTGCGCGTAACCCAGTGGAACAGCACAGCGGCCCAGCGCACCGGCATCGCCGCGCAGGACGCCATAGGCAGTCCGCTGTCCACGGTACTTCCCCTTGGCGACAAGGAAACCGCCACAGTCAAGGAGGCCCTCGCCTCAGCGCACCCGCAGGAACTCCTGCGGCTGGAGCGCTACTACGATGGGCACCGCGTTTTTGAGGACATGATGGTCTATCCCCTTGCCGCCCACGACGTGCCCGGCGCGGTCATCCGGCTGGACGACGTTACCGAGCGCACCCGCATGGAGAACATGATGGTGCAGACCGAAAAGATGCTCTCCATCGGCGGACTGGCCGCAGGCCTCGCCCATGAAATCAACAACCCCCTTGGCGGCATTCTGCAAGGCGTGCAAAATATCGAACGCCGCCTGTCGCCGGATATTCCCGCCAATGCCGTGGCCGCGGAAAAAACCGCCAGCTCCCTTGACTCCGTGCGCGCCTACCTTGAGGAGCGCAGCATCTTCCGCATGCTATCCGGCATACGCACAGCCGGCGAACGCGCCGCGTCCATCGTGGCCAGCATGCTGGAATTCAACAGCCGCCACGGCACCAGCAGGCGCGAGGTCGACCTTGCGACCCTCATTGACGACGCCGTCGAGCTGGCGGCCACGGATTACGACAGCTCGCGCGGGTTTGATTTCATGAACATCTCCATCCGGCGCGAATATCCACCGCAAACGTCGCACGCCATTTGCGCTCCGGCGGAGATGCAGCAGGTACTGCTCTCCATCCTCCGCAACGCCGCGCAGGCCCTGCACGACGACCCGGAAACGCCGCACCCCACCATCACCCTGCGCCTGTCCGAAACCGACGAATTTGCCGTCATCGAAATCACAGACAACGGTCCCGGCCTGCCGGAAGGCACGCAAAGCCGCATCTTCGAGCCGTTTTACACCACCCGCGACCCCGGACAGGGCACAGGACTCAGCATGTCCGTGGCGTATTACATCGTCACCCAAAACCACGGCGGCGAAATAGAAGTGGACTCCGTACCCGGCGAGGGCACCCGCTTCATCATCCGTCTGCCGCACAACCACGCGGCCTCCGGCCAGTCCGAGGCGGACTTATGATAGGTTTTTCCTATCCGTACTATTGACATCAGCAGGCAGAGCACTACTCTCCATCCAGATACCCAATCGACAGAATAGGAGTAATCAATGATTGAAATCACCGAAGCCGCCCGCAAGGAGCTGGTGGCTTTCTTCAGCGACAAGGAAGTTTCTCCCATCCGTGTGTACTTGGCTCCGGGCGGCTGCTCCGGACCACGCCTGTCTCTGGCGCTGGACGCACCCGGTGAAGGCGACGAAAGCTTTGACCTCGGCGACGACCTCACCTTCGTGGTGGAATCCAAGCTGCACGCCAGCGCACAGCCCATCAAAGTGGACCTGACCTACACCGGCTTCACCATTGAGTCTTCTCTGGAGCTTGGCGGCGGCGGTTGCGGCACCAGCGGTGGTGGCTGCGGCGGTTGCGGCTCCTCCGGGAGCTGCTGCAGCTAGTACGCTCACGCACTATGACGACCTCAAAACGCGGCGCACCTCCCACGGGCGCCGCGTTTTTTGTTGCGCGGCTCTCCCGCAGGGCGAATTCTGCGCCCACATCGCAGGGCAAAACATGCGCCCGCAAACGCCCCGAAACCCGCCATTTCACGCGCCTTCCCGCCAAAGTGCCCACCATTCTCAGAAATACGCCTTTTCATTCACGGCGCGGAGATGTATGAAGAAACCGAGTTCAAACGAAGGCCACTTTCGACCAGAACCGCCTTTCCCGAAGAGAGCAAGCCAATGCACGAGATGTCCATAGCCCAGAGCCTTATCAGCATCATCAAAGAGGAAATGGAAAAGCACGGCCTGACCACGCTTCGGCGGGTCCGGGTAAAGCATGGCAAGCTGGCGGCCATTGTGCCGGAGTCGTTGCACTTCGCCTTTGAGGCGTGCACCCTCGGTACGCCGCTGGAAGGCGCAGAACTGGACATGGAGGTCATCCCCCTCATCCTTGAATGCGGCGAGTGCGGCCTCCGCTTCTCGCCGGAAGAGCCGGACGCCCTGTTCGTTCCCTGCCCCGACTGCGGCGAGGGAATAGGGCACAAGGTGCTGCAGGGCAAAGAACTCTACCTTGACAACATGGAGGCCGAATAAGGCCCACTCCGCCACAGGCGGACCCGCAACATGATTCCAAGGAGACAGGACATGGAAATCCCAGTTGTACGAAACATCCTTGAGGCAAACGACCGCATCTCCGCCCAGTTGCGAAAGAGATTTGCGCAGAACAAGGTGCTGGTGCTGAACCTCATCAGCTCCCCCGGGTCCGGCAAGACCTCCACGCTGGAGCGTACGCTGGAAGACCTGCGCAACGAGTTCAAAATGGCCGTCATCGAGGGCGACATCCTCACGGACAACGACGCCAAGCGCGTTGCCGCCACCGGCGCGCAGGCCGTGCAGATCAACACCGACGGCGCATGCCACCTCGACGGCTCCATGATTCTGGAAGCCCTTGAATCCATCGACCTTGAGGGACTGGACATCCTGTTCGTGGAGAACGTGGGCAACCTTGTGTGCCCTGCCGAATTTGAAGTGGGCGAAGACTTCAAGGTCGCCCTGCTGTCCGTGACCGAAGGCGACGACAAGCCGGAGAAGTACCCACTGCTCTTTGCCGAATCCGCCGTCATGGTCCTGAACAAGATCGACCTGCTGCCCTACGTGGACTTTGACATGGAAAAGGCCCGCCGCTTCGCCACCGGCCTGAACAAGGACATCAGCATCTACCCCGTCTCCTGCAAGACCTGCGAAGGCCTCGACGGCTGGTACGCATGGCTGCGCCAGAAGGTGAAGGAAAAGAAGCAGGCCGAATAGCGCGCCGCACGGCCAGCACCGCTGCGCCGTCCTCCGCGCACAACGCCGCGCCAAAGACGACATCATCAAGGAGCATGCGCCGCGCGGCGCATGCTCCTTGTCCGCTTCTCCCCTGTGGACAAGCGGGCTACGTAAGGAGACAGGAGTCAATGCCGTTCCCGGACAATCTCCCCGGAGAAGCCATCCTCAATTCCATTGCCGACGGTGTGTTCACCGTGGACTTGGACTGGACCATCACGTCCTTTAATCAGGCGGCCTCGCGCATCACGGGCGTGCCCGCGGAGGAAGCCATCGGCCAAAAGTGCTGGGAGGTCTTCCACTCCAGCATCTGCGACGGCGACTGCGCCCTGCGCACCTGCCTGCGCAAAACCGGCTCCATCTCCAACAAGTCCATCTTCATCGTCCGCCCGGACGGGGAGAAGGTGCCCATCTCCATCTCCGCCTCGCCCTTGTACGACTGCGACGGCAACGTCGTGGGCGGCGTGGAGACCTTCCGCGACCTCACGGACATCCACCTCATCCGCAAGGAAATGCAGGAGTCCTACACCTTTGAGGACATCGTGGGCAAATCCGAGGCCCTGTCGCGCACCTTCCGCATACTGCCGCACATCGCCAAAAGTCAGGCCACGGTGCTGCTGCTTGGCGAGTCCGGCACAGGCAAGGAGCTGTTCGCCCGCGCCATCCACAACCTCAGCAGCCGCAAGGACGGGCCCTTTGTCGCCGTCAACTGCGGCGCCTTGCCGGATACCCTGCTGGAGTCCGAGCTGTTCGGCTACAAGGCCGGAGCCTTCACCGACGCCAAACGCGACAAGGCCGGTCGCTTTCAAACCGCGCGCGGCGGCACGCTGTTCCTCGACGAAATCGGCGACATGCCGCAAAACCTGCAAGTGAAGCTCCTGCGCGTCCTGCAGGAGAAAGTCTTTGAGCCGCTGGGGTCCGAAACGCCCGTCAAGGCCGATGTCCGCGTCATCGCCGCCACCAACCGCGACCTGCAGGCCCTCGTGGACGAAGGCACCTTCCGCCAGGACCTCTACTACCGCCTGAACGTCGCCCAGATGCACCTGCCCGCCCTGCGCGAGCGCCGCGAGGACATCCCCCTGCTGGTGGACTATTTTGTGCGCAAGCTCAACGCCCTGCAGGGCAAGGACGTGGAAGGCGTCTCCGAGGACGTACTGTCCATCCTCATGCGCCACCCCTTCCCCGGCAACGTGCGCGAGCTGGAAAACGTGCTGGAATTCGCATTCATCCTCTGCCCGTCCGGCTTTGTGCAGGTGGAGCATCTGCCCGAGCACCTCCAGCCCGAGGAAGACGCCGCGCCCATCGCAGCCGGTGACGACCAGCCCATGTCGCTGGAGCGCATCAAATGCCGCGCCGTGGCCCGCGCCCTGGCCCGTAACGGCGGGAAACGTATGAAGACGTGCCGCGAGCTGGATATCTCCAAAGACACACTCCGGCGCATGATACGCCGCTGTCAGGATATGGGCGAATTTTAAGCCCGGCCCGCCTTGCCGCGGGCTTTTTTTTCGCCTGTTTTACGGTTACGGGGCACTACCCGCACAACATAAACAACTGAATTTCAACACTTTTCAACAAAACGCATATTTTGGCACCATCTATGCTCATCTCCTCCCGAACACGGGCCATGGCATTTCGCCACGCCCACAATCCCGTTGCCGAGGACCACGCATGAACCTCTGTTTGGCATGCTTCGAAGACCGGCTGGCCTCTCTGCTCGAAAACACAACGAGCTTCCGCCTCTACCGCGTAGAGGACGGCACGGCGACCCCCGCCGGGGGCTTCGACATCGCCCAGAACGACACCGCGCGCCTTGTAAGCGCCCTCACCTCCTATAAGGTGGACTCCCTCGTCTGTGGCGGCGTCACCGGCTGTACGCGCCGGATGCTGCTTCAGGCCGGACTGGACGTTCGCCCATGGGTACGGGGCACCATTGAAGACGTGCTCAGCGCCGTGCTGGACGATAGTCTCGAACATCTCGCCATGCCCGGATGCGGCGGCAGACGCTGCGGCAGAGGCCGCATGGAGAGCGACCTCATCGCTCCCGGTTGCCGCGAACGCCGTCAGGGCTACGGACAGGGGCGCGGCATGGGTCACGGACGAGGCACGGGAAAGACTCCGAAAAAGGGAGGCGCATAGATGAAAATCGCCATCACCAGTCAGGGCCAGACTCTGGACAGCTCCATCGACCCCCGCTTCGGCCGCGCCGCCGGATTTGTCCTTGTGGATACCGAAAGCGGCGACATCGACTACGCAGACAACACGCAGAACCTTACCCTGGCGCAGGGCGCTGGCATTCAGGCCGCGCAGAATGTGGCCCGCACGGGCGCACAGGCCGTCATCACCGGCCACGTTGGCCCCAAGGCCTTCACTGCACTAAACAAGGGCAAGATTGACATTTACCTTGGCGCGGCGGGCACCGTGCAGGAAGCGCTGGACGCCTTCAAGTCCGGCAAGCTGAGTGCAGCCGACGCCGCCGACAAGGAAGGCCACTGGTAGGCCGGGGAGAATGGATACCACGATGCTGAATATAGCCGTTGCCAGCGGAAAGGGCGGCACGGGCAAAACCACGGTCTCCGCAAACCTCGCCGCATGGCTTGCCTCGCGGGGCACCCATGTCACGGCGCTGGATTGCGACGTGGAGGAGCCCAACCTGCACCTTTTCCTCAAGCCGGATTGGACCGAAACCCGCACCGAGAGCGTGCCCGTCCCCGTCGTGGACGAGGACGCCTGCCTCGGCGAGGAGTGCCGCAAGTGCGTAGACCTCTGCCGCTTTAAAGCGCTCATCATGATGGGCGGGTCGGTCATGGTCTTTCCCGAACTCTGTCACGGATGCGGCCTGTGCAACCTTGCATGCCCAGCAAACGCCATCACCGAAGGCGAGCGCGAAATCGGCATCGTCAGGCAAGGCCCGGCCACGGTTTCCGGTGCCAAGGGGCTCATTGTCACTGGCGGTGAACTCCGCATCGGCGAAGCCATGGCACCGCCGCTTATTCAGGCCGTCAAAAAGGACTCGCCCGAGGCGGACGTGCGCATTATCGACAGCCCGCCCGGAACCAGTTGCCCGGTCATTGCGTCCCTTGGCAGCAGCGACCTTGCCGTGCTGGTCACCGAACCCACGCCCTTTGGCCTGCATGACCTTGAACTGGCCGTTGGCGTGCTGCGCAAGATGAACATCCCCTTTGGCGTGGTCATCAACCGCGACGGCATGGGCGACGACCGCACCCACAAATACCTTGAACGCGAAGGCATCCCCCTGCTGGGCAGTCTGCCCCACTCCACCGAGGCGGCGCACTGCTACTCCGAGGGACGCCTGCACATTGAAGCCCTGCCCGATTTCTCGCAGGCCTACGCCGCCATCTGGGCGAATATCCAGAGCATGGCGGCACAGGAGGGCGCGGCATGAAGGAACTCGTAGTCATCAGCGGCAAGGGCGGCACGGGCAAAACCACCGTCACCGCCGCGCTGGCCGCACTGACGCCCAACAAGGTCCTTGCGGACTGCGACGTGGACGCGGCGGACCTGCACCTCATCCTCGACCCCACCGTGGGCCGCACGGTGGACTTCTACAGCGGCGAGATAGCGACCATTGACCCGGACGCCTGCACCCAGTGCGGGCTGTGCGCGGAGCACTGCCGCTACGACGCCATTACCGAGGACTTCACGGTGCAGAAGGAACACTGCGAGGGCTGCGGCGTGTGCGCCTTTGTTTGTCCGGTTCAGGCCGCCACCATGCAGGAACGCATGTGCGGCTACTGGTACGACTCCACAACGCGCTTTGGGCACATGGTGCACGCCAACCTTGGCATAGGCGAGGAGAACTCCGGCAAGCTGGTTACCACCGTGCGCAAGGAAGCCCGCGCCACGGCGGAAAAGCTGAGCGCGGACCTTATCCTGACCGACGGCCCTCCCGGTGTGGGCTGCCCGGTCATCGCCTCCCTTGGCGGCACGGACCTGACGCTGGCCGTTGCGGAGCCGACACTCTCCGCCCTACACGACCTCAAGCGCGTGTATAAACTTTCACGGCACTTCAAGGTGCCCATGATGGTCATCATCAACAAGGCGGACATCAACGCCGCCATCGTTGAGGAGATCAAATGCTGGTGTGAGGAGTACGACGTTGAAATCGCGGGCGTGCTCCCGTATGACCAGGTGGTCACAACTGCGCAAATTCACGGTAAAAGCATCGTCGAGTACGACCCCGACGGCCTTGGCCTTACCATGCGCACTATCTGGGACAACGTGTCCCGTCGCCTGTTTGCCGATAAGGCATAGATTAGGAGGAACACTATGAGCGAATGCGGTAACTGCTCCAGCGGCAGCGAATCCTGCGGCTCCTGCCAGGAGAACCCTCAGGACCAGAAAATCAAAAAAGCCCTGGGCCGGATCAAGAATAAAATTGTCGTCATGTCCGGCAAAGGCGGCGTGGGCAAGTCCACCGTCGCCACCAACATTGCCGTGGCACTGTCCATGGCGGGCATGAAGGTTGGCCTGCTGGACGTTGACGTCCACGGCCCCAGCGTCCCGCGCCTGCTCTCCCTGCAGGACGAAAAGCCCCACATGGAGCGCGACTGCATGGAGCCTGTCTCCTGGAGCCAGAATCTGGGCGTTATGTCCCTGGGCTTCCTGCTGCCCTCCAAGGACGACGCCGTCATCTGGCGTGGCCCGGTAAAAATTGGCCTCATCCGCCAGTTCATCTCCGACGTCACGTGGGGCGACCTGGACTTCCTGATCGTAGACTGCCCTCCCGGAACCGGCGACGAACCCCTCTCCGCCCTGCAGGAGCTTGGCTCCGACGCCAAGGCCGTCATCGTCACCACCCCGCAGGGGGTGGCCATTGACGACGTGCGCCGCTCCGTGACCTTCTGCAATCAGGTCGGCAACGAAATCGTCGGCATCGTGGAAAACATGAGCGGCTTTGTCTGCTCCAAGTGCGGCAACGTGGAAAACGTGTTCGGTTCTGGCGGCGGCGAAGAACTCGCCCAGCAGACCGGCGTGCCGTTCCTCGGCAGCATCCCCATGAACGCCGATGTCGCCCGCGCCGGCGACGAGGGCTTCCCCGTGCTGAAGCTGGGCGATCACAGCCCGGTTGGCGAAGCCTTCAACCACATCATCAAGCCCCTGCTGGGCCTTGCCGGCAAGCTGCAGGAGCAGGCAGACACCACCCAGCCCGTGGAAGCGGTTCTTGCCAGCGACAACGGCACCACCCGCTTTGCCGTGCCCGTGGCCAATGGCCAGCTGTGCATGCACTTCGGCCACTGCGACAAGTTCGCCGTGATGGACGTGGACAACACGACCAAGACCATCACCAAGGGTGAACTGCTCACGCCTCCGCCGCACGAGCCGGGCGTTCTGCCCCGCTGGCTGGCCGAAAAGGGTGCCAACGTCATCATCGCCGGCGGCATGGGCGCACGCGCCCAGAGCCTGTTCACCGAAAACGGCATCAAGGTCGTTGTCGGCGCGCAGCCCGGCGACCCCGAGGAAATCGTCAAGACCTACCTCGACGGCAAGCTGACCGTGGGCCAGAATATCTGCGACCACTAGTCCGCACCCACCCCGTCATATACCCGGCCGAAGGCGCTTTGCCTTCGGCCGGTTTTTTGTACGCTGTTGTGCGCGATTCTGTGCGCTATTTGTATGCGAGGCTATGTGGCGGTTCTCTGAGGAATCGAAAATGAGAAGCCACATTGCGCCAACGTTCCCGCCCCCCACGAACGGCCCACTACGCGGCCTGCGCACTCTCCGCCGCAAGGCGCCGCCCTCTTCCCTTTCCACCAGCCCTGCGCTGTTCCCCTCTCTGCACCTGTGCTATCCTCGCGTCTCCATTGCATCCCTTTTACCGCGCCCACACCCTCAAGGAGGCCGCCATGTCCCGCCGTCTTGTGCTCCTGAGCATCGTGCTCCTCGCCGCCGCCAGCCTTACCGCCTGCGCGCCCAAGATTTCCCTGTTCGGCGACGGGGCTGGCCAGCCGCTGGCAGAAAGCGTCATCTCCGGCACTGCGCCGGAAAAAGTGCTGGTCATTCCCGTCACGGGGACTATTTCCACAGCGCCGCCGCGCGAGTTTGGCCCCTCCCTTGGCGCTCGGCCCAGTCTGGTGCAGGAGGTGGTCTCGCACCTGCGCCGGGCCGAGGCGGACCCGGCCATCCGCGCCGTGGTGCTGATGGTGGACTCTCCGGGCGGCACGGTTGTGGCGTCGGACACGCTGTATCATGAAGTGATGGCCTTCCGGCAGCGCACGGGCCGGCCCGTGGTGGCGCTGATGCACAATGTGGCGGCCAGTGGCGGCTATTATGTCAGCATTGCGGCGGACCACATTGTGGCGCACCCCACCACCGTGACGGGATCCATCGGCACGGTGCTCATCGTTCCCAAGCTGCATGGACTGATGGAAAAGGTGGGCGTGTCGACCATGGTCATCAAATCCGGCGCGCTCAAGGACATGGGGTCCCCCTTCCGCGCCAGCCCCGAAAAGGAGCGGAAGCTGCTGCAAAACATGATAGACGACATGAATTCGCGCTTCCTTCAGGCGGTGAAGGCGCGGAGAAGACTTGACCAGAAGGCACTAGACGCGGTAGCCGATGCACGTGTGCTCATGGCAAACGAGGCCGTACGGCTGGGACTGGTGGACGCCACGGGATATACCGAAGACGCCCTTGCCAAGGCCCGCGACCTTGCCGAACTTTCTGAGGATGCGCGCGTGGTGGTCTACCGCCGCACCCGCTTCCCTGATGACAACCTGTACAACACCGCCACCGGTTCGTGGTCTGGACCCCTCACGGGCGGGACAACCCTTGTCCTGCCGGATGTCCTCTCCACGCCCCGCACCGGCTTTTACCACCTGTGGACGCCCGCCCTTGGCGGCGCGGCAGGCAACTAGCCAGATGGCGCATCTAGGAGGATTGCAATGGATAACGAATGGGTGACAGTCGCCGTCTTTCCCGTCCTGAATGAAGAAGTAGCCCGCGAAGTTCAGCGCTGGGAATTTGTGGCCGAAGACATGGCCCTTTACCCGGAGCGCAACGTCCGCTACGTGGAGAAGGACAATCAGGTTATTGTACAGGTCAGCCAGACCATCAACCTCGCATTTGATGGCGGTCTCGGCGCGGCCAGCTAAGGCGCACCCCGACACAACACACAAAAAGCCCGGAAGCGGTCTACACCGCTCCGGGCTTTTTCTTTGCCTTCTGTCCGCGCTACTGCACGCGCTGTGGCGGGAACAAACGGAATATTTCGCCCTGCGTCTTGGGCGTGGCCGGGGCGGCCTTGGCAGGCGCCTCGTCGGTGATGTTCTCCTGCCGCACGGGAGCCGCCGGGGCCGCCACCCGTTTAACGGGCGCCATGGGGCGCGCTTCGCCAAGGGGCGCACGCACCAAGCGTTCAAAGTCCTCCTGCGGAGCCTTGGGCGACAGCAGGCGCGACACCACGCCGCGGTTGGGCAGCGCCCAGTCGTAGGCGGAAACGATAACGCCGTCATCAAGGCGCACCACCTGCGCGGCCACAAACACATTGTGCGCGTCCACGGTATAGCACCCGGCAAGGATGGCCTCGGCGTCGAACTTCTGCTGCATCAGGCGCGCAGTCTCGCGGGTGAGGGCAAATTCGCCCTCGCCGGCGCGCACGCCGATTTCCTTGCGCAGCCGGATTTCCATCACATCATACCCCGCCTGCACAAGGCGCGAAACCACCTGCGACGACACCAGCCGCCCAAAGGGCGAGGACGATTCAAAATCCTCGCGGTCCACAAAGGTGGCGGCAAGGATGCGCGTGCCCTCGGGGACGCGGTTTTTCAGGTTGGCGGCCAGCCCGTCGGCGGCCACAAAACTGCCGGCGACAAGGGCGTCGCCCTCAAAGGAGCCGCCAACGGTCTGGCGGTAAGGCCCGGTGGCCCCCTGCTGGCTTGTGTCCCGCACCGTGCATCCCACAGCGGCGCAGCAGAACAGGAACAGGAGAACGGATTTCACGAGAGAACGGATGGACACTTTCACTGCCTCGCTAGTTATTGGTCACAGACATACTTTTGGTGGTGTAGGCGGGAAGGCCGTCGCCCCCAACGGGCGGAATCGGCTTGCCATAGTGGCGGTTATCCCCGTCGTTGATGTAATAAATGCTGGACGAGTGCGTCACGAAACGATTGCGCCAAACCATGCTGGACGTGATGATGACCTCGTGCGAGCTGTAGCCCGGCAAGGTGCCGATGGCCACGTCCGCCAGAATGCCCGCCGCACTGGCCGCATAAATGGCGTCCGCGCCAAGGTCGCGGCTGACGGCAATGCCAGCGCCAAGCACCGACAAAAGCCCCGGCGGTGTACGCTGAAACCGCTTGCCGTGCTTCACCATCTGCACCTTAAAGCGCAGTTCGAGCTGGCCTTCATCCTTGTCCGACACCTGCAGGCCCTCGTGCACAAGGTGCGAGCGCAGCAGCTCGCGAAAAACCTCTGCAAACGGACCCTGCGCATCGGGGATGACGTCAATGGCCAACAGGCGCAGTTCCACGCGGTCGTCCAGCGCCTTTTTACTCTGCTTTGCCACGTCCTCGGCCAAAATGTCCCAGTGCCGCGCCGCCTGCATCTTGTGCTGCGTCTCCATGGGATAGGACGACGCCACAGGAAGCTGCGACTGGCACCCGGCAAGCAGGCCGACAACCAGCACAGTCATCATGAATAGTCCACATCGCTGCATCATTCGGGTACTCCCGCTTGAGGCTGCTGTCCTTGGCGCGCGGACGGCAAAAGACCCCTCGCACACCACACCGCCACATTTGTCCTATCGGCGGCATCCCCCGGTTCTTTACCCTCCCTGCCGCGTAGCCCTCGGTGGCAGGACGCAAAACGCGCCAGAGCCGCCCGGAATGCTCCGGGCGGCTCTGGCGCGCAAGGGGACGAAGAACGCGCGCTGTCAGCTTACGGCGCGAACATAGTCCTCCATGTTCACTTCCTTCCAGCGCTTGCTGACCCAATAGGCCGCGGCCCAAATCATGAGCGATGCGGCCTGTGTGTCATTAAGACGTTTGAGCTTGGCTTCCAGATTCGCCTTGCTGGCGCCGTGCCTCGTGTGCAGCAGGCTGATGTCGCAGGCGTCCTGAAGCCGGAGTTGCAAATAGGCAAGGCGGGACTGGTCCGGGAGGAGTTTCACTTCCTTGTGCGCTTCAAGGATGGTCATGAGTTCCGGTGTGGAAAACATGCCCTTCACCTGATTGATGGACCGGAAAAAGGTATCCACAGCCCACGGGACGACGAACTCCGCTCCAGCGCTCTTGGTCCGGAAATATTCCTTGAGCCACTGTTCATGCTCGGGGGATACCCGCGCCGCAACCTGTGCCATGCCTCCTCCCTTTCAGGAAAGCGCCATACAAGGTTCAAACACTTCTACAGACAAGTATATACACACGCCCATGCTTTTCATCAAGACTTTTTCTAGACAGCCCCAGGCAGTTCCCACGCAAAATACACGACGCCGTCTTGATTTTCTCAAAACTCCGGCCAACACTGCATCCACACGCGTCACCAACCAACCGCCACCACATGAATAACCACCCCACAACACCTACTGTGCGTCTATCACGTACATATTGCCCCAGTTTTTCCCGGTCACATACAACCTCTCGCCCGCGGCATCCCATGCAATGCCATTGAGCACCCCGCCGCCGCGGGCGCGCTCCTGTCTGGCAATGGATGCGCAATCCACCCACCGCGTCACAACGCCTGTCGCCGGGTCAATCACGGCGATGCTGTCGCTGTGCCACACATTGGCCCATATCTCGCCGTCCACCCACTCCAGCTCGTTCAGGGCGCGCACGGGGCGCCCTGCATCCGTCACTTCCACGCGCCGCACAGGGGCAAAGGTGCGTACGTCGCGCACGGTCAGGTACTGCGAGCCGTCACTCTGCCACAGCCGCTGCCCGTCCCACGTCAGCCCCCAGCCCTCGCCGTCGTAGGTAAAGGTCGCCGTCACGCACTCCGTGGCGGGGTCGAAGACCAGCGCCCGCCCTGCCTTCCACGTCAGCATCACAATGCGCTCCCCCGCCGCTGTTGCGCCCTCGCCAAACACTGTTGGACTCAGGGGCCACAC
This sequence comes from Desulfobaculum sp. SPO524, assembly GCF_044987625.1. Taxonomy (NCBI): domain Bacteria; kingdom Pseudomonadati; phylum Thermodesulfobacteriota; class Desulfovibrionia; order Desulfovibrionales; family Desulfovibrionaceae; genus Desulfobaculum; species Desulfobaculum sp. SPO524. The sequence continues at coordinate 251,871 of NZ_JBJDSB010000003.1, read as the reverse complement.
CTTCATAACGCGCCCACTACGCGCCTCCACCTGCCGCAAGCCGGAGTGCCCGTAGCGCCCCGTTGTTTCATACAGAGCGCCACCGGCGAAAAACAGCCCCTGCGTAAAGGCCCGTGAATCATGGGGAATGCGCTCACGCACCGTGCATGCAACACGCGGCGAGGCGTCTGTATCGGATACGTCCGCGGCATGTGTCAGCACGACACACAACAGGCCAACCAATCCACAAACGAGCAAGACAACGCCACAGCGCCATGAAGCACCCACACAACGAAGCATAACACCAGCCATATGTGTTTATCCGCCAATCACGGACCTATTTCCGCAAACAAAAGAACCGGAAATCATGCACCAACCAGTGAAAAATGCATTTCCACTTGACTTTATACCCTATAACGCGGAGTACTATTAAATGTCTCGCAGTTTTGTACCCACCCTCGACATGGGTTCTGCGGGTTGTGTTTCACGATCTTTTTAAGGAGTTTTGGAAATGGTCAAGTCGATTTACGTAGGGAACCTGCCCTGGAGCAGCACTGAGGACGAAATCCGTGAACTTTTCGAAAGTTACGGCGAAGTGCACTCCGTCAAGATTATCGAAGACCGCGACACGGGGCGCTCTCGCGGTTTCGGTTTCGTCGAGATGAGCGCCAACGAAGCGCTGGCCGCCATCGACAGCCTGCAGGAGGCCTCCCTTGGTGGACGCGCCCTGCGCATCAATGAAGCACGACCCCGCCAGCCCAGAAGGTGGTAACACCGCTGCGCTGCAGCTAACTCTACCCCCTACATACAATACGGCCCGCCTCGCATACTGCGAAGCGGGCCGTTCTCATTGCAAGACGGGGAGGCAGAGGCGGATTACTCCTCCAGCCCTTTGATGGACTTGCCAAGCTGGGTCATCTTTGCCCGGATGTACGACGAGGCCAAGTCGCCAAGGTCGTGGTCACCAGTATGCTCCAGCCCGTAGGAGCGCAAATCCTCATCAATCTGCTTTTCCATGCGTTCGGACTCAAGGAACATCAAATAGATAAGGGTCAACGCGGCATTATTTTCTTCCTTGCCGTCGCACAGCATGTCCAGGTGGTCCTGCGGCACCGTCTCGAACAGACGGTCCATAAACATGCCAATCCACTTCTCGTAGAGGTCGGGCAGGATGGGCGGCACGCAATCCGCCAATTTTTCCGTAGCGCGGGGGTCCACTTCGGCCCCCATGGTCACGCCAAAGAATTCCTGCAGGGCCTCTTTTCTGCGCTCGGGACTCTGGTCCAGCTTCTGGTGCAGGACGGTCCGGATATGCGCCCGCATGGTCTGGGGGTCCATGGACATAGCTAGGCGTTCCCCCGCAGTGTGGAGTTGGGGCAGGTGTCGCTCTGCATGCAGATTTCACAGCCGCCACGGTACGGCATGGGCGTGTACACGGCGTACTGGCGGTTCAGGGAGCCAATCTGCTCGTTCCACTCCAGCCCGCTGGTCTCGAAGAAGTCCAGCACTTCGGACATGGGACGCGGAAGCGGCGTACAGCTTTCAAGAAGCTCGGGAACAAGGCTCTGGGCGCTGCACATCACCAGCGTGATGGCAAGATTGTGGAAGAACATCCCGTTTTCCGGGGACTCCTGCCACGCCTTCTCCACGGCGTCCTCGACGCTCTCGTTCAGGTAGATGAAGAGAAAGCCGTCGTCATTCTTGGCCATGGACGGCACGAGCTTAAAGGCCGCCATGCGGTCCTTCCAGTCGTTCCATGCGGTTTCAAGCTGCTCCAGCAGTTCCTGGCTCAGGCGGGTTTCTCCGCAGACCTCAAGAAAATACATCACATCGAATTCCGGCTTGGGCTGAACCGGCGTCACTTTCAGTTCACTCATGTCAGACTCCTTCGAGCTATGGTACTCGGGCCGCCATGTGACGCCCGCCCGGTGTGTGTATACTCTTTACGCCGTGTTCTCAACCCACGCCGATAGCCCCAACCCGCCGGGGTTTTGTCCGAAATGGGGCCGAAACTTGACGCAGGGCAGTCTGGCGGCGCATTGTACGGAGATAATGCACACCTCCACCATCGCCTGGATGGGCAATCCTTTTTTTAGTGCGGCGCTCTCCCGCCTTGGCTACGCCGTGGTGCGCGTGCCCATGCCGCAGGGACGCCTGCTCACCTTTGACGAAGTCTGCGCGGCATGCGGCGGCGTTCCAGACGCCGCCGTCTACGGCGACATAAGCCAAAGCCCGCCCCTCGACAGCGTGGAGAACTGGCCCTGCCTGACGGCCTTTCACTGTGTGGACGCGCACATCCACAGTTGGTACCCGGCCTACGCCCAGTGCTTTGACCTGTGCTCCGTGGCCCTGCGCGACGTCATCCCCGCCTTTCTGGAGGGCGCTTTCACCCCACAGCAAGTGCTGTGGCTACCCAACTTCGCCTTTGACGACATCCAGCCCCGCGCGGCGCATAAGGAGTGGGACGTCGCCTTCATCGGCACGGTCAGCGCGCGCACAACGCCCCGCCGCAAACGCTTTCTGGACCGCCTTGCCATGCATATTCCGGGACTTGTGGCCCAGCGCGGCGACTTCCGCGCGCTGTACCCCAAGGCGAAGCTGGTACTCAATTACTGCGAGGGCGGCGACCTGAACTTCCGCGTCTTTGAGGCCCTTGCCACAGGCAGTTGCCTGCTCACCCCACGCATCGGCCACGGGCAGGACGACCTGTTCACCGACGGCGAGCACCTGCTTCTTTATGACATGGGCGACGTCCGCGGCCTTGTGGAACGCATCAACGACGCCCTTGCGGACAAGCAGCGGCGCGAGGCCATCGGCGCACGCGGCCTGCACGCCGTCAACGCCGCCCACCGCGCGAGCCACCGGGCGCAAGCCTTTGCGTCGTGGCTCTTCTCCTTTCCCGCACAAACGCTGGTGGCCGAACGGCGGCTCTACGCCCCGGCCCTGAAAAACATGCTCAAACTTCTGTACCTGCATTTCGCCGAAACCACCCAGCCGTCAAGGCTTCGTGAGGAGTATCTCAGGATGGGGACTCACCGCGGGGGATGACCTCCACGCCGTTTTCCACTATAGGCCTTGGCTCGGACCCCGCAGTCCGGCAACGACACATTCCCAAGGAGAATCCACATATGTCCAATCCCAAAGTGCGCATTGAGACGCCCCATGGCGATATCATCATCGAACTGTTCGAGGACAAGGCCCCCGAAACCGTAAAGAACTTCCTGACCTACGTGGATGAGGAATTCTACAACGGCACCATCTTCCACCGCGTTATCCCCAACTTTATGGTGCAGGGCGGCGGTCTGGACATGATGATGCGCGAAAAGCCCACCCACGACCCCATTCAGAACGAAGCAAACAACGGCGTCGCCAACGTGCGCGGCACCGTGGCCATGGCCCGCACCATGGACCCGCACAGCGCCACGGCGCAGTTCTTTGTGAACCTTGTGGACAACGGCTTTTTGAACCACCGCAATGAAACCCCCGACGGTTGGGGCTACTGCGCGTTTGGTCAGGTTGTGGAAGGCATGGAGGCCGTTGACGCCATTGCCAAGGTCCGCACCAAGAACTACGGCTACCATCAGGACGTGCCGGTGGACCCCATCACCATCATCAGCACCAGCCGCGTGGAAGACTAGCCGCGTCGACCGGGCCCGCGCCCGCCAGCCGCACTTTTCGCCCAAAGGGCACAACAAAGGGCGGGATGCTTCACAGCATCCCGCCCTTTGCCATTTGCGCCGCGCGTCCGTGCAGGCTGTTAAACGGCCTCGCCAGCCGCAAAGCCGCTGGCCCACGCCCAGTGCAGGTTGTACCCGCCAAGCCAGCCCGTCACGTCCACAACCTCGCCCGTAAAGTACAGGCCCGGAACGCTGCGCGCCGCCATGGTCTTGGACGACAGCGCCGCCGTGTCCACGCCGCCCGCCGTTACCTCGGCCTTGTCCCACCCCTCGGCGCGCGAGGGCTGCACCGTCCACGCGTGCACGGCCTCGGCAAGGCGGTCCATGGCCTTGCGGCGCAGGTCCGACACCTGCGTGTCGCCGTCAGGGCCTGCAACGCGCCGCGCCAGACGTTCAGGAAAGTGCGCGCCCAAGACGTTGCGCAGCAAGGTCTTGCCCCGCTCGTGGCGCGCCTGCTCAACGGTGTCCACAATATTCTGCCCCGGCAACAGATCAATGCTCAGGGCCTCGCCTTTGCGCCAGTAGCTGGAAATCTGCAGTATGGCGGGGCCGGACAGCCCCTTGTGGGTGAACAAGACGTCATCGGCAAAGCTCGCGTCCCCGCACGTCACCCGCGCGGGCAGGGCCACGCCGGAGAGGTCGCTGTAGCGCCAGCTAGGCACCACCAGCGGCGTCAGGGCCGGACGCGGCGGCACCACACGCAGGCCAAACTGCTTCGCCACCTCATAGCCAAAGGTCGTTGCGCCAACGCCGGGCCACGAGCGCCCGCCCGTCGCCACCACAACGGCGGGGGCGCGCATGTCGCCTTGGTCCGTGCGCACCAGAAAGCCGTCGCCATCGCGCTCCACCGCCTGCACGTCCGTGCCAAGGCGAACCGACGCCCCGGCCTCACCGGCAAGGCGCTCCAGCACGCCCGCAACAGCCGCGCCGCCCTGCTCGCAAAACAGTTGCCCCTCGGCCTTTTCCTCATACCCAAGGCCATTCTCGGCCAGCAGGCTCAGGATGTCGTAGGGCGAAAAGCGCGCAAGGGCGGACTTGCAAAAGTGCGGGTTCTCGCCAAGGTAGTGCCGCGCCTGGCAGTCGAGGTTGGTAAAATTACAGCGGCCACCACCGGCAATGCGCACCTTGCGGGCGGCCTTGCCGCCCTTGTCGAGCACGGCAACCCGCCGCCCGCGCCGTCCGGCGCGAATGGCGCACATCAGCCCCGAGGCTCCTGCTCCTACAATAAGAGCGTCAACATCCTGCATATCCAGTCACTTCCTTCCGCGCGGTATTGCGGCGCGGCGCGCATATATATCGTGTTGGTTCCCGCGCCTAAGCCGGGTCCGCAATGCCCCAGCCGCGCTGTATCTGCGGCGCATAGGTGGTGAGGATGCGCATATATTCCAGCTCCATCTCCAGCATCTCCTCGTCGCGCCGCCGCAGCCACTCGGACAGCCACGCCATGCGCAGGCCAAGGACAAGGGGATGCAGCCAGCGCTCGTTGTCCGCCCGCAGAACGCCCTCTTCGCGCAGGCCCGCCACAAACGCGGGGACCAAACCGCGAACAAGGTAGTCCGGGTGCTCGCTGCCCACGCAGCCAATGCAGTTGGCCGCATCGTACAGGTCGGGTTTGATGCCCGTAAACTCCCAGTCGATGACGGCGCGCACACCCTGCCCCGCCCAAATGACATTGAGGGGATGGTAGTCGCCGTGGCACAGCGCAGTGGGCGCGCCGGCGAATTCCGGCCCCATAACGGCCATCTCCGCCACCACCGGTTCCACGGCCTCCGCCACATCCGGGCGCAGACGCCGCGCAGTGTGCAGAATATCCTGAATATACTCCGGCAGGCAAAACGGCGAGGCCTCGCGGGGCGGCGTCACCTGCTGCCCGGCGCGGCGAAGACGCCCCAGAAAGGCCGCCAAGGCCTGCCCGCGCTCCGCGTCGTGGATATAGTCCGGACGCGGCAGGGCGTCGCCGGGGACAAAGGGCGCAAGCTGCCAATGCTCCCCGCCGTGGGCGCAGGTAAAGCCCTCGCCGCACGGCAGGTAGGCCACAGCGCCATCGCAGCCGCTGCGGGTCAAGGCGCTGAGGAGTTCTCCAACGGACTCGCGCCAGACGTGCTGGCCCGGGCTGAGGCGCTCCAGCACCCACAGTCTGCCGTCATCGCCCTCGACAACGCTACGCCAGCCACAGCGCTCCGGGCTGCCAGCCAAAGGAATATCGCGCCGGGTACGGCGGTACGCCACCCCAAAGCGCGAGAGAAGGTCGCGGTATATGTCATTTCCATGCATTGGCGTCTCCACGTCGTTCGGTCTTTTCCCTGCGGGACGGGGCAAGGGAACGCACAGCGCGCCTGCCCATCCCCCGCGGGGAGCGGTACACTGCCACGACTCGCGCAGGCACTCAACACCAATCTTTGCCGCCGCGCAGCAGGACAAAACTGCGGCGCAGGGCGCGCGCACGGGACCAAAGGAGCGCCCGCCGCCCGTGGCACAGAGCCTCACGCGGAACCGCCGTTTTCTCTGCCTTGCGTCAGGGCCTTGGGTCAGAATAAAACGGCAGGGCAAAGCGACCCCATCAGACAAAAACACCCGCGCCGCCACAGGGTGGCGGTGCGGGCACAGCATGCGAAAACGTCAGACGCGGGGCCGCGTGGGTCAGGCGTAGGCAGGTTCCCACGCCTGGCGGTACGCATTGGCAAAGGTTCTGAAATCCGTGGGCTGGCGCTGTAGTATGGCCGCAAGGTCCGGCGTCACCTGCGTGGCCGCGCCGCTGCGGATAGCGGCGTTGAGGCCGTGTTGCAGGTCAATGGTCCAGTGCGCCATGCCCGCGCGGACCATGGCATACTCCGCCGTTGCGTCGTCCACCGGAACATAGGCGATGCGCCGTCCCACGATTTCCGACAGGATGACCGCTATCTCCACATTATCCAGCGCATACGGGCCGGTGAACATAAAGCTGCGGCCAAGGGAACCCTCGGGCGTGGCGAGGATGCGGCACAGCCCCTCGGCCACGTCGCGGGCATCCACCAGCGCGGTGGCGGCCATGCCCATGGGCAGGAAAATCCGCCCGGTATCACGAATCATGGGCGCATAATGCGTGGCGTAGTCCTGCATCAACGGCGCACTGCGCACAAGACAGCAGGGAATGCCGCTCTCGCGCACGGCGGCGTCCAGCGCGCCGTGCAGGCGGGTCATGCCGCAACTGCCCTCTGCCTCCACGCCGCAGCCGGAGGCCCGCACAATAAACCGCACTCCAGCCCGCCGCGCCGCCGTAATGGCGCGGACCGTCCAGTTGGCAATATCCGGCACCAGCGGTGTACGCAAAAACAGCCCCTCAATGCCACACAGGGCCGACTCCAACGTCTCCGGCCGCTCAAAGTCGGCAAGGACGGCGCGGTGGCCTTGGTCCTGCATTTCGCACAGGGTCTGCCGCGTGGGCACGCCCAGCACATAGTCGGTTCCCGTCTTTCGCAGACATTCCGCGAGGGCGGTACCAAACATGCCCGTTCCGCCAAGAACGAGAATGGTCCCCATATGTTTCCCCTTTTTCAAACATCCCGATGCGAAGGCTTCCGGCGCGGCCAATCGCCGCCGCGCCACCTACAACATCTCCCTTGCGAACAAGACTACACGGATACGATGAAAAATGAAACATTCCCAATAGGTAGAAACCACCTTCATCGCGCCCTTCAAGTGTCCGCCAGCCGACACCTTGCCTGACCAACATGCCCGGACCGCAGCACCCCCTTGGACGAAACCGCCTCATGGTGCTACGTACAGATATGCGACATGTCTTTCTTCTTCTCATCCTCACCCTGTTCGTTGCCGCCGTGCCACTTTCAGCGCACGCAGACGACTGGTGGCGGGACGACTTTACGTCCCTTGACAACTGGACCCACCGGACCTTTGACAACATCGACACGCCCACGGCGTACGACATTGCGCCTGTGGACGGCGGCACGGCCCTGCGCGCCACCAGCCGCGCCGGTGCCTCCGGCATCACCACCACCGCGCCCTTTGATGTGTACGAGCATCCCACGCTGGCGTGGCGCTGGAAGGTCAACACCATCATCCCCGAGGCCGACGGCACCACCAAGGCCGGAGACGACTACCCCCTGCGCGTCTACGTGGTGTTCACCTACGACCCGGACGCCGCCACAGGCCTGACGCGCTTCAAGTACGCCCTTGCCAAGCTGGTGTCCGGCGACTATCCGCCCCACTCCACCCTCACGTATGTGTGGGCCAGCGTGACGGAGACCCCGGACTCTTTCGTCAGCCCCTATACGGACCAAGCCATGATCATTCCCTTGCGGCGCGGCCCGTCGCAGGCGGGAACATGGCAGGTGGAGCGCGTGAATATTGTGGAGGACTACCGCCGCACCTTTGGCGAAGACCCGCCCCACACCGCAGCCCTCGCCATTATGACGGACACCGACAACACCGGCGCAAGCGCCACGGCCTACGTGGACTGGATAGCCCTGCCCTAAACTGGCTGCGGCGCCCCGCTGCGCCCCATCAATACATCAAGGCCGACGCGTATCCCTTACGCGTCGGCCTTGATTCTTCTCCGCCCTGCCTCGCGCCGCCAACCGGCAAGCACGCCAGCGCCCGAAGCGGCCCCTCACGCTCCTGCCGCCCGGCCAACGCGGACTCTGGGCCTCTCCACCTCAACAAGGCACAACACAGCACGACAGACAACGACAGCACCCCGGTGGGCATGTGTCCACCGGGGTGCTGCATTGTGCCATCGCGCCCGCCAAGGCAGGCAAAGGCAAAAAAGAGGCGGGCCCCCGTCTTTTGACGTGGCCCGCCCATGAAATCAACGCCCAGAGTGCGCCGTCACGGGAACGAGGGGTCCGGCTCGAAAACCGGGCTCGCCTCCGTTCCGAAGCACTCTGGCAAGGGTTACTTGATAAATTTTTAGGCTTTCTTCTTGCGGCCCGCGATCTGATAACGCTTCTGCGAGTTAAGTTCAACCTTGCGCAGGCGGATGGCTTCCGGCGTAATCTCGACGAGTTCGTCCTCACGGATGAAGTGCAGGGCGCGCTCCAGCGTCATGGGCAGCACGTTGGTCAACACAACGGATTCATCCTTGCCGGATGCGCGCATGTTGGTGAGCTTCTTGCCCTTGGTGGGGTTCACGTCGATATCGTTTTCGCGGTTGTGCTCGCCAACGATCATGCCCTCGTAGACGGCGTCGCCCGGATTGATGAACAGGCTGCCGCGGGGCTCAAGGTTGAACAGGGCGTAGGCCACGGCCTTGCCCGCACGGTCGGAGACGATGGAGCCGGAGTAGCGCGTGGGGAACTCGCCGCGGTGGTCGCCATAGCCCTCAAGGTAGGAGTTCATGATGCCGGTACCCTTGGTATCGGTCAGGAACTCGTCGCGGTAGCCGATGAGGCCACGGGAGGGGATAGAGAATTCCATACGCACGCGTCCGGTGCCGTTGTTGACCATATTGGTCATGCGGCCCTTACGCATGGCGAGCTTCTCGGTGATGACACCCATGGAGGCTTCGTCGCAGTCCACGTACAGATGCTCGATAGGTTCCAGCAGCTTGCCGCTTTCGTCGCGCTTGTAGATAACCTCGGGACGGCCCACGTTCAGCTCAAAGCCTTCGCGGCGCATGGTCTCGATGATGATGGCCATCTGGAACTCGCCACGGCCCTTCACGAGGAAGGCGTCGCGGTCGTCGGTCTCTTCCACGCGGATAGCCACGTTGGAGAGGGCTTCGCGGGTCAGACGCTCCTTAATCTTGCTGGAGGTCACCTGCGAGCCTTCCTGACCGGCCAGCGGCGAGGTATTGATGCCAAAGCGCATGCTAACGGTAGGTTCGTCCACGGTGATGCGGGGCAGCGCCTGCGGGTTGTCCACCGTGCAGATGGTGTCGCCGATTGTCACGTCCTCAATGCCGGACAGCACGATGATGTCACCGGGCTGGGCGCTGTCGGTATCCACAACCTTCAGACCGCCGTAGGTCTGCAGGCGGGACACACGCAGGGACTTCTTGGAGTCGTTTTCTCCAAGGCAAACCAGCTGCTCGTTGCTGTGGGCGGTGCCGTTGGTTACGCGGCCAATGGCAAGACGGCCCAGATAGTCGGAGTAGCTGAGGTCGGACACCAGCATCTGGAAGGGTGCGTCGGGGTCGTAGCTGGGCGCGGGGACTTCCTCCACCACGGCATCCAGCAGGATGTGCAGGTTGGAAGCCTCGTCCTCAAGGTTCTTCTTGGCGATGCCGTCGCGGCCGATGGCGTAGTACAGCGGAAATTCCAGCTGGTCGTCATCTGCGCCAAGGTCGATGAGCAGGTCGTAGACCTCGTTCAGCACTTCGTCGGGACGGGCGTCTGCACGGTCAATCTTGTTGACCACAACCAGCAGCTTCAGGCCGGCGTTCAGCGCCTTTTCCAGCACGAAGCGGGTCTGCGGCAGCGGGCCTTCGGAGGCGTCCACCAACAGGATAACGCCGTCGCACATGGACAAAGAGCGTTCAACCTCGCCACCAAAGTCGGCGTGACCGGGGGTGTCGATGATGTTGATCTTCCTGTCACGCCAGTGGATGGAACAGTTCTTCGCGGCGATGGTAATACCGCGCTCACGCTCCAGATCCATGGAGTCCATGACACGATCATCAACGTCTTGCCCCTCGCGGAACACTCCGCTCTGCTTAAACATCTGGTCAACCAGCGTCGTTTTGCCGTGGTCAACGTGAGCAATGATGGCGATATTGCGCAACGATTCGTTGCGCGCGGTTTTCTTGGGCATCTCTTTGTCCTAGTTCGGGAAAAATACTGCTTTTGGATGGGAGACCGTGCCGATGGCAATGGCCTTGCGCTATTGCGCGGAACGGGGGTTTGTAGCAAAACGGATTTGCGTTGGCAATGATTAATTTTAACATCGGCCACCGCCCCGCACTCTCGCCCTGAGGTCGGCGCAGACCCTACGCCTTTCTTTTCCCGCCAGCAAGCGTTGATCCATCTCCCTTTTCGCGGCGCTGTAGCCCGCCCTTTTCCGCAAGACTCTTGCCCCATCCACACGTCTTCATGTAACACTATATAGTGCGGCACATGGGCTTTATGCATCGCGTCACCACCCACAAACGCAGGCGAATTATGAAAACGACCCGCGTGATATACGCCTTGGCAGTTTTGCTTTTCAGCGTCATTCTCCTGCCGCTGCCAAGCCATGCGGGCAAATCCCAGCCCCTTGTCATCGCCATCGACAGCGATTCGCCGCCTCTGGCCTACATTGGAGCCAGCGGCAAAGCGTCGGGTTTTTTTGTCGATCTTTGGAAACTGTGGGGCACCAAAATGCAGCGCGAGGTGCGTTTTCTGCCCGCGTCCCCTGCCGCCGCCGTGGACGCCATCCAAAGCGGCAGGGCCGACCTGCACGGCGCCCTGCCAGCGGAGCCGAACATCTGGCCGGACTTCGACTACGCCCCGTCAGTCTACAGCATTGGCTACCGCCTCTACACAGCCAAAACCCACGGACCGGACGCCCATGTGGACGACCTTGCCCAGCACAGCGTCGGCGTGCGCACCGCGTCCGCCGCGCAGCGACGCCTTAAGGAACTCCTCCCCGGCGTCCCCCTTGTGTCCTACTCATCGCAGGAAGCCATGATTCTGGCCGCATACGAAGGACGCCTTGGCGCGTTCTGCGGCCCCAGCATTATCATTGAAGAACTCTTGTCCAACCTTGGGCTGACCAGCGATTTTACGGCCTTTCCATCCACCAGCTTTCGCCTGACGCTGCATCCGGCCATTCCGTCCCGGACTCCCGAACTCTCCGCCCTTGTGCGCAAGGGCTTTATGAACATCAGCTCCGCCGAGCTTAGTGAGCTGGAGCAGCGCTGGGTGACCTCGCCCGCCGCCCGCAACTACGTCCACCGTGGCGACCAACTGGGCCTGACCGAATTCGAAAAAAAATGGCTGGGCGTGCACCCCGTGGTGCGCGTGGCGGTACGAAACGACACCCCGCCCCTTGAATTTGTCGACATTGACGGCGAATTCAAGGGCATCACCAAGGACATCCTCGACATTCTCGCGCAGCGGCTCAGCATACGCTTTCAGCCCGTGCCCAGCGATGCGCCGGAGCGAAGCGTTGATCAAGGCCGCGCGGACCTGTTGACCGCACCGGACCTCGCGGCCACAGGGTCCGGCAACCTCATCCCCACACAGCCCTATCTTTCCCTGCCCATTGTCGGCGTATTGCATACGTCCACCCCCACGCCACAGAGCATCGGCGACCTTGAAGGGCACCTTGTCGCCACGGCCGGGACCCCTGCCCTGACGGATATGCTCAAGGCCGCGCATCCCAAAATCAAATTCCTTGACGTTACCTCGCCCATGGCAGGCATTGATCTTGTGGCCTCCGGAGCCGCCCATGCGTATGTCGGCAGCATTGTCGGCGTAACCCACGCCCTTGACCTGCGCCGGTCGCCCAACCTGCACATTGCCCTCAAAACGCCCTATACGCAGGACTTCCGTTTTGGCACGCGTCCGGACTGGCCGGAGCTGCGCGCCGTGCTGGGCAAGGCCATTACCACCATCTCCGCAGCAGAGCAGCGCAGCGTAGAACAGAAATGGCTTTCCGCCAGCACTCCCACATGGCGTCCGGACACCCTCAGCCTGTCCCTTGGTGGCGTAATTCTGCTCATGCTCGCCCTCAGCCTGTACTGGAACCGCAAACTCTCGCGCGAGGCAGCCCGACATGAGCAAACCGCCGATGCCCTCTCGCGCCGCGCGGCCACGGACTCGCTCATCAAGGAAGTGTCCATGCGGCTGGTGGAAAACGACTACGAAACCGCCATCATGCAGATACTGCCCATCCTTGGGCAGTTCATGCAGGCCGACCGCTCGCGCATTGTGGAGTTCAAGACCGACGGCGAAAGCCTTGCCCTACGCCACGAATGGTGCGCGCCCGACGTCGCCCCCCTCAAAAAGCATGTGGACGGCAAGCATATTTCGCTATTTCCGCTGTACCTGAAGACCCTTCAGGACGGGCGCTCGCTCCTTATCCGCGACAATACGGGCCTGAAAACCGGCCCCGAGCATCAAGCGCGGCTCGCCACGGATTTTGGAGTCCAGTCGCTGCTTTATGTGCCCATTAAGCTGAGTGGTCCCGCGCTGGGGTGTCTGTGTATTGATGCCTCCCGCAAAAACATGCCGTGGCACACCGAAGAGATTGGCATGATGGAGCTGGTGGCGGAAATCATCGCCATTGCCAAAGCCCGCAACGACGCCGAACGCGACCTGCACGAAAGCCGCGAGCGGTACAAACGCGCCACCTTTGCCGCCGCCGAAGGCCTGTGGGAAATCGACCTCGTCAGCGAGCAGGCATACATGAGCCACGACTTCTGGGAGAAGATGGGCTTTGACGAAGCCACCATGCCCCACGACCTTGGGAGCTGGCTCGCCCATATGCCAGAGGACGACCGCAAACACGTCCTGCACCACGTGAAGGGCCGCCAACCGGGAGACACCGCCATAGACGTCACCTACCGCATCAAGACCATTGGCGGCTCCATGCGGTGGATTCAGTCGCGCGGGATGATTGTGGACCTCTCCCCAAAGGGGGAACCGCTGCGCGCCACGGGCATCCACGTGGACGTCACCACCCAAAAGAAGGCCGAACGCGACCTGCGCCTTGCGCGCATATCGCTGGAAAACGCCAAGGACGGCATACTGTGGATTACCGAGGCCGGAGCCATTGTCTACTCCAACACCGCCAACGTTGCCCTGCTTGACTACAGCCGGTGGGAACTGCTGGCCCTAGCACCCAAGGATATCTGCCCGGACTTTGCCGACGAGCCGTGGTCCAGCGTCTGGGAGCGCCTGCACGAGGCTTCGCCCCAAACGTTTGAAACGCTTGTCAGGGCCAAAAGCGGCATCCTGTTCCCGGCAGAGGTGACGGCGTTTTTCATCAACTATGAGGATCAGGACGTCCTGAGCCTGACCATCCGCGACATATCGCTGCAAAAGAAGAACCAGCAGCAACTGGAGAACAGCCGCAAGCGCTACAAGTCCCTGTACCAGAGCGCATCCATCGGCATCATCCTTTTTGACGGGTCCGGCATGCTGCAAGGGGCCAATCCGCGCGCCTTGGAGCTGCTCCAGTACGAGGAAGAAGACCTTATCGGCCTGCCGCCCGGACGGATTCTGGGCACGGACGATACGCACGTCTTCAATGAGGCCATGCAAACGGTGCTGGACGGCCATACATGGACCCAGCATATGACATTCATCCGCAGGGACGGCTCCACCTTCCCGGCGGACACCAGCACCTGCCTTGCCGAGTACAACCTCGTCCAAATGATGGTCCGCGACACCACTGAGACCCATAACATGGAACGCAACCTGCGCCGCTCCAAGGACGAAGCCGACGCGGCCAACCGGGCGAAATCCGTATTTCTGTCCAACATCAGCCACGAGATACGAACCCCCATGAACGGCGTGCTGGGGCTGGCGGACCTGCTCTCGCAGACCGGACTTTCACGCCGCCAGTATGAATATGTCATGGGCATCAAGCAGTCGGGGGAAATACTGCTGTCCATCATCAACGACATTTTGGAGTTCACCAAAATAGAGGAAGGCCGCGTCCACCTCTCGGCGCGCCCCTTCAGCCTGCGCGATACCATTGTCGCGGCGCTCCAGCCTTATTCCTTCCTTGCGGAGACCAAGGGGCTGACCCTTGTCATTAATATTGCGGAAGACACCCACGACGCCCTGCTGGGCGACGCGCAGCGGCTGACGCAGGTGCTGGCCAACCTCGTCTCCAACGCCATCAAATTCACCGAGGCAGGCGAGGTGCGTGTGGACATTGCGCAGAACACGGAGCACACCCCGCCAAACGAAATTACCTTCACCGTCAGCGATACGGGCCGCGGCATCCCGCAGGAACGTCAGGCGGCGGTGTTCAAGGCCTTTGAACAAGCCGAGCAGACCGCAACCCGCAACCCAGGCGGCGTGGGCATGGGCCTGACTGTCGCCTCGCGTTTGGTGCGGCTGATGGGCGGCACGCTGTCCATGCAGACCACGCCCGGCGCAGGGAGCAGCTTCTTTTTCACCATCAGCTTCGACGCATCGCCCGTGCCCATTCCCGGCGGCATCCAAGACGCCACGGCGGCCATGCGTGGCCGGCGCTGCATCATCGTGGACGGCAACCCGACGTCCCAGCGCTTCCTGCGCGCCAGCCTTGAGCAGATGGGCCTCTTCCCCATGGTGGCCGCCACCGGCAAGGACGCCACCAAAGCCCTGGAGCAGGCCAAGGCCAAAGGGCTGAACGTGGAGGTCATCATCGTGGACGAATCGCTGCCGGACATGCCCGGCAGCGAGCTGATTTCCACCCTTAAGGCCAACGCGGACACAGCGGACATCCCCGTTGTGCTTCTACAATCACGCGAAAACGCCCACGACGAAAACGAGCGCCACCCGCAGGTGGCGGCAACGTTGCACAAGCCGCTGCTCATCAAAGCTATCCACGCGACGCTTTCCAAACTGCTGCCCGCCAAGGACGACAAGGACCACAGCACAAGGCACCTGCTGCGCACCCAAAACCCACGCCGCATTCTGCTGGCGGAGGATACGGAGATTAACCGCAACGTGGCGCTGAATATGCTGGAACAGTTTGGGCACAAAACCACCGTCGCACACGACGGCAAACGCGCCGTGGACCTCTTCTCCACCCACGAGTTCGACCTCGTCATTATGGATGTGCAGATGCCCATCATGAACGGCATGGACGCGGCGGGGCACATCCGCGCGCTGGAAAAGCAGGAAGAGCGCCCCCGCACCCCCATCATCGCCATGACCGCCCACCTCTCCCCGGACGACCGCCAGAGCATTCTTCATGCAGGCATGGACGACCTCGTGTCCAAGCCCATCCGCCCACAGGACCTCTTTTCGGCCATTGAACGCAATACCCCCGCGAAGGAACCCGCCGACTCGGAAAACGGCGACTCCGCGCCGGAACAGCCCCCCTACGCGCTGGACCGCGAACGCCTTGCCATGAGTTTTGGCAGCAATACAGCCTTCCTCAAGGAAAACATCGCCATCCTTATGGCGGAGGTGCCAAGCCGCCTTGCCATCCTGCGGCAAACCTTCGACACGGGGGACTTTGCCGCATTAGCGGAACAGGCCCACGCGTTTAAGGGGACCATCGGCTACTTTGACGAAGGGGAAGCCTTTACTGCGGCCTACGATGTGGAACAAGCCGCCATCGCGAAGGATACAGACGCCATTGAGCGCGGCCTGAAAACCCTCTCCCATAACGTTGAAGGACTCCTCTCCGCCCTGCACGCACTGCCGTAAGCGGAGCTGCGCCGGGCGCATTCACCACAAAACGGCAACGCGGCCCACACGGATACTCCGTGTGGGCCGCGTTATTCCTTGCGTTCTGCGCCATCTCAGACCGGATGCTGGGCCGGATGCCGGGCCGGATGCTGGCCGGATGCCGGGCCGTTGCCAATGCGGGGCGCTCTCGCCCGTCCCCCTCCCCAACCAGAGGCGGGGTCACGTTCACAGAGGCGCTATTCGCCGCCCCCCTCGCCATGATCATGCCGGGGCAACGACGGGAGAGCCGAGGCTTCATCCATTCGGAAAAACGACATGGCCCGCTTCAGTTCATGTGCCTGCCGGGAGAGCTGGGCAGAGGTGGACGCCACCTGCTCCGAGGCCGCGGCATTGCCCTGAATCACCTGGTCAAGCTCCTGCAGGGCCGTATTAATCTGCTGGGCGCCGGTGTGCTGCTCGCGCGTGGCGGCGGAAATCTCCTGCACAAGGTCGGCAGTGCTGGTAATGCTGGGAACGAGGTCCTTGAGGATTTCCCCGGCCTTTTCCGCCACATGGGCGCTGGAGGAGGAAATCTCGCTAATCTCCCGCGCGGCCTCGCCGCTGCGCTCGGCCAGTTTACGCACTTCCGCCGCGACCACGGCAAAGCCCTTGCCATGCTCCCCGGCGCGCGCCGCTTCGATGGCGGCGTTGAGGGCGAGCAGATTGGTCTGCCGCGCTATCTCCTCCACGATGGTAATCTTCTCCACAATATTGCGCATGGCCTGTACGGTTCCGGCCACGGCCTCGCCGCCTTCCTTGGCCTTTTGCGCCGAGGCAAGGGCAATGCCCTCCATCTGGTTGGCATTGTCCGCATTTTGCTCAATATTCGCGGTCATCTGCTCAACGGAAGCGGACACTTCCTGCACGCTGGCGGCCTGCCGTGTTGCGCCGGAGGCAAGGTCCTGCGATGCGGAGCTGAGTTCGCCACTGCCGTTGGTCACGCTGTCCGAGGCCTCGCCCACGTCGCGCACCACGCGGCGCAAATTATCCATCATGGTCCGGAATGCCGAAGCCATGGTGCCGATTTCGTCACCGCCCGAGACAGTGATGTCGCGGCTAAAGTCGCCCTCGGCCATGGCGCCCGCCACACCGTGAATCTGCGATATGGGCCGAATGACACCGGACCGCAACGCCCACCACACCACAACGGCGATAACGGCAAGGAACAGCCCGGTCCACGTCACCACACTCATCCCGGCCTGCGCAATCTCGCGATTGGCCGCATCAAGGGACGTCACAATCTCAAACGCGCCGTGAATATCACCCGCGCGCCAGCCTTCCTTAATGCCACCAACCGGATCCTTTGCGCCCTTGGGGTCGCCGTGGCAATAGAGGCAGTCCTTGGTCAGACGAATGGGCCGAAAATACCGTATGGCGTCGCCCTGCACGAGGATGTATTCATCAAGGTTCTCAGCCTTGAGCTTTGCCAGCACGCGCTCTTCCAATTCCGTGGGGGTATTCTTGGGATTGCGCGGGGAGATTTTGGGGACACGAAAATCATACCCCGCCTCCACGGCATTGCCCGCCGCCATGCGGATGGCGGTAATAACCGGAACAGCCTCCAGCAGATGCTCGCGCGGAATTTCGTCAAAGGGCTTCAGAAGACCATGCTCAATCTTCTGCGCCATCTCCACGCGCCCCGCCTCGGCCATCAGCACTATGGCGCGGCTTTTCTCCAGCAGGGCGTCGTGGGTCCCCTCCTCAATGGTCCGCATTTGGATGACGGCCATCACAGCGGCAATGAGGAACGGACCCAAAAGCGCCGTCAGCAGCGCCTTCCACCGGATGCTCAGGTTACTGAAGAATCCCATCGTCTCCTCCCTTGTCCCCGTAGGGCGTCAGGCTCAGGCGTGCATGTGGTCCATCAGGCTTTCCACATCCAGCACCAGCGCGTCGCGCTCGCCAATCATGCCGTAGCCGAGGATGGGTACATTGTAGATGTCCTTAACCGGGATGGTGAAACTGGCAACCACCACCTGCTGCTGCCGCAACACCTCGTCCACGAGGAATGCAGCCCTGCGGCGGCCAACCTTGATGACCACAGCCTGCTCCGCACCATCGCTCTCCGTGGTCATGCGCAAGCCAAAATATCTGTCCAGCCGAAAGAGCGGATACAGCTCCCCGCGCACGTCCACGGTCTCGTCGCCGCCGGGCATGGTGGTGATGTCGCCCGGTCGCACGGCGTAGACCTCCAGCACGGGCTGGCTGGGGACCACAAAAACCTCGGTACCAAGGTTCACGATAAGCGCGTCCACAATGCCCTCGGACAGGGAGCGCTCCAAAGGTATGGCAAGGGTAAAGGTTGAGCCGCTGCCAAACTCGCTGGTGATGGAGATTTCGCCGCCGAGGCGGTCTTCGATGGAATGGGCCACCGCATCCATGCCCACACCGCGCCCGGAAACGTCCGTGACCTTCTCCGCCGTAGAAAAACCGGACTTGAGGATAAAGCGGTACACTTCCTCGGGGGTGAGCTTCTCCTCATCCGACAGCAAGCCACGCTCCACGGCCTTCTTGCGGATTTTTTCCGGGTCGATGCCGCGGCCGTCGTCCTCAACAATGATAAACGCTTTGCTCCCCCGCCGCCGGGCCGACAGGCGCAGAAGCGCGGTCTCTTCCTTTCCGGCCTTCGCGCGTTCTTCAGGCATCTCCAAACCGTGGTCCACGGCATTGCGCAGCAGATGGACCAGCGGCTCGTTGATGTGCTCAACAATGGTCTTGTCCAATTGCAGGTCGTCGCCCACCACCTCAAAGCGCAGCTTTTTGCCCATCTTCATGGACAGACTGCTCACAAGGCGGTGCATGGGTGTGAAAATCTGTTTCAGCGGCACAAGGCGGATTTTCTCCACCTCGTCCTTGATGTTGCTGATGACGACTTCAAGGTCCTTCATTCCGGCAACGGCTTTGGAGTCCAACGAGGGGTTTTGGGCAATGACGGCGTACTGCGTCATCAGCTTGCCGATGTAGTCGATGAGGGTATCCAGCTTGTCCGTATTGACGCGGATGGAGGAAATTTCGGAGCCGCCCTTTTGCGGCGCCTTGGGCGCGGGGGCTTTGGGGCTGGGCTTGGACGCGTCCGAAGCGCCAGCTGGCGCGCTTGGACCGCCCGCGTCATCGGCGCTTTCTGCCGCGGTTTGGGCGTCTGGCGCGGCGTCCTTGGCCTTGGCGCCGCCTTCAGAAGCATCCTCGCCGTCTTCCTGCGGTTCCTCGTATTCGCCGGACTCGCGCAGTTCGCGGATCTTGTCCGCGCGGTCCTCCACAATGCCCGCCATGGAGTACAACAACTGGCGCTGGCCGTCGGCAATCTGCAAAAACGCGGTCACCATCTCCGGCGTTACCGGGGCGATACCGTCGGTGAGCATATCCATAAGGGTGGCAACGTTGGCCGAGGGATAGCGCACATTCGTCAGGCCCAGGCGCGCAAGGGCGTCGTGCAAGGCCTCTGGCGAGGTTTTGCCGTGCTCCAGAATAAGGATGCGCTCTTCCAGCGCTTCGATGCATTGTTCAATGCTGCTCTTCATCAGCCTTGTCCACCTGCTTCGGCGCATTGTGCATCACGGCTCTGTCCCTCGGACGCCATGCGGAGCGACCCATCAAACCCCCATGCGTAAAAGGTTCCCTTGCAGGATGGCCCCATACCGGTCAGACGCAGGTCAAGGCGCGCGGCCATCTCCTCCAGCAGCTCGAAGGTGGCGGAATTGACCGAGCGCACGCCGGAGAGGTCCACCCGCACAGCGGTCCCCTGCTCAATCTGCGACAGCGTTGTGCGCAGAGCGTCGCGGTGGGGCTGCAGGTGCAGGCGGGGCATAGCCACACGCACCAGCATAAAGCCGTCTCCCGGCTCTATCTCAATGCTGCCCGCCTCATCGCCCGCTCCGGCGTCGCCAGCGCCTGCGGCTTCGTCCAAGCGCGCAAGCACGGCGTCCATCTCGTCCTTGTCCGGCTCGCCTAGTTCACGAATCTGGTCCAGCAGTTGAAAGACGTGCGTCACAGCCTGCCGCGCCGCAGTGACGTTGTCGTCGCTGTGGTCCAGCTCGCCGCTTTGGAGCTTCTTCAAAAAGCTCTCGACCTTGTGGGTGAATGTGGACGCAACCTCAAACCCGCCCATGAAGCCGGTTACGCCCTTGATGGTATGCAGCGGGCGCGCAAGAACCTCGATGCCTTCCTGTACCTTACCCTGTCCCAAGAGGTCCGTCCCCTCCATGATGAGGGGATAGAAGTCATCGTTCACCTGCGAATAGAATTCTGTGACCATCTCATCGCTTTCACTCATATCGTCCCCCAGGAGGATGGTCCGTTGCGCATCAATCAATCATCAGGCCCAGTTTTTCCAGTTCCTTACGCAGCTTGTCGCCGTCATAGGGTTTGACGATGTAGCCCTCGACCCCGCAGTCGTCAAAGGACTGCATAACGGTCTTCGGGTCCGACAGCGCCGTGGCCATAATAACCCGCGCCGCCTGAGTGATGCCGTTTTCTTCCTCATAGGCCCGAATCTGCCGCACAGCGCTCAGGCCATCGAGAACCGGCATCATGATGTCCATAATAATGAGCGAATAGGGCCGGTGCTCATCATGGGCAATCTTGAACGCCGAAACGGCTTCCTCTCCATTGACCACGATGTTGATCTCGAAGAACGGAGCCAGATTCTTGCGCAAGACTTCCCGCGAAATGAAATCGTCCTCGACCACAAGCGCTCTCATGCGTTCCTCCGGTTCTTCGCGTCGTCCGTGATTGGCGCTCTCCTCATCGCCCCATCAGGCCCCGCCATATGGCCGGGCTTCACAGGGCCGCACCTGCTCCGCGCCCTTCACTCCAGACAACGGTCAATGTAATGCGCCAATTCCTCTTCCTGCATAGGCTTGGCAAGGAAGAACGTCGCCCCAAGTTCCAACAGGGAACTGATGTCCTTCACCCCCACCACAGCCGACATGATGATGACCGGCAGCTTCATGAACTCACTATCGCCACGAAGGGTTTTTATGAGCTGTTGGCCGTCCATTTCGGGCATCATAATGTCCGTGATAAGCAGATCAAAATTGTTGGCGGCCTTGAGCGCCTCGTACGCATGTCGCCCATTGGGGCTGACAAACGGCGTGTGCCCGAGCTTGATGACCATCTTTGATACGGTCAACTGCGCCACATAGTCGTCTTCCGCGATCAGTATTCGTGCCATGGCTACTTCCCCCACGTGTCAAAATAGCATGATTTCATCGCATCATTCCACCGAAAAACAGCTTTTACGATGGCGCCACACACCGGAAAATCAGATATCCTGTAATTCCCGAACCATGGCATCCAACCCGCGCCGAAGCTCGCCAAGCAGGCGCGGTATTTCCGCGATATCTCCGTCCTTTCCGGCCTGCTCAAGCTTCTGCGACACCTCAAAGGGCATGCCCATGGTAAAGCACCCCACCGTCCCCTTCAGGGCGTGGGCGCGTTCGCCAAGGGTCTTGGTGTCCCCGTCCCGAAGCGCCGTCTCAAGCTCATCAAGACGCTGGGGCACTTCGTCGATGAATATCTTGGCGTTTTCGCGCAGGAAGTCCTGCTCACCGCCAAAGCTCTCCTTCATCCGGCGCGCGTCCAAGATGGGCGCATCCTGTTCCGGCGCGTCTGGAGGCATTGCGCTCTTCGCGTCCTGCGCCGCATCGCCGGCAGGGGGCGACACCGCGTAGTCCCCGGCGGCGACCATTTCCATGGCGTCAAACATCTCCTTCGGCGTCACGGGCTTGGGGACAAAACCATCCATCCCCGCCGCCTCAAAGCGTTCGCGGTCGCCCTTCATCGCGTGGGCCGTCATGGCAATGATGGGGATATGCTCCCCGGTTTCCCGCTCCCGCTCACGGATGATGCGGGTGGCCTCCACGCCGTCCATCTCCGGCATTTGCACGTCCATAAGGATAACGTCGAACTCCTCTTCATCCAGCGCGCTGAGCGCCTCCACACCGTTATTGGCAATGGCCACTGTGTGCCCAAAGGTCGCCAACATGGCCTTGGCCACGTTCTGGTTGATGGGCGTATCCTCGGCCAGAAGCACGCGCAGTTCACGCGAGGCCACAAGCTCTTCGGGCTTTTTGACCTGCCGCGACAGCCCGACGTTCTCCCAGCTCCCAAGGGCCTGTGCCACACTGCGCAGCAGTTCCGCCGGGCCCACCGGCTTTACAAGGCACGCCACCGCGCCAAGGGCGCGGGCTTTGCGTTCCTCCTCCTGCGTGGCGGACGATGTGAGCATAATAATCTTCATCCCCGCGAACTCGGGCCGCCGCCGCACGGTATCCATCAGCGCCAGCCCGTCGGCCTCGGGCATGACACGGTCCACAAGGGCCAGCTCATAGGGCTGACCGCGCACTACGGCGCCCTCCATCAGCCCCACGGCCTCGGACACGCTGGACGCCTGCACCGGCACCATCTTCCACTGCTTGAGGCTTTCGGCCAGTATGCGGCGGTTCATCTCGCTGTCGTCCACGATGAGCACCCGCACGCCCTCCAGCACGCTCACGTCCGGGATGGCCGCACGGCTGGGCACAACAACGTCCGCCTCCTCCATGAGCACGTTGAAGCTAAAGGTGCTGCCCTTGCCCGGCTCGCTCTGTACGGAAATATCGCCGCCCATCAGACTGACAAGCTGCGTGCAGATGGCCAGCCCCAGCCCGGTGCCGCCATAGCGCCGCGTAATGGTGCCATCGGCCTGCACGAACAAATCAAATATGCGGCGCTGGTCCTCGTGGTTGATGCCGATGCCGGTGTCCGACACCTTGAAATGCACGTCGACCTTGTCGTCCACAAAGCCGCGGAAATCGACGCTGATGACGATTTCGCCGCTTTCGGTGAATTTGAGGGAGTTGCCCACAAGATTAATCAGGATTTGCCGCAGGCGCTTGGGGTCGCCCATGAGGCTGTCCGGCACCTCGGGCGCGATGTGCATCATCAGCTCCAGCCCCTTTTCCGCCGCGCGGGGGCCAAGGGTCTGCAGGTCGTTGTACAGGGAGTCGCGCAGGCTGAAGGGCGCAACGTCGATTTCCAGCTTGCCCGCCTCTATCTTGGAAAAGTCCAAAATGTCGTTGATAACGGTAAGGAGCGCCTCACCCGAGACGCGGATGGAGTCCACATACCCGCGCTGCATATGGCTGAGTTCTGTGCCAAGGAGCAATTCGGACATACCGATAACGCCGTTCATGGGCGTACGTATCTCATGGCTCATGTTGGCGAGGAACTGGCTCTTGGCCCGGTTGGCGCCTTCGGCGGCTTCCTTGGCGATTTGCAGTTCCGCCTCAATGGTCTTGCGGTGGGTGATGTCCGTATGCGTTCCAACCACACGCGTGGCAGTGCCGCTGCCGGTTTCGTCCACAATCTGCGCGCGGCCCATTACCCACACCACGGACCCGTCCTTGTGCAGCATGCGGTAGTCGTTGCGGAAAGGCTCCACCCGCTCAATCTGCCGCCGGTAGGACTCCAGCACCCGCTCGCGGTCCTCGGGATGCAGCAGGCGCGTCCACGTGTCGACGGTGGCGGGCAGCTCGCCTTCCTCATACCCAAACATATGCAAAAATCCGGGGCTGAAATAGACCTCGGACTCGCCGACCTTCCAGTCCCACAGGCCATCGCTTGTGGCGGACATGGCCATCTTAAAGCGCTGCTGGCTGCGCATAAGCGCGTCTTCGGTGTCCTTGCGCTCGGTGATGTTCTGCATCACCCCCACAACGCCCACCTCGCCGTCAACCTGCTCCACCATGGACCGCGACACGATAAAGACGTAGCGCGTCCCGTCCTCGCGCAGATACTCCGCCTCATAGGTCATGCCCGCGTGCTCTCCAGCAAAGATGGCGCCATCGGCATGCATGCCCTGCTCGGCAAAGTCGCGGGGCACGCATTCGCCTTCCTTGCGGCCAAGGACATCCTCGCGCTCCTTGTCCACAAACTCGAGGAACGCCGCATTGACGGTGACGTAACGCCCCGCCTCGTTCTTGAAGAAAACAGGAATCGGCAAGCAATCAAGCAGCACCTGCATAAAGCCAAAGCTGCGCATCAGGTCCGCTTCGGCGCGTTGCCGTTCACGC
Organism: Desulfobaculum sp. SPO524; assembly: GCF_044987625.1. NCBI lineage: Bacteria > Pseudomonadati > Thermodesulfobacteriota > Desulfovibrionia > Desulfovibrionales > Desulfovibrionaceae > Desulfobaculum > Desulfobaculum sp. SPO524. The sequence goes on along the minus strand of NZ_JBJDSB010000003.1, from coordinate 227,853 downwards.
ACCTCGCGCGCCAGACGGCGGTTCCAATACAGGATAAGCACCAATACGACGAGAACGCCGCCGCCAGCCTGCAACGCAATGCGCCACACCTGCCCCATCGCCATGCCGGTCTGCACCTTCACACCCACCCAGTGGCGGAAGATGGCTTCACGCTCGGCGTGGGGGATGGAGTCCAGCGCCTTATTCACAATACCGGCAAGCTCCGGCCAATCCTCGCGCACGCCTACGGCAAGGCGCAGCTCATGCTGCAGCACGCTGGCAACGCGCAGATTGGTGATGCCCTGCTGTCTGATGGAATAGCTGGCCGTGGCAAAATTGCTAAGGCAGGCATCGGCCTCACCAAAGGACACCGCCGCCCACATCGCCTCGGGAGAATCCACGGCCATGACGTCAATCTCTGGGTACCGCGCAAGGATATCATGCGCCGCACCCTCGCGCACAGCGGCCACCTTGCGGCCAATGAGGTCCTCCAGCCCGGACATGTAGTCCGCGTCATCGCGCGCAACAATGACCCACGGCGTCTTCACATAGTCCTTGGAGAAGGTCAGCCCGTGGCCGCGCTCATAGGTCGGCACGTCGCAGGCAATGCCATCAAGAACGCCGCCGCGCACCTGCCGCATCAGCTCATCCCAGCCGTCCACCATGACGATGCGTACGCTCAGCCCCGCGCGCTGCGCCACGCGCCGCACCACCTCCACCGCCATGCCCGTAGGCTTGCCGGATTCATCCTCCAGCACAAAGGGGGGATAATCGCGGGGCACGCCAAGGGTCACCGACGGATGCCGCGCCAGCCAGCCGCGCTCCCACGCCGTCAGCCGAAACACCTTGGCCTGCGGCCTGTACACGTAGTCCTCGGGATTGGTAATCCAACGCTTTTCCAGTTCCAGCAGTTCGTTGTCCGAAATATTGGCAAAGCCTTCATTGACGGCGGCAAGCAGGCTGGAACTATTCTTGGCGACTCCAGGGCGCAATTCGTCCGTATGCTCCCATGTGGCCAGCTTCTGGAACAGCGCCTGCGAATCATGTTTCAAAAGCGCCTTGCGGATCTCCAAGGTCGGGCCGACCACGGCGTCCAATCCCTCGGCGAGGGCGGCCTCAACCGCGCCCTGCACGTCCTGATACAGCACCTGCCGGATGTACGGGGCTTCCCACTCCAGCGCCTTGATGACGTCGGGGTCGTCCACCACGGCGGCGGTTGTCCCCAGCATGTCGTCCAGCGCCTGCGGGGCATATCTGTCCGACCGGTAAAACAGCGCCCACTGTTCGCCATACACAGGCGAGGCAAAGGCCAGCTTTTGCGACTGGCCCGGCTCGTTCGGCAGCCCTGCGGCCACGTCGGCCATGCGGGTCTGCACATCGCGGATAACGTCGTGCCGGTCATTCAGGATGAAGCGGACATCATGGCCGCTGCGCTCAGCCCACAGCCGCCAGATGTCCACCAGCAAGCCCGCTGGCTGGCCGTCGTCCGTGGCAAAGCTCAAAGGGGGACTATACCGATCCAGCGCAACCAAAAGAGGACCGCCGCTCACCATGCTCTGCCGCGGGTGCCACTTGCGGCGCATATAGCGGAGTTCATCGGACCCAATAGCCGCCATGCCCTCGCGCAGGGCCTGAAAGAGCAGCGCGTCATCCTCGCGCACGGCAGCATGGACGCCGCCCGTCCACAGGGGGCGGTCCTGGTGGTAACTAAACTCCTCCAGCTTCCCCGCACCGCGCAAAAGGCTGAGGCCCGTCTCCACCGGCAGGACAAACGCCAACAGATTATCCTGCGTCAGCGCCTTTTCCAGTTCCTTGATGGACGGATAGAGGGTACGCATCCCCGGCGAAAGCCCGCTCACAACGTCCTCTTGCACAGGCCAAGCATATCCTACAGGCAACCCGTGCAGGTCCTCCATGGTCTTGACGCCGTAGAGCTGGCGGCTAAAGAAAAAGTTCTCCTCCACGCACAGCGGGAGCCGCAAATCCATGGCTCCGGTCAACGGCTCTTCGTCCGCCTGCCGGAACATGTGCGTGACATCCACCGTGCCCGCGCGCAGGTCCGTCTCGCCCCAGCCTTCGGTATAGACGAAGTTGACCGGCACCCCCGTGCGCATGCTCCATGCCCGCCACAGGTCCGGCAACAGTCCCTGCGCCGTTCTGCCCGCACGCTTCATGGAATACGGCGGCAACGCCTCGGGCAGGGCCACGTTCACCTCGCCAAGCTCCTCAAATTGGCGCTCGCCGAGAAGCGCCTCCGCGTCATGGCCAACCCATTCGCTGATAACGGCGGCCACTTCCTCATCCGTTACCGCCTCCATGGCCGCATTCAGCCGCCTTGCCAACTCGGTCCGGCCCTTTTTGACGCCAGCGAAAACCTTGCCGCTGACCACGGGCGGGGAGACAAACTTCACACGCCCGGTCGCGCCTGCCTCCGCCAAAAAGGCCGAGGCCACCTCGCGACCCATCACAGCGGCGTCCACCCGCCCCTCCGCAAGGGCAAGGCACAGCTCGCGGTAGTCATTAAAGGCGGTCACGTCGCTGTCGAGGTTCGCCCTGCGGATGATGTCCTCGTTGGCGTTGCCGGCTATGACGCCGATGTCGTAGCCATTGAGGTCCGCGATGCGCTGGGGCGGCATATTTCCAAAGGCGTCCTTGACGTAATACAGGTACAGACCGGTCCGGGCGTAGGGACCAACCGGCTCCAGCTTTTCCCCCATGCCCGGAACGCGGAAATACGCGGCAAGGATGTCCGCTTCGCCACTTTCCACGCGCCGGAGTCCCTCGGCCATGGACGTAAACGCAAAGGTAAACTCAAAGCCGCTGCGTGCGGCCAACATCTGCCAATAATCCACGGCAATGCCGCGGGCCTCGCCATCCAGCCCTGGGAAGTAGACGGGCCGGGTATCCATAAACACCACCCGCAGCGGTCCCCCCGCGCCCTCCACATCCTGCGAGGCCGCACGGCCCACAACGCAGCACAGCACCAGCGCAAGGACGAGGACGGCACACAGCCTTGCCCCCGTACAGGTGCGTGGGCCGCCCCCTTGCGGCGCAAAGGATCCGGCCTCACCCTTCGTCGGGATAGGCCTCTTGGATGGCGTGTATTGCATCAAGGTTGCTCAGCAAAAGGTCCACGAGTGCCGGTTCAAAAAGGCCGCCACGCTCCTCGCGAAGCAGCTCAAGAATGCGCTGTGTCTCCCACGCTTCCTTGTACACACGGGGTGAGGACAACGCGTCGAACACATCTGCAAGCGCGGTAATGCGTCCAAAAATATGAATTTCCTCGCCCTGCAAACCATTGGGATAGCCCCCGCCATCCCAGCGCTCATGGTGCTGCAGGGCCACCACCGCCGCGGAACGGATAATCTTGCGCCCGGAGGTGCTGAGGATTTTATAGCCAATGGTGGTGTGGGTCTTCATGACCTCGAACTCCTCCTTTGTCAGCCGCCCCGGCTTGAGCAGGATGGAGTCCGGAATGCCAATTTTCCCCACGTCGTGCATAGGCGAGGCAAGGCGAAGCAGCCCGGCCTCGGCTTCCTCAAGGCCATATTCCATGGCGAGATAGTACGAATACTCCGCCACCCGCCGCACGTGGTTTGCCGTTTCGTGCGAGCGGCTCTCCACCACATCGCCAAGGGTGAAGATGAGCTCTTTTTGGGTGTTGATCAGCTCGTGATTCAAGGTGAGGTTGTCGAGGGCCATCCCCGCATTGGTTCCAAGGATGCTCAGAAGCCGATGCTCAAGGTCCTCCAGCGGGCGGCAGCACTCCAGATACACATGGCTTGGGATGTCGCTTTTGCCCTGAAAACTCACCGCAAAGGCCCGCCCGTCGCGCTGGATTCCGCCATTTTGGGTGGCGCTGTGCATGGCCTTCACGGCGTCTGGCGCAATCTCGCGCGCATCACGGCCAATGCGCTCGCGGTATTGACCAATGCCCGCCACAATGGGCATTTCGCCATGACGTTCCATCACGGCAAAGCCGTCGGCCTCGCACGGGGCATGCTTTCGGCACTCCTGCCGCACAAGGTCCCTGAACGCGTGCAGCCACTCCTGACAGAACTCATCCGACGACCGCTGCGCCAAAAGATGCCCCGAGGATTCAATAACACGCTCCAGCCCGTGCATGCTGCGCTCAATGGTCACAAGGTCCTTGTAGGACCGCACCGCGCCGATGATGGTGGTGTACAGCCGCTCTTCCGTCAGCTCCGTCTTTTGCTTGTAGTCGTTGATGTCGTACTGCACCACGACCTGCCGCTCCGGCGCGTGGCCCGGCTGCCCGGTGCGCAGGATGATGCGCACGAGTTTGTTGTCCAACTCCTCACGGATGAATTTGACGTATTCAAGCCCGGCCTGATTCGTCTCCATGACGACGTCGAGCAAGATGAGCGCGGTATCCGGATGCTGACGGATCAGTTCCCGCCCTTCCCGAGCGGTGTAGGCACTGATGCATTCAAACCCGCGGCCATCGAAGGTGAAGTCCCGGACCACCATCCGGGTGACGGTGTGCACTTCCTCTTCATCATCAACGATCATGAGCTTCCAAGCCGGCTCATGGACCGCATGTTCTTCTTCATGCTCGGCAGCAAAGAGATCATTCTGCCTGCTTTGGCTCATACGCAACGTACCCCACGGTCTGCGTTACTCGGTTCTGCGAAGGCACAAGGAAAAATAGAACTGGCTGCCACTGTGCTCGTCGCTTTCGACCCAAATCCCGCCGTTCATCCGCTGGATAATGTCCCGCGTAATGGCAAGGCCAAGCCCCGCCCCGGATAAACGCTTGGTCATGTAGTCCTCGGCAAGCGCGAAGGGCTCAAAAATATGCTCGCGCTTATCCGCAGGAATACCCACCCCCGTATCACTCACGACAAGGAACAGCGCCACCCCGTCCGCGCAGCGCGGCATGGGCGCCTTGCCTTCAAGGCTTTCGGCAAGGTCCGGCGTGAGTTCCTGCACGGCAAGGCTCACCGCGCCCTTATCCGTGTACCGAATGGCATTGACGAGCAGGTTCACCACAACCTGCCGCAGCCGCGCCGGGTCCCCCAGCAGGCGCTCCGGCACCTTGTGGTCAACGCTCCAGCGCAGTTCCAGTTCCTTCCACCCGGCCTGAATTTCCATCACCTCAATGACCTTGCGCAGCTCCGCCCGAAGGTTGAACGGACGCTCATTAAGCTCAAGGCTGCCCTCGCGCAGGCTGGAGAGTTCAAGAGCGTTGTTGATGATGGCAAGCAGCCCTTCGCCGGACTTTTTGATCATCTTGCAGTATTCAAGGTTCTGCCCGGTGAGGGAGGCGTCCAGCAAAAGATTGGTCAGTCCAAGGATGCCGTTGAGGGGGGTGCGCAGTTCGTGGCTCATATTGGCTAAGAACTGGTCCTTGGCGAGGTTTGCCACCTCGGCCTTGTCCCGCGCGACTTCAAGCTCCCTGCGGCTGTCCTCAAGGTCCTGCAAATGCCTGTAGGACCGTACGGCTGTGGTTATCGACGTAAACAGCCTGTCGTCGGTCAGTTCGGTTTTGTACTTATAGTCGTTGATTTCGTACTGCTCGATAACGGCCTTTTCCGGGGCTTCGCCGGGCTGTCCCGTCCGCAGAACAATACGCACCAGGGTGTTTTTCAGGTCCTCACGCACCCAGCGCGCAAGGTCCAGCCCCGCCGTGGAGGTCTCCATAACGACGTCCAGCAGGATAGCCGCGATGTCATCGTGCCGCCGCAGGATGTCCTGCGCCTCCTGCGCGGAATAGGCGTGCAAAAACTGAAGCCGGTGCCCCAAAAACCGAGAATCGCCCAACACAAGACGGGTCAGCGCGTGCACTTCCCGCTCATCGTCCACGACAAGCAGCTTCCATGCGCCGGAATCCGCCTCGGGCTGCTGCCCTTCACTGGCGAAGGCAAAGGGACGCTCGTCGCGAGGCGCATCGTCTGGCGGCCAGCCTTGTCTGCCCATGCTACTTCCCCACCAGCTTTGGTACGGTTATGAAAAAGCGGGTCCCCTCGCCGGGGCTGCTCTCGCACCGGATTTCCCCACCCAGCTTCTGCGTCACAAGGTTAAAGACAATCTGCATGCCCAGCCCGGTTCCGCCACGGGCGCGCTTGGTGGTAAAAAACGGCTCGTACATGTTGTCTAGGGTTTTGGCGTCCATGCCTGCGCCGTTATCGGTGTATTCCACCACAACGTCATCGCCGTCCTCGCGGGCGGCAATCGTAATCTGGCCGTTCTCGCGGTCCTCAAAGCCGTGCATCAGGGAATTCATGACCAGATTGGTCAGCACCTGCACAAAGGCGCCGGGATAGCTTTCAATGGTCAAATCATCCGGACAGTCCACAACCACTTCATGCCCGCCGCGGCGGTACTCATGCCGCAGGCTCAGGAGCACCTCGCTGATGTACTCCGCCACGCCAAAGGCGCGCTTTTCGCCGGTGGTCTGGTCCACGGCCACTTTCTTGAAGCCCTGAATAAGCTCCCCGGCGCGGCCGAGGTTGGTCAGGATGGATTGTGACGCCTCATCGACGTTATCCAAAAACGCCTCCAGCTTGGACCGCGTCAGCGCCTCCTCCTGCAGCATGCCGCGCAGGTCGTGCACCTTGCGCCCGAGGAACGAGGCCGCTGTCAGCCCCAACCCGACTGGGGTATTGATTTCATGGGCGACTCCGGCCACCAGTCCACCAAGGGACGCCATTTTCTCGGACTGCACCAGCTTTTGCTGCGTGCGGTGCAGCTCGTCCAGCGACTCCTGCAACGAGCGGTTTATCTCCCTCTGCCTCCGTTCCAGAGACAACAACCGCTCACCCACCTGCAGTCGCACTTCGAGTTCCGAGGCATCAAACGGCTTGACCACATAGTCGTCCACTTCGCCCTCCCTGAACCCTCTGACCATGTCGTCGATGTCCGACTTCGCAGTCAGCAGGATGATATAGGTATACAGCGTCTCATTACTGGCCCGGCGCACGCGCCGCGCCAGTTCCAGCCCGTCCATTTCCGGCATCATCCAGTCCGTCACCAGCATATCCACCGGAGTCTGCACCCCGGCATACAAGTCGTACGCCTCCCTTCCGTTGGCGGCCTCGATAACGGTATGCCCCCATGATTCAAGGGTTTTGCGCAACACATTGCGTGGTATGGTCTCATCTTCGGCTATGAGAATACGCACGGGGCTGGTTCCTCCCTTTTGGCGTCAAAGGGCGTCGCGCCGGACGCGCTCATATCGATAAGCCGTCACATCCGAAGCTCCGCCATGGGCGGCCGCGTCCACCGCCACGTACACATGTCACTGTAATATCCGAAAATTCCTGCCACTCCGCCTTTTTGTACGAAAAGACAGCGAGGGCACACCTACTATCGGCTAGTATGTCATCCGCCCGGAAAAACGCAAGACGTGTTTAGGAAAATCAAGTTCCCTCTAGTGAAATTCGACAAACAAACTCACAGACTCATGACATTGGTGCGGCGCATGGTGTATACTGCTTGGCATCTCTGACCAAAGCGGAGCAAACATGCTGATGGACCCTCTCCTGCTCACCACCGTCGGCGCGGGACTTACCCTGTGCGCCTGCATCACGTGGCTTGTGCTGCGGTTGCATGCGATGCGGCGAGAGAACGAGTCCATCAAGGCCCGCTCCACACGCGTGCGCGAGCGAAACAAAGCCCTTGCGGACATTGCCAGCACCTTCATCGCCAATCCGGGACCAAGCGCGCAGGAGCACGCCCTTGGTCTGCTGGGAGAATTTTTGGGAGCGGACAGGGTCTGCCTGCTCGTCTTCACGCGCGAGGGAACGCGCTTTGGCATCACTCAGGAATGGACGGCCGAAGGCGTACGCCCCATCGCGGACATCGTCCGCAACATTCCGGTGCACAGCTACAAGACCTTCACCGAAGCGCCGCTGGCAGGAAAGCCAAGGGCCTTCCCCTGCGACACGCAAGGGCCTATGGGCACCGGCCTTGTGCCGCCGGGCTGGAACCCTGCCGCTCTCATCACCGCACCACTGCACGCGGGGGGGCTTTCCTTTGGCTTCATCACAGCAGACAGCACCCACTGCCCCCCGCCGTGGAGCCCCGACGATGTAGAAACGCTGGAGCACGCAGCCATGCTGCTGGCCACGGGGCGCGCCTACAGTGACGCACGCGAGGCGCAGCAAAAGAGCGAGGAGCGCTACTCCATCGCCATTAACGCCGCCTCCGAGGGCATATGGGACTGGAATATCACAACGGACGATTTGTACCTGAGCAGGCGCTCGCTGGGCATATTGGGCTACACGCCGCCGCAGGGGCCGCAGACCATGAAGGAGTGGCTGACACATATCCCCGCCGGGGAGCGCACGCGCCTCTCCGCCAGCATTGTAGAGCTGGCCCACAACGAGACCGACGGCTTTGAACTGGAAATCCCACTGCTGGACCGCGACAAGAACACGCGGTGGATACAGCTCAAGGGCATTGGTACGGACCGCGACGTGAAGGGCGTGCCCTACCGCGTTATGGGCACGCAGACGGACATTACGGCGCGCAAGGCCGCAGAGCTTGCCCTCCGCAAAAGTCAGGAACGCTTCGCCCTCGCCATGGACGCCAACGCCGATGGCATTTGGGACTGGGACCTTGTGACGGGCGAGGTCTACTACAGTCCGGGCTGGTTCAGAATGTTGGGCTACGGTCCCGGCTCACTCCCTGCCACGCCGGAGTCGGCAGTAAGCCTCATCCACCCCGAGGACCGGGAGTTTGTTGAAAAACAGCTCAACACCTTTCTCACCTCGCAGGATGGCATCTGGAATCTTGAATTCCGCATGCGCACCAGCCTTGGCGGCTACCGCTGGGTGCTCTCGCGCGGGCGCGTTGTCAGCCGGGCGGAGGACGGCACAGCCCTGCGCGCCGTGGGCACGCAAACGGACGTCACCCGGCTGAAGGAAGCGGAAAAGGCCGCGGAACAGGCCAGTCAGGCCAAGAGCAGATTCCTCGCCAACATGAGCCACGAAATCCGCACCCCTCTAAACGGGGTCATCGGCATGGCGGAATTGTTGATGCAAATGTCCCTGACGCCGCACCAATATGAATTTGTGCGCACCATCCGCAACTCCGGCAATACGCTCCTCAATCTGCTGGGGGATATTCTGGACTTTTCCAAGGTGGAGGCGGGCAAGCTGACGCTGGACGTGCAACCCTTTAGCCTGCGGCAGTGCCTGCAAGAGGTCATAACCCTCCAAGCGCCACTGGTGGCGGACAAGGACGTGGAACTGCTCATCGACTTCGCCCACGACGTTCCGGACCATGTGGTGGGTGACGACACGCGCCTGCGCCAGATTCTGCTGAACCTTGTCAGCAATGCCATCAAATTCACCGCGCATGGCGACATTCTCCTTCGCGTCCGCCACACAATGCACAACGATCGACTGCGGATTGACGTCTCGGTGTCGGATACGGGCATTGGCATCGCCCCGGACCGCATCGCCCACATTTTTGAATCCTTCGAGCAGGAGAATACGTCCACCTCGCGTCACTATGGCGGGTCCGGACTGGGGCTTGCCATTACCGCCCAGCTAACGAAACTTATGGGCGGCCGCATCGGTGTGACCAGCACACCGGGCAAGGGCAGCACCTTTTCCTTCAATATCCTGCTGGACTTTGCCGAAGAGGACGCCCTGCAAGCAACGGACTACCCTGCCCCTGCCCTCTTCCGGGACACGATGGCCGTTGTGGTGGACGACAACCCCACAAGCAGGCAGCTACTGCATACCAAGCTCCGGCTCTGGGACGTGGAAGTCCACATTGCGGAGTCCGCCGACGAGGCCGCCGCCATCATCACGCAAAGAGCGCCCAAACGTGTTGCCCTCATCACGGACCACCGCCCGCCCCGGCTGGACGGCATCGCCATGGCCGAAGCCGTGCGCGGCGCAACCGGCCAGCCAGACCTCAGCGCCGTCATGCTCAACGCCACGGGGCGGCTTGTCGCCTACGCCACAGCGCAAAAGAAAAACATTATCTGCATCCCCAAACCCGTTGAAACCCTTGTGCTCATGAAGGCGCTCGCCGTCGCCTTTGGGGTGGAAAACGACACGCCCCCATGTCTGGACGGCCTGCCCAATAGCGAAGGGCCGCCAACGCGGGCCACCACTCCGGCCTTGCGCATCCTGCTGGCCGAGGACACGCCAATCAACCAAAACGTTGCCCGGAGCATGCTGGAAAACTTTGGGCACACCGTCACCATCGCCCCCAACGGCAGCGAGGCTGTGGAGGCCTTCAAACGCGAGTCCTTCGACCTTGTGTTCATGGACATCCAAATGCCCGAGCTTGACGGCATTGAGGCCACGGCCCTCATCCGCCAGTACGAGGACGCAACGAAGACCACCACGCCAACACCCATCGTCGCCATGACCGCCAACAACATGAAGGGCACCATGGAGCGCCTTCTTCATGTGGGGATGAACGGTTTTATCGCCAAGCCGCTGCGCCCCAAGGCGCTGCGCCAGGCCATAGACGCCGCCATTCAGGGCAAACCAGCAAACGGAAGCGCCACCGGAGAGTCCTACCAGCCACACTGCCCGTAACCACCGCGCCAGTCCAAAAGACAACGCCCCCGCACAATCATGCGGGGGCGCAAAAACGTTGCGGCCTGTCCGGCCACGGGGAGGCAAGAGCGGTCGCGCCTACATTCCCATCAGGCCCAAGACGCGGTGCATGTCGTCCGCGGTTTCAATGGAGCCGACATCGCGGGGCCCTTCGCCCTGCACTTCCACCACAGACTCCCGAAACACGGCGCGGGCCAACTCATCCGCGCGGTACATATCCTCGCGCAGGGTTTCGGTATCAAAATGCGGCTCCCGGATGCCCTGCATAATCATGGTCTCATAGTTGGACGAGGCAAGCGCCTTGGCAAAGCGCTCCGCGCGGCCCACATTGCGGTAGGCCTCCCGCCACCGCACGCGCAAGCCGTCCAAGATGTCCTGACCAGCACCCAGCGCGCCAAGAAAGGCCGCCGTCCAGCCGAGCATATCCAGCATCTCCTCGCCCGCCTGCGGCAGATTGCGTAGGGCGTCCACAACGAAATTCGCCTGCTCCATGCTCCACTCAAGGCGTGCATGGCGAAACAGCACCCCCACCCGGACGGCCATCAACGCATCCAGCCGCTGCAAAGCGGCGCGGCGCACATCCTGAGGCGGCGTCGCCCCTATGCGAAGGCGGCGCACCAATCCAAGGACGGCCTCTTCGCTCAGGGGCACGGTCAGCACCTCACCCCCTGCAAGCACAAAACGCCCTTCCTGCACGCGGGCGAGCACCTCGCGCGTGACGGCATCATCCAGTCCGGTAGCGCCTCCCTCGGCCACATGCGGTTCAACCTGCACCTTCAGGGCGTGGTCGGGGAAAAAGAGAAGCTCCAGCAGAACCTCTCTCTCGGGGTGATCCGAGTCGGCCAAGGCGCCGCGCAGGGCGGCGGCCTCGCTGGTCCCCAGCGTCACTTCGGCGTAATGGGTCAACGCCGGTGCGGGGTCATGCGCCTCGCCCAGCCAGCGGGCCACCTCGTCGGCAACCCGCCGTATCATCTCGTCCACGGTCAACTCCTTTCCTTGTATCAGGGCGCGCCCAAGACCTCACACCAGCCATGCCGCTTTGGCAGAGCATTTCCGGGATGTTTCTATGGTTCTTCCGGGGCGTCGTCATCTTCATCCACCAGCGGCGCATCAAGCCGCTGGGCCAAAGCGGCCAGCACTTCCGCGGCGCGGACATAATCAAAGGCCTTCAGCGCCGTCACAATGGCTTCGGCATCCTGCGCGCCCGCTTGGTCCCCGAGTGCCGAAACAAGCCGCGCGGCCACCCGGCCTGCCGTAAAGCTCCGGGAGCTTACCTCCCGGTTCAATTCGCGCAGGGTAGCGCGAATCGCGGCGTCATCCAAGCGTTCTGCGGCAGACTGCGGGGCGCTCCCGGCCTCTGGCGTGTTTTCAAGAACATGCAGGCCCTGCACAACGGCAAAAAGCTCGCGCTCAAAGCGTTCCATCAAGTCCTGCGCCACATCGGTGCCAGACGCCACAATTGCGGCCTCCAGTTCCTTACTTACGGAGCTGAGGGAATCCATCCCCAAATTGGCGGACACGCCCTTCACCGTATGCACATACACCCGCGCCTGTTCAGCGTCCCCGGCGTCAAGCAGCCGCCGCACCTCCTCATGCGCAAAGGCATACTGCTCGCCAAACTGCATAAGCAGCGAGCGGAGCAGCCCAACCTTGCCGCCCAGAGCGCCCAGCGCTTTCACCACGTCCACCCCCACAAGATTCGGTAGCGCGGGCCGTTCCTCAGACCGCGCCTCCTGCGCCGCTGCGGACGGCGCGGGAGCGACCCCTCTGGAAACGCCGGCCTTCCCGGTGGACTCCTTCCCAAGGATAATGCGCTCCAACACCTCAAGGAGCACAGACGGGTCAATAGGCTTGGTGACGTGCTCATTCATTCCGGCATCCAAGCTGGTTTTGCGGTCACCCGCCATGGCGTGCGCCGTCATGGCCACAATGGGAAGCTGCGAAAAGCGTGCATCCTCCCGGATATGCCGCGCGGCCTCGTATCCGTCCATGACGGGCATCTGGATATCCATGAGCACGCCATCAAACGTCTGCTTCTCAAGCTCCTCCAGCGCCAGCTTGCCGTTGGCCGCAAGGGTCACCTCCGCGCCCATGTCCTGCAATATTTCCTGCGCCACCTGCTGGTTAATGCTGTTGTCCTCCACCACCAGCAGATGGACGCCCTCAAGTGGCGCCTGTGTGCCGTGCGGGGATGGCGGCGGGGCCTGCTCCTGCGTGCCCAGGCCAACACCCGGCGCAAAGACCTCGCGCAGCGCCTCTGCAAGTTCCTCCGGATCCACGGGCTTATCCACAACCGCATCAATGGCGACGCCGGCGCTGTACTTCTTCAGGTTTTCCTTGCCAAAGGCCGTCATAAGGACAATGCCGGGCTTTGGCGAAATGGTCGCGTCACCGGCAATGGCGCGGGCCGTTTCCACACCGTCCATTCCAGGCATACGCCACGTCATGACCACCACATCCACAGGCTGACCCTGCTCCGCCGCCTGCCGCAGCGAAGCAAGGCACGACGCGCCGGAATCGGCGACCATCGGCGCCATGTGCAGGTTCTGCACGACGGCAAGCAGCAGCTCGCGCGAGGTTTCGCTGTTGTCCACCACCAGCACCCGTTTACCCTCCAGCGCCTCGTCGCCTATGTGCTGCTCCTGTGTCTCATTGATGGGCAGACGCACGGTAAAGGTAAAGGTGCTCCCCTCGTCCACGGCGGACTCCACAGTGACAGTTCCGTCCATAAGCTCCGCAAGGTGCTTGGAAATAACCAACCCAAGGCCAGACCCGCCAAAGCGGCGCGAGGTGGACGCCTCCGCCTGCCAAAACGCCGTAAACAGCCGCCGCTGTTGCTCCTCGCTCATGCCTATGCCGGTGTCGGCTACAACAAATTCCACAACGGCGTGGGAGGACGTCGTATGCACAAGCCCCACACGGAGCCGCACCTCGCCGCGTTCCGTGAACTTGATGGCATTGCTGAGGAAATTGGTGACGATTTGGCGAAGCCGCAAAGGATCGCCCTCCAGCCATTCCGGCACGTCCTCCGCCACCCGCACGCGCAGGTCCAGCCCCTTTTCCTCGGCCAGCAGGCCCATGATGCTGACCACATTTTTGACCATGGTCCTCACGGAAAACGGAACGGCCTCAATCTCCAGCCGCCCGGATTCAATGCGCGAAAAGTCCAAAATGTCATTAATGACGCCTAACAGCGACTGCGCCGCAACGCTGATTTTCTCCACATAATCCGCCTGCGTGCCGCTCAGGTCCGACTTGCGCAGCAAATGCCCAAGGCCAATGACGGCATTGAGCGGCGTGCGGATTTCATGGCTCATCCGCGCGAGGAAATCCCCCTTGGCGGCGTTGGCGGCATCGGCCTCCAGCTTGGAGCGCACAAGCTCCGCCTCCATAGCCTTGCGTTCCGTCACGTCGCTTTCCACCGCGATAAAGTGCGTTACCGCGCCCTCGGCATTGCGCACGGGGGTTACCTCTATGGCCAGCCAAATGCGTTGTCCCGTTTTGGTGTAGTTTATAAGCTCCGTCTTGAAGCCCTTGCGCTTTTTGAGCCGCTGGGACATGAAGCGGACCGTATCCTCGTTCGTCTCCGGCCCCTGCAGGACACTGCCGGGCTTTTTCCCCGCCATGTCCTCAATGGTATAGCCCGTCATACGGGTAAAGGCCTCGTTGACCCATTCCACACGTCCTTGGGAATTGGTAATGATAACGGCGTTATCCGTCTGCCGCGCCACAAGAGACAACCGGTGCAGCTCCTCCTCGGTCTCGCGGCGCAGGGATGCATCGCGAATGCTGCCAATGGCGTACCACTCGCCCTGATGCTCAAACGACGCCACCGCCCGCTCCACCAAAAAGCGAGAGCCGTCTTTACGGATGGCTTCAAACTCCAACACGGAACCAACAACGCGGCCCGTCCCGCTGTGAGAAAACTGCTCCATGCCTGCGCGGGCCTCGGCGCGCGCATCAGCAGGGGCGATAATCTCATGTACGTTCTGCCCAAGGGCCTCCTCCGGCGTGTAGCCAAACAGCTCCTCGGCCGCTTTGTTCCAGAACAGTATGACGCCCTTCGCATCTATCATGACCATGGCGTCCAGCGCGGCATCATTCATGGCGCGGACCACGGATTCCCGCTCGCTGACGGACTCCAGCGCGGAGTGCAGCTCTCGCGTGCGCTCCCGCACGCGCACCTCCAGCACGTCCCGCGTACGCTGCAGGGCATCTTCACGCGCGGCCACACGGGCGGTCATGGTATTAAAATCACGGGCAAGAACGGCCAACTCCTCGGTAATCTGCCGCTCCGGCACCAGCACTTCATTCCCGCCTTCGGCCACGGAGTGCGCCACCACGCGAAACTCGCGAAGCGGCGACGTAAACATCCGGCGTACCAAAAACAGCACAAGGGCCAAAACGCCCATAATCACAATAACCGGCCCCACCACAATGCGCGCCACAAGGATGTTCCGCTCATGCTGCAGGGCGGCCTTGTCCCAAAAGAACTGCAATTGCACGGACGGGATATTCTCCAGCACCTCCACACGCGGCTGTCCTTCGCCCGGTGGCCCATACTGCGCCAGCACCGTGCCGTCCTTCACCAGCCGCAACGACACGCCCTTCGCAAGGTCCGTCAGCCCTCCTTCATCCTCCAGCGCAGAAAATGGAAGCTCCGTCAGCAGCACGCCCTCCACCCCCACAAGGGAATACACAGGCACAGCAATGCGCCAATACGCATCATCCTGAAAGAAATTCAAAGAAAAGGCGGAATCCGCCATGCCTTGCAGGATGAGCCGGAGGCTTTCGTCCTGGCTGTAATCAAAGCGGGGCCACTCCCGCGTAGCATGGGCAACCGCCCCGCTTCGGCTCAGCAAAACGAACTGCGGCGTGTAGCCCAGCAGTGACAGTTCATTGAGGAATTCCCGGAAGGCGATGCGCTGGTCGCGCTGCGGCGCTGCCAGCCCCTCGATAAGAAAAGGAAACGCGGCGTGGCCTTGAAGCTCGGAAAGATTGTGCATCAAAAAGGCGCTTATGGCGTGCTGCACATACTGCACGCGGCTATCGATGAGGCGATCCTGATAGTCCTCAACAACGCGGCGCACCTGCGTTGAGGTGCCAAGCCCCACCGTGGCAATCAAGATCGCTCCCGCCAGCAGGTGGAAAAGCAGCGCGGCGCGGAATATGGGGATAGCGCGGCGCCTCATGCCCGCCCCCCGCAGTGTATGGACACTCTCACACGCGCAGAGGCCGTGGCGGCACGTCCCCGCCGGGCGGGGCGTGCGGTGCAAGCTGGCAGTGTACTGCGGCGTCTCATGCGTCCCTCACATGCCGGGCGCTCGGGGCGCCCTGTCAAACGATGACAATCCACACGCAATACTATCAGATTCACAGCCAAAGGAACACTGCCCACGTCACTTCCGCACATCACGAGCCATCTGCCTGGGGGCTGAACATCCCCCTTCGCAGAAAAACCTTGGCCCCATGGTGCAACAAGCGCTTGACTTGAGCGGCAGGAACACTAATTCTTGCTACCCGTCGCCTGGAACATGAACACGCCGGAAGGTGCACGGCAACGCCGCAACCCACCGGTCCGCGTTCCCCGGATGGCAGAATCCAGAAGGAGTTATCCGCATGTACAATCTCGTCCTTATCGACAACGGCAAGGAAGACGTCATCTACAACACCGACAACTACCAGATTGCCCGCCTTGAGCGCGAAAAGCATCTGCGTGGTCAGCGTCCCGGCATCGTGGAAATCCGCGAGGAAGAAACCGGGAAGAAGGTCGAGTAGACACTTCCACGCCCTGTCCATTGCCACGAAAAAAGGCCCGCAACATCAGTGTTGCGGGCCTTTTTTCCTGTGCGGGCGTTGGCGAACCTGCCCGCCAGACACAGGGACCCCCGCCTTCCGGTGTGGGATGAAAGGCGGGGGTCATGTCCAATCTGTGAGTACTGCGTGCGTACTCGCTATGGTCGTCGCTCCCATTGTGGGAGGGGAGCGAGGATCATTTGCGCGTCCACGCGGCCTGTCCGGCTGCGCGGAATGCAGGCGGCCCGGCTGTGGCGGCCAACGCCGGCGCGGCGTGCTGTGCGGCTCTCCCGTCGGAGAGTGGCGCGAAGGCCGTGCACTCTGCCCGCGCCGCGCGGCCCGCCCTCGCGGAGCGGCCTGCGGTATGTCATTTGGCCATTAGGCCTGAACGCGGGGCTGCTCTTTGGCAGCAGGCTCCTCGTCCTGCTTCTGCTCCTCTTCGGCGCAGTCGCACAGGCCGTTTTCCGCAGCGATGTTCTGCGCGGCCTCAGCCATCTTCATGGCGCGGTATTCCTCAATGGTCAGGAACTGGAGCGCGCCGAACTTGCAGGCCTCAACACAGGCGCTGACGTCCTTGCCATTCTCGGCGCGCCACTCCTCGCACTGGTCGCACTTGAGGGCCACGGCGCGGCTGGTCTGCACGGGGGCATTGTCGCCGAACACGGGGTCCTTGTCCGCCACCACAATGGCGCCGAAGGGGCATGCCATAACGCACATGCGGCAGCCAACGCAGTACTGGTGACGCACACGCACGATATTGCCGTCCTGCACAATGGCGCCGGTGGGGCACACCTTGGAGCACGGCGCGTTCTGGCAGTGCCTGCACTGGATGGGCATCTTGAGATCGTTGGCCTTGTAGACCTTGATGCGCGGCTCCAGCTTGGAGCGGTTCTTGATGATCTCTTTCTTGGTCAGATTATAATGCGCCTGCGCACAGGCGATTTCGCACTTCTTGCATCCCTTGCACTTTGAAGGGTCCGCATGAATGATATATTGCTGCTTTTCCTGCTTATCCATGTTCCGCACCTCTCGATTCATGTTTCAACGTCAAGACTTTCAACGAGAAGCTCGCGGCCAGTCATCATATCGAGCGTCTTGCTGCCGCACGATGGGCAAGCGTAATCGACGGGCTCCTCGAACTCGTTTTGACAGTTTTTGCATTTCCAGGTGACGGGGACCGTGTTGACGATCAGCTCGGCCCCTTGGGCCGGAGTCCCCTCTGCGCAAATCTCAAAGCACGACGTGAGCGTTCTCGCCTCCAGGCAGGACATTTCCCCGACTTTCAGGCGCACCCGCGTAATGCGCTTCGCGTCATACTTCGACGCCTCTTGTTTTGCAATCTCTAGAATGCTGGTCACAATCGCAAGTTCATGCATATGCGCTTCGTTCTACTCCGGCCTTGGCAGATCCGGTCTGGCTATCGTTCCGTGCAGGAGAGGCACGGGTCGATGCTGTTCACGATGAGCGCGATGTCGGCGACCTTGCAGTCCTTCAGCATCACGCGCAGTGCTTCCCAGTTCACATAGGTGGGAACGCGCCACTTCAGACGCTCCGGCTTCAGGGTGCCGTTGGTCCGCAGGTAGTAGATCAGCTCGCCACGCGGCGCTTCGGAGCGCGCAATGGCTTCGCCCTCGGGAATCTCGGGCAGCGGATCGCAGACGATGGGACCTTCGGGCATATCCCGCAGGCACTGCTCCAGAATGGAGATGGACTCGAAAATCTCGCGCAGGCGCACAATGGCGCGGGCGCGGACGTCGCATCCGTCCTCCAGCACAACGTCAAACTTCACGCGGTCGTACGCGGCGTAGGGGGATTCCTTACGCACGTCGTTGTCCAGACCGGAAGCACGCGCCACCGGGCCGTTGGCACCGTAGCGGACGGCGTCCTCGTACGGGAACATGCCGACGCCCTCGGTACGGGCCTTAATCTGCGGGTGCGTGGTGTAGATATGCAGGAACTCCTCGCAAGGCTTTTTCAGCTCTTCAAGGGTCCGCTTCATGTACGCGATGAGTTCGTCGTCAAGGTCGTACTTCGCGCCGCCGATGATGTTGGCGCAGATGTCCATGCGGTTGCCCCACACGGTTTCCTTGAGGTCCTGCATCTTCTCGCGCAGCTCCATGGCATGCATGAACAGCGACATAAAGCCGTTCACATGGATGCCGATGCCCACATTAAACATATGGGAGGAGATGCGCTTGACCTCGTCGGCGATGGTGCGCAGGTACTGCCCGCGCTCCGGCACCTCAATGCCTGCCACGTGCTCGACGGACATGCAGTAGGTCAGCGGATGGTTGTTGGAACACAGGGAGCACACGCGCTCGGTGAGCACCACGTTCTGGAAGAGGTTGCGCTCCCGCGCGAGGGCTTCCATGCCGCGGTGGGCGTTGCCCGCGTACATCTCGATGTTTTTGACGACCTCGCCCTCCACGTCCACCTGGAAGTACATAGGCTCTTCCAGCGCGACGTGCAGCGGACCGACAGGAATGGTGTAATTCGCCATTAGTGTACGGCCTCCCCGGACTTATCGCCCATGATCTTTTCCCAAAGGGTATTGGTGCAGGCACCGTTGCCCATGGTGGACAGCGGGACAAGGCGCTCCATAGCGAGCGGCTGCGTCTCGTTGTTCAGGAACAGCGGTTTGGGGTTCGGGTGGTTTGCCACTTCAATGCAGTACAGCTCGTGCACTTCGCGCTCCGCCCAGTCCGCGGCCTTGTGCCACGGTGTGATGGACGGCACCGTGGGCGTGGTGCCCTCGGGGATGACGCGAACGGTCAGCGCGGTGCCCTTGATGATGAAGTGGTAGCACACCTCAAAGAAGCCCTTCTCAGAAGGATTCTCCGGCGCATGGGCTGTGATGGTCATAATCCGCGCCTCAAGGGGAACCAGCCCCTTGGCAAACGGCACAAGATCATCGGCCTTTGGCAGCTCCACCCAGCCGTAGTCGTTATTCTTGTCGTCAGTGGTCCATGTGACTTCAAGGCTTGGCGCAATGCTCTGCGCCAGGGCCTCGATGGACTTTTTGCGTTCTACTTTCATTGGTTACGCTCCCAACTGCTGCGCAGCCTTCTGACGCCTGCACTCGGGGCAGAGCGTGTACAGCTGCACAATGTCGGCTGTGGGTTCACCGTATATTTTTTCCAGCATGGCATACGGCACGCGGGGCATGCGCGTATTGCACTCCTCACACTTCTCGAAGGGAATGAACACCTGCTCGCGGAAGGAGTACTTCTCGCTATTGAAGTGCGCGGTGGACCAGTCATTGGAGAGCTTGATGGCTCCGGTTGGGCAATACTTCTCGCACATGCCACAGAACGTACAGGTGTTGTGCCACACGTAGAAGTCCTTGCCCGAGCCGTCCTCGCGCTCCTCCTGCCGGATGGCGCCGCCGGCGCAGACGTTGATGCACATGCTGCAACAGGCGCACTTGTCCGCGTCCACGCGCACAAGGCCGCGCAGGCGTTTTGGCGTATGCGTCTCTCCAAAGGGGAACGGCTCCGTTGCCGGACCCTGCAGGAGGTTGTTCCACAGGACTTTCAGAAAGGTCAGCATATCGGCACCTCCTATATCCGGGTCTTCCAGAGTTCGAGGGCCTTGGCGACGCCTTCAATGATGGCCTGCGGCCTGGGCGGACACCCCGGCACATTCACGTCCACGGGCAGGATGGAATCCAGCGGACCGGGGATGGAATAGCTCTCGCGGAACACGCCGCCGGACACGGGGCAAATGCCCACAGCCACGGTGACCTTCGGCTCCGGAATCTCGTTGTAGACGCGCAGCACCTTGTCCTTCACCTGCGCCGTCACCGGACCGGTGATCAGCACAATGTCGGCATGCTTGGGACTGCCGCAATACTTGCAGCCAAGGCGCTCCACGTCGTAGCGGGGAATAAGCGCCGTGGTCGCAAGCTCCACGTCGCACCCGTTACAGGACCCCGCATTAATGCGGTACAGCCAAGGCGAGCGAGCCGCCATGCTTTGCAGTTTTTCTTCAATCTGCATGTCACTCACCTGCCTATCTGATGAAGTAGGTTAACCCGAGGCTGACATAGGCGAGAGTCGCGGGATATTTCAGGTAGAACTTAAAGGTCTGGTCCGTGCGCAGACGCCCCATGGACGCCCGCACCAGCGTGACGGAGAACAGCATGAGCAGCATGCACTTCACCGCAAACCAGACCAGGTTCACAATCCAGCCGCCGGCAATGGTGCCCGGGAAGAACAGCACCACCCCAAGGGCCATAACCACCACCAGCTTCAGCGCGCCGCCAAGCTGGAACATGGCAAGGCTGGGGCCGGAGTACTCCAGCAGCGGTCCTTCCAGCACTTCCGTCTCGGCCTCGGCGAGGTCGAAGGGCACCGTACCAAGGGTGCCGGGGATGAAGAGCAGGAACGCCACAAACGCCGGGAACATGGTCCAGTCAAACAGGAACGAACCGTTCTGCAACTGGTAGTCCACAATCTTGGCGAAGGAGAACTCCGCAACGCCGCCCGTTGCCAGACCGACCTTGAAGGCCACGGTCAGCAGAACCACCAAAAGCGGAATCTCGTACGCGAACATAAGAATCATCTCGCGGGAGCCGCCAATGGCGCCATAAGGCGAACTGGACGAGGAACCGGCCAGCATCAGCGCCAGCGCGGGCATGGGCAGCAGATAGAGCATCATCAGCATGTCGCCGAGGCCCTCTGCTCCATTCCACACGCCGGGAACCGGCATGACCATGGCCGCAACCATCATTCCCATGAACCCAAGAATGGGCGCAAAACGGAACATCAGGGTGTGGCCCGTGGCCGGAAGGATGGTCTCCTTCCGGCCGAGCTTGACGATATCGAAGAACGGCTGCGCAATGGGAGGGCCAACCCTCCGCTGCAAGCGCGCCAGAGCCTTCCTATCAATACCCTTGAGCAACAGCCCAAGGCACAGGGCGAAAACGCCGCCGGGGAACACCAGCATATGGAAGGCGTAGGAGAAGATGTTTTCCATGACTAACCCTTCCTGTTTGCAAGGAGTGAAGCGGGAATGCGTATCCACTGCCGCAGCACGGTGATGGCCGGCTCGTACAGGTTGTCAGCGCCAATGTTCAGTTGACGGGAGCTCAGGTCGTCCACACCGCAGGTATGGATGGCGCTGGTTCTCTCGTTCTTACTCATAAAGCGCAGGATAAGCCGCGCGAAGCCGTAGGCCAGTGCCATCAGCACAGCCGTGGCGAACGCATCCCAGGACCCGGCACCGGAAACCACGCCGCCCAGCGAAATGTCGAGGGGCGCAAAGCCGGTGTCGGCAATGATGGAGTTGATGGGACCAAGCAGCAGACCCGGAAACACGCCGAACAGCACACAGCCACCGGCAAGAATCAGCATGGGAACGCGCATGGGCCTCGCAACTTCCGTCACGTGAGCCAAATCCTCGGACGGCTGCCCGAAGAAGGCCGAATGCAGGAACTTCACGAAGTAAGCCATCGTCAGCACACTGCCCGTCAGGGACAACAGCGCCAGCAGAATCTCATTCTCGGCCATGAGGCCGTGGTAGAGCATCCACTTGGAGGTGAAGCCGTTAAAGGGCGGTACGCCAACGGCGGAGAACGCCGCAATGGTGAACACCGCAAGCGTCACCGGCATTTTCTTGCCAATGCCCGACAGCTGCGAGAGCGAGTCGGCATGCGTGCGGTACATAATGGCGCCTGCGCACAGGAAGGCGAGGTTCTTGAAGAACATGTGGTTCACGAAGTGCAGCAAACCGGCGGAGACCGTCAGGGACGTACCGGCGCAGATGCCAAGCAGGATGTACCCAAGCTGGGACACCGTGGAGTAGATGAGCATCCGCTTCAGGCCGGACTGAATAACAGCCATGGCCGCTGCATAGAAGATCGTGATGCCGGAAATCCACGCCAGCACATACATGATGGCGGGCTGTCCCCAGATGCCGGACTTCCCGGCAAAGAACCCTGCCCCGCCAAGGATGAAGAAGAGCTTCATCAGGCCAAAGGGACCGGACTTCAGGAGGACGGAAGAGATGTAGCCACTAACAGGCGTCGGCGCCGTGGATGGGTGCATCCAGATGTCGATGCGCAGCGGCAGCATGGCGGCCTTCATGGCAAAGCCAAGGGCGATGAGTCCAATGGACGTAAAGCCCACCCAACCGGGCAGCTGCCCGATGGACTTGGCCAGTTCGCCAATCTCAAAGGTTCCGGCAGAGGAGCTGAGCAGGACGATGCCAAAGAACATGAACGTCGCGCCCAGCACGTTGAAGATGAAATACTTAAAGCCCTCCCGGAGCGAGTCGGGAGTCTCTTCATGACTGATGACGAAGTACAGCGTCCAGCTGCTCATAACCTCCCAGAAGAGGAAGAAGCTGAAGAGATTGGTGCTTCCGGCCACGCCAAGAAGTCCGCCAATCATCAGGAGCAGGAAGCTGTAGTACCGCCACTGCGTATGGCTGTGGTCCATGTAGCTCACGGAGTACACCGTGTTCAAAATGCCCATCAGCGCCACAAGCAGGGCGTAGCACAGAGAGATGGTGTCAAGGCTGCCCCAGTACAGGAGCACCACAAAGAAGGTGACGGCCAAAACGCCAACGGAAGCCCATCCACATTTTTGGGGGTCTTTGCGCAGGAAATACGGCACGATGCCGCAGATCATGGGGATGAGCGCGAAGGCAGGCCAAGCGATTCCAAGGTTCGGCATAGGCTGGGAAGCCAGCTTGCCGGCAGAGACCAAAGAATCCGCCACCGGGACAACAAAACCAAGCAAAGCCTGCGGATTGATGCCCATGTAGAGCGTAAAGAACGCCAGCACAGCCATAGGAGCAAGGCAGAACGCCGAGGCTTCCTTGACCGCGGGGCCTTCATACTGCTCAAAGAACAAAACGCGGACCAGGCGCATGTAATACAGGACGGCAATCAGCCCGCCGCCCAGTATGGCCGCAGCCAAAATCCAATGTCCGGCGTCGAGCGCGGCGTAGACCATGAGGAACTTACTCGCAAAGCCTCCAAAGGGGGGAAGACCCAATATCGACAACGTGGCCATCAAAAAGCACACGCCGGTCACGGGCATTACGCGTCCCATGCCCTTGAGTCTGTCAATGGAGTAGGTTCCGGCACGCATGATGATGACGCCAATACACAGGAAGAGAAGGTTCTTCATGATGGCGTGGTTGAACACATGCGCCAAACCGCCCACAACGCTGAGGTACGTGCCCATGCCGAGGGTGATGGTAATTTCACCAACCTGCGCCATGGTGGAGTACGCCAGCAGGCGTTTCACATTGGTCTGCCGGTACGCCATAACCTCTGCGTACAGCAGGGTCACAGCACCGACGAAGGACAGCAGCGAACCCACGTGGAACGCCCCGCCATGCCCCTGCATCACTCCCGCACCCATGATACTGAAACCGACAAGCACGATGCCGTAGATGCCAGTCTTGGTCAGGATGCCGGATAGCGGCGCGGAGATGGACGACGGAGCCACAGGGTGCGCTTCGGGAAGCCAACTGTGCATGGGCATCAGACCGGCCTTAACGGCAAATCCAACGCAACATGCCAGCAGGATGCTCGCAGCAGCGCCCGGCGTCAGGGAACTGGCGGCCCCAGACAAAGCCGCAAGCTCAAAGGTGCCGAGATTCGCATGCAGAAGCAGCATGCCAAAGAGCATGACGTACGCGCCGGAAGCACACATGAAGAAGTACTTGAAGCCGGCCTTGATGGCGGCATCAGTCTGCGCATGGATGACCAGGAAGTAGGACGTAAAGGTCATCAGCTCCCAGAAACAGTACACGGAGCCAAGGTCTCCCGCCATGCACAGCCCGACCAGCGAGCCCTGCATAAGCAGCAGGAAGAACCAATAGCGGTCGCCGTTCTTCGTCTCATCCATGTACCCGACAGAGTATGCCGTCACCGCCAGACCGATGAACGCCATAATCGTCGCGAACAGGCTGGACAGCGGAGCCAGACCATCCGCAGCCAGCACCATCACCAAAGTGATGACGGAGAGAAGAACCGCCCCACCCTCACGTACACGAACGCCCGCAATTTCGCGAGGAGCAAAGCGGGCGACAAGAAGAAGCACAAAAGCACCAACATAGGGAACCACAGCGGCCATGGGCCACGGAGATTCAAAATGCGGCATGTTGTGCGGCACGTTGTAGCCGGAAGCGACCCAGTCCTGCACCATATGGATCATACCATCGGGCAGTGCGTGCATGTACGCCACCAGAACGGCAAGGCCGCCGGCGGCAAACGGCACCCATGACGGGGTCTGCGGCGCGGGCGCATCGTCTGCGTCCCAGTCACCGCTCTTCTCAAAGCACACGGCCTGTACGATTTTGAGTGTGTACCAAACAGCAAGAATGCTGCCAGCCAGCACAAGGATTGCGCTGACGAGGTGCCCGGTCTCAATGGCACTATAGACCACGGCAAGCTTGCTCACCGCACCCTTAAACGGCGTAAAGCCGAGGGCGGCGAACATGGCAAAGCCGAAGCCCAGAGCCATAAGCGGGCTTTTGGCGTGCACACCGCGCAGCCGGTCCAGCGAGAAGGACCCAGCCCTGCGGGACAGCGCATATAAGGTTATAAGCGCCAGTGCACGGGTTGCGAGTTGATAGAACAGGTGCAACGCACCACCGGCAATGCCGGAAAAAGACCCAGCACCAAAACCAACCAGAGCGACCCCGACCTCAGCCACGCACGACAGCGCGATGAGTTGCAGGACATTCCGGTATCGTTTCAGCGCGCCGACCTGCGCTATCAGGCTGATGATAGCGCCAAGACAGACTGCAAACGAAATCGAGTAGATAGGTTGCACAGTGTCCATGTCAAAATACCCCCCTTAAGGTACGCACAAAGACAAGGGCAACCTACATTACGTCTAGGTAAAAAACCGTAATCTGGCTGACACTTCGCAATATTTTGTCGTCTCTACGACGTCTTATCCTCCCGGATACCAGTGAATTCGCGCCTTCACGCCTGCACAGCCTATGCGGATTGCTGGCGCAACATTGACGGGCGCTGCTGCGACGAAGCTCCTGCTTCCAGCGATGTCACATCATGCACCACATACTTGCCGCGGCTCAGTCTGGTGAGCACGCCGTCCTTCTGCATCTCATTGAGCAGGGTGGACACGGTTTGGCGCGTGGAGCCGACAAAATCGGCAATCTGCTTCACGGACAGCCCCGTGGAGACCACCACGCCAGCGCGGTTTTCTTCGCCTCTGTCGTTTGCTTCCTGCAGCAGGAAGTCGCACAGGCGCATCTTGATGTCCTTAAAGGCAAGGCGGTTGATGATGTTGAGCGTGTTGTGCAGGTGCTCGCCCAAGAGGGTCAGGGTCGCCATGGAAAAGTACGGGCTGTCCGCAGCCTGACGCCCGAACGTCTGCATCTCGGACACGAGGATGGTCGTATCGGTCAGGGCCTGCAGGCAGGCACGGGTGTGCGTGGTGTAGGCATCGCCTTCCTTCAGGATGGCAAGGTTGAATTCCTTGTCATCGTCGGCGAGGAACACCCGGACGCGGCCGCGCTTGACCACAAAGATCTGGTTCCCGGCCTCGGACGGGGTGAGGATCATGTTGTTCTTCAGGTAGCGCCGTTCGCGAAACAGCTCGGAGAATTCCGCGTGTTCGGGGCTTTCCAGAACTTCCAGCATATTCATGGGTGCCAGACTCGTGTGTGTAATCATACTCATGTCTTCCTCGGCTCGGGTTTCCCGCGTATTGGGTGTCAGCCTTTGCGCCAGTTTCCGGGCAGCCAACCTGGGTGTGGTGTCAAATGCTGATCAAGTTTACGGGTTCCGATGGTGCCAAACCATGGCCAAGTTATCAATCCCGATTTTGGGCGATTTTGCCGGATTTTCCAGTTGCGAGCAGAGAATTACTCTCATTTCAGACTGGGGGTACCGGCAGCATTCCCAACTTTCCCCTCATCGCCTCGATTCGTTGCGAGGAGCTTCTTATCCGATTGAGAAAAACTTCGCAAGCAAGACATGCCGCACTCTGCCACGCGAAAAAGACAAAATTTTTCAAAAAATTTGTCTGTACCTGCAAACCAGCATAGATTTTTTTCGGCATGCAGAGCCACTTTTTATGGAACAAAATAAAACTAAACTCTCTATAACACCGAACAAGACGAACATCTTAAACACATCACACCATTCATATTCACAGTTGTTCCTTCAATTTTCATCTCTCTCACATCAGAGAGAATTATACTATCATCTTTCATTGTGCGTCTATAAACCCTATCCATCCCTCTTTCACTCCAAAACAACGCCCATCATCTCCCTGACTGCAAGACAGAATGTCATGGACGCGACACTTTTGACACCAACGCAAAACTGACGCATGAGTCTCTTTAAGAGAAAGCAAGTTCTTTGAAATTTTTTTCAGTTACATCAATGCAACATCACACACAACACACACTGTTCACTGTAGTTGCATTGCTTAACTCTCTTAAGCAAGCTCTATGTCAGGTAGAAGACAGTCTTCACACCCCACAGGCTTGCTCTGAAACGATATACAAAACGTCCAACACAGCGTTAATTTTTTCACAAAACCTCCCCGGAGGGTACCAAAATGCAAACGATGTTTTCCGTTCTCGTTATCGAAGATCCGTACAGCAGTGAAAAGGCTTCCACCCTTCTGCGCGAAGCAGGCTGCTACGTGCTGACCGCCGAGAGCTGCTCCCAGGCACTCGACAAGATGCCGGAATATCTGGATGCCGTGGTTATCGACTCCACCACGCCGAACCTCTGCACCCGCCGCTCCCTCGAAAACCTGAAGCAGCGCGCGCCGCGCACCGCCGTGGTTGTTCTCGCCGGACAGGACAAGGTCACCATGCTGCAGGGCCTCAAGGGCGCCGAAGGCTACCTCGCCATGCCCTACCAGCAAAATGACCTGCTGGAGACCATCCGTAAGGGCTTCCTGCGCAGTGACAAGGGAACCACCGCCGCAGAACGCGTCGAACTCATCCCCGCTCCGGCCTCCACGGCCGGCTCCGGAGCACTGCACGCCTAGCCAAAATCGTTCACTTTCCCTCCGCGCCTCCGCGCTTTCCTCCTTGTGAAACTCCCGGCGCGGAGGGAAAAAAGACACCACGCACCCCGTACTGCGCGTGATGCCTACCGAATGCCGCCCGGTCCCGTCCTTGACCGGGCGGCTCTTTTTTAATTTTTTCGCGAAAATCCTTCCAAAATCGCCACCAGAAAGCGTCACCAAGCCGACAATACAGCTGTCCGCACCCTGACACCAGCTTCACCCAACGCCCCAAAACATCGCCCACGCACCCCATTTCCAGCTTCACCCAATGACCTATCGCGCGTCAACGCCACACGGTTTTGTCTCCGACGGCATAAGGGAGTGACTCCCTTATGAATCCCCATATGGAGGGCTACGTCGTGCAGGACGCTCACAAACGCCGCGCCACACGCCCGACTCCCGTCCCCCCCATAAGAGGATTGTTAAGGATGAAATCCTTAACCCACCGGAGGTAACAACAGTATGGCGCTACCACACGGCACGCCACAGCGCCGCCGCGACGTGCCACAGCCTACCGCGCGCCAACGCCACACGCTTTTGTCTCCGACGGCATAAGGGAGTGACTCCCTTATGGATCCCCATATGGAGGGCTACGCCGTGCAGGGCGCTCACAAACGCCGCGCCACACGCCCGGCTCCCATCTCCCCATAAGAGGATTGTTAAGGATGAAATCCTTAACCCACCGGAGGTAACAACAGCATGGCGCCACCACACGGCACGCCACAGCGCCGCCGCGACGTGCCACAGCCTACCGCGCGCCAACGCCACACGTTTTTGTCTCCGACGGCATAAGGGAGTGACTCCCTTATGAATCCCCATATGGAGGGCTACGTCGTGCAGGGCGCTCACAAACACCGCGCCACACGCCCGACTCCCATCCCCCCATAAAAGGATTGGTAAGGATGAAATCCTTAACCCACCGGAGGTAACAACAGCATGGCGCCACCACACGGCACGCCACAGCGCCGCCGCGGCGTGCCACAGCCTACCGCGCGCCAACGCCACACGGTTTTGTCTCCGACGGCATAAGGGAGTGACTCCCTTATGGATCCCCATATGGAGGGCTACGTCGTGCAGGGCGCTCACAAACACCGCGCCACACGCCCGGCTCCCATCTCCCCATAAGAGGATTGTTAAGGATGAAATCCTTAACCCACCGGAGGGAACAACAGCATGGCGCCACCACACGGCACGCCACAGCGCCGCCGCGACGTGCCACAGCCTACCGCGCGCCAACGCCACACGCTTTTGTCTCCGACGACATAAGGGAGTGACTCCCTTATGGATCCCCATATGGAGGGCTACGCCGTGCAGGGCGCTCACAAACACCGCGCCACACGCCCCACTCCCGTCCCCCCCATAAGAGGATTGTTAAGGATGAAATCCTTAACCCACCGGAGGTAACAACAGTATGGCGTTACCACGACGCACGCCACAGCGCCGCCTATTGGGCGTAACGCTGACGCAGGGTAGCGAAGAGGTCGGGTTTACGGTCGTATTGGTGGACGATGACGGCGGGGTCGCCGTTGTCGTTGAGAATGCGGCCCTCGGCATCGATGGCCGGGGCGGAGGGCTTCATGGCGAGGGTGAGGATGGGGCCAGAGTTGTCGTGGCAGGTCACCTCGGGCAGTTGCCCGGTGTGCAGAAGATGATTGTGTACGCCTTGATCGTAGCCCGCCATACCCTTCTGGGGCACGTAGCCCTTGAGATGGGCAATCATGCGGTCCAGATAATCGAGCATGGGGCCATGCGCGGCCACGGTGGTCCCGGAGCAGGAGACGCGGCACTGTGCCATGGCGCGCCACGCGGCGTCGCCAAGATGCCCGGTGACCCACTTGGTCATGTAGGGGCAGGTGCCAACGCTGGTGCAGGCGTCCTCAAGGGTGACGTTGACGCCGGGGCCCCACGCGTAGGCCATGGGGTCAGCCTGAAAAATAACGTCGCGCACGTCTGTGAGCAGAATGCGGGAGTAACGGCGCGGGGCGTTTGCGAGCCAATCGCGATAGAGCACGTACCGCCACGCATTATAGGGTATGTGCGCCTTTTCGGCGGGCCGCTCAAAGGGCACGGTCGTCACGCCGTGGGCGGCAATGCGATCTGCGCCGCGGGTGGTGGGCGTAATAAAAAGAACGCAGTCGCCGCGAAATCCGGACTGCTCCAGAGACGCGGCAAAGGGCCGCACATCGCCATAATGATACCCGGCGGCGAGGCCGAGAAGAAGTGTCGATTCCATGAGTTACGCTGATATTGCTCCGCCGCACAAAACGGCACGACGGGGCTGCCTGAGGCGTGGGCGATACGGTTGAAGAATGACCGGGGCGCGGGATGACCGGGGAACGTCGGTCTACGCCGATGCGGCGGGGCTGAGGGCGCACCGGTTTCCCGGCAGACGCAGGCCGCCACCCGCACGAGATGCGCTGTCTGAGCGACGGCAGGACGGAACGGAACGGCGGCTAGGCCGGAGCGTCGTCTCCGGAATCCTGACAGCCCTCGCAAATCCCTTGCAAAACAACTTCGTATCCTTCCAGCGTGAAGCCTGTGGGCAACAGCTCACTGAAGTCCTCCTCTGCTGGTTCCAGGTCAAAAACCCTGTGGCACCGGAGGCACTGGAAAAAGTGATGGCGTTTGCGGCGGCGCTTCTCGTAGTGCGCCTTTTGGTTGGGGAGGAGAATTTGATCAATTTCGCCAAGCTCGGTGAGTTTGGCGAGGTTTCTGTAGACCGTGGCAATGCCCAGACGCGGGACTATGGCCTGCGCGCGACTGAGTATCTCCTCCGGCTTCAGAGGACGACGGGCAGCACTCAACACTTGAACGATGGCTTGTCTTTGAGGGGTGTTTCGCTTCATCTCTTCTTTGTGATTGTTGAAAGAACCGTTTATTTATGCCGAAACCACGGACTCCGGGGCGGAGGGTGTAACCATCTTTAGGGCGCTTTCGTCAAGGGTTTCTCACCTGAATACGGGAAAAAAGCAAATCGCGAAACCGTTGTCTGACGCACGGACGTTGACAACACCGCCCTTTTCCTATTGATGTACGTGCACCATACGACCACTGCGCGCGCCCTGCCAGCGCGCTTCGTCCGGGGCTTTTCGCCCAGTTTGCGCGTAGCCCGAAAGCTCGCGCAACGCGGCTCAAAAGCGCGGCGGGGAAGGCCCGGCCCCGCCTCAGGCCAATTCCGTCACCAGTAAAGGAGACTCCACCATGTCCAGATTCCTCACCCTCGCCGCCCTGTGCCTGACCCTCGCCCTTGCGGCGTGCGGCGACGACAGCGCCACCACGGCGCAGTCCGCCAAGGACAAGCCAGCCGAAATGCCAACGCTGACAGTCATGTCCCACGATAGTTTCAGCATCAGCAAAGAGCTTGTACAGCGCTTTGAAGAGGAACACGGGGCCAAGGTCGCGTTCCTGAAAACCAGCGGCGCCGGCGCGGGACTGAACCAGTGCATCCTTGCCAAGGGCAATCCGCTGGCGGACATCTTCATCGGTGTGGATACCACATTTCTGAGCCGCGCCATAGACGCAGACATCTTTGAAGCCTACAACGCCCCGGCTCTTGCGGACATCCCGGAAAGCCTGAAGCTGGACAGCGCCCACAGGCTGCTGCCCGTCAGCTTTGGCGATGTGTGCCTGAATTACGACAAGGCATGGTTCGCGGCCAAGGGCCTGCCCGCCCCCACCTCGCTGGAAGACCTGACGCGCCCGGAATACAAGGGGCTGACCGTGGTGCAGAACCCCGCCACGTCATCTCCCGGTCTGTCCTTCCTGCTGGCAACGGTGGGGCACTTTGGCGAAGAGGGCGCGTTTGCATTTTGGCAGCAGCTCGCGCAGAACGACGTCAAAATCACCGATAGCTGGAAGAACGCCTACTGGGGCGAATTCTCCGCCGCCTCTGACGGCACGCGGCCCATTGTGGTCAGCTATGCCTCCAGCCCCGCGGCCGAGGTCTACTACGCCGAGGAAAAGCCAGACGACGCCCCCACCGCCGCCGTGCTGACGGCCGGGTCCGGCTTCCGTCAGGTGGAGTTCGCCGGCATCCTCAAGGGCACGAAGCAGCGCGAACTGGCCGAACGCTTTGTGGACTTCCTGCTCTCCGCCGAAGTCCAGCAGGATATTCCGCTGCAAATGTGGGTATACCCGGCAAACGCCAAGGCCGAACTGCCCGAGGTCTTCCGCGCCTACGCCGCCACGCTGGACGCTCCGGCCACGCTAAGCCCAAAGGCCATCGACGAAGGGCGCGAGCGCTTCATCCAGCGCTGGACCACCACCGTCCTGCGCTAAGGCGAGTCATCAAGCACATTCACGCGTGGGGGCTGTCATGGCGGTTGTTCCGCACTGGCGGCCCCTTGCACGCATTCACCGCACTCCAACGGAGGCATCGGTCATCCGCCTACGCGCCGTTCATATCATTATAAGTGTGCCGGTTTTCTTTCTGGCCGTGCTGTACTTCTATCCGCTGCTCTCCATCTTTGGCCTGAGCTTCTTTCCGGATGGAACGTTTGACCCGGCGCGGCTGAGTGGGCTTGTGGCTTCGGACTACTACCTGCGCACGCTGTGGTTCACCACATGGCAGGCGGCGGCCAGCACAGCGCTGACCATGCTGGCGGGCATCCCTGCGGCGTATGTCTTTTCGCACTATGCCTTTCCGGGCAAACGCCTGCTGCGCACGGTGACGGGCATTCCGTTTGTTCTGCCCACCATTGTTGTGGCGGCGGCGTTTAGCGCCCTGCTTGGCCCCAGCGGCCTTGTTAATGGCGCCCTCATGCGCGTTTTCTCCCTCAACGCGCCGCCGGTACATCTGGAAAACACCATCTGGATTATCCTGCTGGCGCACGTGTTTTATAATTTCACCGTGGTCCTGCGCATTGTGGGTGGCTTTTGGGAGACGCTGGACCCAGCGCTGGAGGACGCCGCGCGGATGCTTGGCGCGTCACCCCTGCGGGCGTTTCGCACTGTGACGCTGCCGCTGCTTATGCCTGCGCTCACGGCAGCGGGCGTGCTGGTATTTATCTTCTGCTTCTGCTCCTTTGGCGTCATCCTCGTCCTTGGCGGGCCGCACTTTGCCACGCTGGAGGTGGCGATTTACCGGCAGGCGGTGCACGTCTTCAACCTGCCCATGGCGGCGGCGCTGTCGCTGATTCAAATTCTGTTCACCTTTGCGCTGATGTGGGTCTATACCCGCCTGCAACGCCGCGCACCGCGCTCCACCAGCGCGGCCCGGCGCACGCCGCGCACCTGCGCTGGCTCCCGGCAACGCGTGCTGGTCGGGTGCGTCTGCGGCGGCATCGCGCTGCTGAGTGGATTGCCGCTGGCCGCCCTTGTGCTGCAATCGCTGCGCTCGGCGCGGGGGCTAAGTTTCGACGCCTACACCCGCCTGTTTACCGCCACCAGCGACTCCATTTTCTTTGTGCCGCCGGGGCAGGCGATTGCGACCTCCGTGGGCTATGGCCTTGCCACGCTGGGCATTGCGCTGGTGGTTGGGCTGTGCGCGGCGCATGGCCTGTCGCGCGATTCGCGGCGGCTGAATGCGGTACTTGATCCGCTGTTCATGTTGCCGCTGTCCACCTCCGCGGTGACGCTGGGCTTTGGATTTATCATCGCGCTGGATGAACCGCCGCTGGACCTGCGGTCCTCGCTACTGCTGGTGCCGCTGGCGCACAGCCTTGTGGCGTTTCCTTTTGTGGTACGCACGGTTCTGCCCGTTATGCGCTCCATTCCGAATAACCTGCGGGAATCCGCCGCCCTGCTTGGCGCGTCGCCCTGGCGGGTGTGGCGGTGCATCGACCTGCCCATC
The DNA here is from genome assembly GCF_044987625.1 of Desulfobaculum sp. SPO524. Taxonomy (NCBI): domain Bacteria; kingdom Pseudomonadati; phylum Thermodesulfobacteriota; class Desulfovibrionia; order Desulfovibrionales; family Desulfovibrionaceae; genus Desulfobaculum; species Desulfobaculum sp. SPO524. The sequence continues at coordinate 194,725 of NZ_JBJDSB010000003.1, read as the reverse complement.
ATCAGCCGCACCGTGGCGGCGGCGGCCGTATTCGCCTTTACCATCAGCCTTGGGGAATTCGGGGCGACGGTCTTTGTGGCGCGCCCGCAGACGCCCACCATGCCGCTGGCCATCTATCGCTTTTTGGGCCAGCCCGGCGCGGTAAATTACACACAAGCCATGGCCATGAGTTCCCTGCTCATGCTGGTGACGGCCATCGGCTTCCTTATCCTTGAAAAATGCACGCCCCGCGACCGGGGGGAGTTCTAGCATGTCTTTACTTCACGTTTCCGCCATCACCAAGCGCTTCGACGCGCGCTACTCCCTCAGCGACATCTCCTTCGGCCTTGATGAGGGCGAGGTGCTGTGCTTTTTGGGACCATCCGGCTGTGGCAAAACCACCCTGCTACGCATTATCGCCGGGCTGGAGCGCGCGGACTCCGGCGCGGTGCACCTTGGCGGCGCGCCGCTGCACGCCATCCCGCCCCACCAGCGCGGATTCGGCATGATGTTTCAGGAATACGCGCTGTTTCCGCACCTGAATGTGGCGCAGAACGTGGCCTTTGGCCTGCGCATGCGCGGCGACAGCCCCTCGCAGCGCGCGGCGCGCGTGACGGAGATGCTCCAACTGGTGGGCCTTAAAGGACGGGAGGACAGCAACATCGCAGACCTGTCCGGCGGTGAGCGCCAGCGCGTGGCCCTTGCGCGCAGCCTTGCGCCCCAGCCGCGTCTGCTGATGCTGGACGAACCACTGGCCGCCCTGGACCGCGCCCTGCGCGAACGCCTCGCCCGCGACCTGCGAAACATCCTTAAAACCGTCGGCGTCACGGCTATTTTTGTGACGCATGACCAATCCGAAGCCTTTGCCATCGCGGACAAGGTGGCGGTGTTTGACGACGGCAAACTGCTGCAAATGGGCGCGCCGGAGGATGTCTACACCCGCCCGGCAAGCGAAACCGTGGCCCGCTTTCTGGGCTTTCGTAATATCTACCCCGTTCTTGGGGCCGAAGGACGCACGGTGCGGACGGCCCTTGGCACCCTGCGCGCGCCGCAGGCCGCTGAGGAGCCAACACACCTGCTCATCCGGCCCGAGGGAGCGCGTATCGCCAAGTCAAAGGACATCCACGCCGCCATGGCGAAGCACCCGGACTGCGGATCCATCATTTCCGGCACCGTGCGCGAGCGAACCTTCCTCGGCCACAGCATCCAGATAACGCTGGAAGCCACGGCGCAAACGCTGGTACGCGTTCTGCTCCCTCTCGCGCCCACGCCGCCCCCGGTGGGCGACCCCATCGCCATCACCGTCCCGGACGAATCCCTCGTCCTGCTGGACGCCGAATACGGCGCATAGCACGCAAAAAGGCGGCCTTCCCTCAGGAAGACCGCCTTTTTCAAAAGACTCTTATGTGGCGCGGGGACTAGGCGATAAGAATCGCCCCGCCAAGGCCGCACAGCACCACCCCGGCAAAGGCGTTGAGCACGCCCTGCCTGCGCTCCAGAATGCGCCGCAGGGCCGGAGTGTGCAGGAAAAGCACAAACAGCAGCCACACGGCGAAGCACTCCGCCACAAGGGCCGCGCCGCAGACCAGCTTCTGCGGCATGGGCGTCTCCGGGCTGACCACCTGCGTAAACACACTCAGGACGAACAGCGTCACCTTGGGGTTCAGCAGGTTGCAGAACAGCCCGTCACGAAAGCCCATACGCCAGCTGGCCGCCGCGCACCCGTCGGTCCCGGAAAGGTCCAGCCCGGAGCGGCTTCGCAAGCAACTGACGCCTATCCACAGCAAGTATGCCGCACCGGCATAGCGTACTGCGTTGAACACCATCACATTCTGCTGCAACAACACGGCCAGTCCCAGCACGGACAAACTCACGTGCACGCAGAATCCTGCGGTCACGCCCAGCGCGCATGCCACGGCGGGAACGCGCGTTCCGCCCGTGGAATGCCGCACCAGCATCATCATGTCCGGTCCGGGGCTGATTTGGGCCACAAAGGCCACAGTCAGCAGCGTAGCAAGCGTTTCAAACATATTCTCAAAATCCTCCTGATTGGCGCCATTGCGCCGATGAGGGGGATAACGCTCCGAAAACATGTTTGGAAATGATTAATAGGCACGGTTCTCATGCCCAAAAGGAATACCGCCGCGTCAGGGCATGACGCCGAAGGCCTGCAAGTTATGCCACAGGTGACCGCGCAGCCACACATTGGCCGGGTCCGCGTCGGTGCGGCGATGCCACATGAGGCCATACTTGAAACGCGGCGAGGGGAAGGGTAAATCCCGCACCACCAGCCCATGGTGGCTGGCCAGATGCCGCGCAATGTGCCCCGGCAGGGTCAGAAGAAGGTCCGTCATGGCCACGGTGCGCATGGCGGCGGCATAAAGCGGTACGCGCAGGGCGACGCGGCGGCGTTTGCCCGTGTGAGCAAGGGCCGTGTCGATAACGCGCTGCTTGTCCGTGCCGGAAGTGATGACCACATGCGGCTGGGAGATATAATCGGCAAGGGTCAGCACGCCATCTGCGGCGGGGTGTCCCTCGCGCATCAGGCACTGGAAGCCGTCCTCGCCATGGGTGTGGTAGACGATGTCCGGCGCGGTCTGCCCGTACAGCATGCACGAGGCCACATCCACGCGTCCGTCGCGCAGGGCGTCCTCGGCATTCACGTCCCAGATGCGCAGGTCCACGGAAACGCCCGGAGCCTCGGAAAAAGCCGTAGCCAGCGCCTGCGGAAAGGCATGCTGGGCCAGATAGTCCGTGATGGACACCGTAAAGCTGCGGCGACTGATGGCGGGATTAAATCCACCGGCTTCCACCACAGCGCTCACATCGCGCAGAACGCTGTCAAGCTGCGGCAGAATGCGCTCCGCAAGGGGCGTGCGCACAAGACGGTTGCCGCTGCGAACCAGAAGCTGGTCGCCAAACATATCGCGCAGCCGCGCAAGGTTTTTGCTCATGGCGGATTGGGTGACGTTGCACTGCGCCGCCGCACGGCTGACGTGACGCTCGTCCAACAGGGCCTTGAGGGAAACAAGAAGATTCAGATTCACATCGGCAAGTGGCATGGCAGGACTCTCACGCACACAGCGCATGACGTCAAGTCATATCTCTCCTCATTTTCAGTCCACCGGGAGATAGTCCACCCCCTGCCGTGCGGCCCTTGCTCACTGGACAGGGGAGTCACCATGGCGTATCCCTGCCACAGTGGAGACCCCGTAAAGCTTGCGTCCACGGCTGGTTGGACCACACCTCCTCCTGCTTGCGCACGTGAAGGAAGCGGTCTATCCCCACCACCCGCCCGGACGATGGCCGTCCCGGCGACATCTGCGCACCGCGGCCCTGCCGGCGGATGCGCCACGCAGGCCGCGCCGTCAGGGGCACCACGACGGAAGCGCCGCACAGCAACGCATTTTCTAGAGCGAAGGAAACCATCATGACCTCACGGCAAACCCCGTCCGAAGCCATAGAGCAGCTTCGGGACACGCTTCCCGCCTATCTCAACGCCGTGCCCGCCCTGTTTTGGCGAATCGACATCATTAAAAACGAGATAACCCTGCTCAATACCCATCGCCTGCCCGGACTGGCGGAAAAGTCCGACCTGCTCATCAAAAACATGACCTTTGCCCGCGAGCTGGTCCTGACCGAAGACTGGCCCCGCTTTCGCGAGTGTTTCGACAGCATCCGCAGCCGCCGCCCCATGAGCGGCATCTTCCGCATCACCAACAGCGACGGCACCCTCCAATGGATTAAGATGGCGGGCATGCCGGACCCGGTGTTCTCATGCTGTTCCGTGGGCTTTCTGATGGACTTCACCCGGCAGATGAACAGCCTTCATATCCTGTCCGAACGCCCCGGCCTTGCCACCAAAATTGATCTTTTTGACACGCCCGTCATCCTGCTGCGCTTCCATGACCGCCGGGTCGCCATGGCCAACGCCGCCGCGCGCGCCATGCTCGGCTACACGGAGCAGGAACTGCGCACGCTGGACGTTAAAGCCCTGCTGGGCGCAACCACCAGCGCCACCCTGCATGCGGCCTACGAAAGCCTCATCTTTTCGGACAGCTGGAACGGCGAGGTCAGCATCACGGACAAATCCGGCGCAGTGCATGTGGCCGACGCGCGCATCCGGGCCATTGCCCGCGACGGGCAGAACCTGCTGTGGCTGGCCCTGAACCCAGCCTCCGCCCCCGTGGCCCACCGCAAAACGCCGGAGCCCCAAACAGGCCTGTCCGTGCCGGACATCGCCGGCGCCATGCACGCCAGCACCAGCCTGCGCGACCTGCTGGCCGCCATCCTGCACAACCTGCCCTCGGGCACGGGGACGGACGCGGTGATGCTCTCGCGCATTTTCCCGGACAACGACACCATACAGGTGACCGGTGCGGGGCTTCCCTTTGAGGGCGTGCGGGAAAACGACACCCACTCCTACACCGGGTCCATAGCTGAAAACATCGTCCAATTCGGCCTCACCCACCTTGTGGTGAACGACACCTCCCGCAGCATCAAGCCCATCGACTGGGCGCTGTTCATCCCCCGCGGCATCCGCTCCTACTACGCGCAGCCCTTTTTCAAGGACGGCGACATCTGCTTTGTGCTCATCTTCTGTTCCACAACAGTCGGCAACTACGACGAGGACTCCCCCGCCCTGTTCAGCCCCATTTTCACGGACTTCCAGCGCGAACTGCAACGCTGTTTATCCACCTCCTGACCAGTTCCGCCCAACTGGTCCATCCAGAGTCTGCATAACGCGGCGATTCCTGCACATTGTTGCGCGGGTCGCCGCGTTTTTTTGACCTGCCCGACGTGAAGCGCCCGCATACCCTGCCCGCGCAAATTCCCCGTCACTCCTGCCTTTTCGCCTTTTTCACTGCGCCACGCGCCACTTCCACAGGCCTACTGGCCCAACCAGTTTGTGCCATGTTTTTCACAAAATCCTTGCCGCACTGGTGGCCTCTTTATAATCCAGTGAGCAGTGCACATTACACATGGTGATTCACCTTAAACTGGTTGGACCAGACTATGCAGCTCGCGCAAAAAAACTCCGTCTGCGAAAAAATCGCGGCCATGATTCAAAGCAACCGTTTTTCCAAAGGGGACAGACTCCCCGGAGAACGACGGCTTGCGGAACTGTTCGGCACCAGCCGCAATACCATCCGCGAGGCGCTCTGCAATCTTGAAACCATGGGCTACGTGGAAATCCGCCGCCGCAGTGGATGCTACGTCAAAAATCCCCAAGGCCGCCTGAGCTGGGAGGCCCTGCGTACCGGCGCAAACTCGCGCATGGCGGGGCAACTGCTGGAGGCCTTCTCCGTCACTGTTCCCGGTTTGGTCCGGCGCGCCGCCGCACACCACACCGCGTCGGACATCGACAAGCTGGAGCACGCCACCGCGCGCCTTGGCCGCGCCATCGTCAACCGCGATATGGAAAACGTGGCGCGCCAGTACATCGGGTTCTTCCTTTCTGTGGCGGAGACCACGGGCAACGACTTTCTGACCCTGCTCCTGCGCGAGCTGGCCACCGCCGCCGAGGGGCTGTCCATCGGCGGTACGGGCCTGTCGGAAGTGGTGGTGGACGCGCTGTTCGCCAGCCATGTGGAACTCATCAACGCCATCCGCACCGGCAATATGAAGGAAGCCGCAAGCCTTGCGGAAAGCTGCATTGATACATTCAGCCGTCTTGTGCTGGCGGACTAGCCGCACGAACGATTCACATACGATTTCATGAAACGACGAGAATTCTTCAGCCGCATCCTTGGTGGATTCGCCGCGGCGCAGGACGAGGACGCCCCACAGCCCCTGAGCGAACGGGAACTCTTTATGCGCGCCATGGCGATGGGCATCGATCCGGCTACGGTCACGCCCGGGCAATTGCGTGAACTGGTTCCGGACGCGGAACCGCAATCAACGAGAGCTGACGAACGGCAACACAGTGACGGCATCGCCCCGTCCAACCGTTCGGCAAAGGAGAAAGAATAGCATGGACCACAGCAGTTTCAGCTATCTGGAGAGTCGCAAGCTGGTCAAACGCTGGAACGGGCCCATCCCGGCCCTTGTGAACACGCTGCTTATTGCCGTGTTCTTCTACGTGACCTGGTGGATATTCCAGGACCCGCGCGGCATGATGCGCATGTACACCCCGTACGTGGGCTACATGGTGTGCCGCTGGCTCCTCATCCTGTTCATCTGGGTGGCCTACATTTTCGACTATTGGCCCTTCAAGCGCTCATGGCTTGAAAAGACGCACCCGCTTATCAAAGGCTCCGTGCTTACGCTGTTTAGCGTGGCCGCCATGGTACTGCTGATTAAGGGCTTCTTCGTCGACATCCTCGGCAACTTCGGCATCGCCTACTTTGACCCGGACCGCCTCATCGACATGGGCATTTCGGACTTCTACGCCATTGAGTACGCGGCCGAGGCCATTATGATGTTTGCCGCCATCGCCTCGTGGCTGTCCCCCAGTTGGGTGGTCGCCTGCGAAAACGCCCCGTGGGGCAAGCTGAAGCAGCCCGCGCGCGGCATCACCATCGTGCTGGTGACGTTCTTCTTCAGCATGATTGTCTACTTCCTGACCATGCACTCGCACATGGCGATTCTCTTCTACCCCTGGCAGAAGTTCACCGCCATTTGCCCGCCCTACTGGGAGAGCTTTGCCAACACCGTGTCCGGCAACTTCCACATTGCGTGGATTATGTGCTGCACCGTGGTGGTGTGGCTGTATGAAACCATTTGGGAGCGCTATCCCTTCAACCTCATCAAGACGGACTGGCTGCGCCGCACGGCATCGTTCTTCGGCATCATCGGCGTGGCGCTGGCGCTGTGCTACTTCCTCTTCTATGCGCAGGACCTCGTCTGGGGCGAGACCATCCGCGGCACCCGCCGCCTGATGGCTCCGGACTGGCGCTGGCTGCACGTGGGCGAAATGGCCATCTTCTGGCTGGTGCCCACCCTGTACCTCAACTTCTATTGCGGCAACTGGCCCAACAAGTTCAGCCGCCCGGTGAACGTGTGCCTGCGCACCCTGCTCACCGCCGTAATGGCCGTTGTGGTCTACGTTATCTACTACAAGACCTCGCACCTGTTCCTCGGCACGCAGAAGGGCTTCTCGCATCCGCAGCAGTTCCCGATGATCCCGATGATCTGGCTCATCAACATCTTCCTCATCAATGTGTGGTTCATGGACGGCTGGCCCGGCTGGAAGGCCGAACGCAAGACCGAAGCCGAACTGCGCGAAGTGGAAGAGGAAATCGTCGCCAGCGACGTGAAGTGGACGTCCGCGCTGGCCAAGGGTCTGGCCGTGGGCCTCGCCTGCGGCGTCGGGCTGTACTGGCTGATGATCACCGTCCTGCCTTGGGTCGGCGAAAACATCACCATCATCAAGTAGGCGCGAAGGCCAAAGGAGCACGACAATGAGCAAGAACGAAAACGGCGTCAACAGACGCGACTTCATGAAAGGCGCGGCCACAGGCCTGTGCGTGGGCGCTTTTGCCGGAATGGGCCTGTATTCCTACACCCCGTCCGCCTACGACCGCATGCCCGACCCCAAGCGCAAAATGCAGGACTTCGGCGAATGCCGCAGCGTGCGCGTAACCAATATCTCCGAGACCAGCTGGTTCAACAACGCCCACCTCATCGGCGACATCCACAAGGCCGGCGGCCTGCTGGTGAACCAGTACACCCTGAACTGGCCCCCCTTCGGCAACGGCAAGGGTTCGGCCAAGGGCTCGTATAAGGAAGGTATTGACTCCATCAAGCACCTGCTGCCGCACGACCTCGAAAAGGCGTGGGAAATCCAGCAGGGCCTGACCCTGCACCCCGAAAACGCCGGCGGCTACTCCTGCCTCATCGAGGTGGAGGCCATGGACGGCACCATCCACAAGTACCTGCTGGATACCGGCTGGTCCTACACATGGATGGACGCCGCCTTTAAGCGCGAGGGCATCGACAAGCTCTTGCAGGCCGGTGAAATCGAGGGGCTGTTCATCTCGCATGAGCACTGGGACCACTTCTGGGGCCTGCCCGTCACCACCAAGTACGACCCGAACATTGAACTCTACGTGCATGACGGCTTCTACGAGGAAGGCCTGCAGTACATCAAGGACTGCGGCCACACCGGCAATCTGCACATCGCCGACCAGCCCGTGACCAACATCACGCCAGGCATGGCGCTGCTCAAGTTCGACGTGCCCATCATCAACCGCGTGTTTGGCGAGACCTCCCTTGCCTTCAACGTCAAGGGCAAGGGCCTTGTGCTCATCTCCGGCTGCTGCCATCAGGGCATCCTGAAGTTTGCGGACTTCGCCTACACCCAGCTGAAGTACGACAAGGACAAGTTCTACGGCATCTACGGCGGCCTGCACATCTCGCCCTTTGAGGACTGGGATCCCAAATACGACGACCTCGTCATCTCCCTTGGCGACTGGGGCTTTGACCGCATTGGCTGCAACCACTGCACCGGTCACCTTACCGCCAAAAAGTTCATCGAGGCCGGATACCCCGTGGTCCGCGGCACCGCACGCTTCCGCTCGGCGTCCAAGGACTACCTCGGCAACGGTGACAAGATAACCTTTGGCGTTTAGCCAAGTACCCTAGCGGGGACTCCGCTCGTCCCCATCCTCCCCGGCCCGCGCACGCGGGCCGGGGCCCATATTTCCAGCGCGAGGCACACGCACCATGAATCTTTCCTCCATCCTGCCCCCATCCCGCGGCACTGTCAGCGCCGCCAGCCTTCCCGGCATGATCGTCAACAGCCTGCTTGTGGCCTGTCAGGAGCGCCCCTTCAAGCGTTTGACCGGCTGGCGCGGCATGGCCCCATGCATTGGCGGCGGACGGGCGTGGACCTGCAAGCTGGACGCCCGCCCCGGCGTCTACGGCGTTGCCACAGCAGACGTTACCGCTACGCCCAGCGGCCCGCAGGCCACACTGAACCTGTACTATTTCCCCGCGCAGGATGAAGAGATTTTAGAATCCATGGCCCTTGTCGCCTCCTACATCGCGGCCCAGCCGGGCTACGACGACGGCGTGCGCGCCTTCGAAAACTGGGGAGACGCCCTGTGCGCCTTCCGCATCGGCGTCGTCACCCTCATGCTCAAGGATGACGAAAGCGCCCTGCTCCTCGCCCTCAGCGCCAGCGAGCGCCGCCGCGTCATCAGTGAAAACGGCGTGCCCCTGCCGGACGGCGGATGGCTTATCGCTCCGGGCGAAGCCGAAGAGGACCTGCCGGAACGTCAGCTGGCTCTGCCGCTGTTCACTGCCATGGGCGCGGCCCTGTCCCTGAGCCTTGGCGAGGCCCCCTGCCGCTACGGGCGCACCACCACCGCGCCGCAATCGCCCAGCATCCCCGGACGGGAAGGACATTTCCGGGCTGTCGCCTCCTCCACCCTCATCGACAGCCTCGGATGGGGGGACCGCCCCTCAAGCGAAGCATTGGCGGTCCTCCTTCCCGGAGGAGACAACACAGCCCTTGCCGAGGCCGACCAGCCAGAGGACATCCGTACCGCCCTGTGGTGGCGCACCCACGACCTCGCCGCCCTTGCTACGCAGGGCGAGCACGCCGCCGCTTTTGACATGCGCCCCCGCCTCATCGTGCTCAGCGGCTTTCTGGGCGCGGGCAAGACGACATTTTTGAATCAGCTTCTGGAATACCACGCCGCGCGCGACGAAATGGTCGCCATCATTCAAAATGAAATCGGCGAAACCGGCGTGGACGGCAAGCTCCTGCAGGGCGACGACTCCATTGTGGAGCTTGATGAAGGCTGCGTATGCTGCACCCTTGCCGGAAGCCTTGCCCGCGGCATTGAGCGCCTGATGGCCAGCTACAGCCCCGAGACCATCGTCCTTGAGGCCACAGGCCTCGCCAATCCCTTCAATTTGCTGGATGAAATCGGTCAGCTTCGCCATCTGGTGCGGTTCGACTCCGTCACTACCCTTGTGGACGCCGCCAACGCCGCCGTCCTTGACGACACGGACATCGCCCGCAATCAGGTGCGCGCGGCGGACATCATCCTTGTGAACAAATGCGACCTTGTCAGCGCGGACGCGCTTGGCGCGCTGAAGCAGCGCATCCGGGAGCTCAACTCCCGCGCGCCACTGGTGGAGACCACCCACGCGCAGATGAACCCCGGCCTGCTCTACAACGACGACCCTACCCAAACCGCGCCCGGCCTGATGCCCTCTGTCCCGGAGCACTCCCACGGCTCCCATGCGGACGAAGGCTTCAGCGCCGCGCGGTTCACCTACGACGCACCCCTGCCGCGCGCCGCACTCACGCAGGCTCTCAGCGCCTGCCCGGCGGACATTTTCCGCATCAAGGGCATTGTCCGCTGCTCGGACGCGCAGGAGCCGCTTGTGGTGCAGTATGTGGCAGGCCGCTACGACATAACCCCACTGGGCGATGGATTTGACGACACCTCCTTCCTCGTTGCCATCGGCCGCAATCCCCAAGCCTCCGGACTGGACTGCCTGCCCGGAGCCATACGACAGGACACCGCGCAATGACCTACCTCGAACAGGGCGGAGTGATGCTCTGGCCCATCATCATCCTGTCCGTCCTCGCCCTTGCCGTCATCATTGAACGGCTCATTCTCTTCAGCACGTCACGCTTTCCCGGTGACGACACCGTGCAGGACATTACGGCAACCGCCGCTAACGGCAACACCGACTCAGCCCTGCACAGCGCCGAGGAAGCCGCGCCGGCCTACGCGCCGCTGTTCCGCTCCATCCTCACGAATTCCGGCCGCGAACAGCGCGAAGCCGCCGCGACGCGGGCGGGCGAGGGCATCCTCTTTACGCTGGGGCGGCGGCTGGACTTTCTGGCGACCACGGCCAGCGCCGCGCCGCTGCTGGGGCTTCTGGGCACTGTGCTGGGCATGATTGACGCTTTTTCGCGCCTGTCTTCGGCCGGCAACGCAGTGGACATCACCACCCTTGCCGGCGGCATCTGGCAGGCACTGCTGACCACAGCCGCAGGGCTGGCCGTCGCCATCCCGGCCCTGCTGGCCCATGCGTGGTTCCGCCGTCAGCAGGAAAAGGCGGCCTTTGCCATGCAGCGCACGGCAAACACCCTCATCGACGCCATGGAGCGCCGCGATGGTTGAACTGGTCAAACGCACGGTCCGTCCGGCGCGGCCAGATATGACGCCGCTTCTGGACGTGGTGTTCATCCTGCTCATTTTCTTTGTGGTGTCCGCCGTCTTCACGGCCAAGGGGATGGACGTTGATTTGCCGCCCGCTGAAACCTCGCGCCCGGTGACGGGCCAGTCGCTGGAAATCACCCTCGCCGCCGACGGCACCCTCACCTGCAACGACGAGCACATCACCCTGCACGACCTTGGCTTCATCCTGCGCGACGCCATGCAGGCCCCGCCAGCCCAGCGCCCGGCGCAGGTGCTGTTCAAGGCCTCGCCACAGGCCAATGTCGGCGCGTTTATCGCCACCATGGACGTGGCGCGCGGGTGCGGTGTGGATAATATGGTCATCGCCACAGGCTCGACCAAGGACGCGGCCTCGTAATGTCCAAGAACCTCTGGACCGCCTGCCTCGCGGCGTCGGTCTTCGTCCATTTCCTGCTGCTGCACGGCGGCTACGCGCCAACGGCGTCCACAGGCGCGGCGGTGACCGCCATCCCGGTGAGCCTTGACGTCAGCGCGTCCACGGCCCCGCGCGGCATGTCTCTCAGCCAGCACATGGCCGCGCCGTCCGGCGAAGGCGAAGGCGGCGAGGAATCGGACCGTGCACGGCAACAGCGCCTGCTACGGCAATACCTTGAAACCGTGCGTAAGGAAGTGGAACGCGCCAAATTCCGCGCAGCAGGCGCAACGCGCGAACGCCTCATCGGCAAGGCGCGCTTTGCCCTGACCATCGCGGCAGACGGCAGCTTTACGGCCATCCGCCTTGTGCGCTCCTCCGGAGACGCCGCCCTTGACGCCGCCGCGCGCGAGGCCATCCGCGCCACCAGTGGACGCATCACGCGCCCAAGCGCCACCGGCACCATGCCCGTCACAGCGCGGTTCACCATCAAATATCAATACGGACTGTAGAGAGGATTCGGCGCGGACGCGCCATGACTGCGGTAGGGAAAACCGCAGGACGAACACATTCTCCGAGAGGCACCCTCCAACCGACGTGGCGGGCTGATTCTCCCGTTTTGAGGAGTTCTAAAAAGAGGGGGGCTACGCCGCCCTTCTTCGTTTGTGTACCGGAATGCTTCCCGTAGGCGGGGTCTTCACGGTGCTGCGCTGGCAGACGCCCCTCGTTCTCCCGGCGCGCCACATGCGCCCCGGTCAGCCCTGTGCGCCGCCACAACGTGCCCTCCCACGAACAGAAGCGCCCTCTCACCCCGCCCGCGCTACAGTACGGCAAGCACGACGGACAGCGCCTTAAAGCGAAATTCCGCCACATCGCCGGGGCGCAGCGGCGCGTCGTTCAGGCAACTGGTGGAGACAAGGGCGCAGACCTCAAAGCCGTCCGGGGTCACGCCCGACACCTCGGCCAGCACCTCGGTGGAGCGCACGCTGGATACCGTTGCCAGCAGGCAATTGCGCGTACTCTGCACGCTCCCGTCCGGCGCGGGGCGGACTTCCACATGCGGCGCCTTCACCGTGGCGGCAATGCTCACGCCCGGCTCAATGCCCAGCGCGTCCAAACTCTCCGCCGTGATGACCGCGCACAGCCGCTGGCCCGAAGCCGTCTCCAGCTCCACTTCCGCCATGACCACATCACGCCGCACGTGCCGTACATGCCCTGCAAAGGAGTTGCGCGCGCTGGACTTCACCGGCCCATCGCCAATGGCCAGCCGCCGCACAATGCTGCGCACATCCTGCCGCGACCACTGCTGGTACACCTCCGCAAGGTTCGCGGACGACTGCCCCAGCACCTCGCGCACCACGCCGAGGGGGACGCCGCTACGCAGCATCTCCACCGCGCGGGACCGGCGCAAGGCGCTGGGCGCGCCAAGCCGCCGTGGTATGCCGCAGTCCTCGGCGCGAGAATAGAACATCCGGCGCACGTAGCCGGGGTCCAGATGAAAGACCTGCCCGTCCAGCCCCGCGGCAAGAGGACTTTCCATAAAGGCCCGAATTTCGCGGCAGACGGCGCGCGGCAGGGGCACCTCGCGCCGGGCTTCGCCCTTGCCCAGCAGGACCATATCGCGACCGCCGTCCACATGCTCGCGCTCATCAAGGTCCAGCACTTCGCCCAGCTTGGCACCGCTGTGGCGCAGAACAAGAAACAGCAAGAGCACCCGCGTGCGCGAACGCTGGTGGTCCACCCGCTGCGCGCCATCGCGCCAACGGCGAAAGGCCTGCTCCAGCCGCGCCAATGCGCCTGCGTCCAGATGCTCCACACCCTCGGGCACTTCAAACACGTCCGAAGGCGTCAGCCTGTCCGCGTTGGTGCCGCGCGGTGAATCCTGCGTCATGCCGTTTTCTCCTTCACAGTCACGCTTTCACGCATTCGCGTGACCGGGTTGTTCTTCTCCGTGTTCTGACCGTATTGTCCCTGCGCTGACGGTTCTGTCAACCGCTGAATCCTTTTACATTTCAGGAGATTCACCGTGAAACGCCTTTTCGCCCTTGTCCTTGCCGCGCTACTGAGCCTTCCGGCCTCGTCGGCGCTGGCCGCGGACCTGCTTGTCGCGCAGGCCGCTAACTTTATGCCCGCCATGCAGGAAATCATCCCCGCCTTCAAGGCGAAGACCGGCCTTGACGTACAGGCCACCTACACCTCCACCGGCAAGCTGTATGGGCAGATTACCCACGGCGCGCCCTTTGACGTCTTCCTCGCCGCCGACCAGCGCCGCCCAGACCTGCTGTTTGCCGCGGGCAAGGCCGAAAAACCCTTTGTCTACGCCAAGGGCCAAATTGTGTTCTGGTCCAAGTCCGCCGACTTTTCCGCCACCACATGGCAAAAGGCCGTCACCGACCCGAAGCTGAGCAAAATCGCCATTGCCAATATTGAAACCGCGCCCTACGGCACCTCCGCCATGAACGCCCTCAAGGATGCCGGCCTGTGGGACGCGCTGGCCCCGCGCCTTGTCTATGCTCAAACCATCGCGCAGGTGTTTCAGTACGCCGAAACCGGCGCGGCTGACGCGGGCTTTTGCGCCTATTCGTCCATGTTCTCGGACCAGGGCCGCGCTGGCTCCTACGTTGTTGTGGACAACGCGCCAAGCGTAGTGCAGGCCGCCTGCATCCTGAAAAACGCCCAGCACAAGGACGCCGCACAGCGCTTTGTGGAATTCCTTGCCAGCCCCGAAGTGCAAGCCATCAAGAGCAGGTACGGTTACAAATAGCATGGACCTGACTCCGCTTCTGCTTTCCGCCAAGCTGGCGCTGGTCACCACGGTACTTATCCCCATTGTGGCCGCGCCAGCCGCCTATATTCTCGCTTTTTGCCGCTTTCGCGGCAAAAGTCTGATTGACGCTGTTGTCTCACTTCCCATGGTCCTGCCGCCCACGGTCCTCGGTTTTGCCCTGCTCATCGCTATGGGTCCCGAAGGACCGCTGGGCGGCCTTTGGGAGTCCGCCACGGGCGACAGACTGGTATTCAGCTTCACCGGTATTGTGCTGGCCTCGCTGGTGTACAACCTGCCCTTTGCCGTCCAGCCCATGCGCGCCGCCTTTGAAAAGCTGGACGTGCGCCTGCTGGAGAGCGCCGCCGTCCTTGGCCTGTCCCCTTCGGCAACCTTCCTGCGTGTGGTGCTGCCCAACAGCCTGCCCGGCATCGCGGCTGCGGCCATGCTGGTCTTTGCCCACAGCCTTGGCGAATTCGGCGTCATCCTCATGGTGGGCGGCAGCATCCCCGGCTCCACCAAGGTCGCCTCCATCGCCATCTACGAAGCCGTGGAAGCCCTGCGTTACACCGACGCCATGTACATGTCGCTGGCGCTCATCCCGGTCAGCTTCGTGGCGCTGCTTGCCATCAACCGCGTCAATGGGAGGAACTCATGACCCTGTGCGTCAACGTCACCAAGGCGCTGGCCAACTTTACGCTGGATATGCGCCTCACCTGCGCGCCCGGCACCCTGACGGCCCTTGTCGGTCCCTCGGGTGCGGGCAAAAGTACGCTGGTGCGCATTATCGCCGGGCTGGCCCGCCCGGACCGCGGCACCATCACCCTTAATGACGCCGTGTGGAACGACACCGCCGCCCGCACCTTTCTGCCGCCGCAAAAACGCGGGCTGGGCCTTGTTTTTCAGGACTACACCCTCTTTCCGCACCTGACGGTGCGCAAGAACGTCGCCTTCGCCGCCGAGGACGACGGCTGTGTGGATGACCTGCTGGAGCGCTTTCGCATCACGCACATCGCAGACAGCAAGCCCGCCAATATCTCCGGCGGCGAGCGCCAACGCGCGGCGTTTTGTCAGGCGCTGGCCCGAAAGCCCACCCTGCTGCTTCTGGACGAGCCTTTTTCCGCGCTGGACGTTGCCACGCGCGACGCCCTGCGCCGGGAGCTGAAAACCCTCAAGAAGGACCTCGACATCCCGGTGGTCCACGTCACCCACGACCTTGAGGAAGCCTTCTACCTCGCAGACCACATCGTCGCCGTGGAGGACGGCCACGCCTCGCCCGAATGGCTGGCGCGCCAGACCTCGCGCCGCGCGCCCATCCCCGGTACCGACATGCCCCACAAGGAGCCACAGCAATGCGCCGTTTCCTCTTCGCTGTAACCATCGCCGCGCTTCTCGCCTCTCCCGCACTGGCCCACGCCGCCACGGTCCTTGCCGCCGGCGCAGGCTACCGCTCCCTCGTGGACGACCTTGCCGACGCCTACACCGCCACAACAGGCTGCGCCGTGGACCGTATCTACGGCAACATGGCCCGCGTGACGGCGCAAGCGCGCCTGACGGGGGCTGTGGACCTCGTCCTTGGCGACAAGGCGTATCTGGATTCCGCCAACCTGAGCTTTGCGGA
Source organism: Desulfobaculum sp. SPO524 (assembly GCF_044987625.1). Classification (NCBI taxonomy): domain Bacteria; kingdom Pseudomonadati; phylum Thermodesulfobacteriota; class Desulfovibrionia; order Desulfovibrionales; family Desulfovibrionaceae; genus Desulfobaculum; species Desulfobaculum sp. SPO524. Next base: position 178,841 of record NZ_JBJDSB010000003.1, on the reverse strand, counting down.
TGTTACCCCTGTGGGTATGGGCCGCCTGGTGGTAGCCTACCCCAAGGGCGGCGCGTACTCCGGCCCTGACGACCTGCTGAGGGACGCCGTCACCCGCATCGCCATTCCCGACCCGGTCCGCGCCATCTACGGCAACGCCGCCACGCATTACCTGCGAAGCACAGGCGTAGCGGACGCCGTGCAGACAAAGCTGCTCATCGTCTTCACCGTGCCGCAGGCCGCGTCCTACGTTACCAGCGGCGAGGTGGACTACGCCTTCATCAACCTGACCCACGCGCGGCGCCTCGGCGACGCCATTGGCGGCTACACCGTACTGGACCAGTCCACCTACGACCCCATCGCCATCATCATCGCCCGCATGCAGGACGCGCCGCATCCCGAGCAGTGCGCGGACTTTACCGCCTTCCTTGCGACGGAGCAGGCGCGGGCCATCGTCGCCAGCCACGGTCTGTAGGACGAATTCATGCCGGTTCTGCACATCCTTACGGACGCCGCCACCATCCACCCGCTCACACTCTCCCTGCGCGTGATTGGCGTGGCGGGGTGCCTGCTGCTCGTTTTGGGCGTGCCGCTGGCATGCTGGCTGGCGCACGCGCGCGGCCCCCTGCGTGAGGCTGTGGACACCCTCGTCACCCTGCCGCTGGTGTTTCCGCCCGTAGCCACGGGGTTTGTGCTGCTTCTGCTCCTTGGCCGGAGCGGTCCGCTGGGCGGCATGCTGGGCGAGGGCGTCATCTTTGGCTTTCCCGGCCTTGTTGTGGCCGCGTTTGTGGCGGGACTTCCCCTTGCGGTCAAGCCTATTCAGGCGGCGCTACGTTCGGCGGAAGCGGCGCGGCTGGCGGAGGTTGCCGCCGTGCTGGGCAAGGCCCCGCATACCATCTTTCTGCGCGTGCTCATCCCCTGCGCCAAGCGCAGCATCGCCGCGGGGATGCTCCTCGCCCTTGGCCGCGCCCTTGGGGAAGTGGGCATGACCCTCATGCTCGGCGGCAACGTCATTGGCCGCACCAACACGCTGTCCCTTGAAATCTACAACGCCGTCTACAACGGCGAATTCGAACGCGCCGCCGTCCTGTCCGTTATCATCGGCGTGGCATCCGTCGGCATCTTCACCTTGCTTAAAAAATGGTCCGCCGTCTAAAGCGGCGCAAGGAGGCCCTTCACATGCATACTCCCATTTTGGAATCCGTCCGCACCAAGGCCCGCGACATCTGGCACAAAAACGGCATCCTCGACGAGCGCGTCAGCGTGCACGCCCGCACCCTCAGCGTCGAGGAAGCCATCGGCGACCCCGAAGGCGACGACTTTCCCCTTCAGCGCGGCAAGGAGCGGCTCATGGAAGCCGCCTTTGGCGACGCGCGCGGGCAGGCCTTTACGGACCGCTACGGCGACTTTGACGCCTCCCTGCGCGAGATTTGCGACATGCCCCTTGAAAACAACTTCCGCCGCGCCTTGTTCGTCGCCGCCCTCAACGCCGTGCAGCGCCGCCTTGCGCAAACGGACCACACCATCCACTGCCGCGACAAAGGCCCCAGCCACTGCGCGCCCAAGCTGGCCGACTACATCACGGAAACCTACGGCGCGGGCGTGCGCATCACGCAAATCGGCTACCAGCCCAAAATGCTCGAAACCCTCGCCCCGCGCTTTTCCATGCGCATCGTGGACCTCGACCCGGACAATATCGGCGCGCACAAGTGCGGGCTGACGGTCCTTGGTCCGGACGATACGGACGCCGCCATACAGTGGGCGGACCTGCTCTTGGTCACGGGGTCAACCCTCGTCAACGGCACCGTGGATACCTTCCTTGGCGAAAAACCCGTGCTGTTCTTTGGCACCACCATCGCCGCGGCCGCCGACCTTATGGGCTGGGACCGCTTCTGCTGCGAAAGCATGTAGCCAACTGGCTGGGCCAGTTTCTTTCCACCGTCCTCCTTCACGGCCAAGGGGGCGAAGACGCACCGTGCGCCTTCGCCCCCTTGGCAATTTCCCCCTCCAGTTTCCCCCCGGCCCTTTACCATAAAGAGCTTCACGGGCGCGCCTGCGTCAGCGTTTCACCTCCACGGGGAAGGGAAACAGCTCCTCGGCCTTTTTCGCGGCCTCGGCCCGAACTGAAACCTCCCACGCCTCATAGGCCTCCAGAAGCACCTGCCCGTACGCCGTCAGCGTGCTGCCCGCCTTGTTGCCGCCCTTTTTGGCGACAAGCGCCGTACCAAGCGCATTTTCCAGCTTTTTCATCCGCCCCCACGCCGTGCGGTACGACATGCCAAGCGCCCGCGCCGCACCGGCCAACGACCCGGTACGCTCCACCTCGCGCAGGATAGCTGCCGGTCCGGGACCGAAGGCCATTTCGCCGTCCTTCTCCAGCCACAATTTCATTCGCATTTTCATCGACAAATCAATTCCCCCCTAAAAAAGTCATAAATCACGACTGCCGGGGATTTCTAGCATTTCATCCGTACCCTACCCAAGCGCTATGTCACAGATTTTTTCGGGAAAGGGATTGACTTATTATGTTTTGCCGAACATATAAAATTCCCAATACATGGAAACAGCGGACAAAAAAGGCCTTTTTCCGACAGATAGCGACAGGTCGCCCGCAGGTGCGCACTGCGAGCGAAAAATCTCGGAGTCGACCAGAAATGATGAAAGCCGTCCCAGTCCACGAGTCCATTGGCAGTGTTCTCTGCCACGACATGACCCGTATCGTCCCCGGCGAATTTAAGGGTCCAGCCTTCCGCAAAGGGCACGTCATAAGCCCGGAAGACATCCCCACACTCCTCGAAATAGGCAAGGAGCACGTCTACGTGCTGTCCCTTGAAGACGGTCAACTCCATGAGGACGACGCCGCCGCGCGCATTGCCGCCGCTGCTGCAGGTCCCGGAATTTCCCTCTCCGATGTGTGCGAAGGCCGCATCAACATGACCGCCGCCCCCGGACTTTTGTCCATCAATGTGGACGCCCTGCGCCGCATCAACTCCATCGAAGAAGTCGTCCTCGCCACCATGCACAACGGCCTGCAGGTCAGCGCGTCGCGCGCCGTGGCCGGTACCCGCGTGGTGCCGCTGGTTATAGACGAAGCGAAGATTGAACAGGTGGAGGCCATCTGCGCCGAAACCGGCCCCGTGGTCAGCGTGAAGCCCTTCCGCCAGCTCAAGGTTGGCGTGGTTACCACCGGCAGCGAGGTCTACACAGGCCGCATCAAGGACAAATTCGGCCCCGTCATCCGCAAAAAGTTCGCCGCGCTCAATTCCGAAGTCATGGACCAAACCTTCGTCAGCGACGACCCGGACATGACCCGCGACGCCATTCTGGCTCAGGTCCGCGCCGGAGCGCAGATGGTGGTAGTCACCGGCGGCATGAGCGTGGACCCCGACGACCAGACCCCCGCCAGCATCCGTGCCACAGGCGCGGAGGTGGTCACCTACGGTTCCCCCACATTTCCCGGCGTGATGTTCCTGCTCGCCTACCTTGGCGACGTCCCCATCGTCGGGCTTCCCGGCTGCGTGATGTATTACCGCGCCAGCATTTTCGACCTCGTCGTCCCACGCATTGTGGCGGGCGAAACGCCCACCCGCGAGGACATCGTGGAACTGGGACATGGCGGCTTCTGTGCAGGATGCGAAACCTGCCGCTATCCGCTCTGCTCCTTTGGCAAGTAGTGATGGTCCGGTGCCCTGTACGGACACCCTTTCCATATGAGGCAACAGCAGTAATCAGAAGGAGGATCATTTCATGATCAAAAGGACCCTCAACGTCAACGGCGTAGAGCGGATGGTCATCGTTGAAAACGATACATCCCTCGCCACTGTCCTGCGCGAAAACCTTGGCCTGACAAGCGTCAAGGTTGGCTGCGGGACCGGCCAGTGCGGCAGCTGCACCGTCATTGTGGACGGCAAGCTCAAGCGCTCCTGCTCCCTGAAGATGAAACGCGTGGCCGACAGCACGCAAATCGTCACGCTGGAGGGCATCGGCACCCCGAATCAGCTTCACCCCATTCAGGTTGCGTGGATGGCACACGGCGGCGCGCAGTGCGGTTTCTGCACTCCGGGCTTTATCGTGTCCACCTACGCCCTCATCATGGGCACCCCCTCGCCCAGCCGCGAAGACATCCGCGACTGGTTCCAGAAGCACCGCAACGCCTGCCGCTGCACCGGCTACAAGCAGCTTGTGGACGCGGTTATGGACGCCGCCGCCGTTATGCGTGGCGACATGAAGCTGGACGACCTGCTCTTTAAGATGCCCGAGGACGGCCGCATTTGGGGCTCCAAGTACCCCCGCCCTACCGCCGTCGCCAAGGTGACCGGCACGCTGGACTACGGCGCGGACCTCGGCCTGAAGATGCCCGACAACACCCTCAAATGCGCCTTGGTGCAGGCGGAAATCTCCCACGCGAAGATTCTGTCCATCGACACCAGCGAAGCCGAAAAGATGCCCGGCGTGTTCAAGGTGGTTACCCACAAGGACATTCAGGGCAAAAACCGCATCACCGGCCTGATTACCTTCCCGTCCAACAAGGGCGACGGCTGGGACCGTCCCATCCTCTGCGATGAAAAGGTCTTCCAGTACGGCGACGCCATCGCCATCGTCTGTGCGGATTCGGAAAAGAACGCGCAGGCCGCCGCGGCAAAGGTCAAGGTGGAGCTGGAGCAGCTTCCCGAATACATGAACGCCTACGCCGCCATGGAAGAGGACGCGCTGGAAATCCACCCCGGCACCCCCAACATCTACTTCACCCAGAAGATTGCCAAGGGCGAGGAAACCGCGCCCATCTTCGACAAGGCCGACGTTGTCGTGGAAGACGACTTCTACGTCGGCCGTCAGCCGCACATGCCCATCGAGCCGGACGTCGGCTTTGCCTACACCGACGACGAAGGCAACCTGTGCATCCACTCCAAGTCCATCGGCCTGCACCTGCACGGCCTGATGATTGCCCCCGGCCTCGGCGTGGACCCGGCCAAGCTCATCATGGTGCAGAACCCCACGGGCGGCACCTTTGGCTACAAGTTCAGCCCCACCATGGAGGCTCTCGTCGGCGCGGCCAGCCTTGCCACCGGCCGTCCGGTCTTCCTGAAATACAGCTGGTACCAGCAGCAGACCTACACCGGGAAGCGCTCGCCCTTCTTCACCAACGTGCGCATGGCCGCCACCAAGGACGGCAAGCTCCTTGGCATGGAAACGGACTGGACCTGCGACCATGGTCCCTACTCCGAGTTCGGCGACCTGCTGACCCTGCGCGGCGCGCAGTTCATTGGCGCGGGCTACGACATCCCGGCCATCCGCGGCGAAGGCCGCACCGTGTGCACCAACCACGCATGGGGCTCCGCCTTCCGCGGCTACGGCGCGCCGGAAAGCGAATTCCCGTCCGAAGTGCTCATGGACGAACTGGCCGAAAAGCTGGGCATGGATCCCTTTGAACTGCGGTTCAAGAACATCTACCGCGAAGGCTCCACCACGCCCACGGGCCAGACGCCGGAAGTCCTCAGCCTGCCTGAGATCTTCGAGGCCATGCGTCCCAAGTACGAGGAAGCCAAAAAGCGCGTCGCCGCAAACTCCACGGACGACGTAAAGCGCGGCGTGGGCATCGCCCTCGGCGTGTACGGCTCCGGCCTCGACGGCCCGGACACCGCCGAATCCGAAGTGGAACTCAACGCCGACGGCACCGTCACGGTCTACGCCTGCTGGCACGACCATGGTCAGGGCGCGGACATGGGCGTTCTGGGCACGGCCCACGAAACCCTGCGTCCCCTCGGCCTGACGCCAAAGCAGATCAAGCTGGTCATGAACGACACCCGCTACTGCCCCAACGGCGGCCCCGCCGGCGGTAGCCGCTCGCAGGTTGTGGTTGGCCGCTCCATCAAGGCCGCGTGCGAGCTGCTCCTTGGCGGCATGCGCAAGAGCGACGGCTCCTACCGCACCTACGACGAGATGCTGAAGGAAAACATCGCCGTGCGCTACAACGGCAAGTGGACCGCCCCGGCGACCGACTGCGACGAAAACGGTCAGGGCAGCCCCTTTGCCTGCTACATGTACGGTCTGTTCCTCGCCGAAGTGGCGGTGGAAATCGCCACCGGCAAGACCACTGTGGAACGCCTTGTGGCCGTCGCAGACATCGGCAAGATCAACAACAAGCTGGTTGTTGACGGGCAGATATACGGCGGTCTGGCGCAGGGTGTTGGCCTCGCCCTCTCCGAGGACTACGAGGACATCAAGAAGCACTCCACCATGGTGGGCGCAGGCTTCCCCTACATCAAGCAGATCCCCGACGACATGGAGATCATCTACGTTGAAACCGCCCGTCCCGAAGGCCCCCACGGCGCCTCCGGCGTCGGCGAACTGCCGCTGACCACGCCTCACGCGGCCATCATCAACGCCATCTACAATGCATGCGGCGCCCGCGTGACCAAGCTCCCGGCACGTCCGGAAAAGGTCCTCGCCGCACTCGGCGCGTCCTCTGACGCCAACTAAGCACCCAAACCGGCCTGACCGCGCGCCCTCTGCGGCACGCGGTCAGGCCGCATTTATTCGAGCACCAGCACTATGGATCAGGCCGAACTGCGCCGTTTGGAAGCACGCTGTATTCAGGAAGAGCCGCCCCAATGCCGCGCCGCGTGCCCCCTGCATGTGGATGCACGCGCCGTATGCGGCAACATCGCCGCAGGCAAGGTGGACGCCGCATGGGCCGCCCTCTGCCGCACCATGCCCCTGCCGGGCGTTCTTGCCCGCACATGCAGCGCCCCCTGCCGCGCCGCCTGTTTACGCGCCCCCCTTGGCGGCGGCATCGAAATGGGCGCGCTGGAGCGCTTCTGCGCCGAAAATGCACGCAAGTCACCGCCGCTTCGCCCCATGCCCGCTCGCGGCGTACGTGTAGGCATCCTTGGCGCCACGCTCCCCGGCCTTGCCGCCGCATGGGACCTTGGGCGCAAGGGCTTTACGGTGGTCATCCACTGCCAATCCCCGGACGACATGCTCTCCGCGCATCCGCATCTGCCGCAGATTGACCCGGATATCCTCCACCGCGAAATCGCCACCCTCGCCAAGATGGGCGTCACCTTCCACAAAGGCGCGCAGCCAACGCCGGACACCGTGGCCGCCATCTCCGGCGATGTGGACTTCATCTTTGCGGACCCGCTGGTGTGCCCGGCGGACTGTCTGGGCATCCCCGCGCCGGACCCGGCGACCCTGACCACCGCCACGCCGGGCCTGTTTGCGGCCACGCGCCCGGACGAAAACGGCGGCGCACTCTCCGCCGCCGCCCTCGCCGCCATTGGGCGTAAGGCCGCCCTCAGCATTGAGCGCACCGCGCAAAAGGCCTCCATCAGCGAGGGCCGCGACCGCGAAGACCCGTACACCTCCCCCCTGTACACTAACACCGAGGGCGTCGCGCCAGCCCCCGCCGTCCCCGTCCCGGCCGAAGGCTACGACGCGGACGCCGCCACGCAGGAGGCCCGCCGCTGCCTGCAATGCGAGTGCATGGAGTGCGTCAAAAACTGCGCCTACCTGCGCAAGTTCGGCAGCTATCCCAAGGTCTACGCCCGGCAGGTCTACAACAACGCCTCCATCGTCATGGGCACGCGGCAGGCCAATACACTCATCAACTCCTGCATGCTCTGCGGCCTGTGTACCGAACTGTGCCCCGAAGACTTCTCCATGACGGACCTATGTCTGGACGCCCGGCGCGACATGGTCCAGCGCGACAAAATGCCGCCCTCGGCCCACGAATTCGCCCTGCGGGACATGGACTTTGCGGGCAGCGAGTCCTGCGCGCTCACCGCGCACCAGCCGGGCACACAGACCAGCGCATTCATGTATTTTCCGGGCTGCCAGCTCACCGCGTCCATGCCGGATGCCGTGCGCCAGTCCTACCGGCTCTTGCAGGACACGCTGGACGGCGGCGTGGGCCTTATGCTGCGCTGTTGCGGCGCGCCCGCCGAATGGGGCGGACGCCCGGAGCGCTTTGCCGAGGTCATCGCCACCATCCACAAGCAGTGGGACGAACTGGGGCAACCGGTCATCATCACCGCCTGCCCCACCTGCACCGCCATGCTCACAGCCGCCCTCAACGGCGCGGACATCCGCTCCCTGTGGGACGTGCTGGCAGAGCACCCAAACGCCCTCCCCGCGCCTGCTCAGGGCACCTTCGCCCTGCACGACCCCTGCACCGCGCGGCACAACAGCGCCATGCAGGACAGCGTGCGGCACCTTCTGGAACGCCTTGGCGTGACCGTCACCCAGCCGAAACTCTCGGGCCTGCTGACGGAATGCTGCGGCTTTGGCGGTCTGCTGGCCGATGCCAACGCCCCGCTGGCCGCCACCGTGGCGGCGGAGCGCGCCCAGCGCCTTGACGGCGACGCCGTCACCTACTGCGCCATGTGCCGCGATCTGCTGGCCAAGGCGGGAAAGCGCTGTCTGCACGTCTTTGACCTGATCCTCCCCGGCGGGGACGACGACCCGGCGGCGCGCCCGGCACCCACCCACTCCACGCGCCGCGAAAACCGCGTCCGCCTGCGTGAATCCCTCCTCCGAGAGCTATGGGACACCGACGCCGCCCCCCGGCCCGCATATGAATCCGTTGCCGTTCGCTTCACGGACGAAGCCGCACAGCGCATGGAAGAGCGGCGCATTCTGCTCTCCGACGTGCAAAAAACGCTGTTTGCCGCGCACGCCTCGGGCAAAGGATTGCGCAACACCACAAACGGCCGCCTGCTGGCCGCGCACCGCCCCGCCGTGGTGACATACTGGGTGGAATACGAAATGGATGGCGACACCGCCGTGGTCCACAATCTGTGGAGCCACCGCATGCGCATCGCCGGAGGCACACTGTGAGTACGTTAAAGATACTGGACGACGACTTTTCCAACTGGGAGTGCATCCACTGCGGCGCGCGCCTGACGCCCAGCCCCGTGGAGCTTGTGTATCTGGACAGCCGGTTCAATGTGGAACTTCCGGCCTGTCCGGACTGCGGCTTTGTGCTCATTCCCGAAAACATCGCCCTCGGCAAGATGGCCGAAGTGGAGCGACTTCTGGAGGACAAGTGACGCAAACCGCTGCCCGCCCCCTCTGGGAACAGCCCATTTTGCGGCGTGTTGCCGGAGAGACCCTCCGCCCCGGCGGGCTTGCCCTTACCGACACAGCCGTACGCCTTGCCGCAGTGCCACGCGGAGCGCGGGTCCTCGATATTGGGTGCGGCCTTGGCGCCACAGTGCGCCACCTGCGTGACGTCCACGGCCTGCGCGCCACCGGATGCGACCTCTCCTTCCGGCAACTGCGCAGCGGCGCACACCCCGCGCCCGCTGCTGGCGTGGGCGCTCCGGCCCTTGTCTGCGCCGACGCCATGCACCTGCCCTACCGCCGGGGCGGGTTTGACGCGGTCTTCTGTGAATGCGTTCTTTCCCTCATGCCGGACCCGGAAACCGTTCTCCACCAAATAGCCCATATTCTCAGGCCCGGTGGTCACCTCATCATCGCGGACCTTGTGCAGCGGCGGCGCGCCCCATCCTGCCCGGGCGCCCGCCCTTCCGCGAACACCACCGTACATCACACGAACCCAGACGCCGCGCCGCAATGCACGGCGCAGGACACCGCACCCTCCTGCGCCACCAACGCGCTGGACCCCGCCGCCCTGCGCGCCAGCCTCGCGCGCCTCGGCTACACCATCACGCAGGAGCAAGACCGCTCCCGCCAGTTGGCGGAGTTGGCGGCGCGCCTCGTCTTTGCCGGGCTTCCGGCGCAGGCGCTCCCCGGCGGCGGTTGCCGTGCGCCCGGCTACATGCTTTTTCTCGCCACATCGCCAACATCATGCGGAGACATGCCATGCTGACCGATACTTCCCTGCACATCATGACCTTGACCGGACAGGGCTACTGCTGCGCCCAAATCATGGTCAAACTGTGCCTCGACACCATGCAGCGCGATAACCCCGACCTGCTTCGCGCCGTCAGCGGCCTGTGCGTCGGGGGCGGAGACTGCGCCGGAACCTGCGGCATTCTTACAGGCGGCGCATGCGCCCTGTCCCTGTACGCCGGCAAAGGCGAGGACACCGAAACCCCGGACGACAGGCAGCCCCTGCTGCTGGAAACCTTCCGGGACTGGTTCGCTGGCCGCGCCGTGGAGCGCTTTGGCGGCATCACCTGCGGCGACATTGCGGGCACGGACTGTCCCACGCCCTCGCCTGACCGCTGCGGTACCCTGCTTGCCGAAGCCGCGGACAAAGTGCTGCGCATCCTCGCCGACAACGGCATTGACCCCACCCTCAGCCGGGATGATGCCGATGCCTCGTGAATTTGACCTCACCGCCGCCACGGCCAGCGTCTGCCCCGTGTGCCTGCGCCGCATTCCGGCGCGCAACGTCACGCAGGGCGGCGAAACGCGCCTCGTCAAAACCTGCCCGGAGCACGGGGAATTCTCCACGCCGGTCTGGCGCGGCGAGCCGGCGTTCAGTGCATGGTCGCGCCCCAAAACGCCATCCTGTCCGCCCGTCACCGCCACCGATGCCGCCAAGGGTTGCCCCTTTGACTGCGGCCTGTGCCCGGACCACAACCAGCACACCTGCACCACCCTTGTCGAGGTGACGTGGCGCTGCGACCTCGGATGCGAATTCTGCTTTGCCTCGGCTGGCGGTCCCGTCCGACCGGACCCAAGCCTTGCCGAGCTGGACACACTCCTTGCCAGAGTGCACAGCGCCGCGCCAACGTGCAATCTGCAACTCTCCGGCGGCGAGCCCGCCGTGCGCGATGACCTGCCGGAAATCGCCGCCCTCGCCAAACGCCGCGGTTTCGGTTTTGTCCAAATCAACACCAACGGCCTGCGCGTGGCGCGGCATCCGGAGTTCGCCCACCGGCTGGCCAATGGCGGTGTGGACTCGGCCTTTTTGCAATTCGACGGCACACGGGACGAAATCTTCCGCACCATCCGCGGCCGCGCGCTAGTGGAAACCAAACTCCGCGCCATAGAGAACCTTGTCGGCGCGGGCATTGGCGTTGTGCTGGTGCCCACGGTGGTTCCCGGCGTCAATGACGACAACCTCGGCGAAATTCTGCATCTGGCAGCCTCGCTGTCGCCGGGCGTGCGGGGCGTACACTTTCAGCCCGTCAGCTACTTTGGCCGCTACCCCCAACATCCCGCAGACAGCATGCGCATCACCCTGCCGGAAATCATGGCCGGGCTGGAGGCGCAAACCAGCGGCGCAGTGAAGGCGAACGATTTTCTGCCTCCCGGCTGCGAACACGCGCGGTGCTCCTTCCACGGCAACTACCTCGTCATGGAGGACGGCAGCCTCAAACGCCTGTCCGCCGGGCGCGAATCATGCTGCTGTACGCCACAGCCCGCCGCCGAAGGTGCGGAAAACTCCCGCGCCTTCGTCAAGCGCCAGTGGGCCGCGCCGCAGGCCACAGCCGCCGGCCAGCCAGACGCCCCACAGGATGACCTCGACGCCTTTATCCTGCGCGCCAAAACGCACATTCTAGCGGTGTCGGGTATGGCCTTTCAGGACGCGTGGACCCTCGACCTTGAGCGCCTGCGCGGGTGCTGCATCCATGTGGCCGCGCCGGACGGGCGCCTTGTGCCCTTCTGCGCCTACAACCTGACGGCCGATGACGGCGCCACCCTCTACAGGGAGACAACCCATGCCACTCCGGCCTCTTGACCGCTGGGTCAACCAGCGCCTCGGGCGGCCAGCAGATGGACCGCCGCCCTCCCCGGATGAGCTTCGCCGCTGGCAGATGGAGCGCCTGCGCCGCACTCTTGCCCATGCCAAAGAGCGTAGCCCCTTTTACCGCCATCAGCTTGCGCACATCACCCCGGAATCGCTGTGCGCCACCGCGCACATGGAACGCGTCCCCCGGCTGGAGCCGCACATCCTGCGCGAAAGGCCGCATGACCTGCTGTGTTCCTCGCAGGACGACGTCGCCCGCGCCGTCACGCTATCCAGTTCCGGGTCCAGTGGGGCACCCAAGCGGCTGTTCTTCACAGCGGGTGACCTCGAACGCACCACGGACTTTTTCCGGCATGGCATGGCGCAGTTCATTGCACCCGGCGACAGCGTGCTGGCCATTCTTCCGGCGTCGCGTCCGGGCGGCGTCAGCCATATTCTTGGGGATGCAGTCACGCGATGCGGCGGGGCCGTGCATACCGCCGCCGACCCTACGGACATTCCCTCGCTCTGCCGCACAGTGCTGGACGCCAAGGTCCGGTGCATTGTGGGCCCGCCGGTGCATGTGCTGGCTCTTGCGCGGCTCCTTCGCGCGTGGAAGACCGACTCGCCCATGCGCGCCGCCCTGCTGTGCTGGGACACCGTACACGACACTGTGGCCTCGGCCATCACCAAAGCCCTCGGCTGCGTGACTTTCCGCCACTGGGGCATGACTGAAACCTGCCTCGGCGGCGGGGTGGACTGCCTGCTGGGCACCGGAATGCACCTGCGCGCCCCGGACCTCTTCTGCGAAGTGACTGACCCCGTAACGGGCGCTCCCGTCCCGGACGGCGCGGACGGGGAGCTTGTGCTGACGACGCTCTCGCGCCGCGCCATGCCGCTTATCCGCTACCGCACGGGCGATGTCGCCCGCATCGCTCCGGGGGTATGCCCCTGCGGCTCGCCGCTTCCGCGTCTAGAGGCCCTCTCGGGACGCTTGGACGGCGGCATTCCCCTTCCGGACAACACCCGCCTCACCATGGGCGACATCGACCGCGTGGCCCTCGCCCTGCCCGGCGTCCTTGACGTGACAGCCACCTACGACCCGCCATCGGCGACCCTTACCGTTCATCTGTACACCACGGGGGAGCACGCCGTACCGCCGCGCTGTTCCACCCTCACCACGGCGCTCAGCGCCCTGCCCGCAATCAGCAATGCCATGGACGCAGGCGGCATGCGCCTCTGCGCCAGTGTCGAAGCGTCGGATGGCACCATCGCTACTGCATTTGCAAAGCGGACCATCGCCTACCGCCATAAAGAGGTTGCACTCCCATGAAAAAACTCGTTCACAGCATCCGCCAGCAACTGGAATCCGGCAACGATCTTGTCCTTGCCACCATCGTGGACCACGACGGCTCAACGCCCCGCTCATCCGGCAGTAAAATGGCCATCCACCGCGACGGCTGCATTGACGGCAGCGTCGGCGGCGGCCTTGTGGAAGCTCTGGTCCAGCGCGCCGCCGCAGACCTATTTAACGCAGGCGAGGGCGCGGCGACCTTTCAGGACTTTGACCTCTCCAACGAACTCGCAGCCAATGCGGACATGATTTGCGGCGGGCACGTCCGCGTTATGCTGGAGCATCTGCCTGCCACCAGCTGGGCCAGCGCCGCCTACGCCACACTGGACGACAGACTCCGCCACGGCCAAAAAACCGTCCTGCTCACCCTGCTGCAGGATGGCCCCTCGCCCCGCGTCAGCAGCCGCGCCGTCCTCACGGCAAACCAGCCCGTCCCAGCATGGTCCGGCCTCCAACCAGAGGATGCCAAATCCCTATGCGCCACGGCGCTTTCCTCGGGCAAGCCCCTCATCCACACCATGGACGGCGCGCGCCTTGTGGCCGAAAGCTTCTCCCCCATGCCCAGCCTCTTCATCTACGGCGCGGGGCACGTTTCCCGCCCCACGGCGCAACTGGCGTCCATGGTGGACTTCCGCACCATCGTCCTTGACGACAGGCCGGAATTCGCCAGCGACCTGCGCTTTCCCCACGCCGACGAACTGCGCATCCTGTCCGACTTCGACACCGCCCTCACCGGCGCGGATGTGGACGAGGACGCCTACATCGTCATTGTCACGCGCGGGCATATTCACGACAAAACCGTGCTGGCGCAGGCCCTGCGCACTCCAGCCCGCTACATCGGCATGATAGGCAGCACCCGCAAGCGAAACGCCATTTACGACGCCTTGCTGGCCGACGGTTTTACCCAACAGGATATTGACCGTTGCCACTCGCCCATCGGCCTCAGCATTGGCGCGCAAACCCCCGAGGAAATCGCCGTCAGCATTGTTGCCGAACTCATCGCCATCCGCTCAGGAGCCTTAGCATGAGGCTCCACGGCATCGTCCTCGCGGCGGGACTCTCCTCGCGCATGGGGTGCCTCAAGGCGCTGCTGCCCCTTGGGGACCAGAGCGTGCTCTCGCGGTGCGTGCATACCCTCCTCGACGGCGGCGCCATGGACGTCACCGTCGTCACCGGCCACCGCAGTGAGGACGTCAGCGCCGAGGCCGCACGCTGCGGCGCCCGCGCCGTGATGAATCCCGACTACAAACAAGGCATGTTCACCTCCATCCGCCAAGGCGTGCAGGCCCTGCCCCGCGACGCGGAGGGCTTTTTCCTGCTCCCCGTGGACATCCCCCTTGTGCGGTCCTCTACAGTCCGCTCGCTGATGCTGACGTTCCTCAAACGCCAACCCGCCATCATTTATCCGCGCTTCAATGGCGAACGCGGCCATCCGCCGCTCATCAACGCCAGGCTCATCCCGGCTATTCTTGACGACGATGAGCACGACGGCATGCGCGGCGTCCTCGCCCGCTTTGAAAGCGACGCCTGCGACAAGGACATGCCCGACAGCCATATCCTTAATGACATGGACATCCCCACGGAATACGAGCGCGCCAAGGAGCTTTTGCGCCTGCACAACACGCCGCTTCCGGAGGAATGTCAGGCGCTGTGGGACATCGCAGATACGCCCGAGGCCACCCGCGCCCACTGCCGCTGCGTGGCCGATGCCGCCTGCATCCTTGCCGAACGCCTCTCCGCCGTGAATCCTGCCCTGCAGCTGGACACCGCCATCATCCGCGCCGCTGGCCTGCTGCATGATGTCGCCAAGGGCAGCCGCAACCACGAGGCCACGGGGGGCAGTCTGCTCGCGGGCTACGGCTTCTCGGACATCGCCGACATTGTGGCTTCGCACCGCGACACCAACATCACCCCCGACGCCCCCCTCAGCGAACGGGAAATGGTCTTCCTCGCGGACAAGTACGTCCGGGGCACCCACATCGTGGCTCTGGAGAAGCGCTACGGCCAGCGCCTGCGCCAATGGATGCACGACCCGGACGCCGTCAAAGCCATCAAGGGCCGCCTTGACCGCGCCAAAGCCCTGCAAACCCGCTACGAAACCGAAGCCCGCACCCACCTGCCGGACCTGCTGACGGAGGCCATGAGCGGAGCACCGTCATGCTGATCCTCTGCCGCCATGGGGAGGCGCAAAACGCTCGCGGACGCGCCATTGGGCAAACGAATCTCCCGCTGTCTGAGACCGGGAGACGTCAGGCGCTGTGGCTGGCGCAGCATGTTCCACAGGGGAGTATCGCCACCCTCGCGGCCAGCCCGTTGCAGCGCACGCAGCACACAGCGCAGCCCGTGGCGGAGGCATGCGGCCTGCCCATCACCACCATCCCCGAACTCGCCGAAATCAACCTCGGTACGTGGGACGGCCTTGCATTCGACGACATCCGCACACGCTTTCCCGCAGACTACGCCGCACGGGGACACAACATCGCAGGCTTCCGCCCACCGCAGGGTGAGAGCTTCGAGGACCTCGCCGCCCGCTGCCTCCCCACTATCACCAGCTTGGCAGAAGCAAAAGAAATCACCTTCGCCGTCACACACGCCGGAGTCATCCGCGTCGCCTTGTGCATGGCCTCAAGCCTGCCGCTGGAGCACCTCTTCACCTTCCGCCCCAAGCACACCCACTGCCACCTCCTCACCAGCACCCAATCCCCCTTCGCCCTCACCCTCACCGCCACAAACCTCCCCCCCACAGCCCTCGCCGAAGCCGTCGCCGCCACCACCTAACACCACCACCTCCCCCAACAAAACCCCTTCCCGAAACCACCCAAGTAGGCTAAAATCAAAAAAGTTCACCAAACACCAATTTTTCCCTTGACCCCCACAGGGTCATGCTTTATTTCCGTTCTCGCACTTAGCCAGCGTAGCTCAGTCGGTAGAGCAGCTGATTCGTAATCAGCAGGTCGTGTGTTCAATTCACATCGCTGGCTCCAGAGAATACAAGGCCCGACAAGGATTTATCCCTGTCGGGCCTTTTTTCGTACTAGGAAAGACTAGGCAATTTTAGGCCGAATTTTACGCACCGATGCGTAAAGTTTGCGTAAAGAGTTTACGCACAAACGTCCCCCTCCACCTGCGACACAAACCCAGCGCCACCGAGTCGATGCACGGCCTTGGTGGCGTTCCACGTTCCGGCTATGCCGTGGCGGAAGCCTCTCAGTTCCATTTTACACTCTGCCTGCAGGTCTGGCCTTCCGGGGAGTGTTAGGCTTACCGTTTGCTTTCCTTTCTGAAAGGCTTCCAGCTTGGCGCGGGCGGCCTTGGTTGCAGCCTTTCGGGAAGGGTAGGTGTGGCGTATGCGGAAGGCTGGTTCGCCTTCGCCCACGGTTTCGTCCACGTCCTGCGCGGCGTCCTTGTCGCGCCATGTTGCTATGACGCGGCGATAGGCAGCGCGCTCGGTGATATCCACGCTCCAGCTGGTCACGTCCTCAGGCGTCAGCGTCACGGTGTGCAGGGGCTTGCCGCTGGCGGTTTTGCCTTCGCCCTTTTTCACGAACACCAGCGCTCCGCCGTTGGCCTTGGCGATCATGCCCATGTCTGCCGCAACGCGTGTAAGAAGGTTCATGTCGCTTTCCCCGATCTGGTCGAGGTGCCCCAGCGGCTCGCCCGCCACGTCTTCGGCAATGGCGGGGGCAAGGCCATGCTCCGCCGCTATGGTCCGCACCACGTCGCCCACAGTCCCCGGCGTCCATGAGCGCGTGCGCTGCGTCTGGAGCTGCGAATAGGTACCGCTCTTCTCGAAGGGTGCGCCGCTAGCCGTGATGGCCAATTGTTCCGGCGGACCGGACACGGTAAGGCCATCCACGACGTACAGGCCCATATATCGCGCGCGGTCACCGTACCCCAACCACACGCGTAGTTCCGCGCCCGTGGCCGGAAGGCGGATGTGCGGCGCAGTATCAGCAAGGGTGATGCTCAGCGCATCGGACTGCATCCCGGCTTCGTCCGTAACGGACAGCGACACCAACCGCTCGCGGATCGCGCTGGTGATGTCGCTCCCGTTTGCCACAACGCGGAAGGCGGGCGCGTAGAGTTTGCGGTCTAATCCCACAGACTCACCCCTTCATCAGGCTCCGGCTCGGGCAGCTCCGGCAGAACGATAACCACGCCCGCATCCAACACAGGGCCGAGGTCAGCAAGACCGGGATTCGCCTCCAGCACCGATTCCACCGCGCCCGCCGTACGCCCGTAATGGCGCTGGCAAATGGCGTCTACCATGTCACCATCCTTGGTGCGATACAGCATCACGCGTCCCCTTTGAGGAACATTCCAGCGGGATAATCAGCCCCCCCGCTGACGCAATCATTCAAGCCACCAAGCATGTTTCTTTTTCGATAACTTGATGCGACGCCATGAAAAGTATCAACCACATCCGGTTCAAACACAGCACCCAACTCCGCCCCAGCATCGGCCTTGGCTATTAGCTGCCCCACAACATTATCAACTCCCGGCAGCCTACCGGACGCAGTGGCCGTATTCAGCCCCAACCCCGTCAGCTTATCGACAGCGCCCCCGGCCAAAGTCTTCATGACGGCTGTATTTACCCCTGCCGCACCAAGACTATCCGCGCCCATCTTGATCATTTGCATCCCTGTTCCCATAGAGAACAACGCGCCTAATCCATCAAGTCCGGCAGCATCCGCAAATGTATTGATGCTCGGCGCGCCAAGGTCAACCATACTGGAAAACATTGTACTATCTACGCCACGTCGCGCCATTCCCTCCGCAGCCTTGGCAATATCCCCCATGCTCGACACACCAATGCCCGACAGCATGCCCAGCCCATCACTTGCCAACTGGGAGTTCATGCCGCCCACAGCTTGCTTGAGTAGCCCCGCTGCCTTGGCCGAATCCGCAATTCCCGCAGGCATCGCGCCCGCGATATCAGGATGCTCTTTACGATCACCCTGTACACCTCCACTCGTTACCCCTTGAGACAACGTTCTTCTAACCGGGGGCGAGAACTGCGCATCGGCCTCTCCATAGTATTTCAGCTTCAACGTAAATTCGATCTTACGCGGCACGCCGTCGGCAAAGGCTGTGCCCCGTGTTTCGTCCACGTTCAGCACAACCCACCTGCCATGGATACGGCCAAGGCCATCAACCAAGAGCTGTGGCTTGCCCTGCCCTGCCTCGCGCCGCATGTCCTCCACCTGCGATAGGCCACCACGGAAGTGTGGATACACCACGCCGGACAGGCTGATGGATTCCTCTCCCGGCCCAAGGAACTGAAGCGCCGCCTCGCGCCCGTGCCGCTCCTGCGCGGCCCAGCGGTACGCGGTGCTGCGCTGCAACTGATCATACGCGGCGGAGTTCAGTCCGAAGGCATACCGCCCCAGCTTCATCATGATGTCCGACATATCGCCTACCAATCATACAGCGCCTGCCGCTCTGCGGTGCGCTGCATGCCGTTCAGTTTCCGGATAACCGCCGACGCAAGGGCTTCCTCGTCCTGCCCCGGCGCGGCGTTAATGGTGATGCCGCCGACCTCCATGGCTACGCCCGCGCCGCCCGCCTTAGGCAGGGATTCCGGCACGTTCAACGCGGTGCGCGCCCCACTGGCCGTGCTCTTCTCCTTCTCGGCCAGCATGCTGCCCACCTTACCGCCCAGCGCCTCGCCGCCAAACCCGCCGAGGATGCCACCGATCAGGCCGCCCACAGCCGTGCCGACAACCGGCACCACGGAGCCGATTGCAGCCCCGGCCAACGCGCCGCCAGCAGAGCCGCCAAGGCTGCCAAGGTTCTTGCCCACGCCCTCCTTGTCGCCGGAGCGTACTGCGCTGTACAGGCCAGCGCCCGCCATCATCACGCCGAGGG
This sequence comes from Desulfobaculum sp. SPO524, assembly GCF_044987625.1. Classification (NCBI taxonomy): domain Bacteria; kingdom Pseudomonadati; phylum Thermodesulfobacteriota; class Desulfovibrionia; order Desulfovibrionales; family Desulfovibrionaceae; genus Desulfobaculum; species Desulfobaculum sp. SPO524. The sequence goes on along the minus strand of NZ_JBJDSB010000003.1, from coordinate 159,996 downwards.
GCTTGGCGAACTTCCCAAGCAACCGTCCGCCGCCACGCAGGAGCTTCCCCACGCGCCCAAGCTTGCCGAGCTTTCCCAGCCTGCCCAGCTTGCCCAAACGGCGCGAGCGCCGCCCCTTGCCCTTGCTGCCCGAGCCGCCAAAATCATCGGAGCCATAGCCGCCACCGCCGTTCACCACGCGCACGGGAATGGCTCCACCGCGCCCGCCGCCTTTGCCGCTGGCCGCACGGCCAAGCTTGCCCATCGCGCCAACGGTGCCGACAATGCCACGGCCAAGGCGCGCCATTCCCATCGCCGCCTTAGCGCCCACGAACGCCACGCCGCCAATGGCCGCCGTCAGCGTCCCCCATGCGGCCACCCGTCCGGCCATGCTCACGGCATCGCCCACGCCAAACAGCCCGTCGCGCAAGTCCTGCACCCACGCCGCCATCCGGATGCCTATACCGTCCACCAGCGGCGCAAGCGCGCCGCCGATCAACCCCGCGAACTCGCCCGCCGTACTGCCGACCACCGTACTCAGCCGCCCGAAAGCGCGGTTGTACTGCTCCGCCCCGGCGCGGCCCTCGTCGGAAAGCTGGTTCAACGCCTGCTGCTGGGCAAGCAGCGTCTCTACGCTTTCCTCACGGGTGCGCAGATAGCCAAAGAACTTATTCGCCTCGCCGCCCATCAGGATGTCTGCGGCGCTCACGGCCTGCGCGTGGTCGTCCACACCCTTGATGGCTGCGGCAAGACGTAGGAACTGCTCCTCCGGCGCAAGGTTCTGCAAGTCCTCAAAGCCGAGGCCAAGGATTTGCAGAGACTCCTTAACCGGGGTGATCTCCTCAAGCCCTGCGGACTCGCCGAGCTTGTTGTTCATCTCCTCCATGAGGTCGCCAACGTGGTCGGCCTCGAACCCGGCTTCCTTGGCAATGCCGCCCCACGCGGCAAAGGTGTCGGCGCTGACGTTGAGGGACTTGGCAAGCGCGGTCTGCTTGGCCGTGAGCTGGTTCGTCATGGTCATGGCCGCGCCAGCAACGCCAACGGTGCCGCCAACCACTGCGGTATAGCGCGCCGTGGTCCCGATCATGCTCTTGAGACGGGCGGCGCGCTCCTGCACGTCCTGCATACGCTTGTACTTCGTTTGCAGGCGATCCATTTCCCGGCCAAGGCGGTTTGTCTCCTGCGCCGCCGCGCTAGTGTCCACGCCCACGGCTTCAAGCTGCTTCTCCAGCCCCTTCAACTTCTCGCGCTGGGACTGATAGGCGCGGCCAGCCTTGCGCGCGGCCTTCTCGGCGCGCTCCACCTGCTGCCGTGCCCGCTTGGTCGGCTTTTTGGAGCGCTCATACTCACGGCGAAGGCGGGCCGCCTCCCGTTTCAATGTCCGGTACTCGCGGCCCGCCTCGCGCACCCCTTGCGGGTTGAACTTTTGCAGCTTGTCCTGCTGCTCCTTCACGGTACGGATGGACTCCCCAATGCCGGAGAAGTCGCCCTTCACGGCCTTGGTCGTCGTGCGGAAGGAATCGGATACCGCCGCGCCAATCTCGACCACGGCGGACATTTTCTTGCGCATCAGCTCGCGTTCTCCTGCGGTAGTTCAGCTATCCAATCAAGCATGTCCTCCACGGCCATGCCCGTCAGCTCCGCGCACGACCACCCCGTGTAGCGCGCAAGAAGCAGCACGCACCGCCGCGCCTCTCGCGGCGTTAGGACAAAAAATCCCGGTACACCTCCTGAAGCTTGGTGTAGTCCTTCAGGTCCATGCCTTCCAGCACCTCGGGCGACACCTCGCACAAGTTGGCGAACAGCCGAAGCTCCTGCTCCACGTCGGTCCCGGCGCTCTGCACGGCGATCTGGTCGCGCACCTTGGGGCGACGCATGTTCAGCGTCTCCAGCTTCTGCCCCTTGTATTCCACCGGGTACTCAAGCGTAATCCGTTCCACTGTGTCCTCCTTTAGATGCCGCAGGCGTCGCGCAGTTCTTTGAGTTGATCGGTGCCGCCAATGACGCGCTTCATGTTCAGGGCGTCAATTTCGTGCAGCGTCTTGCCGTTCTGTTCGCGTTTGAAATACGTCAGCGCCACAGTCACGGACAGCGAAGCCGCTTCGCCAGGTTTCCACGCGCCGTCCTCGATCTTGGTAACAGTGCCGCGCATCTTCACCACCACGGGCGTCACCACGCCGTCGAGGCTTTGCAGACCGCCGCGCGCCGTAAGCTGAATGCCGTTGTTCTGAATGACGCCAAAGCTGCCGAGGATATGCTCGCACTGCTTGGACAGCGTAAACGTGGCCTCCATCTTCTCCATGCCCATATCAATGGCGATGGAGGTGTCCATACCGCCAGCGCGGAAGTCCTCGGTCACAAGGCTCAACGCCGGGAGCTGGAGTTCCTTGCACTCGCCAACGTAGCCGCGCCCGTCCACGAACAGGGCAAAGTTTTTCAGGATGTTCTCTGCGGGCATTACTTGAAGACCTCCTCGATGTAGTCATTGACCAAATGGCTGCGGAACGTGACGTGCTCCGCCGGGTACGGGGGCGTGAAGTCAAAGTCGAAATAGACCTTGCCCTGCTGGACTTGGTCGGGCGTGTTCAGTTCCGGATCCGCCCAGCACTCGCCGCCGAGAATCGCGCCCACGGCCTCAAGGTGGCGCAGGTAGGCGTTCACGCCTTCCACCACGTCGTCCACGTAGGTCTTGGTGATGTTCCGGTCCACGGCCCACAGGTGCGCGGCAAGGATGGACTCGTTGATCATGTCCGCCGTACGGCGCACGGACAGGAAGGACCACTTGGGATCGGTGCATCCGGTGCGGTTACCCCACAGGCGGTAACCGCCTTCGTTGATAATGGTGGCCACGTTCTTCTCATTCAGCATGTTGGCGCGGCAATTGACGTCACCAAGGGTGAAGTCCACGGGGCGCGCGGTGCCGGAGATGCCAAAGACCTGCCGATTGGACGGCGACCACCAGAAGCCCCGGTCGTTATCGGAACGTGCAATCATGCCCGCTACACGGGCAGACGCTGGTTCCGCGACATATGCGCCATCGCGGTAGACCTTCACCCACGGGTCCACCATGAACACGCGGGCGGTGCCAAAGTCGCCCATGGCGGCGATGGCGTCAGTGTCATTGGTGTTCGGACCGTCCACGATAACGACGGCGCGCAGGCGCTCGGCAATGCCTTCCAGTTCGGCGGCGACGGGGTTCTTGAAGAAGGTACCGGGATTGTCCGCATCCTCGGCGCGCTGATGCGTAAAGCCGGGAGCAAGCAGGATGCGCGGGGTAAAGCCAAGGACAGACGCGCTGGCACGCAAGGCCTGCACGCCCATGTACTGCCCGGTGGTTTCGTCCACGCCGCCGACAACGTTGGTCATGGTCGCGGCGTCGTCCGCGCCCTCGTCCACACGCACCACCACAACCATGGCCCCGGACTGATCAAGGATGCCGTCCATGGCGGCAGGCAGCGTGCCCGCGCCGTCACCCACGGTGTCCAGCTTGGCGGCCTCGCGGCGGTTCCCCGCGACGAGAACCGGGGTATTCAGAGGAAAGACGCTGGCGTCGGCGTCGGGAGCCGTGCCCACAATGCCGATGACGGAGCTTTTCACGGTACGAATGGGACGCGGACCACCGTCAATCTCGACGACTTCCACGCCATGCAGAAATTGTTCAGGCATTGCTTAACCCTCACTGGTTGCAGGTTCAGAGGCAGACTCACCGGAAGCGTCTTCACTTCCGGCTAAAGACGGCTCGACAGGGGCTTGCGGCCAAATGATGTCACGGGGAAAACCTACCTGATCCGGAACGGCTTCAAGGGCGTTAGCGTAGTCATCCCACGCCGCAAGCTCCGCTTCGATGCCCGTCGGATCGCCCGAGGCAGCCACAATAACGCGCCGCTTCCGCAGCAGCTGCATCACGGCGGGGTCATAGGCCTCACGCATCAAGCGGTCCCGCTCGGCGCGGGCGCGCTCTGCGAGTTCGGCCTCGGTGGGTTCTGGCGGCGGGGGCGGGTCCACGGCGACGGGGCGGCCGTTGGCGTCGGGTTGAATGAGTTTGCCGCGAGCCTGTGCTTCGAGCAGAGCGCGGTGTTCGGCGGCGGTGATTTCTACTGCGTCGGCGGGTATGTTGTTGCCATGCAGTTCCGGGATGTAAAATGCGTTCGTTGTAGCGCTATATTTCATGGTGTCTCCTTAGTAGCCAATCGCTTGCCATAATCCGGGGTATCCATTCTGACATGAGAAATCGAAACCCGTCACCGCAAGGTTTTCATATGCTGGTGAAACGCCAACGCCCTGCCCGGAGCCATTGTCTCTTAGCGTAATCTGTAAAGATAAGCATGCGGTTGTGAAAGCTATCGGAAAGCTAACCGGAGTACGTACTCCGTTCGTGACCTCTGGTGCAACACCCCACTGCAAAATCAACCCACTCGGCAACTTCTGCCAGCCGCTGGTCCCCAGATTCTGCGTCCACTCGCTTCTATCTACCTTGCTCCCGTTGATAGCCGCCACTTGGTCAGCAAGCGCCAGCAGGTCCACCTGCGCGGCGTTGATGGCCACGTCGGCGACCTTGATGCAGGGAAGGGCGTAGAGGGTTTTGGGGCGGGTTTCTTCTCCACCAACTGGTTCGGACATTACCCACGTGTTGTCTGTGTCTGCAGTATTTGCACCGTATCTGTCCGTATAATCGGGATTTACACCCCAGGGTGTCCAAGTTGTACTTTCTGCTGGTACAGCACCCCATGGTATTGTGTGTTGATGTTTCTCCGTCTCATCCGCCAACCAATCACCAGCCTCTTTCCCAGCTACACCCGAACGCGCCGCCGCAATGTAGTGGCGGTAGCACGGCAGGATAATATGCTCCGCCGTCACGCAGTACCGCCCGCACGAGCCGTCCTGCGCCGCCGCTTCCGCGTCCCACGCGGCCTCGTCCGTCAGGTAGTTCCCGGCGGCAAGGACGGCCTCGTCCAGCTGCGGATACGTCCCCCTCAGGAACTTCTGTTTGACGTTGGCGGGGACCGTTCCGGGCAGGGGGACACCTGTGGTTGACCAGCACAGCTGAGACACGGGGACCCCCGCGACACTTCCCCACGCCACGCTGCCATCCTCCTGCATCACCAGCACCTGCCCCGGCTCGCCGCCTTCGGGGATGGTGTGGTGGGGGTCGTCGGTGCGGGCGGTGTGGGTTTCCAGCAGGGTGCGGACTTCTACAACCTGCGCGTCCACATAGCCGCGGCTTGCGAGCACCACCGTCGGGTCCACCTTCAGCTCCACGGCGGCGGTGTTGCTCACCTCCATAACAAGGCGCACGCGCAGTTCGGCGGCAGAGCCTTCGGCAATCTGCGGTTTGTACGTTTCGGGCAGGTTGCCCACGGCAAACAGATCGCCATCGGCGTCGATGATGCCTGCCTCGCGAATAGTCCAGCCGCCTTCCTCGGACGGGATGACCAGTTCGGCCACGATGTACGCCGGGTTGTCCGGGTCCGTTTCCAGCGTATTGAGCTGGGCGCGGTAGACCTCGCGGGTCAATGCCGTCTGCGCCGCATCCGGCGTCACCGCCTGCCCCGCGCCATCGCCTACGGCGCAATGCGTCAGGGATACAGTCCGGCCAAGCGCTACGGCATTCGCCAGCTTGGCCCGGCCCGTCTCGGTGAGGATGACAAAAAAATCCTTAGCCATATCGTCCTCGCTAGGGTTGAGCGGTTACAGTCGTAAACGTTTGCAGCGTCGCGCCGACATGCAGCGGCGAAGCCTGCTCGATATTCTCCGGACGCCACGGCAGCACCGTGAGGGCCGCACCAGTGTGCAGGGCCATCCCCGCATAAACGCGTCCGCGCGTGGTCGAGACCACGGCAAAACCGCGCAGGTGCGAGCGGGTGTTCTTTGCCGCATCCACCACGCGCGTCAGCATGCCGTACAGGTCTGCATCCACGCCGCGATCATCCACCTCGATCTCAATGGCGAAGGTATACGGCTCGCCCTTCGGAGTTTCCTCCCACCATTCGCGGATGCGTACCCGGTAGCCAAGGGCGCGCACTGCCCGGTCCACCGCGCCGCGCGTTCCCTTGTGCCGGTGCACCCATACGGCAGCGCGGATGGCCTCGCGCTTTTGTGCTTCGGTCCAGCTTTCGTCCCATGCGTCCACGGACAGCGACCACGCTAGCCACGCCAGCAGCGGCTCAGGGCAATCCCCTGCACGCCACACGGCGCGTAGCGGCACGCCCACGGCAGACAGCCGCGCCACGGCTTCGGACAGCGCCCGTTCCATGGCCGTGGCACTTGGCGGCATCAGGTGCCTAGGCACGCTCTACCTCCAGTTCTACGCCTGTGCAGTAGGCAGCCTGATGCGGCGCGCACGCCACATCCGCCGTAGGCTCGATAAGCGCCACGCGCGCGACACCCTCCACCTGCAAGGCCGCATAGACCTTGGACAGCGGCATGCCCGCGCCCAGCACATGCCCCGCTTCGGCCACGGTCCACATATCGACCAAGGCTTCATCACGGACGGCCTCAGCGCTGGGGCCGGGCTGAATGGCAAGGCTAGCGCGCACGGCGTAGGTGACGACCTCAGCCGCCTGCACCGTGACATGATCCGTCAGCGGGCGCGTCTCCGCCGCCATCAAGACGGCTTCCACGGCAGACAGCACCGAGGGGTCCGGCGTGCCGCTCCCTTCGCGGCCCAACACATGGACCACGACCTCACCGGGGGCGGGGCTGCTTACGGCAGCATCACGCACACCCGGCACGGTCAGGGCATGAAAGATATACGCGCGGTCCGGCCCGGCCACGCTAAAGCCTTCGGGCGCAAGCTGGATGCGGCGGCGGAACTCGGCATCGGCCTCCCATGTCGGCGGCACGGGCGGATAGGCGTCCGGCTCGCCGGGGGCAACAAGCTTGCGCTCCAGCGGCACCAAGGCCGCAAGATGATCAAGGTCCGTCCCCCCGGCATAGGCCAGCATCACACTCCGGGCCGCATCGTTCACGCGCTGGCGGAGCAAGGTTTCCCGGTAGGCTGCGGCCTCCAGAATCTTGTACGCGGGGTCAGACTCCACCAACGCGGTATGCTCCGGATGCCGCGCGCGAAAGTCCGCCAGCATTTCAGCGAGCACAGTTTCGGCGTCCAGCTCCTCCACCACCTGCGGCGGCGCGAGCAGGGAAAGATCAATATCCGAGAACCCGCTCATATGATGATGCCCTCCATGGTCACGGGTTTGCCGTCCGGCAGGTAGGTGCCCACCACATCCAGCTCCACATGCCCCGGCCCTGCCTCGCGCGCGGTGACGCGCTCCACACGAAAGCGCGGCTCCCACATGGCGATAGCCTCCGCCGTGGCCGCGTAGAGTTCCACCAGCGTCTCGCCATTAAGTGGCGCGTCCACCAGCTCGAACAAACGCGAGCCGTATTCCCGGCGCATCACGCGCGAGCCGATAGGCGTCGTCAGAATGTCGCGCACAGACTGGCGCAGATGGTCGAGGCCGGACAGATCGTGGCCTGTTGTGGCATCGATGCCGCGCACTACTTCGGTCCTCCGGTGTCGCCGCCATGCGGACAAGGATGAACATGGCCGTTCAGGGACACCGCCGCATGCACATCCGCGTCCGTGGTGATATCGCCCACGGTGTGCAGATCGCCCTTCAACGTGGCGTTGCCGCCGCCGGAGCCGCCACCCTGCGTCATAGGACCGTTTAGGAATATGGTGCCGTTCAAGGTGATCTGCGGCGCGGTGACTTCCACGGCGCTCCCGGCCGTAGCGCTGATGACGCCGCCAGCCTGCACGGTCACGCTCTTGGACGCCTCGGCCACGATGTCGCCGGGGATGACGGCGTGCAGGCGATGGGCGCTGCGGTCATAATCGATGACGGCCCCGTCCGCGTAGACGCGGCGGTCAACATCAGGCGAAGACGCGGGCGCAGGGTGCGCAGACTGGTAGATGCTGCCAAGCACTACGCCCTGCGCGGTATCGCCCGACGGCGACAGCACCACCACCTGCTCCCCAACTTCCGGCGCCCACCACGTACGGTCATTCCCGGCGCGAAGCGTCAGCCACGGCAGCCAGTCCGAAACCGCCTCGCCAAAGGCCACGCGCAGCCGCGCGGCAGAATAGTCAGCCTCGGCCACGGTGCCCACGCGGATCACCGACGCAAGCCGCCGCTCCATGTCAGAGACTCGGAAGTTCATCAGCCGTCACCTCGGTGTACTTGTCCTTGTGGTCCTCGCCGACCAACGGCGCATACGATGCCAGAACCTGCTGCACGGGCACGCCCTCGCCATCCCACACGCTCTCGCCCAGCGGCACGTCAATTTCAAACTCCACCCGCCACGACAACGCGCCGGAAAAGCTCGGCTCAAATTCGTTCGGCTCCGCCGTCAAAAACCGCGCGGGCGCGACCTGCGCCCCAAACCGATTGCCCTGCACTACCGTAGCCACAGCCGCCGCCATACGCCGAAGCTCCTGCTCCACGCCGCAAACGCGCGCGGCCACCACCAGGAACACCTCCCAGCGGCACTGCACCCACAGGCGCTCTGTGCCGTCATCAGCCTCCCCGGCCCGCTCCATCCCGGCCAAATGCACCACGGCCAGCGGCGCGTTGAGCTTCCTCTCAACGCCATAGTCCACCACATCCCGCAGCCCCGGCAGCCCCTGCCTCAGCGCCGCACATATCTCAGCATGAACCGCGTCAATCACCACCCACCTCACCGCGCCTTACTCACTTCCCAGCGGAGTTCTTGTTCAAAAAACTTTGCGAACTGCGCGTCCAAACGGGGGAACACATCAACCTCTAAAACTCTGCGAATTTCATCATCCACACTGTGGTACTGCTTAAAGATTGGATACGCCGAATCACCCGAACGACGGTAAACGTCCCGCTGACCGTCACGGCCTGTAACGATAAACGCATGTCGGCGATCTACCGGACCAGCAGTGACACCAGTGGCCGTCTGCTTCGGTTTCAGCAACCTCAAAGGCACGGGCCACAGGCCAAACCAAACTTGAACACCTCGTTTGTTCTTTCCAAGAGTCAGGCGTACGCGGTCGGCTAAAACCTTTCGCTGTACGCCCGAATCCCGCGCCCCCTCGGTCAGCGCTGTGGACCGCACCCAGCGCCCCAGCTTATTGACGGCACGCCGCATGGCCGCCTCAATCTGCTTTTGATCCGCAGCAAACAGCCGCGCGATCCGGTCTGCACTTGCCGCGTCCAAGGGGATTTCCGCCACACCGCAGGTGGACATTACCAGTCCACCTGCACGGTTACATCACATGTGGCGTCCAGCATGACCTCGACGATTCCCGTACCATCAGGACGCACGGCACTTACGGCGTATTCAGCACCATCAACCCATACCGCTGTGCTCTTCCTTGTGACACCTGCAACGTCCCGAGCCTGACACGTCAACTTGTACGCGGCAGTTTCCACCGCGAAGTCTTCCAAGCGCGGCTCCAGATAAGGCGCATCAAAGTAGGCTTTGAACGTGCGCCGGGTTCCGTCTGCCAAGACCGCCGTCACGTCCTTTGCGTCCAGCCCGGTGAAGAAACCGTCGAGGTCAGTAAGCATCACTTACCCTTCCCGCCGCCCTTGCCCCCACCCTTTGCGGAAGCCTTTCGGGATTCCTCGGCGGAGGCTACAATAGCCTTGGCGGCAGCACTGCCAGCCGGAACAGCACGTTCGCGGTAGATGAGGTTCTTTCCCACAGAAAGAGGCACCGTCACTTCATCACCCTCGCGGCACATCTCCCCATCAATCAGAATACCCACATTGGCGGCACCCTCCGGTGCCACCACAACGACGGTCATTTCCTTTTTCTTCTGCTTTCTCATGACTCCCCCTTTAGGCGCTCGTGCCCACGCAGAAGGATTCTGCATTACGGACACCGATGTCCGCATCCTGCATGGCAATGATGCGCAGGCGTCCCTTCTGACTGTGAGTGTACGGGTCCAGCGTCAATTCCAGCCCACCCCACATGGCGATCATCAAGTCAGCCCAGTTGCCGAAAAAGACATCCGAACCCTGCACCTGATTCGTAACGCCGACGGGGTAGCCATTGATCTGCCCCCCATCGGTCATAATTGCCTTCTCGCCACTCGGCATACGCGGTGTGGTCTTGCAGTGTCCCCGCATCCGCGCGTTAAGCAAATAGGCCATGCTTTCAACGTCAGCGTCGTCGGCGCTGATTTCGCTTTCCATCTGGACCATTTCCTTATGCGTGGGCTGGCTGGCCGTTCCGAAGGTGATGGCGTTAACCCCGGCGGTAAACTTGAGGCCCAAAGGCTCGTCGGTGCCGGTGCCGTAGAAACCAAGGCTATCCAGCTTCAGCGCCACGGCCTTCGACAGGTCGGAACGGATCGTCGCCTCGACGTCCAGACTGGTCTGCATCAGCAGGCGACGCGAGACCTCGCACATTCCACCAATGGTGTACGGCGACAGACTCAACGTCCCAAAGTCGCCATCTGACTCCGGCACGTCCTGATCCTCACCAACAACATATCCAGTAGCCCCGCTGATCTGCTTCGGGATATCAACGTTGCCGACAAGTCCGCCGAGCTTGGAACCCAGCTGCATCAGCAGGCAACGTTTCCTCAGCAGCTCGATGAAACTGCTTTCCAGCAACTCGGTGCCGACCAGTGCACCACCGTGCGGAGCGGCCCCGCTGTCGGTGGTGTAGGTGCGGGCGAGCGGCGTTTGCAGCACCTCAGGGGGGACAACGATGCCCTGCACTTCACGCGCAAGGTGCTGGGCGGCGGCATTGGAAACTTCCAGTTCGAAGGCTGCGGCTTCGCGTGCGCGCAGATTGTTCGGGTCCAGCGCTCGCAGCACCTTCACGAAGGAATAACGCTTGAGTTCACGTTCGCTCAGGCCCACATCAGCGTTCATCTCGTCGGGGCTGGGTTTGTCAGCCTTCTGGTTCATCCGCTCCAGCAGGAGCTGACGGAACTGATCCGGCGACTTGCCTTCACGGACAAAGCGCTCGGCCTCTTCCGGGGCGTTATACTCCCGGCCCATCTTCAACAGATCGTCCATGCGCTGCCGTTCGGCCAGCACAGCGGCGTCGCGCTCGGCGGTCACATCAACAGGGGGCACGCCCGCGCCGTTTTCACCTTTAGGAGTTGCGCCTTTCTGGGGCATTCCTCTTCCCTCCATCGTTTCAGGTTTCGGCGCGCCACCGTGGTCACGCCCCACACCCACAGAATCATCAGCGGGGATGGTCACGAACGAAATTTCGTAGGGCGTCCATTTCGTCGCCCTGTACACATCCACATCATCCTTGCGGCTTTCCACCAGCTTGACTTCATCCACCTCAAACCCGACGGAAACATGCCGCAGAACGCCATCAACCACGTCCCGGAACTTCTCTTCCCCGAGTGGTGATCGGCTAAAGCGCACAACCGCGCGCCCCTTGCCGTCTCCATCAATTCGGGCCGACTCCACAACGCCGATATGAGCCGAGCGGTTGTGATTGAACAACACAGCCCCGCCGTTGTTCAGGCGGTTCAGGTCACATGCGGATGCGCTATGCTCCAACACAAGGATCGTGAGCCAAAACTGTTCAATCTCCCGATCCGAGGAAAACGCGATTTCCACCGTGCGCTTTTCCTCATCGACGGAACGGACCATCTCAACCGGGAAATACGCTCGGCAATTCTGGCTCTGAATCTGCTCAAGCGTCGGCTTCGTCTTCGGCATCATCGCCTCCATGCTCATGCCCCTTCGGAGCGGTTTGTTTCACCGGGGCCGGGGCCAGTCCCAATTCCTCCCACCGATCCCTATCTTCCTTGATCTCTTCAAAGACCTCTTCAGGATCACGCCCCTGTTCCCTGATCGTGTCGGAAACAGAACGCATCAAACCGTTCTGTGCTTCACGGGCGGCCTTCACGTCTTTTTGTGGGTCAACCCACTGCCAGCGCCGCGCCTGGTATCGCGCGCGCTTATACTGCTCGACGCGTTCAGCGCGTAAGGGAGTCAGGCCAATCTTGATAGCCCCGGCCAACACCGCCGTCGCCACCCAATCTTCAAAGACGGGTTGCACCAGCTTGTCGATGAACCACTGTTGCAGGTCCATCCACTGGTCCCGCTCGTCGAGCACTCCGGCCCTGATGCTGGAATAGTTCACGCCTGACAGGTCGCCAGACAACGAGGCGTAGGACACGCCAAGGCCTGCGGAAATGGATTGCAAACATGACCGCACAAAAACACCGAACTCGCCTTGTGGGTACTGCGGATCCCATGCGCGGAACTTGTACCCATAGGGCAAGCGCTCCATGGTTCCCGGCTCGGCGTCCATGGGGAAGACCTCTTCGTCTTCGTCATCAAACTCCGGAACTTCCATTTCGGGATCGGTCTCAAAGAATCCCATCTTAGAAGCACCGATACGGGCGTTGATGACTGCGGCTGTCTCATACTTCGACAGGTGGTGCATACGTGTCAGGGCCGTCCCCATCCACGACACCCCACGCGGCTGGTTGATCATCTCCGGTACAAAGAGGTGATACATCTCTTCTGCGGGGATACGCTCGTACCTCGCGCCGCCGTAATCGACACCACTGATGTAGTCGTCCTGATCGCCACGCAGGTAGTACGCGACAGGACGGCCTTCCGGCGTGAACTCAATACCAGCCCGAATGCGATTCCCGTTTGTCAGCTTCTCGCGCATTTGCACCGGGACACGCACGGGATCAATCAACTGGAGCTGGTAGTGATAGGCTCCAAAGCGCCGACCGCGCAGCCGGCGGACAAAGACCTCGCCATCCCGAGCGACGGTCTGAACGGCTAACCCTTGCAGTTCGCGCCATGTCAGTGTGCCTGTCACCTCAGGGTTCTGGCCCCAATGCTTCCACGCATCAGACAACGCCTGCCGGGCCAACGCATCGGGGCTTCCATCCGCAAGCTGTACAGTCGGCACCACAGCGACACCGCGAGGCCCAACAACGTTTGTCCGCACCAACCGCAGGAACCGCTTGCCATGGTCGATATTGTTTGCGGCCTCGCGCCCACGCGCGCACAAAACACGCCACGAGCGTTCAACCAATACGGATGCGCTCATCGGCTCGCTGGTCCATCCTGCGGTTGTCCGATTCGCTGACGCAGCGTCAAACGAGCCGGACTCGGCCCCATAATTCCGCCGCCCAAACCGGGGCGGCAGCGTCCTGCGACGTGGGGCCGGGTCTGCCTCAACCGCGCGCCCCCGGAAAATATCCAACAGGCTCACAGGCGAACCCCTATGGTTTTGAATCCGTTTTGCCCACGCTCAGAACGAACGCGGACAACTAGCTGGCCACGCAGCTTCCGCAGCTGGTCAATGCTGTAGCGCTGGAGCTGCCTCCCTGCGATCTGGTATGACCACACGGCATCCCCCGCGCAACCAGACAGCGCGGCGTCCACGGCCTCTAGAGCCTTCTCGGCTTCCGTCCGCCCGTCATAAGGTCCACCGACGCCAAGGAAGTTAGGGACCACCTCCAGCTTTCCGGACTGCACAACACGCTGCTCATCGCCACGCGTGGCAATGATCTGCCACCAGTGCCGCCCCGCAGGCAGTGTGCAAACAAACGAAAAGACAAAGGCATCACCATCGGCAACGCCTTCAACATCAGTGGAACCCTGCCCCCGAAGGGCGAGCGTTGCCGCCCACCCCTCGGATGCAGGAAGCCCAAGGAGGATTCTACAGGAGGTGCTTTCGCTTATGGCAATCTGGCGTGGTAGCTCGTTGATCATCATCCCATCACGAAGTTAGAACGACGCTTCCGACGTTTTTTGACTTTTCTCTTCTTCCGTTCTTTCGGAGGATTTTCCTGCACCTCGGCTTTTGAAACCACTGCGTTTTGGGACGCTTCGGCAGGTTCAGAGAGAGCCACGACTTCGCTTTGGGATTGCAGACGGGATTCAAGTTTCTGGAAATTCGGACGGGCAATCAGGAGGGCCGCATAGGCATAGACTCGGCAGTCCAGCGCCTCGTTACGTGGCCGGGTCTTCACCCACTCACGTTTGGGGAAGCCCTTAACGTAACGGGTTATGCACTTCTCGGCAGTGAGCTGCTGGAAGTATTCGTCGAACTCCGCATATGTCGCCGGGAAGTGCAGACGCCCCGGCCCTGATCCGTCCAACGGCAAGCGCTTGTAGAGCAACGTCTTTGCCTGATCGACGCCAATGGAGAACAAGCGGACAGGCCGCCCCTTTCCTTTTCCGGTCTTGAGCTTGCGGGGAGCACCGACAATCGGCACGCCCTCCCCGCCCTTGCCCTTGATCGCCCAACGACGGGCGGCCCAGCGACTCCGGCAGTAGTTGTATACGGCTTGCGTATTGCTGCCGCCGGAGTCGATGCACGCCGCATGGATCGACAGCTCCACCCCGGACTCATGCAACCAGCGCTGGTCAAGGTAATCGTCGAGAGCTTCCCACACGGAGGAGTGATCCGGATCACCGTAGATCACGTGATAATCAATGCTCCACGATTCTTCCTCATGGCCCCACGCAACCAGCTCAATTTCTAAGCGGTCCGGCTGCGTATCGACGCCAGCGGTCAATATCAGGCCACGCAAGGGCACAGGCGCGGCGTACTGCTCGCAACGGTTGCGAAGCCCCGTCTCGTCAACCTGCTCGCCTTCCTCTTCCCATGTCTCGGCAAGCGAAACATTCACGAAGCTTTGCAGGTCGCCCCTGTGCTTCTTGTCCAAGAAGCTTTGCGCAATATCGCGCCAGCGCCGCCACGGTGAATACAGTTCATTCAAGTGGAACGACGCGTGCCCCCGAAATGGCTTCTCCGCGCGCCACTCACCAGCCGCCAACATCGCGGGTTTGTCCTTGTCCTCGATCACACACCCGCAGGACTCGCACACGTAATATGCTGTTTCCGGAAGATGCCCGCCCTGTTCATCATGATCCCATTTCACATTTCCCCATTGTAGCGTCTGGAAGGCTCCGCAATGCGGACACGGCACGTAATAGCGCCGCTTGTCGCCAGCCTCGAACGCCTTTTCGATGCGGGAGAATCCCTTGATGGTGGGCGTACTGGATTCGATCAGCTTCTTCTGATCGCCAAATGTCGAGGCACGTTGCCACAGCAATTCAATCGGATCGCCTTCCTCGGTCATGCTGTAGCCGTCCACCTCATCACATATGATTATTGGCGCAGATCTGCCGCGCATGGTCCGCGTGCTGCCGCTGTAGGCGAGCAGCAAAAAGCCGCCGGGATATGACTTCATGGTGGCGTTGTTCACGCCGTCACGTCCCCTCGGCTTGGCGACCTTCTCCCCAACCTGCGGCGTCTCATTGATAAGCGGCGTGAGCTTGGTTTCCAGCCACACCTTGCCGTCGGACTGCGTGGGCTGCATCATGATGCAGCTCTTGGGGTTCAAGTCGATGTAATACCCAATCGCGTTATTCTCGCACTCGGTCTTGCCGACCTGCGCCGACCACATGAGCGACACCCTATAGGTCCGCGCATCGCTCATGCAGTCCATAGGCCCACGCTGATACGGCGCATTGTCCGTACGCCATGGGCCGGGCATCGCGTTGGCGACGCTGACGCGGCGGTACTTGTCTGCCCACTCGGAAACCGTCAAGCGCTCTGGCGGCCTAAACATTCCCATAAGTCCACGGATAGCCCGCCGAATGCCTTCCTCATTGCTCAGGTCTATATCAGTCTGCGGCATCTTCAATCTTCTCCAGCAAATCAGTTTCCGCGAGCGAGGATAACGCCAAGTCTATTTCCTCCCGAAGTATCTCCTTCACCGCCGTTTCATCAGTGGCGGCCATAACGCGCAGCGCCAGCCTGTCAGGCAAGGCAAGCATCGCCTGCCGCACCTCCACAAAGGCGGAAGCTATGACGCGCTCCATCTCTTCAATGGGCGCGACCTCGCCCAACTCCCGCGCCGCCGACACGCGCTTGATCTTCAGCTCCTCAACAAGGAGCAAGCGTTCCAACTCCCCCTTACTGATGCCGTCCTCGACATCCCCAACCGCCTTGGACACCGCCCGCTCCGTGTGCCACGCGACACACTCCGCAAGGTCAAACTTCCACGCCTTACCCCTGCCCCCCTCCTGCACGCAGGGCATCCCCTCGCGCACCCGCGCCCGAACCGTGGGCAAGGACAGGCCCAGCGCAAGGGCCAGTCCCTGCATGTCCACCACGGCTTGTGCGGTCTGCTTCTCCGTTTTCTGTTTTTTCTTTTTCACTTCGCCCATTATTTCAACCAGTTATCAAAGTTGTTCACAGGGTTTTGATCGTCGAAACAGAAAGTCATTTCCCGAAGCCACGCAGAAAGAAAACTTCGTGCCTCAGCTCGACCCACTCTTTTCCCCCCTTCGGGAAGGACCCGTTGTGTTCCTAGCTTCGTTTGCAAGCGTCTAGCGGCGTCTAGCTCTCAATCCGTAAACTTTATGGGGAATGTTGCATTTCGCTGCCTAGAATCATGCTGCGGCGGCAAGCCTGTGCCTGTGAACCACCGTCCTCACTGTGCTTGCGGGCACTCCAAGCCGCCGCCCTATCTCCCCTGCGCTCAAGCCCTCGGCCCGCATATGAATGATGCGTGCGTCGCGCTCGGCCTTTTCCACCCGTGCGCAGCGGGCTAACGGCAACTGCATCCCCCTGAACTCATCCACCAGCGCTTGCGCTGCCTGATCACCCACCACATCCCGCAACCAATGGCAGGCGGGCAAACGCTGGGGCACGTACAACGAACGAAAGCGGCACGCCTTGGCAAGGGCCAGCGTCCGCGCTCTGCCGATGACTTCCGCCACGACCTGCGCCGTCGGCGGCAAAGGAGGCAACGCCTGCATGGTGTCTTACCTCTTGTTTGTTGGGTTAAAGGTCTTGGCGGCGGCGCACACACGGTCTGCGATAATGTCGAGGAGCTGCCCGCCCGCGTAGCCGGCAACGCCGACGCAGGCTTGCCGCATCCCTTCGGGAACGAAGGCGACAGGCTCCAGTAGCAGGTGAACCATGTATCCTGTGAACGCCGCAGTAACGATGGTGGCGAACACATACCGGGCGGAGCACGCTCCCGGCCCGCGCAGGACGCGCACAGTGCCGCCAAACAACGCCAGCAGGACAGGGGGCAGAACGCCCCCCATCAACTGCATCAAGGATTCAATGCTCATGCGCTCCGGCATTACGCGGCCCCGTCACCGTCCGACGGGGGGACCACGCGCAGTCCGTGGGCACCCTTGGGAGCCAGATCAGGCAGGTCGCGCAGCTCATCGGTCCGGCGCTGAAAGTCATCCAAAGCCGGAACGTCATAGCCTTCCGCCTTCAAGCGCATGGCGGTTTCGTAGGCCTGCACGCCAAGGCGCAGTCCGGATTCAATCAGGGCAAGGGTTCCAGCTTTCATGACTTGTCACCTCCGTGGAGATACTGCTTTGCGTCCATGAGCAATGCCGCGCACGACGAAAACGCCCGCCGCGCATCGCGCAGCAAGGCGTCATATCCTTCCGGCTCCGTGTCGGTCCGGGCGTAGACCTGTGCGGCGTCACGATAGGCCACGATGGCACGCTTGGCGGTATCCATGGCCGGGGCCACCTTGGCGTGCAGAAACGCCACGCCTTCGGGCGGCAACGCGTCATGCAATTCGCCATACTCGGCATACAGGCCGACATAGTTGATCCTCAGCTCCTCCCCGACGGCGAGGGCGCGATCCTGCGGCGACAGATCGGCCAACGCGCACGCCTGCAAGGACAGCGGTAGGCACAGCGCCAGCACCACAAGGGGCTTTGCGCCCCCTTTTGCCCCCTTCTTGACGCTCACTTTCTTGGACGCCTTCATGCGGCCATACACGGTCGCCACAGCGCCCACCGCCGCGCCGATAGCCACCCCGCAATCAACCATGCCCGCTTGCGCCTCTGCGCCCACACCATGGCCCCACAGGGCCGCAATGGTGCTGATGAAGGACACAACCACACCCCAAAAGGTGCGAGACTGATAGATAGGTTTCACATCGTCCATGCTAACCTCCACAATTTTGAGACGATAAAACACAATCGCCATACAAAATAAAAAAGCGCCGCCATAATGGCGACGCCTATATACATGGATACGCGGTATCTTTTATTCTATGTCTGTTCTTCTTGCATGTGCGTCCGGGCCAGAGCCTCGATAAATCCATTCATTTCTGTATTCATCAGCTCCGTTGTGGTGAACCTATGACTACAGCGCTTACACTCCCGCAGACGGACAACAGTTCTGTAATCATCCAAGGACCGCACAACCATCGTATCCGCTCCGCACCGTGGACAACTGAGCATTAGTCTTCCTCTATCCCCACCACTTCACGTTCATCCAAAAACGCCTCAAGGCTTATCGCGCGGATGCGGTAGCGTGGGCGTTCAGCCGTGCCGAGGTTGCTGGCCCGCAGTTCCCCGCGCCGGATCAGCCCCCGGACGTATTCCGGGCGGCATTCAAGCCGCTCGGCGACCTGCCGCACCGTCAGCGTCTTCCCCATCAAAAATGCCTCCCATAAATTGGATAGCGGCCCTACGGCGCTCGTCGCGGAAACTCAAATAGTGGCGCGTGCTGGCCGGGTCTTTGTGCCCGAGGGCAAGGCTCACCTCCGTGAAGGGGTCCACGGCCTTGCCCGCCGCCACCTGTTCCAACATGTAATCATAGAGCCGATTCGCAAACGTCTTGCGCAATGTGTGCGTGCCAAGATTCTCGCTGATGCCACTGGCTTCGAAGGCATGAATCAATACCCGGTACGCCTGTGAACGCGAGATCGCCCCTCGGCCCGACTGCGAAAGAAACAGCGGCGTATCCGGCGACGGCCACCCCAACGCCCTGATCTGCTCCAAGATCGCCACGCGGGCCTCGCGCGCGAGGTAGACCGTCCGGCTTTCGTGTCGCCCCTTCATATGCCGCCGCGCCACCCGCACGGAACGCCGTACGCGCTTCTGCGCCACAACGTCCTGCACATGCAGGGACAACATTTCGGAAACGCGAAAGCCCGCCGTAACGCCAAGTACAAACAAGCACCTATTGCGCACGGCGAGCCTTCCAGAGAACGACGAAAACGCTCGGCGGATTTCGTCCTCAGTTAGCGGGCGGCACCCTTTCACGCCGCCACCTTCTCAATATACCCCGGCAAGCCAGCCCGGTCCCCGTGTGGGCCGGGGATGACGCGGATGGCTTGGCCGTAGCGCTTGTGCTGGCCGACATCGATGTGCCCCCACGACATCCCGGCCCCGGCTTCGATGCGTTCTACATGTGCGAAGGTCGGGTCTGTGGGATTCTTGAGCATGTCGTCCCAAATCTCCTGCGGGGTCACATAGCGGAAGTGCCCATCGAAGGCGCGAAACCAGTAGTGCTCGGACAGGTCCGCGCCAACGCCGCACCCAAAGGGACGCCATCCGCTATACCGCAAAGCGTTCGGATCATCCCCGCGCCATAGCCAGTCGTTCACGGTAAAGACACCGTACCGCTTGCGGAACAGGTCCAGCGTCACCAACAGCCGACGATCAAAGCACCGGAACAGCATAGCCGGGTAATGCCGATACACACGCTGCATATTCTCCGGCAACAACTCCGGCGGCGGCACCAGTTCTTCAATGCGAAACCACTTGCAGGTATAAAACATCATCGCTCCTATGCGGCCTCGGTGGCGCAGATCTGCCGCCAGCGTGCCGCGCGCATGATTGGGTACACGGTGTTGATGGTCCTCTCGAAGACGTCAAACCGCTCGCCATCGAAAGCACCCCGCATCAAAATCACGTCCACACGCCGCCCGCCCAAATGCTCATGGCAATCAACTTCAAACTCCACCACCTCGCCACGCGGCGGCAGGAACTCCACCGGGAGGCGTCCGGCAACCATCGCCGGGATTTCTATCCAACACCCCATCACTGCAACCTCTTCGGTTCGGCCCTCTCCAAAACGGCGAGCGCCTTTTTCCGATCACCGACAAGGGCAACACTTTCTGTCCCCCTGCGTCCGGGCAACGCCTTGGCGTGCGTGATGCCTTCCTCGGCAAACGCCACATACCGCCGCACGAAGTCCTTGCGGAACCACTTTTCTTCGCCTTCGCGCACGCTGTCACACAGCAGCCCCCAACCTCCAAACCCTCGCCACACCACGGCGGCGGTTACGTGGTCGTCAAAGGCTACGGCGTTGTATGCGCCATACTCCGCAATGGCCTTGAGCACTTTGTCTGCCTCCAGCTCAGCGCGGGTTTCAACTCGGCCTTGCACCAGCTCGCGCAACTCAACCGGGCGCGGAAAGAAACGGCCGTGCATAATGGCCTTGCCGATGGCCGTTTTCACCTGCTCCACGGTGAAGTCCTGCAAGGCGCGATGATAAATCTTGGGCAATTGCTCTGTGCACTCCTTGCCAAACGTCTCGCACAAGGCCGCAAAGCTCGCCAAAAACTGCATCCGTTCGTTCTTGTTGCTCCATTCCATGTCGCTACCCCTCCGCCGCCAGTCGCTCGAACACGCTGCGGTTCTTCTCGCTCACACTCTGCTTACCCTTCGGCGCCCCCTTGGCGCTTGCCTCGGCCTGATCGTGGTACGTGCCTTCGACAACCTTGGTCAGGTTGCTCGGGTTTACCAGCCAATCAAAGTTGGCGCGGAAGCCATTCTTCTGGCCGCACAGGAACGGCGAACGAGAGACGTACTCGAAATAGCTGTCCCACCACTCGACGCTCTGCCGCTCCGGGTTGCTTTGCCACCGTGCGCGCAAGTGCTTCTTGCGCTTGTCGGTCAACTCACGAACGGAGGGAAGATACTGCCCAAGCCGTGCGTTGTAGGCCTCCACGATGCGCTTATACGGGCAAGCGGCTTTCTTTGGCGCTTCTGGTGTAGGCTCGGTGTCTTCCACTTCGCAGGTCGTTTCAGGCTGTTCAGGAGCAGGGCGCGACGTGTCGCCGTCGGCAGACGGTGACGAAGCTTCGCAAGAAGCTCTCTTCTCTTCTTCCTGCGTAGCAGGAGCAGGAGAAGGAGAAGGAGAAGGAGCTAGCGAAACCCTAGGGTGCCCCCCGGGGGTGTCTTGGGGTACCCCGGGGGTACCCACAGGGTACCCTGCGGGTGTGTCGGGGGTCGCTGGCGAATCGCTCAGGGGTTCCCCAGCAGTCGCTGGACGATAGTCCTTCCACCCTGCGTATTCGCTGGGGGTCAGGCGGTCGATTCCCCTGGCCTCGCACTCTAGGAACGCCGCCTTGTTGAACTGCTTCAACTTTGAGAGCCGCGCCTTGTCGCTACGTTCCTTTGCCTCGGACGCCCACGGGTTGTGCTCTTGCCAGTCGTGGAGGTGGTAGATGCCCTCTTCGCACTGCTCCAAGAAGCCAACCTCACAGAGGGTTTCCACCAAGGCCTGCGGGTCGTCTTCCCACTCTGCGGCAATGGCGATATCCTCCGCATCCATACCTATGAGCGAGCCATCCGGCTTCAACTCGGCGGCATAGGCCCACAAGGCCAGCACGGCATACGGCCCTGCTAATCCAAGTCGGCGCTTGAGCTTGATGGTTTTGTGGTGGCGGAAGAAGCCTGTGGAAACTCGGAAGTCCTTGTTCATGCCGCCCCCTTCTCGTCGTAGATCGGCCTTGGGTGGGCAACGTCGATAACTTCCGCGCAATCGCCAAGTTGCTCGCTTAGCACGCGCACAAGGGCGGCCACACCGGGGCGCTCATCTTCAACCAGATCGGAAATCTCAGACAGGGCGTCACTGATGGTGAAGAGACGGCAAACAGCCTCTTGAGGGGAAGGGGTGGGGGTCGGGACCATAACGGCACCTCCAGCAGATTTAGTATGGTGTCGCCCATAACAAAAAAAGAGCGACACAGTGCTACTAGGTTCTGCTGGGAACCCCCGGTCCTCACGGATACCGGACACTGTGCCGCTCTTTTTACCACGTCCAAAGACGCGGCACTGAGAAGCCTTAGAAAACAAAACCTCCGAATGCGACCCAGTAGCCTGAGACGCGAGGGCGGAGGGACCCCCAGCAGATTTAGTGAGGCCACCATTGCCCAAGGTCCGAAGTATTGTCAAGGGAGCGTATGTTTTCATGCGACCCATTTCCTTGCGTTTTCGCATGCTCCGTGGCATACTTTGGTTTCGTCTTTTAGGTATCTAGCGCTCGCTAGAACCCTGCCCCTCGGTAGCCGCCGGGGGGCTTTTTTTGCATTCGCCTTTCTGGTATCGCCTTTCTTGTCCAATTCATTAACCACCTAACCAGAAAGGAGAAATCATGTCAGAATCTACCCCTAAAAATGAGCTGTATCACATCAGATCTCTGCTGAATGACAAACCCGACAACTATAAGCTTGCCTATGTACTCGCTTATGCAGCCGCAAAAGGCGGTGCAGACCTCAGCCCCAGCGCAGTCTTTGAGAGCACACTTGACGCCCTTAACGAAGCTGACAGAAAGCCTCGTTAAGCCGACAACCAAGCACGTCTAAAATCTTGTCCTTGGGGACGCCCAAGTCTCCAAGGACATTCACGATATCCACCAGCTCACAACCAAGCTCACTCTCGACTTTCGTCTTGAGCTGTACCTTTTCAGCTTCCGCCATCGTCCTTACCTCCTTACGTTCTTAATCTTCACGGCCTTCACCTCACCAACCGTCTTCACCTTCCCAACATCAGGATACCTGCGCAGGCCGTTACGCCCATTGAAGCACCCGGCGCTACAGTACGGGCGCGCAGTCGGCGCGCCGCAGATCGGGCAGCGGTTTTGCGCCATAGCTACCTCCCTTCCTGTTCGTTGCGGTATGCCACCACGGTTTCATCCACTTCGCGCTTAACCTCCTCGGCCAAGCTCTCAATCGCCCGCACGTCCTGACCGGAGCGAATTGCATCATGCAGGGCGACGAGACACGGGTAGTCGTCCAAGCACTCATCCTGCATGTTGTCCTTGTCCGGCCTAGCCGAGGCGTTGGGCACGACATGAACCTCAAGGGGTACCGCCATGTAGTTCAGCATGGCCCGTGCAAGCTCACTTGCTCCAGCGTTGTTGAGGTCGTGCAGCATCATCCGAACACGCTGGATGACAGGCTTGTGCGTCTCGCCCGCGTAATCCGGATTTTTCATTTGCTTGTACAAACTCTTGACCCCAACAACGTAAATCCGTTGCAAGGCCGCGATGCCGAGCGCGTCTTTCGCCTCGCGCATCATCTCCCACGGTTGCAGACCATCTTTCATCCTCGCCCCCTTGGAGACACCACCCCGCGCGTTCGCTTAGCTGACGCGCAGCTTTTTGGGTTATACTGTGCCAAACTTAGGCGACCTTCTTTGGCGCACCTTTGGCGACGCATGTAAACGCCTTGAACAAATCCGGACGCAGTTGCTGGAGCGGGATACCCAAATGGACGGAATAACGGATGGCCGCTTCCCCACCTATTGGCCGCTCACCCTTACAGTGCATAAGGACAGACACGCGGCTAAGCCCGACACGCCTGCCTATTTCAGCGAAACTCAGCGCGTTACACAGCCGAAATTGTTCAAGTACGTTTGGCATGCCCGAAATGTTTCCACAGTGTAACAGATTAGTCAACGACGTTTTTCACCCACGGAACAAGGAACATCCTATGAATGAAAGCATGGAAAGTTACAGGGTTAATGAACGCGCTTGGGGCGCGGTTATGCTTAGGGTTCGCAAACTCCGTGAGGAAGGAAAAACTCTCGACGCCATCGGCAAACTACTGAAAGTAAGCCGAGCGACAGTGAAGAGATGGCTGGACTATGGCGCAGGGGGAGACCGCATCTCCTTCCGTGACATGGTCAGGTACATCGATGCCCTTCGCATTCCTCTGGAAGAAGTCTACGGCATAGACATAGACGCCCCTATCCTCCCAATCCCAACGCCTTACGAAAAACACGTGGCCGCAGCTCTCAAAGCCACGACCACAGCCCTCGGCCAAAAACCCGAGACCATTGCCTATAAAGCGTTCGGCGACCAAACAAAGCCACAAAACGTCCACGACATGCTTAGCGGCGATCAGACCATGACCGTCGGCGAGTTTATAAGCATCTGCAAAGCAATCGGCATAACCCCGACGACAATTCTCGAACGGGCCACCGAACTCTACGAAGAAGAATCAGGAGACGACCACACCACTAGGCACACAGCCTAAGGGTGGTTGAGGGAGGAGGCCGACCGCGGCCTACGGTGAGGTATGATCCTGAGAAGCATTGGTATATCTACCTGTATAGTAAAAGCTTTAAACGCCAATAAATTATTAGACACCGCACTCTCAAAACATTACGCCCAACGAAATACTTATGAGAAAAACTTTCACGGCAAGAACTCCCAATGGCTTACTGCTCGCCTCATTACTCCAAATGTCGGGAGCAATTAAACTTGATGAATTTCTCATAAGTGAAAATCTTCATTTCGTGTTGAAAATCGACGACGAAGGGTGGCATGATTCCACAATCATTGACTATAAATCAGCACGAATTGTAGAAAGTCTCCAAAAAGATATACTTGGTATATACAATGCTATCACGGGGCAACACATTGCCCTCAAAGACGTACATAAACATGAACAACTACTTGTAAAAGTAGAATTGAACGACGGCTGCCTCGAATATGTATGGAAAGGGATGCACGATGTTTTCGCTTATGCATCCCAATTCTCACCAGAAAATAAAATGCTAGTTCTTAAATACATATTCGGCATCATTGGCTTCTCCATCACTGCATGGCTTTCAGGGCGTGCAATCGATTCTTACACCAAAATAAAATGCCAAGCTATAAGCTCTGACACTGAAAAAAATTGTGCGAGCATAAAGGCAGAAGCCGAAACAAAATGCAAAGAGCTTGAGACAGAAGCTCAAGTCAGATGCAAAGAAATCGACTATATGATCAAGAAAATCGAGGCAGAGGCGAATATTGATACCGCTGAAATAGCAAGGACTCAGAATATACTCAAAAAAAACCATAGAACACCTAAAAATGTTTCAGAATTTATAAGCGACAACGCAACCGTAACATTAGGCAATACTGCTCCCATATCCGGATCAGAATTAAGGCTTGTCGTTGCAGACAAAAAGAAAGAGATTTCTCACGATAGATTTCATATAGATGGACTATACAAAGTCACAGACTACAGCTTTGAAAAATGTTTAGCCCGTCTTTATAGAAGCACGTACATCAATGCGAGCATGACAGACTTAAACCCAAAAGATAAACAGACTATATGCAAGCTAGCATCTGAGTACATGCATGCAGGAACATCCCCGCGACTAAACCTACAAATCAACTTAGACATCATTAATGGCGAAAAGCATGCCACCATCATAGGTATTGGAGAGCCTCGCACAGATTCCGTTCCTCTATCCTCTTTAAAGAATTTTAAATTTGCTTCGGAACCCTTTTCAGAACAAGCGAATCTTCTAGATTACACCGCGAACTAATTCACCAACCCCGCCCCGGCGGGGTTTCTTTTTGCCCTTCCTGTTTCATCGGTGAAATTTTTCTTGACCAAAATGTTCCGCTGATGAAACACTCTATCTCAACGCAACACTTCCTCCCACTCTGAGCCGTTCGCTAGGCGCTCCCCGGAGCTAGACGAACATGCGGCGGACTGGAGCACGCCGGAAGCTGCGTATCCCCGGCAAGTACCCCGTTGTCTGTGAATACCGATCCATTCAGAACTGCCCGACATCTGCGACATCAAAAGGAGGAAGCAGTGGAGCGGATATCGCTTGATTACCCTGTGGAGTTTAAAGGCCAGCGTCTGGACACCCTCCACATGCGCCGCCCTAAGGTACGTGACCAAATCGCCGTCCAAAGCGAGACAGAGAGCAGCGCAGAACAGGAGTTTAACCTGTTCGCAAACTTGTGCGAGGTGTCACCCGAGGTGCTCAAAGACATGGACCTCAAGGACTATACCAAGCTTCAGGAGGCCTACCGGGATTTTTTTTCTTAACGCCGCCTGAGGCGCGGCGGTGCGTGCTTCTTCTTGCGAACTACACAGGATGGTCGTTCGCAGAGCTAACAAGCATGCCCGTGGAGGACATGCTTGCTTGGATTGCAGACATACCGAAGGCAACCGCTAACTGACTCCACAAAATCATCAACAACCAAAACCCGCCACACAAGGAGGGCAACACCATGCCTGCACAGTTCCGTAGAACCCTGCATACCGTCGCCCTTCTTGCGTGGCGCACCGTAGGAGCCGTTTGTTTCCTCGCCGCATACATGGCCCTCGTGGCCGCAGGGCAGTGGATAACCGGCACCATCTAACCCGCAAAGTAAAAGGAGGGAAAATGCCTGATGAGGACAACAGGCAAGCCGAATGGAGACCGAATGGAGTCAACATTGAAGTCTCAGACGGCAATGAAGTGATCTTTGGCTTCTACGCCGACAACAACGTCTTGCTGTCCACCTCACCCCAGCGCCTTCGCGAAAGTTCCGAGGCCCTCACGAAAGCGCTGGAGTACCTTAGGCAACTATCAATTACTGATGGTGTATTTCTTCCACGGAATAAGTGAAACGGGGACATTCACAAGGAAGTCCACTAAATCCGGGCGTCCCCAAAACTTAGAACGTCCGCTGCTATCTTGAGCCATCAGCACAACAGGGTTTTGGAAAAAATGCGTGAATTGTCGCTGAACATCTTCCCGCTGAGTGGAATTATTCAGCACATGCTGTTTCACGACGACAATTGCAAATGTCACGCCCTGTTCTTTTATCAGGGCACCTTCGAACTGCATCTTTCATACTCCTTTACTGGTTAATAGGTGAAGCAAGATACAGCCAGACCAATAGCGCACAGTACTGACAGATGCAAAACCAACCAAACCCGCAACCGGAGGTTCTTCTTATGGAAGATGGATACGTCTCTCTTGCCAACCTCAAAGGCGGTGCCGCTATCGAGGCATTCGACTACTGCTTGAGCGAGGCGTGGGACAACATTCTGGACCCCAACACGGACCCCAAGAAAAAACGCAAGGTCACGCTGGAAATCACCCTCACACCGAGCGCGGACCGCCAGAACGTCACGTGCCAGATCGGCACCAAGACGGCCCTTGCCCCACAGGCCCCCATGGATTCCACCCTCTATGTGGATAAGGACCAGACCGGAACGGCCGTAGCCGCCGAGCTTGGCCCCTACAACCCCGGCCAGCACCTGTTACCTGAAGTCGAACCCGATAACGTCACCCCGTTCCGCAAAGCAGGAGGCGCTAACTAATGCTCAAATCCCTTTTCGAAAGCGTTCTCAAAGTGGGCGCAGAAAATGAACGCCCCGAAGTCATTGAAATTGAGGGACGCAAGTACCTGACCAAATCGGCGCACGAAGTCTTGGCCCCCATGCCGGAAACCTTGCGCGTCTCTACGCTGACCGCGCTGGTCAACTACCTCACCGACAACCGTGACAACTTGGAACTGGAAAACCTTGTCGTCCACGTCGATGGCCCGACCAAAGTGGCAGTGCGCGACAAGCTGACGGACGACTTCCTCCAGCGCCCGAACTACGTGACCGCCGCCCCCCTGCTTCCTTCGTATGTCTTCGACCAGTGGATTTCGACGGATGAATTCATCACGAACTTGCAGGCGCAGTTCGGCGAAGGCGGCGACCGAGAAGCCATGCTGAAAATTGTTGCAGGAGTCCGCGTGGAATCCTCCACCGATATCATCGACGACGGCGTCACGCAGCACGTCAACGCCCGCGCCGGAGTCGCACGCTTGCAGCAGGTAGAGCTGCCCAACCCCTGCAAGCTGTACCCGTACAGCACGTTCCATGAAATCGAACAGCCCGAACGCCAGTTCGTGTTCCGCATGTCGCAGAGCGAACGCGGTGTCGTGTGCAGACTCATCGACGCCGATGGCGGCGCATGGAAACAGGGCGTAGCCATCGCCATTCGGAAGTACCTCCAGACGAACCTGCCCGAAGGCGTGAGTGTGATCGCCTAACCCACCCAAGGGGGCCGGGCCTCCCCTCCCCGGCCCCCTTGCCATCACGCCATCACCAAGGCCCGCGCATGGGCGCGGCCCCTGTTCATGGCCTGATGCATCAGCCGACACTCTGAACGCATTGGAGATACGACTATGGCACTCTTCACGGATTGGATGCAGGAGCTGGCCCACACGGCGGCCAAAGACTTCGGCTTCGCCCCCGAAGCAATCGCCACCTTTGATTCAAGGGAAGGCTGGGGCGGCCAGTGGTGGGCCTTCTGGAATGAAGGATACACACCCTTCAACGCGCTCTTTGAAGCGCTGTGTAACGGCGAGGTTTAGACAATGAAGGAACCGACAACGGACGAACTCATACGGACCATCGCGCAAACAAGCGTCCCCCTGTCTCAAAGATTCCTCAGACAGATCGCACGCCGACTGCACCAGCTCGACACCATAAACGCCGAACTGACGCGCCAACTCGGCGCGACGCAAACCCGCTGCGAAGCCCTCGAACAGGTGATCAAACCGACCAAAGCAACCAAGGTCGCGTTTTCAGGCGAGTTCTCTTTTACCCGCGAAATCGTGGGCGATGAGGACGAAGCCACCATAGAAAAGCTCTTCATCCCATGGGACTCCGTAAAAGACATTATGAAAGCCATGCGGGAACGAGCTGACGAAATGGAAAGGAGGGCTGCGTGATGTCTGTGAACATAGACGGCCTGCGCCTCGCCCTCGGCGATGCATACGCCGACATCGTGAGGCTTGTCGAAGAGCACCAAGAAGTATTGCCATTCGACTTCCTCGACGAGGCGCAAAACAGGCTCCACGAACTCCGCAGAATGATTAGCGTGCTCTACCTTCTGCACTACCCAGACGACGAGCTGTTCAACAACCTCGCCGACAACATTCCCGACCTGCCCGACCCCGAGGAGGTGCTGCATGATTAAACCAATCCTTTTCAACGGGTCTATGGTCCGCACCATCCTCGCGGGCCAGAAGACTCAGACGCGGCGGGTTATCGATTTTATGCAAATCGCGAAACAGACAGGCTGCACACGTGGGCGTCTCGCTTGGTCTACCTTGCTGGAGGGCTGGGCTGTCTTCGACGGAAATGGCGATGCCGATCTTTGCGAGGTGAAAGCGCCCTACGCCGTCGGCGACGTGTTGTGGGTGCGTGAGACGTGGGCGGAAATAGCGGGCGGCGGTTCCGCCGTTTATCGCGCAACGGCAGAGCGGGACGAATGGGAGATTGGGCCAAGCGCCAAGTGGTGCCCCTCCATTCACATGCCCAAGTGGGCCTGCCGCCTGTGGCTCCGTGTCGTCGATGTGCGGGTTGAGCGGTTACAGGACATCACAGAGGCAGATGCGGTAGCCGAAGGCGTATCAATTGAATGTCGCGTTGACCCAAAAGACTGCACAATGGACGTTTGCCAGCGCGAAAATGGCTGCCCCCTTCTCAACTATATTGGAGGATTTGCGGTCCTTTGGGATGACCTCGCCAAGTCCGGCGTGCGGTGGGCCGACAACCCGTGGGTGTGGGTCATCCAGTTCGAGCGCTGCGAGAAGCCGGAGGGGTGGCCGCATGCGTAGCCTATACGACATGCTGGGCGGTCCGGCTGACGCGGGAGAAGAAATCATCGTCGACCTGTTCGCAGGTGGCGGCGGCGCGTCTGAGGGTATCCGTATGGCCATGGGGCGCAACCCCGACATAGCCATCAATCATAATCCGCAGGCCGTATCCTGTCACCGGGCCAACCACCCCGATACGCTGCACATGTGCGAGGATGTTTGGAATGTCCCGCCTACCTATGCCACCAAGGGCCGTCCCGTGGGCCTGTTGTGGGCAAGCCCGGACTGCACACATTTCAGCAAAGCCAAGGGGGGCGCCCCAACTCGAAACGACAAAATCCGTTCCCTTGCGCTGGTCATCACCGACAAGTGGGTGCCCGAAACCCACCCCCGCGTGATCATCATGGAAAACGTGGAGGAAATGCAGACATGGGGACCGCTTGATGCGCAGGGGCGTCCCATCAAGGAGTCCGCCGGCGATACCTGGCGGATGTTCCTCCGCCGCCTTCGTCGCCACGGCTACCGCGTTGAGTACCGTGAACTGCGGGCATGCGACTACGGAGCGCCAACAATCCGCAAGCGGTTGTTCCTCATTGCTCGGCGGGACGGGTTGCCTATTGTGTGGCCTGAGCCGACCCATGGAGACCCAAAGAGCGAAGCTGTAAGGGCAGGCCTGCGCGCGCCATGGCGAACTGCCGCTGAGTGCATCGACTGGACACAACCGTGCCCGTCAATTTTCGACACCAGCGCGAAAATAAAAGAGCGATACGGACTCCGGGCCAAGCGGCCCTTGGCCGACGCCACTCTGCGCCGTATTGCGGAAGGCATCCGGCGGTACGTTCTGGAGATTGCCGAGCCTTTCATCGTCAAATCAAATCACACGGCCAGCTATTATAATTGTTTCCGTGGTCAGGGCATTGCCGAGCCACTGCAAACCGTGACCAAAGCGCCGGGGTTTTCCGTGGTCGCCCCGTTCCTCTCGACCTATTATGGAGAAATCCACCCCGGCGAATTCCGGGGGCAATCCTTGCGTGTCCCGCTGCGAACACAAACCACGGAAAACAGGCACGCGGTGGTGTGCCCGACGCTTATTCAGACCGGATACGGCGAACGGGCAGGGCAAAGCCCGCGTGTTCCGGGACTGGATAGGCCTCTTGGGACGGCTGTAGCCGGCGGCGTGAAGCATGCGCTCGTAAGCGCGTTCCTCGCCAAGCATTTCACAGGCGTAGTGGGCGCGGACACGCGTACCCCGGTCCCGACCATCACAACCAAAGACCACAACGCCGTTGTGATGGCCCATATTGATCGCCAGTTCGGCGAATCTCACGGCAACGCGGTCAAGGCACCGCTTGGAACCACTACAGCAGGAGGTGGTGGAAAGTCCGCGCTTATCGCAAGTAGCCTCATCAAGATGCGCGGGCAGAATATCGGCCAGCCTCAACAAGAGCCACTTCGCACGGTATCAGCAGGCGGTCAGCACCATGCAGAGGTGCGAGCCTTCCTTATGAAATACTACGGGAGTGAAGCAGGCGGGCACAACCTCAAGCGTCCCATGGGCACAGCGACGACCAAGGACCGCTTCGGCTTGGTCACCGTTCGTGGACAAGCATACGTCATCGCAGACATAGGAATGCGGATGCTGAACCCACGGGAACTGTTCCGCGCGCAGGGGTTCCGAGAATCCTACATCATCGAGCACGGAGCCGACGGCGAGAACTTCTCTCGCGCTGCCCAAGTACGGATGTGTGGAAATTCTGTCTGCCCGCCTCTCGCCGCAGCGCTCGCTAAAGCGAACTGTGCGTGGTTGGCAGTATCAAATACGAAGGAGGCGGTATGAGTAGATTCCTCAAGATGGGACAAGCCTGCGAACTGCTCAACGTCTGCCGCAAGACCATGCGGCGCTACTGTGTTGAAGGCATCGTCGAGGCGGAGCAAATCCCGGCCGGAAACCGGATGGACTGGAGAATATCCGAAGATAGCTGCCATGCCCTGTTGCAGGGCAGTGAACTTAAAGCAAGAGTGCTTGAGCATGTGAGAGGCCTGCGGTAATGAAAGGCATGGGGCTTCGTAAACCATTCAAAATACCCGGCTCGCCAAACTACTATTACGAGCTGAACCGCAAGAGGCGTTCCCTCGGAACGCCTCATAAAGCGGAAGCTCTACGCTTGTTCAATGAAATCAAGCGCCAGTACCTTGCGGGCAAATTACAATCCCTTACGGGAGAATGCGGCATCACGCTGGCGGAGTTCGCCGCAGAGTATGAAGAATGGGCCGACGTAAACCGAAGCCCTGCAACCGCTCGGGCTGACAAGCTGGCGGTCAAAAACCTCAGGCAAGTCACGGGAAGCACCACACGCCTAGACAGGCTCGGCGCTAAAGAAGCCGACAAGCTCATCACCGCCTGCCGTAAACGCGGGCTGAAACCAACGTCCATAAATAACTACATCCGCCACTTGCGTTCAGTGTTCAACAAAGCCGTCGAATGGAAGTACCTCAAGAGCAATCCGTTCAAGGGCGTCAAAGAACTGCGTGCTGAGAAAAAGGCCCCCGCCTTCCTCGACAAGAAAGATGTTGCCCGCATTATTTCGACCATCGAAGACGCCGATCTGCGCGCCCTCGTTATGGCCTACCTTGCTACAGGCCGCCGCCGTGCGGAACTGCTCAACCTCGAGTGGCCAGACATAGACTGGAAGCGCAACCGCTACTTTATCCGCAAAAGCAAAACCCATCTTTGCCGCTGGTATCCAATGTCTCAAACCTTCAAGACTATCTTGGACAGTATCCCAAAAGGCAAAGGCCGCATTTTCTCGCGCTGGGAACACCCGGACACAATCAGCCACAACGTGAAGGCCGCACTCGTCAAAGCGGGATTCGGCAATATGCGCCTCCACGATCTGCGCCACTCTTTCGCGGTGCTCTTCCTCGAAGGCGGTGGCGATCTCCGAACCTTGCAAGACCTCCTCGGTCACACCCGATACGCCACGACAGAAATCTACGCCCACCTGTCTGACGACCACCTGCAGGACGAAATCCAGCGCGTAAACTTCCCCCTTGTCCGAATCAAGTAACGCGTAAAATTTGCGTAAAGTCCCCCCGCAAACCAAGCAATACCGTCACTTCTCATATTCTTCGTAATCAGCAGGTCGTGTGTTCAATTCACATCGCTGGCTCCAGAGAATACAAGGGTTTACGAGGATTTCTCGTAAACCCTTTTTCTTGTCTTGCTACCCTATTGCTACCCAACGTGCGTAAACTTTACGCATCGTGATTGCGCCCTCCCTCTGGGGACCGCCTGAAATCCCACGCCATTCTGTGCAAAGGCAGCCCGAGCGCCTGTCCCTCGTTTGTCCCTCACTCCGGGCCATCCGCCAGTGCGACCCTAAATGCTACCCCATTCTGTCCCTCGGCGCTGCCTGACGCTCCATTCCGGAAAAAGGTGACAATGCCCCTTATTCCATCAGCCTTCCCACGTGAACGCTCTTTCCACTCTTTCCCCCACTCCCATTGCACGATCTTGCCAAACCTAGCACACCGTGCAACCGCCCTTCCTCCACCGAAACACCGCCCACCACACCCTCCACATCCCATTGCACCACACACCGAACTTGCCAAAAAACGACGAAAAACACCGCAGGCGGGGGTGGGTGAAAGTTCGTTTTTTCGGCGGGGTAGATGCGTGCGCAACTTTTATGACACCTCACATAAAAACCCCGGCACCTTTCGGCACCGGGGCGTTTCCTTCGTTCTCTCTTTTCCGTCAGCTAGCCTTCCCAAGCTCCACGCTTGCGCCTAGGCAAGCCAAGCGCACCGTCTTGGGGATGAGCTGTTCACCGCTCTTGTAGTAGGCCACTTGGCGGCGGCTTATGCCGAGAAGTGCGGCAGCCTTGTCGAGGGTGAGGCTGTGGCGGTCCATCCAGTCTATGAAGTCCTGCGGAGCCATGGCCTCGCCGGACTGGTAGAGGTGGAGTCTCCAGAGCAGATCCGCCGGGACGGCCACATCTTCGCCCCAGTTGATGTCCCACCCCCACTCATCCACTGCCAACTGCCGCCACAGTTCGGCGTCCTCCAGCAAGGAGGCAAACACCTTCTTATGACGGTTCAGGTGACTGGTCAGGCTTACGGTGGCCGTTACGCCGTTATCAAACGTAACGCGCACAGTGTGCGGGGCAAGGGCGCTTGCCGTCTTGATCTGCGGAAGTTCATGCTTCTTAGCCATGCCTGCCTCCTTGCTAAGCATTCAGCCTATTCCATTCTGCCCAAAGGGTCGAAGTGTTGGCTTTCGCCCACTCCATAGCCTCGCGGCTATCCATGCGCCCTTTCTGGGCAAGAACATTCAGGGTAGCAATTTCGACCACCAACGCGCCATCTGGCCCAACAATATGGAAATGCGGCGGAAAATGGTCTGACGCGTAGATTCTAATCACGTTGTTTCTAAAGCGTACGATGGTC
Source organism: Desulfobaculum sp. SPO524 (assembly GCF_044987625.1). Taxonomy (NCBI): domain Bacteria; kingdom Pseudomonadati; phylum Thermodesulfobacteriota; class Desulfovibrionia; order Desulfovibrionales; family Desulfovibrionaceae; genus Desulfobaculum; species Desulfobaculum sp. SPO524. The sequence goes on along the minus strand of NZ_JBJDSB010000003.1, from coordinate 126,198 downwards.
GGCATTGTGCTCCTCGTTACCACCAAACTAGTGCACTGTTTGCACTCAGTCAAGAAGTCAGTGCAAAGAATGCACTAGCAAGCCCCGGCACCTTTCGGCACCGGGGCTTGTTTTTGTCTTACTCCTGCCCGGAATACAGAGGCAGGAACTTTTCTACATTGTCGTAGATGCAGCGGCTCAGGAGGCGAAGTGCGGGGACGAGGTTGGTTTCGTCGTCTTCGTGGCACTTAGCCAAGGCCTGTAAAGTTGCAGCCGCATCTATGAGATTTGCCACGGCCTCTTGTTGCGTCTCCGTGTTAGTTCAGCCATGACGCATCCCCTTCGGCGTTGGAGATCACCGACGGGGCAGCGGGATGCATGGCCTTGGACAAGGCGTGGAGCTTTTCAGCAAGGTAGTTCAGCGCCACGCTCTCGGCTCCGTCCACCTTTTCGCCGACGTGCTCAAGGACGTCTACGATGTCCCGCAGTTCACTGAAAAGCATTTAAGAGGAAAGCTCGGACATAGAAATGGTCTCAGAAAACTGGACCAGCCGCTAAGGTGGACATAAGCTGTCGCGATGAGGCAGTTCATGTCTAAAAAAGAAGAAAATTCAGTGCCGAGTTCAAGGCTCGGGTCGCGCTTGATGCGATGACCGGGGAACTCACTCTTTCCGAGTTGGCCACCAAGTATGGAGTTCACCCCAATCAAATTTCCCAGTAGAAAAAGCAGGCCAAAGAAGAGGTGGTCTCGTCATTCACTTGCAAGATCCCAAATGATCAGCAGAGCTATGAAACACAAATTAAAAAATTACATGCCCAAATTGGTCAGCTAACGGTGGAAAAGGATTTTTTACAACAAGCCTTCGCCAAAATCTGAGCTGCGCGCGAAGGCGTGGGCTGGTCGATAAGGGCCACCCAGCGCTCAGTATCCGACGGCAGCGCGAGTTGCTGCATTTGAATCGGTCGACGTTTTACTACCAACCTACGGGCGACTCATCTTTCAACGCCTCACGGAAGACGCGTCCACACAGCACTACTGCGCCCCCGGCTTCGGCGCAAGCGGCTGTGGCGGCGCGCTCGCCTGCATTGATGCAAAAATCATTCTCCCCTGCTCCACACAAAAAGGGAACAGCCCATGGGCTGTTCCCTTTGATACTCATGCGGTGGCGCGGCGAAGCGGATTACAATTTGGCGCTGATGGGGGTGAGCCAGGTGGCGACCTCGTCCGCTTCTGGGTCGCCGTCTATTTTAAGGGTGTCGCCAAGGAGGATGGCGCCGAGGGATTCGGATTTTTCTTCAATAACGTCCACCGCGCCGCAAAAGTGCTCGTAGGACGTATCGCCGCAGCCGAAGACGGCAACCTTTTTGCCGCTGAGTCCGGCCTTGTCCAAATCGTCATACAGGGGGATAAAGTCGTCTTGGAGTTCAATTTCGTCGTCGCCCCACGTGGAGCAGCCAAAGAAGACGGCGTCGTAGCCTTCCGCGAGGTTCTCAGCGCTGACATCGCCTGCGCTCTGCACCTCGACAGCATGCCCGCCGTTGGTCAGTGCCTTGGCGATAACCTCGCTCACGCTTTCCGTGTTGCCCGTGGTGGAACCGTAGACGACCAGTACTTTACTCATACAAACCTCTCTGCATATCGAATTGATATCGTGCTCACGCAGAGCACCGGGCTTTCCCGCACGGGGAAAGCAGTTCCATACAGTGAGGCGCCATGTGTGGCAAAAATCCTGTGAGCTCCATGTGCGTCATCTTTCGTCGTCCTTGTGTGTCCTTCTCGTCTTCTCGCGCGTCCAACTCCCGCGTCCCCGCTACCAGCCCGCGCCATGGCGGCGGCAAGGGGGAGGCAGAAGGGCCGCGCGGCGGGCTCGGGCTGGGCGCCCTTCACCTCGTTTCCCCTTGTGTGCTTCACCCCTACCACTCTTGATATTGACTTTCAACATCAATTGGCGCTAGGTGTGAATTTCATCATTCATTCACATCACCCGATTTTTTGGACGGTTCTTGGAGAACACCATGCAGGATACATTGACGGGGATTCCGGAAACCATGCTCATCCCCCTTTGGGCGCGGGCCGTGGAAACCGGCAAACCCCACCCCATCATCCGCGACGAAAAAGCCGTCGAGATGGTCTCTCGCATTGCCTATGACTTTTCGGTCTTTGAAAAATCGTGGATGTCGCAGGTTGGCGTGTCCGTCCGGACCATGCTGCTCGACAACGCAACGCGCGACTTTATCGCCCGCCATCCCGGCGCGGTTATCGTCAACATCGGGGCCGGGCTGGATACGCGCGTGGAGCGCATGAAAAACGAAAACATCACCTTCTGGTACGACCTCGACGTTCAGGAATCCATTGGCATGCGGCGGCAATTCTTTACGGAGGGCAAACGCAACGGATTTCTTGCCGCTTCGGCCTTTGACCACGACTGGATGGACCGGATAGACGCCCATGACAAGCCCGTGCTGTTCATCTGCGAGGGGCTGTTCATGTACATTGACGAGCGGCACCTGCGCCCGTTGTTCCGCCGCCTGGCCCAGCGATTTCCCGGCAGCGAAATGCTCTTTGACATGCTGCCGCCCTTCCTTGTGGGCAAAGGCAAACACCACGACGCCATCAACAAACTGGGCACCCTGAGCGACTTCAAGTGGGGCCTCAAAAGAAGCCGCGACATCGAAAGCTGGAGTCCGGAGCTCACGTTCATTGAGGAGTGGGACTATTACGACTATTTCAAGGACCGCTGGAGATGGTGGGGCTACATCGGCCGGTGCCCCGGACTGCGCCCGTACCTGTCCAACAGAATCGTCCACTTCGGCTTTGCGGCCTAACACCCCGCCCGGCAAACGCGCCGCCCCGGCCTGCCCCCCTTAGCGCGGGGGCACACTGCGCAACCAACAGCGCCCCCGGAACATCTCGTCCCGGGGGCGCCCGCTTGTTGCCTGTTGCGGCAGAGGCGAAGCGCTTAGGCTCCGGCCTCACGGCGCTGCTCAAGCTGCGCCATCAGCGTGTTCAAATCCTCCGCTAGCTGCGCCACGTTGGCGATGGATTCCACGGACTGGTGCACGTTTTCCGAGGTTTCATTCGCCACGCGGTTCACTTCCGTGGTGCTGCGGGTGATGGATTCACTGGCGGATGCCTGCTGGTCCGCCGCCGTCGCGATGGACTGGATATGGTCGGCGGTCTCGCTGACGATGTCCACAATCTGACCCAGTGCCTGGCCTGCGTTGTGCGTCAAATCGCTACTGCGCGAGACAGCAGCGGCCACTTTTTCCATAGCCGCCATATTCGAATTGGCCCCGGCCTGAATGCCGGTAACAGAACCACCAACTTCCTTGGTGGCCTGCATGGTCTTTTCCGCCAGCTTGCGGACCTCGTCAGCAACCACGGCAAATCCGCGCCCGGCGTCGCCCGCGCGCGCCGCCTCGATGGCGGCGTTGAGCGCCAGCAGGTTCGTCTGGTCCGCAATGTCGGTAATAACGTTCATAATCTGGCCGATTTCCTCCACGCGGCGCCCCAAATCCTCAAAGGCAGTCTGCATGGAGTCCACCTGCGTATTGACCTCGGCCGTGGCTTCCACCACCTCATGGACAATATCCGCGCCCTCGCGCGCCTTGCTGCGGGCGACGTCGGCCTCCTCCACGGCGCGGGCGGCGTTGCTGGCCACCTCCGCCACGGTGGCGTTCATTTCCTCCATGGCGGTGGCGGTTTCCTGCACGCGGTCGCGCTGCAGACTGGCGCCGCTATTGATGCCCTGCATCTGCTCGGACAGCTCGTTGGATTCGCGCCCAATCTGCGCGCTGATGCCCGTGGCACGCTGCGCCGCAGTCGTCACTTCGCCAAGGAGCGCCGTCACACGCTGGCGTCCGGCGTCGGCCTCCTCCTGCGCGCGGCGGGCGCTCTCGGCCTGTTCGCACGCCTTGTCGGCCTGCTCTCGCGCCTCGGCCATGCTCACCTTGAGATTGTCGGCCATATGCTGCAGCGCCTTGACCATGTCGCCCACTTCGCCCTTCAGGGCCGAGGCGTCAACGCTGGCGTCGTATTCGCCTGCGGCGATACGCTCGGTGTACGCGGTGGCTTGCCGGAGCGGCCCCAGCACCGCCCGCAGAAGCAAAACGCTCAGCACAACGATGAAGCCCGTGACCACAGAGCCTACAAGAACCACCGTCCGCCGCGCCTCGCGTAGCTGCGCGTCATAGGCCGCGACGGAAGCCTTGTAGAGTTCATCCTTCTGCTTGACCAACGTCCCAAAATGCTTGCGGGACTTCTGGGCCAGCGGCGTGGCGGAACGCCCGTAGTCCGGATACTTCGTGTAACGCTCCGCCTTTGGGAGCCCCCGCAGTTCGCGGGCAAAGCGCCTGCCGTCCTCCACAAAGCCAAGGGCGGCGGACCGGGCCTGCCGCATAAGCTGGCGTTCCTTCTGAGAAGTGGCGGAAGCCTCCAGCACGTCAAAATTCGATTTTATGGCGGCGATGCGCGCATTGAGCTTGCCAAGGTCCTTTTCAATATCGCTGCCCAGCATAATGTTTCGCGTCAGGCGGCTGATATAGTTCACATCGCGCGTGATGGCGAGGGAAGCCATCTGTCCGTCCAAGGCTTCCTGCTTCATGATTTTGAAGTCGCGTTCCACCTGCAATAGTTCCATGAAGGACAGCAGCAAAATGCCCGCAATGGACACAATACAAAAACCAACCACTCCGGCCAGCTTCACTTTCAGCGTCTGAGCACTCTTCAACAAGAGACTTCCCCCTTCCTTTCCTCGTCACGTGATTTTCCCCATATCGCGGGCCTTGTGAAACAAACCACATTCTCAGCAAAAAGGGTTCCACCTTTGCCCACCGCGCGCTATGGAAGCATAACACTCTGATTTATTGGAACATCCCGCCTCGTCCCATTCTGAAAAGCCCCTTTCCTCCGGCCCACACGTGCCAACCACGGGCAACAGTCTGCCTTCTTAAGTTGGCACATCTTCCCGTCATACAAGGAAAAACTCCCAACGCACAGCGCCCCGGCAGAAGGAGCTGTGTCCTTTCCACCGGGGCGCTATAGTGCATGTGATGTGAAGCGTTCTAGAATTCGCAGTTCATGCGCCGGAAGGCTTCTTCGAGGGCGCGGCGCTCCTCACTGCCAAGCTGCGCTGTAATGTCACGTGTGAGTTGCTCATGCAGGGTGTGGTGCTCTTCGGCAAGGGCTTTGCCCTTGGGAGTCAGCTCCACAAGGATGGAGCGGCGGTCCTCCTCATGCGGGCGACGGCGGACCATTTCCAGCCGCTCCAGCTTATCGATCTGAATAGTCAGCGTGCCGGTGGTCACGCCCATGCGCTGGGCAAGCTCCTTCATACGCAGCGGCTCGTGCGTGCCGAGGATTTCCAACGTATGCATCTGCGGCAGGGTCATGCCCTGCTCGCGCACCACGCTCAGCTCCCACGAAGACAGCTTTTCATAAAATTCCACAATCTGATTCGTCAGATTCGATATATCGCTCACTCCGCCTCCTAGGCCATGTCTATATATAACGACCACGCGCCGAAAACCATCGTCATCATCCCCACGGTGCGCATGACCAGCGGTTCAATCCACGGTTGCTGCAAGCGGCGAATCATACTCGTCACCTTGAATATGACAAAAATCACGCCCGCCAAGGCAACGCCGGTGCTCAAGGCATACGCGCCAAACACCCCAACCGCGCGGGGAATGCTGGCCGCATCTATCGCGTAGGAATACATCATGGCAAGTGTTGGGCACGGAACAATAACGTTCACAAAGCCGATGGTGGCCAGTCCAAAGGCGGTTTTGCGGCGGATGTCCCCGTTGTGGCTGTGGTGCCCGTGATGCTGGCATGCGCCGTGGTGGTCGTGGTCGTGCGCATGGTCGTGCGAGCACGTTGCCCCGTGGTGATGGTGCCCGCCGTCCTCATGGTCATGGTCATGATCATGGTCGTGGCTGTGGAGCACCTGGGGCTTCACCAACATAATGGCCCCCAAGATAATAATCAGCCCCGCCGTTACGCAGTCCACCACATAGCGCGCGGACTCCGGCAAGCCCGTCGACAGCGCGCCCAGCGCCACCGCAATGGCAATGCACCCCGCCGCCGTTCCGCTGATGAACGCCGCCGTCAAAAGCGACACGCGCCATCCGCTTTTCTCCCCCGCCACAAAGGGCGCCAGCACCACCCATGAATGCCCGCAGGGATTCACACCATGAATCAGCCCAAGCACAAGCCCACTCTGCACTGCCACAAGAAAATAGGTCCCAGCATCCATACCTACAGCTCCATAAAGTTTGATTTTCAAACTTTCTAGTCTTCGGATTGTTTGAATGTCAAACTAAAATTTCCTCTTTCTGTGTACGCAGTGGCACGCGCGGCCCCTAGCTCTTTGGCAAGCGCCCGCCATACGGGAACAAATTCGAAGGCCACAAAAAAACACATAATCATTTGCAAATACCCGCAAAATTCGAGTAGACACATAGCGGCAACCGTGTTTTTGCATTGCCTCGTTACCGCGCCCGCTCCGCATGGGGAACGCTGCCCCGCGTGGATGGCGCATTGTTCATCCATCAAGGATTCAAGTATGAGCACCCACAAAACCGACAGCCGCTTTGCGCAAGCCAACCGCGAGGCGCTCCTCGCCCTTGGCGCATACGGGCTGTATTTCATCTGGTGGTATGTCTGCGCCTACGGACTGGGCGACGGCGACCCGGACACATACACATACGTGCTGGGCCTTCCCGCATGGTTCTTCTACAGTTGCATCGTTGGCTACCCGCTGGTGGTGGGCCTGTTGTGGGTTATGGTGCGGGTCTTCTTTAAGGACATCCCGCTGGACGACAAGGTCGCCGAGCACAGCGGCACGGACGAGCCGCCCCGAAAGCGCCCCGCCACCACAACGGCCGGGAGCGAAGCCTCATGAGCGTGCACGTTCAGGCCATAATCCCCGTTATCCTGTACCTCGCCTTCTCCTTTGCCGTTGCGCTATGGGCACGGGGCAAGGCCAATGCGCAAAGCTCCTCGCAGGGCTTTCTGGAGGATTACTTCATTGGCGGTCGGTCCATGGGCGGCTTTGTCCTCGCCATGACCATTATCGCCAGCTACACCAGCGCCAGCAGCTTTGTGGGCGGACCGGGCGTGGCCTACGCCCTTGGCCTGAGCTGGGTACTGCTGGCCATGATTCAGGTTCCGGCCACATTCCTGACGCTGGGCGTTCTGGGCAAGCGCTTTGCCATCATGGCGCGCAAGACCAACTCCGTAACGCTGACGGACTTTCTGCGCGCCCGGTACAAAAGTGACGCCGTCGTCATCCTGTGCAGTGTGGCGCTGTTGGTCTTTTTCATGGCGGCCATGCTGGCGCAGTTCATCGGCGGGGCGCGGCTGTTTCAGGCCGTGACGGGCTATCCCTACATCGTCGGGTTGACGCTGTTTGGCATCTCCGTGGTGTTTTACACCGCCATTGGCGGCTTTCGCGCCGTGGTGCTGACGGACGCCATTCAGGGTATTGTTATGGTGGTGGCGGCTGTTGTGGTGCTCAACGCGGTGGTAACCGCAGGCGGCGGCATGAGCCAGTGCATCGCCACGCTGAAGAGCATTGATCCCGGCCTGATCACTCCCACCGGTCCCAAGGACGCCGTGCCTCAGCCCTTTATCCTGTCCTTTTGGATACTGGTTGGCCTTGGCATCCTCGGCCTGCCCCAGACCACGCAGCGGTGCATGGCCTACCGCGACTCGCGCGCCATGCACAACGCCATGATCATCGGCACCGTTATCATTGGCTTCATGATTCTGTGCGCGCATCTGTCCGGCACGCTTGGCCGCGCCGTGCTCCCGGACCTGCCAGCGGGCGACCTTGCCATGCCAAGCCTTATCATGCAGCTCCTGTCGCCGTTTTGGGCGGGCGTCTTCATCGCCGGACCGCTGGCGGCCATTATGTCCACCGTGGACTCCATGCTCCTGTTGGCCTCCGCCGCCATCATCAAGGACCTGTACATTCACTACCGCCTCGGGGGCGACGCCTCGCGCATGACCTCCGCCAGCCTCAAGCAAAAGAGCCTCATCTCCACCTCCGTCATCGGTCTGCTGGTCTTTTTGGCCGCCATTGAGCCGCCGGACCTGCTGGTGTGGATTAACCTCTTTGCCTTTGGCGGGCTGGAGGCCGTGTTCCTGTGGCCCATCATCCTCGGACTGTACTGGAAGCAGGCCAACAGCACCGGCGCGGTGGCGTCCATCCTTGTAGGCGTCAGCACCTTCTTCGTCCTGACCATCGCCAAGCCGGACATGGGCGGCGTGCACGCCATTGTGCCAACAACGCTGGCGTCCCTTGTGGCGTTCGTTCTTGGCTCCTTTGCAGGACCGCCCACACACCCCCGCGTCATCGACCTTTTCTGGGGGGAGAGCCGCTAGGCTCCCCCCTTTTGCCTTTCTCCCACCGCTTTTTCCGTTTTCGCCCACTCCTGCCTCTGCCCAATTCCCCAAAATCGACTATGGCAGGCTGATTTTCGCTGTTCTACAAAGCGGACCCCACCCCTGTCCGCAGGGCGACACTGCCCGCCCAAACTGTGCGCACAGTCACCCGCTGTGGCACAGCTCTCGCCTCTTGCCACCCGTTATTCCTGCATTTTTCTCAATACATCCCTAAGTTTCTCAACAATCCTGTCGATAATTTGTCAAAAGACTTACGTATTTCTCACACAATCCTGCTCTTAAGGAACCGTTTTAGTCAGCGCCGTGCTCCCACGGCCATCAGGAGGCGATCGTGAAGGTGTTTCGAAATCTCAAAACCATGTACAAGATCATGCTGCCGACGACGCTGCTCCTCATCGTCGCGTTTGGCGCAATCGGGTACACCATTTCACAAAAAAGCACGGACGCGCTGCGGCACGTGGCGCAGCGCGAGATGGAGGCCCTTGGCGGAGAATACGGCAACGCCGTCAAGGCGCGCATTGAGGTGGGGCTGAATCAGGCCGAGGCCTTAGCGCGCGCCTTTGCCGGCATGCGCGAAAACGGCGACGTAATGGACCGCGACCTCGCCGTACAGTTGGTCCAAAGCGTTATCGCGAAGAACACGCTCTATCAGGGCGGCAGCACGGGCTGGGAACCGAACGCCTTTGACGGCATGGACGCGCAGTTCCAAAACGCCCCCTACCACGACAAGACCGGGCGCTTTGTGCCCTACGTCTACCCCGAGGGCGGCACGTACAAAGTCACGGCCCTGCCGGAATACGACGTCCCCGGCGATGGCGACTACTATCTGGTGCCTAAGCGCACCCGAAAGTCCTTCGTCACACCGCCCTACCACTACACCATCAATGGCAATGAACTGCTGCTGGCCACCACGTCGGCCCCCATCATGGTCCACGGCGCGTTCAAGGGCGTCGTCACCCTCGACCTGTCCATTCAAGGCCTGAACGACATGGTGGACACCATCACCCCTTACGACTCGGGCTACGCCTTTCTCATGACCCGCGGGGGCAGCGTGGTGGCGCACCCGAACAAGGACTACGTCCTCAAAAATATTTTTGACGTGGTGAACCTGGAACACGAGCGCGACCTGCGCTCCGCCATGGCGCAGGGCAAGCCCTTCTCCAGCGAACACACCTCGCAGGTGACCGGCGAGCGCTCCCTTGTACAGTACATCCCCATCCCCCTCGGGCAGACCGGGCAGTACTGGTACCTTGGCATCAACGCGCCCATCGCGAAAATCACCGCCGAGGCCACGGCGCTGTCGCAGGCCATTATCGTTGCCGCCGTCATCACCGTACTTCTCCTGCTCGTCGCTCTGTACTTTGTGGCGCGCAGCATTTCAAAGCCCATGGGCATCATGGCTCAAACCGCGCAGGAAGTGGCGCAGGGCAACTTCGACGCCAAGGTCGATGCTTCTGGCTTTGGGGGCGAAATTCTCACCCTGCATTCCGCCATGGAGACCATGGTTGCCGGGCTGGTGAAAAACATCTCCAAGGCCGAGGAGATGACCAAAGAAGCCAAGGACCAAACCGCCAAGGCGCAAGTCGCCCTGCGGGACGCCGAAAAGGCGCGCGAAGAGGCGGAAAACGCCAAGCGCGAAGGCATGCTTGAGGCCGCCGACGAACTGGCGGGCATTGTGTCGCAGGTTTCCAGCGCCACCGAAGAACTTGCCGCGCAGATTCAAGAATCCAACCGCGGCTCAGATGTCCAGCGCGAGCGCACCAGTGAAGCCGCAACCGCCATGGAGCAGATGAACGCCAGCGTGCTGGAAGTGGCGCAGAACGCCGGGCAGGCCGCCGAATCCGCTGATCAGGCCCGCAAGGAAGCCGAGTCCGGCGGCGATGTGGTGGGCAACGTGGTCACCAACATCACCCGCGTGCACGAGATGTCCACCAGTCTGGAGCGCAGCCTTGGCGAGCTGGGCGAGCAGGCCGAGGGCATTGGTCAAATTATGAATGTGATTACGGACATTGCGGACCAAACCAATCTGCTGGCGCTCAACGCCGCCATCGAGGCCGCACGTGCTGGCGAAGCCGGGCGCGGATTCGCCGTTGTTGCCGACGAAGTGCGCAAGCTGGCGGAAAAGACCATGGCCGCCACCAAACAAGTTGGCGACTCCGTCAAATCCATCCAGAACGGCACACACACCAACATCTCAAACATGGCGCAGGCCACGGCCGAGGTCACCAAGAGTACGGAACTGGCGCAGCAGGCCGGGGAAGCGCTGGAGCGCATCGTCTCTATCGTTGACTCCACTGCCGATCAGGTCCGCAACATCGCCACAGCCTCGGAAGAACAGTCCGCCGCCAGCGAGCAAATCAGCCACAGCACGGAAGAGGTGAACACCATCGCGCAGGAAAACGCGCAGGCCATGGACGAGTCCACCCGCGCCGTCACGGAGCTGACCACCCTCGCAGGCAGGCTCTCCACCGTCATCGACCGCCTGCGCGACGCCTAACCCCGCCACCCGGCGGCACACCATCGCCCCCAACCACAACCAAAGCCCCCGGCACAAACCGGGGGCTTTTTTGCGCCCTCAAGGGGCGGAAGGGCTAGGCATCCCAATCTATCGCGCCGCAACCTGAACACGTATATCCTTTGTTAATTACCCACTCTACAATCTGTTTTTTAAACGCAAGCAAGCCGACCCCCCCTGTTATAATGGCAATAACTATCGGCATCGCAAACCCTGTGCCTGCAAAAATATACGCAGTCCAAGCCCAGAACCCTCCTAATGGCATGGCACCACCTATGAGACTTACAAAAAAGCCAAGCGTAGTTTCCTCCGTATGCCCGCACTTTTGACAACGAATTTCCATAACTGCCCCCCTCAATTCATTGAGTTTCATCCATTAACTCTTCACACAACACACGCACCTCAAATTATAATATACAAACGCGACGTATCACGCACAAGAGGCTCTTTTCTCTGGCTCAAGCCTCAAAAGGGCAACACTTCTATTTCATTAGCTCATTTTCTTTTTATCTCACCCAACACCACGCTTGAGCCCCAACACGCATTTCGCTATAGCTCCATCCTAAGGGATGAATTCCCTCCCTGACGGCTCACGGCAATGGTGGCCCGGCCACCGTGCATACATGGTGCGCCCACAACACGCCTTCACCCAAGGCTGACGCCGCACGCCCGTACCGGCCATTGCCGCTACAAAGCCATCAGTCACACCGCCTCACATGCAACACATCGATAAGGAACATCGAATGGAACTGGCACTTTTCGCTTTGGTCTGCGGCCTTGCACTGCTTGTTTGGAGTGCGGACCGCTTTGTGGAAGGTGCAGCTGCAACTGCACGCCATTTCGGCATGCCACCGCTGCTCATTGGTATGATTATCGTCGGATTTGGTACGTCAGCGCCAGAGATGGTGGTCTCCGCCCTCGCGGCGGTTCAAGGCAGTCCGGGCATTGCCCTCGGCAACGCCTATGGCTCAAATATCGCCAACATCGCGCTGATTCTGGGCGTTACGGCGCTCATTCACCCCATCCGGGTGCAGTCTACGGTGCTGCGTAAAGAGCTGCCTCTCCTTCTGGCCGTCACCTTGCTCAGCGCCGCGCTGATTCTAGACTTCTCCATCTCGCGGCAAGACGCCGCCATTCTGCTTGCCGTCTTCGCCCTGCTGATGACGTGGACCATTGTCCAAGGGATGAGGCGCAAGCCAGACGCCCTCGGCGACGAAATCGCCGCGCAGGGCCATGAAAAACATATGCCCCTCGCACGCGCGGTTTTTTGGCTTGTCTGCGGCCTTGTACTGCTCATCGCCAGCTCACGCCTGCTTGTCTGGGGCGCTGTTGATATCGCGCGCGTCTTCGGCGTCAGCGACATGGTCATCGGCCTGACCATCGTCGCTATCGGCACCTCACTGCCGGAGCTGGCGTCGTCGGTTATCGCTGCGCGAAAAGGCGAACACGACATCGCCCTCGGCAACGTCATCGGCTCCAACCTCTTTAACACGCTGGCCGTGGTCGGCATCGCCGGATCCATCCACCCCTTTGCCGTGGCGCCGGAGACGCTCACCCGAGACATGCTCCTTATGGGCGGCCTCACCGCGTCCCTGTTCATCCTCGGCTACGGCTTCTGGAACCGCCCCGGCAGAATCAACCGCATTGAAGGAACAACCCTCGTCCTCGTCTACGCAGCCTACACCGCATGGCTCATCCGCTCCGTGGTCGCCACAACCACCTAGGGGCCCTAGGCGCATAACAAAACGGCCCTGTGGCCCACAACGCTCGCCACAGGGCCGCTCCACAACCCCGCCCTCTCTCTCCTTCCTTTTCGTACAAAAAATCTCTCATCTCACAGCAGCACTCTTCGAGAATACAAACTGGCGGGCGATGGACCAAAGACAATGGAAGGCCCCCATTGCCTCAAAAATGGGGGACAGTTGGGGGACAGATGTGGGACTCTTATGGGACTGGAATGAATTTGGGCAAAAGAAAAGGGTTCACGTCGATTGCTCAAATCGTCGTAAACCCTTGATATACTTGTGGTAGCCGGGAAGGGATTCGAACCCTTACTCCATCGCTGGAACCGGATTTTGAGTCCGGCGTGTCTACCAATTTCACCACCCGGCCATATTGGTCCTTGGCGTGGGCCAAGGTATGGGGAAAAGTGCCGTCTGGGAGAGTGTCCTCAGCGGCTGGGACTGGCATTTATATGATGCGCGGCGCGTGGTCAAGCGTTAATCGCGCCATCACCTTGTATCTTTTTGTCATCACCTATAATTTTTGACAAGCGCGTTGCCAACGCCTTGCCCTTCGTGGTCAGGCGCAGGTTTTTGCGGCGGCGTTCGCGGGGGTCCTCTTCTGCGGTGATGAGGTCGTAGCCCGGGCGCTCCTTGATGGTTGCGTGGCGCGGGCCGAGGGTGGTTACCGTGCGCGAGGCCGTGGACTGCGCCATGCCAAGGAATTCCGCAAGCGCGGCCATGGAGCACCCGCCAGACGCCGCAATGTACAAAAACGCGGCCATCTGGTGCGAGGGCATGGTTTCACCGGCCTCACGGCGGAGTTCCTCCACCGCGGCGAGTATTTTTTGCAGGTTTATCAGGTTGTTTGCATTCATCAGAGGCCTTCCGGCGCAAAGGATTATACCGCCATTTCGGGAACGTGGTCCTACGCAAGGGCTTGCACCCCCCGGGGTTCACTATGAAGCCCTTGCTTTTTCGTCAAGCCAATTCGTCATGCGCGCCACGCCGCGCGCCTCCTGCCGCGTCGCCCCCCCCTAATCCTTACCGCCTTCCTGCCGCGCCCCGCGCCTACGCCCCCCATCAAAAGCAGCGATTCCCTGCCGCTGCGTGCAAGAATGGTCAACATGCGCAGCCCAGAGGCAACGCGCCGCAGTCTTCGGCACAAAACACTGCGGCGCGCCGAGTTCCTTCTTGTATCCTCTCTTATTTTCCACTACAACATGGCCCCATGATTATTCCAACAGGCACCCTCATCAACGTTGCAGCAGTTCTTGCAGGCGGCACAGCCGGCCTCATAATCAGCACCCGCATGCCGGAGAATATCCGGAGCATCGTCTTTCAGGGTCTTGGACTCTTCACGTTGGTCCTTGGCATGAGTATGGCGCTCAAGATGACCAATCCGCTCCCCATTATCTTCAGCCTTGTCATTGGCGGCATCATTGGCGAGCTGTGCAAGTTGGAAACCCTCTTTGAAAACTTCGGCGGAGCAATCAAAAAACGCGTCGGCTCCAAGAACGACCTGTTCATTGACGGCCTCATCACCGCATTTTTACTGTTTTGCGTCGGGTCCATGACCATTATCGGCGCATTTGACGAGGGCCTGCGCGGCGACCCCACCCTACTGCTGACCAAATCCATGCTCGACGGATTTGCCGCCATCGTTCTTGCCGCCACCTTTGGCGTTGGCGTCCTGTTCTCGGTGATTCCGCTGTTCATCTTTCAGTACGGGCTGACCCTGCTTGCCAGCGCGCTTCAGGGCTGGTTCTCGGACCCCATCATCACCCAATTGACGGCCACCGGCGGCATTCTCATCCTTGGCATCGGCCTCACCGTGCTGGACATCAAGCGCATCCGCCTCTCAAACCTTCTTCCGTCGCTGGTCCTTGTGGTGATACTGACCGTCCTCTTCGGCGGATAGCGCCCGCTCATTGCGCGCGCCACCCCAAACGCCCAAGGAGGACGCCGCGACTCCCGCCAACGCACCCTTTCGTGAAGAAATGGAGCAGGTTAGCACCTGTACGCGCTCCCGCGAGGGCGAAGGTTTACAGTTTCCCTGTCCATCCATACAATACAAGGACAACTGAGGGTCTCTGACATACCGGTCAACTCCTTGCACGGTGGACGAAGACGTGATGGAAAAAGTCCCACACGATGCTCCTGCCGCACAGCCGCATGCGCCTGAAACGTCGCAGCGCGCCGTTGTGTGTGCGCTCCTCCTCTCCGCCGCCATCTTTGTGCTCCTCGCCCTCATCCTTGCCTACGCGGCCAACGCTGAAAAACAGCACCTTATCGACTCCACCCTCGCCCGCCTTGCCCACCGCTCCCACGTTGTCGCCATTGAGACGAACAGAGCCTTTCTCAGCACGCGGCAGGTTCTTATCGGCGTACGCGACACCATCAGCGCGCTGGAGAATGACGGCAACGCCACCCGGCAGGAAATCATCTCGCTCCTCAAACGGCGCAAGGAGAACCTGCCCTACCTGCTGGATATGATGGTGCTCGACAAACGCGGACACATCACCCACTGGACGCAAACCGGCTCCCCGCCCTACGTGCAAGACCGCGACTACGCCTCCGCGCACCTGACCCACGGGCACAAGGGTCTTTTTGTCGGCACCCCGCTGAAGTCCCGCGTCAGCGGCCGCCGCTTCATCGGAACCAGCATCGCCATGCGCGCCCCGGGCGGCAATATTGAAAACATCATCGTCGCCATCGTCTCCATCAAGGCGCTGGAGGACACCTTTGCCGACATGGCCATCCCGGACGGCCAAAGCATTGGCATACTGGGGCAGGACGGCAAAACCGTCTTTTCCCTGCCCGAGACCCAGGCCAGCACCAGCATGCTGCTGGAGCACCAAAACATCACCGCCCACCACAGAATCCCGGAATCGCCCTTTGTTGTGGAATCGCCGCTGGACGGCAACGATCGGTTCGTGGCCGTCACTGAACTGCGCGATGCGCCGCTGGTCGCCTTTGCCGTCCAGCCCACTTCCAGCGTGGACGCCCCGCTGTACACCTCGCTCACGCCCTACATCATCCTCGGCATCTGCGCGGCGCTCCTTGTGCTGACCTCGTGCGTCTGGCACGTACGTAGCGCCGCCGTCTTTGCCCGGTGCGCGGGGTCGCTGTCGGACATGAGCACCAAAGACCAACTCACCCACGTCTACAACCGCCCAACATTCATGGACTTTGCCCAGCGCGAATACAACCGCGCCGTGCGCTACGGGACGCCGCTGTCGTGCATCATTTTTGACATTGACGACTTCTCGAAGGTCAACACCCAGCACGGGCATGGCACGGGTGACGCGCTGCTCAAGCAACTAGCCTCTTCCATCGCCCGCAACAGCCGCAAGACCGACACCGTTGCCCGCCTCAGCGGCAACGAATTCGGCATCCTGCTCCCCGGCACACCCCTTGACGGCGCGTACGCCTCGGCGGAGCAGCACCGCGAGCGCACGGAGACCACAGCGTTCAAATGCGCGGGGGTGGAACTTGGCGCCACCATAAGCATAGGCGTTGCAGAGCTTGCCGATGAAGACTCCACAGCCCAGGCCCTGCTGGACCGCACTCACGCGGCCATGCTCAGCGCCAAAAAGCGTGGCGGCAACACCATCGCCACCGCGGACTAACCCCGCCACACACCCACCAAAAAGCCCCCGCATCACAAACGGACACGGGGGCTTCGTTTTGGGCACACTCCGGCCAGACGGCTACATCATATGCCGCGGCAGGAAGAAGACAATGTCCGGGAACACCGTCACCAATATCACCATAATGACCATGATGCAGAAGAACGGGAACGTCGCCTTGAGGATTGTTCTCACGTCCTCCTTGGCGATGTGCTGAATGACGAAGATGGAAAAGCCCACCGGCGGCGTAATCTGCGACAGCTCCACCATAAACACTACAAAGATGCCGAACCACAGCGCCTCGAACCCGGCGCTCTGCACAATGGGCAGCACGATGGGCAGCGTCATGACCACAATGGAAATGCCGTCCAAAATCATGCCGAGGAACAGATACATCAGGCCCAGCACCAATATCAACGTGTACGGGGACAGATTCAGGTCCGCAATGCTGGTGCTGATGGCGCGGGCAATGCCCACAAAGCCCACCACCTGCGACAAAAACGCCGCGCCAGCGATGATGAAGCAAATCATGCCGCTGGTCTTTACGGCGGACAGCAGAGCCTGCTGCAAATTCGCCCACGTGAGGTTACGGAAATACAGCGCAAGCCCCAGCGCGCCCACCACACCGATGGCCGCAGCCTCGGTGGGCGTGGTCAGCCCCACATAGATGCCGCCAAGCACCAGCACAATGAGGCCAAACACCGGAACAAGGTCGCGCAGGGCCGCGAAGCGGTCCGCCCATGTGTAGGTTTCATCCTCACCGGGGATGGCATCCGGGTCCATCTTGGCACGCGCCACAATGTAGACGGAATACATGGTCGCCAGCACCACACCGGGAATGACCCCGGCAATGAACAGCTTGCCGATGGATGTATCCGACAGCACGCCGTAGATGATCATGATGAGGCTTGGCGGAATGAGGAACCCCAGCGTCCCGGCCCCGGCAAGGGAGCCGATGGCGAGGCTTTTGCGGTAGCCCCGGCGCGTGAGTTCGCTGAGAGTGATCTTTCCGACGGTGGCGGTGGTTGCCGCGCTGGAGCCAGATACGGCCGCAAACAGCGAACACGCCACCACATTGATATGATACAAACGTCCGGGCACCCCGGACAGCCACGGAACAAGGCCATTGAGCAGGCGCGTGGAGATGGCCGTTCTGTAAAGAATCTCACCCATCAGGATGAACAGGGGCAGCGCCGTCAGCGCCCACGAGTTCAGGGAATTCCACACGGAGTTGGCGAGCAGGTCGCCTATTTTGTCCCATATGGAAATGGTGGGCGGCAGATGCACCTCAAAGAGCAGCATTCCCGCGACACCCGAGGCGAACAGCGAAAACCCAATCCATTTACTGGACAGGAGCAGAATCATCATCACGGCCATAACGGCCACGGCCAGAAGAAGCGGATCGGAAATTATTTTCGCACCCTCCCGGCGATAAACGCCACAAATTGCAGCAAAAAGACCGCCAACCCCAAGGGAATGGCGCACTGCGGAATCCACAGCGGCGTCTCGGAAATGGTGTCTGCCGTCATTTCAAGGGAATACGTCTCGTAAACGAGCTGAACGGAGTAGACGAGGATATACATGGTCAGGGCCATGGAGGTCAGGGCCACCACCACATCCACCACCTTGCGCCACCGCGCGGAAAGGCGCGAATGCAGCAAAGTGATGCGGATATGGGCTTCCTCCTTCAGGGTGAAGCCCAGCCCAAAGACCACAATGGCCACCAGAAAATACCCACTGTACTCGCTGGCGACAAAGGTGGACGCTCCGCTGGTGGCGCGGAGCAGAATCTCCACCACAATAAGCAGGACCGTCAGGCCCATAAATACTGCGGACAGAAGCGCCCCTCCCACGGAGAGGCGCTCCAGCGCGGCAATCAATCGAGACATAGCGTCCTTCTTACTTGCCGTAGGCGGCCAACGCCTTCAGCGAACCGCTGCGGGCGTCTTTTTTAAATTCCTTCAGCATGTCGTCGGCAACGGCTTTGAGACCTGCGGCCACTTCGGGCGTCATCTCGGTGATGACGATGCCGTTCTCAGCCAGAATCTTCAGCGAGTCTTCAACGGCCTTGCGCGAGGCAGCCCACTGTTCCTTCTGCACTTCCTTCGCGGCGCGCATCAGGGCCTTCTGCTGGCCCGCGTCCAGCGCGTTCCAGTAGTCCATATTGATAGTGAGCATATTAAGCGGATAGGCGTAGTTCACCTTGGTGAAGTGGTTCAGCACTTCCCAGAACTTGCCGTCCACGCCGGACACGGACGACGTAAGCACGGAGTCGATAAGGCCGGTGGACAGCGCGGAATACACCTCGCCCCACGGCAGGGACTGCGGGCTGGCATCGGCGCGCTTGAGGAAGTCCGCGCCGTTTTTGTCGTAGGTGCGGATTTTCAGGCCTTCAATGTCGGCCAGCTTTTCAAAGGGGCCTTTGGTGTACAGGCCGCTGCGGGGCCACGGGGCGGCGTAAAGAAGCTTCTGATTCCACTTGCGGCAGGCCTTTTCGTACTGGGGGCGGCAGGCCTCGTAGTAGCGCATGGCTTCGTCGTAGGAGTCCACAATCAGCGGGATGGTGGACAGGCCAAAGACCTCGTCACTGCCCGCCACAACACCCATGAGGATGTCGGACATGGGCAAGGTGCCGTCCTTGACGGCCTTGAGCAGTTCCGGCCCCTTGAAGCCAAGGCTTCCGCCGGGGTGCACCTCGATTACGACCGTTGCGTCCGTGTACTTTTTCGCCTTTTCGGCAAAGCTGACCGCACCCTTCGTATGGAAATTATTGGGACCATAGATAGCGTTGCAGTTCATGCGCACCGTGGCGGCGCTGGCGGGGGCCGCGATGAGCAGCAGACAAAGGACAAGCAGAATTCGCTTGAGCATGTGGGCCTCCTTGAGGTGACTGTGAGGGGGACCGGACAGGGGGCGCGAAGCGTGGGGAGACGCGTTGGCCCCCTGAAACCCGGTCAAAGGGAGTGTTGCGATACGTCGACCGAGAGACCTCGGCCACACTCCTGACTGAGCAATGTGCATGCCATGTTGCACCAGCCCACTCCACTTTGCTCCGGGGCAAGAAACCATGCGGTTTTCCACACGTTCCACCCGCCGCCACCGATCAGCCAAAATTTCACAATATTGCCAATTGCAGCTTTCGCTTTGACATTATTGTGTTTTTCATCCAATAGTCAACAGGCATTCGAAATTTTACAAATTCTGCGCGAAAGCCCTATATTCCACCAAAAAAACGGCATTTTTCCGCTGATGCCCGCATGGAATACATTTTGCTCACAGGGCAGGACGGCATAACGCGGCGTTTTGGTCGCCACTTTGCCAAAGTTGGAAAATTGGAGGACTCATGCTCATTCTCGGCGTCGATACTGGCGGCACCTTCACGGATTTTATCTACAGGGACGGGGACAATTGGGGCGTCCACAAGCGCCTGTCCACACCGGACAACCCGTCCAAGGCCGTCATTGAAGGTATCCGGCATATATGCGGCGGCGATATCCCCCCCGCCTCCATGAACATTGTTCACGGCTCAACTGTGGCCACCAACGCCATCCTTGAGCGCAAGGGCGTCAAAACCGCCCTCATTAGTACCGAGGGCTTTACGGACGTTGTGGAAATCGGCCGCCAAAACCGCGCGGACCTCTACGACCTTGGCTACAGACGCCAGCCGCATATCGTCCCGGCGGACCTGCGCTTTGGCGTGGGCGGCCGCATTGGGCAGGACGGCGAGGAAGTCGCCCCCTTTGACGAGGCTTCGGCCCGCGCCGCCGTGGAGGCCATCCGTAAAACCGGGGCCGAAAGCGTGGCCCTGTGCTTTCTCTTTTCCTTTCTGGAGCCCTCGCACGAGCGCGCCATGCGCGACATGCTGGCCGAACTGAACATCCCGGTGTCGGCCTCGCATGAAATCCTGTCGGAATTCCGCGAGTTCGAGCGCACATCCACCACGGTGGTCAACGCCTACGTCTCGCCCAAGATGAGCGCCTACCTCACGGACCTGAAAACCGCCGTGGGCAACAATCCCCTGCGCGTCATGCAGTCCAACGGCGGATCCATCTCCGTGGATACCGCCATGAGCGAATCCGTCCGCACCATCCTCTCCGGCCCCGCGGGCGGCGCGGTGGGCGCCATGAGCATCGGCAAAGCCGCTGGCTACGACCAGCTTATTACATTTGATATGGGCGGCACCTCGTCGGACGTGGCCCTGCTGGACGCCGACCTGCCCCTGACCATGGAGTCCGCCATCTCCGGCTACCCGGTCAAGGTGCCCATGATCGACATCCACACCGTGGGCGCGGGCGGCGGCTCCATTGCCTCGCTGGACGAAGGCGGCAGCCTTGCTGTCGGTCCCGAAAGCGCTGGCGCGGACCCCGGTCCCATCTGCTACGGCAAAGGGACGCGCATAACGGTGACGGACGCCAACCTCTACCTTGGCCGCCTTGTTCCGGACCACTTTCTCGGCGGCGAAATGCGCCTTGAGACGGAGCGCCTGAGCACCGCCATGGAGACCATGGCGCAGGAGGCAGGCCTCAGCCCGCAGGAACTTGCCGAGGGCATTCTCGACGTCGCCAATGCCAACATGGAGCGCGCCATCCGCGTCATCTCCGTGGAGCGCGGCTTTGACCCGCGCGAGTTTACGCTGTTCTCCTTTGGCGGCGCGGGCGGCATGCACTGCGCCTTCCTTGCGCGCCTGCTGAACATGCCCCGTGTGTTCGTCCCCGTGAACGCGGGCATCCTCTCCGCCGTGGGCATGCTTATGGCCGACGTCATCAAGGACTACAGTCAAACCGTCATGCAGACCGCGCAGGACGTCACCACAGACGACCTGCGCCGCAGCTTTGCCCCGCTGGAGGAGCAAGGCCTGTCGGAACTGCGCGGCGAGGGATTTGCCGACGACGCCATCGCGTTCGAGCGCTTTCTTGATATGCGCTACGCCGGACAGTCCTTTGAAATCATGGTGCCCATGGAGGGCGACGTTGTGGACGCCTTTGAGGCCCTGCACGAGCGCAGCTACGGCTACCGCAACCCCGGCCGCCCCGTGGAAATCGTCAACATCCGCCTGCGCGCCAGAGGCCGCGCCGCCAAGCCGGAGCTCACCCCGGCGCAGACGCTGACGGAGCAGGTGCCAGACGCCGCCATAAAAGGCGTACAGCCCGTGGTCTTTGACGGCGAAATCCGCGAAACCCGCATTATTGCGCGCGGGGAGCTGTTGCCCGGCAACGTCGTTCCCGGCCCGGCCATTCTCATTGAATACAGCTCCACCGTGACGGTGCCCCCCTTCGCCACGGCGCGGGTTGACGCCTTCGGCAACATCATCATGGACATTGAGGCACGCTGATGCAGACCACCACCACGCGCCAGACGCACACCACCGGACCACACAGCGTCCGCCCCGCACATGAGGCCCCCATGAACCAGCCCACCGTAAACCCCATCCTGCTGGAAGTGTTCAAGAACCGGTTCTCGTCCATCGCTGAGGAGATGGGCGTCACCCTCACCCGCACGGCCTTTTCGCCCAACATCAAGGAGCGGCGCGACCTCTCCTGCGCCGTGTTCGACGCTGCGGGCGACATGATTGCGCAGGCCGCGCATATTCCCGTGCACCTTGGGTCCATGCCCATGTCCGTCAAGGCCGCCATCGAGCACGGCAACCTTGCCCCCGGCGACATGGTGATGGTGAATGATCCCTTCAAGGGCGGCACCCACCTGCCGGACATCACCATCGTGGCCCCGGTGTTTGCCCCGGAGCAGGACGCGCCCGTATTCTATGTGGCCAACCGCGCCCACCACGCCGACGTTGGCGGCATGGCCTCCGGCTCTATGCCCCTGTCCACCTCCATCCATCAGGAAGGCATCATCATCCCGCCCGTGCGCATTGTGCGCGGTGGCGAGATAGACACCAGCCTAATGCGCCTCATCCTCAACAACGTGCGCACCCCCGCCGAGCGCGAGGGCGATTTCTCCGCGCAGATTATGGCCAACATCACGGGCACCCGCCGCCTTGGCGAGCTGATGGACAAGTACGGCCTTGAGAAGGTCCGCTTCTACGCCGAAGCCCTCAACGATTACTCGGAGCGCGTTATGCGCGCCACCATCGCCAGCATCCCCGACGGCGAATACGCCTTTGAGGACGTGATGGACGACGACGGCGTGGACGCCCACGCCATGCGCATCAGCGTCGCCGTCACCATCGAGGGCGACACCGCGCGGCTGGACTTTACCGGCAGCGCCGACCAAGTGGCGGGCAGTGTCAACGCCGTGCGTGCCATCACGGTTTCCGGCGTGCTGTACGTGTTCCGCTGTCTGGTGCGGCGCGATATACCCACCAACGCGGGCTGCATGCGGCCCATCAGCGTGGTGACGCGCCCCGGCTCCATCCTCGACGCCCTGCCCCCCGCCGCCGTGGCTGGCGGCAATGTTGAAACCTCGCAGCGCGTTGTGGACGTCATCCTTGGCGCGTTGGCGCAGGCGCGCGGCGAGGGCGCGCCGGACATTCCCGCCGCCAGTCAGGGCACCATGAACAACACCGCCATCGGCGGCATTGACGCGCGGACGGGTACGCCCTTCGCCTACTACGAAACCCTCGCGGGCGGCACCGGTGCCACCCGCCTGCGCGACGGCGAAAGCGCCGTGCACTCGCACATGACCAACACCCTCAACACCCCGGTGGAGGCCCTTGAATACGCCTACCCCTTCCGCGTGCGCGAATACGCCGTACGGCGCGGCACGGGCGGCGCGGGCAAAACCACCGGCGGCAGCGGCCTTATCCGCGACATTGAACTGCTGTCGGACTGCGAAATAACCGTCCTGTCCGAGCGCCGCGCCACCGCGCCCTATGGTCTGGACGGCGGCGCACCCGGCACGCCGGGCCGCAACAGCATCATCGACCCGGACGGCACCACGCGCGACTGCCCCGGAAAATTCCACGCCGCCCTCAAGGCGGGCCAGCGCGTTCGCATAGAGACCCCGGGCGGCGGCGGTTTCGGCACGCCATAACCTCCCGAAGCGCCTGACTTTGACAGTATTGTCACAGATTTGTGGCATACTCGCGGTTGTAAGCGCGGACCCTTCGGTGTATAACCGGAGCATGGAGGATTCCCCCTGTTTTGATTTCCACAAGCGGCGGGGCATCCCAGAGGAGGGTCCCATGCACGACGAATACGCAGGCGCCAGACGGCTGATGCAGGCCATACTGGACAACGCCCCGGACGCGGCGGAAGACGCCATTGCCGCAGGGGCCAATGTCAACGCCCCGGACGAGGACGGCGAACAGCCCCTGTGCATCGCCGCCTATGAGGGCAATGACGAAGTTGTCCGGGTTCTGCTGGAGCATGGCGCGGACCCGTCCATCCGCAATGAGTTTGACGAGCCGGTCCTCGTCACCGCCAGCATGGAGGGGCACCTTGCCGTGGTCCGCCAGCTTGTGGAGCACGGCGCGGACATCGGCCAGACGGATTTTGACGGGCACACGGCCATCCAGATTGCCGAATTTTACGGCCATATGGATATTTGCGACTACCTGCGCGAGCAGGAAGCGCTGACTGCCACGTCCACGCCGGACGATACGCCGCCCCGTCCGGGCCGGTCCCGGCGCATTGGCGCGCGGCTTATTGGCCTGTTCCCCCACCGAAACCGCCACGCAGTCAGCCCCAGCTGACGCTGGCACCGCACAAACGACAAAACGGCGCGGCCACATTGGCCGCGCCGTTTTTTTACGCGTTGTCCCTGCCCCGGAAAACCGGGGAGGAGAAAACTCTACAGATGCTCGCCCAGCAGGTGCCCGAAGGCCGCGCACCCGATGGTGGTGGCTCCGGGAATCTGGGAGGCAAGGTCCACTGTCACACGGCCCGAGGACACAACCTTGTCCATGGATGCATGGATAAGGGCCGCGGCTTCGGGCATTCCGGCGTGCTCCAGCATCATGGCGCCGGAGAGAATGAGGCTGCCGGGGTTGGCCTTGTCCTTGCCCGCGATGGTGGGCGCGGTGCCGTGGGTCGGCTCAAAAAAGGCGAGGGTGTCGCCCATGTTCACGCCTGGGGCAAGCCCCAGCCCGCCAACCTGCGCCGCAAGGGCGTCGGAGAGGTAGTCGCCGTTCAGGTTGGTGGTGGCCAGCACATCGTACTGCTCCGGGTACATCAGCGCGTTCTGGAACATGGCATCGGCAATGCGGTCGTTAATCACCACATCCGCGCTCTGGCCGGAATCCTCGGTGACCACGCGTCCGGCGAATTCCTCGGCCGCGACCTCGTAGCCCCAGCCACGGAACGCGCCCTCGGTGTACTTCATAATATTGCCCTTGTGCACAAGGGTGACGCTGGAGCGCCCGGTATCCAGCGCGTGGGTGATGGCCTTGCGCACCAGCCGCTTGGAGCAGTGCTCCGTGATGGGCTTCACGCCCACACCTGCGGCGGCGTCCACATTGGCGCCGAGTTCGTCGCGCAGAAATTCCAGCAGTCGGCGCGCCTCGGGCGAGCCTGCGGCGTATTCAATACCCGCGTACACGTCCTCGGTATTCTCACGGAAGACGACCATATCCACGGCGTCCGGGTGCTTTACAGGCGACTCCACGCCCTTGAAGTGGCGGATGGGGCGGATGCAGGCGTACAGGTCCAGCGTCTGGCGCAGGGTGACGTTCAGGCTGCGAAAGCCTTGCCCCACCGGAGTGGTGAGCGGGCCTTTCATGGCAAGCTGCGCGCCGCGAAGCGCCTGCATGGTGGCCCCCGGCAGATATTCGCCCGTTTCGCGGTGGGCCTTTTCACCCGCCAGCAGTTCCACCCACTCAATGCGGCGCTCGCCGCCGTAGGCCTTCTGCACTGCGGCGTCCAATACGGGGCGGCCTGCGGCCCACACTTCGGGACCGATGCCGTCGCCCTCGATATAGTACACGGTCTTCTGCATGCGAATCTCTCTCATGAAATGTTGCGTTGTCCCTTCCCACGGACGCGCCATGCCCCATGCAGCACACGCGGCGGAGCATTGCGATACGCCAGCGCCATTCACGCTGTATCTCACACGGCGCATCACGGCGGCCTGTAGCCGGCTCCGCATTGGAGTACCGGCGCATCCACCGAAACGGGAACGATAGAAAAATCACGTCGCCTTGTCCATGAAAGACAGCGCCAAAGCGCAGCCAAACGCCGAAATTCCTTCCCTCACGCCGCATCCCGTGCAGCGCCCACCTCGCCCCCTGCCCCCCTCCAGCGCCATGGCGCTTATTTCGGGGCGTCCTCTGCACAGGTCTCAAGCTGGCAACATCCCGGCGCACTGGCACTTTTCGCATCCGCCTCCCCCTCGCGCGCGGTGATACGTCTGCGGTCGCGCACCCACACATTGCCGGGCAGGGTTTTGGCGTAGTGCTTCATCTCCGCCGCGTGGCGCGACAACGCGCCCATCTCGCCCTCTCCCCGGCAATCCACAATAGCGAGGGAGACGGACACCAGAGGAAATTCCGCCACCACCCCATCGCGCCCCCGCGCGCGCACCGTGCCGCGCTCGCGGTCCTGCGGGGAGTAGTGCTTGCGCACCAGCCGCCCAAAGCAGCGCGTCACCGCCTTGGCAATGCGCTCCGCCCGCGCGCTGGTGCACATGACCACAAAGTCGTCGCCGCCCACATGCCCCACAAAATCCGTCCCGCCATCGCCATGGCGATTCACCGCCCAGCGCAACAGACGCGCCAACAGCAAAAGGATGTCGTCGCCGTTACGGAAGCCATACACGTCGTTGTAGGCCTTAAAATTATCAAGGTCCGCGTACACAATGGAAAAGGACTCGCGCGCGGCAATGCGCCGCTCCATTTCCGCCTCAATGACCACATTCCCCGGTAACCCGGTGAGGGGGTTGGCGCCCTTTGCCATCTCCACCTGCACGGTGGCGAGGGCGTCCAGCATGGCCTGCACCGTCACCACGCCCACCAGCGTTTCCCCGCGCGTCACCACCACATGGTCAAAAATGTTGGCCTTGGGCCGCTGCATGGCCTCCCGCGCCACATTTTCCATGGGCGCGGAGCTTTCGGCGTACAGGGGCGCGGGGTCCATGATGAGCTCCACCGCGCGGTTCATATACAGCGACAGCCCGTATTGCGTGCTGAGGGCGTGGTCCAGATGATGGCTCATGACAAGACCAAGCGGGCGCTCCTTGTCGTCCACCACCACAACGGAGCTCAGCGGCTGCGAGGTGTCGCCAAACATCTGCCGAATTTCGCTCACCGTTGCCCCGCGCGGCACCGTGGGCACCGTCAACGCAAGGGAGCCAATGGGCGATGAGCGGCGCGAGGCCTCCTCCCTGTGCCCCACGCGGGAGAAGTTCCCCAGCACCTCGGGCGTCAGGTCGGGCTTGGGGTAGGCCGGACGCGCCAGAAAATACCCCTGCCCATAGTGCACCCCAAGGCGCATCAGCGTGTTCAGCTCCGACGCCGTTTCAACACCCTCGGCAATAAGCTGGCACCCAATATTGCGCGAGAACGTCACCAGCGTCTCAAGGAGCGCCCGCCGCACCGGGTCCGCGTCCACGTCCCGCACTAGGGACATATCCACCTTCAGATACTCCGGCCGGAGCTGGGCGATGGACCACAGCCCCGAGTAGCCGGTGCCCACGTCGTCCACGGCAATGCGAAAGCCCTGACTGCGGTAGTGCTCCAGCGTCCGGTGGAAGAGCGAAAAGTCCTTGATGCTGTGGCGCTCGGTAATTTCCAGCACCACGTCCACAGGCTCCAGCCCATACTCCCGCAAAAGGTGGACGGTCTGCCCCGGCGAAAACTGCGGGTCCACCAGCGTGCGCGGATGCACGTTCAAAAACAGCTTGCGCCCCTGCCCAAGGGGGCCAACGTCCCTGATGGCGCGCTCGCGGCAGGCCTTTTCCAGCGCAAAGACCTGTTCCACCTCCTCGGCAAAGTCAAAGAGCACCGAAGGGGAACGGAAATTGGACCCGGACGGGCCACGCGTCAGCGCCTCCCACGACAAAATATTGCCGGACGACAGGCTCACGATGGGCTGGTAGACCGCGCGGATAAGCTGGCGGTCCAGCACATCACGAAACTCCGTCAACAGCGCCAGCTTGGTGCTGTCCAGCGTTCCGGCGGCCACGCGGCGCGCATCGCTCAGGGCGCGGTAGACGCTGGCCTCAAGGTCCTTGTCGCCGCCATCCAACAGGCCAAAGCCCGACTGCACGTTCAGCGACTGCCCCGTCAGGTTCAACGCCTCCTGCTTGATGCGGCTTCGCACCTTGAGGCGAAAGGCGAGGGCCACGTCCTCAAGGGCGTCCCTGTCCCATTCGTCCTCGCCGCACAGCACCACCACGCGTCCGGGTTCAATGCTCTCCACAAAGCGCACGTGGCACCCGCGCAAAAGCTCATCGGCCAGCGCCTGCGCCTCGTCCAGCATGGCACTGTTGATGCGGTCGGCAATAAGGCTGCCGTAGATATCGCGGAAGACCACAAAGTTGTCGGCCTCCAGCAGAAACAGGGCCACAGGGTTCCCCTGCCCCAAAAAACGCTCCAGCCGCAGGCGGCCATGCCCGGTCAAAAAGGCAAAATGTGTTGCATCATCCTGCGAAAGGCGGGCGGCATCCTCGCGCCCAAATAACAATCCCTGCCCGAATCCACGTATGGCTTCCAGCATGGTCTCTCCCCGTAAATGGTTACGCCAAACGCCCCGGACAACACCGGTTGTTCCCTCCCGTGGGCGCCTCGCGTCCGACACATACTCCACTCATTGCAGCGCAGGTGACCCGGATGTGAATTCTGTGTGACATCTTCATGACCCGCCCCCCTGCCTCCCCCTTTGTGTTCGGCGGCGGATTCAGGTATCACGCCGGGGCACGACGCAGGTCAGGAGGTATAATGGCACCCGCACCCTTGGACATTCTTCGAGACACATTCGGATTCCGCGACTTTCAGGGACTCCAGCAGCCCATCATTGAACATGTATGCGACGGGGGCGACGCCCTTGTGCTGATGCCAACGGGCGGCGGCAAGTCCCTGTGCTATCAGATTCCCGCTATGGTTCGCCATGGGGTGGGCATTGTGGTCTCGCCGCTTATCGCCCTGATGCAGGATCAGGTACAAAGCCTTGTCCAGATGGGCGTGCGCGCCGCGTATATCAACTCCAGCCTGCCCCCGCAGGAGGCCGCCGACGCGGAGCGCCGCATGGTCGCCGGAGAGTACGACCTCGTCTACGTTGCGCCGGAGCGCCTGCTTCAGCCGCATTTTCTGAACATGCTCAAGGGCCTGCCCATTGCCCTGTTTGCCATTGACGAGGCGCACTGCGTGTCGCAGTGGGGGCACGACTTCCGCCCGGAGTACACCCAGCTTGGCACACTGGCCGACCACTGGCCCGGCGTGCCGCGCATCGCCCTCACCGCCACGGCGGACGGCCCCACCCGCGCGGACATCATCAATCAACTGAATTTTACGGGCGCACGCGTCTTTTCCGCCGGGTTCGACAGGCCAAACATCACCTACACCATCGTCCCCAAAGACAACGCCAAGCGCCAGCTACTGCGCTTCATCACCCAGCGGCACAAGGGCGACGCGGGCATTGTCTACCGCATGTCGCGCAAAAAGGTGGAGGACACCGCCAACTGGCTGAGCAAGCAGGGCATCGCCGCCCTGCCCTACCACGCGGGCCTTTCGCAGGCGGAACGCCGCCTGCATCTGGAGCGCTTTATGCGTGAGGAAGGCCTTGTGATGGTCGCCACGGTGGCCTTTGGCATGGGTGTGGACAAGCCCAACGTCCGCTTTGTGGCGCACATGGACCCGCCCAAGAGTCTGGAGGCCTACCATCAGGAAACCGGCCGCGCGGGCCGCGACGGCCTGCCCGCCGATGCGTGGATGGCCTATGGCCTTGCGGATGTGGTTATGCTCCGCCGCATGCTGGATTCCGGCGGCGCCAGCACGGACAGAAAGCGCGTGGAGGCCCGCAAGCTGGACGCCATGCTCGGCTTTTGCGAAACAGCCACCTGCCGCCGCACGGCCCTACTCGGCTACTTTGGCGAGGAGCACTCCGGCGGCTGCGGCAACTGCGACAACTGCCTCACCCCCGTGGAAACATGGGACGCCACCATCGCGGCGCAGAAGGCGCTGTCCTGCATTTTCCGCACGGAGCAACGCTTTGGCGCAGGCCACCTTGCGGACGTGCTGATGGGCAAGGAGACCGTGCGCGTCAAGAATATGGGGCACGACTGCCTCAAGACCTTTGGCTGCGGGCAGGAGCTGGACCGCAAGGGCTGGCAGTCCGTGTACCGCCAGCTTGCCGCCGTTGGCCTGCTGCGCGTGGATATGGAAGGCTACGGCAGTCTGCTGCTCAATAACGCAAGCTGGGAAGTGCTGCGCGGCGAGCGTACCGTCACCCTGCGCAAGGACCCGGTCACCGCGCGCGGGGCTGGCCGCTCGCGCTCCAAGGCCGTGCGCGCCGACGAGCACGACACCCTCGCCACAGCCGACGCACGCGGCCTCTTCGACGTCCTGCGCGAGTTGCGCCTGTCCATTTCCAAACAGCAGGGCGTGCCGCCCTACGCCGTCCTGCCGGACCGGACCCTGCTTGAGATGGTCCGCTTCCGCCCCCACTCGCCGGAGGAGATGGGCGTCCTGCACGGCGTGGGACAGGCCAAGCTCAAGGCCTACGCCGCGCCCTTTTTGGACGCCATCGGTCAGTGGGAAGAGGACAACGGCCGCCCGGACGATGTGCCGGACCTGCCGGACGTCCCCGTCGCCCAGCCCAAGCCCAAGCCCAAGCGCGAAGCCATCACCGCCACAGTCCAAAAGAGCATCGACCTGTTCCGGGAGCACGGCTCCGTGGACGCCGTGACCGAGGCGCGCGGTCTGGCCGCCACCACCATTTGGAAGCACCTCATCACCGCCGTGGAGCATGACCTTCTTGCCGCCACGGACGTTGCCGGACTCAGCGAATCCAACGCCACGGAAATCGCCACGGCCATCACCTCGGCGCAGGAGAAGGGCATCCCCGGCATCGGCCCGGTGCACGAGGCCTTTGGCGGCGCCTACTCCTACGAGCAGCTCCGCTGCGTGCGCGCCATGCTGCACAGCGCCGCAGCAGAGGCCTAAAGGCCGAGGCTCCCGGCTCCCGCGCTCGGCTCCCGGCCACCGCGCTCGGCACAGCCCCACGCCGCGACCTGCGTGACGCCTGACGTGACGCCCGGCGCTCCGCCGCTGTGCCACAGTGTACGGCTCCCTTTGGCCCATCCGGCCCCTGTCCCCCAACCGCCCGCTCCGTGCACCTTCGCGCCTTCCATACACAATGTGCGGGCACCTCTATCCAAGCGGCCTGCGCCACCCAGCGCACAAGAGGCGGGGCGCCTGATTTTTCAGCTCCGGGCGCTGGCACGTCATGCACTGCCGGTGCCCTGCGCGTTTCCGCCATCCCAAATGCATCCCCACAGCACGGCAACATTCACCTATCTGCGCTTTTCTGCTATCTGTAAAAGAGCGTTCACGTTCGTACCCCGCACAACATTTGGCCCGGCCCGCACAAGCTCTGGCGGAGCCACCCGGAAGGACGATGCTGGAACTGCGCTCCCTCAAGCTTAAAATCATCCTCTCCTTTGGGGCGTGCCTTGTTGCCACAGCCATCATTCTCAGCGTCTACACAGGCATACAGTTCTGGAACGACGCCACGGAACTGGGCGTGCAGCGGGCGCGCACCGTGGCGGCGGACGCCGCATCCGTGGTGCGCAACCAGCTTCTGGAGGTCGTCAACACCGCGCTCAATATCGGCGTTGTGCTGGAAAGCACCCAAAAGGGCGGCATGCCGAACGACCGCCAACGGGTGAACATTATGCTCAAAGAGGTGCTGGACCAGCACCCCGACCTGCTGGGCGTATGGTGCGTGTGGGAGCCGGACGCCTTTGACGGGCGCGACAAGGAATTCCGCAACGCGCCCGGACACGACAGCACGGGCCGTTTTTTGCCCTACTGGAACCGCTGGGGCGGCATCCATCTGGAGCCCAGCGTGGACTACGACAAACCCGGCGGCAACTACTACACCCTCACCAAACTCTACCGAAAGCCCCTCATACTCGACCCGGAAACATACCTTGTGCGCGGGCACCAGTTGGCTATGGTCAGTGTGTGCGTGCCCATTATCGTGTATGGGGAATTTCTCGGCGTGGCCGGGGCGGACCTGAGCGTCGGCTTTATCCAAAGCATGGTGGATGAAGCCAACATCATGCACGACAAAGGCACGCTGGCCATCATCACCAACAGCGGCATGCTGGCCGGCGTCACCAGACAGCCGGACCTCTTCGGTCAGCCCGCCAACACCCTTATCACCGACTTTTACACCACCGCGTTCGACCGCATCCTGCGCGGCGACTCCTGGGCCTCCCCCGCCACGGACGAAGACGTGTACGAGGTCTTCCTCCCCATTGAGTTCGGCGCGCTGGAAGCGCCATGGAGCGTGTACGTCAGCCTGCCCTCCGGCATCATTCACCAGCAGGCCAAAACCCGCGCGTGGACCCTTGGCGGCATTTCGGCGTTGCTGCTCCTCCTTGGCCTTGGCGTGATGTGGTTTGTGGCCGCGCGCATTGCCCGCCCCATCACCATGGCGAAAGACATGGCCCTCGCCATTGCCGACGGCGACTACAGCCGCCGCATCGCCCTCGACCAGCACGACGAGGTGGGCATTCTGGTGCAGGCGTTCAACTTCATGACCACACGCCTGCAGGAAACCCTGCAAGTGCTGGAACTGCGCATCGGCCAACTCAGCCGCGCCGAAAGCTCCCTGCGCGAGTCGGAGCAGTCGCTGTTGACCATCTTCAACAGCGTGCACGACGCCGTCATCCTGCATAACGACAAGGGCTTCATTGTGGACGCCAACGCCCGTATGCTCCAGATGTTTGGCGTTACGCGCGAGCAGGCGCTCACCCTGTCCATCAGCCGCGACCTTTCCGGCCCCGGCGCGCCCGTGGACACCCTGCGCCACCATTGGGAAAAGGCCCTGCGCGGACAAACGGACCTCTTTGAATGGGAAACGCGCCGCCCGGGGGACGACTCCTACTTTTTGGCGGAGGTCTACCTCTGCCCCATCACCATCAACGAGCGCGACCTCATCCTTGCCAGCGTGCGCGACATCACGGACCGCAAACGCGCCGAAGAGGAACTGCGCCAAACGCAGGGCTATCTGGACAACATCATCAATTCCATGCCCTCGGTCATCATCGGTGTGGACGTACACGGGCACGTCACCCACTGGAACCGCGCGGCGGAGAAGCTCACCGGCGTCGAGGAAAAAAACGCCATCAAACAGCATATTACATCCTGCTGGCCGGGCTTTGCGCCCTTTGCCGCCTCCGCCACACGCGCCATCCGCCAAAGCGCCCCGGTCACGGAGGAAAAGGTCACCATGGCCGGCCCCTCGGGCGATGACGTGTATGTGGACATCCTCATCTACCCGCTGGTGGTCAGCGGCGTCGTGGGCGCGGTTATCCGCATAGACGACGTCACCCAGCGCGCCCGCCTTGAGGACATGATGATCCAGACGGAGAAGATGATGAGCGTTGGCGGGCTGGCCGCAGGCATGGCGCACGAGATTAACAACCCCCTCGGGGCCATCCTGCAGGGCGTGCAGAACATCCAGCGCCGCCTGTCCACCGAGCTGCCGGCATCGGTCAAAGCCGCGCAGGACGTGGGCTGTGAAATTGACGCCATCCGCGCTTTCATGGAACAACGAAAGATATTGCGGTTTCTTGACGGCATCCGCGAATCCGGCGAACGCGCCGCGCGCATTGTGCGCAACATGCTCAACTTCAGCCGCATGAGCGAGTCGCGCCGGTCCATGGAGGACATTGGCTCCCTGCTGGACAGAAGCATCGAGCTGGCCGAAAACGACTACGACCTGAAAAAGAAGTACGACTTCCGCAACACGGCCATCATCAGGGAATACGACGACAGCCTCCCCGGCATCTCGTGCATTGCCTCGGAGCTGGAGCAGGTGCTGCTGAACCTTCTCAAAAACGCCGCCCAAGCCATGAGCGAATATACAGGCGGCGAGGGCTGGAAGCCGCGCATCACCATACGCACCGCGCGTGAAGGGTCCATGGCCCGCATAGAGGTGCAGGACAACGGCCCCGGCATGGACGAAAAGACCCGCAAGCGCGTCTTTGAACCGTTCTTCACCACCAAGGATGTAGGCATAGGCACGGGCCTTGGCCTGTCAGTGTCCTACTTCATCATAACGAACAATCACGGTGGCCGCTTTGATGTTGAGGCCGAACCCGGCAAGGGGACGACATTCAAGCTGTGGCTGCCAATCGGGCAGGAAACCAATGAGCCAGACGAACCCGATCATACTCATCCTTGATGACGAGCAGATGGTGCGTGAAAACTTGGAAGCCTACTTCGAGGACGAAGGTTTCGAGGTGCGCACCGCCTCCAATGGCGAGGACGCCATGACCATCATCGCCACCGGGGAAATCTCCCTCGGTGTTATCGACATGCGCCTGCCCGGCATGGCCGGGAGCGAATTCATCGTGCAGGCCCATGGCAAAAGCCCGCACACGTATTTTCTCATCCACACCGGCTCCACCAACTTTAAGCTGCCCTCGGAGCTTAAAGACATCGGCATGACCAGTGACGATGTGTTCATCAAACCCCTTGCGGACATGGGCGTTTTGCTCGACGCCGTCATCGACAAGGTGGGCGCGCCCTAAGGCCCGCCCCGCCACCACAGCGCAAAAAAAGCGGCCCGCACTCCCCCTAAGGGAATGCGGGCCGCGTGTCGTCTTTGTGTCGCCCGTCAGCCGTCTGCCTTGTCAGCAACGTCCGGGTCCCAGTGCCAGCCCTTGAAGCGTATACCAAAGGCCAGCGAATACAGCACGGGGCACAAGAGCAGGGTCAGCACCGTGGCAAAGGCCAATCCGGAGATGATGCACACCGCCATGGGCCGCCACAACTCGCCGCCCTGCAGGGCCAGCGGAATCATGCCGATAATGGTCGTCACGGTGGTCATCAGGATGGGCCGCGCGCGTTTCAGCGCCCCCAGCATCACCGCGTCCCGCGCCTCCAGCGCCGTGGCGCGCAGCAGCTCAATCTGGTCTATGAGCATAATGGCATTATTGACGATAATGCCCGTCAAACTAATCATGCCCAGCATAGCCATAAAGCCAAAAGGCGCATTGGTCGCCAGCATGCCCCACGTAATGCCCACCATCATGGGCGGCAGGGTCAGCAGGATAATCGTGGGCCGCCGCAGCGAATTAAACTGCGCCACAAGGATGAACACAAGCAGCCCCAGCGCCCATGGCAAGTTCTGCATAATGGACGCCTGCGACTCGCCGTTCTTTTCCTGCTCGCCGCCGTATTCCACATAATAGCCCACCGGCCAATCCGGGGAGTCCATCAGCTTCGCAATGCGCGGGGCAATGTCCGCCATGGCCTGCGAGGGAAAGCGCCCCTCAAGGTCGGCCTTCACGGTCAGGGTGCGCGCGCCGTCGCGGCGGCGGATGTCCGGCGGCTGCCACGTCAGGCGCGTGCGCGCCACCTGCAAGAGCGGCACGGAATTTCCGCCGGAGAAGGAATACACGTTCAGATTCTCCAGCCTGCCAAGGTCGTCGCGGATGGCGTCCTCGGAGCGTAGGACAATGGGGATAGCGTCGTCACCTTCGCGGTAGGTGGACGCCTGCATGCCTGACATATGCGTTTGCAGGGACAGCGCCACATCCGTACTGGTCAGCCCCGCGCGGCGGGCCTGTTCCTGATTCACATCCACCACCAGCTTCTTGGTCCACTGGCCCCAGTCGTCCCACACGGACACCACGCCATCCGTGCCCGACACAACGTCCGCCACCTTGGCGCGCAGGTCGTAGAGTGTGGTGATATCCGGCCCGGAGATGCGCACCTGAATGGGCGCGCCCACGGGCGGGCCGTACATCAGCTCCTTCACCGTGTGGCGGCAGTCCGGGAAGCCCTCGTCCAGCGCGCGGCGCACGCGGGGCATCACGTCCTGCACGGCCTGCGTATCCGTGGTGCGCACCACAAGGGAGGCATAGTTGGGCGAACTTTCCTCAAGGTCCAGGGGCAGGTACCAGCGCGGACCGCTTGCGCCCACAAAGGTCAGCACGTCCTTGACTTCCGGGTCGTCCATCAGCACGCGCTCAAGGCGCTCCACCCGCTCGGTGGTGGTGCGGATGTCCGAACCGTAGGGCTGCCAAAAGTCCACCATAAACTGGTCGCGCTCGTTGGGTGGGAAGAAGATTTTCGGCACGTAGCGAAAGGCCCACACGCTCACCGCACAGACGGCCACCACCGCCAGCAAAAACTGCACGCGGTGGCGCAAGGACCACTCCAGCACGCTGCGGTAAGCCCGGTAGGCGGGATTTTCAAAGTTCTGCCGTTGCAGCTTGGGCCGCAGCACATGAAAGGACAACATGGGCACCATGGTCAGCGCCAGCAGCCACGACGCCAAAAGCGTGCACGTGATAACCACAAACAGCGAAAACGTGTACTCACCCGTCTGCGACGGCGCAAAGGGGATGGGCAAAAACGCGAAGATTGTCGTCAGCGACGCCGCAAGCAGCGGCATCCACAGCTCGCGCACCGCCTCGGTCACGGCCTTGCGCCGCTCCTGCCCCGAGGCCATGCGCACAAGGATGTTCTCGCTCACCACCACCCCGTTGTCCACAAGGATGCCAAGGGAAATAATCAGCGAAGCAATGGACATCCGTTGCAGGCCCACGCCAAAGGCGGGCATCACCGCCATACAGGCGAGCATAGCCATGGGGACCAACGTGCCCGCCACAAGGCCAGTACGCAGCCCCGCAAACAGCAGCATCACCACAACCACAAAGACGAAGGACTCCAAAAGGTTCACGCCAAAGTCGCCCAGCGCGTCCTTGACGTACTGCGGCTGATACAGCGCCATATGGTAGTCCAGCCCAACGGGCAGAATGGTTTGCAGCGTGTCCAGCCGGGCCGAAACTTCGCGCCCCAGCTCAAGGATATTGCCGCCCTCGGCCATGGACACCGCCAGCAGCAGCGCAGGCTGGCCGTTAAAGCGCACCATGCGCGATGGCGGGTCCACAAATCCGCGCCGCACCGTGGCAATGTCGGACAGGGCTATGCCCGTCTTTTGTCCGGGCTGGCGCAGGGTAAGGTTTCGCAGGTCGTCCACGGACGTAAACTCGCCCGTTGGTTCAATAACGATGCGCTCCGGCCCCACCTTGGCGTGGCCGCTGGGTTTGATGGTATTTTGCGCGTCGATAACGCGGGCAAGGGTAAAGGGCGAAATGCCAAGCCCGGCCACGCGAGCGTTGGAAAAGTCCACAAACACGCGCTCTTCCTGAACGCCCCACAGGTTCACCTTGCCCACAAGGTTCAGCTTGAGCAGTTCGTCGCGGGTCATGTCCGCGGCGTCCTTAAGCTCGCGGTAGGAGTAGCCATCGCCTGTGAGCGCCACGCAGATGCCGAACACGTCGCCGTATTCGTCGTTGACCATGGGCGTGCGGCACCCCTCGGGCAAGGACGGCGTCACATCCGAAACCTTCTCGCGCAGCTTGCGCCACAGCGGCTCCATATTGCGGATGCCGTCGTGGAACTCCACCTTGATGATGGAAACGCCCGTGCGTGACTGCGATTCCAGCGTTGTCACCTCCGGAATATCGCGGATGCTCTCTTCTATTGTGTCGGTCACCAGCTCTTCAACACGCTGGGGGGACGCACCGGGGAACACCGTCATCACAAGGGCCACGCGGATGGTAAAGTCCGGGTCCTCGCGCTTGGACATGGTCACGGCGGACAAAATGCCCGCCAGCGCCACCAGCACAATGACCACGCCCGCCGTGCGGTTATTCTTCAGGCACCAATCGGCGATATTCACGACCACGCCTCCTGCGCCTTGCCCTCCTGCACCTTCACGCGCTGGCCGTCCTTCAGGCGGTGGACGCCGCGGATGACAACCTTCTCGCCCGGAGTAAGGCCGGAGAGCACCTCCAGCCCGCTGGACGTCAGCTTGCCGATGGTGACAGCGCGCTGTTTCACGGTGCCGGACGCCTCGTCCACCACCCACACGGAGCGCTTCTGCTCCACTTCGCCCACCACGGCAACGGGCGGCACCAGCACGTAGGCGCTCTTGGCGTCAAAGGCAAAGGTCGCCTCGCCGGACATGCCGGGGCGCACGCCCTGTGCCTTGTTGGTCAGGGCAACCTTGACGGGGTATGTGGAAACGGCGCGCGACTCCACGCCCACCTCAACCACGGAGCCGTCAAAGGCCTCGCCGGGAAGGGCGTCAAAGTGCACGGTAACGGCGTCGCCCGCGTGGATGCTGGCGATAAGACTGTCGGGGATGCCCACCTCAAGCTCCATGCGCTGACCAGCGGTCAAGAGGGCCACGGGCTGTCCGGCGGCGACCGTTTGGTGGACGTCCACCGGCACTTCGGCCAGTGCGCCGTCCATGGGCGCGCGCAGCACCGTATAGCGCAGTTGCTGGCGCGCAAGTTCCAGCTGCCGCCGCGCCGCCTTCAGGGACGCCTCGGACGCGTCAATCTGCGCGCGGGCGCGGTCAAGGTCGCGGCGGGAGGTGTTGCCCACCTCATACAGGGCGCGGGTTCGCTCCCAGTCGGAGCGCGCCTGCGCGGTGGACGCCTCGGCCTGCGCCACGGCGGCCTCGGCGCGGCCCACTTGCAGGCGGTAGTCCGTGGGGTCCAGACGGGCCACCACGTCCCCCTGCTTTACCCGCATGCCAATGCGGGCGGGCAGATGCTCTATCTCGCCGGAAACACGAAAGCTCAGGCGCGTTTCAATGGCGGCGCGGGCCGTGCCGGGAAAAGTCCGCTCGCGTCCGGCCTGCGGGTCCGGCACCGTCATGGTCACAACGGGCCGCAGCACGGGCTTTTCCTGCTTCTGCTCCCCGCCGCATGCGGCCAGCGCAAGGCACAGCGCCAGCGCGGCGCACAGGACGGGGACTCGTTTTCCACAAAATCGCATGGCTACTCCTTGGTCCCGACGCCAAAGCGCGAAAGAAACTCGCGCCGCTCGGCGGGGGTTTTGTCAATCTCAAACCACCCAACAGCGCGCTGGAAGTCCAACACGTCGCCAAGGTAGGAATATACGGCCAGGACAGCCGACTGCTCCTGCACGCGGGACTGGTTCTGCGCGTCCAGCAGCTCCAAAATGGACACCGCGCCGCGCGCGTACTTGTCACGCACCACGTCCAGATTGCGCTGCGCCCGGTCCGCGG
This sequence comes from Desulfobaculum sp. SPO524, assembly GCF_044987625.1. Lineage (NCBI taxonomy): Bacteria > Pseudomonadati > Thermodesulfobacteriota > Desulfovibrionia > Desulfovibrionales > Desulfovibrionaceae > Desulfobaculum > Desulfobaculum sp. SPO524. Next base: position 87,763 of record NZ_JBJDSB010000003.1, on the reverse strand, counting down.
CAAGGGCCGCAAGCTCCATCTTGGGGTACGAGCGCGCCATGTTGTCCACAACCGTACGCGCCTGCTGTTCGGCAAGCTGCGTCAGCCGCCTGCGCGTGGCGTCCAGCCGCCGCAGTTCGGCGCTGGCCTTGCGCTGGTCGTGGGAGATGGCGCCGCCCGCAAACAGCGGCAGGCTGGCGTCCACACTAAACGTCCACGTATCCTCGTTGGGGTCCGGGTCCTGAATGATGCGCGGCCCGGCTTGGTGCTTGTCTATCTCGTGCCCATACTCCGCCGAGGCGCTCACCTTGGGCACCCAGCGCGTGCGGCGCTTTTGCGCCAGCACAATGGACTGCGCCTCCACCAAGTGCGCCACAGCGCGCACGGCGGGCCTGTCGTCCGAAAGTTCCGCCGCCGTCTCGCTAATGCGCGAGAGCTGCTTCAGCGTCCCACCAATGGTGGACGCCTCCACGCCAAAGAACGCGCGCCGCGCCTCATCCGCCGTCAGAGGCTTCACCTCCCACTGCGTCCCGGCAGGACGGTCAAGGGACTGATTCAGCGCCGTCAGCGCCGACTGCACGTCGGACTTGCGGGCGATGACGCGGGCGCGGCTTTCGGCCTGCGCGGCCTCCCAGCGGTAGACTTCCTCCGGCCCGGAAACTCCGGCGCTGCGGCGAACGCGCGCCATCTCCAAATTCTTGCCGATAAGGGCAAAGTTCTCCCGCTCAATGCGCAGGAGCGAGCGCGCGGACAGATAGGCCAAAAAGCGCCGCCCTGCGGTACGCATCACGTCCATACGCACGGCCTCGCGCGAGAGGCGCTCCGCCTCCACACTGCGGGTGGAGGCGCGGTAGCGGCTGACCACCGCGTCGTCATAGAGCATCTGCGTCAGGTTCAGCCCGGCGGTGGTGACGTCCCACGGGTACAGCCCCTGTGAGGCCACGGCGCGGTCCTGATCAATCTGCGTGTAATTCATGCCCGCGCCCAGTTGCGGCAGCATGGCGCTGCGGGCAAGCAAGCTGTCCTGCTCCGCTCCGGCCACCTCGGCGTCCTTGACGGCAAGGTCGATGTTTTCCTTGGCGGCAATGCGCATGGCGCGGCCCAAGGTCAGGGGCTTTCCGCCGCCCTCGTCCTCCTCCATGTCAAGAAGCGTGGCGGTAAGCAGGGTCTCATACTTGGGGGAAAAGCCAATCTCCCGCGCGGTGCGCATGTTTACGAACAGACGCTCTTCCTCGGGCAGGATGACCGGGAGCGAATCCGGCGCGGCGCCGTCCATAATGTCGCGCAGGTTCAGGGCGATGCGGCGGGCAAGGTGCGTGCCGGAAAAGCTGGCCATCCCGGCCAAAACGCCTTGCTCCACATCCTGCCGCCCCACAAAGGAGAAGGACGGCACGCCACGATGGTTCAGCCCCGCCACCAGCCGAGCGCGGCGCGCGTCATCAAGGCGCATCAGCGGGGTGATGTACACCGCCTCGGCGTCGCCAAGGGCGGCCAACGCGGCCTCCACATCGTCCCCCACGGGCACCAGTTGAATATCCACCCCCAGCAGGCGGGAGTATTTGTCCGCCACGTCCTGAAGCCCCGGCAACGCGTCCAGATACTCCGCCTGCACCAACACATGCAGACGGCTGAACGTGGCAAGGTCCTTAAAGGCGGTCAGGTCGCGCTTCACCCGTTGGGGGAGCACGATATAACTGAGGTTGCGGCGTGTGGAGCGGTTGTCCCGGTACGGCAGACGCATGGTCTCCTCGTCCAGAAACGGCGCGGCCACCACGGGCTTCGGGAGCGCCCCCTCGCCAAGGGTGGCGGCGTAGGACGGCATGATGCCAAGGCTGAACACCATGTCCACCTCCGGGTCCGCAAGGGCGGCGCGCAGCGCGCCGGCAGACGCCGCCGGGTCCCACCCGGCGCTGAACTGTGCGGGCCGTTTCCACACCACCTCGGTCCCCTCGTCCACAAGGGGGGCGAGTTCCTTTTGTACATCGCGCAGCACCGCCCGCGCCTGCGGGGACGGGCCGTCGCAGACCACGCCAATAACCACGCGCGACTGCGCCGCGTGTAGCGCCGGCGCGCCAACCAGCAGCAGAAATACGGCCGCCCATGCCCCAAACAGGCCAAGCGCCGCCCTGTGTCGAAATGGAACCATTGTCCGTCCTTTCGCGGCGCATGGCCGCGGAGAATATGGATTCCTCCGCGCGGGGTTCACGCGAAGGGCGTTCATCATGCGTTTACGCGCCCTCATTACCGGCATGCTCCACTGCGGGCAGCCCCAGCATATTCAGCGCGGCTTCCGCCACCGTCCCGGCAATGGCCGAAACACGCTCCGGGGTAAAGGCGTCCCACTGGGCGCGGTGCAGCAAGATGCACTGCCCGCGCACAAAGCTCATGCACATGCCCACAAGGGCGTGCCCGCGCAGCACCCGCTCCTGCGCGGAAAGCCGGCCGCCGCTGGCCGCGTGGCACAGTTCGCTCCCGGCCTCGTACACCGGGCCGATAACGGTATGGTAAAACCGCTCCAACGTGTCCGAACCGTTCATGACCTCGCGCTGCAAAAAATCTACGGCCCAGTAGTTCTTATGATTGCCGAGGGAAAATTCCAAAAAGCCGTGCACAAACCGCCGCGCCACCTGCGCAAGACGCCGGGCGTCGCCGTCCGCCTCGCGCGCGCCGGACATGGCGGCGGCCACCAGCGGCTGACTGGCGCGCTGCATGTTGGCAAAAATGTCCTCCAGCACGGCGTTGTACAGCCCCTTCTTGCCGCCGAAGTGGTAGGCAATGGACGCCAAATTCACGCCGCAGGCCCGCGCAATGTCGCGGGTGCTGACGCCGTCGAACCCCTTGGCGGCAAACAGTTTGCCGCCCTCCTCAATAAGGCGCATGCGCGTTGCCACGCCGCGCGGTGTTGTCCGCTGTTGTGCTTTCCCGGATGCCGTCATGCGGGGCTGTCTCCTCCTCTCTTCATCCTGTCACAAGAGTCCTGTTCTTTTGAGGATATAGGCACGCATCGCCAGCAAGTCAATCGTTTGATTGAATTTGACCGCGCGCCCGCCCCCTCGCCAAAAAACGGCCCGCACCCTCCACAGGATGCGGGCCGCCAAACGTGCCGTATACGGCAAAAGCCTTTCGCCGTGCCGGAGCCAGCACTGGGAAGAACGCTGCGGGGCACGGCGCCACCTGCCAGCGGCGCGCCCGCCCTCTCCTTCAGCCCTGCCGGTTAGGCGATGGTGATGTCGCCGTTCAAATACACATCCTGCACCGCGTGCAGCAGGGTAACGCCCTCGGACATGGGGCGCTGGAAGGCCTTGCGGCCAAGGATGAGGCCCATACCGCCAGCGCGCTTATTGATAACGGCCGTACGCACGGCGTCGGCAAGGTCGTCGCCGCCAGCGCCGCCGCCGGAATTGATGAGGCCAGCGCGGCCCATGTAGCAGTTGGCAACCTGATACCGCGTCATGTCGATGGGATGGTCCGTGCACAGCCTGTCGTACATGGCGGGGTGCGACTTGCCAAAGCTCAGTGCGGTAAAGCCGCCGTTGGTGGTGGGCTGCTTCTGCTTGACGATATCCGCCTCCACAGTGGCGGCAAGGTGGTTGGCCTGTCCGGTCAGGTCCGCGGCGGTGTGGTAGTCCGCATCCATGGTCTTGAACCCGGCGTTGCGGGTATAGGCCCACAGGATGGTCGCCATGCCGAGGTCATGCGCCTGCCGGAACATCTCGGAAATTTCGCGGAGCTGGCGGTTACTTTCCTGCGCGCCAAAATACACCGTTGCGCCAATGGCAACCGCGCCCATCTCAAAGGCCTGCACCACGGCGGCGAAGGGAATCTGATCCCACTTGTTGGGGTAGGTCATAAGCTCGTTGTGGTTCACCTTGAGCACGAAGGGAATCTTGTGCGCGTACTTGCGCGCCACCGACCCCAGCACGCCAAGGGTGGACGCCACGGCGCTGCATCCGCCCTCAATGGCCAGCCGGACGATATTTTCGGGATCAAAATAGATGGGATTGGGCGAAAAGGACGCCCCGGCGGTATGCTCAATGGCCTGGTCCACCGGCAGGATGGACATATACCCCGTCCCGGCCAAACGCCCGTGCCCGTACAGCGTCCCAAGGCTTTGCAAAACGCGGGGCGAGCGGTCCGTCTGCACCATCACACGGTCCACAAAGTCCGGCCCCGGCAAGTGCAGAGTCTCCTTGGTAAAGGTCGTGCAGGTGTGGTCCAGCAGATATCCGGCGTCATCGCCGAGCAGTTTGGTAATGTCCGTCATGTCCCGTCTCCTCCCGCCCATGGGCGGTTATGGTGCGTTATGGTTCATGGCTCGTAGTACACATCCATCCACCATACCATCCTGACGCCCACGCGCAAACCCTCCCCCCACTCCACCACGAAAAACCGCCCCCGGACCACATGGCCGGGGGCGGCACAACTCTCGTCCACCGCACGCAATGTGGCGCGGTTAGAACGTCACCCACACTTTCAAAGACGCGCCAATGCTGGCGTCCACATCGTAGGTGTCCTTTTCGTCGCCATCGTCATCATACAACGTGTACCCGCGGCCAAAGTGGTATTCCGGTCCGGCCGTCACGCGCACGCGCGGGGTTGGCGTCCACTCGGCGTACAGGCCCGAAGCCACGCCGGAAACGCGTACATAGCCCTTTTCCCGCACACTGCTGTCATCGGCAAGGCGGTAAAGGCCGCCGCTCATGCTGGCCTGCGCCTTCACGGCCCACTGCGGCGAGAAGCGGTACGCCACCGTGCTGGTAGGCATGCCGAACATGGCGGACAGCCCCTCCTGCCGCGCGGAGCGGTACAGCACCACAAGGCCCGGAAACGCGCGGATGCCGATAGGCTCCACCTGCACCGCCGCGCCGATGCCCGCGCTCCAGTCATCGTCAAAAGCGTAGCGCACAATGGTGGACAGCCCGGCGCTGACGGAGCTGTCCATCTCCTCCTCAAAGCCCGACAGCAGGGAGCCGGACACCATCCACGTCACCTCGCCCTCGCGGTAAGCCACATGGCGGTAGGTCAGAGACAGGGAGTGCAGCGCGTCCCACGGGTCCTCGTCACCGGACCCAAAAGGCAGGTCGTCCACGTTGCCCCAGTCGTAGCTGGCGCCATTGTATTTGAGGCCGAAGTTCCCGTACTGGAGCACCACCCCGGCGGACGTCACACTGACGTCGCCGTCCGTGTCCTCCACATCCCCCGCACCGATGACGCCGCCAAAGGCCTCCACCGCAAAGGGTTCGCGGTCCAGCGGGCCAACCGCCGCGCCAAAGGTTGTTTGACGCTCGTCACCTTCCTGCCCCGCCGCCATGGCAAAGACGGGCAGCAGCACCAGCGCCGCCACCATAGTGCATACAAACCGGTATCGACCAGTCACAGATTGACTCCTTGCTGATTGTCCATTGATTTCGCGTTGCAGCGCGCGCTCACGGCCCAATAGGGCGAGGGCACGCGCAAATTCGCACACAGAGGTCCAATCCTGCCACAAGAGGGGTGATGTTCCAAGCAGATTGTCAATACTGCCAAGCCAATGTACACTCCCGCCGTGAACACACCAGCAGGCAACATACTCCTTATAGAAGACGACGCCGCCTTCCGCACCATGCTCGTGGAAGCCCTTCAGGGACGCGGCCACACGGTCAGCCCCGTCTCCACGGCGGAGGACGGCCTGCGCCACTTGGCGCAGGACCGGTTCGACCTTATCCTGACGGACGTCAAGCTCCCCGGCATGTCCGGCGTGGAAGCCCTGCCGCGTCTGCTCAAATCCGGACGCGGGGCGGACATCATCGTTATGACGGCCTACTCCAGCCGCGAAATGGCGCTGGAGGCCGTCCGCCTTGGCGCGTACGACTTCTTCTCCAAGCCCTTCAGCCTGAAGGAGCTGGAAATCGTGGTCCGCCGGGCCATGGAAAAGCGCCGCCTGCAAAGCGAAGTGCGCACCCTGCGTGCCTCGCTGCGTACCGAAGGCCCGTCCACACGCATCATCGGCCACAGCGACGCCATCCGCGACGTTATCGCGCAGGTGGAGCGCGTGGCCCCGCTGGACACCACGGTGCTCATCACCGGCGAATCCGGCACCGGCAAAGAGCTGGTGACGGACACCATCCGCGCCCTGTCCCAGCGCCCCTCCGGCCCCTTCATCAAGGTCAACTGCGCCGCCATCCCTGAGCACCTGTTTGAAAACGAACTCTTCGGGCACGAGCGCGGCGCCTTTACCGGCGCAAACTCCGCCCAGCCCGGCAAGTTCGAACTCGCCCGCGGCGGCACCATCCTGCTGGATGAAATTGGTGACATGCCCCTCTCCATCCAGCCCAAACTGCTGCGCGTGGTGGAGCAGAAGCAGGTGGAGCGCCTTGGCGCCGCCCGCCCTGTGGACGTGGACGTCCGCATCATTGCCGCCACCAATCAGGACCTTCTGGACCGCATCCGCACCAAGGACTTCCGCGCGGACCTGTACTACCGCCTCAACGTTGCCACCATTCAGCTACCGCCCCTGCGCGAACGCAGCGAAGACATCCCCCTGCTGGTGGATTACTTCTGCCGCCGCATCCGCGCCGACCTCGGCATTCAGTTGGAGGGCGTGTCTCCGGCGGCGCTGACCCTGCTCTGCGAGTACCACTGGCCCGGCAATATCCGCCAGCTTTCCAACGTGCTGGAAGGCGCGGCTATCAGCGCCACCGGCACCATTGAGGAAGGCGACATCCGCCGCGCCATGGGGACCGGTGGCCCCTCTGCCTCACCCCAGCCCACCCGCAGCCTCAAGGACGCCGTCACCGCCTTTGAGCGCAGCCTCATCATCAAGGCCCTACGCGGGGCGGGCGGCCGCCAGACCGAAGCCGCCAACGCCCTTGGGCTGACGCCCAAGAACCTCTGGGCCAAGCTCAAAAAGCACGGCATCGACCCCAAGACCATCACCCAGTAATCTACTTTTTTTAGATTCACCTTTTCCTGCACTGCCGTGACGCACACGGGGCGAAACGACACAACTCTTTCCCCCTGCGCAATCGCCAGACGCCACCGCCTCTCGCCGCCCGCTGTTTAGTCTATATTTATTAGATTCTCCATTTTACTCGCCACCCCAGCGGTTCTGGGGGATTTTTTTGCTGATTGCACGCACAAACACCGCTCTTTGCAATCTATTTTTTTTGGACTTTTTTGCCGGGTGCGCGTCCCTGCGCCGCATCGCTCGGTCTTCACTCGCACGATGAGAATTTTTTTTGCATACAAATTCAGCATGTTAAACACTTTCTGCGCACCATCCCCCGTCCATGGCACACGCCTTGCCTAAGGAGAGCGCAAAGGGGCAACGGCGCATGGCGCCACCGCCACAATGGAAAATTTTTTCCGTCGCTAGGCAAGGAGGAGAACCATGACCAGGCTCATCAACCTTACCCGTAACGAGGAAGGCGTTTCCGCCCTTGAATACGGCCTTATCGCTGCCCTCATCGCCGCCGTCATCGTTACGGCTGTGACGACCCTTGGCACCAAGGTCAACAGTGCATTTGAAACCATCGCGAACGCCCTGCCCTAGTACACGCAGGAAACCCATATTTGGAGATAGCCTCCAATACCCGGCGCGTCGCACCGGCGGACCAGACATCCCCTCTCTCCCCGAATGGTCCGCCCCCGTCAGCTGCATGGCGGAGCGACATGCCAACAGCCGGGCGCATTCCGCGGGTTGTACCCCCTCACCACAACCCGCAGAACAGCCCTTATCACGAGGATTCGCATCGCACTGGGCGTAGCGAAGATGTGGCGGGACCGGAACTCTCCCCCTCAATCCCCCCGGTCCCGCCACAACTCACCTCGAAGCACCCGGAGGGAGAACGTCATGATGACACCCATGCACCTCACCCTCACCGCGATACTCCTTGTAGCGGCGGCTACCGACCTCACCACCCAGCGCATCCCCAACGCCCTCACCTACCCCGCAATCATCGCCGCACTGGTCTATCACGGTCTGACCAATGGCACGGACGGCCTGCTGTTTAGCTTTGGCGGCCTCGCCCTTGGCCTTGGCGTGATGCTGGCGCCGTACCTTCTCGGCGTCATGGGCGCGGGCGACGTCAAGCTCATGGCCGCCGTGGGCGCGCTACTGGGCCTTGGCGGCGCTCTGGACGCCTTCATCCTGACCACCCTGCTCGGCGGGCTGTACGCCTGCGGCATTCTGCTCCTGCACCAGCGCCTGTTTGGCGCCATCCTGCGCAACTTCTGGCGCGCGGCCGTGCTGCTGCCCGCCACCCGGCACTTCGACTACGCACCGCACCCCGGCGCCGCGCACCTGCCAAAGCTCTGCTACGGCGTCGCCATCGCCTTCGGCAGCATCTGCGCCATGCTTCTTGGCTCCGGCGCGCTCACCCCGGCAAGCGGTCTGTAGGACAGGGAGGACGCCATGCACAGGACAACCATCGTACAACTGAGCCTTGCCTTTGCGCTGTCGCTCTTTGCCGGGGGACTCATCTTTTTGTGGATGCGCGCCCAAAACGCCGGCCCCAACGCCGACGCCGCGCCCGCCACGGTGGCCGTGGTCGTCGCCAGCGCCCCGCTCGCCAAAGGCACGGCCCTCACTACGGAGCACCTGCGCTCCGCCGACTTTCTGCCCGCCAACCGCCCGGACGGCGCATACGACAGCGCCGAGGCCCTGACCGGGCGCGTCCTGCTTACGGACCTTGCCGCCGGTGAAGCCGTGACGGCATCACGCCTTGTGGCGCCGGACGTGCAGACCGGCGGCGTCAGCGCCCTTGTGGCGCCCGGAAAGCGCGCCGTTGGCGTTAAGGGCAACAAGGTGCTTGGGCTGGCGGGATTCGTCCGTCCGGGCAACCGCGTAGACGTCCTCGTCACCATTGACGACGACAGCTCACGAAACGAACGCACCGTCACCAAGATGGTGCTCCAAAACATCCGCGTACTGGCGTCGGGCACCGAGTGGGAACGTACCGCAAGCGACGATCCAGCCTCCGTGGACACCTACACGCTGGAGCTGACGCCGGATGAGGCCGAGCGCCTCGCCCTGGCCGCCACGCGCGGCACCCTGCACTTTGCCCTGCGCAATCCGGCAGACAACGACAACATCCGCACCAGCGGAACCGACATTCCGCGCACGCTGGCCGCACTGCGCACAGCAAAGGCCCCCGAACAGGCCGCCCCGGCCCCGCGCCGCCAGCGCGTGGAGCTTATTACAGGAACAACACGCACAACCTTGAGGTTTTAATCATGCTCTCCGCTCCCAAACACATCCTTGCAGGCATGCTCATCTTCACGGCCATCCTCGCCGCGACCGTCACGCTTCGTCCTTCGTCCTCGCCCAGCACCGCGTCCCTCAGCGCCACCATGAGTGCGGAGACGAACCAAACGAGTACATCAATCGATGGCGCAACCATCGTGGCGGAGGGTCACCTTCAGCCCGTGCGCCGCATTGAGGTCCTCGTGACAAGCAGCATGTAGCGCATCGCCGCGCATGCAGGGAGGGAGACGCCATGCCGTCGCGCCCCGTCACCATCCTTCTCCTGCTGCTGATGGCCAGCCTTCTGCCCTGTGGGGCGGCAGCGCAGGCCGCAGGATATCCGCCCGGTACCGTCCGCATCGCCACCGGGCAATCCATGGTCGTGGACGCGCCGCGTCCGGTCACCCGCGTTTCCGTAGCGGATGCGGCCATTGCGGACGTGATGGTTCTGTCGCCCCGGCAGGTCTACGTCACCGGCAAGACCCCCGGCGCAACCACACTCACCCTGTGGGCCGGCGGCGACGCCGTCCTGCGCGTCTTCACCGTTACCGTCACGCCGGACCTCTCCCGCCTGAAGGAGATGCTCCACCGCATCCTGCCCAATGAGCGCGGCATTCAGGTCATGGCCGCCCATGAAAGCATCACCCTCTCCGGCACCGTCTCCAGCACCGAAAGCCTCTCCACCGCCCTTGACCTCGCCCGCGCTTTTGCGCCCGCGCCGGATGGCGTGACCAACCTGCTGCGCGTCGGCGGCGTGCATCAGGTGCTGCTGGAGGTCAAAGTCGCCGAAATGTCGCGCACCGTCATGGAAAAGCTGGGCATTGACCTCAGCTACTACATGAATGGCGATTTCTTCTACACCATCCTCAACGACCTGTGGGCGCTGGACAACAAAAACGGCCCCCTGCCCGTGGTCGGCCCTGCCGCCGCGCAAAACGGCGGCCTTGGCAGCGGTCAGGTCCGCATCAGTCCCTCGCGCAATGGCATGTTCCGCTTCCACAGCGGACAAGCCACCATCACGGGCTTTTTACAGGCCCTGAAGCAAAACGGACTCGTAAAAATTCTGGCCGAGCCGACCCTCGTCTGCCGCGGCGGCGAGAAGGCCAGCTTCCTCGCCGGCGGCGAAATCCCCATCCCCGTCCCGCAAGCCCTTGGTTCCGTCGCCATTGAATACAAGCCCTACGGCGTCGGCCTCAGCTTTACCCCCACCGTGCTGGCCGATGGCCGCATCAGCCTTGACGTACGGCCCGAGGTCTCGGAGCTGGACTACCAAAACGCCCTCCAGATTCAGGGCTTCACCATCCCGGCCATCACCTCGCGCCGCGCGGAGACCGTGGTGGAGCTTGGCGACGGGCAGAGCTTTGCCATCGCAGGTCTGCTGCAAAACGCCGTGCGCGAGGACGTGAACAAGTACCCCGCCCTTGGCGACATCCCGGTCCTTGGCATGCTGTTTAGCTCCAAGCAGTTCCAAAAGGCCGAGAGCGAACTCGTCATCATCGTCACCCCCCACCTTGCCAAGCCAACGGATATGGCCCGCCAAACCCTGCCCACGGACCACTTTACGGAGCCGGATGAATTTGAATTCTTCGTCCTCGGCAAGATGGAAGGCGACACGGACGACAGCGCGCCCCTGTCCATCACTCCGGCCTCCGTGCGCTCCCGCGGCGGACGCGACGGCGCGCCGCCCTCGGGCATGGAGGGCGAATTCGGCCACATTCTGCCCCTGCGGGAGGACGCACCATGACACGCCTCATCGCCATCACCGCCCTGTGCGCGGCCCTGACCTGCGCGGCCTGCACCACCCAAAAGACCACGCCCCTTGGCGCGGCCTACCACCAGCAGCTGTTGTACCAGCAGGTCACCCCCGGCCCGGCCCCGCCCACGCCCGTCGAGGGCCTGAGCGGCACACTCGCTGACCACGCGGCGCGGCGCTACGCCACGCCGCAGGAGGCGCCCGGCGAAGCGACCATGTCGCTGGAACTTGGCACCGTCACTCCCGGCGGACCGTAGCCACGACGCACCCAAGCCCAAGCGGAGCACGCCATGCAGACCATGTATCCCATACGCATCATCCTCAGGGACCACGACGCCCAGCGGCGCGTCACGGCCCTTGTGGAGCGCCACCCCCGCTTCACCGCCACCCGCGCGGACGATACGCGCTCGGGCGGGGCCTGCCTGTACGAGATGGGCGACGACCACGACAGCGACCTCGCCCGCATCCGCCGCATGCTCTACACCGGGCTGGTGCACGAGGTGTTCGTCACCGCCGGGGAAAAGAGTCCGGACCTCATCATTGCGGCCATGCGCGCCGGGGCGTCGGAATTTCTCCCCGCCCCGTGCGACGATGACGACCTTGCCGCTGCGCTCTCGCGCTTTGTGGAGCGCTACGACGCGCCCCAGACCGCCGCGCCCACAGCCGCGCAGGGCGAAGACGCGGGCGGACGCATTATCCACGTCATCGGCGGCAAGGGCGGCGTGGGGGCCACCACCGTGGCCGTGAACCTTGCCGTGGAATTGGCCGGTGGCGGCGAAAGCGTGGCCCTTATGGACATGCGCGTTCCCCTTGGCGAGGTGCCGCTGTTTTTGGACATTGAATACGCCAACACCTGGGGCGAGGCCGCGCGTGACATCTCGCGGCTGGACGCCACCTTCCTCGCCAGCCTCATGGTCCGCCACGCCAGCGGGCTGGATATTCTGCCCTCCCCCAGCCGCCCAGACGACGCCGAAGCCGTCTCCGCCGATGCCGTGGACGCGCTCATGGCGCGGCTGCGCGCGGACTACGCCGTCACCGTGGTGGACGGGAACCCCCATCTGGATGACATCTCCGTAGCCGCCATGGATCACGCCGACGATATCTACCTCGTCTGCGTACTCAGCCTGCCCTGCCTCGCCAATGTCCGAAAGCTGCTGGAAAACTTCGACGCCATGCGCCCCGGCCTTGCCGGAAAGGTGCGCCTTGTGGTCAACCGCCACCTCTCCAAGGCGGAAATCTCCGTGCGCGAGGCCGAAGAACTCCTTGGGCGCAAGGTCTTCTGGCGCATTGAAAACGACTACGCGGCCACGCTATCGGCCATCAATCAGGGCCGCCCCCTGCGCCAATGCGCGCCCACCTCGCCGGTGGCGCGTTCCATCGCGCGGCTGGCCGCCACCCTCGGCCACACCGCGCAGACCGAGGCCGCCCCGGCGCGGGGCATTCTGTCGCGCCTTGTCTCGCGCACCCGCGCCATAAGCCTGACGCCCGCCCCGCGCGCCGCACGGAGTGAATCATGAGCCTCACCGACCGCCTCAGCCGCAACACCGGCGCGTGGAACACGCCGCAGCGTCGCCCGCAAACGCCCGGCCCCGGCGCGGCAACACCTACGCACGCGGCGCAGCCCGCACCGGGTACAGGCCCGGCCCCCGCACCCGGCGTCACGCCGTGCGCCCCGCCCACGCCCAGCGCGCAGCACGCCGCCCAGCGTCCCATGCGCCCCGCATCCCCCGATGCCACGGGCGATGAATATTACACCGTCAAGGCCAAGCTCCACGAACGCCTTATCGAGCGCATCGACCTTGCCGCCGTGGAGCGGCTGGACCCGGAGGAGCTCGGCCGCCGCATCGCCGCCCTTGTGGAACGCATCCTTGCCGAGGACTTCCGCCAAGCGCCCCTGAATATGGCCGAGCGCCAACGCATCATCAGCGAAATGCGCCACGAGGTGCTGGGCCTTGGGCCGCTGGAGCCGCTGCTTCAGGACCCCGCCGTGTCGGACATCCTCGTCAACGGCTACGCGCAGGTCTACGTGGAGCGGCGCGGCAAGCTGGAACGCACGGACACCCGCTTTCAGGACGACGCCCACCTGCGGCAAATCATCGAGCGCATTGTCTCGCGCATGGGGCGGCGTATTGATGAATCCTCGCCCATGGTGGACGCCCGCCTTGAGGACGGCTCACGCGTTAACGCCATCATCCCGCCGCTGGCCATCGACGGGCCCAGCCTCTCCATCCGCCGCTTCTCGCGCGACCCGCTGGAGCTGGACGACCTTATCGCCTTCAGCGCGCTCACACGGGAAATTGGCGACGTGCTGCGCGGCATTGTGCGGGCGCGGCTGAATATTCTCATCTCCGGCGGCACCGGCAGCGGCAAGACCACCCTGCTTAACGTGCTCTCGCGCTTTGTGCCCCACGATGAACGCATCGTCACCATTGAGGACGCGGCGGAGCTGCAGCTCAAGCAGGACCACGTGGTGCGTCTGGAAACCCGCCCGGCCAACCTTGAGGGCCGCGGCGAAATCACCGCGCGCGACCTCGTCAAAAACTGCCTGCGCATGCGCCCGGACCGCATCATCGTGGGCGAGGTTCGCGGCGCGGAGGTGCTGGACATGCTCCAAGCCATGAACACCGGCCACGACGGCTCCCTGACCACCGTGCACGCCAACACCCCGCGCGACGCGCTCATGCGCATTGAAACCATGACCGCCATGGCCGGACTGAACCTGACTGGCGAATCCACCAAGCGCACCATTGCCTCGGCCATCGACGTCATCATTCAGGCCACCCGCCTTGGCGACGGCACGCGAAAGCTCATCAGCGTGCAGGAAATTACGGGCATGGAAGGCCCGGCCATCACCATGCAGGAGATTTTCCGCTTCCGGCAGACGGGGGTCACGGCCACGCACGGCGTGCGCGGGGTGTTTGAGTCCATGGGCATCCGCCCCAAGTTCGCCCAGCGCCTGTCCGCCCTCGGCGTGGAACTGGACGCCGACCTCTTTCGCGCCGGAACCCTGCTCAGCGTTGGGGAGGAAACGCCATGAATACCCTCATCGCCCTTGCCACCGTCATAGGCCTCTTTTCCACGGCCTGCGCCGTGATCACCCTGCTGCGCAGCCGCCGTGACGAAGGCGAACGCCTCGCCCGCCGCCGCATGCAGCGTCTGGCGCGCCTTGCCCCGCAGGAGGTAGACATCCAGCGCCAGCATTCGCTCTCGGACGTGGCGTGGCTCCACAGCCTGCTGGGCAGGCTGTCGTGGACCCAGCGGCTGGACACCCTCATCCGCCAATCCGGCAAGCGCATCAGCGTGGGCACGCTCCTGCTCATGGCGCTTCTTGGCGCGGCGGTGGGCTTTCATCTGGCGCGGGCGGTGTCGGACAATATGTTCTTCCACATGGTGCCCACCACAATACTGGGCTACGCCCCGTTCTTTTGGATTCGCCGCGCCAAAAACCGCCGGATGCGCGCCTTTCAGCGCCAACTGCCCGAAGCCCTCGACCTTGTCGCCCGCGCCCTCAAGGCCGGACACGCCTTCACCCACGGCCTGCGCCTTGTCGCGGACGAATTCGCCCCGCCCATCGGGCCGGAATTCGGCAGAACGCTGGAGGAGATCAACTTCGGCGTCGACATGGACGACGCCTTTGAAAACCTTGCCGCGCGTGTGGACTGCCCGGACCTGCGCTTCTTCATCGTCTCCGTGAACATTCAGCGCGAAACCGGCGGCAACCTCGCGGAAATCATCGCGGGCATCTCGCGCCTGATACGCGAGCGCTTCAAGCTACAGGGCAAAATCCGCGTGCTCTCCGCCGAGGGACGGCTGACGGCCTACATTCTGCTGGCGCTGCCCGGCGGCGTGGGGCTGGTCATCAATCTCATCAACCCCGAGTACATGAGCCTGCTCTACGAAACACCGCAGGGCCGGTCCGTCATGACCATGGCCATCATCATGATGGGCGTCGGCGCGGCGGTGCTGAAAAAGCTCATCGCCATCAAGGTCTAAAGGAGGCGCGGTTATGTCGGCACCACTTCTGCTCCCCATCACGGCGGCCTGCGCCGGATTCGTCTCCGTTTTGCTGTTGGTCCTTGGCATCAGCGGGGCGCTGTCCTCACGCGGGAAGCTCTCGCGGCTGGAGGAACGCCTCAGCGGACGCCCGCGCCGGCAGGCGGCCAAGCACCCCCTACGCCAACGCCTCGCGGGGACAATGGGACGCACCGCCGCCACCCTCGGCCAGCGCGTTGCCCCTGCGGACCCGGACGAAATGTCCAAGCTGGCGCTGCGGCTGCTGCGCGCCGGCTACCCCGACAGCGGCGCACCCGCCGCATTCTGGGGGGCCAAGCTGGCGGCTACGGTTGCAGGTGCCCTCATCGGCCTTGGTGGGAAATTTCTGCTGGATGGACAGGGCGTTGGTGGGTCACTTTTGCTGACCATCGTCCCCGCGGCGGTGGGGCTGTACCTGCCGGACATCTGGCTGAGCCTTGCCATAAAGCGCCGCAAGCAGGCCATTCTGCACGCCCTGCCCGACGCGCTGGACCTGCTTGTGGTCTGCGTGGAGTCAGGCATGGGGCTGGATCAGGCCCTTGCGCGGGTGGGGAGCGAGCTCCGCGCCGCCGCGCCAACTTTATCCGGAGAATTCAAGACCTTGATTCTTGAGCTGAGGGCAGGCATGAAACGTGCAGACGCACTGCGCAGCCTTGCCCGGCGCGTGGACCTTGAAGACATGAACAGCTTAGTGACGCTGATTAATCAGGCGGACACCTTTGGCACCAGCATTGCGGGCACCCTGCGCGTCTACTCCGACGCGCTGCGCACCACCCGCACCCAGCGCGCAGAAGAACGCGCGGCCAAGATGCCGGTCAAGCTTCTGTTTCCTCTTGTCTTCTTCATCATGCCTGCGCTGTTCGTCGCCATTATGGGTCCGGCTGCCATCCAGCTTATGAAGGTTTTTTCCAGATTCTAACACCGAGGGAGACGGCATATGACTCGACGCACCACTTCACTGTTGACGGCTTCGGCGGCTCTGCTGCTTGCAGGGCTGTGCGGCTGCGCCGCGCACACACCGGGCCAAAGCGCCGCCCATCCCGCGCAAGACGCACAGGTCCGGTCCGCCGCATCCTCCGTGAACGCCACGCAGGCCCTCGCCCTCGTGGACCAGGGCCGCCGCCTCGACGCCGCAGGCCGCAGCGAAGCCGCATTCAGCCAGTACGCCCGCGCCGCCGCCCTTGCGCCCTCGTGCATTCCCGCGCGTTATCACATGGGCATGGCGCTCCTCCAGCAAGGACGTAGCGAGAGCGCCCTTGAGGCCTTCAACGCCGTCCTCAGTGCAGACCCGGACCACGCCAAGGCCCTTGAAGGCGCGGGCATCGTCTCCTTTCGAAACGGGCTGTACGACGAAGCCGAAGCGCGCCTCACCCACGCGGCGCGCCTTGATCCATCCCTGCACCGCGCCTACGCGCACCTTGGGGCCATCCACAACTACCGGGGCGAATTCGCCGCCGCGGTCACGGCCTTCCGCACTGCTCTCGACATCGCGCCCGAAAGCACTCCAGACAGCGCCGCCGTATGGAACAACCTCGGCATGACCTACACCATGATGGAGCGCGAAGCCGACGCCGTACGCGCCTTTGCCAAGGCCCTGCGCCTTGGCGCGCCCCTGCGCCGCACCTCCAATAATATGGGCCTCGCCCTTGCGCGCATGGGCCGCTACCCCGAAGCCTTGGAGGCCTTCCGCAGCGCCGAGGGCGACGCAGGCGCCTACAACAACCTCGGCTACGTGCACCTGATGCAGGAGCGCTACGACGACGCCATCACCTGCTTTGAAACCGCCATCCGCCTTGAGCCCGGATACTACGAGCGCGCCAGCGAAAATCTGCGCCGCGCGCGCCTTGCCCGCAGTTTTGCCCAGTCCGCGCCGCACACGCCGACAAAGGCCGCCCCCGCGCAGCGCGCCCACGACGTGCGCTCCTACACCCCAGACGGCACCCCGGTCACCAAAGCCGACTCCACCCTGAACTTCCTCCTCGACTCCGTGGGCATCGACAACAGCACGCTGGAACCCACACCCCTTGGCGACCTGCCCGTGTACACGGTGCACGTCTGTTCATGGCGCTCCGTGGGCAAGGCCCGCCGCATTGCGCGCGAGCTTATCCGCAAGGGCTACAACGCCCATGTGTCCAGTGTGAAGGTGCGCGGCAAGGGCAAGTGGTACCGCGTCACCGCCGGTGAATTCATGGAACTGCAAAGCGCGCAGCAACTCCAGCGCACCCTGAAGCGGGACCACGGCTACCGCAACCTGCGCATCATCAAGCGCACCCCCGCCACCGGGGCCAAAAGCAACACCTGACGCACAAGGAGGAAGCACCCATGCGACACCACCGTGAACGCGGTTTGGCGGCACTGGAAGTGGCACTTATCCTGCCGCTTCTGGCCGTCTTCATCGCCACCCTCGTGGAGGGCGGCAACATGCTGGGCGCCTATACGGACATCCGCGACTGCAGCAGACAGGCTGCGCGGCTTCTGGCGTCCTCGCCCGCCCCGCCCGATGTAACGGAACTGGTCCGGCGGCTCGCGCCCGATTTGGACGCGGACATGCTCTCCGCCGCCGTGACCACAGACGACAGCACAGACAAACTCACCGTCGAGGTCAGCTATGTCTATTCAACGCTTCTCGCCGCCGTGCCCGGCTTTGGGCAGTCCGGCGCGCGCTCCTTCACCCTGCGGGCGCGAACCAGCATGCCAGCGCTCTAACCGTCACGACTCAGGCTCCGCCGCCGTTCTCATCGCCGTCCTCCTCCCCGCTCTCCTCGCCCTGATGGGCCTCGCACTCGACTCCGCCAATCTGTACCTTGCCCACTCCCGGCTGCAAGCCGCTGTGGACTCCGCAGCCCTTGCCGCCAGCCTGCAACTGCCCTACGACCCGGACATGGACAAGGGCCTCGTCCGGGATGCCGCAACCACATATCTGGATGAAAACCACCCCGGCGCAGAGCTGACAGGCCTCACACCCGGCGGCGCGGTGCGCAGTGTGGAAATCACCGCCGCAGCGGATGTGGACCTGATGCTCCTGCCCGTTATTGGCCTGAGCTCACAGCGCATTGAGGCCAGCGCCATGGCCGGGTTCAACAATCTGGAAATCGTCTTCGTCATCGACAACTCCGGCAGCATGAAGGGCGCGCCCATTGACGAGACCAACGCCGCCGCCAGCCAACTGGTGGACCTTGTCATGCCCGACGGCATGGCCGCCTCGGTCCGCATCGGTCTGGTGCCGTTTCGCGGCAAGGTCCGCATCCCCGCCGGGGTGGACGGCCTGCCCGCCGGGTGCCGCAACGCCGACGGCACCTTCAACGACGGCCTGAATGAAGAATATTACAAACGCGAATACCGCGTGCCCTCATGGTCCAGCCTGCGCGTCAGTTCCGGCACCTGCGACAGCATCCCCTTCACCCACGCCCTCACGCAGGACAAATACGCCATCCTCAGCGCCATTCACGAACAGGACGGCCGTGGGGACTGGTCCGGCACCGTCATCTCGGAGGGCATCAAGTGGGGCCGCCATGTCCTCACGCCGCAGGCCCCCTTTACCGAGGGCGACGCCAGTGGCGACATGCGCAAAATCCTCATCCTGCTCACCGACGGCGACACCGAAGACGGCATGTGCGGCGGCTCGCACGCGGTGTCGTACCACCCCAACAACTACTGGACCAACGCCTACTTCGGCATGCTGGACATGGACGCCCACTGCGAGGACGGCGGCCGCCTGAACGAGGACCTGCTCGCCGAGGCCATGCTCGCCCGCAACGCCGGTATTGAGGTTTTCTGCATCCGCTATGGCGCCTCCGACGCCGAAGACGTACGCCTGCTCAAAGCCGCGGCGTCCAGCACGCCGGGAACGGACGACCACTACTTCAACGCGCCCTCGCCCTACGACATTGGCGACGTGTTTAAAAAGATAGGACGCCAGCTGGGGTGGCGGCTTTTGCGCTAGCCCAAGGGAGGACACCATGCACCACACACGCCCCACCCGCCGTGGCAGGCGCGCGCGTCAGCGCGGGCTGTCCGTGGTGGAATTCAGTCTTCTGCTGCCTGTTGTGCTGGGAATGATTCTGCTGATTGTGGAGCTGGGGAACCTGTACTTCACCCAGTCCACACTGGAAAAGGCCGCCTCCGCCGGAGCACGCTTTGCCGTGACCGGCCAAGGGGACATGGAAGGGGACAGACTGGCGCGCATCACGGGCACGGTCCGCACCCTGTCGGATACCATCGCCCTGCCGGAGCCGACAGGGCCGCTGACCATCACCGTACGGAGCTGGCCCACAACCTTGGGCACAGGCGCGCCCACCGAGGGCAACGCAGGACGCCCCTGCGCCATGATGGAGGTGGAAGTCCGCTGTCCGTATACGCCGGTAACGCCACTCATCGGCGGCATGCTGGCGGACGCCATCACCCTCACCAGCTCCCGGCGCATGATCAATGAACCATGGCTCCCCTGCGAGGCCGACGTCATCGCCAGTCAATAACCGTAACGGCGGGCCTCCATGGCCGTGGCCAGTCCAACGGCCCCACGCATAAGGGCGGGCATGGCCGACCGCCACCGGTCATCAAGCATAATGCCGCCCACAGCAGCACGCATGGCGTTGCCGGACAGGGCGTGGTTGCCGCTGCGAAAATCCATCTTCGGCTCCGCATCCACAAGCCCCAGCCACGGGAGGACCATACGCATGGTCCTCTCCGGCTGTCCGGCAAGGTCTTCATACCGCAGCAGCAAGGCATGCTCCAAAGGAAGCTCCGTGCGGTACACCCGCGCCAGCAGTCGGTTTTCCACCACCCAGCGCAGGGTCATGCGCGGGGCGTAACGCCAGCCGCCAAGGCGCGGCAGACGGCGAATTTTGGAGTACACAAAGGCCCGTGGGTCCTTGAGAACATGGATGACGCGGATGTCAAAGAGTCCGCTCCGGATAAGCCACGACAAGCGGTACACATCCTTGGACGCGTCCACCAGCCACGAGAGAGGCTTTCCGGTGCGCTCTTCGGCCACGGCGCGCACGGTGTCCAGCAGTTCCCGGTTGGCCCTGCCGTGGTGGAAGTACTCCGCCGAACGGTCCGGCCCAACCTCCCGCACGGGCGTACGCAGGGCGCGAATCTCAGCCCAGCGCAGCGCCTTGCCATAGCCATTCTCATCACGAAAGCGGCCAATCTCGCCCGAAGCCAGCGCCTGCGGGCACCGGGCCGCGACCTCGGTCCAAAAGTCGCACTCCGCCACGCGCTCACCGCATCCGCAGGGGGATTTGCCCCGAGCCAGCTCAAAGGGCAGCATCTGCACCTCGCCCGCCGTCCATATGCCCGGCTGCGCGCCAAGAAGCATATCCAGCAAAGTGGACCCGGAGCGGCCACTACTGGCAATATAGATGAGAGGTAACTTCCGGTCCGCCATATGCGGCCTCCCATAGTTTTTACAGGTTTTCATCCTGAAGAATACGGGGCGCGCACGGGTGGGTCAACAGCCCGCGCGATTTACGGCCAGCAGGCAATCTGGTATCCATCGTGACGACGGTTAGCATCCTAACCGCCTGCCCGGAAACGCAAAACACAGGATGCCCCGCGCCCCTGCCCCGAAGGCACGGCATCCAGCAAAGGCCCTGCGATGACCCGATTCAGTCTGCTCGTCATCTCGGACTCCGAAGAACTGGCGTCCGCCATTGTCACCCGCCTGTCGGCCCACGGGCTGGAACCCGCGTATAATGTCGTGTCTTCGCCGCTCCGGCTGGCGCAGACCCTGGCGGATGAGCCGTGGGACATCGTTATGGCCGCCTCGGAACTGCCCGGTATGCCATGGGAGGAAAGCCTTGCCATCACCCGCGCCGCTCGCG
Organism: Desulfobaculum sp. SPO524; assembly: GCF_044987625.1. Classification (NCBI taxonomy): domain Bacteria; kingdom Pseudomonadati; phylum Thermodesulfobacteriota; class Desulfovibrionia; order Desulfovibrionales; family Desulfovibrionaceae; genus Desulfobaculum; species Desulfobaculum sp. SPO524. Next base: position 66,951 of record NZ_JBJDSB010000003.1, on the reverse strand, counting down.
AGCATCTGCCGTTTCTCCTTGTTGCCGAGCAACCCAGCGCGCAGGCCGCCATCGCCGCCATGCACGACGGCGCCGACGACTACCTGTGCCTGACGGATTGGAGCTTTGCCCCGGCGGTCCAGCGCGCCCTTATCCATGGAAACGCCTACCGCCAACTGAATATCTCCCTCGAAACCCACCGCATGAACGAGGGAAAATACCGCCGCGTCATTGATGACTCCATGGTTGGCATTTTCCGCTGTACGCCGTGGGGCCGGCTGACCAGCTACAACCCGGCCTTTACCCGCATCCTCGGCTACGAATCGCCGGAAGCCTTTGAAACTGCGCGAAAGGCCGCGTTGGACCTGCCGCATCTCGACGCCGAAACGCAGGAAAGCATCCTCACGCTGGTGGAGGAGCATGGACGCATCCGCGACTTTAAAACCCGCATCCACCGCGTGGACGGCTCGTCCATTTGGGTGTCGCTCTCCGCGCGCGCCATCCGGGGCGAGTCCGGCGAATTTTCCGCTGTGGAAGGCTCCATTGAGGACATCGACCGGCGCAAGCGCGTGGAGGCCATGATTATCCGCGCCAAGCAGGAGTGGGAGCGCACCTTTGACAGCGTGCCCGACGTCATCGCCATTTTGGACCGCAACTTCACCCTGCGGCGCATGAATATGGCCCTTGCCACGCGCCTTGGTCTGCATCCCAAGCAGGCCGTGGGCCTGCACTGGTCCAAGCTGCTGCCGCCCATGGATGACCACGGCTCCGCCCTGCATCAACTGCGCGCCATGTCCCAAAGCGACGGCGAAGTGGTGGAAATGGATCTGCCCGGCCTTGGCGGCGTCTTTCTTGTTTCGGTGTCGCCCTTTCATGTGGACCGCGCCGTGGACGAGGACGCCGACGGCTTTGTGCTGGTCGCCCACGACATCAGCAGCAGAAAACAGTTGGAAGCCAAACTGCGCCAGTCCCAAAAGCTGGAGGCCATCGGCACCCTTGCCGGCGGCATCGCGCATGACTTCAACAACATCCTCGGCGTGATCATGGGCTATGCGGAAATGACGCTGGAGGACGCCACGCCGGAGACCGTCACCGAGCGCCGCCTGACGGAAATCATCAACGCCGGACGCCGCGCCCGCGACCTCATTCATCAGATTCTCACCTTCAGCAGGCAGGAAGAGCTGGCCCTGCGCCCGCTGCAACTGGACAGCGTGGTGAAGGAAGTGACCAAAATGCTCCGGGCGTCTCTGCCCGCCAACGTGAACATCATCACGGACCTGCCGCCCGCATCCGCCGCAGTGATGGCGAACCTGAGCCAGATTCATCAGGTCATCATGAACCTGTGCACCAACGCCGCGCACGCCATGCGCGCCACAGGCGGCACCCTGCGCGTGTCGCTGGCGGACACCACCCTCGTCACCGAGGACGGCACGGCCCGCGCCGCCGTGCTGCTGACCGTAGCGGACACAGGCACGGGCATCCCCGATGATATTCTCGACAACGTCTTTGACCCCTTCTTCACCACCAAGAAACCCGACGAGGGCACCGGCATGGGGCTGGCCATGGTGCATGGCATTGTCAGCAGCCACGGCGGCACCGTATCCGTGGACTCGCCCCCCGGCGAGGGAGCCACATTCCGCGTGGTGCTGCCCGCAGCGGACATCGTCCCCACCGGAACGGAAGAACCGGCCACGCCGCGCCCCAGCGCCAAGGGCCGCGCCCTGTTCATTGACGACGAAAAGGCCCTGGCCACCATCGGCGGCGAAATGCTCGACAGCCTCGGCTTTACCACCAGCGTGACCACCAGCAGTCTAGACGCGCTGGAGGTCTTCAAATCCGCGCCGGACGAGTTTGACCTTGTGGTCACGGACCAAAGCATGCCCGGCCTGACCGGCGAAGCCCTCGCCAAAGAAATACTGGCCCTGCGCCCGGACGTGCCCATCATTATCTGTACGGGCTACTCCGAGGACATCAGCGCCGAACGCGCCCGCAGCATCGGCATCAGGGGCTTTTTGCTCAAGCCCATGCTCAAGAAGGACCTCGCCGCCAGCATCGACGCCGCCCTGCGCGAAGCCGCCGAATAACGCGGAAAAGCGCGCCCCCCCCCACACACGCCCTTATCCTGCGCGTGGAGGCCGCGGCCGTCCTTACCGGAACAAGACCGGGGCAAGCACGCAGACCCTCCACCTGAGGCTGGACATCCCGCACTCCGGCCGCCGCACCAACCAGCACCGGCCCCCCTCGCCACAAGACAGCCGCAACCCGGAGTCATTTCACAGCGCCTCACCGCTCCATCAATTGCCTCTGCTTCTCGGCCTTCCCGACCTCGCCCCACTCCGTGATGACAGAGCTTCCGCCCACACCTTACACGCCATCCAATCCTCTCAAGCTTGTTCACGTCCGCAGCACAGCCTCATCACCCGCCTCACCGCTCCTCTTTGCGCTCCACAAAACAGGCGCCGCATGCTAAGCCCTGCAGGCCTTGTCCCTTGCGCAGATGGCGATGCGGCCCCTACGACACCACGCCCACACTTTCCCCCGTCCACCAACGAAAAACAGGGCGGCGAGCCATGCTCGTCACCCTGCTTTCCACATAGCCACAACCCCCGTCCCTCTCTCGCCCTCTGGGGGCGCTTCCCCGGACAGGTGGCTGCTGTTTCTGGTTCCTCACCGCGCCAGCGCTTCCATGAAGCGACAAAGTGGAAGAAGGCGCTGAAAGTTGGTTGTTGCCACCAGACAACAGGACATCATTGCCAAGGCCGCAACGCGTGCGTCGCGTCCCCCGGCACAGACCGGCAAAAGCCGGTGCCGCATCGTCCCGCCTCGCCCAGCGGGGTCTCTACAAGGCTCTCCCCGAAGCAGCTGTGCTAGTTCAGGATCGCCCGGATCTTTTTGCCGGGAGTGAAGCGCACAACCTTGCAAGCAGGAATGCGAATCACTTCACCGGTTCCGGGATTGCGGCCCGCGCGCTCCGCGCGCTGCACGACATGGAACGAGCCGAGTCCCGTAAAGATGGCGGAGTCGCCACCGATAAGGGCTTCGCGCACGGTGTCCAAAACAGCGTCGTACACTTTTTCTGCCGCGACCTTCGTGGGCAGGCCTGCCTTGTCCTTAATCTGTTCCACCATCCCAGCCTTGGTCATCGCTTTTCTCCTATTCAATTGAGTTGCTTAGGATTTCTGCCGATGATGCATCTAAAAAAATCCACGAAACTTTGTATATAGGGAAATCTATCCAAACTTTCAGGATTACACCCATTTATATAGGGGAAACCCCTAGACGGTCTGGGGGTCATAAAATCCAAGGATGACGGAAGGAAATGAAAAAAAGCCCCCTCGAAACCGAAGGGGCTTTGGTGCGTTTTTGCGTTTCCGTCCTAGGTTCTGGGGGATGCTCCCACTCCGGGAGCTTTCCGCCAAAAAGGCTGGGAAAAGCCAAGAAAATTGAATTTGCGCTTATACTTTACCTGCCTCGGACGCATCCACCCATAAATCAAGGTCAATAAGCCCAAGACGGGCGGCGTAGCGGATAAGCTCGATATTGCTTTGCAGGTTCAGCTTGCGCATCAGATTGGCGCGGTGGTTTTCCGCTGTTTTCGGGCTGATGTAGAGCTTGGTGGCAATTTGCCGGGTGGTCAGTCCCTCGGCCAACAGGCGCATGACTTCCTGCTCACGCGGGGTCAGGGTGCCGTATTCGGCGTCTTTGCCCGGACCACGCCGCAAGGGAGACTCCATAAGGCTCTTGACCACCGTGGGCGAAACCGAGCTATCCAGAAAATAATCGCCAAGGGCCACGGTCTCCAGTCCTTTGAGCAATCCTTCGGAGGCGGATTCCTTCACCACATAGCCAAACGCGCCGGCCTTGAAGGCCTCGGTGATGTGCTCAATCTTGGAATGCATGCTCACGATGACCACACGCGTTTCCGGCAGAGTCTGCTTAAGCTCGGCGGTCAGGTGGATGCCGTTGAGGTCTGGCAGGGAAATGTCCACAAGGGCGAGGTCCGGCTTGAATTTGTAGGCCAGTTCCATGCCTTCGCGGCCGTTTCCTGCCTCGCCGACGATTTCAAAACGCGTGTCGCGGCGGATAATGGACTTGAGGCCCTCCCGAAACATGGGATGGTCATCCACAATGATGATGCTCAGTTTGTTTTCATCTGGCACGTTGTCTCTCCCTGACTGGCACTTCGGCCAGTATCTTCGTCCCCATGCCCGGCTGGCTCTTCACGGTCAGCGATCCACCAACGAGTCGCGCGCGTTCCTCCATGGACGACAGGCCCATGCGCCGCTCCCGCAGGGCGAGGGTCCGCCGCCGCTCAAGGTCGAAGCCCATACCGTCATCCTCCACTCGCAGCAGGATGTCCGGCGATGACGAGACAATGCGTACCGCCACGTTCCGGGCCTTGGCATGATTCACGGCGTTGCGCAGGGCCTCCTGCACAAGCCTGTACAAATTGATCTCCATCTCGGAATCCAGACGGACGTTGTCCATCCCCGCTGCGGCAAAATCCATGCTGACGCCGGTTTTGTCCTGCAACTCGCGGCAGTGCAGCTCCAGCGAGCGGGCCAGACCAAACTGGTCCAAAAGCGGGGGGCGCAGGTCGTAGGACAAATCGCGCACGGAGTTGATGGCGTCCTGCAAGCCGCTGGAAAGCCGCGCCAAACGGCGGCGCAGTTCCTCCGGGATGTCTTCGTAATCGTCAAAAAGAGTGGTGCTGGCGAGCTTGATGGAGAGTAGCGTCTGCGCCACGTTGTCGTGCAGGTCCAAGCTCATGCGCTGGCGCTCAATTTCCTGCACGCGGATAAGCTCCTGCGACAGGTGGCGGATCTGCTCGCGCGCGTCGGCGCTGTCGGTGATGTCCTGCACGGTGCCAAAGGCGACTGGCGTCCCGTCCTGTTCGCGGTGGCGCACCCGGCAGCGCACATGCACCCACCGGTAGCCGCCATCACACCGCCGCAGCCGAAATTCCATGTCATACGGCTGCTCGCCCTCAAGGGCGGTGTAGTAGGACTGCACCACCTCATCCCGGTCCCCCGGATGCACGAGCTGTAAAAACATCTCCGTGCTGATGCCGTCATCATTGGCGGGATACCCGAAGAGGACAAACACCTCGCGCGGCAGATGAAACCGCCGGGCGACGGGGTCATACTCCCACGTGCTCAGGCGGGCTATGCTCTGGGCCTCGCGCAGGGCGGTCTCGCTGCGGCGCAGGGATTCTTCCGTGCGGCGGCGTTCCGCCACCTCAGCGCGCAGGCGGGCGTTGGCGCTGTTGAGTTCGCGGGTGCGTTCCTCCACGCGCTGCTCCAACTGGGCGCGCACGTCGCGCAGTTGGCGCTCCACGGTGCGGCGCTCCGTCACGTCCAGCAGCGACACCACAACGCGCCGCAGGTCCTTCACATTTTCCGGCGCAACGCGAAAGTGCACCTCCACCCGCCTGATGGCGCCCTTCAGCGTTATATGCTCCAGCTCGCCGTCGTAGCTCGTTTCGCCGGATGCCAGCGCCCCGAATTCCTCCGCCAGCACGGGCAAAGACGCCGGGGACACAATGCGCCCTAAGGACTGCATCAACTCGTCCTTGGAGCGGGCCTCCAAAAGGTCCAACGAGGCCTTGTTCACGTTGAGGATTTTCACGCGCCGCGCGCATTCGGCCACGGCTTGGGGGGTGCTTCGGAAATAGTCGTAAAAGTCCGTGACCCCTTGCTCGCGCAGGGTGTCGAAATACTGCCGGCAGCCGGAAAGGTCCTCCTCCCACAGCGATATGGGACAGTCCTCAAACAGCCGCCGGTAGCGCTCTTCCTTTTCCTCCAGCGCAATCTCCACGGCGCGGCGGTCCGCCACGTCGTACACCGCGCCAATGCAGTAGGCCTGTCCGGCCTCCTCCACAAGGGAAAGCACGCCCTCCACAGGGAACACATGCCCGCCCTGCGCATGGATGCGGGTATCGAACCGGAATTCGCCCTCCCCGCGCAACCGCTGCATGATGCTGGCCGATGTTTCGGGCTGAAAGATGGTGCCAAGGTCCGCGCCGGGGCAACACTTGAGGCAGTCGCCACCAAGGCCAAGCATGCGCACGGCCGCGTCGTTGATGAACAGGAACTCCCCGTCCTCGTCAGTGATGAACACCCCGGCCAGCGTACACTTCATCACGGTGTCGAGGAGCTTGCGCCGCACGCGGCAGGTCAGCCCCGGCAGCCGCCGCTCCATGCACGAGCGCCGGATACTGTCGGCAAGGCGCGCCATATCCATAGGGCAGATGCAGTCCGCCGCACCAGCGTGCAGGGCCTGCATGGTGTGTTCGGCGCACATTTCCTCGCGCAGGACGATGGGGGACGGCTGGCGCGGGCTGCGCTCAATACGGCGGAGAACGGCGGAAAGGTCAACGCCGCGGGCTGGGACATAGACTATGGCGTCCCACTCCTCACGGAGTGCGGCGTCAAGGGCGGCGTCATCACGGACGATTTTTAGGGTGCAGTGAAGCCCCTCCCGCACCAGCCCCTCTCGCAGGTGCAACAGGTCGTCTTCACCGTCATGTCGTAACAGAATCCGCAAGCGACTCTGCATAACTCCCCCATGTCGCTTCGAAAAACTGAGTGATCGGTTATTTGAACTATACCCGAAACCTGTTTTGCGCAAGTACTCACCTGCCGTTCGTCAGCTTGCGGACATGCTTTTTTCCCGAGCGGCAAGGCCATACGCCGCCCGCCGCCTGCGCCAAAGCAGCGCAGTGTTCCCGCCGTGCACCCGCCGCCCTAATCGTCAAAGAGCCGCCCGCGCGCGAGCAGCCGCCAGCATTCGGTCATGGTCATGGCGGCAAGCTGCGTGCGCGGCACAAGGGAATCCGCAACCATATATTCGTCGTGGGAGTGGTCGCGCGCGCCGGATGGCCCCATGCCGTCGAGCACAGGACACCCCGCCCGCGCAATGAAATTCGCATCCGACACCCCACCCCGGAAGTCCTCGCCAATGGGAATGCCCAGACGCGCAGCCATAACGCCCGCCACGCCAAACAGCGCCCGGTTCTCGCGCGTTGGCTCCATGGCGGGGCGGCCGCTGCCAAACTCCACGCGGCATACCGTGCCGGGAATGCCGGGCCGCAGCATGGCGTTTTCCAGCGCGGCGCGCAGGGTGTCGCCGTCGGCCTCCTCCATGTAGCGCGCCTCCGCGTACGCCGTGGCCTGCTCGGGCACCACATTAGGCCCCGTGCCGCCCTCAATCACGCCAACATTGACGGAAAGGCCCCGGTATGGCTCGTTCAAGCCCTCCACGGTCACAATGCGGCGGGCCAGTTCCACTATGGCGCTGGGCTTGTGCATGCCCGTTGCGCCGGAGTGCCCCCCCGGCCCGCTGACGCTGAAAGTAAAGGGCATGCGCCCCTTGCGCCCGGTCACGGTCTCGCCAAGCAGGCCGCTGCATTCAAAGACAAAGGCGCACCCGCTGCGCCGCGCCTCCTCCTCAATGCATTCACGCGACCATGGCGAGCCGATTTCCTCGTCCGGATTCAGGACGAAAGTGACGGGCATGTCCCCCAATTCGCCAGCGTCATCAAGGGCCATAAGCGCAAAAAGGGCGGTCACAAGACCGCCCTTCATGTCGATGATGCCCGGACCGATGATATTGCGGCCCTCGCGCCGGAAGCAGTCAAACCCCGCATCCACGGGAAAGACCGTGTCCATGTGCCCCACCAGAAGCACCTGCGGCGTGCGGCTGCCCGCGGCCATCCGGGCTGGACTGCGGCCAAGAACCATGTTCCCGCTGTGGTGGCGGGTGCGGACCTCCACGGCAAAGCCCAGCGCCTCCAACTGTGTGGCGAAGACGCCCGCCACGGCGTTGATGCCGTCATGATTGGCGGAATGGCTGTTCATGCGCACGATGCGTTCAAGGAGCGCCAGCATCTCGCCCTCGCGCTCGGCCACGTTCCGCCGAATCTGTCGAAACACCTCAGCGCGCATCACGTGTCCTCTCCCTCCGTCCGGGCAAAGGCAAAGTGGTCGTCGTCCGCATACAGGTCCGCGTCCGCGTCGGGGTACACGGTCTCCTCGCCGTTCCACGGCTTGCGCAGGCGCAGGCCGCCGTCCTCGGCGCGGCCCACCACGTTGCTGCGGTGCAGGGGAATCTTGCCGCCAGCCGCCGCGATATATCGGGGGATGGCGTCTCCGGAGATGTTGCCGTACATGCTTTCGATGATGTCGCGCCCCTTTTCCACGGGCACGCGCATATGCGTATACTGCGGGTTCCTGTAACTGCAGTTGAAGACGTAATACGGGCGGATATACGAAGCGTGCAGGGTTTCGCACAGCTTCCACATTTTTGGTCTGGAATCGTTAATCCCCCGCAGCAGCACGGCTTGATTCAAAATGGCGCTCACCTGCCCGGAGATGGCCTTGAACGCCGCGCGAGAGACGGGCGTCAGCTCCTGCGCGGTGTTCACCTGCGTCACCACGCGCACCGGGCTTTTGTCATTGGACGCCGCAAGAATGCCAAGAAGCGCTTCGTCCACGCGCTGGGGCGTGGTCACGGGCACGCGGGTGCCAAGGCGCTTCATCTGCACATGGGGGATGTTGTCCAGCTGTTCCAACAGCCACCCCAGCGTTTCATTGGGCAGCATAAAAGCGTCGCCGCCAGTGATGAGCACGTCGCGGATGCGGGGATTGCTGCGGATGTAGTTAAGCGCCTCGGTATACGCCTCGCGCGGGAAGACGCGGTCCGCCTTGCCAATGTGGGCAATGCGCAGGCAGTGCGTACAGTACATGGCGCACATATTGGTCACCTTCACCGCCACCACGCGGGGGTAGAACTGATCAATAAGCCGCGCCGGGGAATGGTCCGACGCCACGGGCGGCAGTTCCACACCCATATTGTCCACCATTTCGGCTGTGGGCACGGCCTGCAGCAGCACCGGGTCGTTGACCACGCCGGGCATAATGAGGCTGGCGTAGTACGGCGTCAGCCGCATGCGGTACTTTTCCGTCACCCGCGTGACCTCGCGGATGGTGGCCTGTGGCAGTTCCACGCACTTGGCCAGCGTATCCACGTCGTTTATGGCGTGGCGTAGCTGGCCGGAAAAGGAGTTCCAGTCATCGTCGCTCATGCCGAGGACGGACCTGATGCGCGCCGCATTCTGTTGCATGCGCTCCCACAGCGCCTCGCCGTCGGGCACAGCCTCCTGCTGGGCAAGATAGGTCTCCACGCGGTCGTTGGCGGCCTCCAGCACATCATAGGCGCGTCCAACCCGTCCGCCGACACTCACGCCGTGCTCATCGCGCTCCGCATGCAGGCGCGCGATGTCCACCAGCGCCTCCCGCGTCAGGCCAAAGGCCTCGTACCCAAGACCGCTGGCGCGCTTCATCTCGCGCAAGGCGGCGAAAAAGGCCACAATGGCCGCCGTGCCCGCGGCCTCGCGCGCCAGCGCATACAGGCGCATCACCGTTTCGCGCTGCTCCGTGGACGGCGCGCCGCCTCCCGCAAGCTTGTCCAAAAAGTCCTTCGTCAGTGCATCCACCGCCGTCTCCTTGGCCTGTATCACGCTTACCTCCAGGTTCTGCTGCCCACGCGGGCCTTAGGCCACACAGCCGCATCCGCCGTCCACCGCCACCGTTTGCGCTATGCGCGCCTTGCCCGCCTCCAGCTCCTCCAGCATGGCGTCCCGCGTCGGCGCGGCCGCCACTACCCGCGCAAGGAAGGTTCCGGGCAGAACCATCATCCCCGCGCCCACATGCTCGCGCACAATGTGCCCGCGCCCGCCATGCTCCGCCACCGAGGCGAACAACTCCCGCTCCGACATAATCTGGGGCGCGGCGTCGTGCGTGGTCACCCCCACGTCCGTCTTGTAATTGTACGTCCCCCACCACAGCGGCGCGCTACGCGTTCCCGCCTCGCCGGGGCGCACCGTCTTCGGCGGAAAGCGCCCATGCAGCACGGCGTGGTATTCCAATTCCGGCAGGTTGGGCGCGCCGGGGGGCAGGTGCTGCTCCAGATACGCGCAAAACTCCATGGTTGTGCCCTGCTTGCGGGGGTTTACCTCAATGAAATAATACTCGCCGCGCTCATCCACGATGTAGTCGCAGCCAAAGATACCCCGAAAGCCCATTTCCCCAAGCCGCCGCCCCACGCGCTCCGTGGCCTCGCGCAGGCTCCGCTGCACATTGGCGGGCAAGATGGAGGGAAAGGTGGAACCGCGAAAGGCGGTGCCGTTTTCAATGGCCATATCCGCCACGCCCGCCACATAGACGTCATCCGGTCCCGCCACCACGCCAAGCACCGTTGGATCAAAGCAGTGCGGCATGTACCGGCAGACGAAATACTGCGCGTCCGCCTCCTCAAACCGCGCCGCGCAATCGGTCACCGTGGCGGCAACCATGCTCGCCCCGCCGCCGGCGGAGTACGCCATGGAGACGAACACGCCCTCGGCGCAATACTCCAGCATATCACCCGCCGCGCGGCACATGGCCTCACGGCCGGAGCACACCCTGTGCTCCACCACGGGCACAATGTCCGCAAAGGCGGCGTACTGCCATGTTTTGTCGTTGATGAGCCGGGTCAGGTCCGCGTCCGGCCCCACAAGGCGCACGCCCCCGGCAAGGCGCACACTCAGCTCCGGACGGCTTTCGAACATCCACACCGGCACCTCGCCCTGCCGCCGCACCAGCTCCGTCAGCAGGCGCAGGACCGCGGCGTCGGCGCAGACTCCGGCGGCAAAGGCCGCGGACGGCACCCGGCGCGCCACATCGCGCCCCAGCACCCACCGCAGCCGCTCCGCAGGTGGATTGACGACCATCACGTCAGTCCACCGATACTCCATCATCATGTCGGGAACGATTGAAATCACACGCACTTCCTGCCCAATACTGCGCCGAAACGCCTGCGCGACGTACGCATTCAGACAGCAGGCCTTTACCTCGCCAACGTAGACGACGTAGTAGACCCCATCTTCAAGACGGACAAACTGGCGGTACATATGCGCCCCTTCGCTTGATGGCGGTGTATGCCATAAAGTGTTGTCCCTATTTCCCAAAAAACGCAAGACTTCATCGCACACTGCATGAAAGAATGAAGAAATTCACAGATCACTACAAAACTTACGACAAAATTTGCCATTTTTCTTAAGTTTTGGTAACGAACGATGAATAATCACAAATGGTCTTTGCTAACAGGTTGTTATCACAACTGCGCTGACGTCCCTGACATCAGGGAAGGTCGATACCACCACACGGCAGCCTCCACCCCGGGGGCCACCGAGTCCACACCTCATCCGGCAGGAGGCGACACATGCGGAAATGGTTCATGCTTACCTTCACCCTGTGCCTGGGAGTCTTCCTCATGGGCACCATGCCCACGGGCGCAGCAGCCAAGACCACCTTCATCACCATTGGCACCGGCGGCATCACCGGCGTCTACTACCCCACCGGCGGCGCCATCGCCCGCATCGTCAACAAAAAGAAAGACGAATACGGCATCCGCTGCACCGTGGAATCCACGGGCGGCTCCGTGTTTAACGTCAACGCCATTATGGCGGGCGATTTGGAATTCGGCATTGTGCAGTCCGACAGGCAGTATCAGGCCATGAAGGGCATGGCCGAATGGAAGGACAGCGGACCGCAGCGCGACCTGCGCGCCGTGTTCAGCATCCATCCCGAGTCCGTCACGCTGGTGGCCGCAGAGGATGCGGGCATCACCACCGTGCAGGACCTGAAGGGCAAAATTATCAACATCGGCAACCCCGGTTCCGGCCAGCGCCAAAACGCCATTGACGCGCTGACGGCCCTCGGTTTCGACATTGATAAGGACCTCACCGCCGAGGGCGTCAAAGCCGCCGAGGCTCCCGGCCTGTTGCAGGACGGCCGCATCGACGCCTTCTTCTACACCGTTGGCCACCCCTCCGGCGCCATCAAGGAAGCCACCGCCGGCAAGCGCGCCGTGCGCATCATCGACATCACGGGCGTGGACTCCCTGTTCAGCGAGTACCCCTACTACGCGCCCTCGGACATCCCCATCGAGTTCTACCCCGGTGCCACCAATAAAAAAGACGTGAAGACCTTTGGCGTGAAGGCCACCTTTGTGACCTCCTCCAAGGTCCCCGCCGACGTGGTGTACGCCATCACCAAGGAAGTTTTTGAAAACTTTGAGGAATTCAAAAAACTGCACCCCGCATACAAGGTGCTGACCAAGCGCGGCATGCTTCAGGGCCTGTCCGCTCCCATCCATCCCGGCGCCATGCGCTACTATCAGGAAGCCGGGCTGATGTAGCTTCCACGCGCGCCGGACCGGCCAAGGCCGGTCCGGCGCGCTCCCTCGCCTTTCGTTACAGACGCCCGCGCGGCGTCCCGGTCCCCGGTCATCCCCGCATGGCGGACGACTGTCCTCCGCAACCCGCAGCCTAGGAGTGCAGCCACGCATGCCACACGCACCGCGCCACCAGACTGAACACGACCCCGACATCAAAGGTGTGGAGTACGCCAAGCGCCTTGCCGAAGCCGAACACGGCCTGCAAAGCGACAGCTACGGCGTCACGCGCGCTCTGACCATTGGCATTGCGGTGCTGTGGTCCCTGTTCCAGCTGTCCACGGCCAGTTGGCTTATTCTGGATACGCTCTATATCCGGGCCTTTCACCTCGGCTTCGCCATAGTGCTGGTGTATCTGAATATTCCCATGTTCAAGTTCACGCCCAACTGGCGGCCGGACTTGCGGTTCTTCCTCGCCATGCACCGCGTGACCATTCTGGACTACATCCTCGCCCTTTTTGCGGCGCTGGCCGCGCTGTACATCTTTTTGGACTATGACGGCATATCCATGCGCTACGGCGCGCCCACCACGCGCGACCTTGTCTTCGGCATCCTGCTGGTGGCGCTGCTGCTTGAGGGGACGCGGCGCGTCATCGGTCCGGCCCTGCCCGTCATCGCGCTTCTCTTCATCATCTACGCCTTTCTCGGGCCGTACATGCCCGATGTTATCGCCTTCAAGGGCGTGTCCCTAAACCGCTTCATCGGGCAGATGACCATGTCGTCCGAGGGCATATACGGCATCCCCCTCGACGTCTCCGCCACCATCGTGTTCCTCTTCGTCCTCTTTGGCACCATGCTGGAGAAGGCCGGAGCCGGACACTTTTTCATTCAGCTAGCCCTGTGCCTGCTGGGCGGCTTCAAAGGCGGACCGGCCAAGGCCGCCATCCTCGGGTCCGGACTCACCGGCATGGTGTCCGGCTCATCCATTGCCAACATCGTCACCACCGGCACCTTCACCATCCCCATGATGAAAAAAGTCGGCTACCCCGGCACCAAGGCCGGGGCTATTGAGGTAGCCGCCTCAACAGACGGTCAGCTGGCCCCGCCCATCATGGGCGCGGCGGCCTTCATCATCGCGGAGTACGTCAACGTGCCGTACATTGAGGTCGTCAAGGCGGCGGCGGTTCCGGCCTTTGTCTCCTACGCGGCGCTCATCTACATTTCGCACATCGAGGCCAGCAAGCTGGGGCTTCAGGGCATCCCGCGCGCCGAGCTTCCACGCTTTGTGCCCACGCTTCTCGCCGGGCTGCATTTTCTGCTGCCGCTGGCCATGCTGCTGTATGAACTGATTATCCTGCGGCACTCTCCCGAGCTTGCCGCGTTCCGCGCCATCATCGTGCTGACGGTCATCATGCTGGTGCAGCGTCCCATCCGCGCCCGCATAAGCGGCAAGCCCATGCGCCCCGCCTTTGGACAAGGCATACGCGACATCGTACTCGCCATGGCCGACGGCGCGCGCAACATGGCGGGCGTGGCCATGGCCACCGCCGCGGCGGGCATCATCGTGGGCGTTGTGGCCCTTGGCCTTGGCGGCCTTATCACGCAGGTCATCGACCAGCTTTCCGGTGGCAACATCTTCCTGATGCTCGTCATCACCGCCGCCGCCAGCCTGCTCATCGGCATGGGTCTGCCCACCACGGCGACCTACATCGTCATGGCGTCCCTCACCGCGCCAGCCATCGTCACCCTTGGCGCAACGCAGGACTTCATCGTTCCGCTTATGGCGGCGCATCTGTTCTGCTTCTACTTCGGCATTCTCGCCGACGATACGCCGCCCGTGGGCCTTGCCGCCTACGCCGCGGCGGCCATTGCCGAGTCGCCACCCATTCCCACAGGCATTCAGGGCTTCCTCTACGACATACGCACAGCCATTTTGCCCTTTATGTTCATCTTCAACCACGACCTCATCCTCCACAATGTGGATAGCTGGCTGCAAGGTGGACTCATCTTCCTTATGGCCTGCGTGGGCAACTTTGCCTTTGCCTCGGCAACGCAGGGGTGGTTCATCACGCGCAATAAGCTCTGGGAAGTCCCCATTCTGCTCAGCATCACCCTCATCATGATGCGCCCGGACCTCATCGCCCAGCTAACCGGCATCCCGCACGACCAGCGCTACTGGGTCTACCCCGCCGGGCTGATCATTTGGGGCGCGGTGTGGATGATGCAACGCATGCGCACGCAGTCCGGCACCCCGCATACCGCAGCGGCATGACCGCCAACACAGGAGCACACTCATGCCCACACGTACCATCGTTAAAAAGATGTTCCAGTGCGAAGTCTGCGGCGAGACCTTCAGCAAAAGCTACCGCGAGTGCCCCAAATGCGGCAGCGAGGACTTTGTGGGCTACAAGATGGTCAACCCCATCTCACGTCTGCCCATGGAACACATTCTGACCGTGGTGGCGCATCTGTCATGGCTCCTCGGGACCATCGGGTGCATCACCTTCCTCTGGCAAACGGACAGCCCAAACGATGAAATCAACCTGCTGTTCATCCTCGGCGGGTGCGGCTTTCTCCTCTTCTCGCTCATCCTCTCCATTGCGCTCTTCGGCCTTGCCGAGCTCATCGGGCGCACCATACGCATTCAGCGCCGCGTCAAGGCCTTCGTCAAAAACTACCACGTGCCAACGGAATAACCCCTCACGCAACGCAAAACCGGCCAGACGCCTTCACGTCCGGCCGGTTTTTTTGTTGCGTCATCATCCTGATGGGCTACGATTGAAGAATCCGTGCTCAGCACCATGCAAAGCCCAAGGAGGCCCTATGAGCTCCAATCGTGCCCCCCACATAAGCCGCCGCCGATTTTTCAAGCTGGCGGCAACAGCCACGGCCCTCACCGGAGCAGGACTGCTGCCCGCCGCCTTCGCCCACGCCGGGCACCACATGGCCAAAGACAAAGGCTACCGCCACATGCCCATGCATTTCATGGCCGCGCACCACGGCATGGCGCATCAACTGCCCTACCCCGTCAGCGCCCTTGAACCCATCATCTCCGCCAAGACCGTGGCCTATCACTACGGCAAGCACACCCTCGGCTACTACAAAAAGACCGCCCGCTTCATCAGCGGGACGCCCTATCAGGACATGTCGCTCACCCAAATCATCACCGCCACATCCGGCCGCGCCGACCGAAAAGCCATCTTCAACAACGCCGCGCAGGCATGGAACCACACCTTCTACTGGCGCGGCCTCGCCCCCCTCGGCGGCGGCCGCCCCGGCAACACCCTCTCCGCCGCCATAGAGGCCTCCTTCGGCTCCTTCGGGCGCTTGCGCGAACGCTTCGTCACACAGGCCGCCAGCGTCTTCGGCAGCGGCTGGGTCTGGCTGGTGGATACTGGCAGCGGCCTCGACATCATCGGCACACAAAACGCCGACACCCCCATCACCATGGGACACGTGCCGCTCTTCGTCGTGGACGTGTGGGAACACGCCTACTACCTCGACTACCAAAACCGCAGAAAAGCCTACGTGCAAGCCATCCTCGACAGACTCGTGGACTGGTACGAAGTCACCCGCCGCTACGAAAACGGCGCCGCCTGACGGGTGCGCGTGGATGGGCCGGGTCGTTATGCCGGGGTCAAGAGGATGCCTCCGGCGGTTTAAGGGGTGCGACCCCTTAAAAATCCCGAGGTTTTCGGGCTGGAAGCCAGCCCGAAAAAGGGGGTGGGTGGCCTTTTCCTCCACGTTGGGGGAGTTGCCCGTGTGGGGGTGGCACCAACGCCGGGGCCTGATAGAGACCGCGTGTCCGGAACGCATTCCTGGCGTATAAATGGGATCGTTAAGGGCCCACGGCCCTTAACCCTGCGGAGCAATTTCTTTGTGCCGGGCCGGGTCGTTATGCCGGGGGCAAGAGGATGCCTCCGGCGGTTTAAGGGGTGCGACCCCTTAAAAATCCCGAGGTTTTCGAGCTGGAAGCCAGCCCGAAAAAAGGGTTGGGTGGCCGTTTCTTCACGTTGGGGGAGTTGCCCGCGTGGGCGTGGCACCAACGCCGGGGCCAGATAGAGACCGCGTGTCCGGAACGCATTACTGGCGTATAAAAGGGATTGTTAAGGGCCCACGGCCCTTAACCCTGCGGAGCAATTTCCCCTCTCCCCGTCCGCCTCTTCCTCCCGAAAAAAGAAAAAGGCCGACGAATCCATCGTCGGCCTTTTCTTTTGTCCAAGGGGCGCGCCCGGCTTAGGGCAACACGGCGTCACGGTCGATGATGCCCATGATGTTGTAGACGAGCTGCGCGGCGGTGAAGTCGCAGGCGTGCATGTCGCGGATGGGGGCGAGTTCGACGACGTCGAAGCCGAGAACGCGGCGTCCGCGAATGGCCATGCGCAACAGCTGCATGGCTTGATGCCACATAATGCCGCCGGGCACGGGGGTGCCTGTGGCGGGCATGATGGAGGTATCAAGGCCATCCACATCGAAGGTGACGTAAATTTTGTCGGGGAATCCTTCGGGGAGCAGCGCGCGGGGGAAGGGCATGGTACCGAGTTCCCAGCCGTCGATGTGGCCTATGCCTTGCTCGCGGCGGTACTCGACTTCCTCTTCGCACAGGGCGCGAACACCAAGCTGGAAAAGGGGCAGTCCGAGGTCGGCCACGGCGCGGCGCATAACGCAGGCGTGGCTGTAGGGCGACCCTTCGTAGCTGTCGCGCAGGTCGGCGTGGGCGTCGAACTGCACAATGCCAAAGGTGCCGTGCTCCTCGGCAAGGGTGCGCAGCGCGCCGAGGGTGACGGTGTGCTCGCCGCCAAGGACGACGGGCATGCCGTTATGGCCGCGCACGGTCTTCACGGCGTCGGCGATGCGGTCCATAACGGTCTTTGCCGCGCCGGAGCACTCGACGGCGTCGTGCGTGACGATACCACGGCGGGCGGGCACGGAAAAGCCGTCCCACATTTCCAGTTGGTCCGAGGCCTCAAGAATGGCCTGTGGCCCGTCAACGGTCCCGCCGCCATAGGAGACGGTCTTTTCGTAGGGAACGGGGATGATATGAAACAGGCTCTCGCCCGGAGCGGTGGGTTCCAGGTCTGTGGCCATAAAATCAGGATAAAGTCCGCTCAACGGCTCTGCTCCTTGTTTCGCTGGTCGATATGGTCGTTGGCGTTTGGGGCGGCGAAAATGAAAAAGCGCCGCCCATGCCCGCGCCTGAACGCAAAACGGTCAGGACAGGCGGGTCTTGTAGTCCTCGTACCCGAACTCGCGCACGACCTCCAGCGTCCCGTCCGTGCGCCGCAGGGCGATGGAGGGCAGCTTAAGGCCGTTGAAGGTGTTGGTCTTCACCATGCTGTAGTGGGCCATATCCGTAAATATGAGCCTGTCACCGGGGCGCAGCGGGCGGTCGAAGGAGTACTCGCCTATCACGTCGCCCGCAAGGCAGGAATGCCCGGCAAGGCGGCACGTCCACGCCTTTTCCGCAGGCTGACCGGAACCGATGACGTCTGGACGGTACGGCATCTCCAACACATCGGGCATATGCGCGGCGGCGGAGGCATCGAGAATGGCGACGGGCATATCCGCGTTGATGACGTCCAGCACCGTGGCGACGAGGAAACCGGTATCCAGCGCCACGGCTTCGCCGGGTTCAAGATAGACGCCAACGCCGTAGCGCTCGCGCACGCCGTTGATGAGGCGGCACAGCAGGTCCACGTCGTAATCCTCGCGCGTGATGTGGTGCCCACCGCCCATGTTCAGCCACTTCATGCCGTGCAGATGCGGACCGAATGAAGCCTCAAACGCCGCAAGGGTGCGATCCAGCGAATCCGCATTCTGCTCACACAGCGTGTGAAAATGCAGACCGGAGATGCCGCCAAGGGCGTCCGGCTCAAAATCACGCAGACGCACGCCAAGGCGCGAGCCGGGGGAGCACGGGTCATAGATGGGCACAGCGCCCTCGGAGTGCTCCGGATTCACGCGGATGGCGCACTCAATGGGTACGGGCGCGGCGGC
Source organism: Desulfobaculum sp. SPO524 (assembly GCF_044987625.1). Classification (NCBI taxonomy): domain Bacteria; kingdom Pseudomonadati; phylum Thermodesulfobacteriota; class Desulfovibrionia; order Desulfovibrionales; family Desulfovibrionaceae; genus Desulfobaculum; species Desulfobaculum sp. SPO524. The sequence continues at coordinate 48,759 of NZ_JBJDSB010000003.1, read as the reverse complement.
CACCAACGGCTTGAAGCGCCGGTACTGAGCAAAGGAGTTGAAGGAAATATGATCGCACAGGGTGACCAGCTCGCGCATATCCGCTTCGGAATAGGCGGCGGCAAAGGCGTGCACCTCGCGCCCGAATTCCTCGCGGCCAAGGCGCGCCTCGTGCGGGGAGCTGGCGCAGACGCCATGCAGCGCGTCCCGCAACAGCGGAAACGCGCTGAACATGGCAAACCCCTTGAGGGCCAACAGAATCTTGGCCCCTGTCCGGCGCTGGACGGTGTCCAGCACCGACAGGTTGCGGCGCAGGAGCGCCTCGTCCACCACAAAGCATGGCGTGGCGGGGACGCGCTCCAACGCGGCTAGGAGATGATCTCTTTCCATGGCAGGCCGTGTGTATTCAGCATATCCATGAACGGGTCGGGGTCGAACTCTTCCATGTTGAAGACGCCCTCGCCCTTCCACTTGCCGGTCAACATCATGGCCGCGCCAATCATGGCGGGCACGCCCGTGGTGTACGACACGGCCTGCGACTTCACCTCGCGGTAGGCGTCCTGATGGTCGCAGATGTTGTACACGTAGACCTGCTTTTCCTTGCCGTCCTTCACACCGCGCATCAGGCAGCCGATGCAGGTGCGGCCCTTGGTGTCCGGGCCGAGGGAAGCCGGGTCCGGCAGCAGCGTCTTAAGGAATTGCAACGGCACGATTTCGCAGCCGTTGTGCTCCACGGCGTCGATGCGGGTCATGCCGATGTTCTCCAGCACTTCCAGATGCTTCAGGTAGTTGTCGGAGAAGGTCATCCAGAAGCGGGCGCGACGGATGCCGCGCAGGTTCTGCACCAGCGACTCCAGCTCCTCGTGGTACATGAGGTAGCACTTCTTGGGGCCAATGCCCTCGGGGAAGTCATAGGACATGGACCAGGACAGCGGATCGGTCTCCACCCATTCGCCGCGCTCCCAGTAGCGGCCACGCGCGGTCACTTCACGGATATTGATTTCCGGATTGAAGTTGGTGGCAAAATGCTTGCCATGGTCGCCCGCGTTGCAGTCGATGATGTCCAGCTGGTGGATTTCATCAAAGTGGTGCTTCTGGGCATAAGCGCAGAAGACGTTGGTCACGCCGGGGTCGAAGCCACTGCCAAGAAGCGCCATCAGGCCCTTTTCGCGGAAGCGGTCCTGATAGGCCCACTGCCACTTGTATTCAAACTTGGCCTCGTCCAGCGGCTCATAATTGGCCGTGTCGAGGTAGTGGACGCCGGTCTCAAGGCAGGCGTCCATGATATTCAGGTCCTGATACGGCAGGGCCACGTTCAATACGAGGTCCGGCTTAAAGTCGTTGATCAGCGCCACCATCTCGGGGACGTTGTCCGCGTCCACCTGTGCGGTGCGGATGGGGCGGGGAAGCTGCGCAGCAATGGCGTCACATTTGGAGACGGTGCGGCTGGCAAGACATATTTCGTGAAACACTTCGGGAAGCTGCGCGCATTTGTGAGCCACAACCTGACCCACACCGCCAGCGCCGACGATGAGTACTCTGGACATCCTTGTGTCCCTCCTTGTCAAAAGGGATTGTGCTATCGCAAGCCGTTCAGATAGGTCGATCCTCTCAGGCCCTGTTCAAAGGCCTTCATGATGGCGTATCTGTCCTGAGGGGTAATGCGCCCCTCCCGGATGCCACGCTCCGCCACGTTGCGGAAGCGCTCCAGGACCATCTTCGGATCATACTCGACGTAGGACAGCACGTCAGCCACGGAATCTCCATCGAGCTCCCGCACGAAGTCAAACGAACCGTCCTCATTGATATGGATGGAGGCGACGTTGGTGTCGCCAAAAAGGTTATGCAGGTCGCCCAGCGTCTCCTGATACGCGCCGACGAGGAAGGCGCCCATGTAATAAGGCTCGCCCTTGCGCAGGTCGTGCACGTCCAGCGTGCGTCGGACGCCGCGTTCGTCGATAAAGCGGTCCAGCTTGCCGTCGCAGTCACAGGTAATGTCCGCCAGCACCACCTTTTCGGTGGGCTGTTCGTCCATACGGTGCACAGGCATGACCGGGAACAGATGGTCAATGGCCCACGAATCCGGCAGAGACTGGAAAATGCTCATATTCGCGTAGTAGATGCTGGCCAGTGAATCCTGAATGCCCGCCAGTTCCTTGGTGGGGCGCTTCACCTCGTCCACGCGCGCGGCAATTTCCTTGATGATGGCCCAGAACAGGGATTCCGCAACGGAGCGCTCGCGCAGGGAGCAGGTGCCCATGCGGAACATCTGGCGGATTTCATCGCGGTAAAAAATGGCGTCGTTGTAGCACTCCTGCAGGTTCTTGAGCGAGATGGAGCGGTAGACCTCAAGCAGGTTCTCCGTCGGCTCGGGGCAGTCCTCGGGCAGGTCGATGGGGATGGCCCGGTCCTCAAGGCGACTGGCGTCCAAAATCTCAAACAACAGCACGGAGTAGTACGCCACCGTAGCGCGGCCGGACTCCGTAATGATGTGCGGATGCGCAATGTCACGCTCATCCAGAATGCTCATCACGGTTTCCACCACGTCGGCGCAGTATTCGCCAAGGGTGTAGTTGCGGCTGGACAGGAAGTTTGTGTGCGAGCCGTCGTAGTCCACGGCAAGCCCGCCGCCAAGGTCCAGATAGCCCATGGCCGCGCCTTCATCCACCAGCCCGGCATAGACCCGGCAGGCCTCGCGCAGGGCGTTTCGGATGTCGCGGATATTCGGAATCTGCGAGCCAAGGTGGAAGTGCAGCAGGTGCATGCAGTCCAGCATGTCGTGCTTTCGCAGCTCGTCCACCACGTCAACGACCTCGGCCGTGGACAGGCCAAAGATGGACAGGTCGCCGCCGGACTCGGTCCAGTGCCCACCGGCGCGGGCCGCCAGCTTGATGCGGATGCCCATGCGCGGCCGGATGCCCAGCGCGCGCGAACGCTCCAGAATAAGCGCCAGCTCACTCGGCATTTCAAGGACGAGGATGCAGTTATAGCCCATCTTGTTGGCATAAAGGGCAAGGTCCACGAATTCGCGGTCCTTGTAGCCATTGCAGACGATGCAGGCCTCGCGGTCATGCAGGTAGGACAGCGCGGCGATGAGTTCGGGCTTGCTGCCCACCTCAAGGCCATGGTGATGCGGCTCGCCGTATTCGGTGATGCGCTCCACCACCTGCTCCTGCTGGTTCACCTTGATGGGGTACACGCCACGGAATTCGCCTTGGTATTCAAGGTCGCGCATGGCGTGGTTAAAGCAGTCGTGCAGGACGGAAATTTGGGAATCGAGAATATTTTCGATGCGCAGAAGCACGGGCAGGTCCATGCCCCGCTCCTTAAGGCCCTTGATGACCTCGGGGATGGAGACGGCCGGGCCGCGTTCTGCAAACGGGGTGATGACGGCGTCGCCGGAGTCGGACACACCAAAGTACCCACTGCCCCAGTTATTGACGCCATACAGGTCGGCGGAACACGTTGCGTTCCACTGCTCAAGCACGGGTTTCTTTGCCATATCGCAGCACCCTCCTTACCCATCGGAACTTTTCGGGGAAAAGCCGCACAGGGTGGCTGTTCGCGCCAGTGTTACACTGCGCCGAAACCGCCGCCCACGCCTGCCCGATATGATGGAGCGCGCCAATTAGTAGATTTTGCGCCACTCGTCAATAGCTCACCAATACTTAGGGAAATTTTCCAAACTTCCCTTACCCCAAACAGTGTATCCCTTCCACAAAAAAGAGCCTGATCTATACGCCACAAAACCCCGCATAGCGTGAAAATCCGCTCCCATCCGCCCGCTTGGCCGATTTTTCACGATGCACGGTTGCCAACCGCGCGCCTTGGCAGTATCACCACGTACTGCACATACAGCCGTCACAGACCACGAAAACGGCAAAGGATTCATCATGACACAGACACACGGCTATGCAATAGGCATCGATACCGGCGGCACCTACACGGACGCCATTCTTCTGGACCGCGCGTCCGGTGACGTTGTCGCCTCCGCCAAGACACCGACCACACACAAAAATCTCAGTATCGGCCTGTCGTCCGCCCTGTCCCGCGTCATGCGCGAAAGCGCCACTCCGCCCCAGCTGGTGGATGTGGTCGCCGTGTCCACCACCCTCGCCACCAACGCCGTGGTGGAAGACAAAGGCGCACGCGTGGGGCTGTTCGTCATCGGCATGACCAAGGCCTTCGACCTGCCCGTCGTCTCCGTGCAATACGCCGCCGGAGGGCACTCCATCGTCGGCAAGGAGGAAGCCCCCCTCGACGTGGAAGCCATCGTCGATGGCGTGGGCAATCTGCGCGGCCATGTGGACGCCTACGCCGTCAGCGCGGCCATGAGCTACGCCAATCCCACGCATGAGCAGGTGGCCGCCAAAGCCATCGAACTGGTGGACCCCAAGCCCGTCTTCTGCTCCCACGAGGTCAGCGGCAAGGCAGGCATGAAGGAGCGCGCCGCCACAACTGTGCTCAACGCCCGCCTTATGCCCGTCATGCAGGAATTCATCGACGGCGTCAGCGCCGCCCTTGCAGAACACGGCCTCACCTGTCCGGTACGCATCGTGCGCGGCAACGGCGCGCCCATGACGCTAGACAGCGCCCTGCGCCGCGCGGCCGAGACCTTCGCCAGCGGTCCCGCCGCCACTGCCCATTACGGCATGGCCTTCGCCCCCGGCGACGACGCCCTCATCGTGGACGTTGGCGGCACCACCACAGACGTCACCCTCATCCGCGCAGGCCAGCCCACCATCAAAAAGGGCGGCAGCCGCATAGGGCAATGGGAAACGCACGTCGAAGCCGTGGAAATGTTCACCGTGGGCATCGGCGGAGACTCGCAGGTCCGCACCACAGCGGCGGGGTCCATCGCCGTTGGACCAGCACGCGTTTTGCCCGTTTGCATGGCCACAAACGTCCCGGCTCCCGAGTCGTGGTTGGACACTGGCGACGCCTCGCGCCTCATCACCATGGACCAAGCGCCGGAGCCGGACGTCATCGCCGCCGACCCCATTTTGACAATTCTCAGCGGCGCCGGGCCCATGTCTGCCGCATCCCTCATGCGTGCCACGGGCCTTAGCGAAATTGCGCTGTCCGCGCACCTGCAGCGCCTTGTCCGCGCCCAGCAGGTGGCGGAAATCGGCTTCACCCCAACGGACGCCCTGCACGTGCTCGGTCGCCTGAGCATCGGCGACACCGCGCAGGCCAAGGCCGCGGCAGAGGTTCTCGCCCGCCGTCACGGCATGGACGCCGAGGCCTTTTGCGAAGCAGTCATAACCACAGCCCAGCGCAAGATTGAAAACGCCCTGCTCGACCATGTGGTGCGCAAGGAAGTTGGCGGAAGCATGGCCGAATTCATCGCCCGCAAGGACTCCATGTCCCTTGTCCGCTTCAGCGCCGCCCTCAACGTGCCCATCGTCGGCATTGGCGCAGCCGCCCGGATGTTGCTGCCCGAAGTGGCGCAGCGCCTTGGCGCGCCCATCCATTTCCCGGATCATTTTGAAGTCGGCAACGCCCTTGGCGCGGCCCTTATCGGCACCAAGGCCGACCAGTAAACCGCGCGGCGGCCATGCCCGCCCGTGCACACCGTCACAGGCCACAGCGCCGACAACACGCCAACGGAGGTATTCATGTTCGACCGCAAGCCCACAAGTTTCGAGTCCTGCCTTGAGGCCGCGAGCGAAAACCCCGAGACCGAAGTCGTCCACGGCTGGATTTTCAAGGACGGCACGTGGCAGACTCACGGCTGGTGCGAGTTCGCGGACAGGGTCATCGACCTCACCGAGTCCAGCCACTCCATGCCCAAGTTCGACTACTACGTAAAGTTTAAGGTCTCGCCGGAGCGCACCCGCCGCTACACGCGCCTGAACTTCTTTGAGCGCATGGCCGCAGAAGGACACGTCGGCCCCTTTGATAAAGAATTCTTCTTTGCCGACACCAGCGACGAGGACCCGCTCACCGTCATCGCCGCCAAAGCCTAAAACGAAACGCCCCGGCAGGAACCCGCCGGGGCGTTTTTCATACTGGCTTTTTTAGCCCTTGGCGCTAGCCCGTCACCCGGGCCAGCATACGCATAATGCGCACTTCCGCTTCGCCGTCCATATACTGCGCGGCGTCGCGCTCAAAGTCCTTGAGCGGCTTCGAGACCGCGTGCTCGTCCAGCGCCGCCTGCGAGGCAAACTGCTCATAAAACTGAAACAGCGCCGGGTCGGCAACGTCCTGATGCACGCTGTACAGGATGAGGCCGTTTTGCCCCTCGCAATCCTGCACAAGCTGCTGCACCATACTTTTCAGCATCTCTTCCTGTCCGGGCAGCGCGCGAAACCGCGCGCTGACAACGACCATATCTGTATGCATTCCTTCTCCTGGCCGTAAGGTTCTTACGGCGCGTTATACGGCATATTTTAGGGAGCGGCAGGGAAGCTGGCCATATTCGGAGCCATCGCCTTGCCGAGCCAGCTTACGGTCTCGCCCAAATTCCGCATGTTTGCAAGCGCTTCGGCGTCGCCCTGCACTTCGCCCTTTTCCAGGCCGTAGCCAAGGTTCCAATACGTGGAGCCGGGCACAATCATGCGCGACATCTGGTACATATGGTTAATGGTATCAAACACATGGATACCGCCGCCCCGGCGCACAGCAACCACCGCTGCGCCAATCTTGCCCGCAAACAGGCCGCCATTGGCCAGCGCCACGAATCCGGAGCGGTCCAGCAGCGCCTTGGTCTCCGCGCTCACATCAGAAAAATACGTCGGCGAACCAATAATTATGGCGTCCGCCTTCACCATCTTATCCATCACGTCGTTGAACGCGTCGTTGTCCACCACACAGTGGCCGTCCTGCTTTTCCCAGCACTTGCCACACGCCATACAGCCGCGGATTTTCTTCCCACCCAGCTGCACAAACTCCGTCTCCCAGCCAGCCTTTTCCAGCGGCTCAAGCGCAGTGCGAAGCAAATTCTCCGTGTTCCCGCCCTTGCGAGGGCTTCCATTAATAGCAACAACGTACATACCAAGACTCCTTTATTCGCAGTAGCGCCGCATGTCGCGGCATGTCACAGGACCATCTTGCCGCACACACAGGAACCCTGCGTAACAGGCCGCTTCACAGTCCGTTTTGAACACCATTTCATATGCCAATACGCGTCGCGAAGACCTCTGGGGCATATGCACGACACTCTATTGCACACGAAGACTTTTGCGCAAGTACGGTCTTTTTTGTCATGTACTATCATGGAGGATACCATGCGGGTGGTGTACTCGAAGAAGGCCCAAAAAGAGGGAAGAAGAGGAAAAGGGGAGATTTGCCTCCGGCGGGTTAAGGGCCGCGGGCCCTTAACAATCCCATTTATACGCCAGTGATGCGTTCCGGACACGCGGCCTCTATCAGGCCCCTGCAACGGTACCACACCCACACGGGCAACTGTCCCAACGTGGAGAAAAAGGCCACCCGCCCCCTTTTTCGGGCTGGCTTCCAGCCCGAAAACCTCGGGATTTTTAAGGGGTCGCACCCCTTAAACCGCCGGAGGCATCCTCTTGACCCCGGCATAACGACCCGGCCCGGCATTAAAAACTTGCCTCCGGCGGGTTAAGGGCCGTGGGCCCTTAACGATCCCATTTATACGCCAGCAATGCGTTCCGGACACGCGGCCTCTATCAGCCCCCAGCAACGGCGCCACACCCACACGGGCAACTGTCCCAACGTGGAGGAAAAGGCCACCCCCTTTTTCGGGCTGGCTTCCAGCCCGAAAACCTCGGGATTTTTAAGGGGTCGCACCCCTTAAACCGCCGGAGGCATCCTCTTGACCCCGGCATAACGACCCGGCCCATCCACGCGCACCCCACCCGCACGGCGTCGCACGGCGCACAACGCGCGAGACACAAGGCACAAAAAAAGGCTGCACCTTGGTGGTGCAGCCTTTGATTTGCGTGGCGGAGCCGACGAGACTCGAACTCGCGGCCTCTGGCGTGACAGGCCAGCGTTATAACCGACTTAACTACGGCTCCGCATTTGAGACAACGCCTCGCGTCGTCTGAGGAGACAATGGCGAATTTTGCCCGGTATGTCAACGCAAAACAGCGAATTTCGCCCGATTTTCTCACCTCCTGAAGCGGCACAATGCGGTGTAATTTTGCATGGTAAGACGATGGTAGACTGCGGAGGATGAGAGCAACGCAGGTGCAGGAAAAGCGTCCATACACCGCAGGAGATCCATGACCACACAAGGCGAGGTGGATGACTGTGGAATACGCGAACACACTGCGACGTACAGAGCAAAAGATGGACGACCTTGATACGGCACTACAATTCGCCTATGGTCTTAGGAACTCCCAAAAGGGCGGAAACACTTTATAACACGGCACAATACAGACGGAACACAATGATAGCGATTGCCACATTACTGCTTATTCTCATCGTATCGATGATCCTCACGCGCATGGCGAGCCTAGCGCTCACTCACACGGGCCTATCGCGTCAGGCCGCGAAATTTCAGGCACGGTCGGCATTTACTGGTGTTGGATTCACCACGTCGGAGTCCGAAAAGGTGGTCAATCACCCTGTGCGGCGGCGCATTTTGCTTCTGCTGATGCTGCTGGGCAATGCGGGTGTGGCGACGGCGATTGTCACGCTGCTTATCGGCTTCATCAATGTGCAAAATACCGGGTCGCTGTGGCTACGGGCGGGGCTACTGATTGTTGGCCTTGCCGCACTGCTGGCGCTGACCACCAGCCAACGGTTCGACAGGCTCCTATCGCGCATCGTTTTCCGGGCAATGAAGCGCTACACGGCGCTTAACGTCCGCGACTATGCCGCACTGCTGCACCTGACGGGCGACTACTCCATTGGGGAGGTCTTCGTACAGAAACAGGACTGGATGACGAACCGCACTCTTGCCGAACTGCGCTTGCAGGACGAAGGCGTCGTGGTGCTCGCCATCACACGTGCGGACGGTACATTCCTAGGAACGCCGAAGGGCGCCACCACCCTGCGCGCCGCGGATACGCTTGTCGTCTATGGCCGCGCCGGAGCCATCCGCAGTCTGGACGACAGACGCAGCGGCACCGGCGGCGAAATAGCCCACGTGGAGGCCGTTGCCGAACAAAAACAGGAACAACAAAAGGAGCAGGAGCAAGACGTGGAGGGCACGCCGCACAAGGACTGACCGCATCACGTCCCGCCCAGCGTCCGCTTCCTCAAGTCACCTCAGCCAAAACGGAACATATGCAGATTCACAACCTTCCAGATACAGCCACCTCCGACGCCGCGACAGCGCGCAGCAACCGCACGGCGTTTCTCATTGACGCGCAGGACTATTTCCGGGCCGTTGCGGAATCCATCATCAAGGCGGAGCGCTCCGTCATCATTCTCGGCTGGGACATAGACAGCCGCATCCGCCTGCGCGGTGACGACGATATGCGCCTGCACGAACTCCTCAACCACGTGGTCACAGAGCGCCCGGACCTGCACATCCACGTGCTGATATGGGACTTTCCCCTGCCCTACAGCTTTGATCGCGAACCCCTGCAGGAAGTCAACTTCCCCCGCAAAACGCACAAGAACATCCACTTTCACCTTGATGACGAACTCCCGGTCGGCTCGTCGCACCATCAAAAGGTTATCGTGATTGACGACGCGGTGGCCTATGTAGGCGGCATGGACGTGACAGGAGCGCGGTGGGATACACCGGAGCACCAACCGCAGGACCCACGCCGCACCACGCCGGGTGGCGACGAATACGGTCCCTACCACGATATTCAGATGGTAGTTGATGACGAAATGGCAACTCTGCTGGGCAATATGGCCCGAAAGCGCTGGCTGTGGGCCACAGAGGAAGCCCTTTCCCCGCCGCCGTCACCCGCTGGCGACCCATGGCCAGAAAGCGTCACCCCGGCGCTCCGGGACCATGTGCTCGCCATGGCGCTGACGCTGCCGCCCTACAAAGGCCGCCGGGCGCGGCGCGAGATTGAAGCGCTCTATCTGGACAATATCGCCAAGGCCCAGCAGCGCATCTACATCGAGAATCAGTACTTCACCTCCGCCAGCATCCGCGACGCCATCGCCAAGCGCCTTGCCGAAGCAAACGGCCCGGACATCCTCATCGTCATTAACGAGATGCCCACAGGCCTTCTGGAGCAGCTCGTCATGGAGCCGCTACAATCCGACGTCTTCGATGCGCTCTACGAGCAGGACACGCACGGCCGCCTTGCGGTCTACTGCCCCTATGCGGACAAAAATTTCCAGACCTCCGTCAAGGTCCACGCCAAGCTGCTGCTAATTGACGACGCTTTCGTCACTGTCGGCTCCGCCAACCTCAACGACCGCTCCATGGGGCTGGACTCCGAATGCAACCTTGCCCTGCGGCAAGCTGACGGGGACGCCGCTTCGCTTCGGGACCTGCGCCGCCACCTCATCGCCCACCATCTTGGCGTGAGCGATGAAGAATACGCCAACGAAGAGGAACGCTCCGGTATGCTGGAGGCCGTCAAAGCCCTCCAATCACGCAAGGGCCGCCTGCTTCCCGAACCAGAAAGCCGCTACTCCGCGCCGCTGCCCGTGGACCCAGAGCTTGCGCGACCGCTGGACTCCCCACACCCCGCGCTGTACGACTCCATCCTTGACGAGTACTCCGGGCCGGACAACTCGCAGAAGAGCTTTGCCCGAATACTCGCCTTCAGCGCCATGCTCGCCGCCTTCGTCCTCCTCGCCGTTCTGTGGCGGTACACTCCGCTCTCGCGCTACGTAACGCCGGACGCACTCCTGCACTGGGCGGCGCACATTCGCGAGCTGCCCCTCGCGCCGCTGCTTGCGCCGCTGGCCTTCGTTTTTGGCGGGCTCGTCATGTTCCCGGTGACGCTGCTCATCGTCCTCACCGCCAGCATCTTTTCGCCTGCGGAATCCTTTGCCATCTCCACCGCCGGGTGTCTGCTGTCCGCCTTCACGGTCTATTCCATTGGCGAATACCTCGGGCACGACTCCGTGCGCCAGCTTGCAGGCTCGCGCATCAACGCCCTCAGCCAGCAGCTAGGCAAGCATGGTCTTGCGTCCATCGTGGTCGTGCGCATTTTGCCCGTGGCCCCCTTCTCCATTATCAACCTTGTTGCCGGAGCATCGCACATCAAGCGGCGCGTCTTCCTTACCGGCACCGTCCTTGGCATGATTCCCGGCATCATCGGTATGACGCTCTTCGGCGGCCAACTCATGAACGCCATCCGCAACCCCGGTCCCATGACCTTTGGGGTGCTGGGCGCCATCATTGCCCTCGTCATCGGCCTTGGCATGCTTCTGCGCCGCCGCCTCAGGCGCGTCAAAGCCGATCTCGACGCCAAACCAAGCGGGGATCAATCGTGACCAGCCCCGGCGCCCAGCATCTGCGCGTTGCCACCTACAACATTCACAGTTGGCAAGGCGCAGACAACACAGCCGACCCGCAACGCATTCTCCGCGTCATCACGGCCCTTAACGCCGACGTCATCGCCCTGCAGGAGGTCGTCTCACCCAATGCGGCAGGCGTCCCCTGCTCGCTTACGGAGCTCGCTCAGGAGCTTGGCTATCACGCCATTTTCGGCCAGACCATGCTTCGCCCCGACACGCGCTACGGCAACGCACTCCTCAGCCGCCAGAAGCCGCAAATCGTCAAGCATCACTCCCTTGCCATTCACGGACGCGAACCGCGCGGCGTCATTGAAGCCACGTTCGCCTTCGCCGGAACCGTGCGCATCTTCGCGACGCATCTCGGCCTCAGCGCCAGAGAGCGCAGCGCCCAATTCACCAAGTTGTACACGCTCTTTCAACGCGGCGCGCCAGAGGTCAACATCCTGCTGGGCGACCTCAACGACTGGTTTCCCCTCAGCCCCCTTCGGCGGCGGCTCCGCCTCGCCTTCGGCCACGCCCCAGCCCCCCGCACCTTCCCCGCACGCTGCCCGCTTTTCGCCCTCGACCGCATCCACGTCACCCCCGCAGGGCGACTGCGCCATCTCGCCCGCCACAACACCCCAGAAGCCAAGGTCGCTTCCGATCATTTGCCGCTGGTTGCTGATATTCAGGTGGAAGAATCGTAAGGGATGAAAGAGCGAAGCTATTGCGGAAGAGGAAGATGCCTCCGGCGGCTTTAGCTCTTAGTCCGTTCGGCCTGGAAAGGGCGAAGGGGCTTAGAGATAAAGATAGCAGAGCTGGTTAAGGGCCGTGGGCCCTTAACAATCCCATTTATACGCCAGTGATGCGTGCCAGACACGCGGCCTCTATCAGGCCCCCGCAACGGCGCCACGTCCACGCGGGCAACTCCCCCAACGCGAGGAAAAAGCCACCCAACCCTTTTTTCGGGCTGGCTTCCAGCCCGAAAACCTCGGGATTTTTAAGGGGGCGCACCCCTTAAACCGCCGGAGGCATCCTCTTGACCCCGGCATAACGATCCGGCCCGGCACAAAGAAGATGCTCCGCAGGGTTAAGGGCCGTGGGCCCTTAACTATCCCATTTATACGCCAGTGATGCGTACCAGACACGCGGCCTCTATCAGGCCCCCGCAACGGCGCCACGTCCACGCGGGCAACTCCCCCAACGCGAGGAAAAAGCCTCCCACCCCTTTTTTCGGGCTGGCTTCCAGCCCGAAAACCTCGGAATTTTTAAGGGGTCGCACCCCTTAAACCGCCGGAGGCACCCTCTTGACCCCGGCGTAACGACCCGGCCCATCCAAAGGCACCCTCACTGCGCCACATGCGCTGCGACGTGGTCCATGAAGAGGCGCACACGTTTGGGGAGTTGTCGGCTGCCTGTGACCATGCTGACGTCGTGAATAAAGCCGCCGCTCCAGTCTGGCAGCAGCCGCACGAGGCGTCCTTCGCGTTCGTCGGGTGCGGCGCGCTCTTTGCGCAGCATGGCAACGCCGCGCCCTGCCAAGAGAAAATCGCGGCACATCTCGACGGAGCTAAAGCTGTACTGCGGGTCGATATCAACGATGATCTGACGGTTTCCGTTGTGCATGGGCCAGCGGCGACCGTAGCGCTGCAACACAATGCAGGGGAGTTGATGCAGGTCGACGGGCTGTTTGGGGGCGGGGTAGCGCTTGAGAAGACTTGGCGACGCGTAAAGATGCGGCTCTATGGTAAGGAGTTTTCTGGTGATAAGGGCGGGATGAATGGCTGTGCCGGTGACAAAGGCCACATCAAAGGGCGCGGTGCGCATGTCCACGGGTTGATCATTAAAGGTGACATCAAGCTGAATGTCCGGCCACTTTGCGGCAAAATCAAGAAGCACACGTTTGAGAAGTCCGTCGTAGAGATCCAAAAACATACAGACGCGAACAAGCCCCTGCGGATCTTGCATATTCATCACCACGGCGTCGTGGGCTTTGTGCACTTCATCAAGAATGTAACCACAGCGATCAAGGAGATACGCGCCGTTATCCGTGAGCTCGACATTTCGCGTGTCGCGGTAGAAGAGGAGCACGCCCATGCGCTCTTCGAGCAGCCGAATGCGGCGTGACAACGTGGAGGAGCCTATCCCGAGGGAGTTGGCCGCTTTGGTGAAGCTCTTGTGCTTCGCCACTTCCACCAGCAACGGAATATCACTCAAGAAGCCTTGAAGACTATGCTCATTCATGGGACAGAGTTTTCCTTTTCAGGTGTTTATTTTACTCATGAGCATGGTATGAGAAGGGTCAAAGAAAGGCAATACGCCCGCAACCGTCTGCGAAAACGATCAAAAGATACGGAGGCAAGCATGCCGATGCAATCAGTGCTGGATGAGACAGCAACCTTCATGGAGCACCTTGGCCTCACGGAAGAGCCATTCGGTGTGCACTTTGCGGACACCACGCCGGAAAAGTCGTTCGGCCCTAAGAAAGGGGTACCGATTTCGCGGGAGCTGGAGGACAAGGGCGATCTGAACATGCAGGAGGTTATGAAATCGTTCTCCTGCGTAATGGGAAACGTGTGGCTGGCGAGGAAAAAGAAGGCGGCCGCGTTCATCTCGGCGGAGCACTATGGCTGTCCCGGCGGCGTGTACTACTGTTCCATGCTCACGCCGCACCTTCGCTTCATTGAGCGGTATGTGTCGACGGGCTTTGAGGGCACACCTGTGGAGGGCGAACGCTATATGCCAAATCCCGATGCCATGCGCGACTTCATGCTTGAGGTAAACCCTCGCAAGGCGCCTGCGAAGTATTGCATTTTCAAGCCGCTGTCGCACTTTACGGAGGAAGAGCAGCCGGAATTCGTCATCTTCTTCGCGCGCCCGGAGGTTGTGTCCGGGCTGTTCACCCAGGCCACGTTCGCCACGGGCGACATGCAGTGTGTGGTGTCGCCGTTTGGCGCGGGCTGCACCAACATGATTGGCTGGCCGCTCTACTACAAGGAGCGGGGCGAGGAAAAGGCCGTGCTGGGCGGCTTTGATCCTTCCGCCAGAAAGTTCATGAAAACCGACGAACTCACGTTCACCACGCCGCTAAGTTTGTATGAGAAGATGCTTGGCGCTCTGCCGGAGTCCATGTTCACACGCGATACCGCATGGAAAAGCGTCCGCAAAAAGGTGGACCGCAGCGCCAAGGCGTGGGGCGAGGAATAGGGGCGCGCGCTGTTGGTTGGTAAGGATGGTGGCGGCGTAGACAGACCGTGAGAGCACTGAACAAAGCGCGGGAGTGAGCAGACAGAGCACGCGGACGCCGCCACGCTCAGTGGGAAGACCACACAAAAAAAGGGTTACACAGTGATGTGTAACCCTTTGATTTCTGTGGCGGAGCCGACGAGACTCGAACTCGCGGCCTCTGGCGTGACAGGCCAGCGTTATAACCGACTTAACTACGGCTCCGCTATATGGAAACTGCCAGCAAGAGCAGACAGATTTCGGCGTAATGTGGCCGGGGAAATTCCCCGGCCATAATCTATATAAGGCCCGCTTTCGGGGCAAAGTAAGCATGGCGGAGCCGACGAGACTCGAACTCGCGGCCTCTGGCGTGACAGGCCAGCGTTATAACCGACTTAACTACGGCTCCGCTATATAAATGATCTGCCGGGTCAGGCTCTTGCCTCTATCTGGCTATGTCCCTCCGGACACGGGCTTCCCCTGGGAACCCTCACCATGATGCGGCGCCCCGCCGCAAAACCCGAACACACTTTGGGGCTTGAGAAAGGCCCGGACGAACCGGGCCTGTACTTTCAAATGGCGGAGCCGACGAGACTCGAACTCGCGGCCTCTGGCGTGACAGGCCAGCGTTATAACCGACTTAACTACGGCTCCGCATTGTGGCTGTGGTGGTGGGCGGTACAGGGCTCGAACCTGTGACCCTCGGCTTGTAAGGCCGATGCTCTCCCAGCTGAGCTAACCGCCCCGCCTTTCCCCGCAACCGGGAACAGCTAAATAGCCAGACACCCTGCGCTTGTCAACGGTTTTTTTGAGAAAGTGTCATTTTCTTTATGGCAGTGCCTAAAACCGTTGCACGCTCTGGTTTCCAAAGAAACCCCGGTGCCTTGAGGCGGGAACTTAAAGAACTCCCGCCACCCCGTCAAGCCCAAAATGCGCGGCCCGCGCAAGGGCACGTAAAGCGCCCAAAGTGGCGGAAGCAAGTGGCCTGTAATGACTCTGCAGATGGTAGCTCCAACCTGAGAGACGCGCGGCGCGCGGATGCGCACCCTGCCTTACCCACCTGCCAACGCCGCCCGGTCCAACCTGCGGCCACCACGAGCGGCATAGCCCTTTGGATGCCAGAAACACGCAGAAAGGAGAGGCGACAGCATAGGGTCCTGGCTTGGCGGCGCGGACAAAGACTCCGCCCCCAAAGAGCGCGTAGAGCGCCCCGCCCCGCACTCCCGCCATGCCGCACGCCCCTGTGCCGCCATAACCTGTTACCTCTGTTCCCGGACAGAAGTGTTACCCATGTTCCGGGTTGCCCCCCCCTCCCCCTGAACTGGCCCCACCCCTCATGCCCCATATCCATAGAAAAGGCCGCCCCTTCTTACGAAGAGGCGGCCTTATAGGCGCTATGGCGGGTGCTTACTTCACTTCGTGACAGCCACCGCAGGTCACCGGACCCTTGCCCATTTCCACGTGGCAGCTCTTGCACTGCTTGTGGTAGGCGAGGCGCAGTCCGGGGGTGGAACCCTGAGGCTCCGGAGTGTGGCAGTCCGCGCAGGGAATGCCAACGGAGTCCATATCTTCGACCAGCTCGCCATCCTCATAGTAGTGATGGCAGGAGGCGCAGTCGTAGAGTTCCGCCTTGTCGTTATGTTCATCGTGCTTAAAGGTCGCCGGCGGACGCTGGTCCGTCATAAAGGCCGGGTCGCTCAGCTCGACGATGTCGTCCTGCGAATAGGCCGTGGCGATGAACAGGAACGTCGCCAAGGCAGCCACGGCCGCGAAGATGCCCAGTCTCTTCATTTTCATGGTCGTATCCCCTCTGCTGCGCGGCCCGCACGGCGGCGGGCACACAGCTGATTACAAGTCGTGGCTTTCCGCTATTCGGATTCGGGCCTTTCCATATACTCGAAGATGATATCGCCCAAGAACTTGAGCTCCATCTCCAAGCCGTAGTGATGGATAATATCATCAAGTCCACCGTGGCAGTTATGGCACGGGGAGACGATGGTGTTGATGCCCTGATCCTTCATGCGTGCCAACTGCTCGGCCTTGGCCTTGTTGGACAGCACGCGCTTGGTCTTCCACGGCGGTCCGCAGTTGATGACGCCACCACCTGCGTTGCAGCAGAGGTTGTGTTCGCGGTTCGGCTCCATCTCAACAACGCCCTGCGTGAAGACATTGGCGACATGGCGGCCAAGCTCGTGCAGGCCGCGACCACGCACGGTGTTGCATGGGTCGTGGAAGGTCACCTTTTCGGGGAACTTCTCGCGGCACTTGAGCTTGCCTTCCTGGATAAGCTGGAAGAAGAACTCAATGGAGTGCACCATCGGTACGGGAGGCATGCGCCACCCAAGCCAGCGGTTACCCACGTCGTAGACGCTTCGGAAGGCGTGTCCGCACTCGCCCATGACGATCTTTTTCACGCGCAGGCGCTGAGCGGCTTCGTAGTGGGCCTTTTTGATGCGCCCCATGGTCTCGAAGTCGCCGGTGAACATGGCCATGTCGGAGTTATCCCAGCCGGGTTCCTCGGGCATGGTCCAGTCCAGACCAGCCACCTCAAAGATGGCTGCGGCCTGATAGATGAGGTGGGTACGGAACTTCGGCTCCGGCGCGATGACGGAGTACATGAAGTCCGCGCCTTCCTTGGCGACGGGAATACGCAGCTTTGGGAACTCGTCCCGGGCTTCGTCTTCCTGCCACTGCAAGGTGTCCACCCACTCGTCTTCCTTGACCCACATCTGGTTCATGGTGGCGGAGTGGCTGTTGGCGGTATCCTGAATGTACTGCGGAGTCATGCGCAGCTTCGAGCAGATGCGGCGCACGGTCTGCAGCATATAGGCGATATCAATGCCAAAGGGGCAGTACTGCTGACAGCGTCGGCAGAGGTTGCATTCCGTGGAAGAAATCACGGAACACTCGCGGACCTCTTCCGGGGTCAGGCGGCCCTTTTTCTTCAGCATCTGCCAGATGGTGCGCTTTACCTTGCCAACGGGGGAGTACTTGGGGTCCTTGTCGTTGGAGAGGTAGTGGTGGCAAGCCTCGGAGCACAGGCCACAGTGCACGCAGGTTTCCACGTACGCTTTGAGGCGTGCGCCGCACTCGCCCTGCAGCACCTGATTAATGGTCGATTCAATCTTTTCGGGCGTCAGCTTCTTCATGCCCTCTTCGAGGGCGTAGTCCTCAATGCTGTCAAAGTCGTACTTGCCGTCGGCCTTATCGGTAACGGCCTTGGCACGAACCTTCTCAACGTATGTCATCGAGGCTTCGGCGTTTTCCACACGTTCGGTGTTTTCAGCCATATTCCTTTCTCCTTCAAGAAATATTGTCGCGTCCCTTGCCTACCAGTCCTTCACGTGACGGACAGCGCCGAATTCGGACGCGGTGTAGCCACGGGTAAAGACGAAGTAGAGCATGTGCGCAAGCCGCGTAAACGGAATGCACACCAGCATCAGTTCGCCAGCCAGCACGTGCAGGGTGGTCAGCAGCAGCGGATCACCAATGTGATGGTAGGCAAGGATGCCGGTCAAAAACGGGGCCGCGACAACAGCCAGGATGGCAAAGTCGGAGGCGCTGGTGACATACTTGACGTGAGGCAGTGCAATCCTGCGCCAGCCAAAGTACAGACAGCCGGCCACGACCACAAAGGCGGCGATGTCGGCCACCTGATCGGGCAGCGTGGGCCAGCTCCAGCCCAGAGAGCTCTCTTCAAGAAGGACAACGTGACCCAGCGTAAAGATGGGCACGAGGATGAGTCCCACGTGGAAGAGGAACGTCACAATGGTCATCACCGGCTGCAGACGGGAGTTCGTGCTGCCAAAGGGGATGAGCCAATGGAGCATGGACTTGAGCGCGTGGCTCCAGCTCCAGTACTCAAAGACGTAGTTGTCTTTCTGCTTGGCAAGGCTCAACAGCGAGGCAAGACGCCAAATGCTGCCAATGATGAACACGGCAAAAGTCACCCAGACAAGAGGTCCGCTTACGAAGTTGTATACGCTTTGCATCTCTCCCTCCTATCCGGTGATTTCGGAAACAGGCATCACGCGGCGGTAGTACTTGCCGCCTTCGACACACCGGACCATCACGTTCTTGGAATCCGGGCTGAACGTCGGCGTCCAGCAGGATTCGCAGGCGTGGCCGTATTCCTTGCCGTCCACGACAACGGTATACTTGCCGCCCTTCTCGACCAGCGCGCCAACGTGCTTTCCGTCGGGGCTGATGGTGGGGGCCCAAGCCATGTCGTAGCGGCCAGACCATGCTGCGCCGTTGACCATGACGGTCCACTTGCCATTCTCCTTGCCCAGTGCGGCAATGGTCTTGCCGTCGGGGGAGATGGTGAGGTCCGTAACCATTTCGCCGAAGGTGGTGTTCCAGGCGGTGCCGTTTACGGCCACAGTCCACTGGCCGAACTTGGGCGACACGACGGCGGCCAGAGCGTTGCCGTCCGCGCTGTACTGCGCGTGCCAACACTGGATAAAGAACGGCCACACCACGTTGCCGTCCTGCGCGATGGTCCACTTGCCGCCCTGTCGCACGGGGGCGACAACGGAGCCGGTGGACGGATTGAACGCAGGACGCCACACGCTCTGGTACACTTGGTTCCAGGGCTTGCCGTCGACGGTGATGGTGTAGTCATACAGGGACAGGCGGGTCTCGCCGGCAAGGCGTTTGCCGTCGGGCGAGAAGGCCAATCCGAAGATGTTGGTGAAGTTGCGATCCCACGCCTGACCATTGATGGCGGCGGAGTAGGTGCCCTCTTCAAATTTGTAGATCTCGGCCTGTCCCATGTCCACAGTCTGCACAGCGGCAGCCGTGGCGGTGCCATCGGGACTCATGATGAAGTTGTTGGCGTTTGCGTAGAGGTTGTCCCACAGCTGTCCCTCTACCGCGATGCCGTACCTCATGTCCTGCTGCACGGCGCAACCAATTTTGGAGCCGTCTTCGCTGAACATGAAATTCCATGCGTAACCGAGGGAGCCTTCCCAGGCGGTGCCGTCGACAACGACGTACCATTCGCCCATGTCCTGAGCAAAACCGCACAAACGTCCATCCGGAGAGTACCTAAGACCCCACACACGTTCATACGTGTTTTCCCAGGGTTCCTCACCATTGATGGACGGGGTGAACTCTCCCTCCACGTTGACCACGGCGGCAATCTGTTCGCCGTCCGGGCTTGCATGAAGTTCCTCTACCCACTCGTACTTGTCTCTGCTGGCCCCGAGGTCCGCAATTACGCGCTCGCCCGGTTCCCAGTTCCATTTTGCAGAAACCACCATAGCCCTCCTTCCAACGCCGGTGGCGTCACACGGTTTGGGGTTTTCTGATATCCTGTGTATCTTCTCGAATGCTTTGAAGTTTCCCGACCACCCTTAAACTTGTCACACTGGGTTTGTCCAGAATTTTGCCCATAACGCGCCTAAATATTTCAGGACATCACAAGCCCATTTTTTCAATCGTGAACGTTTCGCTCAAGTTCTAACACACTGAAATTCAACACGTTTTGCAATCACCATAAAAACGGGAAGCTTTTGCGCCCAATCGCCGCGCAGCCCCGGCTTGCACATCTTTTCACATATTCTGTTGCCGAAATGGAAAAGACTGTCAGCACGGCGACACCCCCGCCCCGCTCTGCCGCATCAGCGAGCCATCCGCCGCCCAAACATGCGGGACCTGCCAAGGCGTATACACCGGAATCGCTTTGCAATCCAGCAAGCCGTTCATTCTTTGCATACTATTATGGTAATGAACACCTCAAAAAGCGCATCTTGCCCCACTTTGCACGGCGCGACATGGATTTTTGCACCTTCACCTCTCCAGCGCGCGTTCATCCGGCGCGCAAAAAGAGCGCCCTCCCGCACTGTTGCGGGAGGGCTGAATTTCGGCCCGGTTGTGAACTTTGGAACGATCTACGCCGTGTATCCCTCAAGCAGCTTTTTCAGCTCCTTATCCGCACAGCGCAGTTCGGGGTCAGGCTCGGGATTCACGATGCGCGCCGGAGCGACCTTGTCGCGAAAGGACAGCCTGCCGTTGTCCACAGGCGCGCGGGAAACCTCAACCCGCGCCACTTCGTGCAGACGGGAGAAGTCAAAGTCCGGTGGTATTTCGCGCACCGCATCGGCGGAGATGAGAACCTCCGTCACGCTGCCGTACACCTGCTCCCCCCACGACGCCGCGAACTGCGCGCCATGGACAAAGCTGAACACCGCCGGAAAGGAATCCTCGTAGGGCGTGGTCATGACGGCATCCACCGTGAACACCCCCGCGCTGTCGTGGCCGCGCAGGGTCTCGGCGAGGGCGAGGATAATATCCGGCACGCAGCTCTCTACGCCGTCGCGCGGGGGGACGCAGCACGCGCCCATAAAGGCGAGGCAATTGTACTTAAGCTCCCTGTCGTACCGCATCAGCGCCGTGGCGCAGGAAATGTCAAAAAAAGTGATGCCGCGCCGCTTGCGAAGCTCCCGCAGGAAATAGAACAGCATGTTGTATTCCGCGGTCTTCTTCTCATAGCCCCAATCGCGCAGGAGCTGCGCCATACGGCCGAACCACTTCACTTCCTTTTGATGCTTGCGCTTGGTGACGGGAATGCCCGTGGCGTCGGCGACAAGGTTCTTTCGCGGCGAGATGATGAGCGCTTTGCCGCACCCGCCGGAGCACGACACCTTGGCCCCACTTTCGGGCACGGCCTCGGCCTTGAGGCGGTATTTTTTCTGACAGGTTACACACTGGACAATCATGCTCCCCCCTCCAGATCGCTCCAATCCCCCACGGACCAGAATTCAGCGCATAATACTACG
The DNA here is from genome assembly GCF_044987625.1 of Desulfobaculum sp. SPO524. NCBI lineage: Bacteria > Pseudomonadati > Thermodesulfobacteriota > Desulfovibrionia > Desulfovibrionales > Desulfovibrionaceae > Desulfobaculum > Desulfobaculum sp. SPO524. The sequence goes on along the minus strand of NZ_JBJDSB010000003.1, from coordinate 27,436 downwards.
AAGCGCGGCATTTTCAAAACAGCCATCGGCCCAAAATGCGCGGCCCAGCGCCGTATCCGCGCCCGCAACCGGGCACGCCCGCGTCAACATTCTGGATTTTGAACCGATTTTCCCGTAATCATATGCGAATGAGCGACACGTCCCCAACAAGGCGCCCCCGGAGCATCCGCATCGCGCGCAAGGCGCAGCTACCGGACCCGGTAAAGCTGGCCCGCTACGAAAAAAGCCCGGAGCTTGGGCCGCGCATTCTCTTTTTTAGCGGAGGCACGGCCCTGCGCGAGTTGTCCAGCACGCTCATCCGCTCCACCTACAACTCCGTGCACCTCATCACGCCCTTTGACTCCGGAGGCAGCTCCGCCAAACTGCGCAAGGCCTTTGCCATGCCCGCCATTGGGGACATCCGCAATCGCCTCATGGCCCTTGCGGACCACTCTCTGCACGGCAATCCGCAAATTTTCGAACTGTTCGCCTACCGCCTGCCCAAGGCCGCCCCCGCGCCGCAGCTCCTGCGCGAGCTGGGGCGCATGAACGCCGGGGAGCACCCCCTTGTGGCGAACATCCCGAACCCCATGCGGAAAATCATCCGGCACTACCTGTCGGTCTTTTTGGAGAAGATGCCCGCGTCCTTCGACCTGCGCGGGGCCAGCATCGGGAACATTGTTCTGGCGGCGGGCTATCTGGAAAACCGCCGCCATGTCTCGCCGGTCATCTACATTTTTTCCAAGCTGGTCCGGGTGCGGGGCGAAGTGCACCCCATTCTCAACGCGGACCTGCACCTTGCCGCGCGCCTTGAGGACGGCTCCGTCATCGTGGGGCAGCACAAATTGACGGGCAAGGAAACGCCGCCCCCGCCGACCCCCATCGCGGAGGTCCACCTCACGGCGTCCCTTGACGACACCGCGCCGGTGAGCGCCGCCATCCCCGACAAGATTCAGGATTTCATCAACTCGGCGGAGCTTATCTGCTACCCCATGGGCAGCTTCTACTCCAGCCTCATGGCCAACCTGCTGCCGCGGGGCGTTGGACGCGCCATCGCAGGCACGGACTGCCCCAAAGTCTTCATCCCCAACCTTGGGGACGACCCGGAAAGCCGCGCCATCCCCCTCACGGAGCAGGTCCGGCGGCTTATCGTGCAATTGCGGCGCGACACCATGGCCACAACGCCCGTCGCCCGGCTGGTGGACTTTATTCTGGTGGATTCCGAACGCGGAGACTATCCCGGCGGTGTTCATATCCGTGAGCTGGAAGCCCTTGGCGTGCGCGTTATCGACACGGACCTTGTCACCGACGCCAGCGCCCCGCTCATCGATGCCGAACGTCTCGCCCCCATCCTGCTTTCCCTGACCTAACCAGCCGCAGGGGCCACGCCTGCGGAGAAGAGCCTCCGCGTATCCCGGCGGCCCGCCCCTGCACGGGCCGCGACGGCGCAACTTCCACCGGCCTGCACGGGCAAAGCGTCGCGCTTGTCCTTTGGTCCACGCGCCCTGCTCCTTGTCCTGTCTCAGCGCGTCCACGCCGCCCCACCCCGCCTGCACCGCCCCCCACGCACACCACACAGCGGTTGGACATTTTTTGCCAAATATTGCACATACATCATATGAAACCAGATACACACAATCTCACGTGGGACATGACCCACGCATGCAATCTGCACTGCGCCTACTGCTCCTTCCCGCACGCCACGCCTCCGGAGCGCCCCCTGATTCCAACCGAAAAAGTTCAATCCTTTTTGGACGCCACGGGGAAACAATGGGGCATCTTCATGACGGGCGGAGAGCCGCTTTTGTACCCAAACTTTTCCGAGGTCTGCCGAACACTGGCAAAGACGCACCGGCTGGCCATAGACACCAACCTCAGCCTGACGGAACAGGTGCGCGAATTGGCGGACACCGTGCCGCCGGAGCGCGTGCAGGACATTCACGCCTCCCTGCATATTGAAGAGCGCGAGCGCATCGGCGGGACGCAGCAATTCATCGACAACGTGCGCCTGCTGCGCAAACGGGGCTTTCGGGTCAAGGTGAACTACGTGCTGCATCCCACCCTTGTCCGGCGCTACCCGGAGGATGCACGATTCTTCAAGCGCCACGGCATTACGCTGGTGCCGCGTCCCTTCAAGGGCGCCCATGATGGGCACAAATATCCCGCCGCCTACAGCTCCGCAGCCAAGCGCATCTTCGCGGGCACACCGGATGCCGGCAGAAAAATGCTTTTCAACTTCAAGGGCGTGCCCTGCAATGCCGGGCGGACGTTCATCCGCATGGAGCCGGACGGAACGGTCTACCGCTGCTCCGGCGACATGACCATCATGGGCAACATCCTTGACGGCGTCCGCCTGAACGACGCGCCCGAGCCTTGCCGCGTGTCGCGCTGTCCCTGCCGGGGACTGGACCACGTGGTGCTCAATGACGCCCAGCGCGCCATGGTGGAGGGGCTGCGCTACAGCCTCGTCAACGACACCTCTACGGCCAAAGCCGCCTTCACCCGCGCCCTGCTCCTGAACCCCTCGCTCTCCCCTGCCGCCAACAACCTTGGCGTCATCGAATTTGACTGCCAGAACCTGTCCGAAGCGGAGCGGCACTTTGCCATGGCGCTCAAAAACGAACCGGGCAACCCCACATTCACGGCAAACCTTGCGGCCACCCTTGCCGCCCTTGGCAAACGCGAGCAAGCCATCAGCATCTGCCGCGCCCTGCCGGAATATGGCGCCGGCGCGCGCCTGACCAAAACGGCCCGCGCCATTGAGTGCGACGCCCCCTGCCCGCCGCCGCGCATAAGCCTTGCGCTGCACTCCTGCGGCGTATGACCTGCACTGCAAATCACTGCCGGATATGGCCAGAACCGAACCGCCCGCGTCACAGGGTCCGGCCCCGCCCCACACGCCCTGCCGCATCATGTCCATAGCGCGCCGATCGCCCAAGAAAGGGCGACTAGACGCGCCACACGCATTGGCGTTACAGAAGAAAAAGCGTATGGCATTTTCATATGTTCTGGGCGACGGCGGCCCCTGTGCGCAGGCCATCCGCACCGCCGTCACTCCCCGAGGGCAGACGGAGGAGGTGCCCTCTCCCGGCACCGGCTCCCCGCGAGGAGGGGACGCCCCTGCACCGACAGGTGGAACGGATTTTCGACAACCGCAAGCTCGCTCCCGAGCTTGCCCGCGCCTTCGAGCGCGGCGGCATACCCCGGCCCGCTCCGGCAAATGACCCCGCGCCCGCCCGCGGCAACACAGCGGACACACAGCCACCGTTATGATGCGTCTAGCCTTCTATGCCCCGTTCAAGCCACTGAACCACGCCCGCATCTCCAGCGATGTCACCATCGCCCGCGACGCCATGGAGTTCCTTGTCCGCAGTGGACACAGCACCTCGGTCATCTCGCCTCTTGAGACCACCTGGCTCTACTGGAAGCCGTGGCGCTGGCCCGACGCCCTGCTGGAGTACATCCTTGCGCGGCGGACGTGCAGTTCGCAGGGCATCCACGCCTGGCTGACCTACCACAGTTTCTACAAATCCCCGGACCTGCTGGGGCCGCGTCTGGCCCGCATGGGCCTGCCCTATTTCATCCTTTCCGGCGCCTACGCCGCAGAGCGCAAACGCTCGCCCAAGACCTTGCCCGGCGCTCTCCTGAACCTGCGCGCCTTGAAGGCGGCGGACCATATCTTCGTCAACAAAACAACGGACATGGAGCCGCTCCAGCGCATCCTGCCGCCGGAGCGGTTAACCCAGATTCGTCCCGGCATTCCCGTGCGCCTGTTTCGGCCGGATATGCTGATGCGGCAAAAATACCGCCGCCGCTGGGGCGCGCGGGAAAGCGTTGTCGTCACCACGGCGGCGGTGATGCGTCCCGGCGTCAAGGCAGACGGTGTGGAAACCGTCATCCGCGCCTGCGCCGCCCTGCGCGAAAAGGGCAAGGACATCATGCTCATCGTCACTGGCGACGGAAAGGAGCGGGACCGGCTGGAGCGCCTTGCCGTCAACCTCATGCCCGGCAAGGTACGCTTTTTGGGCATGATGCCGCGCGCCAAGTTGTACGAGGTGTTTAGCGGCGCGGATATCTTTGCCTTTCCCAGCCGTACCGAGGGACTTGGGATGGTGTATCTGGAGGCGCAAAGCTGCGGACTGCCCGTGGTCGCCACCGATACCGAAGCCGCCAAGGAGGTGGTCCGCGACGGTGAAACAGGCTGCATTGTCCCTGGCACGGACGAGGCGGCCTTTGGCGAAGCCATCGGTCACCTGGCGGATGACGCCCACCTGCGCTCACGCCTTGGCGCGGCGGCGCGGGAATACGCCCTGAACCACCACGACATCAGCGTCGCCTATGCCATCATGAACGACACCATGCAGGACATTGTGGACCGCCGGGGCCACTCGTGGAGCAAACGCGCCTGAAAACAGGTGCCGCCACACGCACCATCACGCAGAAGAACGCGCGGGGCATTCAGGACCAAAACAGGCATCCCTTTCCCGAGGTGAAGGACGGGAGGAAGCCCGTGCGGCGTGTGGGGACAGGTCATGGCGGACCAACGGCTCCCGGCACAGGACGGAGCCGGGGCGCGCACGGGCAGCAGAAAAACAACCACGGCGTATTCAACATTTCCGGCAACGGGACACACTGTTCAGTCGCACGCGGAACCGCCTCCAAGCGCGGGGGGTGTCCGGCCGCTCGCCACACGCATCGCCCGGCATCTCGTCCGGCTCATCGCCTCGCCCCCCGGCTGGCCTTTTGGCTGGCTACGCGCCCGGATGCTCATTTGGCAGTTCGGCTGGCTTCTCGGCTGGCGCGCCAGCGGCGCGTACCACCGCCAGCGTCAGGTCGCCCCGGTGCGGGGCGCCGTGGGTAAAGTCCTCCACGGCGTCCAGTATGGTTTGCGCCATTTCCGCCGCATTGCGGTGGGCGTTCCGGCGGATTGCCTCTCGCAGGCGGGCCTTGCCGAATATTTCCCCATGGGGATTTACCGCTCCCCACAGCCCATGCCCCGTCACAAGCGCCACCTGCCCCGCATCCAGCCGCGCTCCCTCGGCCTCACGGCTCTCGGCGTCCCTCGCCGCCCCAAGAGGCGCGCCGCCGCCCGAAAGTTCGCGGAAGGAATCTGTGGCGGCGTCATAGAGAAAAGCGGCTCCATGGCCTGTTCCAGCCCACGTCAGTTCACGGTCCGCCTCACGTACCAGCAGCATGAACAGCCCCCGAACACGTCCGGTGCCGTGCGGATTCTGGGCCGCAAACGCGTTTACTTCCCGCAGCACATCAGCCAGCGCGCCCGCATGCTCCAGACGCATGCGCGTCACAGCCCGTACCGACGCCATCAGTAGCACTGCGCCAATGCCGCCACCCGTCACATCGCCCATCACCACGCCAACGCGCGCGTTCTCCCCCGCTCCCACACGAACAAAATCATAATACCCGCCGCCCAATTCGCCATGAAAGCGCCCCATGGCCGCCATATCCAGCCCCGGCACCAAGGGCGGCGCATCCGGAAGCACAGCCTGCTGCATCTCGCGGGCCGAGCACATCCCCTCCACCAGCCGCATCCTGCCCCGCAGTGCCTCAATCATCCTATTGGTGTGCACGGCAATAACGCCAAACTCGTCATTGGTCATGGCAGGCACCCACACGTCAAAATCGCCCTCGCTCACGCGCGCAAGGGCCTTGGTCTGGTTGCCAAACAGCAGCTTCACATTGCGGGAATACGAAAAGAGAAGATTCAGCAGCAACACAAGGAACACGCCCATCACCACGGCAATGTCCTTGAGCACCGCGTACGCCATATCCACGGGCGACGCGCCCTCCCCGGCCACATCCGCCAGCCAGACAAGGTCGCCCATGGTCACCAGCAGCAGAATGCAGGTTGCCAGCACCCCCACCACCATGGCCACAAAGGCAACGCGCCGCGCCAGCGGCGAAAAATGCACCGGAGCATGCATCAGGCCATAGGTGCGGATGGCGCTGCGCACTAAGCCGCGCTCTCGTTCAAGGGCAAGGTCCAGCGCCGCAAAGACCCCAACGGTCAGCATCCCCAGCACCACCTTGGACCCGCTGTAAAGAAACGAAAACCCAAACAGCACAGCGCCGCCAATCCCGGACGCCAGCCCCGCGATGACGAACAAGCCAAAATCCAGCCGAAACTGCCGCAGCGGCCGTAAGCGCACCGCGCTGCCATCCACAACAAGAGGCTCCAGCCACTGCCGCAGGCCAAAACACAACGCCAGTGGAAGACTAATCAGCACTGCCAGCTTCCAAACCGGAAGCCCCTCCAGAAGCGGGCAGACCTTGCCGCTGTACAGCGTGATGACAACTGCGGCAAACACAGAGTAAAGAGCCGCTCTCACAGGCACCTCCATGCACAAGAATCGCGCGGGGGAGATATGCATTCAGCATAGCGGCATTCCCGTGCCGTGTACATCATGCCGGAGTCTTCTTTCCATCAGGCGGGATGCAGGGCCGGTACCTGCTTCATGATAACGCATCCCTTAACGGCTTTTTGCGCGCCGCCCCGCAGCGGTTGGCATGAAGCGGCATCAGCATCTCCACCGCGCCGGACTGGTCCCCGGCAACGCTCTGCGCGCCCGTCCCCCATACGAAAAAAGCGCCGCGACCCGAATCCGGGCCGCGGCGCTGTGCGTTTAGATGATGCCGTGCAGTGGTCCACCGGGCGCGCCAAGGGCGTCCACCCGCTTTTCCACATCGGGGTCCGGCTCCAACGGCGGAGCATGGTAGGTCTTGAGGCGGGCGTCCACGATGAGCGGGCCGCGCGTGCCCCAATGCTTGCAATGCGTGAACTCATGCACGCCGTACATATCCGTGGCCGGGTCGGAACGGGTGAAGGTCACCCACAGGAAGGCGTTCCAGTCCTCCACAGTAAAGCTGCTGTCATCCACCACCACAATGAGCGGGAAACCGTCCAGCCCCTCGGCGTGCTCCAGCGCGTCCGCCAGCTCGCGCATGCGCGGGTCGTGCTGGTCGCGCCCCTTGTCGTGGGCCGGTCCCTGCACCACAAGAATGCCGGGAGCGAAGACGCGCGGCTCGCCAAAGCCTTCCGGCAGCGGCAGATGCCCGGTCAGCTCATAGGCAAGGTCGCGCCGCTTGGGGCCTGTGGCCGCCCACAGGAGCTTGGAGCCTTGATTCAGGCTGATGCCGGAGTAGTCCAGCGTGTCCATGGTGGTTCTGGTGATGAAATGCAGGTCGCGGGTAAAGTCCGTGCGCTCCAGCATATGGCGGAAGAATCCCGGCACATTGTGCGCGGTCAGGGCGCTGTCGTCCTCGCGCGCGGCAATGAGGCAATACTTGGACAGCGAGGTCTGCGTGTTGCCAAGCAGGGACAGGCCGCAGGTCAACAGCTCCTGCGGGATGCGCTCCTCGGCGTAGGGCACGTAGCGCTCACTGCCAATAGCCAGCAGCAGCGGGTGCACGCCCGCGGCGTCCACGGCGTGAACCTCGTGCACACCGGCAAAGACCGAGGGCACAAGCTCGGCGGTGAGTTCGTGGATGAACGTGCCGAACATGGTGTCTTCCTGCGGCGGACGGCCCACCGTGGTAAACGGCCACACCGCACCGTCGCGGTGGTAGACCTTCTCCACGTGCAGGACGGGAAAATCGTGCTTGAGGCTGTAGTAGCCAAGGTGATCGCCAAAGGGCCCTTCCGGCTTTTGGTGCGTGGAGTAGACCTTGCCGCAGATGCAGAAATCCGCTTCGGCGAGGATGGGCAGCTCCTTGCCCCGGCGCACCATACGCATGCGCTGGCCGCCCAGTACGCCAGCGAACAGCAGCTCCGCAATGCCTTCGGGCAGGGGCATGATGGCCGCAAGGGTCATGGCAGGCGGGCCGCCGACAAAGACGTTGACGTCCAGCGGCTCGCGGCGGTCGATGGCCTCGGCGTGGTGGTGGCCGATGCCGCGGTGGATCTGGTAGTGCAGGCCCACTTCCTGATCCTTTTCAAAGTCGTTGCCCGTGAGCTGCACGCGGTACATACCAAGGTTGGAGCGCGCGTAGCCCGGCTTATTGGGGCTTTCGGTATAGACCTGCGGCAGGGTGACGTAGGCGCCGCCGTCCATAGGCCACGACTTCAGGTGCGGCAACTCGCTGATGGTGGTGGTGTTGGCGAGGACAGAACCCTCCTGCACCGTACGGGGCATGGAGTTCCACATGGCGCGGGGCGCGCCAAGGTACTGCCACGGCCGCTTCAACGCGGCAAAGGGGTCCACCTTGAGCTTTAAGAGGCGCTCAACGGTGTCCAAGGTGTCGCGAAAGATGTAGCGGACGCGGTCCAACGAGCCAAAGACGTTGGCCGCCATGGGGAACGTGGTTCCCTTGACGTTGGTAAACAGGAGCGCCGGACCTCCGGCTTCAAACACCCGGCGCTGCACCGCTCCGATTTCGATGGACGGGTCCATCTGGGTATCGATGCGGACCAGTTCGCCACGCGCCTCAAGGTCGCTCAGACAATCCTGTAAATTCGTGTAGCCCATTCTATCCCCGTTTCAAGGTTTGCTCGGTGTAACCTGTGCCGCAATTCTTTGCCCCAAGGGGGCCCTGTTTGGCAAGTGACTGGTATCCTTTTGTCTTGAAAGAATGTCAAAACCGTCCGCAAAGCGACAATACTGCCGTTTCAGACATTTGCAGGGCCTGCGCAAAAGGGCTATTCGTGAAGGCCTTGGCCGGCCCCAAACCATCACTCACCACAACCTGCGCCCCTCCCAAACAGCGGGACACCACGACGCAGCAACAAGGCGCACAAGCATGCAACTTTCCGACGACGTGCAACACATCCTCGACCTCACCCAAGACCTTATGCGCATTCCGTCCACGGCGGCGCACCCGGAGGCCATCGCGGCCTGCGCCGACACCATTGCGGAATACATCAGCGCCCTTGGCGTGCGGCCGGAGCGTTTTTCCTTCAACGGCGTGCCCTGCGTCGCCGCCCTGCCGAAGGAGCGCTACGCCCCGGTGCTGCTCATGGCCCACTTTGACGTCGTCGCGGCCGACAGCGAGGAACAGTTCACTCCCGTCATCAAGGACGGCAGCCTCTACGGCCGCGGCAGTATTGACGACAAATACGCCGTCGCCCTGTCCCTGACGCTGTTCAAAAAACATCTGGAAGCCATCCGAACCGCCGGGGGCAGCCTTGCGGACATGCCCTTCGGCCTCTTGTTTACCGGCGACGAGGAGCGCGGCGGGCACGACGGCGCGGGCAAGGTTCTGCGCCGCATCTCCACGGATTTCAGCATTGCCATCGACGGCGGCGCGCCGCAGCGTGTGGTCACCAAAGGCAAGGGCATTCTTGATGTGCGCCTGACCACCCACGGCACTGCCGCCCACGGCGCACGTCCGTGGCTGGGCGAAAGCGCCTTTGACCTGTTGGTGGAAGACTACGCGGCCCTGAAGGCGCTCTTCCCCATGGGTGACGACGACGCCCACTGGCACCGCACCATGAACTTCGGCATCGTGCGCGCGGGCAAGGACGCCGCGAACAAGGTTCCCGGCACGGCCGAAGCCATCATCGACATCCGCTACACCGAACATGACGACGTGGATGACCTGCTGGCCCAAATGGACGCCGCCACCCACGGCACCATTGACGTGCTGGCGCGCGAACCCATGTTCTACGCCGGAACGTCCCCCTATCTGGACCTGCTTCGTGCGCAGAACCCCGGCCTTGAGGCCGAGTTCGCCCACGGCGCAAGCGACGCCCGCTTCCTGACGGACAGCGGCGTGCCCGCCGTAATCTGGGGCGCGCAGGGCGAGATGAGCCAGCACGGCCCAAACGAGCACCTGTGTCTCGACTCCCTGCAGGACCTCACGGACCGGCTGGACGCCTTCCTGTCCGAAGCGGCCTCCATCGCCGCAGGGAAACAGGACAGCGCCAAGGCCTAACCACCGCCAGCGGCGCGGCAACCGCCACTCTCGGCACACCCCGGCGTCGCCTGCGCTTTTGCGCGTGGGCGGCGCCGTTTTCGTAGGCCCGCGCCGCTTGCAAAGGGTGCTCCCAATTGGCTCACCCCCTGCCGGGGGGCCACGGGATCAGTACGGCCTCTCACCTCGCGCAGGTGCCCGTGAAGGCCTCCCCGCTCACGCACGCCGCTGGGCGTTTCCGTCTCATGGGACGCGGCGGCAGGCTCGGCCTCGCTCTCTTCGTCCCCCCCCTGTCCCCGGCCGGAAGCCCCGGCGGAGGGCACGAGGCGACGGCTACTGCTGGCCGGCGATGGCAAGTTCCATATCCACCATTTCCTGCCCACGCTCAAAGGCGCGGTCCTCCGTGGCGCCGGCGGCCTTGACGTGCTTTACCTCTTCGCCCTCGGGATTGAGCAGGACCATGGCGAATTCCGAGCACAGTTCGCCGTCCGGCGTCAGGCGGATGGTCCAGCCCTTGTAGTCGCGTTCCAGCTTTTGCATGGCGCTTCTCCTTGTTGTGCGGTCTTTGTTCTTCTTCAATATGGACGCGATGCTACCACGCCAGCCCCGGCGTGCAAAGTGGCCCGGACTGCCATGTGAGCACCCGTCCCATTGCGCAGTCTGGACGGAAAAGTGCAATTCCGATAATCATAAGACTATTCAGCCAGAATCAGACGCGCAAGGAGCTTCGCATGCCCCATCAGGATCAAAGCCACGGCACATGCAGCCGCTGTGAAACGCTTCCTTCCCCCCTGCCCGAGCGCGGCGTCTTGTATATTGTCCCGCCCATTTCGCACACCGGGCAGGTGATTGAGAGCTTTCTCACCTCGTTGGGCTTCCGGTATGAACAGCCCCTGCCCAACATCTACGTCATCTCCTTCCACAAGAACGACCTCAAGAACCTGTGCTCACAATATTTCTGCACCCTCAGCTTTGCGGAACAGGAGGACACCAAGTGCCTCATCCTTGAGGAGGAGGAAGAATTTACGGTCTATCACCTGACGGAGATGGAGCCGCTGTCGGTGCTGAACTCGCGCATTCAGGGGGAGTGGCTTATTGACTTGCTCCAGACGGATAAACTGGTCACCCACTTTCAGCCCATCGTTTCCTGCGCCGACCCTGCCGAGGTGTTTGGGTACGAATGCCTGCTGCGGGGCGAAGGCAAGGACGGCCTCATCATGCCCGGCGAAATGTTCTCCATCGCCAGTGCGGCGGACCTTATGTTCAACCTCGACCGCGCGGCGCGCCTTGCCTCGGTACGTGGGGCGGCCTTGGCGGGCATCACCGGCAATATCTTCATCAACTTCATCCCCACCGCCATCTACGCGCCGGAATTCTGCCTGCAAACCACCCTTGCCGCCATCAACAAACACAACCTGCGCCCGGAGCAAGTGACCTTTGAGGTGGTGGAGTCCGAACAGGTCAAGGACACCAAGCACCTTGTCAAAATTCTCTCCTTTTACAAGGAGCGCGGCTTTGGCGTGGCCCTTGACGACATCGGCGCGGGGTACAGCTCGCTGAATCTTCTGGCGCAACTGCAACCGGACTACATCAAGCTGGACCTTGAGCTTGTGCGCGACGTGCACGCCGACCCGTACAAGGCCGTTATCACCAAAAACCTTCTGGACCTTGCGGCCAAGCTCAACGTGCGCATCATTGCCGAGGGCGTGGAATCACGCGAGGAATGGCTGTGGCTGAAGGACAACGGCGCGGACCTTGTGCAGGGCTATCTTTTTGCCCGGCCAGATGCCACGCCGCCTCGCCCCATCATCCCCTAAGCGGTGCCCGCGCCAGCTGCCCACGGCGCAACACGCACCCCCTTGCGCGCCACAGGGCGCAGTGTGGTATACTCCCTTGACGACTCGTCTTCGTCCATAAGGAGCCACGACTATGTCTCAGCCGCAAACGCCCACCGCGCCCAGCCTCACCCTTGGCCTACTTCAGCAGGGCCTTGACAGCCTTGAGGACGCCTTTGTCCTTGTGGGGGCCGATGGGCAGGGCATCTGGTGCAATGCGGCCTTTGCCGCCCTCACGGAGCAGGCGCAGAGCGACATTGTCCGGCGCGACATTGCCAGACTGCTGCCCATGCGCAAGGACGCCGCCGTCCTCCCCCGCGCGGCGCACCCCCTCTCCGCCCTGCTTGAAGGCAAAACCGCCACGCGAGAGGTTGTGAACCTCACCACCCCCTCAGGCATTGTCACGGTGGAAGTCACGGGCTCGCGCCTTGTAACCGAACAGGGCCCCGTCGTCATGCTGGGCATCCGCGAGCTGCCGGACCAATTCGATTTTGAGCAGTTTCAGCTCTATCAGACCGCCCTTATCACCGCGCCATACTCCATCGTCATTACGGACGCGGATATGCGCATCATATGGGTGAACCCCATGTTTACGGAGACCACAGGCTATGGGCTGGACGAGGTCTTTGGCGTGGCGGGCAAGGTGCTGCGCTCCCCCGAGCATAACGAAGAATTTTACCAAGGCATCCTGAGCACCATCCGCTCCGGCGACACATGGACGGGGGAGATAACCTCGCGCCGCAAGGACGGCGGCATCTACCACGAGGAACAAACCATCGTCCCCATGACCAACGCACTGGGCGAGCCGTCGCACTACATCGTCATGCGCCGGAACATCACCCGGCAAAAGCTCATCGAAATGGGCCTGACAGAACGCGAAGAGCGCTACAGCGCGCTGTTTCGCCACAGCAATGACGGCATCATCATCCACACTCCCGAGGGCGAGATTCTGGACGTGAACGTCAAGGCGCAGGACATGTTCGGCTACAGCCGGCAGGAGATGATCCGCCAGCACGTCACTTTTCTGAGTACGAACGAGACGAAGCATGAAGGGAAAAACGCCGTCAAGGACGTGGCGCGCGAGGGAAGCACACACTTTGAGACCCAACTGCGCCGCAAGGACGGCACAACCTTCTGGGCGGAGATAACCGCCAACATCATTGAATATCCCAGCCGTCAGGTGGTGCAGGGCATCATACGCGACATCACGCACAGCCGCCTCATTGAAAACGACCTGCGCCACAAGCAGGCGCGGCTGGAGGAAGACCTGCGGGCCGCGGCGGAAATCCAAAAAAGCCTCATCCCGCCTGCGCCGCCGCAGACGCCGTTTTTTGACATCCACTGGAGCTTTATGCCCAGCGAGCACATCGGCGGTGATATTTTCGACATTGTGCAGTTGGACGACGAGCACTACGCCTTTTACGTGCTGGACGTCAGCGGGCACGGCGTCCCCGCCGCGCTGGTGGCGGTTTCCGTCTCGCAGGTGCTGGAACCGCAGTATCTTGCGCGGCGCAAGCCTCCGCCCCAACGCGGGTGGGAGATTCTGCCCCCGGCCATCGTCATGGACTTTCTGGACCGGCAATTTCCCATGGCGCGCTTTGGCAACCGGTTCTTCACCATCCTCTACATGGTGCTCAACATCCGCACCGGCACCCTGCGCTATTCCGTCGCCGGGCACCCGCCCCCTATTGTGCTGCGCGCCGACGGCAGCACCGCCCTTCTGGACAAGGGTGGGCCACTCATCGGCCTCAGCGGCGCGCTGCCCTTTACCGAGGGCGAAATCACCCTCGCCGCCGGAGACCGCATCGCCATGTACTCCGATGGTATCACCGAGCACCAAAACGCCGAACATGACTTCTACGAGATGGAACGCTTCACGCAGGCGCTCACCGCCCACCGCGACGCGCCCTTGCCGGAAATGGTGGAGCATGTGGTGCAGGACGTTATGGCCTTTGGCAACGGCGCCCCCCCGCGCGACGACCTCACCCTTGTTCTGCTGGGCTACAACGGATCGGCGGAGAGCACGCCCTAACGGCGCAAACCACACGGACGCGCACCAAGGCCATGGCAGAAAGGGAAACAGAGGAAAGCGTTGTACAGGAGGACGCCGGGCCAGACGCAGAACGCGCCGCCCAGGCTGCGCCTAGGGCAAATAGGTCCGCAGCCACCACTCAAAACTCAGAAGCGACCAAATAAACAGGCGCCGGTTCGTGCGCCCGTCCAGATGCTCCTCCACCAGCGCGCGCACCGCCGCCGGGTCCATATAGTCGTAGATGCGGGCGTCGCGGCCAAGGAGCGTGCGGCGCACGTACTCAAGGCTCTCGCCCTTAAACCACGCCTCGTCCGGGCCGGAGAAGCCGCGCTTCACCCCGCCTGCAATCTCCTGCGGCACCAGCTTGGCCATCATCTTGCGCAGCAGTAGCTTGCCGTCGCGGGTTTTGGCGTAAAAACGGCGGAGCTTGCCGGGTTCGTTCTCGTTAATGCGTACCACCTCGCCAAGGTTGCCCAGCTTCATGGACACAGGCAGACGCATGGCAAAGTCCACAAGGTCGTTATCCAAAAACGGCACCCGCATTTCCAGCCCGTGCGCCATGGTCAACTTGTCCTCCACCACCAACAGCCCATGCAAAAAGGTCCGCGCCTCGAAGTACAGCGAGCTGTTCACGTACTCCTCCGGCGACAACAGACGCGGCGGACGACGGCCAAAGACGTCGCGAAAGATATCGCGCGTCCACACGTGGGAGACATCCTTCCAGATGGGGGCGAACACGCTCTGGATGGCGCGGTTTGGAATGAGACGCTGCCAAAAGAGGTAATACTTGTCCACGTACGCCTCAAAATCATGGTTCACCACCGCGCGGTAATAGCGCCACGGATACCCGCCAAAGAGTTCATCCCCGCCCGTGCCGGAAAGGACGACCTTCACGAACTTTCCGGCCAGCTGCGCCACGTAGTAGTTCGGATAGCTCTGCCCCACGCGCGGCTCCTCAATGGCGGCGGCCAGCCGGGGCATAATGCGCTCCATATCGCCCGCCTTGAGGACCATCTCATAGTGCTCAGTCTGAAAGAGGTAGGACATCAGTTCCGAGAGTTCGCGCTCGTCGTAGCCAAATTCCAGCCCGGACGCCGAGTGCATGTCAAACCCGCAGGTGAAGGTGCGCATCTCCCGCAAACGCGGCGACGCCACGGCGGTGATGGCTCCGGAGTCCATCCCCCCGGACAGGTAGCCGCCCACGGGCACATCGCTCACCAGCTGACGCGTCACCGCCTGCGCAAACAGCCGCTCCAGCTCCTCCAGATACTCGCCCTCATCCGCCGGGGCGTCCGGCTCGCGGAAGTCGTAGTCCCAGTAGGTTACGGGCGACAGCGCCGCGCCGGGACGGCGCGCGTCCACCACCGCGTACGAACCGGGCGGAAAGAGCCGGACGCCGTCAAAGAACGTCCGGTCCGTGAACATATTTTGAAAGGTAAAATACTCCAGCAGGCACTCGGTATCGAGGCGCGGCGAAAAGGCCGGATGCCGGAGCATGGCCTTCTGCTCCGAGGCAAACAGAAACGCGCCCCCGGCCATGGTCCAGTACAGCGGCTTGATGCCGTACCTGTCGCGCGCCAGCAGCAGCCGCCGCGTCCGGCTGTCCCACAGGGCAAGGGCAAACATGCCGTTCAGACGGCTGAGGGCCTGCGGCCCTTCGCGCGAGAGCAAATGCAGCACAACTTCGGTATCCGACTGCGACACAAATGAGGCGCCCTGCCGCTCCAACCCGGCACGCAGGTCGCGGTAGTTGTACACCTCGCCGTTGTAGACAAGGGTGAAGCGCCCGTCCGGAGTGGTCATGGGTTGGCGTCCGGCAGGGGTCAGGTCAAGAATAGCCAGCCGCCTGTGCCCCAGGCCCACCCCGCCATCAATAAAGACGCCCCGCCCGTCCGGTCCCCGGTGGGCAAGGGCGTCCGTCATCCGCCGCAAAACATCCGGCACCACAGGCGCGCCGCGAAAGTCCAGCATGCCGCAGATGCCGCACATCAGCGCGCCCCCCGCCCATCGCGCGCCACACTGGCCGCGGATACGCTCATGCGGACGCCGCCCCGGCCGCGCAGGCATCCAGCGCGCGGCGCAACTCGCGCACCACGCGGTCCTGCTGGGCCTCGGTCATGCCCGGAAACAGCGGTAAGGCAAGGCATGTGGCAAAAGCGCGGGCGCTGCCGCGCATCTCGCCATGAAAGCGCACCCGCTCCGTCCCGCAAAACACCGGCTCCATATGCAGGGCGTAGGTGCCAATCTGCGCCTCCACCCCGCGTGCGCGCAGGCGGTCCATCACCGCGTCGCGCCGCTCCACACACACCGCGAAGGTCTGCCAGCCATGGCGGCCACCGGGCGTCACCGTCGGCAACGTCACCCCCTGCATGTCCGTAAACAAAGCGGTGTAGCGCTCGGCCAGCTTGCGGCGCTGGTCCAGCAGGGAGTCCAGCACATCCATCTGCGCCACGCCCATGGCCGACAACACATCGGACAGCTTTAAATTCGTCCCGTCACGGACAAAAGCCGGACGCGGACTGCCCGCCACGGCCTCCATGCCAAAATGCTTGGCGGAGCGCAGGGCCGCGGCAAGTGCGCCGTCCTGCGTGATAATCATGCCGCCCTCACCCGTGGTCAGGGTCTTGCGCGGGTGCATGCTAAACACGGCAACGTCGGCATCCAGCCCGGCGTGGCGGTCGTTCCACATGGCTCCAAGACTGCACGCCGCGTCCTCAATAACGGCCATGCCCCGCTCCCGCACGGCGGCCAGCCACGCCCCGTCCAGCGGATTGCCAAAAAGCGACACCGGAATCACGGCGCGGGTCCGCTCCCCGGCCGCGTCCCACAGGGCCTGCGGCTCCATGAGCATGGTCCGGGGCGACACATCCACCACCGTCACCGTCGCGCCAAGGGACAGCGCGGCCAGCGCCGTAGCCGGATAGGTGTAATCCGGCACAATGACATCATCGCCCGCGCCAATGCCCATGCACCGCAGCGCAAGCTCCAGCCCCGTGGTGCAGGAGGTAACGGCCACGGCCTCACGCGCGCCCGTAAACCGCGCCCACTTCTCCTCCAGCTCACGCGTCACAGCGCCTTCGGTCAAGAATCCGCTTTCAAGGACGGCCATCACGCGTTCGCGCGCGGCCTGCGTAATGGCCGGGCGCGTCAGGGGGATGCGCTCGGTGTCATTCCAGTCCTGCATCGCGCCGCCTCCTTTCCACGTCCTGCATATGCGCCGCCCGCCAACTGACCAACTGCCTCAGCCCGTCCGCCAGCTCCACGCCGGCGCGGAAGCCAAGCTCCTTGGCCGCACGCTCGGGGCAGCCCACCCGGTTCTTCACAAAGGTCTGCCCACCGGGCAAATACTCAATGGCCGCGTCCACACCCACCACATCCACAATGCGCTCCGCCAGTTCGCGGATGGATGTTTTGATGCCCGTGCCCACGTTATAGAAGCGGTCCGTGGCCTCGGCCTTCATGGCGGCCACATTGGCCCGCGCGCAATCCTCTACGTACACAAAGTCATAGGACTGCGCGCCGTCGCCATACACCTGCGGCGGCTCGCCCTTATCCAGACGGTCCAAAATCTTCATGATTACGGCGATGTACGCACCGTGGTAGTCCTGACGCGGACCATAGACATTCATGTAGCGCAGGCCCACATAGTCAAAATGCTGGGCCGTGCCATGGTAGCGGTGATGCAACGCGCGGCACATATGCTCGCCCGCAATCTTGGTCGCGCCGTAGAAATTCGTATTGTTGTAGGGATGGTCCTCGGTCATGGGTTCGGCCACAGCGTCGCCGTACACCGAGGCGGACGAGGAATAGACCAGCCGCTTCACGCCACGCTCCAGCATGGCCTCCAGCACGTTGAAGGTTCCGCCGATGTTCACCTCAAAGGCAGAGCGCGGATAATCCTGACAGTGCAGCAGCCACAGGGCCGCAAGATGAAACACGCCGTCTATGCCCTGCATGGCGGCGGACAGCACATCACGCTGGAGCAGTTCGCCCCCCACCTCAAAAACCTTCACCCGCGGGTCGCGCAGGGCGTCGCGCAGGTTCTCCTCACTGCCGCGCGAGAAGTTATCGAACACCCGGACCTCCACCACGTCCTCCCGCGTCAGCAGGTCCACAACGTGCGAGCCGATGAATCCCCCACCACCAATGACCAGAAGCCGTTTGCCGCGAATATCCATAACCAACCGTCCTCACAGTAGGATTGCAGGAGAGAGTGGGCAAACGATACCACAACCACACGGCAAGGGAAACTCATACGCGAAAAAAGTACATCCACTGCGGCACGTTACGCGGCGACGCGGAAACGCTCCACAACGCATCCGCCGCGCCACCGCGCCCACGTTGCGAACGGGCCATAACACACCGGGCGCCGCCAGCGCGCCGCTCGCGACAGCGGCATCACACTGCAACCATCCCTTTGAAAAGCATAAAACAAGGCCCGGAGGATTGCTCCTCCGGGCCTGTCATGCGGGTGGGGCTTGCATCCACCCACTTCTTCGCAAACCGCGTCCGCTCCACAACCCCAACAGTTGGGCGGACGCGGCGCGGAGGCGCTCCCTCCTACAATTGGAAACGGCAGTCCGGCGTATATTTCGCCAGCCCCGCCAGGGAGGTCTCCTTGTAGCCGCATTTCAAATCGCGGCCCGTCTCTCCCATGGTCACCACGACCTGGTCGAAACTTATGCAGTGTTCGCCGTCCGTAAACAGCGTATATTCAGCGGCATTGATGGCGCGCACCGCCGAAACGGCGTTGCGCTCAATGCAGGGCACCTGCACGTATCCCCCAATGGGGTCGCAGGTCATGCCCAAATGATGCTCAAGGGCCATCTCTGCCGCATAGTCGATCTGGCTCAGCGTTCCGCCGAAGAGATAAGCGGTCATGGCGGCGGCCATGGCACACGCGGTACCAACCTCGCCCTGACAACCGACTTCAGCGCCGGAGATGGAGGCGTTCTCCTTCACCAGGTTGCCGACAAGCCCACCAATGGCAAGCGCCCGGAGGATCTCGTCTTCGCTGATGTCGTACTCCTCCTTGAGAGAACGCAACACGGCCGGAACCAGCCCGGCAGAGCCGCAGGTGGGCGCCGTGACCACGCGTCCGCCGGAGCCGTTCTCTTCCGAGACGGCAAGGGCGTAGGCAAAGGTCATGCCCGTGGACCGCAACCGCTTGGACTGCAACCGCGCTTTCTTGAAGAACGACTTGGCCTTGCGCGGGTACTTGAGCGAACCCGGCAAAACGCCCGTCTTGCCAAGGCCGGACTCTATGCTCTCGCACATGCCCTGCCAGATGTCCTTCAGGAACGGCCACAGGTCCTCGTCCTCATGCCGCTCCACGTATTCCCACAGCTCGATGTTCTCTTCGCGGCAGTAGCGCATGATGTCCATCAGCTTGGTATGCGGGTACACATTGCGCGCTCCCCGGTCATTCTGACCGGCTTCGGCGATGGTGCCGCCACCCACGCTGTAGACCTCCCACAGGTCGATAAGTTCGCCCTGCTCGCTCAGCGCCTCGAAGTACATGCCGTTGGTGTGGAACGGCTTCACCACGTCCGCCTTCCAGACGATGTCCGTCGGAAGCGGCTTCAGGGTCTCCTCGATAATCCAATCCGTCAGGTGACCCTTGCCCGTGGCGGCAAGGCTGCCGTACAGCGTGACCCGGTAGCGCGCCGCGCTTGGCGTGCGCTCCCGGAACAGGCGGGCGGCCTTTTGCGGTCCCATGGTATGGCTGCTGGATGGACCGTTGCCCAGCTTGTAGAGTTCCTTCAAGGAATCCATACGTCGTCTCTCCGCGGCGGTTACAGGACTTCCTCAAGCAGCTCAATGAACACACTGGCGGCAATGAGCATGCCGTGGTCATTGAAGTCATACTTGCTGTTATGGAGCACAGGGGAATCCACGCCGTTGCCCACCCACAGGAAGGACCCTTTGGTCTTCTGCAGGTAGAAGGCGAAGTCCTCAGAGCCCATGGCGGGCAAAACGTCCGTGCAGACGTTGTCCTTGCCCACCACACGCTCGGCAGCGGCCACGGCCAGCTCCGGCGTGGAGTTGGTCAGCACCGGGTGCTTGCGCGTGTAGGTCAGCTCGGTGGTAACGCCGTACATCTTGGCAACGCCTTCCACCACTTCGCCAATGGACTGTTCCACAAGGTCCTGCACCGCGTCGTCGCAGGTGCGGACATTGCCGCAGATAAGCACATCATCGGGGATGATGTTGAACGCGCTGCCGCCGTGCACCTGCGTGATGCTGATGACGGCCTTCTCGTGCGCATCGACCTTGCGGGCGATGATGGACTGCGCGCCCTTGATGATGTCCGCCACAGCGGCGAAGGGCTCAATGCATCCATGCGGCACGGAAGCGTGGCCGCTGCGGCCGGTCACGCGGACGGTGAAGCGGTCTTCGGAAGCCATGGCCGCACCCATATGGATGACAACCTTATCTTCTCCATGTGCGGGCCAGTTGTGGTAGCCGAACATGTAGTCAATGCTGTACTTCTCGAACAAACCGTCTTCGATGACCTTTTTGGCCCCGCCAAAGCCTTCCTCACCGGACTGGAACAGCAGCAAAACCGTGCCGTCAAAATCGCGGTGATTTGCCAGATAGCCGGCAAAGGCCAAAAGGGTCGTCGTGTGGCCATCGTGACCACAGGCGTGCATCTTGCCGTCCGTCTTGGAGGCGTACGGCAGACCCGTCTCTTCCTGCATTTCCAGCGCGTCCATATCGCAGCGAAAGGCCACGGTCTTGCCAGCGGCGCGACCTTCAACCTTTGCCAGAACGGAGTTCTCGCCGATGTCCTCGTAATCCACGCCGCATTCGTCAAGGCGGGCCTTGATGTAGTCGCAGGTTTCCTTGGTATCGGTGCCAATTTCCGGACACGTGTGCAGATACTGACGAATGGCTTTCAATTCGTCGAAACGGGCCTCAATCTCAGGATGCAGGGGCATTTAGATTTCTCCCAAAGCGTTAAGCACGACGTGGGCAATGCCGGCGGAGGCGATGTAGGTGCCAGCCATGACAAAGATGCTGACCACCACGATGCGCCAACCGGTCTTCTTGAGCGCGTCAAGGTCCTTACCAATGCCAACACCAGCGTACGCGAGGATAGGCGTGGTCAGGGCGAGGAAGTTCACCTTGCTCACCCAGGCGGTAAAGGTTTCAGCGCCGGGGAAGCCGGGCAGAGTCACAATCATGCCAAAGGTGATGACATACAAAACCGTGGGCAGCTTTTTCCACACAAAGTGGTTGGCCAGAATACCAGCCAAGCAAATCCCAAAGAGAACGGCCATGCCGGGCATAGCCTCAACGATTCCAAAGTCGTAGCCAATGCTGTTGCCGACAAGAGTGATGGCAGCGACAAGCAGCAGAACGATAGCGGATTCAACAATGCTATTCATGATGACTAGGCCTCCTGGGTCTTCCCAAACTTCAGGCGGTACAACAGGCTGTAGAGCTTGTTGGACATGGGCAGGGCAATGAGCATGGACATGTACACGCCGTCCAGCCCGGACAGGGTGTTACTGGCAACGCCAAAGGCCTGAATATTTTCGGCCATGTCAGGATAGATGGCGCTCAGGCTGCCGACGGTTGCCGTCATCATGCTCGCGCTGCCAACGCCGGAGGCCATGGCCAGAGCATACGGATGGAAGATGCCCAGAATGGACAGGAAGGATGCGGTCAGGCCAAAGAAAATGGTGCCAAAGACCGTACCACAGATGTACACGCCCATAACGCCGCGCCCTTCCGCGGAGTCCAGACCGTACACCTCGCCGATAAGAGCCACGTTGGGCTCACGGGCGATGGAGTGCGCCGCACCGATGGACTCGCGCTTCAGGCCGATGAACATGGCCAGCGGAATACCAATCAGCAGCGTGCCGATGTTGCCGAACTCCTGCAGGATAAGCGCGGGGCCGGCCTTCAGAATCTCAAAGAACTTGGGGCCCACCAGCGTGCCGTAACGCGCCATGAGCAGCATCAGGGTCAGGCTGACAAGGGAGCTGGCGTTCAGCATGTCCTTGTCGTTGACCACCTTCAAAAACTTCGGGCCAAGAAATGTGCCGATGAACACGGCGTACAACATCGGCAGCAGCACCAGCTTGCCGGGGCCAACGTTAAAGCCCAAAATGCCGATGAACTCCGAACCCACAACGAGCGCCAACACCAAAAGGTGCACTTTGACGTTCTTGATTGCTTCCATCATAAGTCATCCCTACAACGTTAAAAATCTTAGTACCTCGCACCACCACGGCAGCCACCTGCGCGTTGGAGCCTCAAACCAAAGCCCCATGTGATGCATCCCCAACATCAAACCCTCTGATTGTGTTGCTGCCTCGTGTTGTGTGCCACCCCTTTCCCTGGTCTACGCGGGCCCATCCCTCCGCCCCCTTTCGGCCATGTCACAAACATGTCCGAAAATGGCCGTAAAAGACCCTGTTACAAAAGAATCCGAACCACGTTTTTCGGACGCCCCACATGGTGGGCCGTTTCCTTGCCTACAAGCTCGGCGTAGCCGCTATCAAGGAATTTTTTCAAGAGACGACGGGCGCTGCGCTCGCCTATACCAAGGCGTGCGGCCAGGTCGCCCGAGTCAAAGGTGTCTTTACCGGTCTTGTCCATCAGCGCGCGGATTTTCTCCACATGGCTGGCGCTGATGCCAATCTCGCGGGAGGCCCTGAGCGAGGCCTCGTCCGAAACCCGCGTCCGAAAGGCAATCTCGCCCTCTTCGCCCACGGGGCCGCGCATATGATCGCCATTCACAATGAACAGCCCGCCCTGCGGCAGGCGAATGGCATTACTCAGCGCCTTACGGGCCGACTTTTCGGCCTCGAAGGCCGTTCCGCCAATGCCGATGCCCGAGGCAAAAAGAATATTGTTCCGGCGGCCCCACTCCAACAGGCGGCGGAACATGTCCATATGGACCTCGCTCTCAATGACGCCGCGCGTGGAGAAAATGACGTACTCTTCCTTGCCGAAGTTGAAGATACTGCCCTGAATCGCCCGGACATACTCCAGAAGCTCCAGATAGAAGCGCCCTTTGTTCTTCATGTCGTCGTACTGATTGATGGAGTCCTGACTGATGCCGTTGAGCTTCACGTTCTGGATGGCAATGCCAGCCGAACGCAGGCCGCGGGCGTCAATCATGCCAATGAGGCGTTCCACCGTCTCGCGCACCTGCAGCGCGCTGGGGTACATACGAAAGGCGGGAAGTTCCATGCCCGACAGCCGGTGGTACACGGAGCCAAAACCCGTGACCATCACATCCACCTTGCCCGAATGGTACAGGTCAAGATGCCGCTCAAGGTAGTCGTCCTCGCGGCGGTGGATGGCAAAAGGCATGGAGTGGATTTTATCGAAGGAAATGCCGAACTCGCGGATGACCTCGTGCAGGACATTATCCAGCACAACGTCAATGCTGATGCGGCCATGGGGCAGACCGCTGCGGGAAATTTCGGAAAGCACGCGCATCAGGCTGTACGCCCCGCGCGGGATGTGCGCATACGGCTTGGTGACAATGCCGCGCGCCTTGGCGGCCTCCTGCACACCAATACCGGAGAACAGAATGCCGTCGGCCTCGCGCTGGCAGGATTCGAGCACTTCCCACGAATCCTCGGTCTTCTCCCGAACGTACATGATGAACGTCACGTCGGGGAAGTAGCGCTCCACAGCTTCCTGCATCACTGCTATGGAATCAGAAGGGCCAACACACGCAATCCGCATCAATTCTCCTTGTCACCTTGGCGCTAAGGCCGGGTCATGGTACGCTTCCGTCAATTTCGGACATGTCAAAAATACGCCCGAAACATGTGAAACATGCAATGTCGTCATCGTTCTGTCAAGGAGTATGTGATTGTTTGGTCAAGCAACCAATGCTTTTCTCAAAAGCCCCGTGTGGCGGCGACTCCCAACTGTCTGCAATCGCGGGATGTTGCGGGTCAATGCCACGAATCGTAAGAATGAGAAAAATCCACGGGAGGGTGAAAAACGAGATGTCGGCGGAGAGTTACGGAGAGTTCAGGTCTATGCGAAGCGCCGTCAGCGAAAAGATGAGGCCTTGCCCTCGCCCGAAGACGCCTTGACCGAAAAGGGCCTCGCCGCTCCGCCCGCGCCACTCCCCCACGGGCGCGCAGTGGGCGCAGGCTGGGCGGTCATGCGGTGTCGGGCGTAGGGCCTTCCCCACCGGAGCGAACAGCGAAGCCGGGGCTGGGAACGCCCTCCTGCCGGTTACTGTTTCACAATGGTGCCGTGGCCTTCCACGCAGCCGCAGCCCTCCGGCCCTGCGCAAGGGAAGTATCCCTTTGTGCACGAAACGCGGCATCCATAGCCATAAGCAAAATAGCTGCACGCAGTGGCCCCCGGACCACCTGCGCTGGTGGTGGCTGGGCACTGTGTTTTCACATCCTTTCCGGCCAGCACGCGATTGGGTGTTTCGGCAGGGAACACGCTTCGGGTAAAACCAAATCCCTTGTACACAACCTTGCGGTACCCCTGAAACACCTCAAGGTCCGGAAACTCACTTCCCTCGTCAAGGAAGAGGCACACCACAACCTTGTCTACGTCGGAATACAAAACAGCGCCCCGATCCGACATATGGAGTTTCGCGTCACGTAGTGTGAATTCCGGCCACGGTGTCGGGGCAGACGTGCGTTGCAGAATCAGCATGATGTCCACGGATTCTGCCATCTCCAGTCCACTTTCAGTTGCGTCCAGAAAGGCATAGATTTTGTTGTCCGCGGCCTCAATATCCACGCGCCCACGAAACGACTCAAAAACTCTCAGCCCCTTACTCCTCTGCTCCGTGTCTACCGCTGCAGACACGCCAGACGGCAACAACGCAGCCGCTACAAACGCCGCCACACCCTTCATCATTTCACGACGATTCATCTCCGCCATAATACCCTCTCACGGTTGGTCATATGTTCATGCAGGCACCGCCACTCCCCGCAGACTGAGTTCAACACCTTAAACAATGAAATCTATATTCAATTTCAACTTGAGGCGTCAACATTTGTCCGTGTTTTCAGGACGTTTTATGCTCACCGCATCCCCCTTCCCGGCATTCCCCAGCGACTATATAAAGCGGCTGTCAGCCCCTCCCCAGCCTGATTACCAACACCGCCACCAGACGCCGGGCACAAAAAAACCGGCCATCTCAGAAGATGGCCGGCAAGAGGGAGCTTCTGCTACACAGCGCAGGAAACCATTGAATTCGTATCTTGGCTGGGACTGGAGAGCTGTTTCACCCAGTACGTAGTTCGCGAGGCCTTTGTGCACACCTCGAAGCGCAATTATGCCTAGGTGCATGATCGGCCCGCCACGAACCACTGTTCGTCCAACTGCCCGAGGGTTCAACGGTACACGTGAGACACACCACAAAGGACTACGGATGAAATCCCCCCGCGAGCTCATCCGCTCAATGGCAGCAGCCGAGTTTCCGCTTTAGCAAGATGACACCACATATGGAATTGGTGTGAGCGTCTTTTTTTGCATTAAAGGGTGATAAGGCCTCCCTTTTGGATTTATTTTTAGACACATAGGGCTGGGAATAAATTTGATAACTTCGAGATCTCTTTTAAGTGGTACATTATAGCAAGACCATGCACAGATTGTGATGCTCGCTTCATTAATCATGCGGCGAAGATGATAGTCATTCTCCGGACCAACTGGGTCAGGTGTGTGCCTAAGTGCCGTTCTATCTGTGGATCGAAATGCGAAGAGATTGCCCATGAGTAGTCCTCCGTAGCCCCAATCCTTTGCATAATTGATACAGCGTTTAGAAGTTCTGTCGTCAGTGGCGTGGTCTGCGGTTGAAGGATTGTGACAAATGAATAGGGCCAAGGGCTTTGAGGAGTTCCAAATTCGACGTAGTTCGTAACGGTATTGGCCGCAGTCTGAAATGATGGCTGAAGTTTTCATGTTTAGAGCTCCATTTGAGGTTGAATTTCGCGTGTAATTTTACCATACAAGATGTGATCCTGCTACAACGTTGTAGACACGGAGTTAAGCCACTATCCTGACGACCAAACAGGAGACGTGGATGAGCAAAACTCGCAGGACATACGATGCAGAATTCAAACGAAACGCTGTGCTCATGGTTGAGGAATCAGCTCGCACAGCGACTGAGGTTGCTAAGAGCCTTGGAATTGGCGTCGACCTCATTTACCGCTGGCGACGTGAAACACAACTGCATGGGCACATCGCTTTTCCAGGCCAAGGCAACGAAATCGCTTACAGCGGAACAACAGCGCATCAAGGAGCTTGAAAAGCAGCTCAAGGATGCCGAACTTGATCGGGATATATTAAAAAAAGCATTGGCCATCTTCAGCAAGGCACCTAAATGAAATTCTGTTTCATCAGGGACCACCGCTCGCAATATTCGGTGAAGAGGATGTGTCATGCGCTCAAGGTTTCCAAGAGCGGATATTATGCATAGGTAGGCCGCAGGCCGTCACGGCTGACCGCCGAGACGACACGGCTCCGTCATCGCATTTCTCAACTCTACGAAGAGCATTCTGGATGTGTAGGCAGCCCCATGATCACTGCCGATCTCCGTGCCGAAACCGACTTCCGGCATGGAAGTCGCCAACGGGTTGCTCGTCTCATGCGGTAGCTTGGATTGCGCTGCCAGACCTCTCGCCGGTTCGTCGTGACAACGGACTCGAAGCATGCCGAACCGATTGCTCCCAATCTGCTCAATAGAGAATTCACGGTATCGCCCCCCAACATCGCTTGGCTCACAGATATCACCTATCTCAAGGTCGGCCGCAGATGGGATTATCTCACGGTTTTCATCGACCTGTTCTCGCGCATTATCGTTGGGTGGGGACTTAAGCGATTCGCTCGAAAGACATTCGGCCATCAGGGCTTTTCACAAGGCTCTTGCGCGAAGGAAACCGTCGCCCGGCCTTCTGGTCCACAGCGACAGGGGAATTCAGTTCGCCAGCTACGATTTCCGAGCTGAACTGAAACGGCATGGCTGTAACCAGAGTATGAGCCGTAAAGGGAATTGCTGGGACAACGCCGTGGCAGAATCCTTCTTCCACACCCTCAAGACCCAATTCATCCGGCATCAACGGTTTTCAGACCGTTTTGAGGCGGAGCTGGCGTTGTTTCAATACATCGAGGCCTACTACAACCGAAGGCGGAGACATTCCTCAAATGGTTGGATGTCGCCCGCAGAATTCGAAAAGCATCTCGACATGAAGGAAGTGGCTTAACTGATGGTCCACTTTTGTGTGGCAGGATCAGCGGGCTGACCGGGAGCTTTACGCGGGTGTTGGTGGCGGGCGTGTGGTGGTGGGCCTGAATAGGTGTAGGGACAATGGAATTTACACAATACAAAAAGGGGAACCGTAGGACAGGGATTCTCACCGTCCTTCTAGGACTTGAAGCCCCCATAAAAAGCATCTCCTCGGACGAGAGCCTAGCAGGGGTGATGGCTGCGCCTCCTACACGCACCCGGTCTGTGCGCACTTGGGATTTTTAAGGGCGGAGTCCTTAAACCGCCGGAGGCAGGAGGTGCTGGGCGACGACTCCTAATGATGCTCGCCGCCCATTTAGGGCACAAAGCCCCCATAAAGAACATCTCCTCGAACGGGAGCCTGACAGGGGTGACGGCTGCGCCTTCTACACGCACCCGGTCTGTGCGCGCTCGGGATTTTTAAGGGCGGAGTCCTTAAACCGCCGGAGGCAGGAGGTGTTGGGCGTGGACTACCGGTGATATTGGGCGGAT
>NZ_JBJDSB010000021.1:0-219 GCF_044987625.1 Desulfobaculum sp. SPO524 | reverse complement strand
GGAGGGGGACGGGTGTCCAGAGGGTGCGGGGGGAATCCTGCAAGGTTCCCCCAACACCTTTTGGCCGTCGGAGACACGGCAACAACATACAGAAATCCCACCGAAGCATCTCTCGGCCCCGCCACCATAAAGCCCAACCATCCCCCTTCTTTTCTCTTTATTCTCTCTTTTCTCCCTCCCCAACCTCAGCACCCAAGCACCCCAACCTCCATCCCCCCG
>NZ_JBJDSB010000020.1:0-247 GCF_044987625.1 Desulfobaculum sp. SPO524 | reverse complement strand
GGGGCACACGAAAAAAGCCCCGGAAATACCGAGGCTTATGTGTCGTAATGGCGGAGGGGGAGGGATTCGAACCCCCGGGGAGCGTAAACCCCCAACGGTTTTCAAGACCGTCGCAATAAACCGAGCTCTGCCACCCCTCCGCGTGGATGGGTGGCGAATATATTCGGGACTGGGGAGAATGTAAACCTTTTCTGGACAGGGATTGTTTCCGGCAAGGCGGGGCGGGTGTTTGAGTGGGAAGTGGCGG